>CAVYIJ010000013.1:0-395000 GCA_963768575.1 uncultured Halobacteria archaeon
GTTTGCTTTGGGCCGGGACTAATTGAACCTCCTTACCTGCCGCGGCGCTCGGCTGCCCGGTAACAGGGGCGCTGCTCACGTTGGAAAATTTTCTTCCAGGTACATCAGAATATTCTTAATGATCACCGGATCTTCGATGCAGGTAATGACCCTCGGTGTCCTATGCAGATTCGGCACTTATCCAGCTGCTGCGTGCATATTTTACCTGCCATGTAACTTCCGTACGCCGTATGAACGTCTGCTTTACCCCTGTATTCCAGACGTTCAATCAAATAATCCAAACGTCGTCTTTGGGTTGTCGGCTCAACCGATCGACGCAACCCACCTTCACACCATTCCAGCCAAACCCGGCAGTCCAGGAATAGCGTTATAATCCAGCCATATGGCATTTCTGTTCACGTATGTATTTATAGCACTGGGATTTTCGTTCCTGTGCTCGATCGCCGAAGCGGTCATCCTCAGTGTCAACACCCCCTATATCACCCTGCTCACCCGGGCTGGCAAACCTTCGGGCGCCATACTGGGAAGAATGAAGGCGGAAATCAACAACGCACTAGCAGCCATACTGACTCTGAATACCATCGCTCACACTGTTGGAGCCGTAGGTGCGGGCGCGCAGGCCGCACAGATTTTCGGCAATGCCTGGGTCGGTGTTACATCGGCTGTGCTGACACTGCTGATCCTGGTGTTTTCGGAAATCATCCCCAAGACTCTCGGTGCGTACTACTGGAAGCAACTCGCACCGGCCACAGCCTACGTGCTGCAAGTGATGGTCTGGCTGCTATGGCCATTCGTGAAAATGGCCGAGCTGATCACGCGTGGCCTATCCCACGGACCGGTACTGACAGGCTTTAACCGCGACGAACTGGCCGCAATGGCGGACATCAGCGCCGGTGAAGGCTTACTCAAACAGGAGGAAGCCCACATACTCAAGAACCTGCTGCGGCTCCGAAACAGCAAGGTGACAGATGTCATGACACCTCACACGGTCATCTTCTCGCTGCCAGAAGACCTGCGTGTCGAGGAATTTTTCTGGAAATACGAGAACCAGCGGTTCTCACGCATCCCGATCTATGCAGACGACCCCGAGCATTTAAACGGCTTCGTGTTACGTAACGACCTGTTGCTGGCACAGGCACGTGGCAACACGGACACCCCGTTGGCGAACTACTGCCGCGAGCTTCATGCTCTGCCCGCCTCAATATCAGTATCCCAGGCCTTCAATTCCCTGATGGAAAAACGCGCCCATCTGGTGATCGTCGTTGATGAGTACGGCAGCACCATCGGGCTGGTCACACTCGAAGACATCCTCGAAACCCTGCTGGGCCTGGAGATCATCGATGAGAGTGACCAGACGACGGACATGCAGGCCTATGCACGGCGCCTGTGGCGCAGGCGTGCACGTGAGATGGGATTAGACGAGATCGACGAGCTGTAGCGTACGTCCCGGTCGGCAGCACTCACGGGGTGAGACGCGCGCCCAGACCATTGCTGTATATATTTAATTGTTTTCAGAGGGAACGTCCGAGATTGAACTCGAACTTACCGTTCGGTGGGCTCATCGATCTGCGAATCTGCTGTGTTGGCTATGTCGGATATCAGTACTTTTATGACATACAGCGACTTACGCTGTACTTCCGATTAGGGTCGTTCTCTGCCGTTAAGCCATTGTTTATATAAGCAGGCCCTAAAGGTCCGGGTTCGAGCACATTCAGGATATTTCTCGCCTCCCCCATCCCACCTCCTCCGGGCTCAATCGGCAGAATTTCAGGGGGCAGCATGGGGAGTGAAAACCTGAAATCCTGAAAACATGGAATCCTGGCAAGCCAGGCGGGTGAGCATGATGTCAGTTTTCCAGTTTTCCGGCCCGGTCGGCACCCTGAGATCCTGCCACGACCCGTCGCCGTCACGACCACGATGCAGCGGCCACCCGGAGCCGGTGCAAGGCGCCCCACTCCGGCCCACAGTGATCAACTCTCGGAGGTTCTCAGTGTGAGCATGCCGCAACCCTCAGGCAGCCACACCCCCCCCACGCAGCGACTGTGGTGTCGTTTCAGTAAATTTTCAGTCGCCACAAAGACACAACGCTTTGAGCACATTCAAAAAAGCGGCAATAAATGCGCCAATTCCGAAGTTACGTGTTCGGGAAGGTTCAGTGGTAGTTCAGTCCAGGGGGCCAATCGGAAAAGCCGCCGGAAAAGCGTTTAGGATTCTTAAGCTTTCTGATCGGAAAACAAAGTGTTTGTGCTACTGTTAATCACCAGGTCGGCGGTTCGAGCCCGTCCCGGGGAGCCATTAAGTTTCTTCAGCTTACAATCCATCGTCCGCCAACAAGGGTGGCCATAAGACCGAGAGTCACAGGGTTATACCGGTGATGTGCATGGAGACGTCGCGTGACAACGCCCGGCCAGGAAGGTCGATCGAGGGCGTTCCGGGGAGCCATTTTATAACCTTTTGAATCTGTGGGTTACGAAAGATACCTCGAAGCAACTTTTTGATGCCCGCGTCGTGTACGCCCTTTCCGGGGCTTGAGCGGCGTGAACCGGTAGAAGACGATTAACCAAACGAGACATGCCGCATTGTGAAAAGAATCGCTGTTTTTGCAGACGTACAAAACATTTATTACACCACGCGCCAGGCCTATGGCCGCCAGTTTGATTACCGGAAACTTTGGCAGCGAATCAGTTCTGAAGGAGAGATAATTTCTGCAATCGCCTATGCCACGCATCGTGGCGATGAAAAACAACTCAAATTTCAGGATGCCCTCAAACACATCGGCTTCACCGTAAAACTCAAACCCTATATTCAGCGCAGTGACGGCTCTGCCAAGGGTGACTGGGACGTTGGTATTACGATTGATGTGCTGGAGGCGGTCAAAGATGTTGACAAGATTGTATTGCTCTCCGGTGACGGAGACTTCGATCTGTTACTGAAAAAAGTAATAAAGGATTATGCCGTCAGCGCTGAAGTCTATGGTGTGCCCGCACTTACAGCCAAATCACTGATTGATTCCGCCAGCACCTATCACCGCATCGAGGAAGACTTGTTGCTGTAAGCATTATAAATAAAGAATCCCCCTGCCCCGGCTTCTCAATCTGCTATGATGCGTCTCCCCCCGATAAGCCTGCAAAGACCAGCATCACGTGACCGCAACCGCCTTCTCATCACTGCCCTTGACACCCGGGCTGTTAGCCAATATCCAGTCGCTGGATTACCAGGTAATGACCCCGATACAGGCGCAAAGCCTGCCCGCTATTCTGAAAGGCAGGGATTTACTGGCACAGGCTAAAACGGGCAGCGGCAAAACGGCTGCATTTGCAATTGGCATACTGCACAAACTCGAGGTAAAGACCTACCGGACACAGGCACTGGTACTTTGCCCAACGCGTGAACTGGCCGACCAGGTCAGCAAGGAATATACGCCTGCTGGCGCGTGCAATACCCAACACCAACATTCTCACCCTGTGTGGCGGCAAACCGATGGGCCCGCAACTGGCCTCGCTGGAACGCAACCCGCATATCGTGGTCGGCACGCCGGGACGGGTATTAAAGCACCTGGGAAAAGGCACATTAAAACCGGATGCACTGAATATGCTGGTGCTGGACGAGGCCGACCGCATGCTCGACATGGGTTTTCATGATGACATCATGAGCATTATCGAGATGACGCCACGGCAAAGACAGACCCTGTTATTTTCCGCAACCTACCCGGATGAAATAAAAGAAATCAGTCATGCCATCCAGATCGATCCTGTTGATATTCGCGTGGAAAGCCTGCATGACAATAAACAGATAGAACAGATTTTCTATGAAATACAAAAAGGCGAACGAACCAAAACACTCGTTGCCCTGTTACAGCATTACCGGCCTGAATCCAGCGTGGTGTTTTGCAATCGAAAACAGCAATGCCAGGAACTGGCAGATGAATTATGGCAACAGGGATTCCATGCACAGGCCCTGCACGGCGATCTTGAACAGCGTGAACGTGACCAGGTGCTGGTACAGTTTGCCAATAAAAGCAGCTCTGTTCTTATAGCAACCGATGTCGCGGCCCGTGGGCTGGATATCAAGGATCTAGAGGCCGTGATCAACTTCGAGTTATCGCCGGACCCGGAAATACATATTCACCGTATCGGGCGCACCGGCCGCGCCGGCAATGCAGGCCTGGCGCTAAGCCTGTTCATGGCCTCGGAAGCAAAAAAGGTCACGGCAATAGAAGACTTTCAAAACAGCCCTGTCCGGATAGATAAAACAGGCTCGCTTAAAACCCGGGAGGACTTCAGATTGAGCCCCCCGATGGTCACGCTGTGCATCAATGGTGGCCGTAAAAACAAGGTGCGCGCGGGTGATATATTAGGCGCCTTGACTGCGAATACCAATCTGCCGGGCAAGCAAATCGGGAAAATCGATATCTCTGATTACCACGCCCATGTCGCCGTGGAACGCCCTGTTGCCAAACAGGCCTTGAAGATCCTGGCAGAAGGTAAAATAAAGGGACGCAGGTTCAGGGTACGCAAACTGCGTTAAGCATACCGCCAGCCCTCTTTGCGCCAGAATGGCCCGAACCGACGTATGATGCCGATCAAATAGCCGGGCAATCGAGCGCAGGGTCTCGCCCTGTTGCCAGCGATCCCACATCTCGGCCTTCTGGGCATCCGTGTAGTAAATCCGTTTTCGACAAGCCATTGCACAAACTCCATCTTTTTGTGTAAAGATAAAGTGTTGCGCTCACCGGTTGAAGCCGCCACTGCAAGCAGCCATTCGATTTCAGCTATGAACCTGGAAATCTTAAAAGAAAACCCTGTATCCGATGTGCGTTCCACGCCAATCCTGTTCGTGCATGGTATGTGGCACGCAGCGTGGTGTTGGGCAGAGTACTTCCTGCCCTATTTCGCCCGACATGGGTACGTATCCCATGCATTGAGCTTACGCGGTCATGGTAGCAGTGAGGGGCGGGAACGGCTGCGGTGGACGTCCCTGGCTGAATATGTATCTGACGTGGAGCAGGTGGCAGGTCAGATGGAGAGGCCGCCGGTGCTAGTGGGTCATTCTATGGGTGGCATAATAGTCCAGAAGTACCTGGAATCAAATGAAGCACCGGCTGCAGTGCAGTTGGCATCTGTGCCACCCCAGGGAGTGGTTCGGGCTACTTTGCGTGTTGCCCTTCGGCATCCGTTAGCATTCATGAAAGCCAACATGATGATGAGCTTGTTTCCTGTGGTTAGCACGCAGCAACTGGCACAGGAGGCTTTATTTTCAGCGGATATGCCAGAGGATAAGGTGAGGAGTTACTTCTCACGGCTGCAAGATGAATCGTACCGAGCGCATCTGGACATGATGGGCCTGAACTTACCACGGCCCGAACGGGTGAATACGCCGATACTTGTGATGGGGGCGGCTGATGACCGTCTCATCTCGCCGGGCGAAGTTGAGGCGACGGCGCGTGCTTACCACACGCTGGCAGAGGTGTTCCCAGGCATGGCGCATGACATAATGTTAGAGGCTGGATGGCAGACAGTTGCGGACCGAATACTTGGATGGCTTAGTATGCGGGGATTATGAAAGTCACGAGCAAAGTGGCAGCTGTAGTAAAGAAGCAGATAACGATCCATATCTGAATACCCGGAATGAGTCGAACCAGAAAGTACAGTCAGTTTCCTCAATAGAATTAGTCTGTACTTTCGAGTACGGCCAATACCAGTCATTCCGCGAAAATGAAAACGCCCCCCGCCTGCGCGGGCTGGTCTGGCCGCTAACCTGGACTTATTGTTCTTACCTGTATCGGGTAGAAGGTCCGGATCAGTTTTCGACAGCACCATTTTCGATCCAGCCCCGGATGGTCTCGATCTCTTCAGAACTAATGGGGTCCTTGCCATGTGGCATAGTGGTTGTCAGGTTGCCTTTACCGGAAACCATGTTATACAGCGAACTTGTTTTGGCAGAGCCCGGATTAATGACCGGTCCGAGTCGGGAGCCTTTCATTAGCGATTCGTAGGAATCTACCAGAAAGCCAGTTGCTTCGGCACCTTGCTGTCCGGCTACATGACATTCAGTACAATGTTTTTGCAAGATGGGCTCAACATCATCCGCATAGGTCACATTCTGAAACTGTAACAATTCTACCGTATCTTTTTCGCAGGCGGCCAGACTCGCAGCAATTACCAGTAACATAGCGAGAGACATGGCTCGAATGCTCATTGGGGCGCCCACTCCAGAAATATTTGTCAACCGTGATTCTATCATTCTTCTGTCGATATTGAATATGTGTTCAAGCCGGTACACAGCGCTCATGGTGCCCCAGCGCTCTATGCCATTTCATGAATCGGCGGTTGAGAACACTCAGAGGAACGAGCGTTTTCGCTGCCTTTCTTACATTCAAGCTACGATGCTGAACTTCCGGAATGGGTTGTCGACGTTTAGCTGAAAATCCAGCCGCTTACCCCAGGAACTTCCGA
The DNA here is from genome assembly GCA_963768575.1 of uncultured Halobacteria archaeon. Taxonomy (GTDB): domain Bacteria; phylum Pseudomonadota; class Gammaproteobacteria; order UBA9214; family UBA9214; genus UBA9214. The sequence continues at coordinate 6,456 of CAVYIJ010000013.1, forward strand.
CTTCGGCCAATAGTTGCCGTCCCCGGATCACTAGCGAATGGCGGGAAAGCAGCAATAGTTGCCCTCCAGGCATGCCCAGGATTATCTCATTTTTCCGTGCTGCACTCTTCGAAGTCTATGCTCAGGCGAGTACCAGCGTAGGGACGAAAGCGATTGTCAGCAAAGTTCTGGTGTGCCGGGTGCTCGCGATAGCTATCGATAACAGGACGGGCTGCAAAGCGTACCACCCAACAATGTCTGTAAGAACTGTCATCGGCAACAGCGTGACCGGTAAATACCCGCTGCACACCCGGTATACCGCCAAGGACCCGTCTACCCTCGGACATCATATCTTCTGTTTCGGCTGTATCGAGCTTTTCAGTATTGAAAAATATTATGTGTTCGACAGGGAGCCACGGGCGACAGCTCGCGAACATTGAACTGGCACGCCCTGTACTACCCCAGATGTCGATGCAGCGCGCTGCTTCCTGCTGTACAGCCTCGGCTGTACCATCTATGCAGCCTGTATAGCTGCAATTTGTTCCAGAACCCAGGTTACCCTTTATGCGTTGTCCTGCCGCATCGGCCAGAGCCGTGTAGTAATTGATCTTGGTAACACCGTTATCGATGAGACTCCTGTACTGTTCATCACTCAGACCGGTTCCTCCATGGATGACGAGCGGCAGTTTCAGTGCCTGGTTGATCTTTGCGAGACGCTCCACATCCAGCTTCGGCTTTCCTTTCATGCGACCGTGAACTGTACCGATGGAGACTGCCAGGAAATCTGCGCCGGTCTCATCGATAAAGCGTTTTGCATCTTCGACAGTCGTATATTGAATATCTCCCGGATGACGTTCAGCATCCTCTCCTTCCACTCCCGGTACATAGCCCAGTTCTGCCTCGACCGGGATGCCGCAGGCATGGGCCATGTCAACCACGGCCCTGGTTTGAGCGATATTTTCATCAAGAGGCTGATTTGACGCATCGACCATGATGCCGGTGCAGCCCATGTTAACGGCACGCACGGCTGATTCGAGGGATTCACCATGATCCAGATGGATTGCCACAGGTATGGTTGCGCGTTCTGCCGCCCTTACCACCGCCGCCATGAGCAATTCAAAGTCAAAGTATTCAAAGTGAGATTCCGCAAGACTGATGATTACCGGCGCTTGCTTTTCCTCGGCGGCTGCAATAACCCCGGAAATGAAATCCAGGCTCACTACATCGAAAGCACCTACGGCATAGTGGTTTCCGTACGCGTGATGCAGCATGTCAGCCATGTGAACCAGAGGCATAATACCTACTCCTTATAGGTTAGCGGTATGTAATGATAGCGGTCCGTAATTGCTTTGTGACCAACAGCTGCTACCAGCACATTCAATAGGTGGGATTTTCAACAATTTCAAGGATAAGAAAAATAAGAATTTCTTCTTGAAACTATCAGCAATCCTTATTGATTGGGTTGTCGCAAAGAACAAACACAATCGTATGAGTTCAGCTTTTCAATGGATGACCACCACAACCCGGATGTCGGGATTCAGTACTTGACTGACCTACAAAGGAAAATTCTCTACGTCTGGGTTGGGTCGATCCCGGAAGTACAGCCAATTCACCCCCTGAAATCTGCTTGTAGGTCCTATTCCGGCCGGAAACGGTCATTCAAGTGGCACATTAATGTTTAATCTCAGGCAGCATATGTCAGGGTCGTCGCACCTACAATGAATTGTTAGCCCTCAATGCACCAAATTCTGGAACATTTCTACGAGCCACGTGCCGTAATCCGATACGAGGTATCCGAGTCCTGCAATATTGAGCACAAGCGTAAACCAGAAGACCGAACGGAACGACTTCTTGCTCGATTTATGCCGAAGCAACTGTTGAGCATAAAGTGCCCCAGGCCAACCACCAACTAACGCCAGCGTGTGGAGTGTGCTTTCAGGGGTACGCTGTCCACCCTTCTTTGCTGACGACTTGTCCATGGCGTAGAAGGCAAAGGTGAGCACACTCATGCCTATGTACAACCAAAGGACATGCCGCGGAAGAATCCCTAACGCAACGATAGCTGCCACCATCAGAAGGAATGATGAAGTGGCTATAAATGCCTTTGATGCCGGGCCAATAGAAAATACCGACGCACGTGATTGTACATTCTCGGCCCTGGCGCGACCTTGAGCGTCGCTGGACTCTACATAGCTGACTTCCTTACCGATTGTCGGCCTACGCGAACCATCGCGAAATGCCTTGATGTGAACAAAGACCTGTTTTCCGCCAGCCGAAGGCTCAATAAATCCAAAACCTTTGTCATCCTTCCAACTGATGACTTTTCCCTGCTTGCGCATTACCTCTCCTTGAGGGCTAACTACCGTTAGGCAAACGATTGGTCGTTCTGAGAAGGATATTGGCTGACCACGACATCCGCCTGGATCAATAAAATTCATTTAATAGAGCATTATTCTGCATGTTACGGAGATTTAAATAAATGCCGGAAAGATTTAATGCGCGTGTTGCGTCGATTGGTTGAACCGGCAACAGTAATCGGTCATTCAATATCAGCAATTAATCCGCATCAACATGGATCAAGACGCGCTGAGGAACAGCCGTGCTATTTATCCAGCTTTTCCTTGATAGTGTCAGCTGCATTCCCGGCTTTATCTGCCATGTCTGATGCTGCATCATCGATCGCTTCCCCGGCTTTTTCTGCAGGGCCTTTTTCACAAGCGGACAGCCCTGTAATCAATAATCCTGCAAGCAGTGCAGTGGTAATATTCTTGTGCAATTTCATGCTGTTTATCCTCTCAAATGTTGTTGGAATCCATAGCCTGGTGTGCAGGCAATCCTGACAGTATCGTCATTACTATGACTTCTTAATCAGGCCGACGGCGAAAAGCAGCAATGCGGCACCGGCAGTGGCTGTAATGATCGTGCCGATTAGACCTCCTGCAGAGATGCCAAGCAAATCGAATACAAAACCCCCAATAACTGCACCTATAATTCCAACAACGATATTGCCGAGCAAACCAAAGCCACTACCTTTCATCAAAGTGCCCGCTAACCACCCGGCTACTGCACCTATTCCCAGGAATATTAGCAGTGTATTTATTTCCATAATTATTTCCTCTTTTGTGATTGATTATTCAAGCACACTATTCCCGGTCGTTGTTTTCTCCATTATCAGAATGGTTTCTTGCCTGGTCCTGCAATGTACCAGATAACCAGGCCAATCAGCGGCAGTATTAATACCACCAAAGACCAGATCAGTTTTTCTATACTCTTTGCCGCACTCTGTAAAATCATCACAATTGCATAAATATCTGCAATTAGAATTATGAGGCCGCCAATTCCTGAAAAATCCATTACTTACTCCACTTGTTAATTGTTCGAGATCCAGTTCTATCCTTATTTGCTGATAGTGTAGCCGGCATCCATCCTGGATCGTTCCTTGTCGTTAAGCCATTGTTTATATAAGCCGGCCCTGAAGGTGTGGGTTCGAGCACATTCAAAAAAGCGGCAATAAATGCGCCAATTCCGAAGTGACGTGTTCGGGAAGGCTCAGTGGTAGTTTAGTACAGAGAGCCAATCGGAAAAGCCACAAGAAAAGCATTTCAAATTCTTAAGCTTTCTGTCCAGAAAACAAAGTGTTTGTGCTACTGTTAATCATCAGGTCGGCGGTTCGAGCCCGTCCCGGGGAGCCATTTACAAATCTTCCACTTACGACTCCCAGCGTCGCTCACAAAGACACATCATGAGACCTGAAGTCATCGGGTCTGCAGGAATGTGACCTGATACATCAGCGGCTGCGGCCGACCGGGACGTCCGACCGGGAAACGGCCCGGGGATCCATTCTTCTCGCTGTCCCGGCGCCCCGACCTCCTGATGCCAGAATAACCAGGCCCGTTTTGGTGGCCCCGGGACAGACTCTGCTGGTACCTGTACATAAGGGATTAGGCACCGCTTTACCGGACACCTTAGAATAGGCTCATTGGGTTTCTGGAGTTGCGGGAAAGTTATCTCTCAATCCATGAAAACCCGTGTAACTGTTATCGGGCAAAAAGATCCTGTTGCTGAAAATGATGAGACACCTCTTGTTTATTTCGATATTTCTGCAAAGCCAGCCTTTGTATGCCGGCTTGAGAATGCAATTCAAGTATCCGGATGGTTCAACAAACTGGCAACATGTCGCCAACTGGTCCGGCTCTATCCTGATCCTGTTATTATCGATAGCAGTCATAAATCTTTTCCTCACGCGGCGAAAAGTCCGTAAATCCAATCAGGCATTAACAAAGATTCGTAATGAGCTTGAGTTGCGTGTGCAGGAGCGCACTGCCACGCTGGATGAGTCGAACCGGTTGCTGAAAGAAACCAACAAGCTGCTGGAAAACGAGATAGCCAAGCACGTCAGTACCGCATCCAGGCTGCGTGCTTCAGAGTCTTATATAAAGAATATCCTGAGATCCATGCCACTGATGCTGGTTGGCATAAACAAGGATGGGCAGATCACCCAATGGAACAAGCGGGCTGAAGATATCACCGGTATAAATGCAGAAGATGTTTTGAACAAAAATCTGTGGGATGCCTACCCGACAATTACTGTGTCGCCTGGTCAGGTTAACGAGGCCATGGAAAAGAATGAAGCGATCACCATCAAACTCAGCCAGAGCGGTCAATACTATTTTGATATCACCATATACCCGCTTCAGGACGAGGTTGAAACCGGTGTAGTGATCCTGATAGATGACGTGACCAAGAAAATACTCGCCGAAAATATGCTGATTCAGAATGACAAGATTTCATCCATGGGTGAGCTGGCATCGTCAATGGCCCATGATATCAACATGCCGCTTCAATCAATATTATTCGACTTGAGAGCATTTCAGACTTTACTCTCTGATGGCAGCCAGTCCATGAATGAAATCAAGAGCAATGGTATGCCTGAAAAGCTCAGCAGTTTGTTATCAAACGCCTATGAGAAAGGCGAAAAAGTGGCATCAATAGTCCAGAATTTGCAGGATTTCGCCCGGAGGCGCAGTGACAGAAAACAACTTTCCAATATCGTCGACGTTATGGAGCATACCCTGGAATTAGCTGGTGATGTGTTATCGGCCCCGTCGAGAATCAAGTTCATCGACATACATATCGAAAGAAACTATGAAAAGGATTTACCAATGATCCCCTGTTATGTGACAGAGCTGCAGCAGGCTTTTCTCAGTTTGTTTCGTCATGCCTATGATGCGCTGGTCCGGGCGAATGACGCCAGTCATAAACCGGTTATAAAGATTCAAATGAATGTAAGTTATGACAGTTTCTGGATAAGAATCCAGCATAATGGTGTTGGCTTAACCAATGAAGAGCAATTGTATTTATTCGAACCGTTCATCAGAAAAGATGCACCGGAAGTTGGTTACGATGCAGGCGAGCGGTTGTCATTTGCGTATTTTATTATTACCGAACAGCATCAGGGACATATTGCGGTGACCTCCGATATCAATGTGGGCACTACCTTTCATATACAAATGCTACTACAGTAGTCTGATCGGAAAAGAGGGTTTGCCAGGTAATCAACGGGGTCGGACTCACTGCTGTCCCACAAACTCCCTCTCCCGGAGGGAGAGGGGATGCTCTGTTTGTTTTGTGGTAACCAGCATTCATGTCCAGCTGGCAATAACAGTCCGGATAAATATTTTCCTTGATGGTGTTACAGGTAATTCTATAAGCACTTATGGGACAGCAGTGGGTCGGACTCGATTGATACGTCTAGCTCTCGTCTAGTCAATGGTGTCTGATTCCATTGACGCCCTGCTCGGGAAGCCATTAAAATTTCTGGGTTTACACTCCCCATCGGGCAGCACTGGCGGTGACCATAAGACGGAAAGTCTCTGGGTCGACACGGTGACAGATTGGTGATATATTTAAAAGCTTACGGTCGGGTAGTCCTGATGAGCCCGTCCCGGGAAGCCAATTAACTATATATACCAGGTAGCCATCGCGGCCACACAGAGGGTGGCCTTGATACAAACGACATGAAAAACCCAATACCCATTACCTGCCCAAAGTGCGGCTACATGATCCACGGCCGTCATTGGCGTTGCCCCGGATGTGGCGGCAATGACAACAAGCCGGGGAAAGCACAGAGATCGCATCAGGGGTCTGGGAAGCAGGATCATTGCTGCCTTGACAGGCAAGCAATAGCTGCACCCTCTCCCGTCCAATTCCGCTTGCGCCCGGTCGAGTCGCAGACCGTCGCGGTCCTGGGATTTCACTAACATATAACACCACTGATCCACTCGGCCTCTATGTTGCCTATACGTCGATCCGGGATTCTCCTGCGACACTCCCATATTGTTACCTTGTTACTGTCCTTGAATGGAACTCTGGGCATATCTTTGTTATGTCGTCTGTCACAAAGCCGGGTTCTCTGATAATCCATTTTTCACCCCCCTCAGGATAAGATGGAATCATTACCCAACACCTCACAACTCGGCCATAACTTATGTCAAGGCGCGGCCCTGCAGACAACATTAAATGGGGTCAGTTACGGCAACGCCCAGTCTGTATTCCTGATCAGGTTGGCAAACCCTTCCTGCCCGACAATGTAGGTCTTGCCGTCCATGGGATAGTAGTACCAGCGGCCGTCGGTATGACGGAGCAACACATCATCCTTGCCGTCACCGTTCATGTCACCCATGCCCGCAAACTGCCAGGCCGTGTTCCTGACCAGGTTGGCAAACCCCTCCTGCCCGCTAATGTAGGTCTTGCCGTCCATGGGATAGTAGAACCAGCGGCCGTCGGTATGACGGAGCAACACATCATCCTTGTCGTCGCCGTTCATGTCGCCCATACCCTGGTACTGCCAGGCGGTATTCTTTACCAGGTTGGCAAACCCCTCCTGCCCGGCAAGGTAGGTCTTGCCGTCCATGGGATAGTAGTACCAGCGACCGTCGGTATGGCGGAGCAACACATCATCCTTGTCGTCGCCGTTCATATCACCCATGCCGGCAAACTGCCAGTCGGTATTCCTGATCAGGTTGGCAAACCCCTCCTGCCCCGCTATGTAGCTCTTGCCGTCCATCGGGTAGTAGTACCAGCGACCGTCGGTATGACGGAGCAACACATCATCCTTGCCGTCACCGTTCATGTCGCCAATGCCGGCAAACTGCCAGGCGGTATTCCTGATCAGGTTGGCAAACCCCTCCTGCCCGGCAAGGTAGCTCTTGCCGTCCATGGGATAGTAGTACCAGCGACCGTCGGTATGGCGGAGTAAAACATCCCCCTTGCCGTCACCGTTGAAATCCCCGCTGCCCTGGTACTGCCAGTCGGTATTCCTGATCAGGTTGGCAAACCCCTCCTGCCCCGCTATGTAGGTCTTGCCATCCATCGGGTAGTAGTACCAGCTGCCACTGCTGTTACGCAGCAGGACATCGGCCTTGCCGTCACCACCGTAATCACACAGCTCCTCGGTACATACCTGGGGACCAGCCGGGACTTCCTGGACAGCCGCAAACGCATCTACGAGACCGGCTCCGGAGAGACTATCAATACCGGATGATTCAATATCGATCGCTGTATCCATAAGAATGGTGCGAATCTGCCCGGGAGACAAAGCCAGATTCCGTTCGCGAACCAGCGCACCGACAGCCGCCGCGTGGGCTGATGCAGGCGAGGTACCGAATATGTTCGGATAGCTGTCGGGATCGAGGGGAATATCCGTGCCGAAGAAACTGGTGTTGACGCCATCCGGAGTGACGATCTCGGGTTTGAAGCGCAACACCGGGGCGCCAGGCAGCGGGTTGCCACTACCGTCGAAGTAGAATGGCAGCTCCCCGCCCAGCGAACTGAAGTACTCGACATTGATCACGCCCGGCGGAGCGTCGTAGTCACCGCCGGTATCGATCTCATGGTAGAAGGCGGCCCCTGCCGCAATGGTTCCTGCTGCGGCTGCATGCCCGTAAATCTGTGCCTTGTCGAAGATTCCACTCTCAAGGGCGATGTTCTGCCCCAGGCCGCAGCCGAGGCCAATGGGAAAAGTAGCCATTCGAAAACGCAGCGCCTCATTGCCGCAGTGATGCTCAACGGCGGCATATATGGTTGCTGACACTGTCCCCTGGTTCTGCACTGCCAGGAATTCGAGCGGATCTCCCGCCTGGGTGCCAGGGCTGATTCCGCAGCCTGTTACAGTGGCGCTACCGAATATGCAGTCACCCGGATTCTGCGTTGTGCAAAAGTAGAGGTCCAGGTCGCTCGATGCGCCGGGACCGAGCATCCCGTCGAATGGCTCGTTCCATTGCAGGACAAGCCCCACTCCGCAACCCGGCGGGACGGTGATTGCTGCATAACGATCGCCACCGCCGAAATCGTGAAAGTCGAAACCGTTCGGGGGGATCAGGGTGTTATCCAGGGCCGGGATGGCATCAACATAGAATTCATCGACGCCGTACCTGGACTCGTTGCCGGCGGCGGCAAAATAAACTACGCCCGCATCCACAGCTCGCTGCGCAGCAGAGGCAATGATGCCATCCTGAAACATGGGTTCATCGAGATAGAGCACATCATCCACGATGACATCTGCGCCGCAGGCGCGAAGCTGATCGATGCCCTCAGCCATAGCGGCCATGCTGTCATACGCCGAGTGGAACATGATACCGGCACCTGGCGCCAGGTCGTGGACCAGTTCTGCGAGCGCCGCGCCTTCGTCGGTCCCCGTTTCACTGATCGGCCCGTTATCGAGAACAATAACCTCTGCCGGAAGGTCGCCGGTGAATTGCGGGCCCGAACCGGCCAGTACTGCGGCACATCCAGTGCCGGTGACTACTCCACCGATCACATCGTAAAAACTGTCAGAGAGAATGCCTACGTCGATCCCCGATCCATCCACGCCGAATGCGGCCCGCGCGGCTGCGGCGCCGATGGACAGGTCCGCCTGGCTGTCCACCACACCGACGCGCTGTACCGGCCGGTAATTGGGGTGAACAGTTCTAACCTCCGGAAGGGCGGCGATTGCATCCAGGGTCTCCGGTTTGCAAAGGCCATATACACGTCCATAGGTATAGGACGCCTTCGTGACCTGAAGGCCCAGGGCCTTGAGTTCGTCAACGACTGCGGGCGTTAGATTGCGGAATCTGATCTCGATATCAATCGATTGACCGCGCACTCGCACCCATGGCATTGAATTCGCGACTTCATGCATTGTCCGGCCGTTGCGAACCATCCGCTGCGCCTCTTGCAGCAAGGATGAAACCTTGCCACGGTTTTCATTCCGTTCGAGTAACGGGGAAGTTGCCTTGCCAGGATACCCCGGCAATTTGCCTGGTCCGGTGAAACTCCGGGGCCCCACCCAGGGGCCTGTTGCTGCGATCGATTGTGTACTATTGACCGCCCCCACAGGCTCGGCGAGGGAAGGATCTCCTCCCGAAACAACCCCGCAGAATGACAGCAGCAAGGCGAGGGAAACAGGACGTCCAGCCTGCCAAGGCATGAAGATAAACCTGGTTGTGAGCAAATTTTGTTTCATTATCCCGTTCCTTATTTTTCTATTAGTGGCTTCGCACGCTCGCACAAGGGAGACACTCTCATGATGAAACGCCGTGGCGATTAACGGCTTTTCTCAACACTGCCCGGTGGGAATCTACCGCCTCGATAAATATTGGAATATCCCTACAGGTCGCGCTGAACGACTTCTATGCGTGCAAGAAGTTTCCCGGCACAAGCAAGAACGCGGTGAAGACGCAAACCTGGTGCGCCGTATCCACTGATGTGCTCATCGCTATCTTCAGGAATGAGCTTTAACCCGATGCATCCCTCTATGCTTTGCTACGAATTCTCCCGGCCTGCATTTTCCGAAAAACGCTTTGAATAAGGCATTTCCAGAAGCCGGCGACACAATCGAACAGGATGACCCTTGTAATCAGCTGAATTTGTTCAACTATTAACCGTACACTGGTGATTTTACTATTATATTTGTAACACGCTGACAACAGGAATGCATTACGAACTGTCAACCAACCATGCAATTAAACGGGGTCAGAGCACAATTCTCCCTGATATCAGGGAGAATTGTGCTCTGACCCCGTTTTCTACTCGGGCGATGGCTGATAAAAGAATGCTTCGATCTGCCGATATACGGCTGATAACGACCGATTTAGCCAGGGAGGCATGTGTCAGATGGAAGTTCTCAGGACAGCGCCCGGCAGCAGGGCGCGGGGATTTACCCTGATAGAGTTCGTTATCGTCCTGCTGGTTCTGGGAATACTTGCCTCTATTGCGATACCCGGGTTCGTGGACCTGCAAAGAGATGCCCGGCTTGCTACCTTGAAGGAGATCAAGGGCGCACTGCACAGCACCACGGGAATATATCAGCCGCTTGCCGCAATCAGGGGCGTGAAAACCGGCAACCTTCAGATAAACGGTTCAAACGTCCTGTTCCATTCCGGATTCCCGGAAGGACACTGGAATAAAACGTTTCGCTACATACTCGACCTGTCTGCAAATTCACGTAATACGCCAGCCGGTAGCCGCTGCAGCCAATTTCGGCTCTGCGGCGTGGGTAACCGGCCATCCATTCCAACTGTGGCCGGGACAACAGGTGGTCGCGGGGTCATTATCTGGCCGGAAGGCTATCTGATCAGCGAACGCTGTTTTGCATATTATTACAATCGCCATGACGGTAGTTACCCCATGATCGGAGCTGTCGACACGGGCTGTTGATGGCTGACTTCACCAGGTAAAACAGGAATCAGGTCCTGGTTCCCCTGATACTTACAGAAACAGACCCGGTCCCGTTTTGCATTGCAGGGAATGACCGCGCTCTGACCCATCACCCCAGCGTGTGCTGCACCTCGGCCAGTGAATGCGCGGCAAACTCCACGTCCATCACGTCGTGACCCATCAGCTTGCTGATGTATGAAATCGAGATCAGGCCGCGGATCACCTGTGCGCCACTGATACGGTCGGTTTCGATCACCAACGTGTACTTGCTCTCGTTTTTACGCAGGGTCGTGATAATGTGCCCGACACGGGCATCACGCACCGTAAGCATATCCATGGCCATGACCTCGTCGAGCGGCGTCATCAGCATTTGCACGCGGATGTCAGCGTGCGCGATACCCTTGCCCTCGCCCGGCCTGAGCGGCCGCTCACCCTGGATATCATAAGCCGTAATGATGCCGGCAATATTGTCGTCCCGGTCCGGCACCAGCAGCAGGCGCACCCCCGTCTCCTTCATCTTGCGCAGGGCCATATCGATGCTCAGGCCCGGCTCGATGGTGACCGGCGTTACCTTGCTGAAGTCCGTCATTACGCTGATCGCCGGGTCTTCGGCATGCACCAGCGGCCTCAGTCCGCCGGGTGTCCGGCAGGGAATGCCCGCACGAATGGCAACGCGCGACAAAACGGCATAGTCGTCAGTCATGACGCCTCCCTCTGCAGGGTTGTTTGCAATCGGGATTGTTACAGGATCCTCAGGACAAGCATAGTTCATCCGCCCCGCATCGCCAGCGCCGGGTTAATCGATGGTGGAAGTCCGGAATTTATGCGGGGCTGATTGCAGACCGCCTGTTATTCACCGGGCCGTCGGTCCGGGCGCGTCTATCGCTTCACCCGCTTGTCGAGCTGCAGTAATTCAATCATGAAAATCAGCCGCGCATTCGACGGCACCTCGCCCGGCACGCCCTTTGCGCCGTAGCCGAGATGGCCCGGCACCTTTACCAGGCGCCTGCCGCCCGCCTGCATGCCGATAACACCCTCGTTCCAGGCCGGCATGACCCGCTCTGTGCCGATGACGAACGAGACCGGCGGACGCCGGCCACGCGTGTTGTAGATCTCCCTGCCCTGTTGGCCCCGGTCGTCCAGCCAGCCGGTGAAATGAATGGTTGCCACGTCGCCGACGGCCGCATACTCGCCGCTGCCCGGCTTGAGGTCCCGGTACTCGAGACCCGTGCCGGTCGCGGTAAAGCCGCCGGCGGCAAACACACCACCTGCCAGCGATGCAAGCAGCAGGAACAATACACTCGTCTGTACCCATGGTCTCATTGTCTCACCCGTTTACCTGTTCATGCTCAGTTCGGACACTGCGGATCACTGCTACCTAATACGGTCCTGCACCATTCTTCATTGGCAAGCAATGCATGGCCGGCTGTGCTGGGGTGGAAACAGTCGCCGCTGTTGACATGTGTCGAGGTGAACTGAACATCAAAGATATCGACATAACCGGCATTGGGCAGCTGACCGGATACGCGATACTCGTTGAGCACGTCGCGCAGAATCGGGTTATAGGTATCCCGGATGGTGCGGTGAAACAGCTTGCGCCGCTGGCAGTTCGCCCCGTCTCCCGGGTAGACAGTGTCCGGATCATTGCGCGACACGCTGCTCACGCAATCATCACCCGGGTTGTCCAGCAGGTTCTCGCACGGCACGAACGGCCAGACGAACACCCGGCACCAGAAGTTGTTCTGCTTTGCATTCCACAGCCAGTAAAGCGCCGGAATACCGGACACGTGGACTTGCGCGTCATGAGTGACATTGCTGGCCGCCAGCACGTCGAGGCCGGCACGGTACTGGCTTTCGAACAGGGCGGGATCCGTCATCGCAGCCATGCTCGGCGCGCACACGTCATTGTTTCCCAGGAATACCGTGACCTGCCCGGCGTCGCCCGTTGGCGTCTGCGCCACAGCCGTAATGACACTCTGCGCCTGCCCGGCAAAGTCCGCCATGACCGCGCCGCTCACTGCACGGTTGAAGACCGGGTCACGCACGGCGTTGTTCTCGTAGTAGTCTATCGGGACGAGGCCTTCGTAACGCTCGTTGAACGCGTTCACACCGTCACCTCCCGCGTAGCCGGTCGACCACACCGTTTCGTGATGCGCCTGTCCGATGGTGCCATTGGCGGCCTCGCCTTCGCCGATGGAGTCGCCGATATTGAACTGGTTGTCCGGTGGAAAGACAACGCTACCCAGTACCAGACGGGCAATAACCAGTACATCGCCCACGTTGATCGCCCCGTCGGGCTGCGGTACACCGGCCACCAGCGGCGCAACATCGCCGTGCTGTTCCTGCAGCGGTGTCAGCGTGCGGGTGCCGATCGAGGCCTGTATGCCCCAGAGCAGGTCGGCGGCATTGACCACACCATCGAGATTGATATCGCCGTCGTTGGTAATGGCAAGCACCGTTGCCGGCGCCAGGCTGCACAGGCACAGGAGAAATAATAAACCAATCCGCTGTTTCACTCTCGACACCCGTTGGCTTGAATACACCATGCCTGGCCAGATTACAGCAAAGTAACATTCGATAATACTGGCTGTGTATGCGGGTTTCCCACGGGAATGTAGCGACACCGAAAATACCGACAATTAACGTTACTTGTCCAATCGCCCTGTTATCCAACCCGCCCGCGTACCGGATTTTTCAGCCTTTGACGCCATCACGGTCATGGTCTCTGCGCTGATGGATAGTTTGCAGGATATCGGGCGAACGGTAATCACATAAACGTTTTCGCCCGCAACCCGGCGCGGCCGTACTGGCGTCAAGCGGGTTTCAGTCTACCGGCAGGCGGAATATTTCAGTCGGACATATCGCCGTAGTAGGTCCGTTCGTCCTGCCCTGACAGGATATGGTTGACCACCTCGACACCCTGCATCACGGAATGGTCCTGGTTGGAAACTTCGTATTTCCAGGCGCCAAAGCGGCCACGGCTGTAGATATCCATCCCGGTGAGCGCCTCGTTGACCGGATCGAGCACCGAGTCACGCCCTTGCCAGGGCGTCGGGTAGCCGTACTCCAGCCGCTTGTACCAGCGACTGACGATCACGTCGTCGGGCGTGATCAGCCGGCTGTTGATCAGTCCCTGCACGACCTCTTCGACAATCGTCCCGCCGTCGACCGGTTTCTCCGGCGACTCGCTGACCTCGCACATCAACGACCATTGCTCACCCGGACGGGGCACGTTCTGCGGTGAATAGTTGCTGAACACGGTCACCCGGTAGAACGGTGAATTGTCTTCCGGGAAGTACATCCAGCACTTTGTCGCCAGTTCTTTCGGGACCTGCCCCTGGATACCGATCCCGATAATATGCGAGGAGGAATGCACGAACCGGCCGGCGTAACGGGACAATTCCGGAACGTCCTGCAGCATCATGAGGAGCCGGTCTGCCGGCATGGTGGAAATCAGCTTGTCGTAGCGAACGGTTTTGCCATCCTGCAAGGTGATTTCCCTGTCCTGCGGATTGACGCGGCTGACACGGGCGCCCAGCCGTATCCGCCCGCCCGGCAACTGGCCGAACACGGATTTCCAGATGGCGCCGGTACCGCCCTGTTGCGGGAAGCGGAACGTGGCATTCGGACCCCAGCCGACATCATCGGTCCTGCGCACCATGTTTTGCAGGATGCGGGCAAGGTCCACGCGCGCCACCCGTTCGCCCATCCAGCCCGTGTCCATTCTGTCAGGCGCATACGCCCAGACCTTGAAGTTGTAGGGGAACATGAAGGTGTCACAGAGCCCCTTGCCGAAACTCTGCAACAGCCAGTCACGAAATGTTTCCGGTTTGCATGCATCGTCCGTACCCTGAACCTCCAGCAATCCTTCCAGGCAGGCAAGCAGGTCATCGTCCGGCAGGCGCCAGATATTGTTCTGGAAAGGATAAGGCACCCAGCGGTCGCGTATCCACACCCAGGCCTCGCGTTCGTGTTCGAGCCACTGGTCGCCAAGCGCCCGGTCCATCAACCGGTCGAAGTATTTATAGTGGGAGAACAGCACATGCCCGCCGATGTCCCAGGTGAATCCCTGTTCATCGACAAACGAGGTGGCCAGTCCGCCGGCATACTCGTTGGCATCGATCAGCGTCCAGTTATCGTGCCCGAGTTCATGCAGGCGCCAGGCGGCGCCCAGGCCGGTCGGGCCCGCACCGATGATGACGATGTGCGGATCAGCCGACATCGCGGACCTGCCGGCGGAACTGCAGCATCTGGGAAAATGCCGTGGCACAGAATTTCAGCAGCTTCATCCTGCGAATGGACACTTCGCCGGTCGCCCGCTCGCGGTGTGTGACATCGACTTCAATCACGCGGTAGCCGGCACGTTTTGCGAATATTGCGAGAAACAGCGAGGGCGCCAGCGTGCCAGCCGGTATGAAACGACTTGCCTCCGCCCATACCCTGCGCCGCAGCAGCTTGTACGGGATATTCGCATCATAAATCCTCACCCGGAACAGCAGGTACAGCGACAGGCGCACGAGCCGTGTCAGCCACAGGCGCAATGCGGGGTCATGCCGCCGCCGGCGCACGCCGAACACGCAGTCGTATCCCTCTCCCATGAGTTGATAAAATCGCGCAAAACTGTCCAGCGGAATCTGCCGGTCACTGTCCAGCAACATCAGGCATTCACCACCGGCACTGGACAGCCCCGTCATCAGGGCCGCCCCGTGCCCGCCGTTGGCCTGGTGAATGACGCGCACCCGCGGGTTTGCCGCGGCCAACTCGTCCAGGACCGGGCCGGTGCTGTCCTTCGAACCGTCGTCGACCACGATCAGTTCCGAACCGTCGAGCACATCGAGGACATGCTGTTCGACATCGGCGACGGCCGCACGAATCGAGCCTTCTTCGTTGTAGGCCGGCATGATCACACTCAGAATCACCCCGCCCTCCCCGGCGGACCCTGTCATTGCATCACCCAAACTCAGTCACTCCTCTCCACCACCCGGAACAGGCGGACCTTTTTGTCGAATGATTCGATCTCGACCAGCGACAGTTGTTTCGGCAACTTGTCCATGTCGGCTGCAAGCGGGAACGCATCGTCACCCAGCAGCCAGATTTCATCGCCGTCCCGCACCTCGAACCGTTGCAGATCATTGTAGTAATCACTCTTTTTGGAAATCGTCATAATACGGGCCGGACCCAGCCTGAGCCATATTTCGGACCTGAACGGTAACCACGGCACCGACGGCGCCCTGGAAATGTATTCCGCGCCGGCTACCTGGGCATGGTAATGGAATGCATGGGCAAATCCACTGTTCAGCAGGACCAGCACGGTATTTTCAGCGCGCGCCTCGTCCGACAACACCGGGAGCATCTTTCCGATCGCAACGCCCTCCCAGAAAGGCATCGGCTCCCTGCCGAATCCCTCGTTACGGAATGACTGGTGCAGAAAACCGTGCCGCAGGTGCGTATCGTAAACCAGCGCACCGGTCGGCATCCCGCCATCATCCGTCCTGAAGCGGGGTGCATACAGCGCACCGGACAACCAGTCGGACTGGATATGCCCGACCCCCACCAGCAGGTGCAGGAAGGCAACGGCGGTTACCGCGGCCCAGGCAAGTCGCGGCCTGGTCAGCGCGGCAAGACGCTGCGCGATGTCAACCAGGCCGACGGCAGTGCCCACCGCAATCGGCAGCGTCGCGAGCAGGAAATAACGCGGCGTGGTCGTCGACAAGAAATAGAAGCCAAGTGGCAGACATATCCATAACAGGATCACCAGCAGCAACGCGGGATTAACATCCAGCAGTTTCCTGGCGCCGATAACGGCCAGCAACAGCGGTAACGGGGAAATCGCCCATAACAGGTATTCCCAGAACATGCTGGGGCGCGAAAGACTGAAATGCGTCGCAACGCCGGACAGTGCGCTGTCCAGCCTGGAATCGAACATAAACGCCGCCGCGTAGAACAACAACAGGCCAAGCCCGGCAAGCAGGCTGAGTACCAGTGCATGGCGTACCGAACACCGGTTGCGATACAACAACCATGTCAGCAGCGGCATCAGTAAAATGGCGTCCGCACGCACGATAACCGCGGCACAAAACAGTAACAGGGCCGAAATTTCAATGCGCCGGCCGGGGCGGTTGGACAACATGACCAGGGAGAGGCACACCAGCGCCGTGCTGACCATCGCCGAGTTCCCGTACTGACTGCTTTTCCATATTATCGGGTTTGCCGCCAGCACCAGCGCAATTATCCAGCGGGTCCTGGATGACAGTTCACTCCGGAAGACGAACAGGCCCAGGCACGGTACCAGCACGCCCGACAGCGCAGACAGCACCTTCATCTGGACCGGGATGTGCGCGACATCGCCACCGAATACCAGGTTGATTAACTGGACCAGCCGGTAGTACCCCAGTTGCGGGGTATACCGGTAAAAATCACCGACATTATCGCGCACCAGCGCAGCAATACCGGCGGCAAGCGACACCTCGTCCTCTTCGAAAAAATACAGGTTGAAGATGCCGGACAGCCTGATCAGCAACAGGGCGGCAATGAACAGCAGGACCTGCCAGTAAACGAGGTCAGTCCGGCGATTACCGGGTACAGTGATTGTGGCGGGATTCAGGATGTTTGCAGTCCGATGCTGGTTTTATTATTCATGGTGTTCTTTCCGGGCCCTGCCCCGTCAGCCTTATACGCCAACAGGCCGGCACAAGGGGACGGCGGGAACAAGCTGCCCCGTGCCCCCGGTGTTCATTTCAGTCATTGATGGCGCGCAGGAATTTTTTCGCGCGCTGGCCGAACTCCGACATCAGGTATTCCAGGAAAGGTTCGCGCAGGTCCGGGTGCATCAGCGCATGCTCGACGGTTGCCTGCAGGTAACCCAGCTTGCTGCCGCAATCGTAACGCTTGCCTTCGAAACGATAGGCCAGCACCGCCTCATCCTGCAACAGGCGTTCGATGGCGTCGGTCAGCTGGATCTCGCCGCCGGCGCCGCGCGGGATATCCACCAGGTGTTTGAAGATACCCGGGTTGAGCACGTAACGGCCGACCACGGCCAGGTTGGAACGGGCATCTTCCGGCGCGGGCTTCTCGACGATACTCTTCAGCTTGGTGATGCGGCCATCGGACTCCTCGGGATCGACGATGCCGTACTTGTCGGTTTCGTCATGCGGGACCTCTTCCACGCCGAGGATACTGCACTCGCGATCGTTGAAGACCGAGATCATCTGGCGCAGCACGCAGTTCTTGCCGGTATAGATCAGGTCATCGGCCAGGATCACGGCAAACGGTTCATTGCCGACAATCGGCGCGGCACACAGCACCGCGTGCCCAAGCCCAGCGCCTCCGGCTGGCGCACGTAGATGCAGGAGACATCCGCCGGCACGACATCACGGACGATGCCCAGCAGTTCGGACTTGCCCTTGCGCTCCAGCTCGGCCTCCAGCTCGTAATTCTTGTCGAAGTGGTCCTCGATGGCGCGCTTGCTGGCGCTGGTGACGAAGATCAGCTCCTTGATGCCGGCATTGACCGCTTCCTCGGCGGCATACTGGATCAACGGCTTGTCGACAACCGTCAGCATTTCCTTCGGGTTCGCCTTGGTTGCCGGCAGGAACCGTGTACCGAGTCCCGCCACCGGGAATACCGCTTTTCTGATCTTGCTTGCCATTGTTTTTCCTGTTGTCAGCTTTCCTGAACC
Source organism: uncultured Halobacteria archaeon (assembly GCA_963768575.1). Taxonomy (GTDB): domain Bacteria; phylum Pseudomonadota; class Gammaproteobacteria; order UBA9214; family UBA9214; genus UBA9214. Next base: position 24,811 of record CAVYIJ010000013.1, read on the forward strand.
CTGTCGTAAATATCTTCAAAGCGCACGATGTCGTCCTCGCCGAGGTAACTGCCGGACTGTATCTCGATCACTTCCAGCGGTATTTCGCCGGGATTTTCCAGGCGGTGTTTTTCACCCATCGGGATATAGGTCGATTCGTTTTCGCGCAGGTAAAAAACCTGGTCGCCGCAGGTCACCTGCGCGGTACCCTTGACCACGACCCAGTGCTCCGCGCGGTGATGATGCATTTGCAATGACAGTTGCGCACCGGGCTTGACCGTCAGGCGCTTCACCTGGAAACGCGGACCGGCATCGATGCCTTCATAGGAACCCCACGGGCGGTATACCCGCCGATGCATCTTGTGCTCTTCGCGCTGCTTGTCTTTCAGATGCTTGACGATTTCCTTCACGTCCTGCGCCTTTTCCTTGCTGGCAACCAGCACGGCATCCGCCGTTTCCACCACGATCACGTTATCGAGACCGACCGTGGCGAGACAGCGGTGCTGCGCCACCAGGAAGGCATCATGCGTGTCCAGCGCAATGACGTCACCCTGGATAACATTGCCCTGCTCGTCACGCGGACAGACATTCCACAATGCCGGCCAGGAACCGACATCCGACCAGCCGGCGCTGATCGGGATGACTACCACATCCGCGGTCTTTTCCATCACCGCATAGTCAATGGAGTCGCCCGGACAGGCCAGGAAGGCGTCCTTGTTGACGCGGAAAAAGTCAGTGTCCTGCTTGCCGGCATCCATCGATGTCCGGCAGGCGGCAAGGATGTCCGGGCGATACTGCTCTATTTCCTGCAGCCATTTGTCAGCGCGCATCAGGAATATGCCGCTGTTCCAGTAATAATCACCGGCGGCGAGATACCGTTCGGCGGTCTCGCGATCGGGCTTTTCAACGAACTTTGCAACCTTGAAGGCAGGACCGTCACCGACCGCGCTGTCCCGCCGGATGTAACCGTAGCCGGTCTCGGCCGTGTCCGGCACGATACCGAATGTCACCAGCGAACCGGCCGCGGCGTTCGCCATGCCCGCCCGGACGGCCTCGACGAACTTGTCGGGCTTCGTCATGACATGATCGGCCGGCATCACCACCATCATGGCATCCGGGTCCTGCCGCACCAGGTACAGCGCCGCCAGCGTCAGGGCCGGCGCCGTATTGCGACCTTCGGGTTCCAGCATGATCGCGGCCGGCGTCTTGCCAATCTGTGTCACCTGCTCTGCCAGCAGGAAACGGTGCTCCTCGTTGCACACGTACACGGCGTCGCCCAGGTCGTCGATCGAGTCGAGCCGGCAGGCGGTATCCTGCAACAGCGTCCGGTCCGATACCAGCTGCAGCAACGGCTTGGGGTAATGCTCGCGCGACAATGGCCACAAACGTGACCCCGAACCACCGGACAATATGACTGGATACAGCGACATGAATGGATTCCTGACAGTTTGCGAGAAAAATCAGTATAGCCTGCTGTAGTAATCGACTACAGGAGAACAATATTAAATGATAACAGCCGCGGCCCGCTGCTACGCCCACCGGGCGCTGAAACAGGCCCCGGGCAGGCAAAACCGCCACCGGCAGGCCGCCAGGCGGCCCGCGCGGCGGCGGCAATTTAACCATATACTTACTGTTATTATTATATTATTTATGTGCCGCGGGCGTCCCGGCGGGGCCGGGTGCCACCATCAGGTACTGGCGGTTGCGCTCGATCGTACCGGCCCCCACCCCCTGCACGTTGGCCAGTTCGTCCACGCTGGCAAACGGGCCATGCTGTTCGCGGTAACGGACAATGGTGGCGGCCTTTTTCTCGCCCACGCCGTCGATGACCGATGCGAGCATGGCGGCATCGGCCGTATTGATGTCCACCGCCCCCGCGCTTGCCGGCACCGACAGCACCAACAACAGTGCAAAAAATAATGTGTTTATATAATGCATCCCTGCCTCCTGTGATGTGTTGTTCGCCGGACAACAGGCGCGCTGTCCGGTCTGCACACACACTGCCTGTCAGGATGCGCGGCCGCCAGCGGCAAGCTCTGAATTTATGGTGCGCAATACACTCACCGGATCGTCAGCCTGCGTTACCGGCCGGCCGATGACCAGGTAGCTGGCACCGTTTTGTACGGCCTCGAGCGGCGTCATCACACGCCGCTGATCATCCGCCGCACTTCCGGCGGGACGAATACCCGGCGTGACCAGCAGGAAATCCTCCGCCACCCGCTTGCGCAATGCCGTTGTTTCACGCGATGAACACACCACGCCATCCAGCCCGCAATCCTGTACCAGCGCCGTCAGCCGCAGCACGTTGTCCTGCGCCGAACCCGCCAGGCCGACGGCGGCGAGATCACTGTCATCCATGCTGGTAAGCACCGTCACCGCAATCAATAGCGGGGCGTGACCGGAACGCTGCACGCCTTCCTTCGCCGCCAGCAGCATGCGCGCACCGCCCAGTGCATGCACGTTCAACATCCACACGCCCAGGTCTGCCGCGGCATGGCAGGCGCTGGCCACGGTATTGGGGATGTCGTGAAACTTGAGGTCGAGAAACACGTCAAAGCCACGTTCGCCCAGCGTGCTTACCAGTTGCGGCCCGGCCCGTGTAAACAGTTCCTTGCCGACTTTCAGGCGGCAACTGCCCGGCTCCAGCCGGTCGACCAGTGCAAGGGCGGCATGCGCATTCGGGTAATCGAGCGCAACGATAATGCGTGAGCCGGTGATGTTGGCATTACTGTTCATTTGTTCTCGTCCTGATTATCAGGCGCCTTAGGCGCACCCTGCATACAGATATAAATCCAGATATTCGTGTTAAAACAATACGTCCCTTCTCCCCGCGAGAAGTCAGGAAGCGGGGAATAATCAGCTCGGCACCACTGCTGTACCACAAACTCCCTCTCCCTGAGGGAGAGGGAAACAAGGACGAAATATTTATTCTAATCGGTTTCCACGCTGTGGATCGGCTTGATGGTATTCCAGAGCCTGCATCCCGGGCATTGCCAGTGCAGCGTCTTGCCGGTAAAGCCGCAATTATGGCATGCGTACACGGGTTTGTTTTCCAGTAACTGGTCCGTCATGTTTTTGAGTATCAGCAGGTTGTCGCGCGCAGCGCCCTCGCTGCCCGTGAGGCTGAAATCGATGAACCTGGCCAGCCCGCGCACCGAGGGCCGCCGGCCCAGTTCCTCCGCAATGAAGTCCGCGGCCGTCTGGTCACCCTGGTCCCTGGCCGAGAATGTCGGCCAGCGCAAGGACCGGCGAGATGCCTGCACATTTCGTGATCGCCTGGCGCAGGAAGACGATCATGTCCGGCAGGGTGCCCAGTTCCGAGTGACAGGCATGCATGTCGTCGAGCAGTTCCGGCAGCAGGTCGATATCGATGTCGGCCACCTGCACATACGATTTCAGCGCCGTATCGTAATCGCCCTGCTCTTGCGCGATATAGCCCCGAACAAGCCGCGCGCGCGCACACTGGCGGTCGTATTCACTTGCCTTGTCCAGGTAGGTTATCGCCCCGTCGATATTATCGGCCGCGCGCGCGTTCTCGGCCAGCTCGCAATAGAACTGGGCGATAACGGCGCGCGCGGGCTGCTCGCCGACAAAGCCCATTTGTTCGGCGATCATGACGGCGTTATGCCAGTCCTTTTCCTGCTGGTATATATCAAGCAACAGCGGCAACACGTTCGACAGGTGGACGCTGTTGTCGTTGAGTTCGATGAACAGGCCTTCTGCGCGATCGAACAGTCCCGCCTTCATGTAGTCCTTGCCCAGTTCCAGCAAGGCATCCATGCGCTGTTCGTCAAGCAGGTTCTGCCGCGCAGCCAGGTTCTGGTGGATGCGGATCGCCCGGTCCACCTCGCCGCGCTTGCGAAACAGGTTGCCCAGCGCAAGATGTGTCTCGACCGTATCGCTGTTGACTTCCAGCATGCGGATGAAAACATCGATCGCCTTGTCCTGCTGTTCATTGAGCAGGTAATTGAGCCCCTTGATGTATTCGGGACCGAGAATGGAGTCCGAAGCTACCGGTCTTGTCCTTGATATTACGCGCCGATAGCCAGCCGAAAGCGGCGGCGACGGGCAGTAACAACCAGACAAGTTCCTGCATCGGTCAGGGTGTTGAAAAAAAGGCCCGGCAGGAGCGATTCCTGCCAGGCCATGGGAATGAAATACAGGCCGGACAAAAAATGCGTCCGGGCCTGGACGATTCGGACATAGCCGTGTTGCTAAAGCTCCCTGTACCCGATCGAAACCATTTACTGCTGCTCCTTTTCGCGGGCCATGCCGGCATTGACGCGCTCTCTGAGCTCCTTGCCCGGCTTGAAATGCGGGACATGCTTCGCCGCCAGCGCAACCGACTCCCCGGTTTTCGGATTCCTGCCGATACGCGGTGGACGGTAATGCAACGAGAAACTGCCGAAACCCCTGATTTCGATGCGTTGCCCGGTAGCAAGTGACCAGCTCATTTGTTCAAGAAGACTCTTGACGGCTAACTCGACATCCTTGTAGTTCAAGTGCCCGTTCTTCGCAGCCAGTATCTCGATAAGTTCTGATTTTGTCATTTTCTCCACCTAACCGGATTTAAGATTTCCGCCCCTGTAAACTCTTGCGATTCCACACGTCCCCCTTGATTACCGCTAGTCGTCGTCACCACCGAGGTGCTGTTTGAGTACATCGCCCAAACTGCTTTTCGCATCTGACGCACTTGAACTGTAATCCTGCATCATGGCCGCCTCGTCATCGGAATCCTTGGCCTTGATAGACAGCATGATCGCGCGGCTCTTGCGGTCTACGCCCATGAACTTTGCCTCGACCTCGTCACCGACGGACAGGATAGTGCGGGCGTCCTCGATACGGTCAATGGAAAGTTCCGATGCACGCAAGGTGCCGTCCACCCCGTCACCCAGGTCGATAATGGCGGCCTTGGCATCCACTTCCTTGACGGTACCATTAACTATGCTGCCCTTGCTGTGTTCCGCAACAAAGTTTGCAAACGGGTCCTTTTCCAGCTGCTTGATGCCCAGTGAAATACGCTCGCGTTCGGGATCGACCGACAGCACCACGGCTTCGATCTCGTCACCCTTGGTGAAGCTGCGCACCGCATCTTCGCCCGCCTCGTGCCAGGAGATGTCGGACAGGTGCACCAGGCCGTCGATTTCGCCGTTCAGGCCGATGAAGATACCGAAATCGGTAATGGACTTGATGGTGCCCTTGACCACGTCACCCTTGTTATGCAGTGCGCTGAACTCGTCCCATGGATTGGGGAAGCACTGCTTCACGCCGAGTGAAATACGGCGACGTTCCTCGTCGATATCCAGCACCATGACCTCGATTTCCTGCCCGATGTGGACAACCTTGGAGGGATTCACATTCTTGTTGGTCCAGTCCATTTCGGACACGTGCACCAGTCCCTCGACGCCTTCCTCGATTTCCACGAAGCAGCCGTAATCCGCGATGTTGGTGACTTTGCCGAACAGGCGTGAGTTCGCCGGGTAGCGGCGTGCGAGATCGGCCCACGGGTCCTGACCGAGCTGTTTCATGCCAAGCGACACGCGGTTACGCTCACGATCGAATTTCAGCACCTTGACGTCGATCTCGTCACCGACGTTGACGATTTCTGACGGGTGCTTGACACGCTTCCATGCCATGTCGGTGATGTGCAGCAGGCCATCGATACCGCCAAGGTCGACGAACACACCGTAGTCGGTGAGGTTCTTGACGATACCCTTGACCGTAATGCCCTCTTCCAGGTTTTCCAGCAGCGCCTCGCGCTCTTCGCTGAACTCCGTTTCCACAACAGCGCGGCGCGATACCACGACGTTGTTGCGGCGTTTGTCCAGCTTGATAACCTTGAATTCAAGTTCCTTGCCTTCCAGGAATACCGGGTCGCGTACCGGGCGCACATCCACCAGCGAACCCGGCAGGAAAGCGCGTATCTCGTCGATGTCGACGGTAAAACCGCCCTTGACCTTGCCGCTGATCAGGCCCTTGACGATGTCCTCGTTTTCGAAGGCCTTTTCAAGGCGTCGCCATACCTGGTCACGTTTTGCTTTTTCACGTGAGAGTTTGGTTTCTCCAAATCCGTCTTCAACCGCTTCCAGTGTAACTTCAACCTCGTCACCGACCGCGACTTCCAGTTCACCCGAGGCATTTTTGAATTCCCCGATAGGAATTATGCCTTCTGATTTCAGCCCGGTATAAACGATGACACTATCTGATTGAATATCAACAACTGTTCCTGTTACTACTGCACCACGGTTCATTTCCTGGTGGGCAAGACTCTCCTCAAACATTTCAGCAAAACTTTGGCTCATGGGAACATTCATCCTGGTACCGCTATGCGGTCCATCTGTTTTCTACCGCAATGCCTGGCGGCATGTCGGTTCAAGTTAAAAGAAACTGGCCGGAATTATTCAGAGCGACCAAACAAGCGGATTATTATACGTGTATCTGCTTCATTGTAAACGGGTTTTATAGCTTCTCGCGGACCAGCCCCAGAACCTGTGCAAGAGTGGCCGCCTCCGTTGCGTCACTGTTGTCCAGCAGAATGGCGTCCGCGGCCGGCTTGAGAGGGGCGGCCTGGCGAGTGGAATCACGCTTGTCGCGCGCCTCCACCTCCCTGACCAGTTCCGCCAGATCTGCTTTTTCTCCCATATTTATCAATTGCTTATATCGCCTTTCCGCGCGCACCGCCGGGGCGGCGGTGAGGAACAGTTTCAGGTTGGCATCAGGAAACACCACGGTGCCCATGTCCCGGCCATCGGCGACCAGCCCGGGCGGCTGGCGATACTGGCGCTGCCATTCCAGCAGGGCCGTACGCACGGCCGGCAGCACGGCAATCCTCGACGCGGCGTTGCCGGCGGCCTCGGTGCGCAAACCGGCATTGACGTCCACACCGTCCAGCAGGACGGCCGGGCAGTCCGCCGTCGGCAGCAAGTAGGTGCTGCGCATGCGCTCGGCCAGTTCGACCAGCGAGGCCTCGTCATCCAGTGAAATGTCCGCCTGCAACGCGGCAAATGCCAGCAGCCGGTACAGGCAGCCGCTGTCGAGGTAGTGCCAGCCGAGTTCGGCGGCAAGCGCCTTGCTGATGGCGCCCTTGCCCGAGCCGCTGGGTCCATCGATGGTCACGACGGGCGGTAAAGGTTGCGGTTGATTGCTTTTTTCAGACATTTGTTTGCTGATTATATAGTTCAAACAGGGCGCGCTGCGGACACTGCCATGTTGCTTGTGAAATTTCGGTGCGCATGGCGCACCCTACGTGGATTCAATGGTCAGGCCGACACGCGCTGCAAGCTCGACGAAACCGGGAAAGGAGGTATTTACGTTGGCGCAATCGTGAATCGTGATCTCGCCCTGCGCACGCAACGCGGCCATGGCGAATGCCATGGCAATGCGATGATCGCCGTGGCTGTCGACCGTCCCTCCGCCGATTGGTCCACCATCGATAATCATACCGTCCGCCGTCGCTTCGGCCTTTACACCCAGCTTGACCAGGCCGTCGGCCATCACCTGGATCCGATCGCTTTCCTTTACGCGCAGCTCTTCGGCGCCTGTCAGGATTGTACGCCCACTCGCGCAGGCGGCAGCAACGAAGATCACCGGAAATTCATCGATCGCGAGCGGCACCAGTTCCGGCGGTATTTCAATCCCGCTTAACTCCGCCGACCGTACGCGCAAATCGGCCACCGGCTCGCCGCCGACATCCTGTTCATTGCTGATCTCGATGCGTGCGCCCATCAAGCGCAGGATGTCGATGATGCCGGTGCGCGTGGGATTGATACCAACGTGCTCGAGCGTCAAGTCGGAACCGCTTGCCAGGCTGGCGCCGACCAGGAAGAACGCCGCGGAGGAAATATCCGCCGGTATGTCGATATCGATGCCCGCAAGTGCGTGCCCGCCCTCGATACACACCCGGTTATTGTCACGCTGTACCGGGTAACCCATCCCGGCGAGCATGCGCTCGGTATGATCGCGGGTCGGCGCCGGCTCGGTGACACAGGTTCGCCCCTGCGCATACAGGCCCGCCAGCAACAGGCTGGACTTGACCTGGGCGCTTGCCACCGGCATATCGTAGTCGATACCGTGCAGTTCGCTGCCGCCGTGTATGGCAAGCGGCGCAGTGCCGTTTGCCTGAGTGTCGATACGCGCGCCCATCGTCGTCAATGGCCCGACCACGCGTTGCATCGGCCGGCCGGACAGCGACGCATCACCGGTCAGCGTCACATCGAATGCCTGCCCGGCGAGCAGGCCCGACATCAGGCGCATCGAGGTGCCCGAATTCCCCAGGTAAAGCGGTTCCGCCGGCGCCTTCAGGCCATGCAGGCCCACGCCGTTTATGCGCACCCGCCCCTGGTCCGGGCCCTCGATAGCGACACCCATGGCGCGAAACGCGGCCAGTGTCGCCAGGCTGTCCTCGCCTTCCAGGAAACCACTGACGCGGGTGGTCCCGTCAGCCAGCGATCCAAGCATGATGGAACGGTGCGAAATCGATTTGTCGCCCGGCACCCGCAGTCGTCCTGCAAGGCTGCCGCCCGGACCGACCCTGAAACTCACACCGCTATTCATTCGCCGTCCCGTGCGTGTGAATCGACGAAGTTGTCACGGGCATCTTTTGCCGTTTCGAAAATCTCCAGCAGCTTGTCGCCGTCGTGTTCCCTGACGGCAACGGCCAGCGTCTGCAAACCGGTCGTGAAGCGTTCGATCATGGCAAGAATCGCATCGCCATTGGCGAGGCAGATATCCCGCCACATGACCGGGTCACTGGATGCAATGCGGGTGAAATCACGAAACCCACCGGCCGCGTAATCGAAGATTTCCTGCTTGTCATGCAAACGCGCCAGGCATTCGACCAGCGCAAACGCCACCACGTGCGGCAGGTGACTGGTCGCTGCCAGTACTTCATCGTGATGCGCCGCATCCATTTCGGTTACCGTCGCGCCCGCCGCTTCCCACATACTGCGGACGCGCGCGATCGCCGCACGGTCGGTATCCGGCAACGGCGTCAGTATCACGCGGCGGTTGCGGTACAAGTCCGGCAACGCGGCCTGCACACCGCTTTGTTCAATACCCGCGATCGGGTGGCCCGGCACAAAGTTGCCGGGTATCCGGCCAAAGGCCTGTTGTACGGCTGCAATAACACTGCTCTTGGCACTGCCCGCGTCGGTCAGCACGGCGTCGTCGGGCAGCGTGTCTTTCAGCGCGCCGAATACCGCGCGCATCGCGCCCAGCGGCACCGCGACCAGCACCATGTCGGCATCCTGCACCGCCGCGCCGATATCGGTCTCGAAACGGTCGATCACGCCGAGGTCCACGGCCTGTTGCAGGTGCGCGGGGTTGCGGCCCGAGCCAACGATTTCCCCGCAGGCGCCCGCCGCACGCAGCGCGCGTGCCAGCGAACCGCCGATCAGGCCTACGCCGATGATGCAAAGCCGTTTGATCATGACAGTACTTTCCCGAGCGCGGCGAGACAGCGCGCATTTTCATCTTCACGTCCGACCGTTATACGCAAGTGATTCGGCATTTCATAGTTTGCCACCGGCCGCACGATGACCCCTTCCTGCAACAGGGCGGCATAGACTTCCACTCCCGAACGCCCGGTATCCAGCGCGATAAAATTGCCGACCGATTCGATCCAGGCAAGCCCCAGTTCACTGAATCCGGCCTGCAGTTGCCGCATGCCGTCGTGATTGCGTCGTACGCTCTCGACAATATGCTGCCTGTCATCGAGCGCCGCGAGCGCGGCCGCCTGGGCCACGAGATTTACATTGAATGGCTGGCGCACGCGGTTCAGCAGGTCCGCCACCTGCGGGTGCGAGACGGCGTAGCCCACGCGCAAGCCAGCCAGTCCGTAGGCCTTGGAAAAGGTACGGGTCACGATCAGGTTGGGAAACCGGTCCAGCCATTGCGTGGTGTCCGGGTAATCATCCTCTTCGACGTACTCGAAGTAGGCCTCGTCCACGACCACCATGACATGGTCCGGCATGGCGGCGATGAAATTTTCCAGTTCACCGCCACTCAGCCAGCCACCGGTCGGGTTGTTCGGGTTGGCGATGAACACCACGCGCGTCGCCGCAGTTACCCGTTCACGCATGGCATCGAGATCGTGGCCGAAGGCGGGGCCGCGACTGCCGTCATGGGCCGGCGCAACACAGGCGCGCGCACCGGCGGCCTGCACCGATATCGGGTAAACGGCAAAGGCATGCTGCGAGAATACCGCCTCGTGCGCCGGGGTCAGAAAGACCCGCGCAACCAGGTCGAGCACGTCATTGGAACCGTTACCGAGGGTAATGGACCCGGGTGCAACACCGTGTTTCTCCGCCAGTCGTCCAGCCAGCAGGTAACCGCTGCCTTCCGGGTAACGTGCGCAATCCGGCAATGCCGCCTGCGCGGCTGCCAGCGCCAGCGGGCAGGGGCCGTACGGGTTTTCATTGGATGCCAGCTTGATCGCGTTGCGGATACCCAGCTCGCGTTCCAGCTCCGCTACGGGCTTGCCCGGCTGATACGGTGTGAGCGCGCGCACACCGGGCGCGGCGAGCTCGAGGAAATTGTTATTACTTGATGACATGATTTGGCTCAATACCTGTAGGAGCGCCTTGCAGGCGCGATGTGAATTCTGACCGGCAATTTGTCGCGCCTGCAAGGCGCTCCTACATGGTGTTGCTATTGTCTTTACGCCCTGGCGTCTTTGCGCGAGGAAGATTTTCCGGATTCAAATTACCGCCCGTGGATACGACCCCAGCACCTTGACGGCAATCGCGTCATTATCCATGTCCGCCAGGGCCGCCGCGACATGCGGTTCATCCAGGTGGCCTTCCACGTCGATATAGAAAAGGTAATCCCATACCCCCTGGCGCGACGGGCGCGATTCGATGCGCGTCATGCTGACACCGTGTTTGGCGATATGCTGCAGCATCTGGTAAAGGGAGCCGGGTTTATTGCGCACCGAGATGAGCAGCGAGGTCAGGTCATTGCCGCTGGGCAAGGCGGCCTGCTTGCCGATGACGAGAAAGCGCGTGGTATTGTCCGGCTCATCCTCGATGTTCCTGTTGCTTATGGTCAATCCGTACAGCTCGGCGGCCGTCTCGCTCGCGATGGCGGCAGAACCGCTTTCCGTACTGACCTGCCTGGCCGCTTCCGCATTGCTCGCTACCGCCAGGTGCTCGGCATCGGGCAGATTTGCCTCCAGCCATGCGCGACACTGGGCCAGTGCCTGCTGGTGTGCAAGCACCCTGCCTATCGCCGATTCGCCGTCACGTACCAGCAGGTGGTGATGTACCCTTAACTGAACTTCGCCGCAAACATGCAAAGGGGAGTTCTGGAACAGGTCGAGCGTGTGACGGACCACGCCTTCGGTTGAATTCTCGACCGGCACGACACCGTAATCGGCAGCGCCGGCCTCGACCTCGCGGAAAACATCATCGATACCGTCCAGCGCAATCGTTTGCACCGAGTGGCCAAACTGTTTCAGGGCGGCCGACTGGGTGAACGTGCCTTCAGGTCCGAGGTAGGCGATGGTCAACGGTCTTTCCAGCGCCAGGCACGCCGACATGATCTCCCGGAACAAACGCGCCATCTCTTCGTCGGGCAGCGGGCCGGTGTTGCGTTTACTGACCTTGCGCAGGATCTCGACTTCACGCTCGGGACGATAAAAGTGCGTATCCTCGCCCTGCTCGAGCTTGACGCCGGCAACCGCCTTGGCACATTCCGCACGCTCGTTGATCAACGCCTGGATCTGCTCATCCAGCACGTCGATTCGCTCCCGCAGGCCGGTCAACTTGTCGTCAGCACTCATGTATATCAATCAGCTATGGGTAATATCCCGAAGCGCTGATAATAACGTATCAGGCCGGTATTACCAGCAGCCGGGCCGGGCCGGCGCTACAGCGCCCGCACACTCAGAACGCCGTCGATCGCGGCGATCCGGTCCATGCACTCCTGCTGCAGGACCGAGTCCACATCGACCAGCGTATAGGCCAGCTCGCCGCGCGACTTGTTCAGCATGTCGAGGATATTCAGGCCGGCGTCCGCCATGCAGGTGGAAATCTGTCCCAGCATGTTGGGCACGTTTGCGTTGGCGATGGCTATACGGTAGCCGCCGTTGCGCGGCATGAACAATTCGGGGAAATTGACCGAATTACGAACATTGCCGTTCTCGAGGTACTCGCGCACCTGTTCGGCGACCATTACGGCACAGTTTTCCTCGGCCTGCTGCGTCGATGCACCGAGGTGCGGCAGGGCCACCACGCGCGGGTGGTCCTTGAGCAGGTTGCTCGGGAAATCGCACACGTAGGCGTAGACCTTGCCGGCATCGACGGCCTTGACAACCGCAGCATCGTTAACAACGCCATCGCGCGAGAAGTTGAGGATGATGAGGTTTTCGCGCGCCAGCTTGAGGCGCTCCTCGTTGATCATGTCGCGGGTTGCATCGACCAGCGGCACATGGAATGTTACGTAGTCAACATTCGCAATCAATTCCTCGATGCTTGCCGCCTGCCGGACCTGTGAAGACATTTCCCAGGCACGCTTGACGGTAATCTCCGGATCGAAACCGATTACGTTCATACCCTGGGCCAGCGCCCCGTTAGCCACCTGCACGCCGATGGCGCCGAGACCGACGACGCCAAGCGTCTTGCCCGGCAACTCGAAACCGACGAACTGCTTCTTGCCGGACTCGACTGCCTTGTGGATGGCCGCGTCATCTCCCTGCAGCGAACGCGCAAATTTCCATGCCTGGCACAGGTTACGCGATGCAATCAGCATGCCTGCAATGACCAGCTCCTTGACTGCATTGGCATTGGCGCCGGGCGCGTTGAACACGGCAATGCCGTCCTTGCTCATCCGCTCGACCGGGATGTTGTTGACGCCGGCGCCGGCACGGCCGATGGCCCTGACCGAGGACGGGACGTCCATGTCATGCATATTGTGCGAGCGGAGCAGAATGGCATCCGGATGCTGGATCTCGGAAGCGACCTCGTAGGCATCGCGCGGAAAATGCTCCAGGCCCACCGGTGAAATATTGTTCAGTGTGAGTATTTTTTTCATGTTGATAGTTCAATCCTTACCGCAATGGCGCAAAGTTCGCAAAGAAAATCAATCATTTAGTTGTCTCTCTCCCCCTCGGGGGAGAGATGGGGAGAGGGGGTCTTAATAGGAAACTACCCCCTCTCCCTGGCCCTCTCCCGGAGGGAGAGGGAATGGCAGTTTCAACACTGTGCGCAAACACCAGGTATCGCCGCTCCCTCCCCCTCAGGGGGAGGGTTGGGGAGAGGGGATCTGAATAAGAAACTTATCCCCTCTCCCTGGCCCTCTCCCGGAGGGAGAGGGAATGGCAGTTTCAACATTGTGCACAAACACCAGGTATCGCAAGATCACCAGACTTCCTGATTACGCTCCCTCCCCCTCAGGGGGAGGGTTGGGGAGAGGGGATCAATGCAGTTTTAATCGCCTGTTTTAATCCCCTCTCCCTGCCCCTCCCGGCAACTGCGTCCTGCGTTGCTCTAACAACTGCATGGCCCGGGCCAGCCTCTCGACTGTCCCGCTGTCACCTTCCCCATGCAGTCATCCCGGAGGGTGCGGTAATGATCTTGTCTTTGCGAACCCTGCGCCTTTGCGGTGAATTAATATAAAACAAGTCAGGACAAGCCGGTAACCTACCCGTGAGTACGTTCGAATTCCGCCATGAAGTCGACCAATGCATCCACGCCCGCTTCCGGCATGGCATTGTAGATACTGGCCCGCATACCGCCCACCGAGCGATGCCCCTTGAGGTTCAACAGGCCGGCCGATCTTGCGCGGGCGAGGAATTCCGCGTCCAGCCCGTCATCGGCAAGGGTAAACGGCACGTTCATCCAGGAGCGGCATGCCGGGTCAACCGGGCAGTTGTAAAACCCGGACGCATCGACTGCATTGTACAGGCGTTGCGACTTGCGCCGATTGATGTCAGCCATCGCCGTCAGGCCACCCTGCCTGCGGACCCATTTGAATACCAGTCCCGCGAGGTACCAGGCAAAGGTCGGCGGCGTATTCAGCATCGACCCGTTGTCGGCATGCGCCTTGTAATCGAACATGGAGGGCGTCGAGTCCAGCGTCTGGCCCACCAGGTCGTTGTGCACTATTACGACAGTCAACCCGGCCGGCCCGATATTTTTCTGCGCACCGGCATAGATGACACCGTAGCGCGACACGTCGACCGGCCGCGACAGGATGGTCGACGACATGTCGGCAACCAGCGGCACAGTGCCGGTATCCGGAATCGAGTGAAACTCTACGCCTCCGATGGTCTCGTTCGGCGTGTAATGCACGTAGGCCGCGCCGTCATCCAGCTGCCACCCCGTCCTGGCGGGGAGCGTGGTGAAATTCGTATCCTCGGAGCTGGCGGCAACATTGACATCGCAGTAGCGCCGCGCCTCCGCAATCGCTTTTTTCGACCAGGCGCCGGTATTGATGTAGTCCGCCCGCGTTTTTCCGCGCAACAGGTTGTGCGGCACCATGGCAAACTGGCTGGTGGCGCCACCCTGCAGGAACAGCACATGGTAGCTGTCTGAAATATCCAGCAGGCTGCGCAGGTCCGCCTCTGCCTGCGTGGCAATCGACAGGTATTCCTTGCTGCGGTGACTCATTTCCATCACCGACATGCCAGTGCCGTGCCAGTCAAGCAGTTCCTCGCGCGCCTGCTCCATCACTTTCCGCGGCAGCATCGCCGGGCCGGCGCTGAAATTAAATATTTCGGCCATTATTCGTTCGGCGGGCCAGCATCGTCATCCTGACTTTCCTCGCTGTCAGCTACCACCTCCTCCTTGTCTTCCAGGATACGTTCTATACCGACGAGAACTTCGTTTTTGGCCAGTGCAATCAACCGTACGCCCTGCGTATTACGTCCCATGACGGATATTTCGTTCACTCGCGTCCTTACCAGTGTGCCGCCACCGCTGATCAGCATGACTTCGTCATTATCGTCCGCCGGCACAGCGCCAACGACCGCCCCGTTACGTTCCGTCACCTGGATGGCGATGACGCCCTGACCGCCACGCCCGTAGACCGGGTAGTCTTCCGCCGTGGTGCGCTTGCCATAACCGTGCTCGGTCGCGGTCAGTACCGGGCTGTCGCTGGCAATAATCAGCGAGATGACGCGCTTGTCCGCCGGCAGCTTGATGCCGCGCACACCGCAGGCCGTGCGCCCCATCGGCCGCACATCGCTTTCCTTGAAACGAATCACCTTGCCGGCATCGCTGAACAACATGATGTCCTTGCTGCCGTCGGTAATTGCGACGTCTATCAGGTAATCATTCTCGCGCAAGTCGATGGCAATGATGCCGTTGGCACGTGGCCGCGAGAAACCGGACAGCGATGTCTTCTTGACCGTACCATTGGCCGTGGCCATGAAGACATAGCGATCATCCGTGAATTCCCGTATCGGCAGGATTGCATTGATGCGCTCGTCTTGCTCGAGCGGCAACAGGTTCACGATCGGCTTGCCGCGCGCCGTGCGCCCTGCCTGCGGCAACTCGTACACCTTCAGCCAGTAGGCCTTGCCCCGGCTGGAGAAACACAGGATGGTGTCATGCGTACTGGCTATAAACAGCTTGTCGATGAAGTCCTCTTCGCGCACGCTGGCCGCCGACTTGCCGCGGCCGCCACGGCGCTGCGCGCGGTAGTCGGTCAGTGGCTGCGATTTCGCATACCCGGCATGCGACAGCGTGACCACCACGTCTTCCTCGCTGATCAGGTCCTCGATGGCCAGGTCGAGGTGGTCCGTCAGGATCTCCGTGCGCCGCTCATCGCCATACTCGTCCCGCACCTCGGTCAGTTCGTCGCGGATGACTTCCATGAGGCGGTCCGGGTTTTCCAGTATCGCCAGCAACGCATCGATCAGGTCGAGCAGTTCCCGGTATTCATTGACGATCTTGTCCTGTTCCAGGCCGGTCAACTGGTGCAGGCGCAGCTCGAGGATGGCCTGCGTCTGGTTTTCCGACAGTCGGTAACCGTCTTCCACCATGCCCATGCCGGCGGCAAGATCATCCGGTTTCGAGACGCTGGCGCCGGCACGTTCCAGCATGCCCGCGACCATGCCGGGTTCCCAGCTGCGCTCCATCAGCGCCTGCTTTGCCTGCGCGCGATTCGATGAAGTCTTGATCAGACGGATGATCTCATCGATATTGGAGAGCGCGACAGCCAGGCCTTCCAGTATGTGCGCGCGCTGGCGCGCCTTGCGCAGGTCGAATACCGTGCGCCGCGTCACCACGTCGCGGCGGTGGCGAATAAAGGCTTCCAGGCACTGCTTGAGGTTGAGCAATTGCGGCCGGCCATCGACCAGCGCAACCATGTTGATGCCGAACACGTTCTGCAACTGGGTGTGCTGGTAGAGGTTGTTGAGCACGACCTCGGCAACCTCGCCGCGCTTCAGGTCTATGACCATGCGCATGCCGTCCTTGTCGGACTCGTCGCGCAGTCCCGAAATGCCCTCGATCTTCTTGTCCTTGACCAGCTCGGCAATTTTTTCCAGCAGGCGCGCCTTGTTTACCTGGTAGGGCAGCTCGGTGATAACGATTTTCTGGCGTCCCTTGCTCTCGTCACCCTCGATGTGACTGCGTGCACGTATATGGATACGGCCGCGGCCGGTGCGGTAGGCCTCGTGGATGCCGCGTACACCATTGATAATTCCGGCCGTCGGGAAATCAGGGCCGGGCACCAGCTCCATAAGTTCCGGTATTTCAATGTCCGGATTTTCGATCACCGCAAGACAGGCATTGACGACCTCAGTCAGGTTATGCGGGGGTATATTGGTCGCCATGCCGACCGCGATGCCGGCGGAACCGTTGATCAGCAGGTTCGGAATGCGCGTCGGAAACACCGAGGGTTCATGCTCGGTCTCGTCGTAGTTGGGGATGAAATCGACGGTTTCCTTGTCAAGATCGGCGATCAGCTCATGGGCAATCTTCGCCATGCGTACTTCGGTGTAACGCATGGCAGCCGGCGAATCGCCGTCCACGGAACCGAAGTTGCCCTGGCCATCGACCAGCATGTAACGCAGCGAGAACGGTTGCGCCATGCGCACGATCGTGTCGTACACGGCGGTATCGCCGTGCGGGTGGTATTTACCGATGACGTCACCGACGATACGCGCCGACTTTTTGTAGGCCTTGTTCCAGTCATTGCCCAGCACGCTCATGGCATACAGCGCACGGCGGTGGACCGGCTTGAGACCGTCGCGCACATCCGGCAGCGCGCGCCCGACGATCACGCTCATGGCGTAATCGAGGTAGGACTGTTTCATCTCGTCTTCGAGATTGACAGGCAGGACTTCTTTCGCGAAATCGGTCATTTGGACGGGTTTTTAAAGTTCCTTGCTAAAACACTTGAATGCCGGAATTGCTCGCTGACGGCAATGACAGCAATAAAGACCGCTCATTTTAGCACAGTCGACTCCCCCACTACACCCGGGAAATATCGATTTCTGGGGGCACTGAGGCCGTCTGCGCAGAAAAACGCCTTATCAGGGCGATCCGGCGCCCGCATCCGCTGGCGGCGACCAGCGCCTGCAATTTGTCACTGTCGGGTGCCGCCACCACCCCCGCCTCGGTGACGAGGTAGTCCACCAGTCCGGCGGGGGTCACGTCGAATACCGGGTTCCAGGCCGAGGCGCCGGCGGCGGCGACGGGATGGCCGCCGAATTCCAGTATTTCCTCCGTCGGACGCTGCTCGATGCTGACCTGGCTGCCGTCCCGAGTGGCCATGTCGAGCGTCGACAGCGGCGCCACCACCATCATGCCGACACCGTGGTGGCGGCAATTGACCGCCAGCTGATAGGTCCCGATCTTGTTGATGACATCGCCGTTGGCGGTTACCCGGTCGGCGCCGGTGATCACCCACTGCACCTTGCCGCACTGCATCAGCCAGGCCGCCGCATTGTCCGTAATCAGCGTCACCGGGATTTCATCCTGTACCAGCTCCCAGGCAGTCAGGCGGGCGCCCTGCAGCCAGGGGCGCGTCTCGCCGGCAAACACGTTCTGCAACTTGCCGGCTGACCAGGCACTGCGCACGACGCCGAGCGCGGTACCGTAACCACCGGTTGCGAGCGTACCGGTATTGCAGTACGTAAGCACGGATTCCCCTTTATTTATAAGGTCTGCGCCACTATCCCCCATCCGGTGATTTGCCTCGATATCCGCCTCGTGAATACGCCGCGCCTCTTTCAGCAAGCCGGCAACCGGATCATTCTTCACCGCCGGCATGCACGCGCGCATCCGCTCGAGTGCCCACACCAGGTTTACGGCCGTCGGTCGTGCGGCAGCCAGCACATCGATATCGGCGTTGACCCGTGCCTGCCAGTCAGCACCGGCTTCGCCGCAATGCTGGCGGGCCGACAGGACCACGGCATACGCGGCGGTGATGCCGATGGCCGGGGCGCCGCGCACCACCAGGTCACGGATGGCGGCGGCGGTTGACACGGCATCGGTAAGCAGCAACCAGCGTGATTCGCGCGGCAGCAGGCGCTGGTCGAGCAGGCGCAGGCCGTCCTCGGCCCATTCGATTGCACTGAATGACTTATCGGTCCCGGACATGGCATCCCACCTCTTGTGTACGTTTGTAAAACTGCCTATTGTACTGATTAATTCCGGAAAAACCTGCCCTGAAAGGGTAGCTTGCACCACGATATGCGACTAGAATACGCCCTAGCAAGAAAAGCTTTCCATAAACCACAAACCCACAGGAGTGGTATCAAATGAAGAACAATTGTAAAACCGGTGGAGTAATCACCTTTGTTGCAGCCGGTATTCTGTTTGCCGGAACTGCCATCGCCCATCAAGCAGGCAAAGCCAATGACAGCTATGTCGGCAATGCAGGCAGCGGCGGCCAATATATAACCGACAGCAGCGGCAACTGCGTACGCACCGGCTCATGGAAGGCTGAAGACATGACCGTGGACTGCGGCGCGGAACCGGTCGTCGAGGCCAAGGCACCGCCGCCACCGCCACCACCTGCACCGCCACCTGCACCCAAGTATGAAACCGTGTCCCTGGCAGCCGGTGCTCTGTTCGATACCAACAAGAGCAACCTGAAAGCAGACGGCAAGGCTCAACTGGATGATGTTGCCAGCAAAATCAGTGGCACTGCACGCGTAACCGACATCAAGATCGTTGGTCACACCGACAGCATGGGTACCGAGGAATACAACCAGCAGCTGTCTGTACGCCGTGCAACAACCGTGCGTGACTACCTTGCCAGCAAGGGTGTAAGCACCAGCCTGATGTCCATATCCGGCATGGGCGAGTCCAGCCCGGTGGCCGACAACTCCACCAAGGCCGGTCGCGCCATGAACCGTCGAGTCGAAGTAAAGATCGGTGTTACCAAGCAGGTAAAGTAACACTCGACAGCAGCAACCACGGACCCACCGCCTGTAAAGGCGGTGGGTTTTTTATTGCGAGGAGGAAAACATGAAACTTG
This sequence comes from uncultured Halobacteria archaeon, assembly GCA_963768575.1. GTDB lineage: Bacteria > Pseudomonadota > Gammaproteobacteria > UBA9214 > UBA9214 > UBA9214. The sequence goes on from CAVYIJ010000013.1 coordinate 44,221, forward strand.
ATCAGTACCTCAAGCCTGAAATGATCGAAACCTATCTCATCCCCTGGGGTATCCGCATCGCCGCTGCGCTGGCAATTCTAATCATCGGCCGCATGCTTGCACGACTGGTCACTCGCTTCTTCAAGCGCGTCATGACGAGGGCAAAGCTGGACGTCATGCTGACATCGTTTCTTGGCAATATCCTGTATACGGCCCTGCTGATCGTGGTGGTTATCGCCGCGCTCGACCACCTGGGCGTACAGACCACGTCACTGCTGGCCGTGTTCGGCGCCGCCGGCCTGGCGATCGGCCTTGCACTCAAGGACTCGCTGGCCAATTTCTCGTCCGGCGTCATGCTGATTATCTTCCGCCCGTTCAAGGTCGGTGACTTTATCGAGGCCGCCGGGCAGTCCGGCGTCATCGAGGAAGTCCGCATCTTCAGCACCATCATGAAGACCGGCGATAATCGCGAGGTGATTATCCCCAATAGCCAGATCTACGATGGTCCCATCATCAATGTCTCCGCGCGCCCGACGCGTCGCATCGACATGGTGTTCGGTATTGGCTACGAGGACGACATTCGCAAGGCAAAGCAATTGATCGAGGACGCCTTCGCGGCCGACGAGCGCATCCTCAAGGACCCCGCCCCCGCCGTTGCAATGGCCGAACTCGCCGACAGCAGTGTGAACTTCAATGTCAGGCCCTGGGTGAATACCGGCGATTACTGGGCGGTACGCGCCGATCTCATGGAGCGCATCAAGCTGTCGTTCGACGAAAACGGAATCAGCATTCCGTACCCGCAACGGGACGTCCACATGCACAACGCCGCCTGAGGCAACGCCGGCCGGAGAGCCGTTGTATGCAGTTGGTAAACGCAATGAACCGGCAAAGCAGCGCACTCCCTCCCCCTCAGGGGGAGGGTTGGGGAGAGGGGATAGTAAAACGGGGACAGACCACGTTTTTTCTCGGGAGAGGTAAACACATCGGACCGGTAAAAAGAAAAAACGTGGTCTGTCCCCTGATCCCGGAGCTTCCCGGGAAAAAAACGTGGTCTAATTCCACACACCATCGCTATACTGCATGCCCATGACTGCAGCAGACAGTATGCTCCATTGCCGCTGGATCGCGCCGGTTGAACCGGCGGACACCGTTCTCCAGCATCACAGCGTGGTCGTGCATGAAGGGCGGATCATCGATATCCTGCCGGACGACCGGGCGCGCGAAAAATATACGGCCCGGGTCGAGCATGAACTCGACCGGCACCTGCTGATTCCAGGCCTGGTCAATGCGCATACCCATGCGGCCATGACGCTGTTGCGCGGCCTCGCCGATGACCTGCCGTTGCATGAGTGGCTCGACGAACATATCTGGCCGGCGGAGTCGCGCTGGGTCAACGAGGAGTTCGTTCATGACGGGACCCAGCTCGCCATGGCCGAGATGCTGCGTTCCGGCACCACCTGCTTCAATGATATGTACTTCTTTCCGGACGTAACTGCACGCGCCGCCGCCACCTGCGGCATGCGCGCCAGCGTCGGCCTGATCGTGATCGACTTTCCTACCGTATGGGCAAACGATGCGAAGGAATACATTTCGAAGGGCCTCAATGTTCATGACCGCTACCGCGCCGATCCTTTGATCAGCACCCAGTTCGCACCCCATGCACCCTACACGGTTTCCGATGAACCGCTGCAACACATCCGCGTACTGGCGAATGAACTGGACATCGGCATTCATATGCATGTGCACGAAACCGCCGAAGAGGTAGACAAGGCAGTCGAAACCACCGGCGTGCGCCCGCTCGATCGCCTGCACTCACTGGACATAATCGGACCGGATATGGTTGCGGTGCACATGACGCAAGTCACCGAACAGGAAATCGCCGCCTACGCCGCGACCGGCGGACACATCGTGCACTGTCCCGAGTCAAACCTGAAACTGGCCAGCGGATTCAGCCCGGTTGCAGCACTGGCAGCGTCCGGGATCAACGTGGCGCTCGGCACGGATGGCGCCGCCAGCAACAACGATCTCGACATGCTGGCTGAGATGCGCACCGCGGCACTGCTGGGCAAGGCCGTCAGCGACGACGCCAGCGCCCTGCCCGCCCACGAGGTATTGCAGATGGCGACCCTGAATGGCGCACGCGCACTCGGACTGGCGGATGCAACCGGATCGCTCGTACCCGGAAAGTGGGCCGATATGACTGCCGTATGCCTGGATACCATCGAGACACAGCCGGTCTATGACCCGGTCTCGCAGCTGGTGTATGCGAGCGGCCGCGAACAGGTGACGGACGTCTGGGTCGCCGGCCGGCATTTGCTCAAGGGACGGCGCCTGACCACGCTGGACGGGAATGATATCCTCGAACGTACACGCTACTGGCAAGGCAACATCGGCAACGGGCTATGACCGAAACACTGCATAACGTCGATCCCGACGAAATCGAAAAATTCGAACGCCTGGCGGGACGCTGGTGGGACCCCAACAGCGAATTCAAACCGCTGCACGATATCAATCCGCTGCGGCTTGACTACATCGACCGCATCGCCGCGTTGCAGGACAAGCAGGTAATCGATGTCGGCTGCGGCGGCGGACTGTTAACCGAGGGCATGGCACTGCGCGGCGCGACGGTCACCGGTATCGATATGGGCAAGACACCACTCAGCGTGGCCCGCTTGCACCAGCACGAGTCCAACCTGGTCATCGATTACCGGCAGGCCACCGCAGAGCTGGTCGCGCAACAGCAGCCGGGCGGCTTCGATATCGTCACCTGCCTGGAGATGCTGGAGCACGTCCCCGACCCCGCCGCGACGATCGCTGCCTGCGCACAATTGATAACAGAGGATGGTTACGTATTCCTGTCGACCATCAATCGCAATCCCAAGGCATGGCTGTTTGCCGTGGTCGGCGCGGAATACCTGTTGAACATGCTGCCGAAAGGCACGCATGACTACAGCAAGTTCATTCGCCCCGCCGAAATGGAAGCATGGGCACGGGCAGCCGGATTGCAAATGGTCGACCTGACCGGCATGAGTTACAACCCGCTGACGCAGGAATACCGCCTGGGCAAGGACGTGTCGGTCAACTACCTGGCCTGTTTCCGCAAAGCCTGATGACTGTTACGCGGCCCGACACAGTCAACAGCATTATTCGCACCGTGCTGTTCGATCTGGACGGCACCCTGCTCGATACCGCGCCGGACCTGGCCGACGCACTGAACGCGGTGCTTGCCGAGAACGGTCATTCACCGCTGCCTTACGAGGACATACGTCCGGTTGTTTCACATGGCGGGATCGCACTCATTTCTCTTGGTTTCGGGATGGACACCTCGAACCCGCAATTCGAACACCTGCGCAAGCGCCTGCTGGATGTGTACCGGGAGAATATTTCACGCAAGACCCGGCCGTTTCCCGGCATTACCGAGGCACTCGAGCAGCTGGAAGCACGCGGCATTAACTGGGGCGTGGTCACCAACAAGCCCGGCTGGCTGACTGAACCGCTGCTGCGTGACCTCGACCTGTACGGGCGCGCGGCCTGCATCGTCAGCGGCGACACGCTGGATGAACGCAAGCCGCATCCGGCGCCGATGCTGCATGCCTGCAAGCTGGCCGGATCGGACCCTGCACAATGCGTCTATGTCGGCGATGCGGAACGCGATATCGAGGCCGGCAACAATGCCGGCATGCATACACTGGTCGCGCTGTTCGGGTACATCCAGGAACATGATGTTCCCGCCAACTGGCGTGCCGATGCCGCCATCAAAACCCCGCAGGAAGTGCTGGACTGGCTCGACGGCCGCTGAAACGACCGTGCTGTTGGTGCTATGATGGCCCATCATGTCAGCTGAATTCATTGCAATCCTGCTCCCGGCACTCGCCAGTGCCGCCATCTTCGGTGTGCTGGCATCCTTCCTGTTCTTTTCCAACAAGCTGTCACACCTGCGCAATGCCCGCGACAGGCTTGAACTCGAACTGGAACTCGAACGGAAGGCGGCGGAAGTACAGCGGCAGTCCGCCGAACAACTCAACAACCAGCTCAGGGACAGCTTCAATGCGCTGGCGGCCGATGCACTGAAAAGCAACAACCTGCAGTTCCTGCGACTCGCCAAGGAAAACCTGCAACAGTTCCAGATCAAGGCCGAGGGTGAACTGGAAAAACGGGAAAAAGCGGTCGAAAATCTTGTCAAGCCGATCCGCGAGGCGCTGGACAAGACCGAGAGCCAGGTGCGCAGGATGGAGAACGAGCGCCAGCAGGCACAGGGCGCGCTCACCAAACATCTGGAAACGATAGCGGAATCCCACCGCCTGCTGCAGAACGAAACACGCAACCTGGTACAGGCGCTGCGTCGTCCCGAGGTGCGCGGCCAGTGGGGTGAACTGACGCTGAAGCGGTTGGCCGAACTCGCCGGCATGGTTGAGTACTGCGACTTCGTGGAACAGGAAACCCTGCAATCGGAAAAAGGTCCGCAACGGCCCGACATGGTCGTGCGCATGCCCGACAAGCGCGAGATCGTGGTCGATGCCAAGACCCCGCTCGATGCCTACCTGTCCGCCATCGAGGCAACCGACGACAATGAACGCAGCGCCCACCTGGTCCGTCATGCCCGCAACGTGCGCACCCGCATCAAGGAATTGTCCGCCAAGGCCTACTGGCAACAGCTGGAATACAGCCCTGAATTCGTGGTGCTGTTCATTCCCGGCGACCAGTTCCTCAGCGCCGCCCTGGAATCCGACCCTGCACTCATCGAAGACGCGCTGACCCAGCATGTCATCCTCGCCACGCCAACCAGCTTCGTCGCACTGCTACGTGCCATTGCCTATGGCTGGCGCCAGGAGGCGCTGGCGGAAAATGCCGGGATTATTCGCGAGATCGGGCAGGAAATGTACAGCAGGTTGAGCAAGTTTGCCGAACACCTGTCCAGGCTGGGTGGCAGCCTGGACAAGAGCGTGGATAATTTCAACAAGGCAGTTGCATCCTACGATTCACGCATACTGCCCGGCGCACGCAAGTTTATCGAACTGGGTGTTACCGGGAAGAAATCGCCGCCCAAGGTGGAACAGGTCGAGCGCATGACGCACCGTATCGAACCCCGCGAAGAAACCGACAAGACGCACTAGCATGGAAACAACAGGCGCATCACTTGCCGGCTGGCAACCAGCCGCAGATCTGTTACATGACCGTATAATAATGATAACCGGTGCCGCCAACGGCATTGGCCTCGCCGTATCGAAGGCCATGGCTGCGCACGGGGCCATCGTCATCATGCTGGACAAGGATGTGCACGGGCTGGAACAGGCATACGATGATATCGTCGCTGCCGGCTGCCCCGAGCCCGCACTCTACCCGATGGACCTGCAGGGCGCAGTACCGGACGACTACACGCAACTGGCCGACACCCTGCAGCAGGAATTCGGACGCCTTGACGGCCTGGTGCATAATGCCGCGCAACTCGCCGCGCTGGTGCCGTTCGCCAACTACGACCATGAACTCTGGCTGCAGACGCTGCAGGTCAACCTGCACGCGCCCTACCTGTTGACGACTGCCTGCCTCGGATTGCTCAATGCAAGTAATGATGCATCCGTTATTTTTGTAACCGACGAAGTTGGCCGCAAGGGCAAGGCGTACTGGGGCGCCTACGGTGTGTCGAAGGCAGGACTCGAGGGCTTGATGCAAATACTGGCCGACGAACTGGAAAGCAATGGCACGATACGTGTCAACAGTCTCGACCCGGGCCCGGTGCTCACCGCGCTGCGCCGCATCGCCTATCCCGGCACGAACAGTGCGGACCTGTGCAAACCGGCCGATGTCGTCAATCCCTTTCTTTATCTTTGCAGCGCGGAGAGCAAAGGGTTAACCGGACAGCAATTGAGTGCCATGCAACTGCTGGAATAGCCGCGTATTTTGTCCACCGCAGCCGGTATAATCTCACGGCTGGGTAATACCGCTTGTTATTCCCCGCCCTGATCGATATTCTTGCCAGCATCTCAAGAAGCCGGTAACGGACCCAGGAACCCCGCATGCGGGGTTCTTTTTTCCCCGCAACCGGCGACTGGCGCCCCGCTTCAACGAGGACACACACATGAAAAAGCTGTTTATCGGCAACCTCCCGCAGGACGCCACAGAAGAATCGGTCCTGGCCATGTTTGCCGAATTCGGGACCGTACGCTCGATCAGCGTAGCCTCGGATATTTTTACCGGGAAATGCAAGGGCTTCGGCTTCATCGAAATGGAAGGTCACGAGGCACGTGCCGCGCAGGCGGCACTGGATGGCAACCTGGTCAGTGGCGACAGATCACTGCGCGTGCGTTTCGATGACCCGCGCGCGGTACGCGGACGCAAGCGTCGCTAGCACTTCACCGCGCCGTCAACAAGCCCGGCTGTTCACTGACTTGCCCGTTCAGCCCACGCGGGTTAACCGCAAACCGGCGACGGCGACCGCTACGCCGGACTTGACGGCGCCGGGCGCCGCCTCGATTTCCCGCCCGCAGCAGCGCGCTTGCGCCTGGCACCTGAAGGCTTGCCGGCCGGCGCACCACCAGCCCTGGCCCTGTTGCCGCGCTGTTGCCCGGCGCCATTACGCGGCCCGGGCTTTGCGCCCTGGCGCGCATTGTTGCGTTGGCGGATCGGCTCGGCGCGGATAGAGGGATCGGGCTCGTAGCCCGGGATCACGTCCCTGGGAAGATTGCGTTTCAACAGGCGCTCGATATCGATCAGCAGCTTGTGTTCATCCACGCACACCAGCGATACCGCCTGCCCTGTCGTTGCCGGCACGACCGGTGCGACCGATGCGATGCACGTAGTCCTCCGGCACGTTGGGCAGTTCGAAGTTCACCACATGCGGCAATTGATCGATGTCCAGCCCGCGCGCCGCGATGTCGGTGGCCACCAGCACCCGCACCTCGCCGCGCTTGAAGTCGGCCAGTGCACGGGTGCGTGCGCCCTGACTCTTGTTGCCGTGAATTGCCGCACTGCTGATGCCATCCTTTTCCAACTGCTGCGAAAGACGATTGGCGCCATGCTTGGTGCGGGTGAATACCAGCACCTGTCGCCAGTCCTGCGAACCGACCATAAACGATAACAGTTCGCGCTTGCGCTCCCGGTCCACCGGGTGGACTACCTGCGATACAAGCTCGGCAGGCGTATTGCGGCGCGCCACCTCGATCTGCACCGGCGCATCCAGCAGTTTGTCGGCGAGTCGCCTGATGTCGCTGGTATAGGTGGCGGAGAACAGCAGGTTCTGGCGCCGCTTCGGCAGCAAGGCGAGGATCCTGCGAATATCGGGCAGGAATCCCATGTCCAGCATGCGGTCGGCTTCGTCCAGCACCAGGATCTCGACAGTGGAAAGGTCCAGCGTCCTTTGCGAAACGTGGTCCAGCAATCGTCCCGGTGTCGCCACCAGGATGTCCACACCCGCGCGCAGCTTCTGGATCTGCGGATTGATCTTGACGCCGCCGAAGATTATCGCCGAAGTCAGCGGCAAATGCCGGCCATAGGTAGCGACGCTCTCTCCCACCTGCGCGGCCAGTTCACGCGTCGGTGTCATGACAAGCGCGCGCACCGGGCGCCGCCCCTGGCCCGGCGTAGCCGCGCTCAGGCGCTGCAACAGCGGCAGGGTGAAACCGGCGGTCTTGCCGGTACCGGTCTGCGCACCGGCCAGTATGTCCCGCCCCTGAAGAATGACGGGAATGGCCTCACGTTGCACCGGGGTTGGTTCGCTGTAGCCCTGTTCGGCGACAGCACGAAGTAATTCGGCCGAAAGGCCGAGGGTATCGAATGACATTTATGAAATGCTCCTGGATCGGCCTACCGGTGACACAAGCCCCGGGACGGTCTAGGCGCAATACGATTGTTGATGTTCGAGGTTTACCGGGAGGGTTAACGCGAGAACCGGGGTGCAGACCGAAGTGCACCGAATGGCAACGGACTATACCGGAAGCAACCGGGAAAAGCGAAGCAATTTAACCGGCTGCTGTCTGTCGCCATTTCACTTGACGGTCCTTGCCGAATACCCGCCTAGTTAAGCACACTGTAACCGCGGTTACGCAGGCAATTCTTGACCACGCGGTCTTTTTCGTTGCCGGCCTTGCCGCCGCCACGCACCCCGCCGACAACGGCACCGGCACCGGCCGCCCGGCTTGCCGTACGACTGTCACCGACTATCGCGCCGAGCACTCCGCCGACCACTGCGCCACCGACAGCGCCCTTTGCGGTTTCCGAGCCTGCCGGGACTTCTTCCGCGTACGCACGGCAGTCGGCCAGGTCCCGGTTGTACATCGACATATCCACACCCTGCTTGTCGATGATGATTCTTTGTGATGAACAGCCCGCCAACAGTGCGGTTACCATCATGATAAATACCGTTTTCATTTCCTTACTCCTATCGAAAATTTCTAGTTCATCAGGTCGACATGGATCCCCTGCTCCTCCAGCACCGCGGCCCGTGCCGCGATGTAGCGCTGGAACTCGGGTTGTTCCAGGTAGGCCATCGAGGCCACGTAGTCCATGGATGACTGGGTATGAAAGGCCTTCAGGTAAGCCTCGGTGCGAAACACCTCGCGGTGCTCGCTGTCGAAAAACACCAGCGACGGCGCATACTGCACATTCAGCGCATTCGCCCACCGGGCAGCCGTCGTCGAGCTGCCATCCGGCAATGTCACCGGGTCATCCGACCACATATCCAGTAACATGACATCGAAGCGCGCCAGTTGCTCGCGGCTCTCCGGCCGTTTGAGGATGTCGAGGTGCAATTCATCGCAGGGCGCGCACTCCTTCTGTTCGAACATGACCAGCAAAGGTTTGCCGCTATCGCGCGAACCCAGGTCGGTACCGCTCGCCAGGTATGACGGATCACGGTGCAGCACACCGGCGGCAGCGGCCGGTGAAACTTCGGCGAAGTATTCCCGGTAGCTCGGATTACTGCCGTTGTATTTCGCACTGTAGTCCAGCGCCGTATTGAACCTGTGCGGAGCGTAATAACCGTTCAGACGCAACACGACGTTGCCCGCCTCGTTGAGAAACAGCATGGTCGGCGTAAACATGACGCGCAATGACTGCGCAAAGGCCTTCTCGGTCGTGCCCTCGCCGGAGAAATCCGTCACTTCGCGGTCGCCCCACATATTGATGGCGATGACGTCGAAGTTCTCCCGGGTCCGCGTGACGGTGTCCGCCAGCGCGAAATTGGTATCGAGCAGTTTTTTGCAATACGGGCAGCCGTCCTGGTAAAAGTACAGGATCACGCGTTTCCCGTTTGCAGCCGCCTCTGCCACATCTTCCCGTATATCCAGAAACGAGTTGGCGAACCAGGCGGGCTTCTCGGCGTAACCCGGGTTTACCATGCCCGCCTCGAGCTGTTCGGCCGGTGGCGCGGCGGGCGCTGCCGCATGCATGTCAGTCCCGCTTGAGTGTTCCGGCTGTGCGGCAACGGATGCCGGCTTTTCACCTTCACAGGCGGTAATCAGCAACACGGACACTGCAATCAACAAGAACCTGCTATACACCCGGCGTTCGAATCGAGCAGACTGTTTCATATTCCTTCACCGATCGGGGAACTGACGCAATTTATCGTCCGCACATTCTAGCAGAACGGTGCATTGCCGCCAGAACTACCCGGCAGTCCCCGCCGAGGGACAGGCAACATTGAGCACACAGGTTCCGCAGCGCGGTTTAACACGGCAATTTACCCTGGCATGGCGGACGATCAGCGCATGGTACTCGTTAAACAGTCCGGTCTCGGGCCCAAGGCCCTTTTCGATGGCAAGACGCATGGCGTCATAGGCCTCGTCACCGGCAAACAGGCCCAACCTTGAAAACAGGCGCCGCGTGTAGGCATCGATGACGAATACCGGCCGCTCGAAGGCATACAACAGGATATCGTCCGCGGTCTCGTGTCCCACGCCATTGACCGCCAGCAGTGAACGGCGCAAGGCGTCCGTTTCCAGTAACGCCAGCCGCTCGTAACCACCCTGCTCAAGATACCACCGGCAGAAGTTTTTCAGCCGCTTCGCCTTGACGTTGAAATATCCCGATGGCCGTAACCAGTTGGCAAGATGATCGTGACGCGCGCGTACGATCGCCGCCGCATCCAGTTTGCCGCGGGCATGCAGATTGGCGATGGCGCGCTCGACATTGGACCAGGCGGTGTTCTGCGTGAGGATGGCGCCGACCATAACTTCGAAGGGTGAGTCGGCCGGCCACCAGCGCTGCGGGCCGAATGCCCGGTGCAGCTTGTTGTATGTTGCCAGCAACTTGCGGCGCGTGGGTCCCGGCGCTGATGCAACAGCCATTTAGCGTGAGCGGCGTGTGCGCTTTGCGGGCGGTCGACGTTTTTTTTGCACGGTTTTCGGTGCGGGCAGCTTGACGGCGGCATACAGGGCCGCGGTCTCCGCCGGCGGCAAATCCTTGAAACGACCGGCACGCACGTCTTTCGGCAGGCCAACCGGTCCGTAGCGGACACGGATCAGGCGACTCACTTTCAGGCCCTGCGACTCCCACAGCCGACGCACTTCGCGGTTACGCCCCTCGCGCAAGATTACGTGATACCAGTGATTGGCGCCCTGGCCGCCCGCATCGAGAATGGACGTAAAAGAGGCAATGCCGTCATCGAGCTGGACACCGGTGAGGAGGTTTTCCAGGACCTGTCCATCGACCGTCCCCAGTACACGGACTGCGTATTCACGTTCCACTTCATAGGACGGGTGCATCAGGCGGTGGGCCAGTTCGCCATCGGTCGTGACCAGCAGCAGACCGGAGGTATTCATGTCCAGCCGGCCGATGGTAATCCAGCGACCGTTTTTGATGCGCGGCAGGTTGTCAAATACGGTCGGGCGCCCTTCTTCGTCCTTGCGGGTTGTGAGTTCGCCGGCCGGCTTGTGGTAAATGAGCGTGCGAATATCCCGTGCGGGGTCGGTACTGAAGGATACCTGCCGTCCGTCGATCCTGACCCGGTCACGCTCCGTGACGGTGACACCCAGTTCAGCGGGCCGGTCATTGACCATGACCCTGCCCTCGCGGATCCAGGTTTCGATTTCACGACGCGAACCGAAACCGGCACGTGCCAGGACTTTTTGCAAACGCTCCGCCATCGAGGCCGAACTACGGTCAGGAAATCCCTGGTTGATAGCAGGAATATTGCCGCTCGCTGCAATTACGCGAAGCGCACAAGGGCTTGTCCTTGCAGGGGGGCATATTATTGTTTGCGCACTTCGCGCCTTTGCGGTGAACCATTATTAACCCAGGGCTGTTAATGCAGGGTGGCGGGTGTTTCGTCCGTGGCGGCATCCTGCGGTGGCGTTGTATTGTCTGCAGCGTCATCGGCATCTGCAACGCCCGGCGTTTCATCCGTTTGTTCATCGTTGGCCGATTCCATGCCGAGGCCGGGTATCTCGGCCAGGTCCAGTTGCAGTTCCTCGCCGATAGCATTCAGGTCCCGCAATTCGGCCAGCGACGGCAGGCCATCGAGGCTCTTCAAACTGAAATAATTCAGGAACTGCCTGGTTGTGCCGTACATCGCGGGGCGCCCGGGGACATCACGATGGCCCACAACGTGTACCCATTCGCGTTCCAGCAGGGTCTTGATGATGTTGGTACTGACTGCCACGCCGCGCACACTTTCGATTTCACCGCGGGTAATCGGCTGTCGGTAGGCGATCAATGACAGTGTTTCCAGCAGGGCGCGTGAATAACGCGCCGGTTTTTCTTCCCACAGGCGCGCTACCCAGGGCTGCATGGATTCCCTCACCTGGATGCGAAAGCCGCCACCGACCTGCACGAGGTCAATGCCACGTTCCGCGTAATCTTCCTGCAGGGACTTGATCGCTTCGCGCACATCACTGCGTTCGGGTTTTTCCCTGTCCTCGAACATGGCCAGCAACTGGTCGAGCGTCAGCGGGCGGGCGGCGGCCATCAGTATGGCCTCAATAATCATTTTCAGCGGTGTTGGTTCCATAAATCAGGCCGTTGCTTGTTGACTGGTTTCGGGTGCCTGCGAGTCCTCGCTGCGGGCAACCGCCTTCACATGAATCGGCATATACGGTTCCGCCTGCGTCAGGTCCAGCAAGGACTCCTTCACAAGTTCCAGGATGGCAAGGAAGGTAACCACCACGCCCATGCGGCCTTCCTCGGCCGTGAACAGCTCCGAGAAACTGGTGAAGTGGCTGCTATTGACCTTGCTCAATATTATGGACATACGTTCGCGTACCGACAGCGCCTCCATTTGCACATGGTGATGGGAATACATGGAAGCACGCTTCATCACCTCCTGGAAGGCGGCAATCAGGTCCTGCATGTCGACGTCGGGCGGCGGCCTGCTGACCTTGAGGTCCGGCACCCCGGCCTCGGCCTGGAAGACATCACGCCCCAGTCGCGGCAGGCCGTCGATATCCTCCGCGGCCTGCTTGTAGCGTTCGTATTCCTGCAGCCGGCGTATCAGTTCGGCCCGCGGGTCTTCCTCGTCCTCTTCATCCAGGGCCGGGCGTGGCAGCAGCATGCGTGACTTGATCTCCGCCAGCATCGCGGACATCACCAGGTACTCGCCCGCCAGCTCCAGCTGCAATACCTGCATAAGTTCAATATATTCAACATATTGCCTGGTGATATCGGCCACCGGGATATCGGTAATATCGAGGTTATGACGCCGGATCAGGTACAGCAGCAGGTCCAGGGGGCCCTCGAAGGCCTCGAGGAACACCTGCAAGGCGTCCGGTGGTATGTAGAGGTCGGCGGGCAACTCCTCAACCGCCTGCCCGTGTACGACAGCGAGGGGAAGTTCTTCCTGGGTATGGATATCCGGCGCGGCTTTCTGGCTCAGGCTTTCGCTCATTTAAATCCTGGTACGTCCTGAACTACAGACCTTGATGGTCCGGTGAATACTACCCTATTTTGTGTCCGATGTCGCATTTTTTACCAGATCTGAGGGACTTGTGGAGGAGCGCACGACTGCATGGAGAAGGTGAGACCGGGACGGTCGAGAGGCTGGCCTGGGCCATGCAGGAGGTACGAGTCCATGGATGGACGAGGTAGAGCGAAGCAGGATGCCCGAGCCGAGAGCAACGCAGGAGCAGTTGCCGAGAAATACTCGAATTTGTGCCCTGCCTGTTCGCGGACAGCGTCCGCTCCTGCAAGTGTATCTTGCAGCCGCTCAGTAAATCAGGCCCATCGCCTGGCGAACCTCCTCCATCGTGGCGCGCGCCACGGTGCGCGCCGCCTCCGCACCCTCGTTGATAATGGCGCGCACGCGGCCCGGGTCCTGCTGGTATTCGCGGGCGCGCTCCTGTATCGGTTGCAGTTCATTCAATACGCTGTCGATGATCGGTTGCTTGCAGTCCAGGCAACCGATCCCCGCCGAGCTGCAACCCTCCCGCACCCAGTCGCGCACTTCGATACCGGAATAGACCTGGTGCAACTGCCACACCGGGCAGACGTCCGGGTTGCCGGGATCGGTACGGCGCACGCGCGCCGGGTCTGTCGGCATGGTGCGCAGTTTTTCCTGCACGTCTTCCGGCCGCTCTCGCAGGCTGATGGTGTTGTGGTAGGACTTGGACATCTTCTGCCCGTCCAGTCCCGGCATCTTCGAGGCCGGCGTCAGCAATGCCTCGGGCTCCGTCAGGATCATGCGGCCACCGCCTTCCAGAAAACCGAGCAGGCGTTCCTGGTCGCTGATCGCCAGGTTCTGTTGCTCGGCCAGCAGCGCACCGGCCACCTCGATGGCCTCGTGGTCACCCTGTTCCTGGTAGCGCTTCAGTAATTGTTTGTAGAGTTTTGCGTTCTTCTTGCCCATCTTTTTGATCGCCGCCTCGGCCGCCTGCTCGTAACCCTCTTCGCGGCCGTAAACATGATTGAAACGTCGCGCGACCTCGCGGGTCAGCTCCACGTGCGCCACCTGGTCCTCGCCCACCGGCACCTTGTCGGCGCCGTACATCAGGATATCGGCGCTCTGCAACAGCGGGTAACCGAGGAAACCATACGTGGCAAGGTCAAGCTCGCGCAGCTTTTCCTGCTGGTCCTTGTAGCTCGGCACGCGTTCCAGCCAGCCAAGCGGCGTCACCATCGACAGCAACAGGTGCAGCTCGGCATGTTCCGGCACCTGCGACTGGATGAAGAGCTTCGCGGAAGAAGGATTGACGCCTGCTGCCAGCCAGTCGATGACCATGTCCCATACGCTGTCGGCAATAATGCCGGAGTCCTCGTAGTGGGTCGTGAGTGCGTGCCAGTCGGCCGCGAAAAAAAAGCAGTCATACTGCTGCTGCAGGCTGACCCAGTTTTTCAGCACACCGTGATAGTGACCGAGGTGCAGGTGACCGGTGGGACGCATCCCGGAAAGCACCCGGCCCTGTGAATGAATACCGCCCAAGTGAATCTCCTATCTGCCCATGAGTGTGTTGAGTTTCTGCATAAACTGCTGTGCCTGCAAACCCGATACATACGCAAGGCTGTTTATAAAAAATTCAATCAACGGCCAGAGCAACCAGCCCAGTATGCCGGTAAACAACAGTCCGATCAGGATAAAGAAACCAAACGGCTCGAGCCGGCTCAGGCGGTATGCCCATGGCCCCGGCAACAGGCCGGTCGCGACCCGCCCGCCATCCAGCGGCGGCAGCGGCAGCATGTTGACCACCATCAGTATGACATTGATGAAGACACCGCCAACGCCCATGTAGACCAGCGCCTGCGCGGAGTCGCCCAGCGCCATCCCGAGGCGAATCAGCAATGCCCAGCCGATCGCCATCAGCAAATTAACCAACGGGCCGGCGGCAGCGACAATCGCCATATCACGCTTCGGGTTGCGCAGGTTCTTCCAGTTCACGGGCACCGGTTTCGCATAACCCAGCGCAAAACCCGTAAAGGTTATCATCATGGCGGGGAGAATTATCGTTCCGAAAGGGTCGATATGCTTTAACGGATTCAGCGTCAGCCTGCCGAGCATAAAGGCCGTGGTATCACCCAGTTTTGCCGCCACCCAGCCATGGGCTGTTTCATGTACCGTTATCGCCAGCAACACCGGCACCACCCAGATGGCGATCAGCTGTACCACAGTTAGTTCAGACATCGGCGGATTATACCTCCAGTCGCCAGGCAGGCTCAGGGTAATTCTGTACCGGTGATTGTGCCATATTCCGCATACCGTCCGCGCACCGGCATGGCGGTCCCGGCATGGCCCTTGATATACGGTGTCATCTTCTTCCTGCGGCCAGCCGTAACGGGATAGCGGGAAAATTCAGGAGCTCATTCGAGTCCCTCGATAATGCCTCTTCCCTGGCGGCTGATGACAGGCACACCGTCATCCATCGACACCACGGTAGTGGGTTCCAGCCCGCAATTCCCGCCATCGATCACCAGGTCGAGTTCATGCTCCAGCCGTCCACGTATTTCATCGGCATCGGTCTCCGGCATATCACGCCCCGGCAGGATCAATGTCGAGCTCATGAGCGGCTCGCCCAGTTCGTCAAGCAGCGCCTGCGTGATGGGATGATCCGGTATGCGGATGCCGATCGATTTGCGCCTGGGATTTTGCAGGCGGCGCGGCACTTCACCGGTGGCGCGCAGGATAAAGGTAAAGGGTCCGGGCGTAACCGACTTCAGCAGCCGGTAGGCACTGTTGTCCAGCTTCGCATAGGTCGAGATCTCTGACAGGTCGCGGCAAACCAGTGTGAAGTTGTGACTGTCATCCAGCCCGCGAATTCGGCGAATCCGCTCCATGCTGCGCTTGTCGCCGACGTGACAGCCCAGCGCATAACTGGAATCCGTCGGATAGGCGACCAGGCCGCCCCGGCGAATGATTTCCACCGCCTGGCGGATCAGGCGGAGTTGTGGATTGACCGGATGGATCTGGAAAAACTGGCTCATACAATAAAAAATTTCTCACGCAAAGACGCAAAGGCGCAAAGAAAAATAAATAATTCCAGGAAAGGACAACAATATCGAATCGACGTCATATACATATTTCTGTCCGGGCAATTTGAGCCATATCCTGTTTGAATCAAAAGCGCAATGACGTTGCCGGATTTCACTGACACATCAACCCGGACTAGTGAGCAAGAGAAGCATTATTTCTATCTTTGCGGCTTTGCGTCTTTGCGCGAGAAATGTTTTTCTCATTGCAACGGCCAGTGTTCGCTTTCCCACACCGGCGTGCAGCCGGCGGGCAGCGGCGGCAGTTCGCCCAGCCGGACCCACGGATTCTCCGGGCCGTGATAATCGGAACCACGCGAGGCAAGCAGCTGTTCATTACGGCACAGCGACGCCATGGCTGCCACCTGGTCGCGGGTATGGCTGCCGGATACCACTTCCATCCCCAGGCCGCCGCATTCCCTGAATTCTCCAAGAAAACATCGCAGTTTGCTCGCGGTCATGCCGTAACGCGCCGGGTGTGCCAGCACGGCGACTCCGCCTGCCGCCCTGATCCAGTCCAGCGCGTCCTGCAACGACGCCCAGCGGCCACTGACATAGCCGGGCCTGTTATTAACAAGGTAGCGCTTGAAAACCTCGCGCATACTGCCGGCGTGACCCTGCGCCACCAGGTGGCGGGCAAAATGCGTACGACTGACGATGCGCCCTTGTGCCAGTTCACGCGCACCCGCATAACAATCGGGTATGCCGGCCCTGGCAAGGCGCCGGCCGATTTCCACGGCACGCCAGTCACGAAACGCGGACTGTTCCCCGAGACCTTTCCGCAAGCCCGCGCTCTCCGGGTCGATGCCCAGGCCAAGCACGTGCAGGGTGCGTGACTGCCAGGTCACGGAAATCTCCACCCCGGGCACCAGCCGTAAACCATTATCCCGGGCACTGCGCTGTGCTTCGGCTATTCCATCCACCGAGTCATGATCAGTCAGGGCAAGCACGTCCACGCCCGCCGCTGCCGCAGCATGCACCAGGTCGCCGGGACTCAATGTGCCATCCGAGGCCAGCGAGTGGCTGTGCAGGTCGTAATGAAGAGTCATCCCGCCTATTCTACAGGAGCCGCCTGGCAGGCGCCTCTCATACACACAATCCCGGCGGGGTATCCCGCTCGCGATTGCCGGGCGAAGACTGGTACCATAGCGCCTTCAACCGCAATACGAACATCCATGCAATTACCCACCGGACAACTGGAAACGCTCCGCACAGACATTAACCTGTTGCTGGATAGCTGCGCGGGCGCGGACGAGACAGCCACTGAAGACCGCAGCGGGACCACCCTGCCGATGCTGTCGGACGCCTTCGGCCAGCTGTTCGATGTCATGGCCCGCGCCGAGTCCGACCGGCAGTCCGGCGCCGGCAATGCCGAGGTAAGCGAGCTGGGTGAATATGCCCTGCAACTGGTCGAAAACCTTGCCGCCAGGGTCAACAGTATCGATTCACCCGATCATCGCCTGGCGCTGGCCGCCCTGAACGGCAATCTTGCCCTGTGGATCGCGCGACATGACGGCATCATCGACACCCTGGAACCGGTCGTCGACGCGCTCGCACTGTTTGCAAATACCACGAAAGATCCGGCAACGCTTGAAAAACTCAGCGGCATCATCCATACCATCGTCGACGCGGTTTCGCCGGTCATCAGCCAGGACCTGGAAAAAATCAATCCCGGGCGTCCCTGGCGGGTCCTGTTACTGAACCAGAGTATCGTCGCGACCCGCAGTTATAATACGAAACTGATGGAAGAGGCATTTGCATTACTGACCCGCAGCCTGCCGGAAGATGCGGGCCGCTTCTTTACAGAGGGCATGCAACAGATGGAAGCACTGGATTACCCGCAACATGTACGCGAAGTAATGGCCAGATATCACCGGCAGTGGAATGTAGACCGTTCCCTGCATTAACATGCGTTGCAAGGTTACAGGGTGAATACAGGACAAAATAATCGCCGGCGATGCAGCGAGGCAGTCGCCGCATATCATTCCGGCCCTCAAGACGGTTGCTTTCACGCCTTACACCATTTGCTTATGCTGATTACCGGATTCAACAAGCCATGAAATTTCTCTTCGACCTGTTCCCGATCATCCTGTTTTTCATCGCCTACAAGATGTACGACATCTATGTTGCAACGGCTGTCGCGATTGCCGCGGCATTCGTGCAGACCGGTCTTTTCTGGATGAAGAACCGCAGGTTCGAGAAAATGCACCTGGTCACACTTGGCATTCTCATCGTTTTCGGCGGGCTTACGCTTGCACTGCACGACCCGGTATTCATCAAGTGGAAACCCACCGTGGTCAACTGGCTGTTCGCCGCCGTTTTCATCGGCGCCCGCCTGTTCAGCAAGACCACGCTGATCGAGCGCATGATGGGACACGCGATCACGGTACCCGCGCCGGTCTGGGCCAGGCTTAACCTGGCATGGGTCCTGTTCTTCATTTTTATCGGACTTCTCAACCTGTACGTTGCATTCAATTACAGCGAGGACACCTGGGTCAATTTCAAGCTGTTCGGCATGATGGGGCTGACCCTGGTATTCGTGTTCGCGCAGGCGTTTTATCTCGGCCGCTACATGGAGACCCCGGAGGAAAGCGAGTAATGCTGTATGCGATCATCAGCCGGGACCGGGAAAACAGCACGCCTGACCGCCTGCAGGCCCGCCCGGCTCACCTGCAACGCCTGCGCGACCTGCAGGCCGAGGGGCGCCTGGTACTGGCCGGCCCGCATCCGGCCATCGACAGCGAAGACCCTGGCGAAGCCGGCTTCACGGGCAGCCTCGTGGTTGCGGAATTTCCATCGCTGGACGCGGCAAAAACCTGGGCTGACGCGGACCCTTATGTCACAACCGGGGTCTATGCCGAGGTCATCGTCAAACCCTTTAAAAAGGTGCTTCCCTGATATGCCTGAAAATCGCAGTGACATGATTCGTCAACGCCTCGAACAGGCGCTGCATCCCTTGAGTCTCGATATTATCGATGAAAGCGCCAGGCACGCCGGACATGCCGGTGCCGCGAGCGGCGGTGGTCATTTTATTGTCGATATCGTTTCCGCGGCATTTACCGACAAAAATTCGCTGCAGCGGCACAGGCTGGTCTATGCTGCCGTTGATGATATGATGCACACCGATATTCACGCCCTCAGCATCCAGGCCAGGGCACCTGAAGAGAATTAATCCACCAACCGTATATAAAGGTAACTCTATGAATTATCGTTTCCCGCTGCTGATTGCAGCCCTTGTACTGATTGCTGGTTGTGACCAGATGCAAACTGCACTGAAATCAGGCCCTGCCGCCGACAACCAGTCCGCCGCCATGACGGGTGATGTGATCGCCACCGTCAACGGGGCACCCATTACGCAACAGGTGCTGGACGTTTATAAACAGCAACGGGCGGCCAAAGGGGCCAAGTTGGATGAAAGCAACCCCGACGCCCCGCTCAATGAACTGATTTCACTCGAGCTGATGCGCCAGGAAGCTGTCAGCAACGGCGCAGACGCCGACCCGGCAATCAGCGCCACCCTCAATCAACTCGAGCGCAGCACGATGGCCGGCGCGGCTATCAAGACCTTCATGACGAACAACACGGTCACCGATGAAGAGGCCAGGGAGACCTATGACACCAAAATCGGCGTTGGCGGCAAGGAATACAACGCCCGTCACGTCCTCGTGGAAACCGAGGACGAAGCAAAAGAAATCATCAAGTTGCTGGATGACGGCGGTGACTTTGCCGAGCTTGCCAAGCAAAAATCCACCGGCCCGTCAGGTTCTTCCGGCGGTGAACTGGGCTGGTTCGGCCCCGGCCAGATGGTCGAGCCGTTCTCGGATGCCACCGCTGCGCTGGAGAAAGGCAGCTATACAAAAGAACCGGTACAGACCCAGTTCGGCTGGCATGTCATACTGCTGGAAGATACGCGTGACAGCACGCCGCCGCCATTCGAGGACGTCAAGGACCGACTCAAGCTCATGCTGACGAATCAGAAACTGCAGGAACACATCGCGCAGATCAGGACCGACGCCAAGATCGACATCAAGTAAGCATTCGTATCCGGCCGGCAGATCTGCCGGCCGGATAACCGGTGTAAGTCAATTGCCGACGGCGCCAGCCGCCCCGGTGCTATCGTCAACTTCGACCTCACACTCTTCCGCAGCGACTTCCGGGGCTTCAAGCAACGCGTCGCCCGGCAAGCGTATGGGTGCACCGGCGAATTCGATAAATCGTTCCCAGTAGGCGACCAGCGCATGCCCGGAAGATTGATCGGGCACGGTATCGATATCATCGGCAATGGCCACAATACCTGCCGCCGCCTCTGACTCGGGAAACACCGCACTGAATGCCTGCTTGTAACGTTCCGAGCGCGGCACGCTGTCATCCTCAAGCAAGACTTCCAGCATACCGGCATTGAACCCCAGGTGGGTACTGATCTCATTGCTCAATGCCTGGTGGATATCACTTGCATCCATCGCGTAGGTGACCTTGTTGACCACGATACAAAGCTCGCCACTGAAACCATTCAACTGCAAAACCCGTAACAAGGCAAAAGCCTCCGCCTGTGATTGCGGATCGGGGGTCACGACCAGCACCACGACCGGGGATGCCAGGCAGCAACAGGCCTGTTCACGCGGCGCCATCCCCGACGTATCCACCAGAAAATCGTCGTAGCTGTCTTCGACATCCATGGCACGTGCGCACTGCATCACCGTATCCAGCGGAGCGCCTGCCCATTCCGCCAGCGGAAGTTCGCATGACAGGATATCGATACCAAGGTAGCCCCTGCTGATGACAAGTTGATGGTCCTGCTCTGCGACAGCCTGCTGACGACGTTCGACCAGCGGCTGAATATCGATAAACCGGTCAATAGGCGAGTCGACATCCACACAGTGAAACAGCCCGACCTGTCGACCACGACGGACCAGCTCCAGTGACAGATTGACCGCCAGGTGCGTCTTGCCGACACCGGCCATACCGCTTGTTATTGTGATTATCTTCGTCATGAGTGCCTGTTATGTACTGATTGAAATCAATAAAGCCATCGCCGCATTGACATCGAGTTACCGGCAGACCGCCCGCTCACGATGCCGTTGCCGGCATGTATCTCATTGTAATGCGTCCTGTAGCATGTTACGCCCGCCATCCAGCCAACGCTCGAGATCAGCCAGGGTCATCGGTTTGCCGATGTAGTAACCCTGGTAGTAATCGCAACCCATTCCCCGCAGTATATCGTGCACTGCACGGGTCTCGACGCCCTCCGCGGTCACCGTCAGGCCAAGACTGTGCGCCAGGTCGATAGTTGCACGTACGATAGATGCATTTTCCTCGTCAGAGTCCATATCAACCACGAATGACTTGTCTACCTTCAGCGTGTGGACCGGCAAGCGCCGCAGGTGAACCAGCGACGAATGCCCGGTACCGAAATCATCGATCGACAGTTTCAGGCCCAGCGCGGTCAGTTGCTCGAGTATCTCGATGACCTGGTCCGGGTCCAGCATCACGCCGGTTTCGGTAATTTCCAGCAATAACGACTCGGCCTCCAGGTTGTAGCGTGACAGCGCTGCCTTGATATGAACCATGAGTCTGAAGTCGTGCAGGTTATGCATTGACAGATTTATTCCGGTGCGCATGTCCGGGTCGACAGCCTGCATGGCTGCCAGGTCACGGCAAGCCGTATCGATTACCCATTCCGAGATTTGTTTTATCAGGCCACTCTGTTCTGCAGCGCGAATGAACGTGTCCGGCATGAGAATCCTGCCGTCGGGTTGCCGCCAGCGAACCAGCGCTTCCAGGTAGTGGATATTACCGGTGGAAAAATCGATGACCGGCTGGTAAACGAGAAACAGATCGTTACGATCGATATCCTCGTTCATTATGCCGTCCAGGTTCATGCGTGCCGCGGCAATATGCTTCGTCGTTGCAGGGTCATACGTAGCATAATCCAGCTTGCTGCTTTTCGCCGTGTACATCGCATAGTCGGCATTTTTCAACAGCTCATCAACATCTGCTCCGTGATCAGGCATCATTGCGATCCCGATACTGACCGAGGCCGAAAGCTTATGGCTCTTGACCTCGAACTCGCGCTGCATTGACTGGATGATCTTTTCCGCAACCTGTTCCGCCTGGTTTTTATCGGTATCGGGTAACAGTATGACGAATTCATCACCGCCCAGCCGTGCCAGCGTGTCCGACTCCCGCAGCACATCGGTTATTCTCGCAACCACCTTTTGCAGCAACAGGTCGCCGGTATGATGACCGAGCATGTCGTTGACATACTTGAAACGCACCATGTCGATCAGCAGTACCGCCGCGACACCGGGCCTGCGGCGATGTTCGGCGATAAGCTGTCTAAGGCGGTCCTCGAGCAACGCGCGGTTATAAGTACTGGTCAGCGGATCGCGAATGGCCATATTGCGCAGGGTTTCGTACAACTCGCCCAGCGCGTGAAAACTCACCGGCGGCTCCTTGCCCGAGTTAACGAAGTCTTTCAGACCGTCGGCATTATGCACCCAGCGGTCCTTCAGCTGATAGCTGAGACTTTGCAACGGCTTGAAGACCGAGTACTTGACGATCAGCAGTGCAAGGGCCACGGTGGCAAGCAATACCAGTGCAACTATAATCAACAGGCGCTTGTTGGTGCGTTCGATTTCAAGGATCAAATCATCGGCATTTCGTGCAGCCGCTATTTCCAGCACCTCGACATCATCGTATGTTTTCAGGGTATAGCCCGATTGCACATAATGCGCCGTTGTCCCCATAGCCCAGCCCGGCGAGGTAAAAATTACCGTTCCATCCATGCTTCTGATCTGCACCGGCATCTTCACGCGTTCACCGAGTTTTGCAAAACCGGCCAGCGGGTCATACACCAACTGCAGAAAACCGGTCGGCGACAGACCGCCGACGGGCACTACCGAGGCGCCGTGAATTACATCGTTATGCGAACATAGTTCGTGCAAGGGTTTAAGACGGGCCGCGCCGGTGCGGTCGCGCATCCTGTCGATCAGCCCGGGACAGATTATCTCATTGTGCCTTGCGCGGTCGGGGTAGCGCAGCGACGATGCCTGCAAATTGAAATCGATATCGAAAATATAAATGCCTACCGCATCGATCAGGCCGGACGTGACCGGCGCACGGTGAAATTGTGTTTCCAGTACAGCGGCCATTTCGTCTGCATCTTTCGAATCGAAGGCCGTTCGAAAATGCGTATCATTCTGTATGTTCAGGCCCATACGCCGGACAATGCCACTCTGCTCGTCGAGAATATCCGTCACCTCGCCCGCCATCAGTTGGGTCATGTACTGGCGCTGGAAATTAAAGGCCAGGTCCCGGTAGGTCTGCGCATTCACGTAAACCGTCACTGCGCTGACCGCGCCCAGCAGGATGATGGCAATCACCAGTCCTGAAAGCAGGTTTAAATTCAGTGGCTTAATCATTCATTATCAATATATTCGTGGATTACTCCCTTTAATATAGCGTTTAACAGGCGGGAAGTGTGGGATTTAAGGGTGTTTTCCACCAATCAACCACGCTCGAGCTGTTCGAATATGCCGTTAACGTGCGACGGGATGTATAGCGGCGTGGTAATTCAAACCGCGGGAGGCAGGAGAAAGTGAGGCCATTTTTACGGGCATAGCCCGCAGGCATAGCCCGCAGGCATAGCCCGCAAACATGGCCAGGGGCGAGAGGGTGGCCCGGGCGATATCCGCAGCAGCTGCGGGGAGTGGCCCTGCAACAACCAGGCGCGCCTGGAAAATACCCTGCATGCATGCAGGCGGCCGTCCGCGCGAGTACTAGTGGAATTTACCCAACCACTTCACCACTTCAGCTACCAGCGGTTCATCATATCCCTGGAACATGTGGTCGGCCCCCTCGACTTCGACCTGGACATAATCGGAGTTGCCGGCGCGTTTCGCCGCGGACGCGCGCGCTGCACTGCTCGCATTGACTGTATCAAGGTCATGCTCACCGAAGATGTCCAGCGTCGGCACGTTGATAGTTGCCAGGTAGTCGAGGGTACTGCCATGTCCCTCGCGCTCCCTGCCGGACATGCCGATCGCGATAAACCCCTGCAGCCCCGCATCGCCGGCCTGCGATAACCGGTAGGCCGCCATCTGGCTGCCGAGACTGTGACCGGCAATGACAATGGTTTTAAAACCCTTGTCTTTCAGAAACCTGACGCCGGCATCGATACGCGGCAGCGCTTCGGGAAACACCGGGAAGTACTCGTCGATTTCCGCGCCTGCGTTCAGTACCGGCATTTGCAGGGACAGCGTGGCCCAGCCATGCTCCGGCAGCCTTTCCCGCAACGGGTTGATAACATCCGGCCAGTCCGGGTGTACGCCCAGACCGTGCACCAGTATCACGGCACCCCGTGGCGTTTCGCTCTCCCCCGCTGTATAGATGGCGAGGAATTTATGGTCCTCGATAGCCAGCCACTCGGGCTCACCGACCAGGATGGCGTCGATGACCTGGTTCGCCCAGCGCTCCTCGCGCTGCAGGTCGGCAGCCAATACAGGGAACACCAGCAGCAATAACAACCATTTGTACATATCGTCACCCTCATTTGTTTACAGGTCCGGAATAGACCGCCTCACTGGAAATAATAATTCCATACCGCCCGCTCTCAACCGTATTTTTCGCCTGTTTGATGTTAAATACACCCAAATTTGATCCGTGTCATTATTACTGGCGCACCGACCGGGAAAATAACAGCAATCAGCTTGCCGTAGCGTTGGGAATGCACGATGCCATGGGTGATCCCGAACAGGGACATGGCGACGGGCGCGCTGGAACGAGCCGGGCTATACTGTTGGAAGAAGCATTGTACGTATACTTTACAACCTCTCACGGGGCAGAGAAAAGGATTTATATCATGATTACCTATGACGAATTACATCGCGAAAACCACAACATCACGGAACTCTCCAACGTCCTGCTCTATTTGTTCAAGGAGCGGTCGATGTGTGATACGGGGACCTGTTGTGAACTCTTTCACCGCTATACCGACAAGGTCAAGGAGCACATCGACCTGGTTGATAAAAATCTATACAGCAGCCTGTTGACGCACGATGACCATGAAATACAGAAGCTGGCCAGGAATTTCATGTCCGGCTCGCAGGAAATAAAAAAGATCATCGCGGCCTATACAAAAGAGTGGTGCCCCAGAAAAAAGGCCGATACGCTGGCGATCGGCGATTATGAGCGCTTCCTGAAAGAAACGGAGAAAATGTTCGAGCTTATACTGGAGCGCATCCAGAACGAGACGGAGAGACTCTACCCGCTGGTCCGGGAACTCAAGAGCGACACGCACCTGGCCGGTTGAAGCCGGGAAATGGAATCTGGCTGCGCGCGTGCCTGGAAACATGGCCTGCCCCTTCAATCGGTTGCCTGTAACAGGCAACCTGCTGGACCAGGTTAACTGACCGCATCAACGCAGCATCGCCAGACACCCCGCCTCGTCCAGTATCTCGATCCCGAGCTTCACTGCCTTGTCGTATTTAGACCCCGGGTTCTCCCCGGCGACCAAGTAGTCGGTGTTCTTCGACACGCTGCCGGTCACCTTTGCGCCTTGCGCCTGGAGTTGTGCCTTCAGTACCGCGCGCGGCATGGAGAGCGTGCCGGTAAGCACGAATGTTTTGCCGGCCAGCGGTGAGTCGGCCGGCCTCGCGACCGGCGGCCAGCGGATGCCGGCCCCGGTTTTCTGATCGATCAGCTTGTCGATCACGGCACGGTTATGGTCCTCGGCGAAGAAGTCGACGATGTGCTGCGCCACCACCGGGCCGACATCGTGGATGGCCTGCAGGGCATCGAGGTCAGCCGACATTAACGGTTCCAGGTCACCGAACTCGCGGGCAAGGATTTGTGCCGTGGTCTCGCCGACTTCACGGATGCCGAGCGCATACATAAACCGTTCCAGCGTGGTGTCCTTGCTGGCAGCCAGCGCCTCGACCAGGTTGCTGGCCGACTTTTCCGCCATGCGGTCGAGCCCGGCCAGTTGCTCGACATCCAATACATAGAGGTCGCTGACATCGTCGATCAGTTTTGTTTCAACCAGCTGCTCGACCAGCTTGTCGCCCAGCCCCTCGATATCCATGGCACGGCGCGAGGCAAAATGCTTGATCGCTTCCTTGCGTTGCGCCGCACAATAAAGGCCGGCACTGCAACGCGTCACGCTCTCCCCTTCCACCCGCTCGACGCGTGAACCGCATACCGGGCACTTCACCGGCATCCTGAACCTGCGCGCGCCCTTTTTACGCTTCTCCGGCAGGATCCGCACCACCTCGGGAATTACGTCACCGGCACGCCGCACCACGACGCTGTCACCGACGCGTACGTCCTTGCGATCGATCTCGTCCTGGTTGTGCAGCGTGGCATTGGTCACGGTCACGCCACCGACAAACACCGGTTGCAGCCGTGCCACCGGCGTAAGGGCACCCGTGCGCCCGACCTGCACGTCGATGCCAAGCACCACGGTTTCGCGCTCCTGTGCCGGAAACTTGCGCGCTATCGCCCAGCGCGGCGCACGTGCAACGAAGCCCAGTGCATTTTGCTGGTCGAGGCGATCAACCTTGAACACGATCCCGTCGATCTCGAACGGCAACGTGTCGCGGCATTTCTCATAGCGCCGGTAGTACGCCGTGCATCCCTCGATACCCCTGACTCGCTGTACGTCGTCGTACACGCGCAAATGCCAGTCTTGCAGCTGCGCAAGAATTTCGCAGTGAGTGCCGGCCAATCGACCGCCTTCCACCTTGCCGACACCGTAACAGTATATCTCCAGCTGACGTTGTGCCGTAATCGAGGAGTCGAGCTGGCGCAGGCTGCCGGCGGCGGCATTGCGCGGATTTACGAACAGTTTCTGTCCGGCCTGTTCCTGTTGTGCATTGAGTTCCCTGAAACCCCGGTGCGACAGGTATACCTCGCCACGCACTTCCAGTAACGACGGAACACCGGTGCCGCCGAGCCGGAGCGGCACCGTGCCGATAGTGCGCACGTTCTGCGTAACGTCCTCGCCAGTATCGCCATCACCGCGCGTTGCAGCGCGCACCAGCACACCGTCCCGGTACAGCAGGCTGACGGCCAGCCCATCCAGCTTCGGCTCGGCGGCATACTCGACGCTGTCTGTTTCAAGCAGCTCGCGCACGCGCCGGTCGAAGTCGGTCAGCTCGTCATCGGAAAATGCATTATCCAGCGACAACATGCGAACTTCGTGTCGCACTTCGCCGAATGCTTTCAGCGGTGGCGCACCAACGCGTTGCGTCGGCGAGTCCGGCGTGGCCAACGCGGGATATTTTTCCTCGATACCCTGCAGCTCACGCAGCAGACCGTCATATTCCGCATCGGATATCAGCGGGTCATCAAGGACGTAGTAACGATGATTGTGTTCGTGCAGTTGTGAATGGAGATCGCGGGCGCGAGTGCGCACCGACGCCGGCACCTTCATGATGCCGTTTGGGCCACCCGCTGGTGTAACTGGCAATTAATGACTTCCTCGCGCATGTGGCTGATCGATTGCTGTGTCAGCGCGTTGCGCGCTGCATCGCAGACATTGCCACCGAGACTCTCGGCAAGGATATTCGCCGACTCGACCATGGCATCGAATGCCTTGCCCGCGTCTACATCACCGGGCACCTGCATGAACAGCGCCAGTCCCTCGGAGGTGAAACTCTCCATCGCGGAAAGATCGAAAATGCCGGGTTCGCGAATATTTGCAACGGAGAACAGGACCCTTTCCCGGTTACCGGCGACCTCCACGCGGTGAAATATCTGCATGTCGCCGAATTCCAGCTGCGCTTCCGCCAGCGCGCCCAGCAGAACAGGCCCGCGGAACGGCACGCTGGCCGGCGCAATGACGAACAGGGAAAAAACGGTATCAGCCGGAGCGCTCGCCGCGGGTTCCCGGTTTATTTCCTTGACGGAATCATCCTGCGGATATTCCTCGTCTTCGGCAATCAGGCGGCCCATCGTATCCAGTTCATCGTCGACGAAATTATCGAAGCGGTCACCATCGAGATCAGGGGCGGTGTTGTGGTGAGGCCGTCTGCTACGGTTGCGCCGCCGCTTGCTCTTGCCCGGGCCACGCACCTGCAGGCGGCCGATCATGTAGATACCGGCGACCAGCAGAATCCCGATCAGCAAAAGTATCCAGCGTATATTTTCCATTCCCTACTCCAGCGGGCCAAAAAGGGAACGTACCCTTTCCGTCATACACTATCCGTACATATTCACGATCAAATCAAAAAAGGGTACTGACCTCTTTAATTTACCGATAAAAAAGGGCAGCGCCCTTTTTACTCATCTTCTCCCTCCCGCCCAGGGGGAGGGGATTCACCAATCGAGTGACTGTCTGAAAAAGCAGATTACATTTTTACACGGCAACCAGTTGCACTGCCTCGTCGACGTCGACGGCGACCAGCCGCGATACACCCGGCTCGTGCATGGTAACGCCGGTCAACTGGTTGGCCATTTCCATGGTGATCTTGTTATGAGTAATGAATATAAACTGTACCTGCTCGGACATCTTTCGCACCATGTCGCAATAGCGGCCGACATTGGCATCGTCCAGCGGCGCATCGACCTCGTCCAGCATGCAGAACGGTGAAGGATTCAGCCTGAAGATCGCGAATACAAGCGCAATCGCTGTCAGCGCCTTTTCACCACCGGACAACAGGTGAATGGTGCTGTTGCGCTTTCCAGGCGGCCTCGCCATCACGGTGACCCCGGTATCAAGCAGGTCTTCGCCGGTGAGCTCCAGGTAGGCGGTTCCGCCGCCGAACAGTATCGGGAAATTCTCCTGTATACCCTCGTTGACACTGTCGAAGGTTTCCCTGAATCGCGAGCGCGTCTCACGATCGATCTTCGCAATTGCATTTTCCAGCGTCTGCAGCGCTTCGATCAGGTCGGCGTGCTGGGCATCGAGATAAACCTTGCGCTTCGACTCCTCTTCATATTCATCGATGGCCGCCAGGTTAATCGGCCCGAGCCGCTGGATGCGTCGCTCCAGTTTCTCTGCCTGTTCGGTCCACGCTTCCACCGTGGCTTCCTCGTCGAGGTTATCCAGCAGCGGCTGATATTCAAAGCCGGACGCCGTAATCTGTTCCAGCAAGGTATCACTGCGCACCTTGATCTCCTGCCAGGCCATGCGGTCCTGTGCAATCTGTTCACGCTGATTGCCAACCTCGCGTTCCTTGCGGACACGCGCCTGGTCAAGCTCACGGGTCCCGTGCTCGTTATCCTCAACCTGCTTGCGTGCCGCCGCCAGCTCACCCTCGACTTCCAGCCGGGCGGACAGGAATCCTTGAAGCTCGCGCTCCAGCTCGACGATCGGCGTGTCGCCCCGCGACAGTATTGATGTCAGTTCTTCACGCCGGTCGAGCAATTGCCGGCTCTGCTCGTGCATGCGCTGCAATGCCTGTTCGGTCGCCGCATGCGCGGTACGCATGGACTCGGCGCGAATTGCCAGCTCATGCGCAAGCTGCTGGTCATTGCGGGAAGCGGCGCGTGCCGCATCCAGCACGGCAGAGAGTTCCTGTTGCCTGCCGGTGCGTGAC
Organism: uncultured Halobacteria archaeon; assembly: GCA_963768575.1. Lineage (GTDB taxonomy): Bacteria > Pseudomonadota > Gammaproteobacteria > UBA9214 > UBA9214 > UBA9214. Next base: position 73,620 of record CAVYIJ010000013.1, read on the forward strand.
TCGCGTTCGATCTTCAGTTGCTCGGTGGCTGCAAGGGCCTCGTCGAGACGTGTCTGCGCATCTGTCTGCTCCTGCGCCTCCCTTTCTTTCTGGGCGCGCAGCGCTTCCGTCTCCAGCGTAACGTTTTCGCTGCGACTGCGCTGCTGGTCCAGTTGCGAGCGGCTGGCGCCAAGACCTGCGCGCAGTTCACTGATCTCGCGGTGCGCCGTATTGTATTCCTGCTGTAACTGGTCGCGCTCGGCCTCGGCCGCAGCCAGGCTTTCGCGCGAGCTTGCAATCGCCTGGTCAAGCTCCTCGATCCTGTTTGCCTGCGCACCGGCTGCTTCCGTCAGCCGGCTGATATCGCGCTCGCGTTCCAGTACACCGGCCCGGGTGTCGGTATCGCGCGCGACCCGCAACCAGCTTCGGCCAACCCAGATACCTTCCCGGGTAATCACGGATTCATGGATACCGAGACGGGGGCGCAACGCCAACGCCTCTGCCAATGATTCAGCGGCATAGACGCCATCCAGCAAGGCCGCCACGGACCACGGCGCTGTGACCTTGTCGGCCAGTGGCACGCCGGTTTGCCCGGCGGGTCCGGTGAGTGCCGCGGCACTGAGATCGAACAGGGATATATCGCCTTCAGTCAGGCTGCCGAGCACGCTCTCCGCATTGTCCAGCCCGTCGACGCAGACGGCCTCGAGGTAATTGCCGAGCGCCGTTTCAAGCGCATGTTCCCAGCCCTGCTCGGCCTGTATTTCCTGCGCCAGGCGTGGTGCAGCCTGCAGGCCGTGGGTCTTCAGCCAGCCGCTGATCTGTTCCGAGCGCTGGCCCAGCGCCGCACGCTGCAGGGTCTCGAGCGAGGCCAGCTGACCGCGCGTGTCGTGGTGCTCGCTTTGCAGCGCGATTACATCGCGCTCCTGCGTCTCCAGGCTTGCGCGGATATCGGCGATACGACGGGTGGCGGTTTCCTGTTTGATATGCATGCCTGCAGCCACGGTTTCGTTTGCTTCCAGGTCTTGCGCAAGACGTTCGATATCGGTTTCCAGCGACGGGCTGCTGAGGCGCTGTTGCTCTTCACCCATGCGACCGATACGTTCGTCGAGTTGCTGCATGTGACGATTGAGGTGATCGAGCCGCGCGCGCTCCACCTGAACCGACTGACTGCGTTCCGCTGCACGCTGGTTGAATTCATCCCATTCGGCTTGCCAGGCCTGCATGGCCTGTTCGGCCTCGGTCAGTGCGGCAGCAGATTCTTCCAGGCGGCTGTGCGCAACACTGTATTCCGGTCCGATCGTTTCGATACTGGCGCTCAGTTCCGCCAGGCGCGCGGTATCCAGCCTGATATGTTCTTCGACTTCCCCGAGCGTGTGCTCTGCGCGGGTCAGCTCCTGTTGCTGTTGCTGGCGTGATTCACGGTGGTGTTGTATAGCCTGTTCCACACGGGCGACATCGGCACCCATCTTGTAATACTTGCCCTGCACGGTATTGAACGCCTCATTGGCGGTGGCAAGACTGTCGCGCAGTTTCTCCAGTTCACTTTCGATGTTGCGTTGATCGGCAAGTTTGGATTCCAGTGCGAGTTCACGCTCCTGGACCAGCCGTTCACGCTCACTGCTATCCTCGCGCATACTGGAATAGCGCAAGGCCAGCAGTTCCGCACTGACCTGGCGTTCCTGCTCCTTGAGTTCCTTGTAACGCGCCGCGGCACGCGACTGGCGTTGCAGTTTTTCCAGTTGCTTATCGATCTCTTCGAGCAAATCATTCAACCGGTCGAGATTTTCACGCGTGTGCCGAATCCGGTTTTCAGTCTCGCGCCGGCGCTCCTTGTACTTCGATATGCCGGCGGCCTCCTCCAGGAAGGCGCGCAGATCATCCGGCCTGGCCTCGATCAGGCGCGAGATCGTACCCTGCTCGATGATGGAGTAGCTGCGCGGACCAAGCCCGGTACCGAGGAAGATATCCGTAATGTCGCGGCGCCGGCAGCGCGTATTGTTCAGGAAGTAGGCCGAGATGCCGTCACGCGAGACCTGGCGGCGAATCGATATTTCGTTGTAACCGGCATACTGTCCACCGATGGTGCCGTCATTGTTGTCGAACGCCAGCTCGATACTGGCATGGCCGACCGGCTTGCGGCTATTCGAGCCGTTGAAGATGACGTCCGTCATCGAATCCCCGCGCAGGTTCTTGGCGGAAGACTCGCCCATCACCCAGCGCACGGCATCGATGATATTCGACTTGCCGCAACCGTTCGGGCCTATGACGCCAACGAGATTGCTCGGTAGATGTATCGTGGTCGGGTCGACGAAGGATTTGAAGCCCGCCAGCTTGATTTTGGACAAGCGCATGGACGATTAGATTACTCGATTGAGGTGAAAATATACAACTATTTGTTATTGGGTTATCCTTACACCCATCATCTTGTGTCCAGAATGGTGAACCCATGTCCACCCTGCCAACCAAGGATCTGGAGACCTTTCCAAATCCCCATCCCGAGCGGGACTATACCATCCGTATCCGTGTCCCGGAGTTTACCTGCCTGTGTCCGAAGACCGGGCAACCTGACTTCGCCAGACTCTACCTGGACTACATCCCGGACCAGCACTGCATCGAGCTTAAATCACTGAAATTGTATACCTGGTCATACCGGGACGAGGGCGCGTTCCACGAGGCGGTAACGAACCGCATACTGGATGACCTCGTCGCCGCCTGCCAGCCACGTTACCTGCGTCTGCGCGCCAAATTCAATGTGCGCGGCGGTATCTACACCGACGTGGTAGTCGAGCACCGGCAACCGGGCTGGCAACCATCGTCCACGATAAATAGTTCTTAACATATTGATTATTAGTTAGTTTAATCTCTCGCAACGATATCCGGGGAAAGTGATGGCCGGTTACCTGGGCATTGATGTGGGCACCTCGGGCTGTCGCAGCTGCCTGATCGATGACAGCGCCGCGGTCGTGGCCGAGGTCCGCACCCCGCTGCCGCCACCGCGGCGCAGCGGTAACCGGGTCGAGCAGGACCCCGCACTGTGGTGGGCGGCGCTCGCCGACAACCTGGACCGCTTGTGTGCACAGGTCGACCTGGCGGCCATCGGCGCGCTGTGTCTCGACGGCACCTCATCCACCCTGTTGTACTGCGACCCTGCCGGCAAGCCGCTGGGGCCGGCGCTGATGTACAACGATACCCGCGCACGGCAGGCCGCGGCGCGCATCGGCGAGATCGCGCCCGGGGACAGTGGCGCGCACGGGGCCAGCGCCAGCCTGGCCAAGCTGTTGTGGCTGGTTGAGTCCACCGGCGTGCCGGCCACAGGCCACGTCCTGCACCAGGCCGACTGGCTGCTTGGCCGCCTGTGCGGACACTTTGGCGTCAGCGACGAGAACAATGCCCTGAAGCTGGGATACGATCCCGTGCAGCGCCGCTGGCCCGCGTGGCTGGAGGAACTCGCGGTGCCTGCCGGGCTGTTACCGGACGTGGTACCCGCCGGGCAAACAATCGGCCTGCTCACGCCTGAGTACTGCCGGCGCTGGGGCTTTGCGCCGGGCACGCGCGTCGTCAGCGGCACCACCGACAGCACGGCAAGCTTTATCGCCACCGGCGCCGGCCCCGGCGAGGCCGTTACCGCGCTTGGCAGCACACTGGTACTGAAAATTCTCGCCGATCAACCGGTATTCGTTCCTGCACTGGGCGTCTACAGTCACCGCCTCGGTGACCGCTGGCTGGCCGGAGGCGCATCGAATTCGGGTGGCGCTGTACTGCAACAGTTTTTTTCCAGCGACGAAATCAACCGCTACACGGCATGCCTGCAGCCCGGGCAACCGACCGGACTGGACTACTACCCGCTGCCGGCGCCCGGAGAACGTTTCCCGGTCAATGACCCCGAACTTGCACCACGCCTGACACCGCGACCCGGGAATGATGCGTTGTTTTTCCAGGCCATCCTGGAAGGTATCACGGCCATCGAGGCACGCGGTTACCGGGTACTGGCCGCACACGGCGCTCCCGAACCTGCCCGTATTTATACGACCGGCGGCGGCGCCGCCAACGCGGCATGGCTTGTCATGCGTGAAAATGCACTGGGTGTGCCGGTAGTCGCCGCGAAACACCAGCAGGCCGCTTATGGCACGGCGTTGCTGGCGTTGCGTAGTGTTCCGTAGTAGAGCGGCTGTCAAACGCGAAAAACATCTCACGCAGAGGCGCTGAGGCGCAGAGAAAAATCAAAAATCAGCCACAGAGGACACAGAGGACACAGAGAGAAAATATGTCCTTCCCGCGCGATGTCAGGGCAAGGCTACAAAGCGCCTTGTAGAATCAGGTCTCAATGTGAGGGGACGGACAAGACCTGCTGATGAAATACTCGCGCAAAGCCGCCAAGACGCGGAGAAAGAAAACAATAAACACTTGCAACAGAGCGCCAGAGAACACAGATGGCAAATAATACCTCGTTGTAGTTCCGTCAGGCGAAGTCGAGCATCGCAGTGAAACCCTGCGTAGCAGGATTTTAGTTCAATAAAGCTCACGCCCTGTGCTAGCGCCAGTGGGGCGAAACCGGCAAGGGATGGCAAATCAGGACTTGATGAAACTGTCAGAGTGATTTATCAGCGTCGGCAGAATCAGGGCTGGATTGCTGGATACATCCCTGTTCCAGCCTTCGGGCCAACCTTCGGTTGTCCAAATCTGTTCCAGACAAATTTGTCCCGCCTGCGCGGGAATGAAATATTTTTCTCTGTGAACTCTGTGTTCTCTGTGGCAAGTTTTTGATTTTCTTTGCGACTCTGCGCCTCTGCGTGAGATATTATTCGCAATTGTGAAACCACTCGCTGCAGCAGAATATCCACCACATGCGAATCAACATTCCGGATTTCATTATTTACTGCAAGGTCTGCGCCTCATCCGCCAGCCCGGTCTGCGCCGCTATGTGCTGGTACCGCTACTGATCAGCACCCTGTGCTTCACCGGCGCGATCCTGGGCTTGAGCTACTGGCTGGACATTCTTATCAACAGCATGCTCGGCAAACTGCCGGCATGGCTGGACTGGCTGCGCTATCTGCTATGGCCGCTGTTCGCACTGACCGGCGTCCTGGTCGTGTTCTACAGTTTTTCGATTCTTACCAACCTGGTAGCCGCACCGTTCAACGGCATGCTGGCGGAAGCCGTGGAGCAGCACCTCACCGGAAAACCGATCGATACCGGCGGCTGGCAGGCGCTGGCGAAAGACCTGCTGCCCAGCCTGTTGTCCGAATTGCGCAAGCTGCTGTATTTCCTGTTGCGTGCAATACCACTGGGCATCCTGTTTCTCATCCCGGGCATCAACCTGGCCGCGCCGTTCATCTGGGGGCTGTTCAGTGCGTGGATGCTGGCAATCGAGTACGTGGATTACCCGATGGCCAACCACCTGCTGCATTTCGCTGCACAACGCAAACTGTTACGCGCCAATCGCGTCCTGTCTTACGGGTTCGGCGGCAGCGTGCTGCTGATTACCCTGGTACCGTTCCTCAATTTCATCGCCATGCCCGCAGCAGTCGCCGGCGCCACGGCCATGTGGGTGGAGCGTTTCCGGAACAGCCAGGATGCTTCTGCGGACAATGCCGGCCCGGCATCAAACGCGGGTTAACGCAGGAAACCGGCCAGCCGGTCAATACCTGCCTGCAGGTTTTCCATCGTGGTGGTGTAGGCAAAACGCACATGCTGTTGCTGCCGGTACCCGCCGAAGTCAATCCCCGGCGTAATGGCAACGCCCGCCTCTTCCAGCAACCGCCCGGAAAATCCGAAACTGTCATCGGTAAAACGGCTGCAATCGGCATACAGGTAAAAGGCACCGTCGGGTGTAACCGGTATATCGAAGCCGAGATCACGCAGAGCGGGCAGGAGAAAATCACGCCGCCGCTCGAATTCCTCCCGGCGCGCCTCGAGTATGGCAATGTTCTCCGCGCTGAATGCCGCGAGCGCCGCATACTGTGACACGGTCGGCGCGGCCAGGAACAGGTTTTGCGCCAGCATATCGAGGTCCGGCACGAGCGCCTCCGGCGCTACCAGCCAGCCCAGCCGCCAGCCGGTCATGCCGAAATACTTCGAAAAACTGTTAATCACGATGACATCCTCCGACACGGACAATGCTGTTTCCGCCTGCATGCCATAGGTCAGCCCGTGATAGATTTCGTCGACAACCAGTGCGCCGTCGTGCCGGGATGCAACTTCAAAAAAGGCTCGCAGCATGTCTCCATCGAGGACAGTACCGGTCGGGTTTGAAGGCGATGCAACCAGCAGGGCAACGGTAGCGTCGTCCCAGCCTGCGCGCACCTGCTCTATCGTCGGCTGGTATCCGGATTCCGGCCCTACCTGTATTGCGGCGGGCTGGCCGTTCAGCAGGTACACGAAATTCCGGTTACAGGGATAACCCGGGTCGGCAATCATCACCCGCTCGCCCGGATTGACCAGTGCGGCCATCACCAGTTGCAGCGCAGCCGATGCGCCCGGCGTAACGATGATTCGGCCGGGGGCGACATCGACCCCGTAGCGCTGGCGGTAAAACCCTGCGATACGTTCACGCAGTCCGGGCAACCCGGTCGACGGCGTATAATGCGTACGGCCGGCCGTCAATGCAGCCAGCCCGGCATCGATCACCGGTTGCGGCGTGACAAAATCAGGCTCACCGATTTCCATGTGGATAATCGATCGACCGGACGACTCCAGCTCCCGCGCCCGCGCCAGCAACGCCATGACGTAAAACGGCTGGATCGATTTCATGCGCCTGGCGGTACGCACGATCAACCTGCCTGCCGGTGCAGCTGCAGCAAATAGTCCACGTCTACCATGCCGCCGTGCGGCGACAGGTTTCCGGATAACAGCTGACAGGGTTTGTCAGGCTCGCCGAGATGATCGAGTACGGCTGCCGCCCCGTTGAACTCCTGCAGACGGGTCCATGCGTTGACCGTCACCAGGGTAATCACGCCGGCGGCAATTGCCGATTGCAGCCCGTTTAACGAGTCCTCGATCGCGATACAGGCATCCGCCGGCAGGTTCATCTGTTCAAGCGCATAATGGTAAATGTCAGGTGCAGGTTTTTTGTCCGGTACAACGCTGCCTGCGGCAATTACCTCGAACCAGCTCATCACCGGCTTGCTGAACGAATGCTCCAGCAGTGCGGTGATATTGTCGGGCGTCGTCGTCGTCACGATTGCCAGCCTGAGACCGGCCGCGCGCGCGTCATCCAGCAGGCGTTCAACGCCCGGACGCAGCGGCACCTTGCCGCTTGCCAGGGCTTCAACATAGCAACGCGTCTTGGCGGCATGCAGACCGGCTATGAACGCATCGCCGTCAGCCGGCAGCCGGTAGTCCGGACGTTCACGCTCGAGGAAATAGCGAATGCGCTCCTTGCCGCCGGTAACCGCGAGTAATTCATGATACAGCGCCGGGTCCCATTCCCAGTCTAGCCCGGCACCGGCAAATGCAGTATTGAATGCCTGCCGGTGTATTTCCTCGGTGTCAGCCAGCGTTCCGTCCACATCCAGCAACAGTGCGCTCAGTTCTTTATGCATACAACAATCTCCGGTACGTGATAAAACCCGTCACCGCCTTTTCACCGCGCGGTGACGAAATGACAACTGAAACAGCCTGTTTTATAGCTCACTATCATCCTTGACTAATGCAAAAAGTGGCGTATAAATAACGCCCCTACAGATTTTTCGGGCTGGTTGATGTACGCATGCCCGGCTAATCCAGAATCGAATATCCAGTTAGAACAGCAGGTTAGGTTCTCAAGCCTTGAGGATAGTTTACATGGCTGCAAAGAAGAAAGCAGTGAAGTCAAAGGCCCCGGCCAGGAAAAAGACGGTGGCGAAAAAGAAGACAGTCAAAAAGGCTGCCGTGAAAAAAGCTGCAGCGAAGAAGAAAGTCGCGCCGAAAAAAGCGGTAGCGAAGAAGAAAGCCGCACCGAAAAAAGCGGTAGCAAAGAAGAAAGCCGCGCCGAAAAAGACCGCCGTTAAAAAAGCTGCACCGCGCAAGGCGACCGTCAGGAAATTACATCGTCCGGGCGCGTCCCAGGTCGGCCCGGTGCCGGGCATAGAAACATACAGTGAAAAGAAGGGCGAGGAGTACATGAACGAGGAACAGGTCGCCCATTTCAGGAATATACTGTTGACCTGGAAGAAAAGCCTCATGGAGGAAGTCGACCGGACGGTGCATCACATGCAGGACGATGCCGCCAATTTCCCGGACCCCAATGACCGCGCCACGCAAGAGTCTGAATTCAGCATGGAACTGCGCGCCCGCGACCGTGAGCGCAAGTTGATCAAGAAAATCGACGAGTCCATAAATAACCTGGAAAATGACGAATTCGGTTATTGCGAGGCCTGTGGTGTCGAAATCGGCGTCAAGCGACTGGAAGCCCGTCCTACCGCAACCTTGTGTATCGACTGCAAGATACTGGACGAAATCCGGGAAAAACAAATGGGTTAGATGTGTTGCTCGTTTACTGGATCTGTGAATATGCCGGCATCTGCCGGCTTTTTTGTGTCCCGCGACTACGTCACGGGTTACTGTTGAAAGCATGAAAGACGAACATACATACCGTGGCCGTTTCGCGCCATCGCCAACCGGGCCATTGCATTTCGGGTCACTCGTCGCCGCACTCGGCAGCTACCTGGATGCCAGGAAAAGCCGGGGCGAATGGCTGTTGCGTGTAGAAGACCTCGACCCGCCCCGTGAAATCGCCGGAGCCGCAGACGATATATTGAGGACCCTGGAGTCCTTTGGCCTGAACTGGGACGGAGCCGTGGTTTACCAGAGCCGTCGCGATGAACTGTACGATGCCGCACTGGAACGTCTCGCAAGCGCCGGCTACCTGTATGGATGCGCCTGCACGCGCAAGGAAATTGCCGATAGCAGTATGGTTGGAAGCAGTAATATCTATCCCGGCATCTGCCGTAACGGTCTGCCGCCAGGCCGGGCGGCACGCTCGATCCGGGTGCGCGTGGGCGAGACAAATATCAGCATAACGGACCGCTTACAGGGTTTGCTGCAGCAGCATCTCGGACAGAAAGTCGGTGACTTCGTGTTGCGGCGCGCAGACAAACTGGTGGCATACCAGCTGGCCGTTGTGGTCGATGATGCCGAGCAGGGTATAACCGATATTGTACGCGGTGCCGACCTGTTTGAATCCACACCCCGGCAACGTTACCTGCAACAGTTGCTGGACCTGCACGCACCCGAATACCTGCATCTGCCGGTTGCAGTCGATGCAGGCCTCGAAAAACTTTGCAAACAAACGCAAGCACCCGCAGTCCGTCCGGACGAGGGCAATCGCACACTGATTGCAGCGCTGACATTCCTGCACCAGGCATTACCCGATGCTGCGCCGGAGGCCAGCCAGGCGGAGTTACTGCAGTGGGCCACCGATCACTGGGATGTCAAGGCCCTGCCCCGCGCGCGCATCCTGCAAGTACCGGAAAGTATTGACGCCTGACAGTTGGCATTGCCGGCAACGTGGCTATAATCGGACGTCACAGCCGTTTCCGACAGGTTGATAACAATGGAGCACGCCATGTCTGACAGCAAAGTCTACGAGGTCGCAGAATCATTCGCCAGTAACGCGCATCTCGACGCAGAAAAGTACCAGGCAATGTACCGGCAATCGATCGAGAATCCCGCCGATTTCTGGGCGGAACAGGCAAACCAGTTTCTTGCCTGGGAAAAACCCTGGGACACGGTGCTTGACTGGGACTTCACGACGGGAAAAATTCGCTGGTTCGAGGGCGGCAAACTGAACGCCTGTTACAACTGCGTCGACCGGCACCTGGAACGCCGCAGCGAACAGACGGCACTGATCTGGGAAGGCGACGACCCCGCCGACGATGCGACTATCACCTATGGTGAACTGTATGAACATGTTTGCCGGTTTGCCAATGCCCTCAAGGCCCGCAACGTCAACAAGGGCGACCGCGTTTGCATCTACATGCCGATGGTGCCGGAAGCTGTTTATGCCATGCTGGCCTGTGCCCGTATCGGCGCCATCCACTCGGTCGTGTTCGGCGGTTTTTCACCTGAATCGATCAAGGACCGGATCCTGGATTCCGACTGCCAGACCGTAATAACTGCAGACGAGGGCATACGCGGCGGCAAGACAATCCCGCTGAAGGGCAATGTCGACAAGGCACTGCAATTCTGCCCGAATGTACATACCGTAATCACTGTTCGTCGCACGGCCGGCAGTATTGACTGGACCGAGGGACGCGATATCTGGTACCACGATGCAATCGCGGATGTTTCCATCGATTGTCCGGTGGAATGGATGGATGCCGAAGACCCGTTGTTTATCCTCTATACATCGGGCTCTACCGGCAAACCAAAGGGCGTACTGCATACGACCGGCGGCTACCTGCTGTATGCCGCAATCACGCACAAGTATGTATTCGACTACCATGACGGAGATATCTACTGGTGTACAGCTGATGTCGGCTGGATTACCGGCCATACCTACATCGTTTACGGACCACTGGCCAATGGCGCTGTTTCGCTGGTGTTCGAGGGCATACCGACCTATCCGGATGCCTCGCGTTTCTGGCTAGTGTGCGACAAGCATCATGTAAACACGTTCTACACGGCACCCACCGCCTTGCGCGCACTGATGCGCATGGGCGACGAACCTGTAAACAAGACCACGCGCGAGAGCCTGCGCCTGCTGGGCACCGTCGGTGAACCGATTAACCCGGAAGCCTGGGAATGGTATTACCATACCATCGGGAAAGCGCGCTGCCCGATTGTAGATACCTGGTGGCAAACAGAGACGGGCGGCCACATGATAACGCCCATCCCCGGCGCAACCCCGCTGAAACCCGGCTCCGCGGCTGTTCCCTTTTTTGGCGTGCAACCGGCAATCGTGGATAACGAGGGCAATGTGCTGGAAGGCGAGGCCGAGGGTAATCTCGTCATCACGCATCCCTGGCCGGGACAGATCCGCAGCGTGTACGGTAACCACCAGCGCATGATCGATACCTATTTCTCTGCATTTCCCGGCATGTATTTCACCGGTGACGGTGCCCGACGGGATGCGGATGGTTACTACTGGATTACCGGGCGTGTCGATGACGTACTGATCGTGTCCGGCCATAATCTTGGTACCGCCGAACTGGAAAGCGCGCTGGTGCTGCATGAAACCGTCGCCGAAGCCGCTATTGTCGGCTATCCGCACGCCATCAAGGGACAGGGTATTTATGCCTACGTTACACTTGTCAACGGCGTGGAACCCACGGATGAGCTGCGCAAGACGCTGATCCAGCATGTACGCAACGAGATCGGGCCGATCGCAACCCCGGACATCATCCAGTGGGCTCCCGGACTGCCGAAGACGCGTTCCGGCAAGATCATGCGCCGCATACTGCGCAAGATCGCCGCCAACGAAATGGACTCGCTGGGAGATACCTCGACACTGGCCGACCCGGCCGTGGTGGAAGACCTGGTCGCAAACCGGGTCAGCACCTGATCACCGGCAGCGACTTCCGCCCGGCCTGGTGGCTGCCCGGCAGACACCTGCAGACACTGTTCCCGGCACTGTTCCGGCCGCGACGACCACCACCACTGGAACGTGAACGGCTGGAGCTTCCGGACGGCGACTTCCTGGACCTTGACTGGGCACCGGCGACGAACGGTATACGTGTCCTTGTCCTGCACGGACTGGAAGGCACCCTCGAATCACATTATACGGGTAACCTGCTGGCACACCTGTCCGCTGCCGGTTACAACGCAGGCCTGATGTATTTCCGTGGCTGCAGTGGCGAGCCGAACCGCTTGCCCCGCAGTTACCACTCCGGCGAAACCGGCGACCTGGACCACGTGGTTGACTACCTGCTGGGAAAATACCCGCAGCAGTCACTGTCACTGATCGGATTTTCACTCGGTGGTAACGTGTTGCTGAAATGGCTGGGCGAACAAGGCGTAAATACCGCTGTCGAACAGGCAATCGCGGTGTCGGTCCCGTTCGACCTCGATGCCGCGGCGCGGCAACTGGAAATTGGCCTGTCACGTATCTACCGCAATTATCTTCTGCAAAAATTACGCAAATCCGCTATCTGCAAAGCTGCGCTTCATTCACCATTATATCCAGTCAACCGTCTGCATGAACTGCGCAGTTTCCGCGCGTTCGATAATGCAATCACCGCACCCCTGCATGGCTTCGGTGACGTGGATGATTACTATTCACGCGCCAGCAGCAAGCAGTTCCTGCAACATATCCGGATACCGACACTGATATTGCAGTCGGCGGATGACCCGTTCCTGCCGGCCAGCGCCCTGCCACGCGCGGATGAGCTCGCACCGGCTGTCACGCTGGAATTGTCCCCGCAGGGTGGCCATGTCGGTTTCATCAGCGGCAGCTATCCGCTGGCACCCGTCTACTGGCTGGAACAGCGCATTACTCAACAACTCGCCAACGGCCGCTGACCGGCTTGTGACATGCCCTGATCCGGGCGTTGCCCGCGACTCGTGCAAGCTCCGTATCTTGCTGTTCTGTCAGGATTATGACCGCTCCGGGACCCCTCAAGACCCCTGCGGATATGCCGATACCCTTCAAGTAAGCAACAACTACTCAAATGATTGAAAATACAAGACCATGATTATGAAGAGAATTATTGTCGTGCTTGTACTGTTTTTCTGCGCAACCAGCGCCATGGGCGATATATGGAGAACGCTCTATAGCAACAAATTGCAGGAAGCAATTAACGGCAATGGTGAGGCACAGTACGATGTGGGTGCCATGCATCAGAACGGTCGTGGCGTGAAGGCTGACCGTGACGAGGCGATCAAGTGGTATAAAAAAGCCGCCGCACAGGGTGTGGCAAAGGCGCAGTCCCGTCTGAACCTGATGGAATCCAATGCTGCCCGTTTCAACAAAACGATACTCAAGGCCGCGGAAGGTGATCGCGACAGCCTGTACGATATGGGCAATATGTACATGAAAGGCGTAGGCACGAATATCGATTATGCAAAGGCCGTCAGTGCATTCAAACAGTCAGCTGACCTCGGTCATATCAAGTCTGCCTACAAGCTTGGCCTGATCTACCTCGAAGGTACCGGCGTGAAAACCAGTGGCAAAGAGGCATTCAAGTGGTTCAAGCTGGCCGCCGAAAACGACAACCCGGCAGCACAATATTACCTGGGAAAACTTTATGCCGATGGCACCGGTACCAGGCGCAACAGGACCGAAGCCCTGATCTGGCTTGGCAAGTCTGTTGATGGTGGTTTCGACCAGGCACGCGGCGAAATGATCAATGTATCGGAAAGCATGAAGATGGCAGCTGCACAGGATGCCAATGTCGTAACTGAAATGAATCCGGCGCCTGTAGCCAGTACTAACACGGCGACCAGATGCGGCACCCGTCACCAGCGCCACCACGGCGATCAAGGCCGCACCTGTCGCCAGTAAAAAGAAAACCGCAAAGAAGAAAATCGCTGCGAGAAAGGCAAAACCGGCCCCCAAAAAGAAGGCGGCCGTCAAACGATATTCGTTTGAGGACCTGATGCGCACCACCTGGACCCGTGACGGCAAGCCGGTCTCCTACCTGCCGTCCGCAATCAACAATTGCCGGCCCGAAGGCAACAAGGTTATCTGTTTCAGTGATGACCAGACCCGCAACTCCGGTGCAAATGTCATCAAGTTCAAGACCAAGGCCTTTATCTCGAATTTCTCCAGCAACGGGGAATTCGATGTGACTTACCGCAACCTGGTGGTCAACGCCAGGCAAATAGAGGACATCGACAGCGTTGATACGCTCGATGAACCCGGCAGCCTCGATGACGGTACGCAGCAGGCCTACCAGGTCAAGACCGGCTGGAGCAATCCACATGATCTCAAGTGCCGTATGCAAAACCGCGATTCCATCTCTTGCGTGAAAAACAGCACCCACGCCTTCCTGTTGAAGAGTTCGACAACACTCGCCACCGGCAAGTAAGGCATCACGGGCGGCGGGATCGCGGACACCGTGCCGGCCTGTATACCCTGATCGACGATAGACTATGCGTGCCGGGACTCGTCGCGTCGGCACGACCGCAACCGTCATAATCAATCGCCGCGGGACAGGCCATCAGCCGGCTTTCCGGTTAACGGGAATGGCCGGGTAAAGCTTTCCCGTTCCTGCACGATATACAGTCAGGACAATCTATTTCACAGGATGTGATCATGGACATGGAAACAGTCAGCAACCAGTTACTCTCCCGCTATTCCTTTGACCGCTCGCCGAAATCACCCGATGAGTCGTCCCCGCATGACAAGCACATCGACGAGCAGAAAGCGGGCCACCGTGCACATCATGTCCAGCGTCACGAAGCGGGACACGGCGTCGAACAACGCAGGGATATCGACAATAAAGCGGACAAACACGCGCGCCTGGATGGAGATGGCGGCGAGGCCGGCGGCCTCACCTACCGCCGTTCCGAGCGCACCTCGTTGCTCGTCAGGACACAGGAAGGCGACACCGTGCGGCTCAGGATCAAGGCGAGCGAATCGCTGACCGTTGCTGCCGACCAGTCAGACGAGGACGGCGAGACAGTTGCCGCTATTGAGATGGAGGCCCGCAGCCATACGCGCATCACGATCAAGGTCAAGGGCGACCTGAACGAACAGGAAATGGCAGCCATCCAGAGCGTCATTGACCAGGCCGGCACGATGGCGGAAGACTTCTTCGCCGGCGACACCGAAGGTGCTTTTGCCACGGCGAGCGCACTTGAAATCGATGCCACGCAGCTTGCCAATATACGCATCCGGATGAAATCCTCAGAGCAATTGACCTACCCGATGAGCACCGCCCTGCCGTCCCTGGTGAGGGGTCCGGAAACAGCCGCAGGTGAACCTGCAGCCGGCGATCCGGTTGCGGACAACCCGGTAACCGCTACGGTAGCTACGACCGATGGACAGGAAACGGTTCCGGTAGCGGCCGGAGCAACCGGCGAAACCGGCGACGGTGATGCTGCCGGTCCAGACACACCGGCAACCGAAGGGGTAGCAGTCGTCGAGGAAAGCACAACGCCCGACCGCAACCAGGTCATGGCCAGCGCCCTGCAGTCAATCGGCGTATTTTTGAATAACATGCTCAGCGCATTTGGCGGCAGCGATGACGCACCGGGCAACAGCTTTTCTTCCCCGGACATGACGCTCAAGCTGCAGGTGTTCCGTTCCATGCTGCTGTCGATCAGCGACCTGGAAAAACCGGAGAGCGAGGAACCTGCAGCCGCACTGGCCGCCGACACGATCGATGCAGTAACGGCACAGCAGACACCGCTGGACGCGGTTGCGTAACAATCAGACTGTTATCATTCGACCAACCATAAAAAAGGGGCCGGCTGGCCCCTTTTATTTCGCTACCCGTAGGGTGTCAGTTAGCTACGGGAAAAAAATACGTTTCGACACCTTTCATACCCTGGTTGTTTACTTTTACTTGTAGCTCGGCGGTACGGCCCAGGGCTGCCGTTCCGGCGTCTTCTTACTGGCTTCCTCGAGTTCCCTGATACGCTCCTTCAGACGTTCAAGCTCGGCGGCAGTGGCTGCGCTCGCCGGCGCGCCGGCTGCTGGTGGGACTCCATAGCCGGGAGTACCTCCATAGCCGGGACTACCTCCATAGCCGGGACTACCCCCATAGCCGGGACCACCCCCGTAACCGGAACCACCGCCGTAACCGGGACCACCGCCGTAACCGGGACCACCGCCGTAACCGGGACCACCCCCGTAACCGGGACCACCGCCGTAGCCGGGACCACCGCCGTAACCGGGATCACCGCCGTAACCGGGACCACCGCCGTAACCGGGACCACCGCCGTAACCGGGACCACCGCCGTAACCGGGACCACCGCCGTAACCGGGACCACCGCCGTAACCGGGACCACCGCCGTAACCGGGACCACCGCCGTAACCGGGACCACCGCCGTAACCGGGACCACCTCCGTAACCGTAACGATCATCATCGTCATTATCATTCATCCATCTGGATGGATTCATCATATTCCCGAAATCCATTGCGTGGGCGGTGCTTGCCAGCAGCATACCGATCGCCAGCATCACTGCACTGCATGTAATCATTTTAGTTCGCATTGTAGCGCTCCTCTGTTATTAGTAATGATTAGCCGGTCGACAGACTGGCACCGCTCTCGCTTGAGTACAATGACAGGAATCTGGATACGATTAATATGGCTTCCCGGACAAAACGTTCAGTCAAAGTATAGTAAATCTCACGCAGATAAACCGGAATAGTGCATGTTTTCTTACCGGAGAACGGGAAACCGGAGACTGTGCCGGCAGCCGGCGCAATCGATGCCATCAAACCTTTATCCTTAATTCTCCCTGTTGATCTGACATACAATCGAAATATCAGTTGATACTTGCGTACCGAATAATAAAGGGGGATAGAAAAAATGCTCGTTACCGGTATTTTCACGGAGAATCATGTAAAACACATTTCCATCAGTAAACGACTTCACGTTACCCGCACAAGACATTTCAGACTTGTTGTATTTGCATTGATTAATGCAATGCTGGCCGGTTGCGCCATTGACAGCTCTCACTTTAAACGCAATACACTGGATTATGCACTAGATTACTATTTCGGGAGAGGTGTCGAAAAAGACGTCGCCAAGGCCGCCCAATTATTCGAGGTGGCCGCTGCCGAAGGAAATTTGAGAGCCAGGGGCAAACTGGGACACATGTATCTTGACGGGGAAGGCGTTACACAGGACCTTGAGAAGGCCTACAAATACCTGCATGAATCTGCCACCGGTGGAGTGGCAGACGGCCAGAACATGCTTGGAATTATGTACGCAGATCAATTACGGACAGCATTTACTCGGTTACTTTTACCTGGAAGGCCATGGCACAGAACCTGATATCAAGAAAGCCATAAAATGGTTTCGAAAATCTGCTTATGAGGGAAACGCGGGTGCGCAATATGCTCTTGGCATCCTTTACGTAACGGGCCGGGCCGGAAATGATTTCAGAGAGGAAGGTGACCTCTGGTTATCAAAAGCAGCAAACCAGGGTCACAAGGCAGCGAAGTATTTCCTGGCCAACAGGATCAGAATCAACGATCCAGATCGTCCTGGTAACCAGATACGAATCGAACCTGACAGGATAAATTTTCCTGGAATCAAACGCTATCAGGATTTAATTGATACATTTGATAATACACAACCGGAATAGAGCTGACGAATTTCCTGGTTTACTGCTGTAAATCAATACTGGATATTGCTGCTCTTGCCATTCGGGACTATTCTTTTCTCTTCGACTCAAACTGCAAGATACGTGTAATATGCAGGATATCATCGTCCCTCGCGGGATTGTGTAACAGACTCCGCGAGGCGCGGAAGCATACACCCGGACAGTCATCATTCGGCGAAACACAAAAAAGGCGCCTCACGGCGCCTTTTGTTTTTTCACTGACGGATTGTCGATCAGCCCTGCCCCACCGCCTTCATGCTCAGGCGGATACGGCCCTGCTTGTCGACTTCCAGCACCTTGACCTTGACCACGTCGCCCTCGGACAGCTTGTCGCTGACGTTCGCCACGCGCTCCTCGCAGATCTGTGAAATGTGCACCAGACCGTCCTTGCCCGGCAGTATGGTGACGAAGGCGCCGAAATCCATCAGCTTGGCGACCTTGCCGTCGTAGACGGTGCCCACTTCCACGTCGGCGGTAATCTGCTCGACGCGGCGGCGGGCCTCGTTGCCGGCCTCGAGGTCGACGGAGGCGATCTTGATGTTGCCGTCATCATCGATATCGATGCTGGCGCCGGTCTCATCGGTAATCGCGCGAATGGTCGCGCCACCCTTGCCGATCACATCGCGAATCTTGTCCGGGTTGATCTTCATGGTGATGTAGCGCGGTGCGTACTCGGACACTTCTTCACGCGGTGCATTAATGGCCCGGGCCATTTCACTGAGAATATGCATGCGGCCTTCGTTGGCCTGTGCGAGCGCCTTCTCCATGATCTCCTGTGTAATACCCTGGATCTTGATGTCCATCTGCAGGGCGGTCACGCCCTTGCCGGTACCGGCCACCTTGAAGTCCATGTCGCCGAGGTGGTCCTCGTCACCGAGTATGTCGGTCAGCACGGCATAGTCGTCGGCTTCCTTGATGAGGCCCATGGCGACACCGGCGACCGGTGCAGTGATCGGCACACCGGCATCCATCATCGACAGGCTGCTGCCGCACACGCTGGCCATGGAACTGGAGCCATTGGACTCGGTAATTTCAGAGACCACGCGGATGGTATAGGGAAAGCCTTCCTTCGGCGGCATGACGGCCATGACACCGCGCTTGGCCAGCTTGCCGTGTCCGACCTCGCGGCGCTTGGTACCGCCCACTCGCCCGGTCTCGCCGACACAGTACGGCGGGAAGTTGTAATGCAGCAGGAACTGTTCCTTGTAGCTGCCGGACAGGCCGTCGATCAGGGCGGCATCCCGCTCGGTGCCCAGCGTAGTCACTACCAGCGCCTGGGTCTCGCCGCGGGTAAACAGCGCGGAACCATGGGCACGCGGCAATACGCCGGTACGGACAGTAATCGGCCGTACAGTACTCGTATTGCGACCGTCGATGCGCGCCTCACCGGAAAGGATGCGGCTACGCACGGTTTTCTTCTCCAGCTTGCCGATGGCGCCGGCGACCTCTGCACTGCTGAAGCCGTCCTTGTCATCGTCGGCAACCTTGTCGATGATTTCCTGGCGCACCTTGCTCAGCAGGGTATAACGGTCCTGCTTGTCAGCCACCTTGTAGGCGGCGGCAATGGCTGCCTGGCCTTCCTTTTCGACCGCATCGGTCAGCGCGGTATTCTCTTCCGGCGCCGTCCACTCCATGGCCGGCGTATTGACTTCCGCGGCCAGTTCCCTGATGGCCTTGATGACCACCTGCTGCTGTTCATGGCCGTACACCACGGAACCCAGCATCACGTCTTCCGGCAGTTCCTTCGCTTCCGATTCGACCATCAGTACCGCACTGTCGGTACCGGCGACCACCAGGTCCAGGGCAGAGACTTCCATCTGTGCAGTCGTGGGGTTCAACACGTAGTTTCCATCTATATAGCCGACCCGGGCGGCACCGACGGGACCTGCAAACGGCAGACCGGAAATCGACATGGCCGCCGATGCACCGATCAATGCCGGGATATCAGGCGGAATCTGCGGATCATAGGAAATGACGGTGAGAATGACCTGGACTTCGTTCTTGAAACCTTTCGGAAACAGCGGGCGCAGCGGGCGGTCAACCAGGCGACACAATAATGTTTCCCCCTCGCTCGGGCGGCCTTCGCGGCGGAAGAAGTTGCCGGGGATCTGGCCGGCAGCGTAACCCTTCTCCTGGTAGTCGACCGTCAGCGGGAAAAAGTCGCGCCCTTCCATCGGATGCTTGTTGCCAACAACGGTGGCAAGTACCTGCGTATCACCCATGCTGACAATGACTGCGCTGCACTGGCGAGCGATCTCGCCGGTTTCCAATGTGACCGTCTGGTCACCGTACTGAAAGGATTTCTTGATTGCACTCACGGGCGTATTTCCTCGTTGAGATAAGGTGATAGTCGAACTGCAGTGTATTTGCCGGAGGGCCCTAGCGACGCAGGCCGAGATTGCCGATGAGGTCCTGGTAGCGCTTGCTGTCCTTGCCTTTCAGGTAATCCAGCAATTTGCGCCGCTTGTTGACCATACGCAGGAGCCCCTGACGGGAGTGGTGGTCAGCCTTGTGCTTGGCAAAATGTTCAGTGAGACCGGTAATGTTCGCGGTCAGCAAGGCAACCTGGACTTCGGGCGAACCGGTATCGGCATCACCGCGCTGGTGCGTACTGACGATCTGTTCTTTCTGTTCGGCACTCAAGGCCATGTAAAACTCCTGCGAATAGCTAGAATATCGTTAAAAATTGAGTGAGCTGGGTATTTTAACTGCCCTACCTGCCAGCCACAAGCTATCCCAAAATGGGTATCAGGTGACGCTCATCAGGCGGCGCGGCGCCACCCGGCCGTCATCCAGGATTTCGCCCATGCCGAGAAAATGCGACTCGCCTTCGTACAGCCTGACCCAGCCCTCGGTCGGGGCCTGCGGCACCAGCACCGGCTGTCCCTGGCGCAGGTAAAAAGCGGCATCCGCGCTGAGATTCACGCCCGGCCACTGGGCCAGCCCGCTTTCGACCGGTAACAGCAACTGGTCCAGGCCATGCTCTCCGCCCTCGGCAAGCGTGGCCTCGAGCTTGTCCATGGTCAGCATATCGTCATCACCGAAGGGACCAACACCGGTTCGGCGCAACGCGGCCACATGGGCACCACAGCCGAGTTGCTCGCCGATATCTTCAACCAGGGTGCGGACATAGGTACCTTTTGAGCAGTGGACCCGTATCCTTGCCTCGGGCAGGTTGAAATCCAGCAGTTCAATCGCGTGGATGGTCACTCGACGGGGTTCGCGCACCACCTCGACCCCTTCGCGGGCCAGCTTGTAGAGTCGCTCGCCCTTGTGCTTGAGCGCCGAGTACATCGGCGGGATCTGTTCTATCTCACCGGAAAACCCGTCCAGCACCGCCGCAACCTGCCTGCCGGTCAGGCCATCGGGCGGCCGCACCTCGACGATTTCGCCCTCGGCATCACCGGTGGTGGTCCGTTCACCAAACCGGCAAGTGACCGTATAGTGCTTGTCGGCATCCAGCAGAAAGCCGGAGATTTTCGTCGCCTCGCCAAAACACAGCGGCAGCAGGCCGGTCGCCAGCGGGTCCAGGCTGCCGGTATGCCCGGCCTTGCGGGCACGATACATCTTTTTGACCACCTGCAGCGCAGCATTGGAAGTCAGGCCGGCAGGCTTGTCCAGTAACAGGATGCCGTTTACACGGCGCAGGTTACTGTTGCGGTGTCGTCTACCCAAGGGCTCAACCCCCTTTCAAAGAAAGGGGGTTGAGCCCTTTAAAAAAACCTTTCAAAGAAAGGGGGTTGAGCCCTTTAAGAAAGCCTTTCACAGAAAGGGGGTTGAGCCCTTTAAGAAAGCCTTTCACAGAAAGGGGGTTGAGCCCTTTAAGAAAGCCTTCACAGAAAGGGGGCTGACCCCTTTAAACATTTTATTCATTATCGTCGTTACCCCGGTCACTGGCGATTGCCCGGTTGATCAGGGCACCGATACGGGCGCCCTCTTCCAGTGACCGGTCAAGCTGGAAATGCAGTTCCGGCACTGTCCTGATATGCATGACCTTGCCCAGCCGGTGACGCAGAAAACCGGCTGCATGATTTAACACCTTAACTGACTCGACAGTCTGTATTTCATTGCCCAGCACCGAGACATGCACCTTTGCATGACCGAGATCACGTGACACGGTGACCGCCGAGATGCTGACCATGCCCAGCCGCGGGTCCTTGATTTCCACACGAATAAGTTCTGACAACTCGCGCTGGATCTGTTCGCCAACACGGCGTGTCCTGGGGAATTCTCTGGGCATGATACGGGCGGGAAGGAGTTTCCGTTTATACCGGGAGGAATAAACGGAAACTGTCGGGACTATAGCGTGCGTGCGACTTCGACGCGTTCGAAAACTTCGATCTGGTCACCGGCCATCACACTGTAGTTTTTCACGCCGATACCGCACTCGGTGCCCGCCTTGACTTCGTTAACGTCATCCTTGAAGCGTCGCAGCGATTCCAGTTCACCCTCGAATATCACCACGTTATCACGCAGCACGCGTATCGGTGAACTGCGACGCACGACGCCATCGAGTACGATACACCCGGCAATATCGCCCAGCTTGCGCGAGCGGAATACTTCCTTCACCTCGGCCAGCCCGATAATGTCCTCGCGTATTTCCGGCGCAAGCAAGCCGCTGGCCGCCGACCTGACGTCATCGATAGCGTTATAGATTACGCTGTAGTATTTGAGGTCAATGTTATTTTCCTCGATCAATCGTTTCGAGGACGCATCGGCGCGCACATTAAAACCGATGATGATTGCATTGGAAGCTACCGCAAGGTTGACGTCTGATTCGTTGATGCCGCCGACCCCGCTCGAGACCACCTTCACCTTCACGTCATCCGCTTCGGAGGTCAGGTTGGTCAGGGCCGTGCTCAATGCTTCCGCACTGCCCTGCACATCGGCCTTGAGCACGATATTCACGGTCGGTGTATTGCCCTCGGCGGCGGCCGTGAACACGTCTTCAAGACGTGCCTGCTTTTGCTGGGCCAGTCGCGTGTCGCGCGAGCGTTCCTGGCGAAACTGTGCCAGTTCACGCGCCTTGCGCTCATCCGCGACCACGACCATCTCGTCACCGGCGGCCGGCACGGCGGACAGGCCCAGTACCAGCGCCGGCATGGAGGGCCCGGCCTCGTCAATTTGTTTCCCGTTTTCGTCGAACAGGGCGCGTACGCGGCCGTATTCGCTGCCTGTCAGGATCAGGTCTCCCTTGCGCAGCACACCGTTCTGCACCAGCACTGTAGCCACTGCACCCCGTCCCTTGTCGAGACTGGACTCGACCACGATGCCGGTCGCCGGACAATTATGCACAGCCTTGAGTTCCAGGACCTCGGCCTGCAACAACACGGCATCCAGCAGGTTGTCTATACCTTCGCCGGTCTTGGCGGAAACCGGCACGAACATGGTGTCGCCACCCCAATCCTCCGGCACTACCTCATACCCGGACATTTCTGTCTTGACGCGTTCCGGGTCCGCATCCGGTTTGTCTATTTTATTGATGGCGACGACCAGCGGCACACCCGCGGCCCTGGCGTGCTTGATGGCTTCCTGCGTTTGCGGCTTTACCCCGTCGTCCGCCGCAACCACCAGGATGACAATATCCGTCACGCTGGCACCGCGCGCGCGCATGGCGGTGAAGGCCGCGTGCCCGGGGGTATCAAGGAAACTGATCATGCCCTTGTCCGTTTCCACATGGTAAGCACCGATATGCTGGGTAATACCGCCGGCTTCGCTATCAGCCACCTTGGTAGTGCGAATATAATCCAGCAATGAGGTCTTGCCATGGTCGACATGTCCCATAATCGTCACCACCGGCGGGCGCGGTAACTTCTCGCCGGAAACCTCTTCGACCTGTTGCTTCAGCTCTTCTTCCAGTACATTGTCCGTAACGACCTTGGCAACGTGGCCCATCTCTTCAACAACGAGCATGGCCGTATCCCGGTCAAGCATCTGGTTGATAGTAGCCATGACACCCATCTGCATCAGTGTCTTGATGACCTCGACAGTCTTTACCGACATCTTGCGCGCAAGTTCAGCAACGGCAATGTTCTCCGGGATCCCGACCTCGTGCACAACGGTTGCTGTGGGACGTTCGAAACCGTGTTCGCCGGTAGACTCGATTGTGACACGACGCGATGGCTTGGCCCGCTTCTTGCGGCGGCCGCCCTTGCCGGCTGCAACATGCAATTCCTTGCGGCCGTACTTGGTATGTTTGTCCTCGTGCCGGGACTTGCGCTCGCCTTCAGCGCCCTTCCTCTGCCGCGCACCTTCCGCTTCCACTTTGGTGCGGGCCTCGGCAGCCGCCAGCGACTGTTGACGCTCCACTTCTGCTGCTTCGGCCTTTTTCCGCGCATCCCGTTCGGCCTGCAACCGCTGATCTTCCGCGGCCTTTTCCTCTTCCTGTTTCTTCCTTACCTCATCGCGTTTTGCCTGCGCCTCTGCATCACGCGCATCGATCTCTGCCTTCCGGCGCGCTATTTCCTCTGCCTCCTGGTCGAGACGTTCCTGTTCCTCTGCCACCAGGTCGGTACGTTTCACATAAGTACGCTTTTTACGCACCTCGACGGAAACCGTACGCGCCTCCGGTCGTGCGGTGCGCATTGCACCACGTCCCGCCGGCCCGCGGCCCGCAGGAACTTTTGCGCGCAGTTCACTTTGTGTCTTGCGTTTCAGGGAAATCTTGGTCGGACCGCCGGTTGACAGCGCCGCACGCTTGCCATGACTCTTGCGCAAAAAATCGAGCAGCTGGGTCTTCTCGTTATCGGAGATGGTCGCGTTCTCGTCGCTGACCTCCAGGCCAGCCTCGCCCAGCTGGACCAGTAAACGGTCCGGCGGCACCCCGACGACCTCGGCAAATTGTTTAACTGTGACGTCTGTCATTGCCTGTCTCGCTCCTCAAGCCTCGGTACTTGTTTCTTCCGCAAACCATGGTGCTCGCGCAGACATAATCAGGGCACCGGCACGTTTCTCGTCCATTCCCTCGATATCCATCAGCTCGTCGACTGCCTGCTCGGCCAGGTCTTCCATGGTAATAACACCGCGGCCCGCCAGCTCGTACGCCAGCTCGGAATCCATGCCCTCCATCGTCAGCAGGTCTTCCGCGGGCTCGGTATCGCCCAGCTTTTCCTCTTTCATGATTGCCTGCGTAAGGAGCACGTCGCGCGCACGGCCACGTAATTCATCGACCATTTCTTCCTCGAATTCCTCGATTGCAAGCAACTCACTGTTCGGCACGTATACAATTTCCTCGATTGACGAGAAACCTTCCTGCACCAGGATCGCCGCGATCTCCTCATCGACATCCAGGTGTTCGATAAACAGTTTCTGCAAGGTCGCTGCTTCGGCCTCGCTCTTTTCCTCGGCCTGTACTTCATCCATGACGTTCAGCACCCAGCCGGTCAGCTGGCTGGCCAGCCGCACATTCTGTCCGGCACGGCCAATGGCCTGTGACAGCTGATCCTCGGCGACGGCAATATCCATGGTGTGCGATTCCTCGTCTACCACAATGGACGCAACCTCGGCCGGCGACATGGCATTGATTACAAACTGTGCAGGATTTTCATCCCACAGGATGATATCGACACGCTCACCCGACAACTCGGTCGAAACGGTCTGCACACGCGAGCCGCGCATGCCGACACAGGCGCCGACCGGGTCGATGCGGGGATCATTGCTCTTCACCGCGATCTTGGCGCGCAAACCGGGATCACGAGCAGCATGCAGTATCTCGATCAGTCCCTGGCCGACCTCGGGCACTTCCAGCTTGAACAGCTCCAGCAGGAATTCAGGTGCAACGCGACTGACGAACAACTGCGGACCACGCTGCTCGGTGCTGACCTCGCGCAAGTAACCGCGCAGCCGGTCGCCCGGCCTGACCGCTTCCCGCGGTATCATATCCTCGCGCAGGACGATGGCTTCGGCATTACTGCCGAGGTCGAGGTAGACGTTATTGCGCTCGACGCGCTTGACGATACCGGTCACCAGTTCTCCGATGCGGTCCTGGTAGGCCTCGACCACCATGGCGCGCTCGGCTTCGCGGACCTTCTGCACAATGACCTGCTTGGCTGTCTGTGCACCGATCCGGCCGAATTCGATGTTTTCCATCGGCTCTTCTATCCAGGAACCGTGCTCCAGTTCCGGATCGAGCTCCTTGGCGGCCTCGAGGGTATATTGGCGCGTCGGGGATTCGAACACCAGTACATCATCGTCTTCGCCCGCATTCTCGGCCAGTGACTCATCGATCACCTGCCAGCGGCGAAAGGTCTGGTATTCACCGGTCTTGCGGTCAATTTCGACACGCGCCTCGATATCACTGCTGGCACGCTTGCGGGTCGCTGTCGCGAGCGCAGTTTCGATCGCCTCGAAAATAATCTCTTTGTCGATACCCTTTTCGTTTGATACCACATCAACGACTGTCAGTATCTCTTTACTGTCCATTTCCGAAATCTCCTGGATACTCCGGCACCAATCGCGCCTGTTCAACCTGCTCAAACGGCAGGCTGATCTCTTCTCCATCCTGCTCGATCAACACATTTCCATCCTGCACGCCTTCCAGGCGGCCCTTGAACCTGCGTTGCCCGTTGACCGGGTATGCCATACGCAACCTGACCAGCTGCCCGGCAAAACGCTCGAAGTCTTCCGCCTTGAACAGCAACCTGTCCAGGCCGGGCGACGATACTTCCAGCGTGTAGTGCCCGGGGATCGGGTCCTCAACCTCCAGCACTCCACTCACCTGGTAACTGACCTTCTGGCAGTCATCGGCAGATATCCCCTGCTCGTTATCTATATATACACGCAACAGGCCACCACCCTTGCCACTGCCCTGGTATTCAATGCCTACCAGCTCATAACCCATGGCACGGATCCCGGGTTCCAGCATCTTTCCCAGCTGTAATGGGTCCTGCCTCACACTGCTCTCCCGGCCCGGCCTTGCTCCAGAAACAAAAAATGGGCCAAAGGCCCACTCCATGAACTCCGAAATTATTCTCTGGTCGAGTATAGCAAATTCACCATACTCCGGCCCTTACGTACGTGCCGTGGAATCCTTTCCGGGCCATATCAAAATGGTAGCGGGGGTAGGATTTGAACCTACGACCTTCGGGTTATGAGCCCGACGAGCTGCCAGACTGCTCCACCCCGCATCAACGGCCGGGAAGTTTAGCTGTTGGTCACCACTAATTCAAGTTCCCGAACACCTGCTGGTCCCGCCGGGCAATGCCGGTACGACACAACCTGCCCCCCTGAGCGGATTTCACGGGCCTGGCACATTCGGCAGACGTCGCCTCACACTCGAGCACGATCAATCATTTACACCGGAAACAAGCGCGCGACCGGCGCGTGATGGCATGAAAAAAAATACCGGCGGGGGGCACACACACCCGCCACCGGCTCTGCCAACAGGGTGCTGACTTGCGGCAGCAATTTCCGGTTTCAGCGAGGGTCAGCCGATTGATGGGGAGCAATCAGCGTCCCGTTGACGCTGCAAGACCGGTACCCACAGCCTATGCGCTGAGGGGCGCGGCAGGTAGGGGTGTTTTGTGAACAATTTTAAAGAAACGCTTGCCGGATTTGCCGTTTGCATGAGCGGCGGGCAACCGCTTGCCCGTTTCCGCTGCAAAAAAAAAGCGCCCCGCGAACGGGGCGCTTTCAGTTGTCGGCCAAACGTCCCTGATCAGCGGGGAGATACACCCAGCGCATCAAGCGTCTTGACGTTGAGGTACCTGTCAACCGGCAGTCCCTTGGCACGCTGGAAGGCGTTCACGGCTGACATGGTTTGCGCTCCAATCGAGCCATCGATCGGGCCCGGGTTATAGCCGGCCGTTTTCAGTGCCTGTTGTATCTGGCTTACCCGAGTGCCGGTCATGTTGGTCTTGCAAAGAATCGAACGCCACTCCATGAAGCCTTCTTTTTCCAGCTCCTTGTAGTAGACAGTTTTGTACTCTGCAGGTACCTCGGTACGATTCTCCGTCGGACCCGCGATCAGCTTGCGCACCTTGATGGTCTTGTACGCAGCCGGGATTTCCACCTTGGCGCTGGCAGCCGGGGTCTTGAGCACCCTGCGTGACACCGTCTTGAAGCGAGCCGGTGTTTCCGTCAGACAGATTTTTGCGCCGGTACGGGTAGTCGCAGGCTCTTTCCGGGTGTGGATCTCGTGCCAGACAAAACTGGCATCCGCGGTTTTCTTGCTGACCTTGACCGTCTTGTAGCCGGCAGGAATTTCTGTCTTGGTTTCCTGCGGTCCGGCCACCAGTTCACGCACCTTGATGGTTTTGTATTCGGCGGGTATATCGACACGGTTCGTCGTCGGTGCCGATTTCAGGATACGCTTCCTGACCGTCTTGTAGGTTGCCGGCACTTCGACCAGGCACATGATCTCACCGGTACCCTGGTCGATACGCTGTATCGGTCCGGTACCTTTCTTCCACGTGGTATGGGCCGGTTCGTCGAGCACCCGCTCTTCAGTCCATTCATAGGCTGCCGGGACACTGATCATCTTCGAGGAGGCCTCCTTGACGAGCACCTGCTTCTCGGTCCAGCGATACTGCGGCTCACTGACCTTGACCTCGTGACGATGGCTCGCTGACCAGCACCTGCTGCTCTATTGTTTCGTAGGTTGCCGGATGGAAATGCTCGTGGTAGCACATACCGGGCGTCGCCGAGTCCAGGTCGATGCCATACTTCTTCGCCGATGCCAGCAGATCATCACTGGCCGGCGGTGCAGAGTTGCCCAGGCCGGTCCGCCACGTGCGTGCGGCATCGGCAACCTTGATGGTTTCCTTTTCGACAGCGTATGCCGCCGGTATCGTTTGCAGGCGACTCGAGGCTTCCTTGACCTGAACACGCTCCTCGACCCATTCGTATTTTGCCGGAATGATGGCGACGTTCTCAGTGGCATCCTTGACCAGCATCTGCTTGCTCAGGGTGCGATAGGTCGGCGGCACCCAGGCGCGCGCGTAACACTCGCCGGGCTTGGCATTCGGTGGCAACAACTCACCGGATGTCGACACCTTGCCCGCGGCAGCGGACATACCTTTTGCATTCTTGAGTTCTTCCTGCAAGCGGGCAACCTGGGCTTCTTTTTCTTTCAGTTCCGCATACTGCTCCGACGTAATCATGTCTTCATCAGTCACGTTCGCTACAGGACGATTCTGGCTTGTTGAACATGCCGACACCGATACCAGGATGGCCGGCAGGATAATTTTGAATATTCTACTGTTCATAACACTTCTCCCCGTTATTAAAACTTGCTTCTTCTTTGTTCAGAGCATGGATACCGTGCGTGCCGGGCATAAACACTCCTCGAATGATCAGTAGGATACCCCACCGCCCCGGACGGTACTGTCAGAAATTGTTAACTCTCCCCCGAAAAGGATCGGGGCTGGAAGAATATTCACATATATATCAGTAATATATATGATTTCCATGGCCGTCAATTCACCGCCCCCGGGGCTATACGGCAGCCGCCGGCAGGGTGAAACAGAAACTCGATCCCTTGCCGGGCGTGCTGCTGACATTGATGGTGCCGCCATGCCGGGAAACAACCGCATCCACGAATGCAAGACCGAGACCGGCGCCGGTGATGTCAGCATGCTCCGGGTTGGCAACCCGGTGAAAACGGTCGAACAACTGCGGCAATGACTCCGCTGCAATGCCGTAACCCTCGTCCACCACGCAACAGCGGTAAGCATCGCCCTCGCGCGACAGCTGCACGGTAACCCTTGAATGCAACGGACTGTACTTGATGGCATTGGTCAACAGGTTGATCAATGCCCGCTCCAGCAAACCGCCCTCGCCGATCACCCAGGCATCTTCCGTCTCCAGTTCATTGCCCAGCTTGATGTCCATTGCCCTGGCCTGCGCCCAGACCTGTTCATGCGCATTCCAGATCACCGCCACCAGGTCAACCTCGCTGAACGAGTATTCATCACTGTTTTCCGCGCGCGCCAGATGCAGGAACTGTTCGGCCAGTGACAGGGTGCGTTCGGTATTGCTTTGCATGCGCTCCAGCAGGTCGCCGATATCCTCCGGCGATTTCCTGCTGCTGGCGAGTTCCAGCAGCGCCAGCATCGACACCAGCGGTGCACGCAGATCGTGGGAGAGGAAATTCAGCAACTCACTCCGCTTGCGTTCACTGGAACGGAGATTGCTGATATCCGAGAAATTTATCACCAGCGCATCAGTTTCTTCGAGATGCACGCTCAATGGCGCAATCTGCACCAGCAAATCGCGTCCATCGGCTTGCCGTGCATTGGCATGCACATGCTCCGCGCCTACCAGTACACTGCGTAACAGGTTCTCCCACCTGGCGCCCCCCTGCAACTCGACATCCTGCAGGTAATCGAGCAGCGCACAATCCGATAATTTTGCGCGGTCATCTCCCGCCAGGTACCAGGCAGCACGCTCATTGGCAATCAGTATCTTGCCAAATGCATCCGCGACTATGACGCCGTCGGACATGAACGACAGGGCATCCTCCACAAAGCGCCGTAACTCGCCAAGCTGGCGGGTGGCCGCCTTGACCTGCTCGATGCGTGACTGCAGCAGGTCAATCGACCGGCCGCCGGTTTCGTCACCGGCACGCAGGTGGCGGGCAAGTTCATTGAGCAGCGCGCGTTCCTGTTTGTCGGGCCCGGCATCTTCCTTCCAGAACAAGACCAGCGTCGTACCGTCGACCTCGACCGGGGTTGACCAGCTATGACTGCCTGGATTCCAGTGCGCAACGCCCGTTGGATGATAGTCGACCGGGGGCACACTGCCTTGCTGCTGAATGGTGGAACCCGTTGCATCCAGCAGCGTCCAGCCCTTTACCGGTAAAACACGCGCGAGGAACGACACTGCAGTATGCAGGTCCGGCTCCTGGTGAATCGTCAGTTCGGCCCGCTGCTGCTGCAGGTCATCCAGCTCCTGATCGAGGTAACGAACGGCGCGCTCCAGCCGGCGCCAGCTCCACAGCGGGTAACCGAGGGTGATGGCCACCAGCGCCGGCACCGGTGGAAACCAGCTACGCGCAAAGAACAGCAGCGCGGCGGACAGGCACAAGGTGCCGGCAAACAGCAAGGCCGCGAGCAACAGGTTATTACGCGGGCCGAGATACGGGTAGACAAATACCGGCAGCGTGGCAAGCAGCAGGGTGATAACCACCGTTATCCCCCTCTCCAGCATGTTGATACGCATACCGCTCTTCAATGCCTGCAGCATGTTTGCGTTGATCTCGACACCGGGCATGGAGTGGCTGAAACCCGACACCGGGGTAGGCAGCGCGTCCCCCAAACCTGCCGCGGTAACACCCACCAGTACCAGTTTGTCCGTAAACGTGCCGGGAACAAAATCGCCATGCACTACCTGCTCGTAGGACAGGTGCTGAAAGTGCCCGGGCGGTCCCTGGTAGGGAATCAGCAGCTGCCGGGCACGGTGCCAGACACCCGGCTGGGTGGTGCTGTCGTCTGTGGTTTCCGGGTAGATGGGTACGGCAATGCCGGCGACCTGTAGCATCACCATGGTGAGATGCGGCCAGTAGCTGCCGCCAAGGCCTTCATACAGGAACATGCGTCGCGCTATACCGTCCGGGTCGAGCTCAACATGCACATGGCCCATGGCCGCGGCCTGTTCGGCAAACAGCGGGTACGGTAATGTCTCGATCGGTATACCGCCCTGCCGGCGCTGCTCCATCAGGACCGGCAATACCACGTTACCGCTGCGGCCGATCGCCCTGGCCAGTTGCTGATCACCGCGCGGGTTTGCCGGGTCGGGCTCCGCAAAAATAATATCGAACGCGATTACGCGCGGTTTTTCCACCGACAGTTTATCCAGCAGGGAGGCATGTACGTCACGCGGCCATGGCCAGCGGCCGAACACGTCGAGGCTTTGTTCATCGATGCCGATAATGATGATGTCATCATCGGCGGGCCCCGAAATCAGCTGCAACTGGGCATCGTACAACAGCTGGTCCCAGCGCCACAGCCAGTCCTGGGACAACAACAGCAACGCGAGTCCGCCGAGCAGCGCGGCCAGGACCAGGCGTTCGACCGGCGCCAGTACGCGCGGTGTCGCGGCGCCCATCAAAACAACAGCAGTAATCCGGCGGGAACCAGCAGTTGCCAGGGATTGCCAGGCACCGTGAAGGTCTGGGTCGTCGACCAGGGGCCGGCATAACCGCTTTCATCAATTGCGCGAACACGGAAATAATACCGGCTGGCAACCGGTGTATCGACCGCCAGGCGCGGTTCAGTCACGGTAAGATCAATTGAAGGCGACGGAAATTCAGGCTCGGAATCGAGCTGGAAGTTGTAGCGGACATCCGCTCCGGCATCCCGCCAGTGAAAGTTGATCACATCCTCACCCAGCGCAGGCACTTCGGGCTCGGGTGAATCCGGTATCGCGCGGTATTCAAAGGCCGAGACATCGCTCCATGGACCCCGCATGCCATTAGCGTCAATGCTGGCGACACGCCAGTAGTAACCGCCTGGCGACAGGTCAGTACCCGGTGTATACCGGTCACCGCTATAAGCTGACTCATCCGCCACCATGGCGGTAAAACCGTCATCCCGGGCCAGCTGGAAACTGTAGCTGTCGATATCGACCGGCTTCGACCAGCCAAACTCCGGCGTGGCGTCACGGACAACGACATTGTCATTCAGACCGATCAATACCGGCGGTTGCGGGTGCGCCGCAACCGTAAACCGGCGCATCGCATTCAGGCCTTCGAGTCCATCCGGGTCGATTCCGCGCACGCGTAACACGTACTCTCCATTCGGCAGGTCCGGCACATAACCGCGTGTACCGGGGCTTTTGTCGTTTGCCAGCAAACCATCGAAGGCTTCACTGGCTGCAACCTGAAACCGGTAGGCGTCGGCCTTCTCCAGGGCCGCCCACTGGAACTGCAACGGCAGGCGATCAAGCAACTCCTGTTGCGGTGACAGGTCCGGGGCGGGCAGCAGTGGACGAGGCGCGCCCGGTGGCTTGCCGGCCTCCGACAGCACACCGAAAC
The DNA here is from genome assembly GCA_963768575.1 of uncultured Halobacteria archaeon. Classification (GTDB taxonomy): domain Bacteria; phylum Pseudomonadota; class Gammaproteobacteria; order UBA9214; family UBA9214; genus UBA9214. The sequence goes on from CAVYIJ010000013.1 coordinate 105,767, forward strand.
CGGAGGGAACACGCTGGCTGCCACCCGCCCCCGACACGTCAACGGCACCTTCGAGCACTTCGCTACGGCCCACCGGGCGTTCGCTGTCCGCGGCGACGCGGAAATCGGTACCGCGCACTGCAGCCACGGCCGCGGGGGTGATGATCTCGTAACGGCTGCCGGGACCTTTGCGTTTCTTCACGCGGGTATCGACCTGCCCGCTCTGCAGGCGAATGCGGGTATCGACCATGCCGGTTTCACCGTAGGCGCTGAGGCTGTCGAAAACTACATCGCTGCCCTCCAGTACCAGCAGTTCCGAACCATCGGCAAATCGCACCATGACAGTGCTGTGCTCACCCACTTGCAGCCGGTCGCCACTGTGCAGTTCGGCTTCGACGGCGACCGCCTGCTCACTGCCGGACGCCTTGATAATCTGCGCCTCGCCCTGCAGCGTGCTTACCGTCGCGCTGGCCGGCTGGTGCTTGAGAATATCTATCGGGAATTTGAGACGCGTACCCGGCAATATTCCGCGCGCCGGGACGTCGGGAAGTCCGTTCAGGCGCTGAATACGCTTCCAGTGCAGGACGCTGGTGCAGTGCTTGTTTGTGAGGTGCCAGATCGTGTCACCGGGCCGTACCGTATAGACCCAGTACTGCTCGGCGGATACTGCCGGGGGCAGCAGCAGCCCCAGCAGGCAGATCGAGGGTAACAGGATATGACGCAGCCGGAACCGGCCACCTGTCATCCAGCCTGCTCCGAGAGTTTTTCCAGTCTGTAGCCGTGATGATAGACAGCGCTGAGTTTCCATCCACGCTCCGGCGTAATGTTCAACTTGTTCCGCAGCCGGCTGACATGCGTATCAACCGTGCGCGTATTGATGTCACCGCGCGTGCCCCAGACATTTTCCAGGATATAACTGCGCGACAAAAGACGACCCGCATTCCTGAATAGCAGGACGGCGAGTTCGAATTCCATGTTACGTAGTGTAACAGGTTCGCCTTCCAGCATGATACGCCGCTCCTTCATCTCGACCCGGTAGGGAGCGTATTCGTAGAACATCTCCATGTCCATGTCCGGCGCTGACCGACGGTCCAGCGCACGCAGGCGCGCAAGTGTTTCATGTCGCCGCACCGGCTTCACCATGTAGTCGTCCGCGCCGCGGCCAAGGGCCTGGACGATGTCGTCCTCGCCGTCACGGCTGGTTATAAAAATTACCGGTATGTGCCAGTCGACATTCTGCCTGACCCAGTCCAGCACCTCCGGACCCGTCGTGTCCGGGAGGTTCCAGTCGATGATCAACACATCGAAGGTCTCGTTGCGCAGCGCCTGCTGAAAGGACTCGCCGGTGGCGAATGCATAGCAGTCGTAATCAGCCTCGTGAATCCAGGCCTGCAACATCTCTGCCTGGTCACGGTCGTCCTCAAGTAGTGCGATTCTCATGGTTGAAATGTCCGTTTTTTTCCCGGTGCTATCTTCCCACAGTCACAGCGGTCAGAATGTTAACTATTGTAAATTATCTTTTCTTATTAGTAACTTATAAAGTACTGACGTATCAATTCCCGCCGTGAGCGGCGTCTGCCGGGTGCGCAGAGGAATGATTTTGCATGTTTTTCAGGTTTTGTCGAACAGTTGACGGTCAGTCGAACCGGCGGGTACGGGGATTGACGGCCCGGACGGTCCACCTGCCCGGCCTGATTCCCGGCGATAGCGGCAGCAAGTCGTCCCGTTGATGAACGCAGGCCCGGCGTCCCGGCCATGCCGGCAGTGTTGAGACTACGCGCCAGTACGACGGCGCCGCGCACGTGCCAGCTGGCTCTTCAGCTCGACATGATAGATGAAGCCCGGCAGCGCGAAGATGATGAACAGGCAGCCGGTGACCGCGTAAAACTCCCATTCCTGCGCATGCGTGTTGCCGGTCAGCTTGTGCTCGAGGCCCAGGGCAATCCCGCCGGCAGTGAAGTACATCAACAGCCACTCAAGCAGGCGGTAGACAGTCCGCTTGTTTCCCGTGGCCGGTCGCAGTATGAAAAACAGGCGGTCGCTCAACCACGGCAGGTTGGCGGCAATAAACGAGAGCAGCAGCAGGACCCCGACTGCGGTCTGTTCAGTCATTCGAAATTTCAGACAAGTACGCTGTTACACAGTGCCAGTAATCCACCCGGAAACAGGCCAAGGCCGAGTACCAGCAGGCCATTGGCGCTAACGACAATCTGCAGGTCGGTATTGATCACCAGCGGCTTGTCGGTTGCCGGTTCATCGAAGTACATCAACTTGATTACCCTGATGTAATAAAATGCGCCGATAATCGAGAAGAACACCGCGACCAGGGCCAGCCAGACCATGTCCACATCGATTACCGCCTGCAGCACGGCCAGCTTGGCATAAAAACCGACTGTCGGCGGCACACCCGCCATGGAAAGCATCAGGACCAGCATCATCAATGCAAACCACGGACTGCGGTCATTCAGCCCCCTGAAATCATCCAGTTTATCCGCCTCCTCACCGGCGCGGCTGAGCAGGATGATCATGCCGAAACCACCGATCGCCATCAATGCATAGGTAATGGCATAAAACATCGAGGCCGAGTAACCCGCTTCCGTGCCTGACAGGATGCCGAGTATCAGGAAACCGACATGTGAAATAGTCGAATAGGCCAGCATGCGTTTCATGTTTGTCTGTGCGATAGCAACGACATTGCCGATAGCCAGTGACAGCACGGCAAGAATTATCAGCATGCCCTGCCAGTCGAACATCAGGCCGCCCATCGATTCCGCCAGCAGCCGCATCGCCATGGCAAACGCGGCAATCTTCGGCGCACTGCCGATGAACAGCGTGACCGCGGTTGGCGCTCCATGATAGACATCCGGTATCCACATATGGAACGGCACGGCACCGAACTTGAAGGCCAGGCCGGCAACGACAAAACACAATCCGAATACCAGCACCAGGTCACGCTCGCCGCCGCCGGCGGCGATCGCCGCGGAAATTTCCGCGATGTCGAGACTGCCGGTTGCGCCGTAGAGCATGGACATGCCGTAGAGCAGCATTCCGGATGCCAGCGCTCCCAGCACAAAGTACTTCATGGCCGCCTCCGAAGCCGACGGGGAATCCCGGTCAAACGCAACCATGGCATACAGCGACAGCGACAGCAGCTCCAGTCCAAGATATACCGTCAGCAGGCTGTGCGCGGATATCATCACCTGCATGCCCAGCACGGCGAACAGACCAAGCACATAGTACTCGCCCCGCAAACCACCCTGTGCAGTGATATAACTGCGTGCATAGGCAAATGCGCCAATGGTCACCAGGAAAACGCTGGTCTTCAGCAATGCCGCCATGGGGTCATGCACGAATGTGCCGCCGAGCAGTACGGCCGCCTGTGTATCGAGCATTGAACCACTGATAAACGCGGCGCACAGCAGCGTCAATTGCGACAGCACGTAGCTGACCTGGCGATAACGATGGCCGACAAATGACTCGGCCATCAGGACTGTACATGCCATCACCAGGACGAAGATTTCAGGCGACAGCAGCAGGTATTGGGACAGGGTGATAGTCATGGTTCAAATGCCTCAGGGCCCTACGGGTCGAATAACTTCCAGCAGTGCCACCCCGGTCTCCGCCGGTGGCAATTTGGACACGGACAGTTGCGCCAGCAGGTTTTCAACGCTGGCATGCATGATTTCGACCAGCGGCGCCGGCCACAGCCCGAACAGCAGTACCACTGCGGCGAGGCTCGCGAGGATGACAAATTCACGTCCGTTGACGTCTTCAAGTTCGCGGACATTGTCATTTGCAATTTCACCGAAGATTACGCGTTTGACCATCCACAGGCTGTAGGCTGCGCCCAGTATCAGGGTGGTGGCCGCAAGGAACGCAAACCAGAAATTGGCCTTGAAGCTGGCGAGGATGACCATAAACTCGCCGACAAAGCCGGAGGTGCCCGGCAGGCCGGCATTGGCCATCGCGAACAGCATCATGAAGGCTGCAAACACCGGCATGGTATTGACCACGCCGCCGTAATCGCTGATCTCGCGGCTGTGCATACGGTCATACAGCACACCCACGCAGAGGAACAATGCACTGGAAATGAAGCCGTGCGAGATCATCTGGATCATGCCGCCCTCCATGCCGAGTGCGGCGCCCTGGATCGACCCGTTGTTGTCCAGCAAGGTAAAGACCAGGAAGATGCCCAGCGTAACGAAACCCATGTGCGCGATGGATGAGTAGGCAATCAGCTTCTTCATGTCGTTTTGTACCAGCGCGACAAAGCCGATGTACACCACCGCCACCAGCGACATGAGTATGATCAGCCAGTCCAGCGCATGACTGGCATCCGGCGTAATCGGCAGGCTGAAGCGCAGGAAACCGTAACCGCCGATCTTCAGCATGATGGCCGCGAGGATCACCGAGCCGCCGGTCGGCGCCTCGACGTGGGCATCGGGCAGCCAGGTGTGCACCGGCCACATCGGCACCTTGACGGCAAAGGCCAGCAGGAAAGCGAGGAATATCAGCGTCTGTTCGGTCATGCCAAGCGGCAGCAGGTGGAAATCCAGGATGCTGAAGCTGTCCGCCTGCAGGTACATGTAGATCAGCGCCACCAGCATGAATACCGAACCGAGGAAGGTATACAGGAAAAACTTGATGGTCGCGTAGACTCGCCGCGGTCCGCCCCAAACGCCGATAATCAGGAACATGGGGACCAGCATGGCTTCCCAGAACACGTAGAACAACACGGCATCCAGTGCCGCGAATACGCCGTTCATCAGTCCTTCCATCACCAGGAAGGCCGCCATGTACTGGGCAGTCTTGTTCTCTATTACCTGCCAGCCGGCCAGCACCACCAGTACCGTGGTGAACGTGGTCAGGATAATCAGCGGCATCGAGATACCATCCACGCCAAGGTGATAGTTCGCGCTGATCGCGTCGATCCACGACACCTGCTCCTGGTACTGCATGGCTGCCGTGGTGAAGTCGAAATGCGTATACAGGGAGAGGCTGAGGATGAACGTGACGACGGACACCAGCAGCGCAACCTGCCGGCAGGCCGGGTTGCCCAGTGCATCCATGGCCAGCAGGGCCACCCCGCCGGCGATGGGCAGCCACACCAGCAGACTCAGTAACGGATAATCGATCATGTGCCTGCCCCGGCAGTGTGAAATACAAACCAGTACAGCATCAGGGCCAGCCCGATAATCATGCTGAAGGCGTAGGTATAGAGGTAGCCGGTTTGTATGCGCCTGATAATGCCTGCAGCCCAGCCGACCATGCGGGCGCTGCCATTGACGATCAACCCGTCAATGATGGCCACGTCGCCAACCTTCCAGAGCAACTTGCCGATGCCCCGCGTACCCCCTGCGAACACGGTTTCGTTAAAGTCATCGGCGTAGTACTTGTTGACCAGCAGCAGGTAGATGCCGTTAAAACGCTGCTGCATGGTATCTGCAAAAGCCGGGTTCTTCAGCGTCATGTACCACGCCAGGGCAACACCGGCTATTGCCAGGTAAACGGCCCAGCCCGTGAATGCATGCCCGACGAAGCTGAAAATACCGTGGTAGTGCTCACCGACCACCGCCAGCGCATCGTGTTCAGGTGCGACATGAATCACGCCATTGAAAAAATCACCGAACACCACAGGACCGATCACGTAACCGGAGATAACGGAGAATACCGCCAGCACGACCAGCGGGCCCGTGACCACCAACGGGGTTTCGTGCAGGTGCTCACGGGTATGCGCATCCATGCGCGGCTGGCCATGGAATACCATGAAGTACATTCGGAAGCTGTACAGCGCGGTAATGAATACGCCGGCCAGTACCACCACGTACACCAGGCCCGCGCCGGGTAATTGCGAGTGGTGCACCGCTTCGATAATAGTGTCCTTCGAGAAGAAGCCCGAGAAAAACGGCGTACCGATGAGTGCCAGCGAACCGATGAGACTGGTGATCCAGGTGACGGGCATGTATTTGCGCAGGCCGCCCATGTTGCGAATATCCTGGTCATGGTGCATGGCGATAATCACCGAGCCCGCGGCGAGGAACAGCAACGCCTTGAAAAAAGCATGCGTCATCAGGTGGAAAATGCCGGCGGCATAGGCAGACACGCCCAGCGCCACGGTCATATAACCGAGTTGCGACAGGGTCGAATAGGCGACTACCCGCTTGATATCGTTCTGCACGATACCGAGGAACCCCATGAACAGCGCCGTAATGGCGCCGATGGTCATCACCACGATCAGCGCGGTTTCCGACATTTCAAATAACGGCGACATGCGCGCCACCATGAAAATACCCGCGGTCACCATGGTGGCCGCATGGATCAGTGCGGATATCGGCGTCGGGCCTTCCATTGAATCCGGCAGCCAGACATGCAGCGGCACCTGCGCCGACTTGCCCATGGCACCGATGAACAGGCAGATGCAGATAACGGACATCAGCGACCAGTCGATTCCCGGGAGCACCTGGAACACTTCGTGTTCCTTGAGCGGCGCCCCGGCGAAGACGAAGGCGTAATCCATGCTGTTGAATGTCGTGTAAATAGCCGCGATCCCGAGCAGAAAACCGAAGTCGCCGACCCGGTTCACCAGGAAAGCCTTCAGATTGGCGTAGATGGCCGTCGGTCGCGTATACCAGAACCCGATCAACAGGTAGGACACCAGTCCCACTGCTTCCCAGCCGAAGAACAACTGCAGGAAGTTGTTGGACATGACCAGCATCAGCATGGAAAAGGTGAACAATGCGATATAGCTGAAGAAACGCTGGTAACCTGGGTCATCGTGCATGTAGCCGATGGTGTAGATATGCACCATCAGCGAGACGAAGGTCACTACCGTCATCATCAGGGCAGTGAGGTTGTCGATCAGGAAACCGATCTCGAAACGCACCCCGTCGCTGACCATCCAGGTATAGACAGACTGGTTGTACACTTCGGCGCCATCGATGGCGTAGTTCTTCAGAACGAAAATCGACAACACGCAGGAAATACCGACGCCGAGAATCGTCACGGTATGCGCACCGGCGCGGCCGATCACCTTGCCGAACAGGCCGGCAATTATGGCGCCCAGCAAGGGCGCCAGCGGGATAGCGAGGTAGATCTGCTCCATAGTCATCCCTTCAGTGTATCCAGGTCCTGAACATTGATGGTCTGGCGGTTACGGAACAGCACAACGAGGATGGCCAGGCCGATCGCCGCCTCGGCCGCGGCGACAGTCAGTATAAAGAAGACGAACACCTGTCCGGCCGTGTCACCCAGGAAATAGGAAAAGGCGATAAAGTTCATATTGACCGCGAGCAACATCAATTCGATAGCCATCAGCAGGATGATGACATTCTTGCGGTTCAGGAAGATGCCCGCGATGCTCAGTCCGAACAGGACCGCCCCCAGAACCAGATAGTCAGATAACGCAATCATTTAATTTATGCCTGTATATATCTGAAAAAAGCAATCTCGCGCAAAGCCGCAAAGGCGCGAAGCTCTCTTTTACAAGAAGCACCTTGCAAAATATTTTCGTTCCGGTCGAAGTAATATCCGGAAACCGCCATAATTATTTTTTCCAATACCATTTGCATGCATTTATTCATTTAAAAGTTTTTCTTTGCGTCCTGGCGTCTTTGCGCGAGTTCTATTTATCTGTAAGTATTTACTGTTTCTCTTCTGCTTTCATTTTGACGATTCTTACCCGGTCGACGCTTTTCACCGCAACCTGCTTCGCCGCATCCTGGAACTTGGTTTCCGGTCGCTTGCGCATGGTCAATGCAATGGCTGCAATAATCGCGACCAGCAGGATCACCGAGGCGATCTCGAACGGGTAAACATAGTCGGTATACAGCACACTGCCGATTTCCCGCACGTTGCTGTAACCCTCCGGGTGACGCTCGGGTATGGAGATCACATCGCGCCCGAAACGTTTCGCACCGACGATCATGCCCATTTCCACGAATATCACCATCGCTACGACAAAACCGAGCGGGAGATATTTCACAAAACCTTCGCGCAACGGCGAGGTGTTGATATCCAGCATCATTACCACGAACAGGAACAACACCATCACCGCGCCGACGTAAACCAGCACCAGCGTGATGGCGAGGAACTCGGCCTCCAGCAGCAGCCACAGCCCGGCGCAGGTAAAGAACGCCAGCACCAGGTGCATGGCGGCATGCACCGGGTTGCGCACCGTGATGACGCGACCGGCCGCGAACACCAGGATGACCGCAAAGACCCAGAAAATGATGCGTTCAACGTCCATGATTAACGATACCTCGCATCCTGCCGGCGGTCCGCGGCAATTTCCTTCTCGTATTTATCACCTATCGCCAGCAGCATGTCCTTGGTCATGATATTTTCGCCACGGTTCTCGAAGGCATACTCGAAGATGCGTGTCTCCACGATCGAATCGACCGGGCAGGACTCCTCGCAGAACCCGCAATAGATGCACTTGAACAGGTCGATGTCGTAACGCGTCGTGCGGCGGGTACCGTCCTCGCGCTCCTCGGCCTCGATGGTAATCGCCAGCGCCGGGCACACCGCCTCGCACAGCTTGCAGGCAATACAGCGCTCTTCGCCGTTCGGGTAACGCCGCAGGGCATGCAGACCGCGGAAGCGGTTTGACTGCGGGGTTTTCTCCTCCGGGTACTGCACCGTGATTTTGCGCGAAAACAGGCGCCGCCCGGTCAGCCGCATACCCTTGAGCAGCTCCCAAAGGAACAGGCTTTTCAGAAAGTTATTGAAACCTTCCATAAACTACCTCAGTCAAACCAGGGCTTGAGATCAAGCATGACCGCAGCCCCCTCCACCACCAGCCAGACGATGGTGATCGGGATAAACACCTTCCAGCCGAGGCGCATGATCTGGTCATAGCGATAGCGCGGAAATGTTGCGCGAAACCACAGGAACAGCAGCAGCATGATGGCCATCTTGCCGAACAGCCAGTGAATTCCGTTACCAAAGACAGTTCCGAGTATTCCAGAGGAAGAAAGGAACTGATCTGAAAGTACTCCTTCGAACGGCGACAGCCAGCCACCGAGGAACATCAGCGCGGCCAGTGCCGCGATCAGGATCATGTTGGCGTATTCCGCCAGGAAGAACACGGCGAACGCCATACCCGAATACTCGACATGAAAACCGGCAACGATTTCCGACTCGCCCTCCGACACGTCGAATGGCGCGCGGTTGGTCTCGGCCACGCCGGAGATGAAGTAAACCAGGAACAGCGGCAACAGCGGCAGCCAGAACCAGTGCAGGAAACTCCCCTGCTGTGCCTCGACGATCTCGACCAGGTTGAGGCTGCCGCCCGCGATCAGCACGCCGACCAGCGCAAAACCCATGGCAATTTCATAGGACACGATCTGCGCCGCCGAGCGCATCGCGCCGAGGAAGGCATACTTCGAGTTCGATGCCCAACCGGCGATGATGACGCCGTAGACACCGACGGAGGTCAGCGCGAGTACGTACAACAGGCTGGCATCGATGTTTGCCAGCACCAGCGTATCGGTGAACGGCAATACCGCCCAGGCCGCCAGCGCCGGTGCTATCGACAGCATGGGCGCGATGATAAACAGGAAGCGGTTGGCGTTCGTCGGGATGACGATTTCCTTCATCAACAGCTTGAGTGCGTCGGCGATCGGCTGCAACCAGCCGCGCGGACCCACCCGGTTCGGGCCGATACGCACCTGCATGTAGCCGATGATCTTGCGCTCCGCAAAGGTCAGGTAGGCGACGGCGCCCATCAACGGTGCGACGATGCAGACAATCTTGACCAGTGTATAGAGAATGAAGTTGGCCTTGATATCTTCCCAGTAGTGCACGCCCAGCATCACCATCGCCGCACTCAGGACGGCAACGACCAGCAGCGTGAGCAACAACTGGAATTTGTATTTCTGTATGACAGATTCAGTCATGGCCTGCCTCAGACCCGCTCGACCGTTACCGGGCCATAGCTGGCGCCAAGAAATGCCGACGCCGCCGTTCCCGACTGGACCCATACGCAACCATCCGCCACGCGCTCCTCGATACTGACATCCATCAATGCGCTGGCTTCGCCCTGGCTGATCCTGACCCGGTAGCCGTCGCGCACGCCGGAAATCCCGGCCTGTTGCGGGTTGATACGCACCAGTCCGGCCGCCTCGGCATCGGGTGTCGCTTGCAGCGGAACTGCGCGCCGCACCAGGGAATCGACGGAATAAATGGCGACATCCCCGATCCGCTCCAGTCCACCTGTTTCCGCGCCCGCCGCGACCGGGCCCGCAGCCTGTCGATTATCCATCTTGACAGTGCCGCACTGCTCGCGCAGTGCATCACGGATTTCCTCCGCGCTGTCCTGATCAAACCCGTCCAGCCCGAACTGGTTACCCAGCACGCGCAGGACTTTCCATCCCGGCCGACTGTCACCCACCGGGCTGGCAACGCCGGTAAAACCCTGCCAGCGTCCTTCCGCATTTACGAAGGTACCGGAGGTCTCGGTGAACGGTCCGATCGGCAACAGCACGTCGGCCGCTGACCTGACCGATTCGGAAGCGAACGGGCTGACTGATACGACAAATTCCGCTGCATCGACTGCCGCGGTTGCCGCCGCCGCGTCAAAACAGTCGTGACCGGGTTCGACATTCAATAACAGGTAGGCCTTGAGCGGCGTTGCCAGCATGGCGTGCGCGTCCAGACCGGGGCCGGATACATTACTGCCGCCGGGGCCGCGATGCGGCAACACGCCGGCAAGCCAGCCACCCGCGCTGTTCGCGGCATCCGGCAACATACCCAGCACTGCGCCACTCTTGTCGGCGATGACTTCCGCCAAAGCGCGAATCATCGAGTACTGCGGATGATTCAGGGCGACACCGCCAAGCAGCACGGTCCCGCGGTCGGCGGCTTTCAGGGCGTCGGCGATACTGCGTTGCATTTCGTCAGGCGAAGCATTGCCGATTGCAGCCTTGACCGCAGCTGTCTTGTGATTTGCGGCATCCGGGTAACAGGCGGCAATGCCGGCCAGCGTTGCAGCAAGTTGCGCGGGCGGGACGGTTGCCTTTGCATGTACGTCGAACAGGAACTCGTAATCGACCGGATTGACAAACATAATCCTGGCGCCGGCCAGTGCCGCCTTGCGCAGGCGGTGACCAATAAGCGGCTGGTCCTTGCGTACATTCGAACCGACCACCAGCGCGGCATCGACCGCTTCGAGTTCTGCCAGTGTTTGTCCCAGCGAAGGACATATCGGCGCCTGGTCCTGGTCCGTGAAATCCGACTGACGCAGGCGATGATCGATGTTGTTAACGCCGATACCACGCGCCACGGCCTGTACCAGCGACATCTCTTCCAGCGTAGCGGTCGGGGACACCAGCATGCCGACCTGGCCGGGACCGTGCGCATGAATAACACTGCGCATGCCATCGACTGTTGTCTGCAGGGCGGTTTCCCAGTCCACCGTCTGCCATTCGCCGTTTATCTTGACCATCGGCGCGGTCACACGATCATCGCTGTACAGGCCTTCATAGCTGAAACGGTCACGGTCTGACAGCCATACTTCGTTAATGTCCTCGTTTTCGCGCGGGACCACGCGCATGACCTGGCCACGCCGCGTATGGACGTAAAGGTTCGAGCCGATGGAATCGTGCGGCGCCACCGACGCATGCTGCTGCAGCTCCCAGGCGCGCGCCTTGAAGCGGAACGGCCGCGAGGTCAATGCGCCTACCGGGCAGACATCGATGACGTTGCCCGACAGTTCCGATTCCAGCGACTTCTCGATATAGGTACCGATCTCCATGTTCTCGCCGCGACCGGTGGCGCCCAGCTCCATCTTGCCGGCGACTTCGCGCAGCATGCGGATGCAGCGCGTACAGTGTATGCAGCGCGTCATGTCGGTCGCAATCAACGGTCCGATATACTTGTCCTTGACCACGCGCTTCTTCTCGGCAAAACGCGACACGTCGCGGCCATAACCCAGCGCCAGGTCCTGCAACTCGCATTCGCCGCCCTGGTCGCAAATCGGGCAGTCCAGCGGGTGATTGATCAACAGGAACTCCATGACGGCCTTCTGCCCGCCCGTGGCAATCTCCGAGCGGGTGAATACCTTCATGCCCTCGGCAACCGGTGTGGCGCAGGCCGGCAACGGCTTCGGCACTTTCTCCACCTCGACCATGCACATACGGCAGTTGGCCGCGATCGACAGTTTCTTGTGGTAGCAGAAACGCGGGATCGGGATACCGGCATCATCCGCGACCTCGATGATCATCGCACCCTTGCGGGCCTGGTACGGCTTGCCGTCGATCTCGATGTTCACGGCCTCGTCCGCCGGGATGTCGGGACGCGCGCTCATGCCGCCTCACCCCTGGATGCAGCGCCACCCACCTGGCAGCGCTTGTGCGTGATGTGATACTCGAACTCGTCGCGGAAGTGGCGCAGGAACCCCTGCACCGGCCAGGCGGCCGCCTCGCCAAACGCACAGATGGTCTTGCCGGCAATCTGGTCCGCGGCACTCAGCAGCAGGTCGAGGTCTTCCTGGCGTCCCTGCCCTTCCTCGATGCGCTTTATAATACGGTACATCCAGCCGGTGCCTTCGCGGCACGGCGTACACTGGCCGCAGGACTCGGCGTAATAAAATCGCGATATACGCATCGCTGCCCTGACCATACAGGTCGTGTCATCCATGACGATGACGGCGCCGGAACCCAGCGCGGAACCCGCCTTGGCCAGCGAGTCGTAGTCCATGTCGGTTTCCATGATGATGTCGGCCGGCAGTACCGGCATGGAGGAACCGCCCGGTATTACACCCTTCAGCCTGTTGCCGTCACGCACGCCGCCGGCCATCTCCAGCAGTTCGCTGAACGGCAGTGCCCATCGGCACTTCGAAGTTGCCGGGGTTATTGACATGACCGGAAACGGAAAATATTTTCACGCCGCCGTTGTTCGGTTTGCCCAGCTCCATGAACCACTCGCCGCCGTTGCGCATGATCGCCGGCACCGAGGCCAGTGTTTCTGTGTTATTGATCGTCGTCGGCTTGCCGTACAGGCCGAAATTGGCCGGAAACGGCGGCTTGAAGCGCGGCTGGCCTTTCTTGCCTTCCAGCGACTCCAGCAAGGCGGTCTCCTCGCCGCAGATATAGGCACCGGCGCCGAGGTGACTGTAGCAATCAAAGTCGACGCCGGAACCCAGGATATCGCGGCCCAGCAGGCCGGCCTCGTAGGCCTCTTTCAGGGCCTGTTCGAAGCGTTCGAACGGCTCATGGTGAAATTCACCGCGCATGTAGTTGTACCCGACCGTTGCGCCCATGGCATAACCGGCAATCGCCATGCCCTCGACCAGCGCATGCGGGTTGAAGCGCAGGATGTCCCGGTCCTTGCAGGTGCCCGGCTCGGACTCATCCGAATTGCACACCACGTATTTCTGCACCGGTGCGTTGCGCGGCATGAAACTCCACTTCAAACCGGTCGGGAAACCGGCGCCGCCACGGCCACGCAGGCCGGAGGCCTTGACCGTCTCGATCACTTCTTCCGGCGAGGTCTTTTCCTGCAGAATTTTTTTCCACGCCGCGTAGCCGCCGACCTCGAGATAGTTCTCAAGCGTCCATGGCTCGTCAAACTGCAAGGTATCGAAACAGACCTGTACCGTCATGCCCTACTCCAGTCCGTCCAGGATGGCATCCACCTTCTCCGGCGTCAGCTTTTCGTGGTAATGACCGTTGACGGTCATCATCGGTCCATTGGAACAGGCGGCGAGACATTCCTCTTCCAGCTTGAGTGTTATACGGCCATCCGGCGTAGTCTCGCCCAGCTTGATGCCGAGTTTGTTTTCAACGTGCTCCACGATGCTGTCCGAACCGCACAGCATGCAGGAAATATTGGTGCAGACAGCCACCATGTTACGGCCGACCGGCTCCAGTTCCAGCATTGAATAAAATGTACCAACTTCGTAAACCAGCACCTGCGGCATATCGAGATAGTCGGCGACGGCATCCATCAGGTCGCGCGTCAACCAGCCATCATTCTGTTCCTGCGCGGCCTGTAACGCTGCCAGCACCGCCGACTGCTTCCGGTCGTCCGGAAATTTTTTCAGCCAGGCATCGATGTGCGCCTTCGATGTGGCCGTCAGCAAGTCCGACTTGCGTGGCTGGGCAACAGTCTTCATCAGCGGTCGATCTCCCCGAACACGATATCCTGGGTACCGATGATCGCCACCACGTCGGCCAGCATGTGGCCGCGCACCATTTCATCCATGGCGGAAAGGTGTGCGAACCCGGGTGCGCGGACTTTCAACCGGTAGGGTTTGTTGGCGCCGTCGGACACCAGGTAGACGCCGAACTCGCCCTTGGGGTGTTCGACGGCGGCATAGGCCTCGCCGGCCGGCACACAGAAACCCTCGGTGAAAAGTTTGAAATGATGGATCAGGGCTTCCATGTCGGCCTTCATCTCCTCACGGCGCGGCGGGACCAGCTTGGCGTCATCGATCATGACCGGACCGGGGTTGTTCCGCAGCCACTTGATGCATTGCTTTACGATGCGGTTGGACTGGCGCATTTCCTCGATCCGCACCAGGTAACGGTCATAGCAGTCACCGGTGACGCCGACCGGAATATCGAACTGCATCCGGTCATAGACCTCGTAGGGCTGTTTCTTGCGCAGGTCCCATTCAACCCCGGAACCACGCAGCATCGGACCGGTGAATCCCAGCTGCATGGCGCGCTCGGGCGATACCACGCCGATACCGACGGTCCGCTGCTTCCAGATGCGATTGTCCGTCAGCAACGTTTCGTATTCATCCACACATCCCGGGAAACGTTCGGTAAAGGCTTCGATGAAATCCAGCATGGACCCCTGCCGGTCTTCGTTCTTGCGGTCCACATCCTTCTGGCTGTGCCACTTCGATGCTTCGTATTGCGGCATGCGGTCCGGAAGATCACGATATACGCCACCCGGACGGTAATAGGTTGCGTGCATGCGCGTACCGGAAACCGCCTCGTAACAGTCCATCAGGTCTTCACGCTCGCGAAACGCGTACAGGAACACGGTCATTGCACCGATATCGAGACCGTGCGCGCCCAGCCACAGCAGGTGGTTCAGAATGCGCGTAATCTCGTCGAACATGACGCGGATGTACTGCGCCCGCAACGGCGGCTCGACACCCAGCAGTTTTTCCATGGCCAGTACATAGCCATGCTCGTTGCACATCATGGACACGTAATCGAGACGGTCCATGTAACCGATGCTCTGGTTAAACGGTTTGCTTTCGGCAAGCTTCTCGGTGCCACGATGCAACAGGCCGATGTGCGGGTCAGCGCGCTCGATGACCTCGCCGTCCATCTCCAGCACCAGGCGCAACACGCCGTGCGCGGCGGGATGCTGCGGTCCGAAGTTAAGCGTGAAGTTGCGTATCTCGGGCATGGTCAGTCAGTCGCCTCTGCAGCCGGCGTTTCTGCTTCGGCTTCTTCCCCTGCCGCTGCCATTTTAACCAGGTCGACCGAGTCTACCTTGCCAGCACGCACCACCTTGGGCACCAGCACACGTGGCTCGATACTGACCGGCTGGTAGATGACGCGTTGCTTCTCGGCGTCGTAGATGACCTCGACATTGCCGCTCAGCGGGAAATCCTTGCGGAACGGGTGCCCGATGAAACCATAGTCCGTCAGCAGGCGGCGCAGGTCGGGATGTCCCTCGAACAGGATGCCGTACAGGTCGAAGGCCTCGCGTTCGTACCAGTTGGCCGAACTCCATACGCCCAGCACCGAGGGTATCACCGGCAGGTCGTCGTCGGGTGCAAACACCTTCAGTCTTAGCCGGCGATTGTGTTGAATCGAGAGTAGATGATAAACGGCGGCAAATCGTCGTGACTCGCGCTCCTTTTCCACGACAAGGTCTTCCGTCACCGCCCGCATGTGGCCAGCCGTGCCTGCCTCGACGCCGCGACTGAAACCCGTGCCGGACGTTTCTTCGGTGGCCCACTCGTCCTTGCCATAGTTTGCATAATCCACGCCACAGATATCGATAAGTATTGCAAAGGCAAAGCTGTCCTCGTCACGCAGCGTGGTGGCTACCTCCAGCAGATCTTCACCGGAAACCTCCACGGTGACCTCGCCGACAGCATCAATGATGGCGTGCAGGGTTTCGCCGAAGCGGTCCTGCAGTTGCCCGGCGAGCTGGCGGGAAGAATCAGACACTTTGCTATATCTACCTTTTTTATATCGTTAAATTATGCATTTGCCATAATTCGCATGACATGCTCAGCGGGCAATGGTATTGGTTCGCTTGATCTTGTTCTGCAACTGCAGGATGCCATAGAGCAACGCTTCAGCGGTGGGTGGGCAGCCCGGCACGTATATATCCACGGGTACAATGCGGTCACAGCCACGCACGACTGAATAGGAATAGTGATAATACCCGCCACCATTGGCACATGAACCCATTGAGATGACCCAGCGCGGCTCCGCCATCTGGTCGTACACCTTGCGCAATGCCGGCGCCATCTTGTTGCACAGGGTACCCGCGACAATCATGACGTCCGACTGGCGCGGACTGCCGCGAAACACGATCCCGAACCGGTCCAGGTCATAGCGCGAGGCGCCGGCCTGCATCATTTCGACGGCGCAGCAGGCGAGACCGAATGTCATCGGCCACATGGAACCGGTACGCGCCCAGTTGATGAGCGCATCGGCCGAGGTCGTGACATAACCTTCTTGCAGGATGCCTTCGATGCTCACAGGGTTATCCTGACCAACTCATGACTGTCAACCATCACTCCCATTCAAGAGCTCCCTTCTTCCATTCGTAAATGAACCCGATCACCAGGATGCCGAGGAAGATCATCATGGCGATGTAGCCGAACATGCCGATGGAATCGAGCACAACGGCCCAGGGAAACAGGAAGGCGATCTCCAGGTCGAAAATGATGAACAGGATAGCGACCAGGTAATAACGCACATCGAAGCGCATGCGCGTGTCCTCAAATGCCTCGAACCCGCACTCGAAGGGGGCATTCTTTTCACTATCGGGTTTGTAGGGCGCAAGCAGGAATCCGATCAAGATCGGGCCGACACCTACGCCAATGCCAATGGCGATAAAGATCAGAATCGGCAGATAATTTTCCAGCATCGTTCGCGTCTCACATGGCCGGTCTACGAGTGGTCCCGCGCCTTGTTTGTATTGTAGGGGTCGGACGGTGAAAAAAGATTGTGCAGTCTAGGCCAGCGCCGACATACTGTCAAGTTGCGGTACCGGTATATTTTTCATTTATATCAATGCGTTAGGTGCTTTACTGGGGGCATAAAAAATCGGGATGGGGTATAGATTCGAGGGTATTAAATAGCTGTTACAGTCATTGTTGCAACACCGGTATGGTGCCGATGGCCGGAGTCGAACCGGCACGGCTTGCGCCACTACCCCCTCAAGATAGCGTGTCTACCAATTCCACCACATCGGCTTGAAAACAGTATGAAAAACAACCGCGCTATTGAGGCAGGTCATCCGCAACCGAACTGCCCGGCTGCACGGGTACGTTACCCGGGACATCATCTTCGATCATGATTGTTTCGGTAATTTCCGCCGGCTCTGCGGATACCTCTGCCTGCTGCTCCAGGGCATCAATGACACGCTCCGTTTGTGCCGATTCCTGCGCTTCTGCGGCTTGCTGCTCAAGACGGTCCGCGATGGTTTCGGTCGAATCCTCATTGTCACGCACCAGCGGCGAGGCAATCAGCAGACAATTGATAAAAAACACTGCGGCCAGTATGCCCGTCGCCCGGGTCAGAAACGAACCGGAACCCCGCGAACCGAATACGGTGCCGGATGAACCGCTGCCGAATGCGGCGCCCATGTCCGCACCCTTGCCATGCTGCAGCAGGACCAGTGCGATTATCGAGATGGAAACCAGAACCTGAACCACCAGTAATATCGAATACATAATGAATACCGTTTATGGGGGACCGCGTTAGTCGAGTATCAGCTATTGGCGGCCTTGCCGATAGCCAGGAAGTCATTCGCCTTCAGCGAGGCGCCGCCGATCAGCCCGCCATCGATATCCGGCATAGCCAGTAATTCCGCCGCATTACCCGCATTCATGCTGCCACCGTAGAGAATCCTCACCCCGTCGGCAACCGACTGATCGAGACCGGCAAGTTTCCCCCGGATGAAGGCATGCACCTCCTGCGCCTGTTCCGGTGTCGCTGTCTTGCCGGTGCCGATGGCCCAGACCGGTTCATAGGCAATGACCGCACTGCCGAACACACCCACACCATCCCGGTTGATAACAGCATCGAGCTGCCGCTCGACGACCTGTTCGGTAATTCCCTGCTCGCGCTCTTCCAGTAATTCGCCGACACACAGGATCGGCACCAGGCCGGCCTTCTGTGCCGCGGCGAACTTGCCGGCGGTAAAATCATCGCTCTCGCCGTAAATAGCGCGTCGCTCCGAATGACCGACGATCGCGTACTTGCAGCCGATATCCGACAGCATGCCCGGCGCAACTTCACCGGTATGCGCGCCGGACTCCTGGTCGCTGACGTCCTGCGCGCCATAGCTGACTGCCGTGCCGGCAAGCATCGAGGCAACCTGCGGGATATAGACATAGGGCGGGCAGACCGCCATTTCAGCAGTCGTTACAGTGCCAATTCCGGCCTTGATGCCCTCGACCAGCGCGCCAATGCTGTCGGTTGAGCCATTCATTTTCCAGTTGCCGGCAACCAGTGGCTGACGCATATCCATTTCCTTATATAGAAGAGCCGGGTAGCTTAGCTATCCGGTGTGGAAAAATCAATTTCGTCTGCAAAATACCGGAATTCGGGGGTATATGACCCGCCAACGGCCGGAAGGGATGCCAGTTCCGGCCTGACCCTCGATGTTGAACTTGACGTACAGGTGGTACATCATGCCTGCCGATGGCAGCCAACACGGCCCCTGTTGAGGCATATTCCTGCGGTGAATTGCCGGCTGATATTGCCGGTCACGAGTTTGTCATGAAGACGGAAAACGTACCTGGAATTCCACATTAACGGGTGCCGGCTGGCGCTGGTGGTGATAGCGCGCGATGAAGCGGCCTGCATCGGGCGCTGCCTGGAAAGCGCAGCACCGCATGTCGACAGGATGCTGGTGCTGGATACCGGCTCGACCGACGACACGGTAGCGATCGCCGAACGTTGTGGCGCAACCGTACATCATCAACCATGGAAAGATGATTTCGCCGCGGCCAGGAATGCAGCGCTGGAATTGTCGCCCGCCGACTGGAACCTGGTACTCGATGCCGACGAGGAGCTGGCAGGCGGCATCGAGCTGCTGGGAGCAGGCACACTCGGTGTTGAGCCCTTTATCGGCCTGATACCGGTCACCAGCGAGTTCGATCTGCAGGACGGCGTTGAGACTGCAACCTCATGGCTGCCGCGAATCCTGCCGGCCGGGGTCCGTTATCGCGGACGCATTCATGAACAACCGGTCTCCGACCTGCCGCGTGCGCGACTACCCGTCAAGGTCAGCCATTCCGGTTACCGCCAGGCGCAACTGGAACACAAGGCAGGCAGGAACCGCACGCTGTTGCTGAAGACGCTTGCAGAGTCTCCGAATGATGCCTACCTGCTCTACCAGACCGGCAAGGACTTCGAGGTCTACCAGCAGTTCGATGATGCCGTCCGCTACTACGAGCAGGCACTTGAGCACACCGCAGCGAAAGAAAAGTTCAGGCATGACCTCGTATTGCGCCTGATCTACTCGCTGAAGCGCGCCGGCCAGCTCGAAAAAGGCATTCAGCTTGCCGAGGTGGAGATGCCCAACTGGCAGCATTCACCGGATTTCTTCTTCGCACTGGGTGACCTGCTGCTGGACTGGGCTACACGCAATCCGCAACAGGCCGTGCAGGACATATTGCCCATGGTCGAGTCCTCATGGGCGAAATGCCTGGAAATCGGCGATCAACCGGAGATGGAGGGCTCCGTCAACGGGCGCGGCAGCTTCCTCGCCGCGCACAACCTGGCCGTGCTGTATGACGGCCTGGGCAATGCCGAACAGGCTGAACATTATCGCAAGCTGTCAGATGAGCTACGCGCACAACACGGCGATAAATCAGTGCATTCCGGCTAGACAGCCGCGGCGACCACCAGGGCGAGCTGGCCGGCTTCCTGCAATACCTGTTGCTCGTCCTCGCCCTCGACCATAACACGTACCACGGGTTCTGTTCCCGATGGACGCAACAATACGCGGCCGCGGCCGGCCAGGCGCTGTTCTGCGGAACTGACGGCCGCCAGCACAGCCGGTGCAGTGCTGGGATCAATCTTGCTGTCGACCGGTACATTGATCATGTGTTGCGGATACTTCGTCATGCCGCACTTCAGTTCATGCAGTGACTTGCCCGCGCGCGACATGGCTGCCAGCACCTGCAGCGCGGACACGATACCGTCACCGGTCGTGGTACGGTCGAGACAGATGATATGACCCGAGGATTCACCGCCGATCAGGCTGTCGGTCTGCTGCAGCAACTCGAGGACATAGCGGTCACCCACGCTGGCGCGTACAAAGGGAATATCCAGGGACAGCAGGGCATGCTCCAGCCCCAGGTTACTCATCAGCGTACCGACTACGCCGCCGTTCAGCATGCCTTCACGCTGTCGCGAGACCGCGATGATGAACAACAGCTCGTCACCATCGACCAGCTCACCCTTGTGATCGACCATGATGACCCGGTCACCGTCGCCGTCGAGAGCGATACCGAGATCAGCGCCGTGCTCCAGCACCAGCTTCTGCATGATCTCCGGATTCGTTGACCCGCAATCCTGATTGATATTCAGCCCATCCGGTGAAGTGCCAACGGCAATGACTTCAGCGCCCAGTTCCCTGAACACGCTGGGGGCTACCTGGTAGGTTGCGCCATTCGCACAGTCCACCACGATCTTCATCCCTTGCAGGCTCATACTCAATGGAATGGTGCTCTTGCAAAATTCGATATAACGTCCTTCCGCGTCCTTGACGCGTTCCGCCTTGCCGAGCCTGTCCGATTCAACGGTCACCATCGGCTTTTCCAGTTCCGCCTCGATCGCGACCTCGACCTCATCAGGCAGCTTGGCGCCTCCAGCGGAAAAGAATTTTATGCCGTTGTCCGCATAGGCATTATGCGATGCACTGATGACGATGCCGGCACAGGCATGCAGGGTACGCGTCAGGTAGGCAATCGCCGGGGTCGGCATGGGGCCGAGCAGGCGAATATCCACACCCGCAGCTGACAACCCCGCCTCGAGCGCCGACTCGAACATGTAACCCGATATGCGGGTGTCCTTGCCGATGATCACGCTGGCGCCACGCTCGCGGCCGAGCACGCGACCGGCGGCCCAGCCCAGCTTGAGCATGAACTCAGCCGTTATTGGATGTTCGCCGACCCGGCCACGGATGCCGTCGGTGCCGAAATATTTTCTGGACATATTGCTTTTCCTGTAATTCCTGCAACTACCATTTTTAGCTGGTTTCCGCCTGTTCGTAAAGCGGCACGGGTGCAGCCGATAAAACCGCCTGGCACATCGCCAGTGCCTCGTGCGTCGCACGCACGTCATGGGTTCGAATAATGCGCGCGCCCTGCCATACCGCGATAACCGCCAGCGCCAGCCCGGGGTATAAACGTTTATCGACCGGCAACCCCAGCACCTTACCGATCAATGACTTCCGTGACAGACCGGCCAGTACCGGGTATCCGAGGTCGACCAGCCGGTGCAGTTGCTGCAACAACAACAGGTTATGCTCGACCTGCTTGCCAAAACCGAAGCCGGGGTCCAGCAGGATACGGCCAGGTTTAATGCCGGCAGCAATACAGGCATCCGCGCGTGCGCGCAGAAAATCGCCGACTTCGGTGACCACGTCCGTGTATTCCGGGTTGTCCTGCATGGTCCCGGGATTACCCTGCATGTGCATGAGACAGACCGGCACGGCAAGTTCCGCCACCATCTCGATGGCACCGCGGGCCTGCAGGGCATAGACATCGTTGACCAGTCCGGCACCGGCCGTCACCGCTGCCTGCATCACTGCCGGCTTGCGCGTGTCTACCGATACGGGGACCCGGACCACATCGCTCACTGCCTCGATGACGGGGACTACCCGTTCCAGTTCCTCATCGACGCCGACCGCGGCGGCACCCGGGCGAGTGGACTCGCCGCCTATATCGATAATGGCCGCGCCCTCCTCTACCATTTGCAGTGCGCGTTCCACCGCTTTTTCCGGCGCAAAAAAATCACCCCCGTCCGAGAAGGAATCGGGGGTGATATTCAGGACGCCCATCACGCATGGACGTGACAGGTCCAGCGGCTTGCCGCCACAGTCGATAGCAAGGGAATTCATTTGGGATATCCCTGAATAATTCCTGACCTGGTATTACTCACCGCAAAGACGCAAAGAGCGCAATGAAAACAGGTGTTCTTGTGGTGAAAACCTTTGCGTGCATTGCGCCTTTGCGGTGAATCAGTATTTATTCAGTGCTCTTACAAACCGGTTACGTACGACATTCAACCTGAACTGAAAAAATCAGTGTTGCCCGGCCGGCCCGCCGATTTTCCCATCGGACTTGTCATCCTTTTCCGTGGTGCCGCTTGAAGGCGGTGTATTCGGTTCGGATTCATCCCAGCCACTTGGCGGGCGGGGTGTCTTGCCCGACATGATGTCATTGATCTGGTCAACGTCGATGGTCTCGTATTTGATCAGCGCCTCGGCCATGGCATGCAACTTGTCCAGGTTGTTCTTGAGTATCTCTTCGGCGCGCGCATAGGAACGATCGATGATGACGCGGATCTCGTTGTCGATATCATGTGCCGTTTCATCCGACACGGCCTTGTGCTGTGCAACCGAGTGACCCAGGAATACTTCTTCCTGCTCGTCACTGTAGGTCAGCGGCCCGAGTTTCTCTGACAACCCCCACTTGGTGACCATGTTGCGCGCCAGTTCGGTACTGCGCATGATGTCGTTGGATGCACCGGTAGTAACCTTCTCCGCACCGAAGACCAGTTCCTCGGCAATACGTCCGCCGAACAGGCTGCAGATCTGGCTTTCCAGGAATTCCTTGCTGTGACTGTAACGGTCCTGTTCCGGCAGGAACATGGTGACGCCGAGCGCGCGTCCACGCGGAATGATGGTGACCTTGTAAACAGGATCATGGGACGGCAGCGAACGACCGACGATGGCATGGCCGGCTTCATGATAGGCCGTGAGCTTTTTCTCGTCCTCGCTCATCACCATGGAGCGGCGCTCCGCGCCCATCATGATTTTGTCCTTGGCCTTTTCGAGGTCTTCCATATCGACCAGCCGCTTGTTGCCGCGCGCGGCAAACAGTGCCGCCTCGTTAACGAGATTGGCGAGATCGGCCCCTGAGAAACCCGGTGTTGCACGCGCAATGATGCTGGCCTTGACGTCGTCGTCGATCGGCACCTTGCGCATATGAACTTTCAGAATCTGCTCGCGGCCGCGCACGTCCGGCAGCGGCACGACCACCTGGCGATCGAATCGGCCGGGGCGCAACAGGGCGGGATCGAGCACATCCGGGCGGTTGGTCGCGGCAATCACGATGACGCCCTCGTTGCCTTCGAAACCGTCCATCTCCACCAGCAACTGGTTGAGCGTTTGCTCGCGCTCATCGTGACCGCCGCCCAGTCCGGCGCCACGGTGACGGCCGACGGCGTCGATTTCATCGATGAAGATGATGCACGGTGCATGCTTCTTGGCCTGTTCGAACATGTCACGCACACGCGAGGCGCCCACGCCGACAAACATTTCCACGAAGTCGGAACCGGAAATGGTAAAGAACGGTACTTTTGCCTCACCGGCAATCGCCTTGGCAAGCAGCGTCTTGCCGGTGCCCGGCGAACCAACCATCAGGACGCCGCGCGGAATCTTGCCACCGAGCCGCTGGAACTTGCCCGGTTCGCGCAGGAACTCGACCAGCTCGCCGACTTCTTCCTTGGCCTCCTCGACACCGGCCACATCCGCAAATGTGATTTTCACCTGGTCTTCGCCCAGCATGCGCGCCTTGCTCTTGCCGAACGACATGGCGCCACGACCACCGGCACCGCCCTGCATTTGCCGCATGAAGAAAATCCAGACACCGATCAGCAGCAGCATCGGGAACCAGTTGATGAATATCGTCATCAACAGGCCATGCTGGTTTGGTTCAACGACCTTGACGTCAACATTGTTGCTCAGCAGGTCGTCTACCATCTTGGGATCATCAGGCGGGGTCTGGGTGACGAAATTGGTGCCATCCATGCGCAGGCCCTTGACGGTATGGTCTTCGATTTCGACGCGTTGCACCTGGCCCTGTTGCACTTCGCTGATGAAATCAGAGTAATTGATCATCTGCTGATTGGCCGTACGCGTACCGAAATTATTGAAAACGGTCATCAACACCAGGGCAATGACAATCCAGAGAACTACATTTTTTGCCAGATCGTTCAAACCGGTTTCCTCGATAATGTGAATGAAAGAAATTTGTACAGGGTGTGCGCCAGACATGTCCCATGGCGCGTCAAAAGGGCGACTTTAGTCGTATTACAAGTCATTATGACATATTCCCGCCAATTCGACCCTGCGCCAGCACGTACACTTCCCGGCTGCGCGGTCGTGATGCTTTTGGCTTGCGTATCAATACCTTGCGGTATTTCTTGCGCAAGGCCGGTAACAATTCATCGAAGCCTTCACCCTGGAATGCCTTGCAGAGCAACACGCCACGCCTGCCTAGTACTTGGTCGGCCAAATCGACGACAAGTTCAACCAGGTACATGCTGCGTGGCTGATCGACGGCACCCATACCAGTGATATTGGGCGCCATGTCCGACATTACAAGGTCTGCTGGCGAGGAATCCAGGCTTTTCATCAGTGCATCCAGGGCTTCATTCTCCCTGAAATCCCCCTGGATAAACTCGACCCCTGGCAGCTCATCCATGGGCAGGATATCCATGGCAATGATCCGCCCGCGCCCCTTGAGCACCCCGGCTGCATACTGGGACCAGCCACCGGGCGCGGCACCCAGGTCGAGCACGGTCATGCCGGGCCGCAGGATACGGTCCTTTTCCTGTATTTCCGCAAGTTTGTAAACTGCACGCGAACGGTAGCCCTCACGCTGCGCACGCTTGACGTATTCATCATCAAAATGTGAGCGCAGCCAGTTATGACTGCTCTTGCTTTTACCCATTACGTTTATCCAGTTCTATCCCGATTCCGAATAACTGAAATCATTCCAGTAATTCTCCCTCCACACAGGGGGAGGGCCGGGAGAGGGGATCAATACATGAAGTTTAATCTTATCCCCTCTCCCTGACCCTCTCCTGAAGGGAGGGGATTATATCCGGTTAGTATTGGTTTACTTTGCATCAATTGGACATTTGCTGTGAAAATACCGCTTGTTAACAACCCACCGGGATCAAGCGACATGTCATTGAGCGAAAAACTTAAAAGCGAACTGCGCGGCCGCGGCCACAGCCTGAAACCGGTGGTCAGTATCGGCAATGCGGGTCTCAGCGATGCCGTCTTGCGCGAAATCGAACTGTCGCTGGAACATCACGAGTTGATGAAAATCAGGATCGGCGGGACAGACCGCGAGCAACGCACAAAAATCATCAGGCAAATCTGTGCAGACTTCGATGCCGAACTGGTGCAGGCCATCGGCCACATTGCACTGCTTTATCGCGAAGCCGCTGACTAATCCGGCAACAACCTGCTAGTCACCGGATGACCGACCGGCCGCCACCAGCAACAGGCCGAGCCCGCACGTAACCAGGAATAACATGGTGGCCAGGGTATGCAGGTCGGCAAACTGCGTGCTGTCCGCCAGCCCCTGGTTGCGCAAATCGCCGATTGCCGGCGCCAGCGCAAACTGGCCCACGGCTACCAGCAACAGCATCGCGGTTGTCACCAATGTCCGCCAGTCAAACCGGCCTGTGCGTATGATGCGTACAATCAGCAGAACGCTGCCACAGACAAGACCGATCAGGGCGGTCAGGCCAAACAGGTTGCCGGCAAGCGTGCCGGCAACTGCACGGTCAGCTATTTGTACAAACAGCAGCGGCACTACTATGAGTCCGACCGCCCACAGGATGCCCACCCACAGGGTCAGAACGACACGCTCGATTATCAGCAGTATTTTATTCACTTCAATACAGTATCAGCAGGCCAGGTATCCTTATAATTAAGAAGTACAGGAAAGCCCTGTAGATCTGTCATCGCGTGCAACGAAGTGGCGAGGCAATTCGCCGCAGGCATCCCGATCGCAGCGAGGGAATCTCATGACATCACCACCGGTTTTTGCGAAGCCCCCGCAGGGACTGCCTTGCCGGCCGCTCCCGGCGTTCCGCCCCTCGCGCCAGCAATGACGGACACGGTGCTCGCCGAATAATCCGGGGCTTCCCTAGATATACCTGACCTCGATAATTTCGAGGCTACGCTCGCCACCCGGCACGACCACGGTCACTACATCACCTTCTACCCGGGTTATCAGGGCGCGCGCGATGGGCGAATTGATGGATATCATGCCGACCTTGATATCGGCCTCGTCCTCGCCAACGATCTGGTAGACAATGGTCTCGCCGCTGTCTTCATCGGCCAGCTCAACGGTCGCGCCAAACACCACCTTGCCGTTTGCAGAAATCGCCGTGACATCGACAATGTGCGCATGACTCAGCTTGCCTTCTATTTCCTTGATGCGCCCTTCCGCGAAGCTTTGCTGCTCCCGGGCCGCGTGATATTCCGCATTCTCCTTGAGATCACCGTGTGCGCGCGCTTCCGCGATCGCGGCGATGATACGCGGACGATCCACGGTCTTCAGACGTGTCAGTTCCTCGCGCAGTTGCTCTGCACCGCGTGCGGTAATCGGGACCTTGGTACTCATTTCTTTTGTTCCTTATGCAGACTCTGCAGGCTGTTCACATTACCCGTATCCAGGTATTCCAGCGCCATGCAGGTAGCACGCGCGCCGGCAAGCGTTGTACTGTATGAAATCTTGTGCTGCAACGCACTCCTGCGAATTGTATAGGAGTCGGCTATCGCCTGCTTGCCCTCGGTGGTATTCACGATCAGGTCGATCTGGCCATTCTTAATCATATCAACGATATGCGGACGTCCTTCCATCACCTTGTTAACCACTTCGCACTCGATGTCCTCGGCCTTGATGCTCGCCGCAGTGCCGCGCGTCGCGACCAGCCGGAAGCCCTTCGCGACGAGGTCACGCGCCAACTCGACTGCGCCGGAACGATCGGTCTTGCGCACACTCAGAAATGCGGTCCCGCCGGACGGCACTGCGTTGCCCGCGCCCAACTGCGCCTTGGCAAAGGCCTCGCCGAAGGTGCGCCCGATGCCCATGACCTCACCCGTTGATTTCATTTCCGGGCCCAGCAGCGGGTCCACCCCGGGAAATTTTATAAACGGGAAGACGGCTTCCTTGACGGAAAAATAGTCCGGCCGCGCCATCCCGGTATAGCCCTGTTCACGCAGGCTCTTGCCCGTCATTACGCGCGCCGCGATTTTTGCCAGCGGTCGCGTGGTCGCCTTGGACACGAAGGGTACGGTACGCGATGCGCGCGGATTGACCTCGATCAGGTAGATATCATCTCCCTTGATCGCGAACTGCGTATTCATCAGTCCGCACACGTTGAGCTCCTTGGCCATGCTGACCACCTGTTCGCACATACGCTCCTGCACCGACTCACTCAGTGTATAGGGCGGCAGTGAACAGGCCGAATCGCCCGAATGCACACCGGCTTGCTCGATGTGCTCCATGATGCCGCCGATCAGCACATCCTCGCCGTCACAGATTGCATCGACATCGACCTCGACGGCGTCATCCAGAAAATGGTCCAGCAATACCGGCGAGTCGTTGGATACCTGGACTGCCTCGCGCATGTATCGCACCAGGTCCTCTTCCGCGTAGACGATTTCCATTGCGCGCCCACCCAGCACGTAGGACGGTCGCACCACCAGCGGGTACCCCACCTCGGCCGCCAGTGCCAGCGCCTGTTCGGCATCCGCTGCAATCCGGTTGGGCGGCTGCAACAGGCCCAGCTTCTGCACCATCTGCTGGAAGCGCTCGCGGTCTTCGGCATGGTCGATGGCATCCGCGGAAGTACCGATCACCGGCACACCGTTTGCTTCCAGTCCGCGTGAAAGTTTCAGCGGCGTCTGCCCGCCATACTGGACGATGACGCCTTTCGGCTGCTCGACATGGATGATTTCCAGCACATCCTCCAGCGTGAGCGGCTCGAAATACAGGCGGTCCGAGGTATCGTAATCGGTCGAGACCGTCTCCGGATTGCAGTTCACCATGATCGTTTCATAGCCGTCATCACGGCACGCCATGGCGGCATGTACACAGCAGTAGTCGAACTCGATACCCTGGCCGATTCGGTTCGGGCCACCGCCCAGTACAATAATTTTATCCCGCTGGCCCGGCAGCGACTCGCATTCCTCTTCGTAGGTCGAATACATGTAGGCCGTCGATGTCGCGAACTCCGCGGCACAGGTGTCTACACGTTTATAGACCGGGCGAACGTTCAGGCTGTAACGGTGCTCGCGCACCGCGTCTTCGCCGCACTGCATGAGCGTCGCCAGGCGGCGATCCGAGAAACCTTTGCGCTTCAGGGTGCGCATGTGGCCTTCATCGATGCTCTCCAGGTCGGCACCGCGCACACTTTCCTCGGTCGTCACAAGATCGCCGATCTGGACCAGGAACCAGGGATCGATCGCAGTGGCATCGATGAGTTCCGCGAGTGTCATGCCGGCCCTGAAACCGTCAGCGACGTGCCACAGGCGGTCCGGGCGGGCGATACCCAGCTCCTTCCTGAGTTTTTCTACCGCACCCTCCTCCGACAGGTCGAACACCTCGTCCAGGCCATCCATGCCCGTTTCCAGCCCGCGCAGCGCTTTCTGCAGCGACTCCTGGAAAGTGCGGCCGATAGCCATGACCTCGCCCACCGATTTCATCTGGGTACCCAGGACCGGCTCGGCCTGCGGAAATTTCTCGAAGGTAAAGCGCGGCACCTTGGTCACAACGTAGTCGATTGCGGGTTCAAACGAGGCCGGTGTTGCACCGCCGGTTATATCGTTCTTCAGCTCGTCAAGTGTAAAACCGACCGCAAGTTTCGCGGCAACCTTGGCAATCGGGAAGCCGGTGGCCTTCGAGGCCAGTGCCGAGGAACGCGACACGCGCGGGTTCATTTCGATCACGACCATGCGTCCGTCTGCCGGATTGATTG
This sequence comes from uncultured Halobacteria archaeon, assembly GCA_963768575.1. Lineage (GTDB taxonomy): Bacteria > Pseudomonadota > Gammaproteobacteria > UBA9214 > UBA9214 > UBA9214. The sequence continues at coordinate 134,917 of CAVYIJ010000013.1, forward strand.
CAAACTGGACATTGGAACCACCGGTTTCCACACCGATCTTGCGCAGCACGGCAAGCGAGGCATCGCGCATCAACTGGTATTCCTTGTCCGTCAGTGTCTGGGCCGGTGCAACGGTTATCGAGTCACCGGTGTGTACGCCCATGGGATCGAGGTTTTCGATCGAGCAGACAATAATGCAGTTGTCCATGTGGTCGCGCACGACTTCCATTTCGAATTCTTTCCAGCCGAGGATCGATTCTTCCAGCAACACCTCGCTGGTGGGCGACAGGTCGAGACCGTGTTCGCAGATACTGACGAATTCTTCCTTGTTATAGGCAATACCGCCGCCACTGCCACCCATGGTGAAGGATGGCCGGATAATGATCGGAAAACCCAGCGAGGGGTGCACCTGCTGCGCCTCTTCCATGCTGTGAACGATATAGGCATGCGGGGTGTACAGGCCGATCTCCTTCATGGCCTGGCGGAACAGTCCCCGGTCCTCGGCCATATCGATGGCCTCCCGGTCGGCGCCGATCATTTCCACCCCGAATTTCTCGAGCACGCCCTCGCGCACCAGGTCGAGTGCACAGTTCAGCGCGGTCTGCCCGCCCATCGTCGGCAGCAGCGCATCGGGACGTTCCTTTTCGATGATTCGCGCAACGGTCTGCCACTGCACCGGCTCGACGTACACCACGTCCGCCATGTCCGGGTCCGTCATGATCGTTGCCGGGTTGGAATTCACCAGCACCACGCTAAAGCCTTCCTCGCGCAGCGCCTTGCAGGCCTGCACACCGGAATAATCGAACTCGCACGCCTGTCCGATCACGATCGGGCCCGCGCCGATAATCAGGATGCTGTTGATGTCAGTTCTTTTCGGCATTTAATGAATCGCCACAGAGGACACAGAGATTAAAAAAATATCTCGCGCAAAGCCGCAAAGACGCCAAGAGAATTAAATATTTCATTCATCATTTTTCACATTTGTTCCTTAACGATGGTGATACGCGTCATTGTTCAAAATTATTCAACTTTAACTGTTACAAAGACTTTTCTTTGCGCCTTGGCGGCTTTGCGCGAGAAGAATTTTCTTCTCTATATTTTCTGTGGCTAATCCTGTTTTTGCATCATGTCAATAAAGCGGTCGAAAAGGGGTGCGACGTCGTGCGGCCCCGGGCTGGCTTCCGGGTGTCCCTGGAAACTGAAGGCCGGGCAATCCGTGCGTGACACGCCCTGCAACGAGCCATCGAATAACGAGCGGTGCGTCGCCACCAGGTTTGCAGGCAGGCTGCCGTCATCGACCGCGAAGCCGTGATTCTGGCTGGTGATCATCACCTGCTTGCCCTGCAGGTCCTGTACCGGGTGATTGGCGCCGTGATGACCGAATTTCATCTTCACGGTGCGGGCGCCACTGGCAAGCGCAAGCAACTGGTGGCCGAGACAAATGCCGAACAGCGGAATGCCGCTGCCGAGCAGTTCACGAATGGCGGCAATCGCGTAATCACAGGGTTCCGGATCACCGGGACCGTTGGACAGGAAAATCCCGTCAGGCGAATGAGATAACACCTCGGCAGCCGGTGTCTTCGCCGGCACCACGGTCACGCGGCATCCGCGATCAACCAGCATGCGCAGGATGTTGCGCTTGATACCGAAGTCATAGGCCACCACGTGATAGGGCAGTTCGCCCGCGGCCGTCTCGGCTGGCAACCCGTCATCCAGCGACCAGCTGCCCTGCCGCCATTCATATCCCTGCACGGTACTGACTTCCTTCGCCAGGTCCATGCCTTTCAGGCCGGGGAAGGCGCGCGCCTCTGCCAGCGCCTCGTCCTCATCGATATCTTCGCCGGCCATGATGCAGCCGTTCTGCGCGCCCTTCTCGCGCAGGATGCGCGTCAACCGGCGTGTATCGATATCGGCGATACCGGTGACACCGTTGTGCGCGAGGTAATCTTCCAGCGAGGACTCGCTGCGCCAGTTGCTGGCCAGCAGCGGCAGGTCACGGATAACCAGGCCCGAGCAGTGAATGGCGCTGGCCTCTTCATCCTCGGCATTGGCGCCGACGTTGCCGATATGAGGATAGGTCAGGGTAACAATCTGCCGTGCATAGGACGGATCGGTCAGGATCTCCTGGTAACCGGTCATGGCGGTGTTGAATACCACTTCGCCACTGACCCTGCCTTCGACACCAATAGCAATACCGCGGAATATACTTCCGTCTGCAAGCGCCAACAGGGCCGCCTTTCTCAACTGGACCTCCGCTTCTGACGTAGAAAACGGGAGGGTCCCGTGGAACCATCCCGTTTGAGTGCTACCGGTTATACCGCCCGAAAAATCAGGCGAATTGTACGTGATGAGGACTGCGGCTGTCTATATTTGTTCCGGCCGGGACCGGCCGATGACCGGCTACTCGCTGTTTTTCAGGCCCAGGACGTCCTGCATATCGAACAGGCCGGTGGCCTGCGACATCACCCAGCCGGCCGCCCGGGCGGCGCCATTGGCAAAGGTCATGCGGCTGGAGGCCTTGTGCGTTATCTCGACCCGCTCCCCGTCCCCGGCAAACAGCACGGTATGGTCGCCGACGATGTCACCGGCGCGGATGGTCTCGAATCCGATGGTGTTGCGGTCACGCTCCCCGGTGTGTCCTTCACGGCCATACACCGCGCACGTATCCAGGTCGCGCCCGAGTGCAGCGGCCACCACCTCGCCCATGCGCAGCGCGGTACCGGACGGGGCATCGACCTTGTGACGGTGATGCGCCTCGATGACCTCGATATCCACGTCGTCACCGAGTACGCGCGCGGCCATGTCGAGCAGCTTGAAGCACAGGTTTACGCCCACGCTCATGTTGGGCGCAAATACCACGGCAATGTCGTTAGCCGCCTCAGCGATCACCGACTTCTGTTCGTCGCTGAAGCCGGTGGTGCCGATGACCATGCGGCGACCGGCCCGGCGGCAGGCCTCGAGGTGCGCGAGCGCCGGCGCCGGGCGGGTAAAATCGATCAGCACGTCGAAATCATCCAGCACGGCGCTGATATCCGCACCGACCGTCACGCCGAGTCGGCCGATACCCGCCAGCTCACCGGCATCGCTGCCCAGCAGGTGAACTGTCCGGGTGCTCCAGCGCCACGCTGACGTCCAGTCCGTCCGTTGCATGGCAGGCCTCGATCAGGCTGCGGCCCATGCGGCCGGCGGCGCCGGTGATTGCGATACGCGTCATTCGTGTTCCTGTTTAAATTCGATTCGCCACTGAGGGCACAGGGTACACAGGGGCGAATAAAAACCCAACCGTTATCGCAGCCGGCCTGGCCGGCGAATGAATTTCATGTGTGCCGGGAAACAAAACATGGAATTCACTAGAATACGTCGATGCAGACGAAACAGATCTGGGTCGACGCCGATGCCTGCCCGAAAGTGATCAAGGAAATCCTGTTTCGGGCCGCCGACAGGGTCGGCATGCCGCTGACCCTGGTCGCCAACCAGCCCCTGCAGGTGCCCGGCTCTCTCAATATCCGGTCGGTCCAGGTGGGCGCCGGATTCGACGTTGCCGACAATTACATCGTGCAACAGGCGAAATCCGGTGACCTGGTCATCACTGCGGATATCCCGCTGGCCGCCGAGGTTGTCGCCAAAGGCTGCCTGGCCCTGAATCCGCGCGGTGAACTCTATACCGAAGACAATATTCGCGAACGCCTGAACATGCGGGATTTCATGGACACCCTGCGCTCCAGCGGGGAGGACATCGGCGGGCCGGCGTCAATCAGCCAGGCCGACCGCCGCGCCTTTGCCAGCCAGCTGGACCGGTTGCTGGCGAGGTGGACCGGATGAGGTGTGAATTAGAATGGCGGGTGCATTTAACGGGTTTACAAATATCTGCCCCGGGGAAATGGACGACCGGAATCGGCAGCCAATAGCAACCCAATAAAAATAAATGCAGGGTGCGCCGTGCATTTACAGCGCAGGTTCGCGGACTACAGGGAATATTTAATGCCTGCGCAGGTTCGCGGACGCGGTCCGCTCCTACAGGTCATTCGTTTAACGCCCCGGTAATCTCATCCTGCCGGGCGCGTACCCGGGCGGGATTCCGCCTTGCGGGAATGACTTTAAAACTCTGTGTTCTCTGTGTTCTCTGTGTTCTTGTTCTCTGTGGCTGTGATTTCCGTGTTTTCTTTGCGCCTCTGCGCCTTTGCGCGAGACAGGTTTTTTTACCCGCTCAAACCGTCGAAGAATTTCTTCACCCCGTCCAGCCAGGAGTGTGCCTGCGGGCTGTGGTGGCTGCCGCTCTCGTCCATCTCGCTGGAGAATTCACGTAACAGTTCTTTTTGCCTGCGCGTCAGCTTGACCGGCGTCTCCACGCTCACCCGGCAGATCAGGTCGCCCACCGGGCCGCCGCGCACCGGCTTGACGCCCTTGCCGCGCATGCGAAACATGCGCCCGGTCTGCGTCTCGGGCGGGATCTTCAGGCTCACGCGGCCGTTCAGCGTCGGCACTTCCAGTTCGCCGCCGAGCGCCGCGGTGGTGAAACTGATGGGTACCTCGCAGTGCAGGTTGTTTTCATCGCGCTGGAAAATCGGATGCTGTTTGACCTGCACCTGCACATACAGATCACCGGGCGGGCCACCGTTCTCGCCGGCCTCGCCTTCACCGGCGAGGCGAATGCGATCACCGGTATCGACACCCGCCGGCACCTTCACCGACAGGGTCTTGCGCTCCTGCACCCGGCCCTTGCCGCGACAGTCGGGACAGGGATCGGAAATGATAGTACCGCTGCCCTGGCAATGCGGACAGGTCTGCTGCAGTGAAAAGAAGCCCTGCTGCATGCGCACCTGGCCGTGGCCGTCGCAGGTCGTGCAGGTCACCGGTTTGCTGCCTTTCTTGGCGCCGCTGCCGTCACAGGTAGCACATGAAACCAGCGTCGGTACGCGGATCTTCACGTCGGTGCCGGCAACGGCGTCTTCCAGGGACAGTTCCAGGTTGTAGCGCAGGTCGGACCCGCGGTAGACACGCTGGCCACCCCACCGCGGCCGCCGCCGAAGATGTCACCGAAGACGTCACCGAAAATATCGCTGAAGCCGGCGCCCGCACCGCCCGCGCCAAACCCGCCGCCACCCATGGATGGATCGACACCCGCGTGGCCGAACTGGTCATAAGCGGCGCGTTTCTGGGAATCACTCAGAACTTCCCAGGCCTCCTTGCACTCCTTGAATTTTTCCTCGCTCTCCTTGTCGTCCGGGTTGCGGTCCGGATGATATTTCTGCGCAGCACGCCGGTACGCCTTCTTCAGGTCGGCCTCGCTCGCATTTTTCGAGGCGCCCAGGACCTCGTAGTAATCACGCTTTGACATATCGCTCTTGAATTGCTCCCGTTAAACAGGCAGCCCGGACAAGGCGTGGCAAAACCCGGGAAGTGATTGTCACCAGCTTCCGGGTTTCACCACGTCTACATCCGGGCTATTCCATCCCCCGCACGGGGGACATTAATTTCTTTACCCGCTGTTACTTCTGGTCGGCATCCTTCACTTCTTCAAACTCGGCATCGACGACATCGTCGTCCGCGTTTGCCGAAGCGGTCTCGCCACCCGCGGGGGCTTCACTGCCTTCGGCCGCGGCCTGTTCCTTGTAGACACGTTCGGCGAGTTTGCCGGACTTCTCACCCAGCGCCTGCGTCTTCGCCTCGATGGCCGCCTTGTCGTCGCCCTTCATGACTTCCTGCAACTCCTCGATGGCGGCCTCGATGTCTTTCTTCTCGGACTCTTCCACCTTGTCGCCCAGGTCCTTCAGTGACTTGTTGGTGGCATGGATGAGGCCATCGGCCTGGTTGCGCACATCGATCAGCTCGTGGAACTTGCGGTCATCCTCGGCATGCGCCTCCGCGTCCTTCACCATCTGCTGGATCTCTTCATCCGACAGACCGCTGGAGGCCTTGATCTGGATCGACTGTTCCTTGCCGGTTGCCTTGTCCTTGGCGGACACGTGCAGGATGCCGTTGGCATCGATATCGAAGGTCACCTCGATCTGCGGTACACCGCGCGGGGACGGCGGAATGTCACTGAGGTCGAAACGCCCCAGGGACTTGTTGGCCGTCGCCACATCACGTTCACCCTGCAGCACGTGCACGGTCACAGCAGACTGGTTGTCCTCGGCCGTGGAGAACACCTGGTTCGCCTTGGTCGGAATGGTGGTGTTCTTTTCGATCAGCTTGGTCATGACACCGCCCAGCGTCTCGATACCGAGTGACAGCGGCGTGACGTCGAGCAGCAGCACGTCCTTGACGTCGCCGCCCAGCACACCGCCCTGGATGGCAGCACCCACGGCCACCGCCTCGTCCGGATTGACGTCCTTGCGCGCTTCCTTGCCGAAGAAGTCCTTGACCTTCTCCTGCACCATCGGCATGCGGGTCTGGCCACCGACCAGGATAATGTCGTCAATCTCCTTCGCCGTCAGGCCGGCATCCTTCAGCGCCATCTTGCAGGGTTCGATGGTGCGGTCGATCAGGTCTTCGACCAGTGACTCGAGCTTGGCACGCGTCAGCTTCATGGTCAGGTGTTTCGGGCCGCTGGCATCGGCCGTGATATACGGCAGGTTCACATCCGTATGCGTGCTGGAAGACAGCTCGATCTTGGCCTTCTCCGCGCCTTCCTTCAGGCGCTGCATCGCCAGCGGGTCACCGCGCAGGTCCATACCCTGGTCCTTCTGGAATTCATCGGCCAGGTAATCGATCAGCCGCTTGTCGAAGTCCTCGCCACCGAGGAAGGTATCGCCGTTGGTGGACAACACCTCGAACTGGTGCTCGCCATCGACATCCGCGATTTCGATAATCGATACGTCGAACGTACCGCCGCCGAGATCGTACACGACGATCTTCGAATCGCCGCGCTTCTTGTCCATCCCGTACGCCAGTGCCGCGGCCGTCGGCTCGTTGATGATGCGCTTGACATCGAGACCGGCGATACGGCCGGCATCCTTGGTCGCCTGTCGCTGCGAGTCGTTGAAGTAGGCCGGTACGGTCACGACCGCCTCGGTCACTTCCTCGCCGAGGTAGTCTTCCGCGGTGCTTTTCATTTTCTGCAGGATACGGGCCGACACCTCGGGCGGCGACATGCGCTTGCCCTGGGCCTCGACCCAGGCATCACCGTTGTCAGCCTTCACAATCTTGTAAGACACCAAATCGATATCGCGCTGTACCACTTCTTCTTCGAATCGACGACCGATCAGGCGCTTCACGGCAAACAGCGTGTTCTGCGGATTGGTGACAGCCTGGCGCTTGGCGGACTGGCCGACCAGCACCTCGTTGTCACTGGTAAAGCCGACGATCGACGGCGTCGTGCGGTCGCCCTCGCTGTTCTCGATCACCCGGGCCTCGCCCCCCTCCATCACTGCGACACAGGAGTTGGTGGTACCCAGGTCAATTCCGATAATTTTGCCCATTTTCTATATTCTCCGCATAACTACATGATATGTATAAGTTTGAGGTTGTGCTGTCATTAACCCATATTTGGGGGCGGTATTTCTGGAAATCAAGCGTGCCGGCCGTAATTAATTCCCGGCCGGCGCCTTTGAGACGATGACCATGGCCGGACGTATCAGCCGGTCGTGCAACAGGTAACCCTTCTGCACGACGGTCACCACGGTATTCGGCTCTACATCCGCGCGTTCCTGCATCGACATCGCCTGGTGAAAGTCCGGGTTGAACGACTCGTCCTGCGGGTTTACTTCCCGAATATCGAACTTTTCCATGACGCTGCTCAGCAGCTGCAGGGTGAGTTCGACGCCCTCCTTGTGCTTCTCGGTATTTTCACTGTCAAACGCCGCCAGCCCCATCTCCAGACTGTCACACACCGGCAACAATTCGTTGGTAAAGCGCTCCAGCGCAAACTTGTGGGCGTTCGCCAGGTCACGCTCGGTGCGTCGACGCAGGTTCTCCATCTCGGCCTGCAGGCGCAGTACCTGGTCCCAGTGTTCATCTGCCTTGCCCCGCGCATCCTCCAGCAGTGCCGCCAGCTGCGTATGATCGGTTTCCGCATCCGCCGTCTGCGCCTCTTCCACGCCGATCTCATCAATTACATTTTCTTTGTCTGACATACATTTACTCCACAATCCTGGAAATCCCTGCAGGTAGCATCAGCAACTTGGTTGCTCGTGATATGGGGCTCATTCCTTGGTATTCAAGGCCGCGCCCAGCAGCCGGGCCGTGGCATCGACAATCGGTATGACGCGTTCGTAGGCCATGCGGGTCGGCCCGATGACACCCAGCACCCCGAGCACCTGGCCGTCGACCGAGTACGGCGCCGTGACCATGCTGCACTCGTCCAGCATCTCGTAGCCGGACTCGTCACCGATGAATATCTGGATGCCTTCGCCATGCACGCACTGGTCCAGCAGGTGCAGCATATCGCGCTTGGCACTGAAGGCATCGAACAACTTGCGCAGTTTCTCGATATCACACAGTTCCTGGAACCCCATCAGGTTGGTCTGGCCGGCCATGATGAAATCCTCATCGGCATTTTTCTCCAGCACCTGGTCAGCCATCTGCATGGCCGTCACCATCATCTGGTTCAGGTTGGTGCGCGTTTCCTGCATTTCATGCAACAGCGTTTCACGCACTTCATCGAGGTCCTTGCCGGCGAACAGCTGGTTCAGGTAATTCGAGGCCTGCTGCAAGTCAGCGGGCGAGTGCGCACGCTCGGTATGCAGTACCCGGTTCTGCACCTCCTCATTGCCGGTGACGAGAATTGCCAGCACCCGGTTTTCCGACAGGGGAAGAAATTCCACGCGCTTGAACACCGGGTGTTCATGCTTTGGCAAGGTCACTATGCCGGCCAGCTGGGTAATGCCGGACAACAGGCCGGAAGCGGATTGCACCAGGTCTTTCGCCGACAGGTCGAGGTCCAGCCCGGAACGCATCTTCTCGACCGAGCGGTTGTCCAGCGGCTTAACGGTCAACAGGGTGTCGACAAAAAAGCGATAACCCTGCACGGTGGGAATGCGGCCCGCGGAAGTGTGCGGCGAGCAGACGTAACCCAGGTCCTCGAGGTCCGACATGACATTGCGGATCGTCGCCGGGCTCAGCTTGAGACCGGCCTCCCGCGCCAGCGTGCGCGAACCCACCGGCTGACCGTCCGCCACATAACGGTCGATCAGCGCCCGCAGCATCAGCTGTGCACGTTCGGAAATATCTGACGATGATTCGCTCATTACCCCGCGACCGGATTGCCCGTTTGCCGTCATAATAAAGCATTTGGCACTCTGACGGGTAGAGTGCCAACCATGGCAGGGCGTTTGGCGCCCCGCACCGGCGAAAGTTGGCGCTCCCGGTGAGTCATGTTAGCTTTCCGGCAACTGGACAAAGCTGAACTTTAATATGAAACCTCATTTCAAGCGCGTTGGGTTGATCGGCAAAACATCCGGCGAACAGGTCGCGACAGACCCTGCGGACGCTGGCCGGCTACCTGGACCAGCTCAAGGTCGAGGTGCGGCTGGACGAAGGCAGCGCGCCCCTGCTGGCCGACAGCGACTTGCCGGTGCTCGACCGCGCCTCGCTGGCAGAACAGTGCGATCTCGCCATCGTGGTGGGCGGCGACGGCACCCTGCTGAACGCGGCGCGCAGCCTGGCCGAATCCGGTGTGGCCGTGCTCGGCGTCAACCTGGGCAGACTTGGCTTCCTGGTCGATGTATCACCGGACGAGATGACCCACCAGCTTGACCAGATCATGGCGGGCAACTTCTCGGAAGAAGACCGCACTCTCCTGCATGCCGCCGTCTCCCGCGACGGCGAGGTTCTCAGCGAAAGTACCGCGCTGAACGATGTGATCGTTCACAAGCGCGACATCGCACGCATGATCGAACTGGACACATGGATCGATGGCCATTTCCTCAACACCAACCGTTCCGACGGGCTGATCGTCGCGACCCCGACCGGTTCGACCGCCTACGCCCTGTCGGGTGGCGGACCCATCATGCACCCGCGACTGGCCGCCATCTCGCTGGTACCGATTTGCCCGCATACCCTGTCCAACCGGCCCGTCGTCGTCGACGACGCCTCGATTATCGAGATCATCCTGCACGAGGGCACGCGCGAAGCCACGGTTTCCTGTGATGGCCAGATCAGTCAGCCGCTGCAATCCGGCGATCACGTGACAATCCGCAAACACGGGCATTCATTGCGCCTGCTGCACCCCCCGGAACATGAATATTTCACCGTCCTGCGCAGGAAACTGCGCTGGAGCGAACAACCCTGACGGGCGCCGGGCAGCCATGCTGATACATATTCATGTTCGCAACCTGGCCATCGTCGATGAAATCGACGTGGAACTGGACGGCGGCATGACGACCCTGACCGGTGAAACCGGCGCCGGCAAGTCCATCCTGGTCGATGCGCTCGGACTGGTGCTTGGCGACCGTGCCGACAATTCCGTCATTCGTCATGGCTGCGAGCGGGCCGAGATCTCGGCAAGCTTCGACATCAGCGGCAATGCCGGCGCTAGCGGCTGGCTGCAGGCGCGCGACATGGACATGGATGGCGACTGCCAGCTGCGCCGCATTATCAGTCGCGAGGGCCGTTCGCGCGGTTACATCAATGGCCAGCCCGCACCCATGCACGTATTGCGCGAAATCGGCGAACAACTGGTCGATATACATGGACAACATGAACATCAATCGCTGTTGCGCGCACCGGTGCAACGGCAGCTGCTGGATGCATTCGGCGGGCATCAGGAACTGCTCGGCAAGGTCGCCGGCCTGTATGCCGACTGGCGCGGCACCAGGGACACGCTGGATGCAATCATTACCGACCATGCCGAGCGCGACGCCAGGGTCGACCTGCTGCGCTACCAGTTGCAGGAACTGGAAACACTGGACATGACGGCCACGGATATCGAAGCAGTCGATGAAGAACATGCGCGCCAGGCCAACGCCGGCCGCCTGTTGTCGGTCTGCCAGCAGGGGCTGCAGCGGCTGGACAGCGAGGATGGAGAATCGGCAACGACCCTGGTCGGCCGCACCCTGGACGAGGTCAATGAGCTGCTTGCACTGGATGGCACCCTGGAAGAAGCCGCCAGGCTGCTGGGCGACGCCGCCATACATATCCAGGAAAGCATCGCCACGCTACGCCGGTATACGGAAAACCTGGAGATCGACCCGGCGCGGCTGCAGTGGCTGGAGGAACGCATCGGCATTCTGCATGACCTCGCTCGCAAGCACCATTGCCAGCCGGTCGAACTGCCACTCATCGAAGAACGACTGCGCACCGAACTGGAAAGCATCGAGCATGCCGATGAACACCGCGCCGGACTTGAAAACCGCCTCGCACAACTGGCAAGCGCCGGGCGCGAAGCCGCGGCCGAGTTGACGAAAAAACGCAGCAAGGCCGCCAGGGCCTTCAGCAAGGAAATCACGGCAGCCATGCAGACCCTCGGCATGGCGGGCGGTGTTTTCGAGGCCACAGTCAAAACGCGCAAGGATGACAGCTTCAGCAGCAACGGACTGGACGAAATCGTGTTCCAGGTCAGTGCCAACAAGGGACAACCATTGCAGCCACTCGCCCGTGTCGCATCCGGTGGCGAGTTGTCACGCATCAGCCTGTCGATACAGGTTATCTCGGCCGGCAGTGACACGATACCGACACTTATCTTCGATGAAGTCGACAGCGGGATCGGCGGCGGCGTCGCCGAAATCGTCGGGCGCAAATTGCACGCGCTGGCGACCGACCGCCAGGTGCTGTGCGTGACGCACCTCCCGCAGGTCGCCGCACTCGCCCACCAGCAATTGCAGGTCACCAAGTTCACCGCTGAAGACGTAACCCGCACACAGATCCGCAAGCTTGTCGGGGACGAACGGGTCGACGAACTTGCACGCATGCTGGGTGGCGTGAAAATCACGCAGCAGACGCGCAAGCATGCGCGTGAAATGATGCAAAACTCGGGCAGCCCGGAAAACAAGCGCGGCAGGCCTCGCGCACGACGAAAAACAGCCGCGCTCCCGCAATAAAAAAAACCATGGCCACCTGCGTGCGCATATTGTGCCGGGAATGAACCGGTTGCACGCCGCGGCCCGAACCAGTCAGCCACCCCGACAGCATTACATTGCCTCCGTGCCATCTTCCGGATAAATCAATGGTCCGGCGAGCGCTTGTTTGCCGCTGGATTCACGCCTCGGCTTTGGCATGTCCCGGGCCAGCCTCTCGATCGTCCCGGTCTCACCTTCTCCTGCGTCGCTCTACCTGAACTACAAGGCCACTTCGTAGCCTTGTCCCTGCAGTCGTGCGCGGGAATGACGAAACGAGGCAGACAGGATTCATGACGAAATCCGCGGAACCGGCAATAATCCACTCAGAATAAAGAATAATACCGGGGCGACGATACATTCAGCATCCCCAGAGAAGGCTGCATGAATGCCGGGATCCATGCGAGAGGCCCTGCCGTCACAGGAAGTGATGACCGATGCGTAAACGGATTTACCAGATACTGGAAATTGCACGACCCGATGACAGGCTCAGCCGTCGTGTTGACGTGTTCATTATTACGCTGATCGCGTTCAATATCCTGGCCATTATTCTCGAATCCGTCAAGGAACTGAACGCGGCGTATGCCAGCGCCTTCTTCTGGTTCGAGGTGTTCTCCGTCTGCGTTTTCACAATAGAGTACGTATTGCGCGGCTGGTCCTGCGTTGAAGACGGCAGCGGCAAATATGCCCGGCCCGTGACCGGCCGACTGCGCTTTTCCCTGACCCCGATGGCACTGGTGGACCTGCTGGCCATCGCGCCGTTTTACCTCGGCATGTTCTTCTCCCTCGACCTGCGCTTCCTGCGCGTGCTGCGGTTACTGCGTGTATTCAAACTCACCCGTTACTCTTCCGCGATGTCGTTGCTGCTGAAAGTCCTGCGTGACGAGGCCGAGGCCTTCGGCGCCGCATTTTCAATACTCGTCATCATCATGATATTCGCCTCCAGCGGCATCTACCTGTTCGAACACAAGGCGCAACCGCTGGCTTTCAGCAACATACCGGAAGCGGTCTGGTGGTCGGTCGCGACATTGACGACGGTTGGTTACGGTGACGTCGTGCCGGTGACCGCAGGCGGACAGATTTTCGGCGTAGTCATCATGATTATCGGTATCGGGATGGTGGCATTGCCGGCCGGCATCCTGGCCTCGGCCTTTACCGAGCAAATCCGCCTGCGGCGTATCGAGTACGAGGAGCTTGCCGAAACGGTGCTGCAGGACGGGCTGGTAACGACCGAAGAACAACTGGAAATGGAGGCTGCCCGTAACCGCCTGGGACTGAAAGAAGAAGATGCCGAGAAGATCTTCGCCCAGATCGCAAGGGAAGAAATTCACCGCAAGGGCATCTGCCCCCATTGCCGGAAACCGTTATATAACAGGCGCACCGATGACGAATAACGCAGCAGCGGGTAATTCATCGACACTACCCGGCCTGTCCCGGTTACGGCATTTCCGTGAAACCGGCGCGGGCATGACCATCACTCTTTGCCGCACTCCTTGCAGATGCCGTACATATACAGGCAATGGTCGGTCATTTCATAACCGAGATCTGCCGCGATGGCCTTTTGCCGCTGCTCGATGGTTTCGTCGACGAACTCGTCCACGCGGCCGCATTTCACGCAGACGATGTGGTCATGATGGTGCCCCTCGTCCAGTTCGAACACCGAGTGCCCGCCCTCGAAATGATGGCGCTTGACGATGCCGGCCGACTCGAACTGCGTCAGCACCCGGTAGACCGTTGCCAGCCCGATATCCTCTCCTTCCTCGAGCAGGGCCTTGTAGACATCTTCGGCACTCTGGTGGCGACTGCGGCTGGCTTCCATGATATCCAGGATTTTCATCCTGGGGAGTGTCACCTTCAGGCCCGCCTTGCGTAACTCACTGGATTCCAATGCATACTCTCCATGGGTGATGCCTTCCGGCATGCACTTGCTGTATTATGCGGCCGGTTGATCGCGGACCCGGCCATCATGTCAATGAAAAAGCTTCTCATTATTATTACATGCTTTGCAATCCTGTGCCTGAGCGGCTGCTCGATTACCGAGTGGCGCCTGGTGTACAAAATCGATGTCCAGCAGGGCAACGTGATAACCCAGGAGACCGTCAATCAGCTGCAACCCGGCATGACGCGTCAGCAGGTGCAATACGTGGTTGGCTCGCCCATGGTGACGGATGTCTTTCACCAGGACCGCTGGGATTACCTCTACCTTATGGAACCCGGCAGGGGCAAGGCGGAACGGGAACATGTTTCACTGTTTTTCGAGGATGATGCACTGGTACGTATCAGCGGCACCCTGCGCCCGCAGGATGATGTCGCAGATGAGGCTGGTGCGGGTACCGGCGAGCAGGTCACACTGGTGGTCCCCCCGAAGGAACGTGTACCACCCGGCCTGCTCAGCCGTCTGTGGCACTGGATGACTTTCAGAGACGCGGAACAGGAACTGCGCTAGACCGCATGCAATGCCCCTGTGCCGGGCGCCCGGCTGCAGGCTACCCCGGCTGGCCGGAATCATCCCGGACGCCGGCGCCCTTCTTCATGTCCTTGCCTTCGGCGGCGCGTTTTTTTCTGACTTCCTTCGGGTCAGCGATCAACGGGCGGTAGATTTCCACCCGGTCGCCGGCGTGCAGGGTATCGGTGAGCTTGCCGAGTTTGCCGAACACGCCCACCTTGTTGCGATCGAGGTCAATGTCGGGAAACTGTTCCAGCAGCCCCGATGAACGAATGACTTCTTCAATCGTAGCATCAGCCGCTACCGACAGCTTCGCGATTACCTGCTGGTCCGGCAGGGCATAAGCCACTTCCACGCTGATTTCATCGACGCTCGCCATAGACCTCAGCCGCACGTTTCTGAAATGCATCAACCAGCGAATTGGCGATCTGGCCAAACACCGGCGCGGTAACCAGGCGTATCATCTTGCTGGAAAAGTCATAATGCAGGTGCAGGGATATCTTGCAACCGTCGGCACCCAGCGGGGCAAACCGCCAGTAACCCTCCAGTTCGCTGAACGGACCGTCGACCAGCTGCATGGCGATTTCGGTGTGATCGGTAAACCTGTTACGCGTGGTAAACGAATTCCTGACGCCCCCCACCATGAAGTCGATGCGCGCCTTGACGCCGTCGCTGTAATCCTCAACGGTGCTGGCACCGCTGCACCACGGGAGAAATTCCGGGTAACTGTCTATATCACTGACCAGGGCAAACATTTCATCGTGCGTGTACGGGACCAGCGCGGAGCGATCGATTGAATCCAAACCCTACCCCTGCACCTTGATGATACCGATGGCATTGAGAAACACGATGATGACAGCGATCGGCGTGATGTAACGCACCAGGAAACGCCATAGCGGGTAGAAAAACCGGTCGCCCATGCCAAGTTCATCACTCGATGAAGCTCGCGACATCGTCCACACGGAAAACACGGCAATCAGCAGGCCACCGATCGGCAACATGATATTGGCGGTGAGGTAATCGAGCAAATCGAACAGGGTCTTGTCGGCGAATATACCGATGGCCACCGGCTTGAAATCGGACCAGATATTGAATGAGAACACGGTCAGCAGTCCGCACAGCCAGGTTGCGAAACCGGCGGTAACCGATGCATTGACGCGGCTCAAACCGCGGTTTTCCACCAGCCAGGCCACCGCGGGTTCAATCAGCGAAATCGCCGATGACCAGGCCGCGAACACCAGCAGGAGAAAGAACAGCATGCCGAAGAAGGCGCCGTAGGGCATATGACCAAAGGCGATCGGCAGGGTATGGAAAATCAGCCCCGGGCCGGCGCCCGGTTCGAGTGAATTGGCGAACACGATCGGGAAGATCACCATGCCGGCGAGTAATGCGACCGCGGTATCGGCAATCGATACCGCAAAGGACACCTTCGCGATGGACACCCTGTCCGGCAGGTAGGAACCGTACACCATGATCGCGCCCATGCCCAGGCTGAGGGTAAAGAAGGCGTGACCCATCGCGATCAACACGCCGCCGCCGGTGAGCTTGCTGAAATCGGGCCTGAACAGGAACTCCAGTCCCTGCTCGAAATACCCGCTGTTCCACGAATATCCCATCAGCACCAGCATCAACAGAAGCAATGCCGGCATCAGGACGCGCACGGCCTTCTCCAGCCCGCTGCGCACGCCGCGCGAAACAATGACCATGGTAAGCGTCATAAAGAGGGTATGCCATACAAGCAGCCGCTCGGGGTCGCTGATCAGGTTGTTGAATATGCTGCTGATGCCATCGGCGGTCAGCCCGGTAAACAGGCCGGCGGCGGACCGGAACACGTAGGCCATCGCCCAGCCGGCGATGACACTGTAATAGGACAGGATCAGGAAGCCGGCAATCACGCCGCCCCAGCCGAGCCATTGCCAGTGCGGGCTGACACCCTCCTCGGCCGCCAGGCTGCGCATGGTGTTGATCGGGCTCTGGCGCCCGCGTCGACCGATCATCACCTCGGCCATCATGATCGGGATACCGATTATGACGATACACAGCAGGTAGACCAGCACGAACGCGCCGCCGCCGTTTTCACCCGTGATGTACGGAAACTTCCAGATATTGCCCAGTCCGACTGCCGAGCCGGTCGCAGCCAGAATGAATGCCAGCCGGCCTGACCACTGGCCGTGAATGGATTTTCGCTTGGATGCCATGGACGCTTCCCCGTTTTGACCGCACGGGCATTGTCCGTGAAATACCTGCCCGACTCAACCGGGCACACTTGCACCCCGCCGGATTGATATACTGCGCCGATGGCAAAGCCCAAACCGAAAAAAAGCTCCAGCACGATTGCGCTCAACAAGAAGGCCCGGCACGACTACTTTATCGAAGACCGGTTCGAAGCCGGGCTTGCGCTGGAGGGCTGGGAGGTCAAGAGCCTGCGCGCGGGGCACGTGCAGCTGACCGAGAGCTATATAGTGATCAATAACAACGAGGCATGGTTGTTCGGTTTCCATATTTCACCGCTTACCAGTACCTCGACCCACATTACCCCGGACCCGACCCGTACCCGCAAGCTGCTGCTGCACCGGAACGAACTCGACAAACTGATCGGTGCCGTGGAACGCAAGGGGTATACCCTGGTACCACTGGCGCTGTACTGGAAGCGCGGCCGGGCAAAGCTGGAAATCGCCCTCGCTCGCGGCAAACACAGTCACGACAAACGCGCCAGCGAGAAGAACCGTGACTGGGACCGGCAAAAGCAGCGCCTGTTGCGCGGTCGATGATCACAGGCCGGGAGACGGAGGGCAGCATGACCATGACCCGTATGAATGCACTGTTCACATGGCTGTTGTTATGCGCTGCAGCAGGCACGGCACTGGCTGAAGACCCGTACCGGGACGTTGAAATCAGGGCAACCCGCGCCGCCGAAGGTATCTACATGCTCAGCGGCAAGGGCGGCAACCTCGGCGTATCGGTTGGCGACGACGGCGTATTTCTGATCGACGACCAGTTTGCACCGCTGACCGACAGGATCCTGGCTGCGATCGGGAAACTCTCGGACAAGCCGGTCCGGTTTGTACTGAACACGCACTGGCACCCGGACCATACCGGCAGTAACGAAAATCTCGGCACGGGCGGCGCCGTGATTGTGTCGCATGAAAATGTCCGCAAGCGACTGTCAGTCGACAATTACATCGAACTGTTCAGGATGCACTCGACCGCGACCGGTACGGCCGGCCTGCCGGTCATTACCTTCAATGATGCGATGACATTCCATTTCAACGGTGACGATATTGTTATACGTCACGTCGCGAATGCGCACACCGACGGTGACTCGATCGTGCATTTCAAAAAAGCCAATGTCATTCATACCGGCGATACCTGCTTTTCAGGCATGTACCCGTTCATCGACCACGGCAGCGGCGGTTCCGTCAGCGGCTATATCGCTGCCGTCAACACCGTGCTCGGAATGGCCGACGACACGACTGTCATCATCCCGGGACACGGCGACATCACTAACCGGCGGGAGCTGCTCGCGTGGCGCGACATGCTGCAGACCGTCCATGATCGTGTTACCGACGGCATCCGCAACAACAGGACCCTGGAGCAGATACAGGCAGCAAAACCGACAGCCGGATTCGACCAGCGCTATAGCGACGGTGTCATCGATGGCGAGCTATTCGTCGCAATGCTTTATGAAATACTGGTTCAGCGTGACTTCTGCGCCGGTGCACCGGCTGACGTCGACTCGCTGGCGTTCATCACAACGAGATGTGCAATCAGGCTGTCCAGGCCCTTGTTGCGGATTTCGGTGGCGAATCCCGAGCGGTGGGTCGCTACCAGGCTGATGCCCTCGATCACGATATCGTAAACCAGCCAGTTACCGCCCTTTTCGTGCAGGCGGAACATGACCATCGCAAGCGGTCCATTGGCCTGTTGTACCTCGGCATCCACCAGCGCACGGCCGGGCGGCTGCCCCGGGCGCGCGGACAGGATACGGATAGTATTGTCCTGGTACTTGCTGAGCGATCGCAGGTAGGTATTCACCAGCAATTTGCGAAATTGATCAACGAAGGCATCACGCTGTGATTCACTGGCGGTGCGCCAGTGATGACCGAGCACCCATTGAGACGCGGTGTGAAAATCGATGTTGGGCAGGACCAGCTGTTCGGCAATTTCGCGTACCCGTTGATCGTTGTTCAATACGGCGGGGTCCTCGCTGATAATCGACAGCACCTTGTCGGTCATGGTCGTCAGCATTTCCGCCGGGTCTGCCGGTCCGGCAGCGGCCACGTTGATCGTGATCAACAGGCAGGACGCGCCCAGCCAGATCATGAGTGAACGGCAGGTGGAAACTGATATGTGGTCAGGGGAAAGATGCATGGTTTTTTATGTATCCTTGCCGGCACTGATGAACAGGCAGCACAATCGGCATTGATTACTTTTTATTCTGTTGATTGTGTCGCACTGCTGCGGAACTGGCAACTTTAAACGCATATTATGGAAAACAAAGGAAAAATCCGGGCCCGGCATGGCAGGAAAACTGACTGAACCGCGCGTAATTACCGACTACCGGCAGGAGCCGGTCTGCATCCTGCCGGCCGGCTTCTACCTGGACGATGCACGCTGGGAAAAGATCTGGCAGCGCTACGAGGAAAAAGGCGAATCACTGACGCACGACGATTTGCATGCACTGTTTCCCGACGAACCTGCATTGCATAACAAACGGGTGTAGGAATCAATGTCTGCAGGAGCGCGCTGCAGGAGCGCCTTGCAGGCGCGATACGATTATACCTCGGTAATCGAATCGCGCCTGCAAGGCGCTCCTGCAGCCCATTAATACAGCCAACAGTGCACAGCCGATTAACGCACCGACGATTCCAGCGCCGCGATGCGCTCTTCCAGCGGCGGATGCGTCATGAACAGGCGCTTGAGGCCGGTGCCGATACCCCCGGAAATACCGAAGGCGGCAAACTCGCCCGGCAGGTCGCGCGGTTCGTGGGCACGCTGCAGGGCCCGCAGGGCGCCGATCATCTTGTTGCGGCCGGCCAGCGATGCACCGCCCGCATCGGCGCGGAATTCGCGGCGGCGCGAGAACCACATGACGATAATGGATGCCAGGATCGACAGGAAAACCTGGGCCACGATCGAAGTGATGTAATAGGCGGGCCCGTAACCCCGCTCGGTCTTGAACACCACGCGGTCCACCACGTGACCGATGATGCGCGACAGGAAGATCACGAAGGTGTTGACCACCCCCTGGATCAGCCCCATGGTCACCATATCGCCGTTACTGACATGCGCTATCTCGTGGCCGAGCACCGCCTCGACCTCATCGGTGTTCATGTTCTGCAACAAGCCGGTACTCACTGCAACCAGCGCATTGTTCCTGCGCATGCCGGTGGCGAAGGCATTCGGCTCGGGCGCATCGAAAATGCCCACCTCGGGCATGCCGATCCCTGCCTGTTGCGCCTGGCGGCGGACCGTGTCCACCAGCCACTGCTCGGTGCTGCCGGATGGTTGCTCGATGATCTTCACACCCATGGAACGCTTCGCCATGAACTTGGATATGGCCAGCGATATAAACGAACCGCCAAAGCCGATGACGGCGGACATCACCAGCAGCGCCTGCAGGTTCAGGTCAACGCCATTCTCCGCGAGGATGCCCTCGATACCCAGCAGCTGGAACACCACGCTGATCAGCACCAGCACGGCGGCATTGGTCGCCAGAAACAGGAAAATTCGCATCATAATTCGCTTCTCCCACAAGAGCGGTTATACAGACTCATACCCGTCAAAAGACGATATGTCTCGCCTTTAGATAGTGCTGATTCAAAATAATTCAAGGTCTGGACGAAACTTTAGCGATGATATGCTATCTTAATGTCTACTTTGGGGGCGACCTGGCTTCGACGTGGGTTGCGAAACCTGAGGTGCATGCCGAGGCGCAGATGACCTCGTAAATCCAGCTGCAAAAACCATAGTTGCCAACGACGACAACTACGCACTCGCAGCTTAAACCCCTGTAGGGTGCCGTCTGACCGGAGCCGTGCTTGTGCGTCCGGCGCCCCTCGGGGCACTCAGGCGTCGACTCTCACAAGATCGCGATGATGCACGTCCGGGGCGGATTCGCTAAAACTTTACGGAATCGCTGATTGTCTTCCCTGCCCGTCGGGTAGCAGTCAGTTAAATTAATAGACGCGGATAAGCATGTAGAGCCGATGGCAGAGGATTTGCGGACGCGGGTTCGATTCCCGCCGCCTCCACCATTAAACAGAAAGGGGTGTGCCTGAAAAGGTACACCCCTTTTTTTGACGGAAGCCGGGTGTGGATGAGAACCCGCCGTTGGGTTCGACGATGTACATGGATGTACGAGTGCCGCGGGAGGCAGGAGAAGTGAGACCGGGACGGTCGAGAGGCGGCCCGGGCTACGCCCGTACTAGCAAGCCGGGAGCGGCGTTTAGTCAAGCCGCAAAGGCCGTGGACGATGCCCCGGACGGACAAGTATCGCGACAGAGCAGCAAAGGCCGTTACGACGGGCCTGGCCGGACAAGTGTCTCGAGCAGGTGCAAACGGCCCGAAGAGACCGCCGGGAGCAGCGTCCCGGGCAACACAGCCCGGTATTACGAAATACTGTGCTCCTCGCTCAAGTCCATAATCCGCAGCACCGGGATGAACTCGGACCTGATCTCGTGGGCGGCGAGCAACAAACCACGGGAAAATTGCGCTTCGATACGCTCCCTCTCCTCCGCAGGGTCATTATCCGGTACGTCTACTTCCCTTGAAAAATACGGCGACGCGGGATCACACTGCAGCAATGTCCGTGCGATCATCAACTCGGCCGGGATTTCCATATCAACATCATTCGTAGCTCATTCTGGACTGGCGCGAGAAAATCGTTTCACTGATCAGGTCCATCGTCATGGCGAGCGACGAGAGCGCACCGGCACCTTGCGCCGACATTGAAACTCCGGCATGGTCCGGCTCGATTGCATTCAGTTGATAGTCACGTACGCGGTCACGAATTTTCCTGCCATACTTTTTCTCGATGATTTCGAGGTATACAACCAGCTGATAGCCCCATATACCCGAATTAATCAAATCACCCAGCTTTTTAACCGATGTACCCGTGAAATCGCAGTATTTATAAATAGGGCTTGTGTGGCTGACGATTTTAGAAATCGGAAGCATTGCAAGCTCATGAACAATTTCCATTTGTCACCCACCTACCCGAAAGCATGCATATTAGTTCCCTTGTGCTAGACTTTTATTATCCATACACGCCAAAACCCTATCGGATGACACATAACACATAGAACAAGTTACAGAAAATAATACGGAAATTAATACCGCAAGGAGGCCTTTATGGCTACTGACTCATACTCATCGCTGGGTAGTATCGCGGGACTGATCTCCCAGGTATTGCTCGAGGCAGGGTGTGACCCGGGCCCTATTTTCAGGGAAGTTGGTATTGATCGTAAGTGTATCTCGTTACCCGGCATCAGGTTCCCGAGCGATAAAATGCGACGGCTCTGGGACCTGTCTGTGCTGAAAACCAATGATGACTGTTTTGGCTTTACAGTCGGTGAAAAGATTCAGCCAACTGTTTTGCACGGCCTCGGATTTTCAACCCTTAGCAGTGACACACTGGGTGACGCACTATTGCGCATGTCGCGCTATTCCAGGATGGTATGCACGAATTTCACCATAGAACTTGCAGAAAAGGAGAACCGGGTCGAGTTTTATATAAACCCGCTCATGGACGTAATGGATTTCGGCTATACGCGCATGGACTTCGGATTATCCGTAATCCTGCAAATGTCCCGAATATGCACCAGGCAGATGATCCAGCCGAAAAAACTGACCCTGGTACGCGACCAGCCGACATGCCACAAGACAATAGAAAATTTCATACAGGCGCCGGTCATTTACAACGCCGACCGCAATGCAATCTCCTTCAGCAAGGAGCAAATGCTGATACCTCTGCCCAGCGCCCATCCCGAACTTGCAAGGATCAATGATCAGTCAGTCATAGACTACCTGGCACGATTTGACCGCGACAGTATCTCGATGCAGGTACGGTTGAATATCATCGAGATGCTCCAGGGTGGAACACCCTCGCAGGACGATATCGCAACTTGTATGAATATGAGCCTGCGCAGCCTGCAACGCAGGCTGCAGGAGGAAAATACCAACTTTACCACCTTGCTCAGAAATACCCGCAAGGAACTCGCAACCCAGTACCTCAAGGAGCCGCACCGGACACTCGGCGAGGTCACCTACCTGCTGGGTTTTACGGAACCGGCAAATTTCACACGCGCATTCAAACGCTGGACCGGCCAGTCACCGAGTGAATTCCGGGAATTGCGCTGACGCGGTAGCAAAACCGGACAGGCCGCATTCCCGGTCAAGGAATTTCCCCGTTTGCCATACGTCCCGGGGCTGTTCCCCGCCTCCTGCAGGACCCACACTTACCCCATCGATAAATTTCTCCGGACCTGATCTGCGTCAATCCGGCCAGGCTTATATCAGTGCATACTTGTCTTGACCTGAAACATAATGCGAGTAATAATGAGAACTATTCTCACTTGTATTACAAGTGTATCGACTGGACAAATAGCAGGTAAGAAATTGAATAATTTAGATTATTTATCAAACCTCGGCATCGGCCAGTGCGCTTGCATCACCGGCATTCATGCGCCGGACGGCATCCGCCAGCGTCTGCAGTCGATGGGCCTGCGCACCGGCCGCGAGGCCGAGGTTATTCGCAGCCCCCGCCTGGGTCCCATGCAGATCCGCGTGGGCAGCATCAATCTCATCATGCGCCGCAGCGACGCAGCACGAATCTCCATCTCTGCCCTGGCGTGAAACGCAATGTTATCGTCGGTATGCCCAACACGGGCAAATCGACATTCTTCAACCGGCTTACCGGTTCCTCCTCGCGCGTCGGCAACTGGCCCGGCGTAACCGTAGAACTCCTTAGCGCCAGGGTCATACTGGGCAACGAGGCCGTCGAGGTCATCGATCTGCCCGGCATCTACGACCTGCACGGTTTTTCCGAAGACGAGCAGATCGTGCGCGACTTCCTCGAATATAACCACGTTGACCTGGTCAGCGTGGTACTGAATGCCACGCAACTCGATCACCAGCTGCCACTGGCCCTGCAAATCATAAAACTCGGCCTCAAGCCGGTGATACTGGTCAACATGATCGACGAGGCCGACCAGCTGGGCATTCGAATCGATGCCGGGGGGCTCGAACAGGGCCTGGGCTGCCCGGTGAAGTTGCTGAGCGCCCGTCACGGCAGCGGCTTCAACGAGGCGCGCGATGCAATCACAAGCGCCATCGCCCATGCCTCGACACCGTCACTGAAAGACATTCGCAACAACCTGCATGCCGATGATGAACTGGTCGAGCGCTCCGACGCACTGGTGGGTCAATATATTTCCTCGCCCGGCAAACTGGTACGCAAAATTACCGAGCGTATCGACCGGGTACTGTTGCACCCGGTACTGGGACTGCCGCTGTTTTTTGCGGCAATGTTCCTGGTATTCCAGGCCGTTTATACAATCGGTGCACCGCTGCAGGATGCAGTAGCCTGGATGCTGGACCTGTTTCGGGCACTGGCGCTGGAACCGCTGGCAGATGTACTGCCTGCAATGCTGTACGGTTTCTTCGTTAACGGCCTGTACGACGGGATCGGTACGGTTGCCTCGTTTGTACCGGTGATCATCCTGTTCTTCTTTTTTATGGCAATCGTCGAGGACAGTGGCTACCTGGCCCGGGCGGCCTTCCTGACCGATTCACTCATGGCGCGTATGGGGCTGGACGGCCGCGGCTTCGTCATGATCCTGATGGGCTTCGGCTGCAATGTTCCCGCATTGATGGGAACGCGCGTGATGCGCAGTCGCGCATTGCGCTGGTTGAGCATGCTGGTAATCCCCTTCTCGCTGTGTTCGGCACGGCTGCAGGTTTTCGTGTTTATCATCGCGGCATTGTTCAGTGCGCAGCAGGCGCCACTGGTACTGTTTTCCATGTACGTCGCCAGCTTTGCCGCAGCCTTCCTCACCGCACTGGTATTCGGCCGCCGCCTGAAAAGCGACGAGCCTTTCGTGCTGGAACTGCCACCGTATCGTGCCCCGGTCCTGAAACAGGTGCTGTTGCGAGGCTGGCACGAAGTGTCGCACTTCCTGCGCCGTGCCAGCACTTTCATCGTTACCGGCGTGATACTGGTGTGGCTGCTGACTCACTTCCCGGCAGGCAGTACTCCGGGCGGGGCCGGTACCTATGCGAGCATGCTGGGGGAATGGCTCAGGCCGGCACTTGATCCGATTGGCATCAGTGCCGCCATGGCGGTGGTATTGCTGTTCGGCTTCGTCGCCAAGGAGATCGTCATCGGCGCCCTGGTGGCGATGACCGGGCTGGAAGGCGCCGCCCTGACCGGCTACCTCGCCACCCAGATGGACCTGGTGCAGGCGATCAGTTTCATGCTGTTCGTGCTGCTCTATACACCCTGCCTGTCGACCATCGCCACACAGCTGAGCGAATCCCGCAGCTGGAAATTCGCCGGCCTCAGCCTCGTCTGGTCGCTGTCGCTGGCATGGGTAGCCAGTTTTGTCTTCTACCAGGGCGCCCGCCTGCTGGGGTATTGAGATGTCCCGTCGACCACCGGTCAGCGCGCGCGGATGAAATAATAACGCGCCATGGCGTGAAACGGAGCGACGAAATAATTATCTAATTAATTGTTTCTAATATAAGTATTACTTTCCTGGCCGCTCCCGGCTGTTCAAGCAGGCATGGCCCGTGGCAGCCTGTTGACCGTCCCGGCCTTACCGTCTCCCGGCACACCGCGCTCGCAATGACATCCTGTATTTATCAAATTTTCCATCCCTTCATTTCCGGCCCTTGAAATCCTTCTGGCTGCCCCGATCTAGGAGTTAAGTCATTTGTGACAACCATTTTTTTCAGGAGGCAGACCATGTCTTTAGTACGTTATGAACCAATTAACCTGTTCGATCAGTTCAATCACGAAATCAACCGCCTGTTTAACAACTCGCGTGCCATGCCGGCTGCCAACGAGGAGCGTAACTGGGCGCCGGCGGTCGATATCCGCGAGGAACAGGACCGTTTCCTGCTCATCGCCGACATCCCGGGTGTCAAGCGTGAGGACGTCGAGGTGACGCTGGTAGACGGTGTGCTGACCATCAAGGGCGAACGTAAAAGCGAGAACGAGGAAACCCGCGAGGGATTTCACCGCAAGGAACGCGTCCACGGTGTGTTCATGCGCCAGTTCACGCTACCTGACACGGTAAATACCGACAATATCAACGCCACCGTCAATGACGGTGTACTTGAAATCGGCATTCCGAAACAGGAAAAGCCCGAACCGAAAAAGATTTCCGTCAAGTAATCGGAATGGATACCAGGGGGGCCGGGCCGGTAACGGTCCGGCCCCCTTGTGCATTCCCCGCCGGCTCTGTAGAACGGGCATCATGAAGCAATACTCCGAAGCCTGTGAACAGAACAAGGACCCGATCCTTGCCGTTATCCGGAAAACATTTTGCAGCGCGCAACAGGTCCTGGAGATCGGCAGCGGCACCGGGCAGCACGCCGTATATTTTGGCCAGCACATGCCACACCTGCAGTGGCAGACGAGTGATCTCCCGGCAAGTCATGACAGTATTCAGGCCTGGATCGATGCGGCCGGTCTCGACAACGTGCGCCCCCCGCTGGTACTGGATGTCGTGAGGGGGCCGTGGCCAGTCCAGGTTTACGATGGCGTATTCAGCGCAAACACCGCACACATCATGAGCTGGCCGATGGTTGAAAGCATGTTCGCGGGTGTCGGGCGTGTACTGCGGGCGGGCGCGAGCCTGTGCCTGTACGGCCCGTTCAACTACAACAATGCCTACACCAGCCCGAGCAATGAAGACTTCGATGCCTGGCTGAAAAGCCGTGACCCGGACAGCGGCATACGCAATCTAGAGGACCTCGATGCGCTGGCCGGGAGCAACGGCTTGCAGCTGCAGGCCGACCACGAAATGCCGGTGAACAACCGGCTGCTGGTATGGGTTAAACAGGTTTAGCTGTTTTTTCCCGAAAAGAAAACTCTCGCGCAAAGCCGCAAAGACACAAATTTATTTGCGGGCATCCGCGCCTGCCTGACGGGATAAAGAACGAGTAGTTATTTATTCTCTGTGGCCTCTGCGTACACTGTGGTCGGTACTGGTTTTCCTTTGCGCCTCTGCGGCTTTGCGCGAGACTTAACTGCCGGGTTTTCGCACTATCTCTACGTAGATCCATGGACATAAAAAAACCGGCCCTGGCGTTTGCCAGGGCCGGCGGATGGGTAACTCCACGCATGGCGGTGTCGGGCCGCCAGGGCACGAGGTCAGTTGTCGAATTGTGAAGTTACCCAGGGGATCGTTATGAGTGCTGCCACCAGTGCAACAACGTAGTCCGTGCTAATGCTCAAACCTTCGAGCATGCTCAGGCTGGGATCACCCAGTAAGTACACAACAAATGCCAGTCCCAGTATCTTGTTCATCACGCTGTCTCCACAAATGTTTGCTTCATTGCTGACTACCTTAACGGCAACCCTGCGCAAACGTCCGTGACGCATGACAATATTATGTGTGAGCCGCATCGCAAATTTGCAGAAAACAGCGGAATAATCGCTTTTCGGGACGGATTCTCAGCACCAGCCCCCGCCCGGTCTGCGGGACAGGGCCCGGTAATCCCACATAATCATACGGGTAATAACGGGTTTTTCGAATCCTGGCGTGTCTCGACACGGCAGTCGCCTTCCTCATCGAGCAGGTCCTGCAGGGTGATATTGTCGAGGAATTCGAAAATCTGGCTACCGAGGTCTTCCCACAATTCATGGGTGAGGCACTGCTCGCCGTCATGGCAATCGCTCGCGCCGCTGCAGGAGGTGTTGTCGACACATTCATCGACGGCAGCGATCACAGCCGCAACGGTAATCCCCGCCGCAGCCCCGCCCAGACTGTAACCACCACCTGGCCCGCGGGTACTGGTGACCAGCCCCTCCTTGCGCAGACGGGCGAATAATTGTTCGAGGTATGCGAGCGAGATATCCTGACGCCTGGCGATATGAGGCAATGGCACCGGGCCCGACCCGGTATGAAAAGCCAGGTCCAGAATGGCCGTAACTGCGTAACGTCCCTTGCTGGTCAGTTTCATGCAAATGTCACCTTGCCGCCAGTCAGGAGCCGTGCCCCTGCCTGTCCTGTTCATTTTCCGGCCCACCCGCTGAATCAATTTCCTGCGTATCGTCATTTTTCAATGCACACGAATCGATATTCGGCAGATTCAGATCGCCGATCTCCGCACCCAGGTCCTTGAGGCCCTTGCACATTTCCTCGAGACGCTTATCCATGACGTGAATATGGTCGAGAATACCGTTGACTGCATTGGCCACCGGGTCCGGCATGTCGCTGGTCGCTCCATACGCGTCGAAACCCATTTTCCTGGCGATTGCCTGGCGCTTGGCATCGTGCTCATCGGGCGGAAGCACCAGTCTGCCGGGTACGCCGACCACTGTCATGTCCTTTGCAACGCTCTTCAATACCACCGCATTGGACCCGATGCGCGCGCCATCCTCGATCACAATGGGTCCCAGCACCTTTGCCCCGGCGCCAATGACGACATTATTGTGCAGCGTCGGGTGACGTTTACCCTTGTCCCAGCTGGTGCCGCCCAGCGTGACACCGTGGTACAGCGTGCAATCATCGCCGATCTCGGTGGTCTCGCCAATCACCACGCCCATGCCATGATCGATAAAGAAACGCCGCCCGATAATCGCACCCGGGTGAATCTCGATCCCCGTATACCAGCGGGCGATGTTCGAAAATACACGCGCAAGCCATTTGAGCCCGTGCGACCACAGCCAGTGGCTCCAGCGGTGCATCAAGACGGCATGTATTCCGGGATAGGTCGTCAGTACATCGAAGGAATTGCGCGCAGCCGGGTCACGCTCGAATACACAACGGATATCTTCCTTAATTCTGTCAAACATATCTTTATTCTGCAGTCGAGTCGGGACGTATGTATAAACCGGCCGGTTCTGCATGCGAACCGGAACGTGCTGGCCAGCCGGCGTCACAAACAGTGTATGACAGCAGCCCACCGGTTGACAGTAAAACCGCATCAACTCTGCTGTTTAACTGCATCCTGCGCGGCAGACAACATGCCACGCAGAATATTCACCTCGTTTTCATCCGGACGCGTGCGGTTATACATCCGCCGCAGTCGGCGCATCAACTGGCGCGGGTTGGCCGGGTCGAGAAAACCGAGCTGCACCAGTGTCTGCTCCAGGTGCTGGAAGAAACGCTCCATCTCTTCGGCTGATACCGGGTCCCGGATTTGTGTCTGTTCCGCGTCGACACCGCCCAGCGCTGCGACATATATCTCGTAACAGATAATCTGCACCGCGGCCGCGAGGTTCAGTGAACTGTAGTCCGGGTTGGCCGGGATCTGCACGAGTTTGTGACAGCGGTCGATTTCGGCATTACTGAGGCCCGATTGTTCACAGCCGAACAACAGGGCGACCTTGCCGGTCCTGCTCCCGGCACAGGCCAGGCGCGCGCACTCGGCCGGACTGATGACCGGACAGGGAATACTGCGGACACGTGTACTGGCGCCGATTATCAGGTGATGTTCCGCCACTGCCGAATCGATGTCATCGAACACCCTGGCATTTGCCAGTATATCGTCCGCACCTGAAGCACGCGCAGTCGCTTCGGCATGCGGGTAGTGCAGTGGATTGACCAGCGACAGGCTGGGCATCGCCATGGTTTTCATCGCGCGCGCGGCGGCGCCGATATTTCCGGGATGGCTGGTGTGACTCAGCACCACGTGAATATCAGACAGCATGACGGTTACGAATCAGTTAATCTGGCTTGTACAGAATTGCAGCAGGTCGGCCAGCAATCGCCCGGTCGCGCGGTTGGCCGCCTGCACGCCGCCAACGGTGTCCTCTGAGCCGGCGACTTCCCTGACATCGAACAATTTATGTGGCCATTACCCGGTTTCCGTTCAGGTTGACCAGTTGTGCGCGCAACGTGATATGCGCCTCGCTCGGCTGCCGGGTAAAATCCTGGTAAAAGTTGATCAACTCGGTATCGAGGCGGTAACGCGCGGTAACCGCACCGGGCGTCGCATACAGGGCCAGAAAATTCCCGGTTTCATTCATCGCCTCGGTCATCAACGGCGCCAGCATGCGCGTCGGCGTATCGGCCCAGCGGCTCTTGACGTAATAGCGCAAACCAAATTGTTGTTGCTTGTAGGCAATACGCGACGTGTCATACCCGCCATGCGCGCGCGGTTCAGTGACTATTATGACAGGCACGTCTTTCTTTATGTCAGTCACGGTTCCCGACGCACTGTACTCCAGCAGGTACTTGTCCTGCGCCACCGGCTTCGGGTCCGGCAGCAACGTGCAGCCGGACAGTAAAAACAAACCCGGAACGAGGAGAGCTGCATACCTGAACAGTAACGACATCAAGCTATTCTCCCGGGCCCGGCTGTTGCAATTCATTTCCGTATATAAGTACACGCGGATCATCCTCGAGTTTTTTTCCGACATGCTGCAGGGTGTTCGCCAGCTGGCGCAGCTCATTGATCAGGGCACCGAATTCCGGCAGTGTCTGCTGGCTGAACTGCTGCACACCCGAACCGCTGCTATCGACATAGCGGTTGAGGCTCTCGCCGGCGCTGGCGAACCGGTCGGCCATGTCCTCGACGGACTTTGCCGTCTCATCGAATTGCACCAGCAGCGGTTGCAGCTCTTTCGAGGCCACTGCACTGTTTTCCATCAACCGCGCAGTACTGGTGACGGTCTGTTCGAGTTCGTCTTTCCGGTTGGCCAGCGCCCCGGTAATGGTGCTGATATTAACCAGTATCTCCCGCACCGAGCGCCGCCCGTCCGCGTCCAGCAGCTTCACCAGGCTGTTGGCCAGTGCATTGAAATTCGCGATCAGCTCGGTACCCGACATATCCAGCCGCGCGAAAAACGAGGGCGCGGACGGAATGACCGGGTAGGGCTGCCCCTTCTCCGCTGTCAATACCGGCGCCTCCAGCGTGCCGCCCTTCAGTTCCAGGAACGCGATACCGGTCAGTCCCTGCACCGACAGTTCCGCCACGGTATCCTCGCGAATCGGCGTGCTGGAAACCACGTCGAGTGTCAATTGCACCTGGTCCGGAACGTCCGGGTTGAGATCGATGCCGGTCACCTTGCCGACCTCCACGCCCCGGTACTTGACCGGCGCGTCCCGGTAGAGTCCGGACACGGACTCGTCGATGTACACCCGGTAGATCGTATACTGAGTCCTGTAATCCCCCATCGTCAGCCACAGGCTGATCACCAGCCAGGCAGCCCCCAGCACCAGCACAAACAGACCGACCAGTGCATAATTGAACCTGTTCGTCATCTACGCTCCTGTGCACGCTGCGCGCGCGGCCCTTGAAAGTATTCCCGGATATGCGGATTCGTGGACTTCGATAATGACTCCATCGAATCGACGCCCTGCAGTTTACCACCTCCCAGCACCGCAACGCGGTCTGATACTTTCCACAATGAGTCCAGGTCATGCGTCACCATCAGTACCGTCAGGCCCAGCATTTCTTTCAGGTTCAGCAGCAGCTCGTCAAAAGAACCGGCACTGGTCGGATCCAGGCCGGACGTCGGCTCGTCGAGAAACAGGATTTCCGGGTCCAGTGCCATGGCGCGCGCCAGTGCAGCGCGCTTGATCATGCCGCCACTGAGCTCGCTCGGGTAGAGGGCGGCCGCCTCCGGCGGCAGACCGGCCTGCGCAATCTTGACACGCGCCAGGGAATCGATCATGTCTTCATCAAGCCGGGTATGCTCACGCAGGGGCATGCCGGTATTCTGCAACACGGTCATGCCGCTGAACAGCGCACCCTGCTGGAACAATACACCGAGCCGGCGGCGCAGCTGCTGGGCCACGGCGTCTTTCACGCCCATCAGTTCGGTGCCGAACAACTGCACCGAGCCGCTGTCCGGCCGGTGCAACATGATCATCTCGCGCATCAGGGTGCTCTTGCCGCTGCCGCTGCCGCCGACCAGCGCCATCACTTCGCCGCGATAGACATCCAGGTCAATCCCGTCATGAATGACACGCTTGCCGAACACGGTCCTGACGCCGCGCATGCGGATTATGACCTCGCGCTGTTCGGGATCGTGTCGTTCTGCCGTTGCGCTTTCCGTCATGGACATGTCATTCACACGCCCAGCATACTGAACAGGATGGAGAACATGGCATCGACGACGATGACCAGGAAGATCGACTGCACCACGCTGATGGTGGTATGCCGCCCCACGCTTTCCGCGCTGCCCTCGACCTTGAATCCCTGGTAACAACCGACGATGGCGATGATGGCGGCGAACACCGGCGCCTTGCCGATACCGATCATGAAGGTTGATATTGTAATGGCCTCTTCCAGCCGCTCCAGGAAGGCGTTGAAGCTGATACCGAGCTGGGCATTGGCCATGACCATGCCGCCGAACACGGAGAGGATATCGGCATACACCGACAACAATGGCAATACGATAATCAGCGACATCAGTTTCGGCAGGACCAGCAGGTCGATGGGCGAGACGCCGATGGTCTGCAGTGCCGCTATCTCCTCCCTGACCTTCATGGTGCCGATCTTCGCCGCGTAGGAGGAACCGGTGCGGCCACAGACCAGGATAGCGGTCAGCAGCGGTGCCAGCTCGCGCAACATCGAGTAACCGACCAGGTCGGCAATATAGATGTTTGCACCGTAAAGTTTCAGCTGTACGGCCCCCTGGTAGGCGATCACGACACCCATCAGGAAAGACAGCAAACCGACAATCGGCAAGGCGTGAACGCCGGTTTGATAGACATCATCGAACAACTCATGCCAGCGTATTCGTCCCGGGTGGGTGACAGCGCGCAGCAGTGCAATGATGTTCTCGCCGATAAAGGCGAGAAAGCTGATCATATCGTTGTAATACGAAGACCATGTCGCCAGCCAGGACGGCCGTGACGCACGTACCGCCACATCGCCCGCCTCGAGTTGCTCGCCTGCGATATAGTCGAGCAAACGTTTGTGCGCCGGTGCGAATTCGGCACGGGTTACAGCAGCACCGGCAGTTTCCAGGCGTTGTTGCAGTTGCAGCAACAGCCAGGCACCGGTGGTATCCATCGCGGTGATCGCACTGCCGTCCAGTGTCACGGATTTACCCTGCGGCAGATCCAGCCTGTCCATGCCCGCGCGCAGCCTGCCGACACCGTTGACCGTCCACTGGCCGCTGCATAAGAGGGCATCGGCTGCAGTCTTTACAGCGGCCGGATTGGATTCCTGTTCGGGCATAGAGTGCAAGTCTCTTGGATGTCGCCGGCGGTTACAAGTGTCTCATGCGATGGCGAAGGGAAATGCCATGACCGCATCCACCTGCCCGGTGTCACATGCGAGCATCAGGAGACGATCGAGCCCCAGCGCCACTCCCGCACAATTCGGCAAACCGGCCTGCAGCGCAGCGAGCAAGCGCTCATCGACCGGTGCCGGTTCGAGCCCCAGTCGACGGCGCCTCCCGTTTTCATCCGCAAACCGCCGTCGCTGCTCATCCGCATCCGCCAGTTCGTGAAAGCCATTGGCTATTTCGACACCATCCAGGTAGGCCTCGAAACGCGCAGCAACCGTCGGATTGCCGGAACGCAGGCGGGCAAGCGCTGCCTGGCTTGCCGGGTAATCCCTGACGAATACCAGCCCCCGCCGCAATTCCGGTTCGATGACATGCGTCATCACCAGGTCGAGCCAGGCATCCAGTGGCGCGTCCCGCATACCGACCGGCGAAATGTTGTGCTGCCGTTCAAGCATGGCGCTAATACCGTCAGCCGTCGCCGCGAATGGGTCGATAGCGGTAAATTCCAGGAACAGCTCGCGGTATGTCCAGTGCTGTACGTCCCTGTCGGGCATGATATCAACCAGTATTGCACTCAACAGACGCTCCACGTCATCCATGAGATCGAGATGGTCAAACCCGGTCCGGTACCACTCCAGCAGGGTGAATTCGGGATTATGCAAGTCGCCCTGCTCGTTGTCGCGGAAAACCTTGCACACCTGGTAGATGTCACCGCTGCCGGCAGCCAGCAGGCGTTTCATCGGAAATTCGGGGGAGGTATGCAGGTAACACGTGCTGCCGTTGCGCGCGCCAGGCCCGTGCCAGGTGGTGTTAAAACTGTGGATCGCGGGATCCGTTGACGCTGCGGCCGACAACGCCGGCGTATCGACTTCGAGCACATCCCGGTCCGCAAAATAGCGGCGTATACGCGCGAGTAAAGTGGCCCTGAGCTTCAGGACGTCCAGCGTGGCCGACGGACGCCAGTCACCATCCGTTTGCTGTAAGTCGGACACGCCCGGCGTGTTATTCCCTGGCACGTCCCACGTACTCACCGGTACGCGTATCGATTTTGAGAATTTCGCCAATATCGACAAATAACGGTACGCGCACCACCGCCCCGGTCTCCAGCGTTGCCGGCTTGCCGCCACCCCCCGAGGTATCGCCACGCACACCAGGATCGGTATCCGTCACCGCGAGCAGCACAAAATTCGGCGGAGTCACAGCCAGGGGTGCACCATTCCACAGCGTCACCTGGCACATGTCCTGTTCCTTCAGCCACAGCTTGGCATCACCGACTGCCGTGGCATCCGCGGCCTGCTGTTCGTAGGTCTTCGGGTCCATGAAATGCCAGAATTCACCATCCGTGTAAAGATACTGGAGATCGAAATCCATGACATCGGCGGCCTCCACCGATTCGCCCGATTTGAACGTGCGCTCGATGACACGGCCGGTCTTCAGGTTGCGTATCTTTACGCGGTTGAATGCCTGGCCCTTGCCGGGTTTTACGAATTCATTTTCGATGATGGCGCACGGATCACCGTCAAGCATGATTTTCAGGCCGCCCTTGAACTCATTAGTACTGTAAGATGCCATGTGTGTGTCCAGTCCCCGAATCTCGATTATGTTATGACCGGTAAAACGCCTGCTATCATACCTCGAATAAGCGCCACGGGACATATTCCGGCCTGGCAGTCGTCAATGGCGAATGTTGTGCGTTCCAGCGAAGAACTGCTGCAAATGCTGGATATCGAGCCCGGAGAACTGAAAATCCATCCGCTGGAAAACAGTTTCCCGCTGCGGGTACCGGCCGGTTTTGTGAAGCGTATGTCCAGGGGCAATGCGAATGACCCGCTGCTGCTGCAGGTATTACCTGTGGGTGAAGAAATGGAAACGGCTGCCGGCTATTTGCGCGATCCATTGCATGAGGCCGGCTTCATGCCCGTTCCCGGCCTGTTGCACAAGTATCATGGCCGTGCACTGTTGACCGTCACGGGGGCCTGCGCCATACACTGCAGGTACTGCTTTCGGCGCCATTTCCCCTATAGCGATGCCAACCCTGCAACCGCGCACTGGAAACAGGCTGTCGGGTACCTTGCAGATCATACCGATATCCATGAACTCATATTGAGCGGCGGCGACCCGTTATCGCTGACCGATGAACGGCTGTACCACCTGACCGATCAGCTGGTCAATTTGCCTCATCTGCACACCCTGCGCATCCATACGCGCCTGCCGGTGGTGCTGCCGGAACGTATCGACGACGGACTACTGGCATGGATAGCGAAACAGGCGATGAAAATAGTGTTTGTCATCCACAGCAACCACCCGAATGAGATCGACCGGCAGGTTGCGGATGCGCTGCACCTGCTGTCGAAATCCGGGGTCACATTACTCAACCAGTCGGTATTGCTGCGCGGCATCAATGATGATGCGGATACACTAGGCCTGCTCAGCGAGAAACTGTTTGCTGCCGGCGTGCTGCCCTATTACCTGCATCAACTGGACCGGGTGCAGGGCGCGGCGCACTTCGAAGTCGATGATGCGCGCGCCTGCGACCTGTTGAAGTCGCTGCGTAACAGGCTGCCGGGCTACCTGGTTCCGCGACTGGTGAGGGAAATCTCCAGCGAGCACGGCAAGACGCCGATCTACTAGCAGACTGATTACTATTGAAAATTCTGCAGAAAGCATGGATGATTCAGCTATGAATCTGGATCTGCCGCGACGCGAAAAACCTGACCAGCAAAGCATCGATACCAGCCCGGATTTTCTGCGCGACTGGACGAACAAGCTGCCGCTGCTCAATACGGAGATGACCCGGCAGTTGCTGGTCGATGCACTTGACCAAATCAACCACCTCGAACTGCCACCGCACATCCGCAACGAGTCGCTCGAAATACTGTCCACTCCCGTCATTTGCGTCATCGATGCACTCAAACGGGAATTCCTGGGTAAACCGCTGCCGTTGCAGGCGCGCTATACCGAAAAGGCCGACCAGGCACTGGAACTGTTCAACCGGATGGCGACCGGTTACCGCGTCCTGGTGGATGATCTCGGGCGGAACAGCGCACAAAACCAGCAGCTGGCCGTGGCAATACATCGTTCCCTGCGCTATCTGAGCGAGATACTGCTTGGCCACTACCAGATCTACCGGCAATTCCAGGAAGGGTTATGGCGCAGCATACACTCGCTGTACGCCCTGGCCGAGGAATGCGGCAACAGCCGCCTGTCGATCACGGATACCACCCTCCTCAAGCCGGATACCAGTAACATCGAAACCATCTACAAGCAAATCCTGTTGCTGTCCCTGGCCTGCCCCTATCGCCTGCAACAGAACGAAATACATTTTGCCTACAACGCCCTGGTCGACTGGGCCAGCTTCTGCAGCCTGCAGGCAGCTGAATCAGACACGGCGAACGGGCTTTTTTCGGTCGACCTGCATTCGGACAATCCTCCCGCATATCGCAACCTGCAGGCTGAGGCGGAATCCGACCGGTACCACGTCCGTATACTTGATACCCGCGCGGTTGCCGACCGGTTACGTGCAACACTGGACAATACCCTGCGCAGCAATCATTCCGGCATTGGCAACAAGGATACGCTGCAACAGCTGATACTCGCCTGGGGTGCCATGCCCAAACGCAGGTTTGCGAGACACGGGACATCCTCCATACTGCCGGTCAAACTGGTCGTCGGCCTCAACAGCATCCACAAACTGGTCAGCGGCCCGCAGACACAGCCTGATAATTCCGACGAAACCATCATGGATAGTGCGTGGTTACAGGACCCGACCTTCGATCGTACCGTGGAGATCAATATCGACCCCTATTTCAGTGGCGACCGGACTACCGCGAGCGCCCAGGCGTCAGATAGCAACCCGTTGCATGGCAGTTATGCAGCAAATGAAGAACCGGGTGCACACGTCGAGTTCTGGAAGATTGCAGACATGAGCGCCGCCGGTTACTGCCTGTTGTGGGAGAACAGTGATACGTCCTGCGCGCAGGTTGGCGAGCTGGTGGCCATCATCAACCAGGAAGCGCAGGCCCAGGATGCATGGCAACTGGGCGTGATCCGCTGGATGAAATTCACGTCGGAATACGGTCTGGAACTGGGCCTCCAGATGCTGTCACCGGGCGCCGTTCCAGTCTGGGCCTATGTCAGGAATGATGACGTCGGCCGCCATATCGCAGCCATCAACAAGATGCAGGGGATCATGCTGCCGGGCATTGAAGCCCTTGCCCAGCAGGATTCCCTGATACTGCCCTGCCTGCCATTCCGGACAGGCTGCAGCTCGATACTGGAAATCGATGACGTCACCAGGGATATAACACTCACCCGGCAACTGGAAAACACCGGCCGGTTCGCGCAATACTACTACTCGCCACAGGAGGCCGAAGCGGAGTAGCCCGGAAGGAATGGCGTGTTTACTGCAAGGAACAAGCTGACCGGTATGTTCCAATCAGCCAGTCAGAACAATCTCAATAAAGTTCTACAAACGGCTCCGGATACTCGATGTGTCCACCGCCGGCCAGGTTACCATCCACGATCTCCATGACCGTCATGGCATCTTCCGGTGCCGGCAAGTTGCAGCTGACACCCAGTTCCTTTGCCACGATGAAGCCGAAGCGCCTGTAGTACTCGGGGTGGCCAAGGACCACGATCGAGCCATACCCCTTGTCCCTGGCCAGCATAATCGCAGCCTGAATCAACTTGGAGCCGATACCGCGATGGCTCTGCGACGGCACGACAGACATCGGCCCCAGTGCCAGCACATGCTTTTCCTCGCCTTCCCTGCGCAACGGCACGCGCGTCAGCAGGACATGGCCGACGATCCGCCCGTTCAGCTCCGCAACCAGCGATAACTCCCTGTTGTAAGTTGCCGATTCACGCAGGGTGCTGACCAGCTGTGCCTCGGCTTCGCCGCCAAAAGCACTAATATGTACCACGTCGATGGCACGTATGTCCTCACTGCTTTCGGGTCTGACGGTAATCGAATGCATTCTGCTCTCCAGGTTCGCCCGCGGTCATTATATCCCCCTGCGCAGGCAATTAAACACTAAATATTCAGCAACTTGCATGCTATCAGGAAAAACGGCCGCTGAAAACACCCGCCCCGCGCTGCCGGTAACAGTGTTACATATATTAGTGAGTATTCAAGAGATCCCCGACATGGCCGAAAAATCTTCAGTCGGAACCTGAGAAATCCAGCGGTCCATCCTGCCCGCGATCTCACAGGTTGCAGGTATGGACCATGCAAGCGAGGCCAGGCAGTGACAAACAACCAGAATCTACAGTTGCTCGTTATCGAGGAAAGTCGCAGCGACGCGGAGTCACTGGCAAATGAACTGAGAAATGCCGGGCACAAAATCGACCTGAAACATGCGACGGAACTGGCATCACTGGAAACCTCGCTGGCCGAACAGGTCCCGGACATCCTGGTCTGCGGCAGTGGAGACGGCCTGCCCGATGCCGCCAGCGTCAAGGCTGCTCTCGACAAACAACATATTAAAACGCCAGTCATCGCGATTGCCGACGAGGCATCCGAAGACACGGTAGTGACTGCCAGGAAAGCCGGCATCGCTGCACTTGTTTCCTACGACCGTCCTGACCATATGCACGCGGTATTCAAACATGAAGTCGAAATCGTCAGGCTGAGGCACAAGCTGGAATCTTTCTCCGATGTACTGCAGGCCAGCGAAAAACGCTGCCACGCACTGATCGAGAACTCGAGTGATGCAATCGCATATATCCATGACGGAATGCACGTATACGCGAACAAGCCATATATGGACCTGTTCGATGTCAAATCAAGGGACGACATCGAATGCATGCCGGTGCTTGACATGATCAGCAGCAGCCAGCAAGACACGTTCAGAAACTTCCTGAAAAATTACAGTGCAAAAACCAATACGGATAACCTGCTGGAGATCGACTGCGTCAGCCCCAATGGCGAACTGTTCAATGCCACCATGGAGTTCTCGCCCGCAACCATGGATGGTGAGTCATGCACACAGATTATCATTCGCGTTAATACCGGCAATAACAGCGAACTCGAGAAGAAAATCAAAACGCTGTCGCGCAAGGACATGCTGACGGATTTATGGAACCGGCAACACTTTATGCGAATGCTCGAGGAGCAAATAAATTCCAGCGGCAAAGACGGCCGGCAGCGTGCGCTTGTATACCTGACCCTCGATAACTTCAAGGTAATACGGGAAGAGGCCGGTATCGCTTCCAGCGACCTGGTATTGCGGGATATAGCCGGCCTGCTCGAGAAGGAACGCGGCCAGCATGATCTGCTGTCACGCTTCGGTGAGTGCGTTTTTACAATGCTGAAGCAGGATACGGACATGGAAAAACTGCAGGCCTCCTGTGAAATCCTGCTAAAAAGAATTTCCGACCACCTGACCGAGATAGACGGCCGCGCCTTCACCATGACCGCCAGTATCGGCATCTGCCCGATCAACCAGCATTCCGCCGACGTCCAGACAGTCATCTCCTATGCCGATATGGCCTGCGAGGTGGCACGCACATCGGGCGGCAACCAGATCCATACACATAGCACCGTAGTCGATGAATCAATAGGACTGGATATGCGTCATGATGCTGACCAGATCATAAGGGAGACCATCGACAATGAACGCTTCTTTCTCGTATACCAGCCGATTGTCAGCCTCAAGGGAGATACATCCCAGCACTACGAGGTGCTGCTCAGGATCCTCGATGCTGAAGGAAATGTCATCATGCCGGGACAGTTCCTGTCGATTGCGGGAAGGCTGGGTGTAGCGAATGAAGTCGACCACTGGGTCATAAACAAGGCCTTCACGACACTTTCCGAATACGGCAAGGATTATGACGCCAGCTTCTACATCAAGGTCTCGGAATCAACAATGGCCGACCCGGCGTCAGCCGAGTGGATCAGTAACAAGGTACAGGAATACCAGCTCGATAGTAAATGCATCGTATTCGAGATTGCCGAACGGTGCGCAGCCAATAACCTGGTAAATGCAAAAACTTTTGTGACGGCAATGCAGAACCTTGGTTGCAGGATCGCCGTGGAACACTTCGGCCTTGTAGACCATGCACAACTGTTGAAACACATCGATGCGGATATTATCAAGATTGACGGCACCCTGATCGGGCAGTTACGCAATAACAAGGATGTCGAGAAAAAAATCAAGTCCATTATCGATGCTGCCAGGGAAAACGAGATCATCTGCATTGCAGAGTGCGTTGATGATGCCAACCTGCTGGCCTTGTTATGGCAGAACGGTGTCGACTACATACAAGGTTATTTCGTCCAGGAACCCGACAAGGAACTCGGCTACGAGTTTGAAAGCGAAATCGTCTAGACGGAGAGAAAGGAATGTTCTGTCACTGCAACCAGGTGATACATAGCCGGCTACCGACTGCATATGCCGGTCTGTCATCGTCGTTCGGCGAATCAATCGAGCAACAGGGAAACCAGACCGTCTGCGAGTTTGGGTTCGAACCACGTGGACTTCGGCGGCATGACTTCGCCGGCGTCCGCCACGGCCATAAGGTCCTCCATCCCGGTCGGATACAAGGAAAAAGCCACGGCCATTTCGCCGCTGTCAACACGGCGCTCCAGTTCCGCGAGACCCCTGATACCACCAACAAAATCGATGCGACGATCACGCCGGGGATCGCCGATGCCAAGCAAGGGTGCAAGCAGGTTATCAGCAAGCAAACTGACGTCCAGTCGGCCGACCGGGTCGACCGGAACCCGCGCGGATTCAATCTGCAACTCGTACCATTGACCCGGCAGGTACATGCCAAACGTCCCGGTGCCACCCGGGCTCACGGCAGTGGTGGACGGGCGTACGCTGAAACAGTCATTCAGCCGCGCGAGGAAGTTCTCCTGCGACATGCCGGACAGGTCGCGGACCACGCGGTTGTAATCGAGAATCAGCATCTGGTCATGCGGGAAGATGACCGTGAGAAAAGTACCTCCCCCGTCTTTTCCTCCACGCCCCGCCGCTACCCGCGAGGCAGCGGCCGAGCGGTGGTGGCCATCTGCAATGTACAGGGCCGGCATGGCATCGAACTCGCGCGTAATGTCAGCAAGCTGTTGATCATCGCGCACGACCCAGAGACTGTGAGCGATGCCGTCATCCGCCACAAGGTCCACATCGGGATCGCCCTGCGTAATACGCGCAAGCAGGGCGTTCACAACGGGACTGGACTTGCATGCGAGCAGCACCGGGCCGGTTTGCGCATTGAGCGCCTCGATCTGCCGGACCCGGTCATCCTCCTTGTCTGGCCGGGTGAACTCATGCTTGCGGATACGGTTGCTGTCGTAAGCGGCAATAGACGCAGCAGCCACCAGTCCGGTCTGGGAGTGTTCACCCATCCTGAGACGGTAAATGTAATAGCAGGGAGCGTCATCGCGGACCAGCACCCCGGCTTCAACCATGTGCCGGAGGTTTTCCGCGGCACGGGTATAAACTTCGGGCGCATGCGGATCAGTGCCTTCCGGAAGGTCGATTTCCGCTTTGGAAATATGCAGAAAGCTCCATGGACGCCCGGCGGCCCGCTCGCGGGCCTCGTCGCTGTTGAGCACATCATAGGGTGGCGCGACGACATCGGCCGCGTGCGCACTGACCGGCCGCAAGCCGGCGAATGGACAGATAAGAGTCATGAGGGTGCCGTTAAAAAGTCTGGTAAAGCTGTATTGTACACGCCCTTCCCGAGTGTCGCGATCCGGGAAGCAATCCACTGATGAGCAAGCAACGACACAATGGCCCGGAACTCAAATCCGCTGAACCGGGAAACAACGACGGCGGGCAGTCCAGGTCATTGACGGTCATTGCCTGCAACACCCGCGTACAGAAGTTGTTTACGTCCTTCACCAGGAATTACCGACGGATCAGGAATTCGGCACAGCGCACTCCGCTGGCCTACAAATTGTCATTCTTCATTACCGTTCTGGTTGTCAGCTGCATGGTGTCGCTGGGCGTCATCCTTGTCCAGCAGCAGACACAGCTGTTGCAAAAACAACTCAATGAACAGGGCAGCACGCTGGTCCGCCTGATGGCCAGGGCCGCCAGCGAACCACTGCTGGCGGACGACAAACTGGCCCTGGATGCGATCACCAGCGGATTCGCCAGCAACAGTATTGTGGGAACGACGATTGCCATGATGGATGGTGAAATTATCTCCCAGGCCGGTGTTTTGCTGGAAGAACAAAACCCGCTGACCCGGAAAAAACTGGGCCAGATTATCAGCGGAGCAGCGAACGTGAACAGCTGGATCTGGCGGCGCCTTGGCGGCAACCAGGAACAGGCTGTTTTATCATTTCTGCAACCCATACAGTTTCAGAATGTGACGGCAGGTTTCGCGGTAGTCACGCTCAGCCAGGCGGATATGCTGTCTGCCGTACATACGGCCATCAACGCCATAATCGGCGCCACGATAGTCATTATCACCCTGGGTATTGTCATGTCATTTGTATTGGGAAGACGGATTACCCAGCCGATTGACCAGTTGGTCTATGCCAGCCATGCCATCGGCAAGGGCGACTATTCTTACCGGTTCAGCAATCAACGCAAGGACGAGCTGGGCCTGCTGATGGAGGCGTTTAACGAAATGTCGCAAGGCATGCTTGAAAAGTCGCAGGTACAGAATGCCTTGTCCCGCTACCTGTCACCGGGTGTGGCACGCCAGATACTGTCGAACCTGGATGACGTTGGCCTGAGCGGCAAGCGCATTGAGGGTACGGTTGTTTTTGCCGACATCAAGGGCTTCACGCAGATATCCGAACGCATCAGGCCCGAAGACCTGGTGACTATCCTGAACCGGTATTTCACGCTGGTAACGCAGGCTTGCGAGATAAACCACGGCATGGTGGATAAATACATGGGTGATGGCGTCATGCTGGTCTTTGGCGCCCCGGAACCGGACAAGGACCATGCATTCAATGCCATCACCTGCGCATTGCTGATCCAGAAACTGATCGCACACGAGAACGGCAAACGGGAAGAGCGGGACCAGTTCCCGGTCAAGTTCAGGATCGGCGTCAACACCGGCAGCATGCTGGCCGGCAACATGGGTTCCAGGGACCGCATGGAATATACGGTCGTGGGCGATACGGTGAATCTTGCCTCGCGCCTGTGCGGTATAACAAACGCTGGTGAAATCGTCATTTCCAGGGAAATGTATTTGCGCGAGGACGTCAGACACCGGGTCATGGCCGGTGAATACCAGTCGATCCGGTTGCGTGGTATCAGTCAGCCGGTATGCACCTACCGGGTAGAGCAGTTGACAGCGCAATTTCAGGAAATCGTCGACATGCAATTCAACCAGATCCAGCAATTCGAAAGAACCGAGGCCGAAAATGTACAGGATTAGCCTGGTCACCCTGCTTGTCGGGATTTTACTCCTTACCGGTGGTTGCTCACAGGTCAGCAACATTCGTATTACCGATGATTCGCCCGACGATCTGGGCAAATTGATTGAAGAACACGAGTACGTGCGCGTCAGACAGCTGACTGGCAAGCATCCGTCACTGGACAACCCGGACCTGCAGTCACGATTGAAGTTGCATGAGCAGGAATATGAACAGTCGATCTGGACAGAGGCAGGCACACTCGAAGCTGACGGCAAGCTGCATGCCGCGGTAGAACTCCTGTCGAATGGCCTGCAAAAGCTGCCGCACAGCGGCAGGCTGCGTGAGCTGCGCAACAGTATCGAACAGGAACGTGTATACAAGCTCAGGGTCAATGAGCGGGAGGAGCTGCTGGCGCGGGGCAAGTACCTGGCGAGCCAGAGGCGGCTCCTATAATGAGTACGTCAAACTCGAACCACCCGATACGCACCGGCAACATGAACATGAGCTTAATCAGGCTGCCGCGATAAAAATTGCCGGCCTGCTCAGGGAGCATGCACGTTTTGCCATGGTTTATGACGACCTCAAAGCCACCCGGGC
Source organism: uncultured Halobacteria archaeon (assembly GCA_963768575.1). Taxonomy (GTDB): domain Bacteria; phylum Pseudomonadota; class Gammaproteobacteria; order UBA9214; family UBA9214; genus UBA9214. The sequence goes on from CAVYIJ010000013.1 coordinate 178,677, forward strand.
TTGCCTGGACCTGTCGCGCAAACTGCACGACACCCCGGAAGCAATCGCATTGCATTCGGAACTTCAGGTCATCGAACAGTCACTAAAGAAAACAAACCAGAAAAAGGCCAGCATCAAGAAAATCCGGACTGACCGTAAACAGACCCGTGTAAACAGGCAGCAGACAGAGGAACTGCTGGAAAAAACGCAGCAGGCACTCGATGCTAACCAGTTACAGGAAGCGCGGGCCGCTTTTATCAAGATTCCGCAGTCATCCAACAAGGACCAGGATGTCATGGCTGTACAGAACAGCCTCGAACATGCGCTCAACACCCGGGTCGAACACCTGACGACCACCGGTGATGCGCTTTATCGTGCCGATAGAATAAACGCAGCACTGAAATCCTGGAACGAAGCACTGTCACTGGACCCGGAGAATTCCGGCGTCAGGGAACGTACCGAGCGCGCCAACAAGGTGCTCGCACGCCTGCAGCAGTTAAAGAGCCAGCAAAAAAGGTAACCGGGCGCTTCCGCGACAGTTGCCTGCAGAAGCGGGGCTGCCCGCGAACCCGCCGGCAGTTATAACCTGGCGCCACCGGCCATGAACAAACGATCAGGACCGAAGCACTTCTATCCGTTCGACCTTCTGATAACCACGTGGCAGCTTGCGACCGCGACGGCCACGTTCACCTGCAAACTCGTCCACCTCGGCCGCCTTCATGGTCTTGTGTTTCTTGCCGGCATAGACGGTCAGCTTCTCCCCGTCCTGGATACAGTCGATGGCAGCGAGATACTCTTCCCGGCTTTTCAGTTTCACCGACGGGATATTGATGATCTTGTTACCCTTGCCGCGTGACATTTGCGGCACTTCATCCAGCGGAATTACCAGCATGTAGCCCTCGGTCGTCACCGCCACGACCCAGTCATCCTTGATGGACCTGACCGGCACCGGCGCCACCACCCCGGCGCCCTTCGGCACGGACAGCATGGACTTGCCGGCCTTGTTACGCGTGTAGGTGTCTTCCAGGCGCGTCACAAAACCATAACCCGCGTCACTGGCCAGCAGGAATAACTGGTCAGGCTCGCCCATCATTACGCCCGCAAAACGCGCGCCGTCCGCCGGCTTCAGACGCCCGCTCAGCGGTTCGCCCTGCCCGCGCGCACCCGGCAATGAATGCGCCGGCAAGGTGTAGGTCTTGCCGAACGAGTCAATGAATACGGCCTGCTGGTTGCTGCGCCCGCGGGCGGCAGTGAGAAAGCCGTCGCCCGCCTTGTAGTTCATTTCTTCAGGATCGATGTCGTGACCTTTTGCCAGCCTCACCCAGCCGTTTTTCGACAACACTACGGTCACAAGTTCGCTCGGGACCAGAACCGACTCGTCCATAACCTGTGCCGCAGCACGCGTTACCAGCTGCGAACGGCGTTCGTCACCGAAGGTTTCCGCATCTTCCCGGATTTCTTTCTTGATCAGTGTCTTCATGCGCTGGCTTGAGCCAAGGGTCTTCTTCAACTCGTCGCGCTCGGCGGCAAGCTCCTTTTGCTCGCCCTTGATCTTCATTTCCTCGAGCCGGGCAAGCTGTCGCAGGCGGGTATCGAGGATATAATTGACCTGCTCCTCGGACAGCTTGAAGCGCTTCATCAATACCTGTTTCGGCTTGTCCTCGGTGCGGATAATGCGGATCACCTCATCGAGATTGAGGAACGCAACCAGCAAACCATCCAGCATGTGAAGTCGCCGGTTAACCTTGTCCAGCCGGTACTCAAGGCGGCGCGTAACAGTCGCCTTCCTGAATTGCAGCCACTCCTGCAGAATTCCAAGCAGGTTCCAGGTTTTCGGTCTGCCATCCAGCCCGATCATGTTGAGATTGATTCGCGCGCTGCGTTCCAGCCCGGTACTGGAGAACAGGTGCGACATCAGGGCGTCGATATCGACACGGTTGGAACGCGGCACGATCACCAGCCGGGTCGGGTTCTCATGATCGGACTCGTCGCGCAGGTCCTCCACCATGGGCAGTTTCTTCGCCATCATCTGCGCGGCAATCTGTTCCAGCACCTTGCCGCCGGATGTCTGGTACGGTAGCGCCGTTATAACGACCTCACCGTTCTCGACCTCGTAGCAGGCGCGCATGCGCACACTGCCATGGCCGCTTCGATAGGCCTCTACCAGCTCGTTGCGCGGGGTGATGATTTCCGCGCCCGTCGGGAAGTCCGGCCCCTGGATAATATCGCACAGGTCCTCGAAGGTGCTCTTCGGCTTGTCGAGCAACAGCACGGCTGCAGCGGCGACTTCGCGCAGATTGTGTGGCGGAATATCCGTGGCCATGCCCACCGCGATACCCGCCGCACCGTTCAGCAGTACATTGGGCAAGCGTGCAGGCAACAGCACCGGCTCATCGAGCGTGCCGTCGAAATTGGCCGTCCAGTCGACCGTGCCCTGCCCCAGCTCGGTCAGCAGCACCTCGGCATACTGTGCCAGGCGCGCCTCGGTATAACGCATTGCGGCAAATGACTTCGGATCATCCGCCGACCCCCAGTTACCCTGGCCGTCGACCAGCGGATAGCGGGTGGTGAAAGACTGGGCAAGATGCACCATCGCTTCATAGCAGGCCGAATCACCGTGCGGATGAAACTTGCCGAGTACGTCGCCCACCGTACGCGCGGACTTCTTGTGCTTGGCTGAAGCGAGCAGCCCCAGCTCGGACATGGCATACACGATGCGCCGCTGGACCGGCTTGAGACCATCACCGATATGCGGCAAGGCCCGGTCAAGGATGACATACATCGAATAGTCGAGATATGCCTTCTCGGTAAACGTTTTCAGCGGCAGCTGCTCGATGCCTTCGTAGTCGAGTTCCAGTGTTTCCATAATGAAATACCTGCGGGGCGCGCTATGCGCACCATTGATGATGCATAAAAAAGCCGGCGCGCGCGGCGCTTGCTACACCTCGGCCATGTTACCGTGCTTTTCAAGCCATGTGCGGCGATCGGATGCCCGCTTTCTGGCCAGCAGCATATCCATAATCTTGTGCGTATCGTCGCTGGAGTCGATGGTCAGCTGGACCAGCCGGCGCGATTCGGGTGCGATGGTAGTCTCACGCAATTGCATCGGGTTCATTTCGCCCAGTCCCTTGAAACGCTGCACCATGACCTTACCCTTGACTTTTTCTGCGGCGATACGGTCCAGCACGCCCTGCTTCTCCGCGTCATCCAGCGCATAGAAAACTTCCTTGCCGGCATCGATCCGGTAGAGCGGCGGCATGGCAACGTAAACGTGACCGGCCTCTACCAGTGCACGGAAATGCCTGAGGAATAATGCACACAACAGTGTTGCAATATGCGCGCCGTCGGAGTCGGCATCGGCCAGGATACAGACCTTGCTGTAGCGCAACTTGTCGAGCCTGTTCGAGCCGGGCTCTACACCGATCGCAACCGAGATATCGTGCACCTCCTGCGAGGCCAGGACTTCCGACGAATCGACTTCCCAGGTATTCAGTATCTTGCCGCGCAACGGCATGATGGCCTGGAAGATCCGGTCACGCGCCTGCTTGGCGGAGCCGCCGGCCGAATCACCCTCGACCAGGAACAACTCCGAGCGTTCGCTGTCTGCCGACGTGCAATCGGCCAGCTTGCCGGGCAGCGCCGGTCCGGAAGTCACTTTCTTGCGCACCACTTTCTTGCCCGCCCGCAAACGCGACTGTGCATTGTCGATCGCAAGCCAGGCAATGCGCTCACCCATCTCGGCATGGTGATTCAGCCACAGGCCGAATGCATCCCTGCACACGCCGGATACAAAGGCTGCGCATTCACGCGACGACAGTCGCTCCTTGGTCTGCCCGCTGAATTGCGGGTCCAGCAGCTTGACCGAAAGGATATAACTGACATTGTTCCATACATCTTCCGGACTGAGTTTGACGCCACGCGGCAACAGGTTGCGGAACTCGCAGAATTCCCGCACCGCCTCGGTGAGCCCCATGCGCAGCCCGTTGACGTGCGTACCGCCCTGTACGGTCGGAATCAGATTGACATAACTTTCCGCGACCGGCTCTCCGCCCTCGGGCAGCCAGGCCAGGGCCCACTCCGCCGCCTCCGTGTTGCCTTCCATGCGTCCGGTAAATATTTCATCGGGCAACCTTGGAGCATCGCCTATTTCACCGACCAGGTAATCCCGCAAGCCATCCTCATAACACCATTCCAGCTTCTCGCCGCTGGCCTCAACCTGAAGTTTGACCTGCAGACCGGGGCATAACACGGCCTTGGCGCGGAGAATATGCTTGAGCCTCGGCAGGGAAAACTTCACCGAGTCGAAATATTTCTTGTCCGGCCAGAACCTGAGCGTGGTACCGGTATTCTGCTTGCCGACCTTGCCGACCTCCTCCAGCGGCGAGACACTCTCGCCATTGGAGAAAGCCATGTTGTACTCCTTGCCACCGCGTCGAACCCACACTTCGAGGTGGGTTGAGAGTGCGTTGACCACGGAAACACCCACACCGTGCAGGCCGCCGGAGAATTGATAGTTCTTTGCTGAAAACTTGCCGCCGGCATGCAGGCGGGTCAGGATGACCTCTACCCCCGGAATACCTTCATCGGGATGCACATCCACCGGCATGCCGCGCCCGTCGTCACGCACCTCGAGCGAACCATCCTTGTAGAGTTTCACATCGATCCGCGAGGCATGACCGGCAATTGCCTCGTCGATACTGTTATCGACAACTTCCTGGGCAAGGTGGTTGGGACGTGTCGTATCGGTATACATCCCGGGCCGCTTGCGGACCGGTTCCAGGCCGCTCAGTACCTCGATTGCCGCTGCATCATAGGTGACGCTCATGCATTTACTCCGAATACAGGCATGCCAGGATAATTATTCATAGATTGTCGGGTTTCCGTAACGCAGCTTTCTGACCAGTTCATCGGCATCCCGGTATTCCGCCGTCGTGTCACACAGGTAATTCTCGTAGAGGAGCTTGCGGTACTGGTCCACGCCCAGGCCGGTAACCGGCTTCCAGGGTGAATCCCTCAGCTGGCGCCATGTCCCGTCGTTGCCGTAGGCGAATCGCCGGTATTTCCGTTCTCCACAGTGCAGGCCTTCGTAGTTAACATTCCAGATACCTGACGGCGAGATCAACACCGCGGTATAACGCACCACGCGATCATCACCGGTTGCCAGGGACGCCGGGTCCAGGTAGAGCTTGTAGCCCAAACCTTCTGTACTGACGTTCAGCTCAATGAGACGGTTGAGGTTGTCGGGCCAGGCCGGCAAATCGGCGGGCAGTTCAGCCCAGGGCGCCTGCGGCCGGTCTGGCTGACTGTATGAATCCGCCGGGCCATCTTCCGGCAGGATTTCCGGCAAACAGGCAACAGGAACCAGTAGCAGGCACAATGCCGCCAGCGGTACCAGTGGGGAATGAAAAAACTGCCGGGAATTCATTGAGTGCGCAGTTTAATGAAAAACCCGCGCTGCATCTACTCGAACAAGCGTCCTGTTTCAGTCCAGGTCGGCAGCCAGCGCCTCGCGGACAGCGTCGGCGACCGGCTCGACTTCGTGGCTGTAGCGGTGATGGTCTATACCCATACTCAACGAAGCCCCCTGCTTGAGTGCCACGGCCATCTCGTCGGTCAGCTCGAAGCGCAGGAAGTGTACCGCGGATGTTTTCCCGGCACTGGTCCGGTCAAGGTCCTCGTCAGCAATGGCGAACACGGGCTCAAAACCGTCCGCGCGCACCCATACGCGGTCTTCGATCCCGGTGAGACTTGCCAGCAGCGTCTGCCGGCGTTTGACATCGGTTTCCTCGATCATGAACGTGGCCTTGAAATTCCGGCCATCGGGTATCAGCGGGTTGTAGGCGCCGAGCTCTTCTTCTATACCGCTTGCTTCGAAGATGCGCTCCACGCGCAGCATTTCCTGTATCTGGTACTGGATCGTCTGCCGGTCTTCGAAATACAGCGTCGCCGACGGGCCGATATGAACCTTGCGGTCTTTCTTGTGCGCCATGACGCGGGCACGTATATCCGCGCGGTTCTCCGCGTAAGTCTCCAGATTGTATAAATCGTTACGTGTCAGTTTATCCATGATTAACCGGCTCCTGGATTCCATAAGCCAGACGCAGCAAGGTCAACGGATGCTCCGGCTTCATCTCCGTCTCCATGCCGTTTTCGATCTGGTGGCCGGCCATCGGGCAGTCGCTGCTGTAATGCGCCGCGTTGGCGCGCACCACGCTGTTGACCACCGGGCGGCATATCTTCATCGAGGTCTGGTGACACTCGGACTTGACCGCATAGGTCCCGTCATGACCGGAGCAGCGTTCGATCGGCGTTACCGTGGTATTCGGCACCAGCTGCAGGCAATCACGCGTCTTCATGCCGATATTCTGCACGCGCAGGTGGCAAGCCACGTGGTAGGCCACATTCCCCAGGGACTTGTTGAAATCCGTCTTCAGCAGGCCCTGCTTGTGGCGCAACATCAGGTACTCGAACGGATCGTAGATCGCATCGCGCACTCGGGCGATGTCCTGGCTGTCCGGGAACATCAACGGTAATTCCTGCTTGAACATCAACACGCAGGACGGTATCGGGGCAACGATATCCCAGCCATCATCGACCAGTTTCAACAATGCGGGAATGTTTGCATCGGCAGCCCTTTTCACGGCATCGAGGTTGCCCAGCTCCAGTTTCGGCATGCCACAGCACTGCTCGCCGGCGGCGAGCCTGACCGGAATGTTGTTATGGCGAAAAACCGCAACCAGGTCCTCGCCGATGCCCGGCTCGTTATAGTTGCCGTAGCACGTCGTAAACAGCGCCACCTTGCCGGTGGTGGGGCCGGCCGGTACAACTGCCTCGGCAGCCGGTGTATCGCCCGTGACCCGCTTGCGCAGTGTTTTCGAGTGATATGCCGGCAAGATTGCATCGGGATGCACGCCCAGCACCGAGTCGAGCAGCTTGCGGCCGGCCTTGCTGCGATTGGTGGCGTTGACGACCTGGCTGATGACCGGGGTACTGGCAAGTTTGCCGACGGTATCGGTGGAGGTGAGGATGCGGTCGCGCCGCCGAATGTTCCCCTGCTTGAAGCGGACGGCCTTGGCGCGCAGCATCAGGTGCGGGAAATCGACGTTCCATTCGTGCGGGGGCACGTAGGGACACTTGGTCATGTAGCACATGTCGCACAGGTAGCAGTGGTCAACTACGTCCCAGTAGACCTTGCGCGGCACCCCGTCGAGTTCCATCGTTTCAGAATCATCGATTGCGTCGAACAGGGTCGGGAAGGAATTGCACAGGTTGAAACAGCGTCTGCAGCCATGGCAGATGTCGAACACCCGCTCGAGTTCGGCAAACAGCTTTTCCTCGTCGTAAAACGCCGCGCTGGTCCAGTCCAGCGGGTGCCGGGTTGGCGCCTCGAGACTGCCCTCGCGTGTTCCCTCGGTATTCGATGCCATCGTTACGGGTTCCTTTCAGTCGTACAGGACCACTACCTCCAGCTGATTACTGAATCGCCATCATGTGCGTACTATCGCCGGAATCGCCCAACGGGTGCCGGATCGACAGCCACTCGGCCGGTCACCGGGAATTCAAGTGCCGACATACGCGCCGGCCTTGCAACTATCGTATTGCCCGTTACGCGCTGTCGGCGCGTAACGGGCCCGAAAGAGTCTGCAACGATCAGTCGTCCAGGGCGTCGAGGGCCTTCTGGAAACGGTTGGCGTGGGAACGCTCGGCCTTGGCCAGCGTCTCGAACCAGTCGGCAATTTCGTCAAAACCTTCGTCGCGGGCCGACTTGGCCATACCCGGATACATATCAGTGTACTCGTGGGTCTCGCCGGCAATCGCGGCCTTCAGGTTGTTGGACGTACCACCGATCGGCAGTCCGGTTGCCGGATCACCGACGGCTTCCAGGTACTCAAGGTGGCCATGCGCATGCCCGGTCTCGCCTTCGGCGGTGGAACGGAATACGGCAGCGACGTCGTTGTAACCTTCCACGTCGGCCTTGGCAGCGAAATACAGGTAGCGGCGGTTCGCCTGTGACTCACCGGCAAACGCGTCTTTCAGATTCTTCTCGGTTGAGCTTCCTTTAAGATCCATAGTGATTCCTCTCGTTGCGTGTGTTGTGTGTAGAAAGCGACAGGTTTATAGATTTAGACTCTATCTAAATTCTTACAAGTACTCTACTCCGGGGACTCAAAATCGTCAAGTAACAGCCCGCCCGGTGGATAATCCAGCCTGGTTTGACCCCCGTTGACCGGGTGAGGTAACGTAGGACGATTCACCGCAAGATTCAAGCAATGGCGCAAAAAAAATCAACGACCCCCAATTTCGAAAAGTCTCTGGGTGAGCTTGAAAAGCTCGTCGAACAGATGGAACAGGGCGACCTCAGCCTGGAGGCGTCGCTGGACCACTTCGAAAAAGGCGTAAAACTGTCCAGGGCCTGCCAGCAGGCACTCAAAGCGGCCGAACAGAAGGTCGAGATCCTGATGCAGAAGAACGAGCAGGACGACCAGGCCGAGCTTGCGCCCTTCGACAGTGAAGACACCTGACGGCCCACTGTCCACGTTCCTGGCCACCTGCCAGCAACGACTCGAACACTCCCTGCAACACTGGCTGCCACCCGCCGGCACCCACCCGTCCCGGCTGCACGAGGCAATGCGCTACAGCGTGCTGGATGGCGGCAAACGCATTCGGCCGACGCTGGTTTACGCCAGCGGACAGGCGGCTGGCGCATCACTCGAACACCTGGACGGCCCGGCCTGTGCGATTGAATTGCTGCACGGCTACTCGCTGATCCATGACGATCTGCCGGCCATGGATGATGATGACCTGCGCCGTGGCAGGCCCAGTTGTCACCGCGCCTTCGATGAGGCCACGGCGATCCTGGCGGGCGATGCCCTGCAGTCGCTGGCCTTCTACGTGCTGGCACACGACAAACCGCAAGCGCCGAATGCGCATACCCGCATGCGCATGATCGACACACTGGCACTGGCCGCCGGCTCACGTGGCATGGCCGGAGGACAGGCCATCGACCTCGCTGCAACCGGGCAACAACTGAATATCGCCGAGCTGGAAGATATGCATATCCACAAGACCGGCGCCCTGATTCGTGCCAGCGTCATGCTGGGCGCCATTTGCGGCGCAGCTGTGGACGACACTCAACTCGAGCGGCTCGACCACTATGCCAAGTGCATCGGCCTGGCCTTCCAGATCCGCGACGATATCCTCGACGTGGAAGGCGAAACCCGCACCCTGGGCAAACAGGCCGGCATGGACCAGCAACTCGATAAATCCACCTACCCGGCCCTGATGGGCCTGGACGCGGCGCGCCAGCGCGCCCGCGAACTGCACAATGAGGCCAACGAGAGCCTCGCCGGGTTCTCCGACAGGGCCGACCCTCTGCGCTGGATATCGACATATATCATTGAAAGAGAAAGATAATTTGTACTATCGCCGCGCGCGCCAAATTGCGCCAGGCTGGCCCATCAGGTAATATCCTGAGTAATGCACTCAGGTTTAGCGACTGGTCCGCACTGACCTCACTACCCCTTTCGGCGGGTTTTCACGCAGTTAGCGGCCCGCTACGCTGACAGGCTCGATATAAACGGATAACCGGACATGAAATCCACAGAACTGGCACATGACAGCAAGGAGAAGGTGAGACCGGGAACCGGTCGAGAAGCTGGCCTGGGCCAAGCCATCGCCGATGTGCAGAGCCGTGCGGACACCCGCCAGCTTCCGATCGACAAGGTCGGTATCAAGGATATCCGTCACCCGGTCCGGGTAAAGGACCGCGCGGGCGGCGAGCAGCACACCATCGCCAATTTCAACATGTACGTGAACCTGCCCCACAACTTCAAGGGCACGCACATGTCGCGCTTCGTCGAGATCCTGAATCTCCACGAGTACGAAATCACGGTCGAGTCTTTTCGCGAAATGCTGCGGGAGATGACCGAGCGACTGGAAGCCGATTCCGGTCATATCGAAATGAACTTCCGTTACTTCATCAACAAGACCGCGCCGGTGTCCGGCGTCCAGAGCCTGCTGGACTACGATGTCAGCCTGATCGGTGAAATCACCGACGGCAAGCCGAAGATGAATATCAAGGTGGTGGTGCCGGTCACCAGCCTGTGTCCGTGCTCGAAGAAGATTTCGGACTACGGCGCGCACAACCAGCGCTCGCATGTCACGGTCAATGCCGAGACCGAACGGCTTTGTCTGGGTCGAGGACCTGATCGACCTGGTCGAGAAGGAAGCCTCCTGCGAACTCTACGGCCTGCTCAAGCGGCCGGACGAGAAATACGTCACCGAGCGCGCCTATGACAATCCGAAGTTCGTGGAAGACATGGTGCGCGATGTGGCTACCCGCCTGAACGAGGACAACCGCATCCGCTCATATATCGTGGAATCGGAAAACTTCGAATCGATCCACAACCATTCCGCCTACGCCCTGATCGAGCACACCAAGGAAGAATTGTAGGCGCACCTTTGCCTGCATGGACAAGGCTGCGAAGCGGTCTTGTAGGTTTAACTGCGTAGAGCACGACTGCAGGGATGCAGGAGGTAGAGTGACGCAGGAGCAGTTACCGAGGGATGCGCTTTAGCGATGCAGGCGCGGAAAAAAATATCTCGCGCAAAGACGCAAAGGCGCAGAGAAACCCAAATACTTGCTACACAACCTTTTAAAGACAGAAGATTTCATGCTGGATCGCAGAAATTACCTGTAGCAGGCCAGACTTGATCTGGCAGGCAGTGTGAGGTTGTAAGTCTGGATTCCACCCCAACCCGGTCCTTTAATCAATACTTATATTTCCAATCAATGAACGCGGAAGAACGACCCGGTCCGGTCGTTTGGTAAATGTAGGGTGCGCCGTGCGCACCGGGTATTTCATCACCAAATCATGGTGCGTACGGCGCACCCTACAATATTATTTTGGGGCAACTATTGGCCGGTAATCCCGGTCCAGGTGGGGATCCAGCCCGAACTCTTCGTACGAATTTAAATGCTGGAATAAAAGATCAGGACCAGTAGTCAGTAATTGTTTCTGTGCCATAAGTGACAAAGTTTTGGGTTTCTCTGCGCCTTTGCGTCTTTGCGCGAGACATTGTTGTTAATGTTTTTACTATGCCTCAGTATTTCAACCGCAGCGTCATCAATTGCCCGTCATTCCTGATATCCAGCCGTCCCAGGTAACTCATTCCGAGCAAGGTCGTTTCCGGCTGCTCGCCGTCGATGACCACCGCGCTGACATTCCGCAATTCGAGGTCATCGACCTTGACGCTGTCGAGGTCGATCCGCCACGCATTGGCCACGCCGGACGCCGTGGTCACTGCCGCCGGCTCGCCGTCCACCCGGTAATCGATGCCCAGGCGGCGTGCCTGTGCGGTATTCATGGCAATAGACGACGCACCGGTGTCGACCAGGAACGGCACCGGCATGCCGTTGATGCTGCCCACGGTAGTGAACATGCCACGCGTGTCACGCCAGACCTGCACCTCTATCTGCCGTGCGGAACGCTTGCGTGCCTTGATGCGGCCGTCCATCCGTGCCTTGACACGCTTGCCATCGACCTCCAGCAAGGCAGACTCGCTGTCCGCTGCAATCAGGTGCACCCCGTACCGGCCACGCTCACCGACGCGCAGGATGTGCTGCTTACCGTCTATCACGACCACCGCCCGGTCGCTGAACAGCCCGACGACACGCACATCGCGTTCGGCCTGCGCGCCGGCAGCCACGGCCAGGAGACAGCCCAGTATCAATCCACGTAACATGACGAATATCTCATTGATTGGCCCTGCTGCCCCACAGGCCCTGCCACCCCGGGGTGCGGATAGTGGAAAGGATAGAATAAAATTGGCTCGGGCATGAATGATTAAACCATTTGTCGACGCTTGTGGACAGAACAATTCATCTATAAATTCATTAGCTTAGCAGGATTATGAAACCGCTTTATATATTTCGCCACATCGCTTGCGAGGGCCCTGCCTACCTGGCCACGGTGCTCGAGCGCAAGGCCATCCCCTGGCAACTGGTCGCCATCGACGCCGGCGAACCGGTCCCTGAGAGTATTGACGGCTGTTCCGGGCTGGTCTTGATGGGCGGGCCCATGAGCGTCAACGACGACCTGCCCTGGATCGGGCAGGAACTGGCCCTGATTCGCGCGGCACAAGCGGCCGGGCTGCCGGTGCTGGGGCATTGCCTCGGCGGGCAGCTGATCAGCAAGGCGCTGGGCGGCGCCGTCACGGCCAACCCGGTGAAAGAGATCGGCTGGTACCCGGTGCGCAAATCCGGCACCGCCGCGGCCGCCCGCTGGCTGGCCGGCCTGCCGGAGGAAATGACGCTGTTCCACTGGCATGGCGAGACCTTCTCCATCCCCGCGGGCGCCGAGCTCATCCTGGAAAACGATACCTGCGCCCACCAGGCGTTCGCCATCGGCAACACACTGGCACTGCAATGTCACGTGGAGATGGAGGCGCCGATGGTCGCTGAATGGGCGGCGCTCTATAACGATGAAATCAAACACCCGTCGGCCACGGTGCAGTCAGCCGCGGAGATGACCGCTGACCTGGACAGGCGGATAGCAGGCGCACAACAGGTTGCGGATATGTTGTATGAGCGGTGGTTGAAGTTGTTGCCTGCCTAGAAAATTTCTCACGCGCGACCACAAGGAAGTGCAACCGGCACGTGCGGGATGCTCATGTCCTGGCGTATTCAATATCCAGCGGCTTGCCCACGCCGGGCTTTCTCACTTTCCAGATCCACCCGTCGTACAAAAAGTGCAGAAAGGAACTGCCGACGATATAGGTCGCGAACGCCGCCTTGTCATACTGCATTCCGAGCAGGCAGAGCGCAATAATCAACAGCGAGAACAGGCCGCTGTGTAACCGGAGCCTACTGGAAGCCCGGGCCAGCAGGGTGCGTGACGCGGGACGCTGGCGGTACTTCTTCTTCACGTACATGTTCACGAAGGCGATGTATTCGATACCGTGCGAAAAGGCAAACACGATATAGCCGATCACCATGTCGTAGAGAAATATCGAATACAACAGCAGCACGGACAGCACGTACAGGTTTTTCGGGATGCTGATCCGGTGCCGGTTCCCGTATTCGGTTGCGATATAAACAGCCGTGAAGAGCAGCGCGACCGCCAGTAACGCATGGGAGATTGCTCCCATCAGCCCGATATAATCGCCGATGTAGTCGAGTATTGTTTGCCCGGCGCTGAAATTCGGCAGGGTGTCTTTCTCCTTGTCCGCCAGCGCAAACACGAGGTATGCAAACCAGCTGAAAATCACCCCCCGATCAAGCCACGCGGCGCCGTAGCCCGCCTTGCGCGAATAGATGCGTGTCAGGCCGTATTTCTGCGCGACCGAGTGGTACATGGTCCACATGACGGACAGGGTCAATAAAACAACGAACACATTGAAATAAACAAAGCCGGCCGTGATGGCGGCCATGAACAACGGCAACGCCAGGTACACCGTCCGGCGGGCCTCGAATTCCTCCCGGTCGGCGTAGACCAGCGCAAATGTCAGGTGCCGGTGTACGTAATTCACCAGGAACACAACCAGCACGAGCATGGCAGGGACCATCACCTCCGGGTGCGCACCGATTTCCGCCAGCGAGCCGGAGTAATACAGGGCCTGGTAGATGTCGTCCCTGAAATACAGCAGCGGCGCCAGCATCAGCAGCCAGCCGAAGGAATAGAAACAGGAATCAACGAAACCGTCCTGCAGCCAGTGCTGTGCGGGAATCGATCGTTGCGGCGAAGCGGCGGTATCGGGCATCAGATCAGGGGAATGGCGAGCGGATTTCCTCTCAGATTGCCGAATAGTAGCGAAATACCCCGGCATTAAAAAGAACAGCGTGGCCGCAGGGTGAATGGATATGGAATCAAGGGCCACCATTGTCTGGCCGTCAGCGTCGCCCGGCACCCTGCCCGCCGGCATGTCTGCTTACGGCCATCAACGGACCTTTAGCACAATCAAAAACGGCGACTCCCGAAGGAGCCGCAGTCAATCAAGATGCAGTTATTTTTAGCGATTGAACTGATAGGTTCAAGTAATCGAGTCCGATCCTTCAGATGGACGCTCGCCGCCATCTTTCCACCTTCCATTTCACTTCGAATTGAGCCTGTTGCTTCTCTTCCGTCCCCTGATTACACGTACACCTGGTATAGGTGGCATGATGGAACTGGAGGCAGAAAATGGCAAGAATACGATTCACTCGGGAGTTCAAGCTGGAGGTAGTTCGGCCAATTGATTCAGCGGGCGAGCTATACGATCCGAATCGGTTGAATAACAATGCTCCAGGAACAATCCCTACCGTGCCGACTAGACAGTATCTTGCTAGTATTCAATAAATACACTGACCGGAGATCACAAAATGGACACATCTTTGAAGCAAGAGGGGATTCTCGAGGTTGTAATGACTCGATTCGAAAAACAGAGGCTTCCCAGAATCCTGGGCATCAAGAAGTTGGTTGAACGCGGCGAAGCGTTGTCAGACTTCGATTTCAAATTCCTCGAAGAAGTTTTCCTGGATGCCCAGCAGTACAAACATTTTGTCGATACACATCCAGATTTTCAGAAGCTGTACGCGCGCGTGGCGAATCTTTACAATGAAATTGCCTCAGAAGCGCTGGAGAACGAAAAGAAAATCCAGACCCCAGGCCAGTCTTCTACTTAAACAACTCGGCACTCTGACGGAATGGGTCGCACTAAGACCTACCATACAAAAAGCGAAGAAAGCGACTGCCAACGATACAGGTGGAAATTGTCCCTGTATAACCTGTGAGCATTACCTGCTACAGACCTGTGACGGTTTCATCCACCAGCCAGTCGACCACCCGGAACAGGGCGTCCTTCGACTCCAGTCCCTCGCCGAGTGCGGCATGGTAGATGGCGAGTTGGCGGTGCGCGCTGCTGCCGCGCGCGGGGATCTCCAGCACCTGTTCAAGCTCGCGGCTGCAACCCAGTTCATCCGCGTCCGGCTGTACCTTTTCGACGATATCCGCAAGCAGATCGGCCACCGGCACCACCTCGGCCCGGGCAAAGTCGACCAGCCCTTCATCATAGCCGTAGCGCATGGCGCGCCAGCGGTTCTGGTTGACCAGGAAACGCGCGTGCACCGGCACGCCGGTACGCTCGCGCTGCATGCGATACAGGTAATGCAGGATGCACTGCGTGAGGGCCGCGATACTCGCCGCATCATCCAGCCGTGTGCAGATATCCGGAATGCGTGTCTCCAGCGTCGGGTAGCGCGCGCTGATGCGCAGGTCCCACCAGATAAAGGTCGCATCCTCCAGCACCCCGGCCCGTTGCAGGATATCGATGTGCCTTTGGTAATCCTCGTAATCGTTGAACAGCTCCGGCAGGCCGCTGCGCGGGAAGTTGTCGAACACCGTCAGGCGGTAGGACTTCAGACCGGTATCCTCGCCCTGCCAGAAGGGCGACGAGGTACTGAGCGACAACAGCAGCGGGAGGAAGGCGCTGAACCGGTTAAGCAGGGACACCCGCAAATCGTCGTCCTCGATACCGACGTGCACGTGCATGCCGCAGATGAGCAGCCGCCGCGCCAGTGACTGCATGTCGCGCATCAGCGTGTCGTAGCGTGACTTGTGGGTCTGGTGCTGCAGGTGCCATTCGGCGAAGGGATGGGTCGATGCCGCGATCGGCGCCAGCCCGTAACCCATGGCGACCTCGCTGATGGTGCGGCGCAACCGGGCCAGGTCATCGCGCGCCTCGGCCACCGTTTCGCAGACACGGGTTTCCGCCTCGATCTGGGACCGCAGCAGCTCCGCTTCCACCAGCCCCGTGCCGGTCTGCGCCTGGCAATCCGCGAAAATCTCGTCCGGCGGATCGATGGCGACATCACGGCCCGCGCGGTCCACCAGCAGGTATTCTTCCTCGATTCCGATCGTGAAGGATGGCTCGCTTCGTGCCATCAGTTGTCCCACAGGCGGTACAGGCCGGGGTCGGCCAGGATGTCGCGCAGCCCATCGTCCAGGATGGTGGCCCAGTGCTCCGCGCCTTCTTCAGTGTCGACCAGGTCCTGGCGGGTCTCGATCGAGACATGCGGCAGGCCGGCGGCCTCGGCGTGATGGTCGATGGTGTAATCCGCGGCGTGCCGGCCCGAGTAAGGCTCGTTGTCACCGACGTTGATATTCTGCGGGTGCGCGCGCAGCTTCTCCAGCATCGGCAACGGGATACGCGGGTCCTTGTCCCACATCAGCCCGATCTGCCAGGGACGGTGCTGCCGGTCCGCCAGTTGCGGAGTGAAACTGTGAATGGAAATAAACGCCGGCACGATACCGCGCGTGCGGAAACGCGCCAGCATGCCATCGATGGTGGCCCGGTACGGCCGGTAAAAACAGTGGATGCGCAGCGCGCGCTCCTCCCGCGTCAGGCCCTGGTTGCCGGGGATCGGCGTATCGTCGCTGACCTCCGGGATCAGCGTCGAGTCTTCCAGGCTGCGGTTCAGGTCGACCACCAGGCGCGAATAACCCGCCAGCACCGCGGGCGCATCCAGGTGCCGACTGAGGTGCGTAATCAGCTTGCGGGTACCGATATCGCTCGCGACATGCCTGCCCAGCACCTCATCGTCCAGCCCCAGCGCATCCAGCGCCCGCGGAATGCGGTTGCTGACGTGATCGCCCACCAGCAGCACCTTCGCGGTACCGTTTTCATTCAGAATGCTGACCGGCTCCGGTTCGTCCGGTGAGATCAGCGGGCAGCCCTTGCGCCATTCAGCCGTGTTCAATATGTCCATAATTCCGGTCCGTTGCTGACTCGATTATCATTGTTGCCGTGCTCCATGTCATCCTCGCCTTAAGGTGTTTATGAATGCGTTACCTGACCAGAGAGAAATTTACCCTGCCTGTCGACCCGGCGACTGTTGGCCATGACTGGGCCGGCCGCGGCTACAGCTGTGACTGGTTCGTCGATCCGCCCGGGCGCGAGTGGAACGATTTCGTGCACGACTGCAACGAACTCGTCACCGTGGCGGAGGGCCGGTTGCGCATGACCATCGAGGGCGAGAGCCGGGACATCGAACCCGGCGACGAGGTCTTCATCCCGGCCGGCGCGCGGCATTCAGTCAAGAACATACACGACGGGACGACCCGCTGGCTGTACGGATACGATTAGACTGCCCCGGACCGCGCCCTCCCCGGCGCTCCAGGAAGATGCCCCGGCTATAAAACGCAATTATTCGCATTCGTTATTGCCTTTCGGCTTTCACGCCACTCATTTGACGCCGGTCAAGGATTTCCGGCCGACGGTGGCGGTAGATTATGCAGACATCATCGACTAAACACAGACACCGGAGAACAACATGAGCAAAACCGCCAGGCAAACAGGCGCCCTTTCATCACTGCTGGCAGCCCTCGCTCTTTGCTGCGCAAGCGCCGTACCGGGCATGGCCGCGGCCGAAGAAAAAGTAATGCCAAAGGCGGAAGTATATGTACCAAAGCCAATAGAATTTGTGCCACTGGCAGGAACTGCTGCACCTCAGGCGGATGCCGTGACACCGCAGGCAGAAGCTGCTGCACCCCAGGTGGAAGCCGTGACACCGCAGGCAGAAGCAGTTGCACCCCAGGTGGAAGCCGTGACACCGCAGGCAGAAGCTGTTGCACCCCAGGCGGATGCCGTGACACCGCAGGCGGAAGCAGTTGCACCTCAGGCGGAAGCCGTGACACCGCAGGCGGAAGCAGCCGCACCTCAGGCAGAGACGGTGGCTGCACCGGCAGCAGATACCGCACCGGCCGCGAATGCCGTTGTGCCGGAAGCGCCGGCCGCGCCGGCTGAAACTACTGCAACGCCTGCGGAGAAACTGCACCGGCTGAAGACGTGCACCGCAGGCGGAGGCGGCTGTAACAGAAGAGACCGCAACAACGGAAACGCCGGCTGAGGCTAAAACATCAAGGCGGTATCGCAGCGATTACCGCGATCGCGCCGACCGCCTGCGCGAAGAAAGGAGAGAATGGGCCGATGCAATGCGGAAAGAAAGGGAAGCCTGGCGCAGCCAGCGCCGCTGGCGGACCAATCCCGAGGCCGAGGCGCGCCGCCAGTGGAGCGAGGCGCGCAGCAAGTGGCGCCGCGATATGAGCGATGCGCGCAGAGACAATTATCAGCGCTACCGGCCGCCCTACGGTGATGGATACGACTACGGCTACCGGCCTTATTAAAGATATTTAAAAAGTGGCGGAGGGATTAATATTTAATCCCTCCGTCCCCTTTATGCCCATATAGTAAATATTGAAACCATCAAACTCATTTGCATGACTAACTAGGCTCAGCGCAGTCAGGGCTGATAACAGTAGAATCACCTTCACGTGCATACCAGTCATAATGCTCCCTACCGATAATAGTTAATCGATGCTCATCTGAACCAATTAAAAAGAATTTCATTGTCCCCCCTGAGAATGCACGCTCTAGCACACCAATAGAAATCCTGCTAATTGCCCCCTTAATGGTAAATATTTCTGCGCAATCAACCTCATCTACTCTGATCCCGGGTAAATTGGCAGTACTATTATCCCATGTCTGTTTAGGGAATATGATGCTTCCGTATTTCTCCGCAATCTTCTTGCCAACAAATTCATCAGGCAAGTTCGATAAATAAACCATGGGTTGATTGAATTGGAAACTTGTACCAATGTGTTCATTATTATCGTCGTATGCAAATATTCTAAACCCGCGGAAAAATACCAAAAACAAGATTACTATAAGAATTATCAATATCCATTTTCTCTTTCGCTTACTTAACATTACTGACAGCCTGGAACAGCTGGCAGCGCCACCCCTCCCAAAAGTGCACGCGCCGCAATGTATGCAAATATTTAATCCCTCCGCCCCCCTTTATCCCAGCTGCCCGAAGGAAGTTGACTAATCCACCAGGAATTGCAATCGTTCGTCGCATTTTGCCGGCGTGATTTCGATGATTTCCGCGCTAACGACATTTTGAGCCACAAATGGATCATTACTTAGCCTGGCTTCAAGATCCGAGAGCGACGTATTATGGGCCATAATCCCGCCACCCTGGCCGGGCTGAAGGCTACCGACCAACAAAAACACGCCGTCATCAAAACCGCGT
Source organism: uncultured Halobacteria archaeon (assembly GCA_963768575.1). Taxonomy (GTDB): domain Bacteria; phylum Pseudomonadota; class Gammaproteobacteria; order UBA9214; family UBA9214; genus UBA9214. Next base: position 197,725 of record CAVYIJ010000013.1, read on the forward strand.
TGTATCCATTCATTGTGGCCCTCCATGAATTCGCCTGCCTGTCCTTTATTTTCAGAGAATTTCAATAGCACGACAAACATCGGGTTAATGCTCCTCTCAAGTTGGTATGTTGCGTACGTGCAGCCCTTATTCGTTACTGTCAATAGCCCAGGGGGATCCGCTTCATCGGCGGCCCTGAGTGCGCGAAGCTAATGACCGACTTCACCCTGCGCTCGATATTGTAGTAACCCTGCGGCGTGCCCTGGGCAGGGAGCGCGGCAGTAACGGCATTCGCCATAAGAGAAATGCGCATCCCGGGCCATGCGCAACGCGTTAAAAGTCTTCTCGGAGCCGTATGGAACCTCGTTGAGTATCAAGAGAACCTTCATGTCATCTCATTCCGTTTCATGCGTGCCCAATGTTTCGCCTCAGTCGCGCGGCGCAGCCGCGTAGATCTGGAGGCATTGTAAGCAGCGTGGTTACCATAATGCTGGATCGCGCAACGAAGCTACGCACGATATCTTGACAGATTGCTCAACAGAACCCTCCTCGTTAAGGGCAATTGCCAGCCACCCAAAAGGATACTGCAACTCGTAAGGCGGCAAGTAATTGGTAGCAGTTTCGGCTTTAAATCCGAACTTACCGTAATACTTCGGATCGCCATAAACGAAAAGGACATTGACCCCTTTCTTTTTTAGCTGCTCTATGCCGATTTCAATGAGTTTCGAACCAATTCGGCGCTTCTGATACTCGGGCTTTACGCCAAGTGGCGCCAAGATGTAGCCCTTCAAATTCTTGTTGGTATCAACAGTTACGGGGCTAAATGCTATGTGGCCTACCGCCGTGCCATCTATTTCGGCAACCAAGGCGAATGTTTCGGGACTTGTTTCTTCGCCGAGCAAACTGGACGCGAGCGTTGCAACGATCTGCGCTTCGCCTCCAGAAAAGGCGCATAAGTGCACTTCGCGAATATTGTCACAATCCAGATTCGTTGCTGCGCGGATAGAAGACATGAGCTGCTAACGTCTGAGCCCAGCGGCGGCAAAGGCGTCCGACTGGGGCGATTTATTAGGCAACGATAGCTCAGTCATTCTCAGTGGGTTTAGAAACGCCAGTGAACTTGAAAATGAGTTTGCTTAGGTATCTTTCAGTCGGACGAAAAACATACGCTGCTGCAGCAGGCATTATTGTGAAGAAAAACCTCTCTTCATTGTCCTCTGCGACAAATAGTACCAATACAGCGATAAGGGCAATCGTGATAAGCGCATACATTGCCCAAGCTCTTTTAAGACAGGATTGATATTTACCGTTTTGAATGTTTGTCATAATGTATAATATATAGTGTCGCTTGTCGTTAATTCGTCCGACAAAATATAATGGCTTTAAATACCGTATATTTGCCTAACGCCTCACATCACCGGCAGCATAAAGCAGAGCAAGGAACGAGCGGCGCTTTTTGCCGTCCGAGTGCATTTGCCTTGTCATGCAAGCTACAGATTGGCGGCTCGCTCGGAGATACACTCGTATTCTCCCATCTCAAATTCACGGCAAATCCATGGCCGCTTCTCGTAAATCATACAATTCATGGTGTTTCGGTCCAAGGCCGAACACCAGCCATCTTCTAGCCGCGCCATTTTCCTCCCGCCCCACTTATCTATCTCAATATAATTATCGGGCACTCCGGTATCGGTAATGAGCATTACTTCCAAACGGCAACAGCAGGCCTCGCAATTTACGCAGGTCACCTCGGTATCAGGCAGGGATGTAGCTTCGATTGTCATAAATTACTTTTCATTTTTGATATAGGAAATAATTGGGGTCAGAGCACAATTGTCCCTAATATTAGGATTAATTGTGCTCTGACCCCTGTTTTTGTAATTGTCTAGAGAACATGTAGATCATGGAGGACAACCTCGAATTCCGGTGATTTACCTAAAAATTCAAACTGAGCCGTCAAATCGCTCCACTCTCCGTTAAGAGGGACATCATGTTCTACAGAAAAGCCCGAACCATCATTAAATTGCACTACATCTACTCCTGCTTTTCCTTTTGTATTTGATGCGGAAGTAAATACAGGCCCCTCGGGATGATCTGAAGCAAACACAGTACCTGGGCCATAATTATCTGTTAGCACATCAAATATCTTATCTGGTGTCCGGCGAATACCATAACTGTTCGGTTTGTCTATGGCCGCACATGCTTGCTCCACTTTTCCAGAGGCGAGCAAATCAAACCATGACTGTATAAAAGCGATGAATTCGTCGTTCAAATTGTCGGATTGCGAATGAAGCATCTTTGCAAGCCCTAACGACCAAGATGAGCGGCGCGCGAGTAGCGCGTCCGGCGGAGGCCGAAGGCCGTAGCGAACTCGATCGCCTTGCTATGTTGCGTTTGCGTCATTGGCCTTAATTCTAGCCTGTAACATTGGAAGCTTCGCCTTGCAACCAGGGCAAAATAAGCCTTTAGCTATAGATAGTTTGTTGTTCGGTATTTCTGCAAGCTTCCTAAAACCTACTGTGCCATAACCTACTTTGGATTTAGGAGGTAATCCCCATACCTCCGGATCATATGAGGAAAAATCAACGTCACAATAATTACAAAGTATTAGTTTAGAACCATAAACTTCAAATTCGCTGTACGTGTGCTCGTGATTATTAAAGTGTTCTATTTCCGTTGGATCCCAACCACAATCATCGCATGGCGCTACTTCTCGCACTTCTAGCTCTTCACCACAAATCGGGCATTGTGGGTTTACTTTACTCATAATCTATTAGCAACATAACTACTATTAGATGACATTGGCAGTATTGCCAACAATTTCTAATACTATATTTATAGTTGGCAGATATGCCAATATTATTGCTATTTCTGCCAACTATAGATATCCCCTCTCCCTAACCCTCTCCCGGAGGGAGAGGGAATAATGAAGCTCTCTGTGTTCTCTGTGTTCTCTGTGGCTTTATTGTTATTTCTCCGCGCCTCTGCGCCTCTGCGCCTCTGCGCCTCTGCGTGAGATGTTTTTATCGCGCCTGCAAGGCGCTCCTACATGAAATAAACAAACGCCTGCAGGAGAAGTGCCGCGAACACCCCGGCCAGCAGGTCATCGAGCATGATGCCCAGCCCGCCGTGAACATGTTTGTCCAGCCAGCGGATCGGCCAGGGCTTGACGATATCGAAAAAACGAAACAGCACGAAGCCGGCGGCAACCCATTCCCAGCCATTGGGTGCCGCCGTCATGGTTACGAGGTAGCCGACGATCTCGTCCCAAACAATTCCGGGGTGGTCGTGCACGCCGAGGCGGTTGGCGGTGTGCGCGCAGATGCCGATGCCGGCGATAAATGACACCGCGACGATGGCCAGGTACACGGCAAGGTCCAGCGGTTGCAGCAGCAGGTAAACCGGAATGGCAATCACCGTACCCGCGGTGCCCGGCGCCAGCGGCACCAGCCCGGAGCCGAAACCGAGCGCGAGGAAATCGACGGGGTGCAGCAGCAGTTTCGGTGGAATGCTGCCGGCCATTTCAGTCCCCGAAATGCCGGTAGCCGGCGCCATCCGGCTTATACGGAGAACCGTCGCGTTTCAGGCAACGAATGCCCGACGCCGCTTTGATCACACCGATTTGCGTACAACCGCCGCCCAGTTCCGCATCCAGCCGCCATGACTGCGCCTCCGCAACCGTGAAGCAGAGCTCGTAATCATCACCCGCAGTCAACGGCAGTTCATAAAACAGGGCGTCCGCATCAATACCGGCACGCTGGAGATGGCCGAGAAACTCGCGCGAGCGCGGCAGGTCATCGATTTGCAGGATTGCACCCAGGTTATCACTTTCCAGCAGGTGCCCAAGGTCGGCCAGCAGGCCATCGGAAATATCGATGGCGGCGCTCGCCACGCCGCGCAATCCCTTGCCCACCTCGATGCGCGGCTCCGGGAAGTCGAGGGTTTTGCGGAGCGCCTCGCTGGCAGCCTCTTTCAGGTGCAGCGCCAGTCCCGCATCGCCCGGCGTGCCGGTGACATACACCCGGTCGCCCGGTTGCGCGCCACGGCGCAATATGGCCTGACCCTGCGGCACGAATCCGTGCGCCTGCACCGTGACCGACAGCGGCCCGCGCGTGGTATCGCCGCCGACCAGCCCGACAGGGTAACGGTCGGCCAGTTGAAAGAATCCCTCCATGAACGCATTCATCCATGCTTCATCGTATTCGGGCATGGTCAGCGCCAGCGTGGCCCACGCGGGTTCCGCGCCCATCGCGGCCAGGTCGCTGAGATTCACCGCCAGCGCCTTGTGGCCGATGGCTGCGGGCGAAGTATTTTCGGGAAAATGCCGGCCGGCCACCAGCGTGTCGGTACAGGTGACCAGGTCGTGCACGGGCGGAACGCGCAGCAGTGCCGCGTCATCGCCGATACCGGCAATGACGTCATCCCGTGCAGGGCCTGAACGGATGAAATGGCGGCGGATGATATCGAATTCGTCGGTGGACATATCAGGAAACCCGTGAAGCTTGCTCGTATACTGTCACTGCATCTGCAACGAAACAATATCGTGAATCAACCAGGCCAGCTGAAGCGCTTGCTGCGTCACTTCGCCCCCCGGTATCTGCTCATACGTCACTCTGCCTGCCGCATCCATGCAGCCGTCGATATGAGATAAGAAATGTCAGGCACCTGAACGACCGGCAGCCTGGCCGCCGGCCTTTTTTTTATATTCGGTACTGCGCAGTTTCTGCGCCGCCTTGTCGAGCACGCCGTTAACGAAGGTATGTCCCTGCTCGGCACCGAACTTTTTCGCCAGTTGCACCGCCTCGTTGATCACCACGCGAAACGGAATTTCGCTGCGCACCAGCAGTTCGTAGAAACCGATGCGCAGGATGGCGCGCTCGACCGGGTCCAGTTGTTCGATCGGGCGATCGATAAACGCGGCAATGTTTTCATCGACGACGTCCGCCTGTTTGGGCAGGTCGCTCAGCAGTTCCATGAAGTACGGCTGGTCCGCCTTCGTGAAATCCTCGTTCACCAGGAACTGCTGCCGAATCAGCGGCAGGTCGGTGCCCGACAGGTCCCACTGGTACAACGCCTGCATGGCGTAGCGGCGTGCGCGGGCGCGGGCATGGGCGGAAATATTCATCGGTGTGCCGGAGGCTGCGCGCTAGCCGTCGAGGCCGCGCAGCAGGTTGATCATCTCGATGGCCGACATGGCCGCCTCGGCGCCCTTGTTACCGGCCTTGGTGCCGGCACGCTCGATGGCCTGCTCGATGGTATCGACCGTCAGCACACCGAAGGCAATCGGGATGTCATGCTGCAGGGAAACCTGCGACAGGCCCTTGGTGCACTCCCCGGCCACGTACTCGAAATGCGGAGTGCCGCCGCGGATCACGGCGCCGAGCGCGATAATGGCCTCGAAGCGCTTGCCGGCGGCCAGCCGCTGCGCCGCAATCGGCATCTCGTAGGCGCCCGGCACCCGCACGATCTGCAAGTCACGCTCATCGGCACCGTGGCGCTTCAAGGTGTCCACTGCGCCCTGCAACAGGCTCTCGACCACGAAGCCGTTGAAACGCGAGACCAGCAGCGCGATACGCGCATCACGCAGCACCAGTTCGCCTTCTTTTATCGTTATGTCGCTCATGTTTATTCCTTATCAGGATTTCATGTCATGTTAATTCCCTCTCCCTCCGGGAGAGGGTTAGGGAGAGGGATATAAATCCGCTGATTGCATATTTTATATCCCCTCTTCCTGATTTTCTCCCGCAGGGAGAAGGGATTGTCATTTTATCTGGCCGGTAATCCATCATCGATGGTGGTATATGCGCATCGCGGATTGCCCGGATTTTCCGTCTATTACGACAACTTAACAGAATATCAGCGGGTCACGAAACGTATTCGACCACGTCCAGGCCAAAACCGGCGATGCCGTGCACGATCTTCGGTGCACTCAACACCCGCATGCGGCGCACACCGAGGTCGGCGATGATCTGCGCGCCCACGCCGTAGGTCCGCAGCTCGTCAGGTTTGCGTGCCGCCGGCTCCTGCTCCGGCGGCGCCGGGATATGATAGGAACGCAGCTGCTCGATCAATGCGTCCGCCGGCTCGTGCGGGCGCAGGATCACCACCACGCCCTTGCCCTCCTTCGCAATTCGCTGCAGTGCATCGCGCAACGGCCAGTGCTGGCCCTCGGTTTCCACGTCGCACAGGTCGCTCAGGGTGTTCTGCACCTGCACGCGCACCAGCGTCGGCTCGTCGGGGTCGATTTTCCCCAACACCAGCGCGAGGTGGACCGTGCCATCGACGGTATCATGGTAGGCATGGGCACGGAACACACCGTGCTCGGTCGCCAGGTCATTCTCCGCAACATGCTCGACGGTCTTCTCGTTCTCGATCCGGTAACGGATCAGGTCCTCGATGGTGCCCATCTTCAGGTTGTGCTGCCTTGCATACACCTCGAGGTCGGGACGGCGCGCCATGCTGCCGTCTTCTTTCAGGATCTCCACGATCACCGCCGCCGGCTCCACGCCGGCGAGGCGCGCCAGGTCACAACCCGCCTCGGTATGACCGGCGCGGGTCAGCACGCCACCCGGTTGGGCCATCAGCGGAAAGATATGCCCGGGCTGCACGATGTCTTCGGGGCATGCATCCTGCGCCACCGCGGCCAGTACCGTGCGCGCGCGGTCGGCTGCCGAGATGCCGGTGGTCACGCCGGTTGCCGCCTCGATCGACATTGTGAAATTGGTGGAATGCAGCGAACGGTTACCCTGCACCATCAGCGGCAACGCCAGTTGCTGGCAACGCTCATGCGTCAACGTCAGGCAAATCAGGCCACGGCCATGGCTGGCCATGAAATTGATATCCTCGGGACGCACCAGCGAGGCCGCCATCACGAGGTCACCCTCGTTCTCGCGGTCTTCGTCGTCCATGAGGATCACCATGCGCCCGGCACGGATGTCCTCGATAATTTCTTCAGTGGTGTTCACTATGAATTACACCTGCCATTGCTCCCTCCCCCAGGGGGAGGGTTGGGGAGAGGGGATCGATACGGCCAATCATGTCCCCTCTCCCTGGCCCTCTCCCGAAGGGAGAGGGGATTGTTTATTTATCCGCCCGGCGCCTTGTGTTGCTCCCTCCCCCTGAGGGGGAGGGAAATATTCATTGAACTATGGGTACTTGCTATCCGGGGCCCGGTATTATCCACGATTACGGCACCCGCGTCTCAGTCACTGCCGGTGTTAAAACCACAGGATTCCAGCAGTTCGCGGGTAATACCGGGGCCAATGCCCGGTTTCGCCGCCGCATCTCCCTGCAGCAGGCGTTCCAGGTAACGCGCCACCAGGTCCACTTCCAGGTTTACCCGGCGCCCCGGCCGGTAGTCCTGCAGGGTGGTCTCGTTCAGGGTGTGCGGCACGATGTTGAGTTCAAATGACGCGCCATCGACCGCATTGACCGTCAGGCTGACGCCATCCACGCAAATCGAGCCCTTGACCGCGATGTAGCGTGCCAGCTCATTCGGCGCCCTGATGGTAAAGCGCACCGAGCGACTGTCCGCCGCGCGCGCACTGACCTCGCCCATGCCGTCGACGTGGCCGCTGACCAGGTGCCCGCCCAGGCGAGTTTCGAGCGTCAGCGCCTTCTCCAGGTTGACCGGGTCGTTGACCGCCAGCTGGCCGAGCGTGGTCAGTCCCAGCGTTTCACCGGAGACGTCGGCCGCGAATCCGGTGGCGGACTGTTCCACCACGGTGAGACACACGCCGCTGACGGCGATGCTGTCGCCGAGCCGCACGTCGTCCAGCGGCAGCTTGCCGGCGTTGATGCCGAGACGCAGGTCACCGCCACGGTTGTCCATGGAAGCGATGGTGCCGACGGCCTGTATGATTCCTGTAAACATAATTTCTTAATCTGATTGTTCACCGCAAAGACGCGAAGTGCGCAAAGAATATATCTACCATTGAAACACAACCGTTACCCCCTCCCCCACAGGGGGAGGGTTGGGGAGAGGGGATCTAAATACAGTGTTTAATATTATCCCCTCTCCCTGGCCCTCTCCCGGAGGGAGAGGGAATTGTTTAATTATCCACTCCGTGCATTTACACCTCTACGCCTTTAGGCTCTTTACGCCTTGTTGTCCTTTATGCCTTTGCGCCTATATGCCTTATACCTTATGCCTTTATATCTTTGCGCCTTTGCGCCTTTGCGCGAAAACATGTTCTTTACACCATTGCACCTATAAGCCTCTGCGCCTCTGCGCCTCTGCGTGAGAATAATTTTTTTAGTCCGCCGGCGTAGCCGTGATCCGCCAGTCATCGCCGACGGCGCGGATATCCGCGATGGACAAGGCGATGCGCTGGTCCATTTGATCCAGTCCCGGCAAGGCAAACAGGCCGTGCGCGGCATCGCCCAGCAGGTGCGGCGCAAGGTACACCACCAGTTCGTCGATCAGGCCGGCCGCGAGCAATGCACCGCACAGGGTGGCGCCGGCCTCGACATGCACTTCGTTGATCTCCTGCTCGCCGAGGTATTGCAGCACGGCCCGCAGGTCCAGTCGTTCACCCGCCAGCGGCAGGCAGACAACTGTAGCGCCACGACCGACCAGCGCGTTCGCTCCTGCCGCATCCGTGCTACCGGTCAGGACCAGCGTCTCGCCCGGCAGGCCCAGCAGTTTCGCATTCGGCGGCATCCGCAGGCGACTGTCGAGCACCACGCGTAGCGGCTGTTGCACCCCGGCGGCATCCTCCCCGTCGAGACGCACGTTCAACGAGGGGTCGTCCGCCAGCACCGTGTCCACTCCCGAAAGGATGGCGCTCGCACGCGCGCGCAGACGATGAACATCACGGCGTGCGGCCGCGCCGGTGATCCAGCGGCTTTCACCGCTGGCCAGCGCGGTGCGCCCGTCGAGGCTCATGGCGAGCTTGCAGCGCACCCAGGGCAGGCCCGTTTGCATGCGCTTGACGAAGCCCGGGTTCAGCATGGCCGCCTGTGCCGCCAGCACCCCGACAGTGACCTCGATACCGGCCTGCTGCAGTGTCTGCACGCCCTGCCCCGCCACTAGCGGATTCGGGTCCTGCATGGCCACCACCACCCGCCGCACACCGGCGCCGATCAGCGCATCGGTACAGGGCGGTGTACGGCCGTGATGACAGCAGGGCTCCAGCGTAACGTAGACGGTGGCGCCGCGCGCCGCCTCACCGGCCTGGCGCAGGGCGTTGATCTCCGCGTGCGGTTCGCCGGCGCGCTCGTGCCAGCCTTCACCGGCGACAGCGCCGTTCGCTGTAACAAGACAACCCACGCGCGGGTTCGGGTCGGTCGTAAACAGGCCGCGCTCCGCCAGGCGCAGGGCCTGTGCCATGTAGTCGTGGTCAGTTGCGGGACTCATTCTGAAAAACTGCGGATTGCAGGGACCGGGGTTACGGTAACGACCCGGTCAGTCATCCGGCAAAAGCGGGATCTGGTCCTTCCTGTCTTCCGCGCTCGGCTCGCTTTCCAGCTTCTCGATTTCCTTGCGGAAGGCATCGACGTCTTCAAAACTGCGGTACACGGATGCAAACCGCACGTAGGCGACCTGGTCCAGTTCGCGCAACTCGTTCATCACCCACTCGCCGAGCTGGCGGGAGGGAATTTCGCGCTCGCCGCTGGCGCGCAGACGATGCTGCAGGCGGTTGATGGCCGCGTCGACAAGGGTCGATTCAACCGGGCGCTTTTCCAGCGCACGCAGCATGCCGGCCGTCAGCTTGTCTTCGTTGAAGGACTCGCGCGCGCCATTGCTCTTGATAATACGCGGCATCACCAGTTCCGGTGATTCGAAGGTGGTAAAGCGTTCACCGCAGTCGAGACATTCCCGCCGGCGGCGCACCTGCGCGCCCTCGCTGGCGAGCCGGGAATCGATCACCTTGGTATCCTGCTTGCCGCAAAAGGGACAGTACATAGTCAGCAGGGTGCGCTGTGCGCACCATTTATCCTCTCAGCCGTTTCCCGGTGCGCATGACGCACCCTGCAAAAACTGAATTTTTACCGCAGGCATTCATTTTCTTCTTTGCGTCCTTCGCAACTTTGCGGTTATCAATAATCGATTCGGAAATACCCAGGTCCGGTTCGATCTATCTAGCCATAAACCGGCAGGCGCTTGCACAGCGCCAGCACCTTGCCGCGCACCGCCTCGATAACGGCCGGGTTATTGATGTCATCCATTACGTCGCACATCCAGCCGGCCAGCTCACGGGAATCGGACTCGAGCAGGCCGCGCGTGGTGATCGCCGGCGTACCGACGCGGATGCCGCTGGTCACGAACGGTGATTGCGGATCATTCGGCACGGCATTCTTGTTGACCGTGATATTGGCCGCGCCCAGCGCTGCGTCGGCCTCCTTGCCGGTCAGGCCCTTGTCGATCAGGTCGACCAGGAACAGGTGGTCGTCGGTGCCGCCGGACACCACGTTGTAACCACGCTGCAGGAACACGTCGGCCATGGCGCGCGCATTGTCGAGCACCTGCTGCTGGTAGTCGCGGAAGGACGGCTCCAGCGCCTCCTTGAAGGCCACGGCCTTGGCCGCGATGACGTGCATCAGCGGCCCGCCCTGGATGCCGGGGAACACCAGCGAGTTGAATTTCTTTTCCAGTTCCGGGTTGGCCTTTGCCAGGATCATGCCGCCGCGCGGACCGCGCAGGGTCTTGTGCGTGGTGGTGGTGGTGACATCCGCTATGTTGACCGGGCTCGGATAGATACCGGTGGCGATCAGGCCGGCAACGTGCGCCATGTCGACGAACAGGTACGCGCCGACGGAGTCGGCAATGTCACGAAAACGCTGCCAGTCGACCACGCGGGAATAGGCGGAGAAACCGGCGACGATCATTTTCGGCTTGTGTTCCTGCGCCAGTGCATCGACCTGGTCGTAGTCGATCTCGCCCGTGTCGTTATTCAGGCCGTACTGCACGGCGTTGTAGATCTTGCCGGAAAAGTTGGGCGTGCGCCGTGCGTCAGGTGACCGCCGGCATCGAGGCTCATGCCGAGGATGGTGTCGCCCGGCTGAATGAGCGCCATGTATACCGCCGCATTCGCCTGCGAGCCGGAGTGCGGCTGCACGTTGGCGTAGTCCGCGTCGAACAGCTGCTTGGCACGATCGATGGCCAGCTGTTCGGCGACATCGACGTTCTCGCAGCCGCCGTAGTAGCGTTTGCCCGGGTAACCCTCGGCATACTTGTTGGTCAGCACGGAACCCTGCGCCTCCAGCACCCGCGGGCTGGCGTAGTTTTCCGAGGCGATCAGCTCGATGTGTTCTTCCTGGCGCGTGCGCTCGGCATCGATTGCGGCCTGCAGCTCGTCATCGAAACCGGCAATTTGCATGGTTTTGTCAAACATGTCAGTTAACTTTATGAAATTGTGATTAATACGGATTGGAATAATAGCCGATATATGCGGCGCTGGCGAACCAAATCCGCGCGGCGCACTCACGGGCCGGCGGCCGTGGCATGCAAGCCGGTAGTAACCATGGTCCCGCCGGGGATTCCGGCCAGCGGGGCTAACGGCATCCGCCAGCGGCCGGCAACGTTGCCGGCAGGGAACCTCAGGCATCCACCAGGGCGGTAACCACCGCGGTCCAGGCCCGTGCAAGATTGTCGCGATTGTAGCCGCCACCCCCCATTGCCAGCAGGCGGCCGCCACAATGGCGTTCCGCCAGCCGGCACAGGCGGCGCGTGGCATGTGCATGCGCGGCCGGCGTATAGCGCAGGTCCGTGATCGGGTCGCCGTCGATACTGTCGGCGCCGCACTGGAACAGGATGAACTCCGGCCGGTGCCGGTCGATGAAATCTTCCGCCTGCTGCCAGGCGGTGAAGAACTGTGCATCACCCGCCCCCGGCGGCATCGGGATATTCAGCTTGCTGCCCGCCGCCCTGCCGGTGCCCGTTTCTTCAGCCGCACCGGTCCCCGGGTACAGGTAATTCCCGTCCTCGTGCAGGTCGGCGAACACCAGGTCCGGATCATCTTCAAAGCTGTAGAACACGCCATCGCCGTGATGGGCGTCGATATCGACGTAGGCGATGCGTTGCAGGCCGTGCTGCGCGCGCAAAACCTCGATGGCGATGCCGCAGTCGTTGAACACGCAAAAGCCCGCGGCGCTGTCGCGGCGCGCATGGTGCAGGCCGGCGATCGGCACGAATGCATGCCGGCACTTGCCGGCCAGCACGCGCGCGATGGCATCCAGCACGCTGCCGACCACCACGCGCGCCGCTGCGTCGATGCCGGGCAATGCCGGCGTATCGCCGCAGTCCAGGTAACCGCTGCCGGCGGCGCACTGCTCGATGACCCGCTCGACGTAGTCATGCGTATGAAAGTACTCCAGCACCTCGCGCCCGGCACTGACCGGCCGACACTGCGACACCCTTGCATCCAGGCCCGCTGCCTGCGCCATTGTCCAGAAGGCATCCAGCCGGTCGGGGCCAAACGGGTGCTCGTCACCAAAACCGTAAGCGGCCAGGGCTTCACCCACATACACACAGGTCGCTGCACACATGCTCCGATTATGGCGCCTGGCCGGCGCCGCGCAAGTCCGCCCGCTTTCGGCACTCGAACCATTGTATTTCAGGTGCTTGCAATAAAGACCTGACAACCTGGAGCAGGTAGCCGCCGAGGGTCCGCGGAGCATATTGACAGCGGAGGCCGACAGGCAGACAGTCCTCATCCACGCAATAGTGGCGCCGTCAGGGAATCGATAAAGGACCATGCAATTCCACCCGCTGACCCTGCTTGCCTGCCTGCTGACGGCCGTGGCCGCCGTTCTATACTCACCGGCACACGCGCGCGACACCGCGACCGATGACCGGACCGTCACCCCGGAGTCCATCGATGGCGTCACCATCGTCGATGCCGAGGGCCTGATCGACAAGGTCGCCGCTACCGCGGGACTGGTGCTGATCGATGCGCGCATCCCGTCTGACCGCAGCGAGGGGTATATCGAGGGTTCCGTCAGCCTGCCGGACACCGATACCAATTGCGACTCGCTGCGCGCCATCGCGCCCTATGCATCCTGGCCGGTCATGTTTTACTGTAACGGCGTTAAATGCGGGCGCAGCGCAAAATCCGCACAAATTGCCCGGGACTGCGGCTATACCCGGGTGTTCTGGTACCGCAACGGCATGGAAGGCTGGCAGGCAAAACAATACCCGGTAGTACAGTGACATGACCCACATACCTGCAGTGCTTTCACGTGCGGGTAATCGCCGCTTGCCCACCGCAGGGCGACGCTTATAATGAGCGACCACTGATAGCGGAGACAGGCACGCGTTACGATGGCGCAGTACGTATACACGATGAACCGGGTCGGCAAGGTTGTCCCGCCGAAACGCAAAATTCTCGAGGACATCTCCCTGTCATTTTTCCCCGGCGCCAAGATCGGCGTGCTGGGCCTGAACGGCTCCGGCAAGTCCAGCCTGCTGCGCATCATGGCCGGCGAGGATACCGAGATCGAGGGCGAGGCACGGCCACAGCCCGGCATCAAGATCGGCTTCCTGCAACAGGAGCCGCCACTGAACCCGGACAAGGACGTACGTGGCAATCTTGAGGAATCACTTGAAGATGTCACCGCGGCCCAGCAACAGCTCGACGCCGTCTATGCCGCCTACGCCGAACCCGATGCCGATTTCGATGCGCTGGCCGCCGAGCAGGCCCGGCTGGAAAACATCCTGCAGGCCAGCGACGGCCACAACCTCGAGCGCAAGCTCGAGATTGCGGCCGATGCATTGCGGCTGCCGCCCTGGGACGCCGATGTCAGCAAACTCTCCGGCGGCGAACGGCGCCGCGTCGCGCTGTGCAAGCTGCTGCTGTCGAACCCGGACATGCTGCTGCTCGACGAGCCGACCAACCACCTCGATGCCGAAAGCGTGGCGTGGCTGGAGCGCTTCCTGGCCGAGTTCCCCGGCACGGTGGTCGCGGTCACCCATGACCGCTACTTCCTCGACAACGTGGCCGGCTGGATCCTGGAGCTGGACCGCGGCCACGGCATTCCGTGGGAGGGCAATTATTCCTCGTGGCTGGAACAGAAGGAACAGCGCCTCGAGGTCGAGGAAAAACAGGCCTCGGCCCGTCAAAAGGCGATGAAGGCCGAACTCGAGTGGGTACGCTCCGAACGCGAAGGGCCGGCACGCCAAGAGCAAGGCGCGCCTGGCGCGCTTCGAGGAACTGGCCGCGGAAGATTCGCAGAAGCGCAACGAGACCAAGCAACTGTACATTCCGCCGGGGCCGCGCCTCGGCGAGCTGGTGATCGAGGTCGAAGGGTCTCAGCAAGCGCTTCGGCGACACGCCTGCTGTATCGACGACCTCAGCTTCAACCTGCCGCGCGGCGGCATCGTCGGCATCATCGGCCCGAACGGCGCCGGCAAGACCACGCTGTTCCGCATGCTGACGGGCAGCGAACAGCCGGATGCCGGTGAACTGCGCATCGGCGATACCGTCAAGATTGCCTGCGTCGACCAGAGCCGCGACAGCCTGGACGACGGCAAGACCGTGTGGGAAGAGATTTCCGACGGACAGGACATCATTACCGTGGGCAACCATGAGCTCAATTCGCGCACCTACGTGTCGCGCTTCAACTTCACCGGCACCGACCAGCAGAAGCACGTCGGCAGCCTGTCGGGCGGCGAACGCAACCGCGTGCACCTCGCCAAGCTGCTGCGGAGCGGCGGCAACGTGCTGCTGCTCGACGAGCCGACCAATGACCTCGACGTGGAAACGCTGCGCGCGCTCGAAGAGGCCTTGCTCGATTTCCCCGGCTGCGTTGTAGTTATCTCCCATGATCGCTGGTTCCTCGACCGCATCGCCACTCACATCCTCGCCTTCGAGGGGGACAGCCAGACTGTCTGGTTCGAAGGCAACTACGCTGACTACGAAGCTGACCGGAAACGCCGCCTCGGCGCTGACGCCGACCAGCCTCACCGCATCAAGTACAAACGACTGGACAGCTGACCCATGCCTGCCTCCGCGCCGCAAAACGAAGTAGATAAACTCAGGGAATTCGAGCTGCGTATGCAGACCGAAGGTGCCGCCGGTTTTGCGGACGGACCGGAGCCGTGGAAAACATGGCCGGAACCCCGTTACGACGGTGGTAACCAGCGCTGGGAAAGCACACCGAGCGAGCATACCGCTACACCGCCCGGCCCGGCACGGCACGAAAAACTGCTGTCGACTGTGGCGGTAGTCGCGGTGGTGGCACTGGTCGCCGGGATAAGCGGCGTCTACGTGTCGACAGACACCACACCGCGGATAGCGGCCGATGACATGCAACCCGCAGCGGTCAACGCACCGCAGGTTGCAAGCATCGAACCGCAGCCAGCGCCGGCCGGCACACCGGCTGCACCTGAAACGGACCTGTCATTACCGGGGTCCGTCATTCGCAGGACACCGGACTCGGCCGCTGCCTGGCCGTCCGGCGGTCCCGTGGCAAGCCGCTACATCAATCTGCCCACGGGCGACGTACCGGCCGTTCAACCAGACAGTGCACAGGCCGACTGGCTGGCTGCGGACGCCACGGCAAACCGCTTTATCAATCTACCCACGGGCGACGTACCGGCCGTTCGATCGGGCAGTACAGGGGCCGGCGCGCAACCGGGGCCTGCCGCGGTGGAAACCGCCGCTGCGGACGGAATGCGGAACGACAGCACCAGGTCCGGGTCGGCGAGAATCGCCGCCGTGGATGGCATAAGGAACAACAGTGACGCGCCAGCACCGGCAACGACAACCGCGGCTGCGGACGAAACGCGGAGCAACATCGCCGACACCCTGCCGGCGCCGGCTGCCGGCAAACCCGCAACGATCGCCATGGTCACGCCACCGGCCACCGTGAGCGCCAGCCAACCCGTCGCGCCGGCCACTGCAGCCAGGTCGGTGGCCGGTGACGGTCCCTGGGTCGTGAATATTTCTTCCTACACTTTCGAATCGATGGCGCGCAGAAAACTTCAAGAATTCAAGAAGAAAGGCGTGACAGCTGAAGTGTTTACTGCGACGGTCAACGGGCGGCCCATGTACCGCATCCGCACCACCGGCTATGACAGCCGCGCCGAGGCGAAAACCTGGGTGTCCCTGCTGGAAGAACGGCTCGGCGTGGACAGCGCCTGGGTATCGAAACGCTAGTCTTTCCCTCCGGTCAACCACGCCATAACGTCATTCCCGCGCGATGTACAGGGATGTACGATTGTCGCGAGAGGGCAGGATGCCCGAAGCGACCCGGCGGGAATCCAGCCTGAAACGATCGCAGGCAGTCACTGCCTGGTACCGTGACAAATCAACCACTGTAGGAGCGCCTTGCAGGCGCGATTCACGATCAGGAAGAAATATCGCGCCTGCAAGGCGCTCCTGCGGGATGTACCACATACACAATACGACCGGATTTGATTGCCGACTAACCCGCCCACACCCGCGCGTTGCGGAACATGCGCAGCCAGGGACCGTCCTCGCGCCAGTTATCAGGACACCAGGAATGCGTCACTGTGCGGAATACCCGTTCCGGGTGCGGCATCATGATAGTGGCCCGCCCGTCACTCGAGGTCAGCGCGGTGATGCCCAGCGGCGAGCCGTTCGGGTTATGCGGATAGCGTTCGGCCACCCCGCCATGACCGTCGATATAACGCGCGGCCACCAGGCCCGAGGCCAGCGCCGCTGCGGGGTCGGTGTCGCCGAAGTCCGCGCGCCCTTCCCCGTGCGCCACCGCGATCGGTAACACCGAGCCACTCATGCCACTGAAAAATATCGAGGGCGTGTCGAGAATTTCCAGCTGCGAAAAGCGCGCCTCGAACTGTTCCGAGCGGTTGCGCACAAAGCGCGGCCATGCTTCGGCGCCCGGTATCAGCGTCTTCAGACCGGACAACATCTGGCAGCCGTTGCAGACGCCGAGCGTGAAACTGTCGTCGCGGGCGAAGAACGCGCCGAACATCTCGCGCAGATCGTCATGGAACAGTACCGACTTGGCCCAGCCCTGCCCGGCGCCCAGTACGTCACCAAAGGAAAACCCGCCGCAGGCGACCAGCCCGGCAAACCCGTCCAGCGACTGCCGTCCCGCCAGCAGGTCGCTCATGTGCACATCGACCGACTCGAATCCGGCCGCATGAAACGCCGCCGCCATCTCGACCTGACCGTTCACGCCCTGCTCGCGGAGAATCGCAACCCGCGGGCGTGGCCCGCGGCCCGTCACTACCGCCGTTACATCCTCACTCGCGTCGAAGCTGACGACCGGCCGAATGCCCCGGTCATCCACATCCAGTACGCCGTCATATTCCTCCCGGGCACAGTCAGGATTATCGCGCAGCGCCTGCATGTGGTACGTGGTTTCCGACCAGGCGCGCTGCAGGTCGATGCGCGCCTCTGACAGCAGGGAATTTTCCCGCAGCGTGATCTCGATCCGGTCAGCGGCGTTGAGATGGCCCAGCGCGTGCGCCACGTCCTCCAGCCCGTTTTCCCGCAGCACGGCAAGCACGCTATCCATACCGGATTCCCGCACCTGCAATACGGCGCCGAGTTCTTCCGCGAACAATGCGGCAACCGGGTCATCGCCCAGCCCGTCGATATGAACGGTGACGCCGCTATGGCCTGCGAACGCCATTTCACACAGGCATGCAAGCAGGCCGCCGTCGGAACGGTCGTGGTAGGCGAGCAGCAATCCCTGTTCGTTCAGCTGCTGAATCGCAGTGAAGAACGCCTGCAGCAATGCGGGATCATCGAGGTCCGGCGGCGTGGCCCCGATCGACTTGTAGACCTGCGCCAGCGCCGAACCGCCCAGGCGGTTCCTGCCCTGGCCGAGATCGATCAGCAGCAACACCGACTCGCCCGCGTCGGTGCGCAACTGCGGCGTCAGTGTCCGGCGCGCGTCGCTTACCGGCGCAAACGCGGAAATAATCAATGACAGCGGCGCCGTGACCGCGCGGTCTTCGCCGTCCGCCTGCCAGACGGATTTCATGGACATGGAGTCCTTGCCGACCGGGATGGCAATGCCGAGTGCCGGGCACAGTTCCGCGCCCACCGCGCTGACCGTGTCATACAACACCGCATCCTCGCCGGGATGTCCGGCCGGCGCCATCCAGTTGGCCGACAGGGCGACGTGCCCGATGTCGTCAATGGCGGCCGCGGCGATGTTGGTCAGCGCCTCACCGACGGCCATGCGCCCGGATGCCGGTCCGTCCAGCAAGGCAACCGGGGTGCGTTCGCCCATGGCCATGGCCTCGCCGGTATAACCGCTATAGTCGGATACCGTCACGGCCACGTCGGCCACCGGCACCTGCCAGGGCCCGACCATCTGGTCACGCGCCACCATGCCGGTGACGGAACGATCGCCGATGGTGACCAGGAATGTCTTGTCGGCGACGCCCGGCAGGCGCAGCACGCGCAGGGCCGCGTCGCGGACATCCACGCCGTCGGTGTCGAATGCGCTCTGCGTGGCCCGGCTGCGCGTGACCTCGCGCAGCATCTTCGGCGGCTTGCCGAGCAACAGGCTCATGGGCAGATCGATCGGTGAATTATCGAAATGACTGTCCGTCAACAACAACTGCTGCCGGTCGGTCGCCTCGCCGAGCACGGCCACGGGACAGCGTTCGCGCGCGCACAGGGCGTGAAACTCGTCCAGCTTCGCACGCTCGACCGCGAGCACATAGCGTTCCTGCGATTCGTTGCACCAGACCTGCATCGGCGTCATGCCGGGATCGTCATTGGGGATCCTGCGCAGTTCGAAACTGCCGCCGCGGCCGCTGTCGTTGACCAGCTCCGGCACCGCGTTCGACAGTCCGCCGGCACCTACATCGTGGATCGAAATAACGGGGCTGTCTTCGCCCAGCGCCCAGCAGGCATCGATCACTTCCTGCACGCGCCGTTCCATCTCGGGATTGCCGCGCTGCACCGAGGCGAAGTCGAGGTCCTCGGCACTGGCACCGCTGGACATCGATGAAGCCGCGCCACCGCCGAGGCCGATCAGCATGGCCGGACCACCCAGTACCACGATCGGCGAGCCGGCCGGGATATCGTGTTTATCGACATGTTCGCCGCGGATCATGCCGCAGCCGCCGGCCAGCATGATCGGCTTGTGATAACCGCGCAGCTCGCTGCCCTGTGCGCACGGCACCCGTTCTTCAAAGGTGCGGAAATAACCGCACAGGTTGGGCCGGCCGAATTCGTTATTGAAGGCCGCGGCACCCAGCGGTCCTTCCAGCATGATCTCCAGCGCCGAGGCGATGCGCGCCGGTTTGCCGTGGTCCGTTTCCCACGGCTGCTCGAAACCCGGCACCCGCAGGTTGGAGACCGAAAAGCCGCACAGCCCGGCCTTGGGTTTGGCACCCCGGCCGGTGGCGCCCTCGTCCCGAATCTCGCCGCCGGAACCGGTGGCCGCGCCCGGAAACGGTGAAATGGCGGTCGGATGATTGTGCGTCTCCACCTTGATGACCAGGTGGGCCGGCTCTGCGTGCAGGGCATAGCGGTGTGTCGCCGGCTCCGGAAAAAACCGCTGCACTCCGAAACCCTCGAGGACCGCGGCATTATCGCTGTAGGCCGACAGGACTCGCGCCGGGCTGGCCTGGTGTGAGACGCGAATCATTCCGAACAGGCTGCGGTCCATTGCGTCGCCGTCGATCACCCAGTCGGCATTGAAGATCTTGTGACGGCAGTGTTCGGAATTGGCCTGCGCGAACATCATCAGTTCGATGTCCATCGGGTTACGCCCCAGTGCCGTGAAATTTTCCACCAGGTAATCGATTTCGTCGGCCGACAGCGCCAGCCCGAGCGCCTGGTTGGCCTCGACCAGTGCGTCGCGCCCGCCGCCGATCACATCGACACGCTCGCCGGGCGCGGGCACTGCATGCCTGAACAGTGCATCCGTATCGTGCAGGTCAAACAGCACGGCCTCGGTCATGCGATCGTGCAACAGCGGCAACAACCCGCTGCGCTGCTCATCCGTCAGTGCCGCGCCCGGCGCCAGTTCCAGCGTGTAAAGGATGCCGCGCTCGACCCGGCGCACCTGGTCGAGACCGCAGTTATGAACGATATCGGTGGCCTTGCTCGACCAGGGGGAGATGGTGCCGGGCCGCGGCACGACGAGCAGCCGGGTACCGCTCGCACCGGCGCCCGGACGGGACGGTCCGTACGCCATTAACTGCTCAAGCCGGCGTGCCTCTTCGTCCGCCAGCGGCTCGACCAGCTCCACCAGGTGCAAGTAATCCGCGCGCAGCCCGCTAACGGACGTCACCTGTTCCCGGCATTGCGCCAGCAGCTTGTTCAGACGAAATTCCGACAGTGCGGGGCAACCCGGCAGGTGCAACATCAGGACTCCAGGGCAGGTGTATTCCGGAAGCCGGGAATGATACTGGAAGGGTCACTTGATGTCAGCGAATACCCGGCTTTTTCCGCTATGCCGGGATAATGTATTTCGCGATTAAATAAATCGCACAAAACCGCAAGGCCGCGAAATTTATTCACGGACGCGGTTCGCTGCTATAACTGCTTTTCCAGCAACAAATCCACACGGCATTACTGGCCTTCAGGTACGCCTGCTGCGTCCAGACGCCATTCGTGCGGGTGAACACATAGGCCGCTCCGGCAGCGTTCGCCGAGTTGTCGGCCTCGCCCCCCGCGGCGCTGCTGCTTTCACGTATCGCCCCGACCACCAGGCTATCACCGGACATCGCCACGCTAGTGCCAAACGCGTCACCGGTCCCGGCATTACTGGCCTTCAGGTACGCCTGCTGCGTCCAGACCCCATTCATGCGGGTGAACACATAGGCCGCACCAGCAGTGAGCGCCGAGTTGTCGGCCTCGCCCCCCGCGGCGCTGCTGCTTTCACCTGGCGCCCCGACCACCAGGCTATTACCGGACATCGCCACGCTAATGCCAAACGCGTCACCGGTCTCGGCATTACTGGCCTTCAGGTACGCCTGCTGCGTCCAGACACCATTCGTGCGGGTGAACACATAGGCCGCTCCGGCAGCGTTCGCCGAGTTGTCGACCTCGCCCCCCGCGGCGCTGCTGCTTTCACCTCTCGCCCCGACCACCAGGCTATCACCGGACATCGCCACGCTAAAGCCATACTGGTCACTGGCCTCGGCATTACTGGCCTTCAGGTACGCCTGCTGCGTCCAGACACCATTCGTGCGGGTGAACACATAGGCCGCTCCGGCAGCGTTCGCCGAGTTGTCGGCCTCGACCCCCGGCGGCGCTGCTGCTTTCACCTGGCGCCCCGACCACCAGGCTATTACCGGATATCGCCACGCTAGCGCCAAACTGGTCAAAGGTCTCTGCATTACTGGCCTTCAGGTACGCCTGCTGCGACCAGACACCATTCGTGCGGGTGAACACATAGGCCGCACCGGCACGGGACGCCGAGTTATCGGCCTCACCCCCGGCGGCGCTGCTGCTTTCAGCTAGCGCCCCGACCACCAGGCTATCACCGGACATCGCCACGCTAGCGCCAAACTGGTCAAAGGTCTCTGCATTACTGGCCTTCAGGTACGCCTGCTGCGCAAAACTGGCCGCCGTGGCCCGCGTCACAGAAACAGTATAGGTATCCGTGGTCGTGCCATCTTCCGCTGTAACCGCAATCGTGATGGTATTGGCTCCTTCGGCCAGATCGATAGTTTGGGAAGCACTACCCGATGTGACCGCCTGCCCGTTGACCGTTACCGTTGCGTTCGCATCCGTCGTGGTTGGCGTCACTGTCGTGGAATGACTCAGAAAGTTCGCGTCGGCCGTGTAGCTTATTTGACTGGACTGGAAAGCCTGATCCATATCCTCACCTGATAGCGTCAGGCTGGATAAGGTGGCATCCGAAGATGCCGTATTGGTACTCGTACTGGAACTGCTGGGGCAGCCTGCTAATGCCATTGACAGCATCACAAGGGCTAAGGCACGTAGAAAGTTCCAGAAAAATGTCGGGTGGGTATTTGTTAACATACGTAATCCTAATATTTGGAATTAGTCTCCAGTCCCTGCCTGACCGTTACAGGACATACAATAAATCATTGTAACCGTTTTTCCGTTCTCCCTAACCTTCTTTCAAAGGGAGAGGGAATTAAGAAGTGCTCTATGCCCTCTGCGTTCTCTGTGGCTTTGCGCGAGCCTGTTATCCGCGCCTGCAAGGCGCTCCTACAGTTATTTGTTCGCCCGCGAAGCTGCTAGACGATCTCCCGCCATTCCAGGCCGTCATCCTGGTCCGCGATACCGATCCAGTCCGCTTCACAGTCCAGCGCGCCGGCGAGCGCCTTCCGCGCCAGTTCCGGACGGTTGTTCTTGTCACTGAGGTGGGCGGCAACAATGTGCTGCAGGCGGGTGGTGTCCAGTTGCTGCGTCAATGCCGCGGTCTGGTCGTTACTGAGATGTCCAAACGGTCCGCCAACACGCTGTTTCAACGCCTGCGGATACGGGCCGTCCGCCAGCATACCGGCATCGTGGTTACATTCCAGCAACAGCGCATCGGCCGTATCCAGACACGCGTGGATATGCGGCGTGATGCGACCGGTATCGGTCAACACACCCAGGCGGTGGCGGCCGTCGTCGAATGTCACCTGGCAGGGCTCACCGGCATCATGCGGCACGGTAAACGGCCGCGCCTGCAGGTCACCGATTTCAAGCACATCATGTCCATTGAAGTAGCGGACATCGGGCAGGTCGCTGTCGCGCAACATGCGCCAGGTGCCATGGGTCAGCCACACCGGGAGACGATACTTGCGCGCAAGCGCCGCGATGCCGCGCACATGGTCGCCGTGCTCGTGGGTGACCACCAGGGCTGCAAGCTCCGCGGGACTGCTGCCGAGCCTTGCCATGCGGCGCTCCGTTTCGCGGCAGGAGAAACCGCAATCCAGCATCACCAGCGTCTGCCTGCTTTCCACCAGGGTCGCGTTTCCACGGCTGCCGCTACCCAGTGAGGCAAATCGCATGATGCTAGAAGCCTGTCGGACTTTGGTGATCGTAGCGAGAGGCGCGGGACATAGCCGCACGACTGCAGAGATGCAGGAGGTAGAGCAACGCAGGGAGCAGTTGCCGAATAGATTTATCCAAAGTCCGACAGGCTCCTAGCGCAGCTGCTCTTCCAGCAGCGTCAGGATTCTTCCGGCCGTTTTCGATGTGTCGCGTTTATCCTGGCCGTCATTGACGATAACGTGTGTTACCGGGCCCTCGGCGAGCAACTTGATGCGGTACTCCGTTGAATTCTCGTCATCATCGGATGACCAGAATGCGAGCTTGTTCAATACGCCCTTCTTGTCCTGCTCACCCAGCGGGTCGTCGTAGCGGACGAAATAAACGCCGCTGGAGCGGTCACGGTCCTCGACGGTAAATCCAATCCTGTCCAGCGCCACACCGGTCCTGCGCCATGCACGCGAGAAGTCTTCCCTGACCAGCAGCATGGCCCCGGAACTGTCGCTGGACAGCTCGGCACGGATTTCCTTGTCGGTGCTGCGCGCCAGCATGGATTGCGCCTTTTGCTCGCCGACGCCGAGAAACACCACCAGGCGCTTGATCATTTCGGCTTCCAGTTCAGGGTCAGACGGGCGTGACTGCCAGACCGAAGTACTGTCCGTTGCGCCCCCCGTCACCACTTCCTCGACGCCACGGTGCGTCAGGAAGATTTCGGTAGCGTCTCCCGCCGCGTCCTTCTCCAGCCGCACCCGGTACTTGTCGCGCGTTGCCGACGAGTAGACCGCATCAATCGCCTTGCCGATCACCTTGCGGATCGGGCCTTGCGGGATATCCGCGCGGTTTTCAGACCAGCCCGTTTCCAGGATGCCCAGCTGCGGCGCTTCCATGCTGATCAGGAAGCCCTCCTGCAGCCAGAATTCCCTGACACGCGGCCAGACCTGTTCGGGCTTGCCCTGCACCAGCAACCACTGCTGGTCGCCGTCGCGTTCCACCTGGACCGCCGCGTTCTCGGGCAGCACCGTGGTCCGCTCACGCAGTGGCCGCGTGCCGCCGAACTCCGACCAGGTAGCCGAGGCCGTATCCAGCGATCCAGGGGCAGGATCGATCGTATTCGAAGACAGGTCCGGCGGTACCTCGAGATTATCGATGGTCTTGCTCTTTTTATAATCGATCTTCTCGCGACCGGGCGCCGCCTTGTCCATGATTCCACAGGCTGACATCAATAACGTGCTGACGAGCACCAGCAGTACGGTTTTTATCAGGTTACCTGGATGCATAATATTTTCCTGTCTCAGGAGTCAGCCAGACTCCAACACACCGGCCTGCAACAGTGCCTGCCGGACAGTAGCGTGAAATTCCTCTGCCAGTGGTGTCAACGGCAGGCGTATCCCGTCCCCGATCAGGCCCATTTCATGCAGGGCCCACTTGACCGGGATGGGGTTGGACTCGACGAACAAGGCACGGTGCAGAACATCCAGCTGCGCGTTGATCCGGCTTGCCGTAGCGCGGTCACTCGCCATGGCCGCGGCACACAAGTCATGCATGGCCGCCGGCGCAACATTGGCGGTGACGGAAATATTACCCTTGCCGCCCATCAGCATCAGCTCCATGGCCGTGGCATCGTCGCCACTGTATACGCAAAATCCTTCGCCGCAGCCTTCGATAATCTCGCGCACGCGCCCGAGTTCACCGCTCGCTTCCTTGATACCGACAATATTTTCGATCACCGCAAGACGCGCTACCGTTTCGGGGAGCATGTCACAGGCGGTGCGTCCAGGCACATTGTACAGAATCTGCGGAATCGGTACGGCCTCCGCGATTGCCATGTGGTGGCGGTAAAGCCCTTCCTGGGTCGGCTTGTTGTAATAAGGCGTCACCAGCAGGCAGGCGTCCGCACCCCCCTCCATGGCGCAACGGGTGAGATCGATGGCCTCGCGCGTGGAGTTGGCGCCGGTACCCGCGATGACCGGAATGCGGCCGGCCGCCATCTCGACGGTGCGACGCATCACGTGGCAGTGCTCATCGTGGTCCAGGGTCGCCGATTCACCGGTCGTACCCACTGACACCAGGGCGTCCGACTTGTTCTCTACATGAAAATCGACCAGGCGCTGCAGACTGTCTTCATCGATAGCACCATCCACCCGCATGGGTGTGACCAGCGCAACTATACTGCCATGAAACATCCCTGCCTTCTCCGGGTCCTGTTCGAGACCGACATGGTACTGACGACACCCCGGACTGACAAGGAAATCGACCGTCCGGGCCATGATTTCAGCCCGATAGCCATGCGAAAATGGTAGACTTCAAGGACAGCGATAAATAACAGGGACCAGGCAACCCGGGATTTATGAACGACTCATCCGGCACCAAAAGCAACCAGCTCGTTCTGTCGGCCCTGGGCGAGGACAGGCCCGGGATTATCGATGAACTGTCCCGCTGCGTCATGAGCAGCGGTTGCAACATACTGGACAGCCGCATGGTTGTCCTCGGTGGTGATTTTGCGCTGCTGCTGCAGGTCGGCGGCAACTGGAACACCCTTGCCAAGCTGGAAGACCAGTTGCCTGGCCTGGGCGAGCGCCTCGGGCTCGCCATCTCGGCGCGGCGTACGCGCGAACAGCCAACCGACAAGGACCTGCTGCCTTACGCCGTCGAAGTGGTTGCAATGGACCAGCCGGGCATCGTGCACAACCTTGCACGCTTCTTTTCACAGCGGAAGATAAACATTCACGAAATGATCACCAGCAGCTACCCGGCCGCCCATTCCGGCACGCCGATGTTTTCAGTTCACATGACAGTCGGCATCAAGGCGAACATCCGCATATCGGACCTGCGCGAGGAGTTCTCCGAATTTTGCGACAACCTTAACCTGGATGCCGTCATTGAACCGATAAAATAGACTGCCTCCGGTTTATGCATCGCTATCGTTTATCATGATGGCGGCTAACCCGTAAGTTCCACAGTCAGACCCGAACAGAAAGGGGCCCGGAGGACCCACCCATGGCTAAAGTTGCAACCGGTAAAAAGGTACCCGCATTCAAGCTACCCGCCACCGGCGACAGGGAGATTTCACTTGCAGACTGCAAGGGCAAGAACCTGGTCCTGTATTTTTACCCGAAAGACAACACACCCGGCTGCACGACCGAAGGCCAGGACTTTCGGGACAGGATTAATACCTTCAGGCGACGTAATACGGTTGTTCTCGGTGTCTCGCGGGACAGCCTGAAAACGCATGAGAATTTCAGGGCCAAACATGAATTCCCGTTCGACCTGCTGTCCGACAGCGACGAAAAACTCTGCAGGCTTTTCGATGTCATCAAGGAAAAAAACATGTATGGCCGCAAGGTTATGGGCATCGAACGCAGCACCTTCCTGATCGACGACAAGGGCGTGTTGCGCCGCGAGTGGCGCAAGGTCAAGGTGGCGGGCCACGTCGAAGAGGTGCTGGAGGCGATCAAGGAAATTTAAAACCGTCTCGCGCAAAGCCGCAAAGCCGCGAAGAAAAACCAATCTCACGCAGAGGCGCAAAGGCGCAGAGAAAAGCATGAAACAATTGCCACAGAGAACACAGAGAACTGACAATTCCATCTCCCTCAGGGAGAGAAAATAATTAATCAGCAAAAACACTTCACAATCTCCTGTGCAATCAAAATACACCTTGATTGTATAGAGCTGGTAGATTGTAGACTGATTTCACGGAAATTGACCAGGAGACTCAGTCCGATCCAGAAATAATCTTTCTCTGTGTCCTCTGTGTTCTCTGTGGCAATTGTTTTATGTTTTCTCTGCGCCTTTGCGCCTCTGCGTGAGATTGGTTTTTCTTCGCGCTTTCGTCTTTGCGCGAGACGGTTTTATATATCAGGCTGAAACCGGCGCCTCTTCGTCTTCACCCTTCGCCATCTTCGGCCAGGCCTGCATGACGGCCTGCACCAGCGTCGCCAGCGGGATGGCGAAGAAGACGCCCCAGAATCCCCACAAACCGCCAAAAACCAGGATCGCAATAATGATCGCGACCGGGTGCAGATTGACGACTTCGGAAAACAGCAACGGTGCAAGCAGGTTGCCGTCCAGTGCCTGCAGCACGCCATAGGCGAATATGACCCAGCCGAGGTCCGCGCTCCAGCCCCACTGGAACCAGGCGATAATGGCAACCGGCACGGTCACCACGGCCGCACCGATATAGGGAATGATGACCGACAGCCCGACCATGGTTGCCAGCAACAGTGCATACTGGAGACCCATCAGGCTGAAGGTTGCGAACGCCGCCGCACCGACAATGAAAATCTCCCATACCTTGCCACGCACGTAATTGGCAACCTGGATATTGACATCAGTCGCGACCTCATCGACCAGCCGCCGCTGCATCGGCAACCGCTGGTTGAACCAGGCAAAGATATGGTCCTTGTCTTTCAAAAAGAAAAACGACAATACCGGCACCAGGATCATATACACCAGCAGCGTAATCAAACCGGTCACTGCCGGCACCGATAAAGACAGCATGCGCTGGCTCATATCCGTAATCTCCGCGCGGATTGTCACGCCGAGGTCGCTAACCTGTTGCGCGGTGAACAGGTTGGGATACTTCTCGGGTAATTGGAGCAAGACGGTCTGGCCAAGGGCGATGATATCGGGCAACTGCCTGACCAGTTGTGTTATCTGTGTCGACAGGCGCGGTACCAGCCACAGCAGGATGAATACCAGGACCGTCATGAACAGCAGGAACACCAGCACAACCGCCGGCAGACGCGGCATACCCAGACGGTGTAATTTCTCCACCACGCCATCCAGCAGGTAGGCGATAACCACGCCAGCCAGCACCGGCGCCAGCATCTGGCCGAGCGTGAGCATGACCAGGAAGCCGGCCGCAAGCAGCACCGCCAGGATGACCACCTGCGGATCCGATACATAGCGGTGATACCACTCTTTAACGATATTCATGCCGTCATGACCCTGTGCGCGACTTCAGCTGCTCGTAGTGTTTGGTAAAAATCGTCTCCAGTTCATCGATAACCTGTACCGGATCGGTGCCCTGCATGATATGGGTTGCAACCATGTCGGAAGTCGCGCTCAGCATCTCGCTCTTGTCCAGCATCGGGTAGGTCTTCGCCAGGCGCTTCAGGCCGGCAACGACCGACTCACCGGCGGGACGTTCGATGTTTTCCGGCTCCGGCACCTTCGCCGGCACCGTATTGACGGTTGCGGCAACAGTATTTCCCCGGGTCGCAAGAAACTCGGCAAACGCCAGCACGCTGGCCTGATTCTGCGCGTCCATGCCCGCAAAAAGGTCGATCAGTCGTTGTTTGGTCGATTTCATATCAATGACGGATGCAACATAAAAAACCGGGGCCAGGGCGGCCGATTACATCAGTTGTCATCTTTGTGCGACAGGCAGTAGGCACGGGCAAACACGAGCAGTTCGTCCATCGCACGCTGTCGAAACTTCTGTTTCTGGTGGACAAACGAAAACGGGCGTTCCAGCGGCGGATCGAGTTCCAGGCTGACCAGCGTGCCGAGCTGCAGTTCCTTGTGGATTGTCACCTCGGATACGATCGACACGCCCATTCCGGCCTCGACCGCACCCTTGATCGCCTCGGGACTGCCCAGTTCCATGGAGATCGTCAGGTCGCCGGGCTTCATGCCGGTACTCACCAGGTACTCCTCGATGACTTCACGGGTACCAGACCCCTCTTCCCGGGCAATATAGGCATGCGAGACCAGGTCCTTCAGCTTCACTTTTTTGTTCCCGGACAAGTCGTGCGCGGGAGGTACGATTGCCACCAGGCGATCGTTACGGCAGTTTTCCACTACCAGGTTCTTGTTCATCACCGGCGCCTCGACCACGCCCAGATCGATATCGTTGTTTTCGACCATTGAGACGATGCCGTCCGAGTTGGACACCTTCAGCTGCACGTTCACGTCAGGATACTTCTTTTTGAAGTCGCCCAGCAGCGATGGCAGCATGTACTCGGCAATCGTGGTACTTGCGCCGATGATCAGCACGCCGCTGATTTCGCCGGTCATGTCGCGGACCGCGTTGTCCATTTTCGCGTACAGGTCGAAGATCTGCGCCGCGTATTCGTACACGCGTTCACCCGCAGGGGTCAGGCTGATACGGTTATGGGTGCGGTCGAACAGGCGGGTATTGAAATACTCTTCCAGCTGGCGCACCTGGAAGGTCACGGCCGGCTGGGTCATATGCAGACTCTCGGCCGCCTTGGTGAAGCTCAGCAAGCGGGCAACGGTATGAAACACCTGTAATCTTCGATCAGCCATCCGGTATCCTGTGCGGGTGCAAGCGGTTGCCCATGCAGGCAAGGCGGATGAGACTATAAAGGAAGTGAATGTCAGACTCCAATCCATTCCGGCGTGAAACCGCGGCTGCCATGCATCCACTTGCACTCGGGCACTTCGCACGGCCTTTATCGGGAAGTCCCCTGCCGGTATCATGAATTGACTGAACTTTCTGATACAATGCCTTTCTAATTCAGCAGGTTGCCGAACTACAGCGGCCAGACAGGTGTTTTTTCTATCCCAGGAGAACAAGGATGACGTTTTCAGACAAGCTTCTGCCGGCATTGTTGATGTGCCTGCTGGCGTTCAGCGCCGGTGCCGAAACGCCGGAGGAGAAAGGACTGGCCATCGCGCTGGAGGCCGACAGACGCGACTCCGGCTTCGGCAATTACTCCAACGACGTAAAGATGGTCCTGAAGAACAAGCACGGGCAGGAAAGCATCCGCGAAATCCGCTCCAGGACGCTGGAAGTAGCGGGCGACGGTGACAAGAGCCTGACCGTGTTCGACGAGCCGCGCGACGTACAGGGGACCGCGCTGTTGAGCTTCACCCACAAGGAAGGACCGGATGACCAGTGGTTGTACCTGCCGGCGCTGAAACGGGTCAAGCGTATCGCTTCCGACAACAAGTCCGGCCCGTTCATGGGCAGTGAGTTCGCCTACGAGGATATCACCTCGCAGGAAGTGGACAAGTACACCTACAAGTTCCTGCGCGACGATACGCTGGACGGCATGGAGGTGTTCGTGTTCGAGCGTTATCCGAAAGACAAAAAATCAGGCTACACCCGCCAGGTCATCTGGCTGGACAAGGAACACTACAAGGAACGCAGGATCGAGTACTATGATCGCAAGGATGCGTTGCTGAAAACGCTGGTATTCAGGGATTACAACCTGCACAAGGACAAGTTCTGGCGCGCACACGATATGCACATGGAAAACCACCAGACCGGCAAGAGCACGCGCCTGCTGCAGACGAATTATGAGTTCGATGTTGGCCTGACCGAACGGGATTTCGACAAGAACTCGCTCAAGCGCGCCCGCTGACTGCAGCCCGTACAGCTTGTGAAACGTCTGCTTTGCGCCCTTGTCTGCAGCGCCCCCTTCCTCACCGCGCATGCCGAGTGGCGCGGCTATATTGCCGCCGAACTGCTCGGATTTCCGGAGGAACCGGCACAGGGCAGCCAGCATTCCGCCTATGCTTCGCTGACCTTCGAGCCCGAGTACTACCGCGAGTGGAACCGGCGTGACGACCTGTTTACCTTCAAGCCCTTCTTCATGGTCGACTCGCACGACGACAACCGCACGCATGCGGACATCCGTGAACTCTCCTGGATACATGTGTCCCGGGACTGGGAAACCAATGTCGGCATCAGCAAGGTGTACTGGGGTGTAACCGAGGCCGTCCACCTGGTGGATGTCATCAACCAGACAGACAACCTGGTCAACGAAGACGGCGAGGACAAACTGGGGCAGCCGATGGCCAAGCTGTCGCTGATCAGGGACTACGGCACTTTCGACCTGTTCGTCCTGCCGGGTTTTCGCGAGCGGGAATTCCCGGGTATCGAGGGCCGGCCACGCTTCGCAATACCGGTCAGCGAAGACGCCCTGTACGAATCCGGCGCAGAAGAATTGCACACCGATTTTGCAATACGCTGGTCGCATACCATCGGGGAATTCGATATCGGTATCGCCCATTTCGCGGGCACCGGCCGCGAGCCGCGTTTCGTCGTCACACCGGGTGCATTCATGCCGCCGATGACGATCACCGAAATCACCCCGCTGTACGAAATCATCAACCAGACCAGCCTCGACCTGCAGGCCATCTACGGTGGCTGGTTATGGAAACTGGAAGCAGTGACGCGCAGCGGCCAGGGCAAGCGTATCCGCTCCTATGCCGGTGGCTACGAATATACCTTCGTCGGCGTGCACGAGTCCCAGGTCGACGTCGGCGTCATTACCGAGTACCTGTATGACAGTCGCGGCGATAACATCGACCTGGCCGCTGCCGCCGCGGGCCAGCCTTTCTTTTTCTCGCCTTTCCAGAACGACCTGGTGCTGGGCGCCCGTTTTACTCTGAACGATGCCGCCAGTTCCGAGCTGCTGGCCAGCGTGATCGTCGATCTCGAAGGCGGCGGCGAGAGTTTCAACCTCGAAGCCAGCCGGCGGCTGGGTGACAGCTGGAAAGTGTCGCTGGAGGCGCGTGGCGTGATGAACATACCCGCCGGCAACGTGCTGTCCAGCTTCGAAGATGACAATCGCGTGCGCCTGGAACTCGCGCGTTATTTCTAGCGTTCACAGCATCCCGATGGAGCAAGAGAGCGGCGGCGATCACGCTGGCCGCCGAAAGCCCGGCCGTGGCACGCTAACGTCATGCCATCCGGGTAACCTGCAATCCCTCTTGCATCATGCCGGTAATACTCTCGACCGGACTGACTTCGTCCAGTACGCGCAGAATCAGCTGGGCGCGGTTCCTGACCCCGAATTTTCTGAACAGCGTGGTCAGGTGCGCCTTGACACCCTGGTGAGACAGAAATATTCGCTCCGCAATTTCACGGGTGGACAGCCCCAGCATGATAAGTTCCAGCACCTCGGACTCGCGGCTTGTCAGCCGGTCACCCAGCAGGCTCACCCGTGCGCGTATACCATCCACAATCGAGCGGTCCTCGATGATCTGCTCCATGATATGGCGCTCGACCCAGTACCTGCCCTGCATGACGGCCTCGACCGCCATGACCATGTGGTCACCGTTCATTTTTTCGTTGATGTAGCCACGGGCGCCCGCCTCGATGACGCGGCACAGGTAGTCATCCGCCATCGACCTGCCGAAAACGATAATTCGCAATCCGGCAAAGCCATCGACCATTTCCCTGACAAAATCCTCAAACGGCCCGGGCGTGGACTTTTCCTGCAGTAACAGCAAATCAGGGCAATCGCCGGTAAAATAGCGCGCACAGGACTCACCTTCCCCGACGCAGGTCACGTCCATGTCACGTTCCGAGGATTCCAGGATGCGGACCATTCCGTCCAGAAAAAAATCGCGGCGCGCGTTAATCAGTACACTGGTAGCGGTTGTTACCGTCCCGATTGCGGGATTCTTTGTAGCTTGCACAGACATAAGCATTTCCCGAATGCGATTCTTTATAAGCAAATTATAATATAATATTACGCAGATCACACCCCCGTACTGAAATGTTTACATTTACCCCGTCACAAACACGTCACCACCTTATCGATGACACATGAAGGTCTAAAATTCGCTGTTCGTTAACCGGGGCGGATAAAAAGTCTCACGGGCTTGTTACATAGCTGTGCACGCGTATTTTTATTGCTTCAGAATTCAAAGTCCCGGTAGCTGATGGTCCTTTGCTCGCCGTCCGGCGTATGGATTGCCAGTGCGACGATATGGTTTGTAACCGGTTGCCGTACGTCCAGCTGCCAATGGGCCGTAATTTCGGGCCGGTCACTGCAATTGATTTCCCAGCCGCGTGCCGCGCCGGCCGTGAAGAAGTAATGCTTTCCCGAGCGGGCCAGCCCGGTCCCGCACGCCTTGCTATAGGCCTCCCGCAGGGTCCAGTAGGTGAAAAACCGCTGCAGGTAATCCTGTCCGTCAAGCGGTTGTAATGCCGCCTGCTCGGCCGGCGCAAACATTTTCTCCGCAATGCCGCGGATGTGACGGCGCACCGCGACTCTTTCCGCATCCACGCCGCAATCGTCCGCCAGCGTCACCAGGCAGGCCACCAGGCCGCGCGTATGCGACAGGTTGAAACGCAGCGCCAGCGGGATGTCCGGGGCGGCAATCTCCGGACGGCCGTGGGGGTTGCGGATGAAGCGCCAGGCGGATGGATCGATATCAACATAATTCGACAACACCCTGCGCAACATGGCGTGCGCCACCAGGTACAGGTGCCGGTCTTGCTCGAAGCGGTAGCGGTGATAGCGGACGGTCTCGTCTTCGGAAAGCAGCGCAGTGCATTCCGCAAGCAATTCGGCACCGGTGACCGTCTCAGGCCGCAACAGCCAGACATGGGCCGCTGCATCCAGTTGTGCCGTGATTGTTTGCCCGTTTGTATGTTGCATATTTAACACACGAAGCGGATGACTGGCGGCAGACCGTTTTAACCGTCAGCGTGGCGTGTGTCTGCCAGGGGCGTCAGGGATTGACGGTGACCTCGACTGTATCGTGCACGAACCAGGCGCCGTCGGATGCGCGCAGTTCGAGCGTATATATGCCCGGCAGGGTGAACGTCGCCGAGGTATCGACCGCGTAGCGGTTATTGAAGGTCACGCGCCCGGGACCGGACAGCTTGCGCCATGCACTCCAGCGCGCGCTGTTACCCGTCGCCGGGCCGCTTGCATCGCTCACCGTGCCGTTCAGGGCGGCCGCGTTGGGCAGCTGCACCTGCCGGTCCTGCCCGGCATCGACGGTCGGTCCGTGTTTATCGTAGCGCCGGGAACCAGCGCCGCGATTTCCGCGTCACTCAGTGCGCGCGTGTAGAGCCGCACATCGTCGATTCTGCCGTCGATTGTCGTCTGGCCGGGACTGTACTGCCCGATATAGACCGGATCGTTATTTGTTCCGCCGGTGGCGACCGCGATCACGCGCTGGTCCAGCACCCCGTTGATGTAAATCTTGGCGTGTTGACCGGCCGGCTCGACGACGACGGCAACGTGATACCAGTTACCGGGCGTGCGGACGGCATCGTCGAGCGCCGGCACCAGTGTCTGCACCCCTCGTCCGAACAGGTAGTAATACGCACCAAACCCGACCGAGTAATTCTCATTGTTCCAGGAAAGGCCTTTGCTCAGCAGTGCCGACCAGTCGTTCCCCGCCGGCACGAAACCGGGGGTGGTCCTCGGTTTCACCCACAGGGATATCGTGGAACCGTCGGCCGCGTTTAACGACGCGTGGTGGGCAATCTCCACGTAGTCGCCCAGACCGTCGAGGTCGAGCGAATGACTGTTGATGCCGGCGACCGGCGCCACGTCGGTTGAGTACACCGGGTTACCCCTGAGCAGCCCGTCATTCGCAAGCTGCTGATCGGCTGCACTGTTGTCGAACGGCCAGTAGCCCACCCAGGCCGGGTCAGCGCCGCTGTCGGCAATGACATTAATCTTTACTTTCGATGAAGCGCTGCGGTTGCCGTCATTGGCAGTCAGTGCCAGCGTATACACGCCCGGCGCTGAAAACGCGGCATCGGTCGTGACAGCACCCGGGTCGGTGAAGATCACTGTTCCGGGACCATTCACCTTCGTCCATTGGCTGACCACGGGCCCGGGACGGCCATCGTCGCTGACGTACCCGTCCAGCGCAACGGTGCCGGTCGACACCGGGATGGTTTGCGTGTCGCCGGCGCTTACACGTGGCGCACGGTTCCATTTCGGCGCGATCGGCAAGTCCCAGGATTTTATCGCCGGCGTGCCACCGGGCGCCTGCCACAACACCTGTCCCTGGGCGGATACAAAGCGGCTCGTGCCGCCTTGCAACCCCGGCGCACTGCCCGGCCAGATCAAATTGGCGCCTACCACGGGTGCGCCTGTATCCACGGCCAACGGTACGGTATTGGCGAGCAGATTGGTCTGGGGATTCGCGAACACGAGCAACACGAGATCGGGTGCTTCGTTGACCAGCACGGCGCGCTTCGACGGTGAATCTGTTTCCACGCAATTCATCATGCCTATGCGGCCCCAGGGTGAATCAACCACCTGTAGATCGTGCAGGTTGCCCTGGTAGGCAGGCGCACCACCAAAGACCGGGTACACAAATGCCTTGCGCTGCTTGAGTGCCACTTTACCCTGGTCGTCGATCAGCACAGCCGTGTCGTAACTGCCGTTGACGGTCGCTTCCAGTACCGCGGCGGCGATCCATACGCCATTATCGACGGCCATTTGACCGATTGCATTCGTGGTGGACCCGGGGATCGGCCGGGCTTGCCCGGCACCGGTCGGTGCGTCCAGCGTGATACCGAACCCGACATCGACCAGTTCGGGGAACATAACGATTTCCGCGCCGTCAGCGGCGGCGGTCGCGACACAGGAGGACATGCGGGCAAGATTACCGGCGACGTCGTACTCCGTTGCCTCTTGCTGGCAAATGGTCACGCGCACGGATTCGACGTCACACACATTACCGAAACCGTCGCCGTCAACGTCCTCCTGCAATGGATTATTGTCCGCGGGACAATTGTCGGTTGTATTCAGTACACCGTCACCGTCCGCGTCGACTATGCTCGGAACGGCACCGGGTGGAGGTGGCGACCCGCCACCGGGTGGCGGTGATCCGCTACCGGGCGAAGCACTGATATTGCCCGATCCCGAACCGCCGCCACAGCCAGCGAGGGCGCAAGTCATAAAGAGAACAACGAGTATTGATCGCATCAGTTTTTCCGGTTGCGCGAAAGACAAGCAGTCGCATCAGTCGTATTACTCGTATTAACGGTACTTCGGCTGGTTAAATTCAGTGCAGCGTACAGAATAATTCGGAGAATAACAGGCATCAGAGCATAATTAGCAAAAAGGCCGCACCGATTGAATGGTTACAACATGCAACAAAAAGGCACGGCAGCCTCCAAGTGACTGATTTCAAGAGATGAGCCTGCGTTTCCAACCTGTGAGAAAAGCCGGGCCTGATAATCCTTTCAACGGGCCGCCATTGCTTGCCGGTTACGGTAAAAAACCCCAACCTGTCCCGCAGTCAGACCTTTGGTCATGCAGAGATCGCCCGGTGTACTGTCACTTCTGTGCGTCCGTGCACCGCAAGGCAAGTTATATTCATGGGAACGCAAAGGGTCCGGCCGTGTCGCAATGGAACATCCGATTCTGTATCCTCTCACCGCATGGCAAACAATGATTACAAAACACCTATCGCCAACCGCTTTCGGGGATTCCTGCCCGTTGTAATCGATATCGAAACAGCCGGTTTCAACGCCAGGCGCGATGCCATGCTGGAGATTGCCGCTGTCACCCTTGATATGGATGAGGACGGCAAGATCAGCCGCAGGGAAACATTTTCTTCCCATGTCGAACCCTTCCCGGGCGCCAACCTCGATCAGGAATCTCTGGACTTTACCGGCATAGATCCCTATAACCCGTTTCGCATGGCGAAACCGGAACGCGAAGCCCTGGAAACCATTTTCAAGCCGGTCAGGAAACTGATCAGGGAAAGTGGCTGCAACCGCGCAGTGCTGGTTGGTCATAACGCGTTTTTCGACCTTTCCTTTGTCAATGCCGCCGTCAGCCGGACCGGCATCAAGCGCAACCCCTTCCATCCCTTCAGTACCTTCGACACGGTGTCACTGGCCGGCATGGCCTATGGCCAGACAGTCCTTTCCAGGGCAGTGGAAGCCGCCGGTTTTACATGGAACAATGAAAAAGCGCACTCGGCGGTTTATGATACCGAACGCACGGCAGACCTGTTTTGCAACATCATCAACCGCTGGAACGAATTTACCTTGCGGGATACAGGCTCCACCTGACTACCCACCTGTCATAAAAGGCACAAAACCATGCCCGACACACCAGATTTAAAAGAGCAAATCCTACAGTCACATGCCGGACTGATTCACCGCGTTGTCATGCAGTGCAACAACCCCGGCTCGGCACCGGACCTGGAACAGGTGCTGCAGCAAGCCGAGGAAAACGACTGGAAGCAACTGGTCGTCGCCATTCGCAGCATCCTGTCCGGCAATCGTGAAGCATCGATTCTCGCGGGACTGGACAATGAAGACGGCATCATCATTGAATCCATCCTCAAGGGCCTGCAGGATCCCGGCACCCTGCCCGCCCTGGAAACCAACATCGATTCCTCGACGGCCGCGCCGGGGTTAGCCGGCCTGATTTATGCGGCCAAGCGTGGAAACGTTGAAGCCCTGCAGATAATCAGCACGATGGCCAAGCAGATGCTCCAGGCCGGCGGTGACATGGGTATCCTGTCCGGACGCATCAGGCCACTAATCGAAGGCGAGCGTGATACAGACAAGCTGACCGAAAAGATGTCCGACAAAGGCCAGAAACTGATGCTGGAGATAGTTGAAGAACTGATAAAGCTGGAAGCAAACTAGATACCAACATGCCCCGGTACTTACCGGGGCATGGATTTTATTGATTTCCTGCAGTTTCCCCGTCAACAGCTGCAACCACCATCTTTTGCAGCTCGCCCTTCTGGTACAGGTCAAGCGTGATATCACAACCACCAACCAGTTCACCGTTGATGTAAACCTGCGGAAACGTCGGCCAATTGGCGTAGCGCGGCAGATTCTGAAATACCTCCGGGTCGGCAAGCACGTTCACGTGGGCGAAGTCCCTGCCACAGGCAGACAGCGCCTGGGCGGTGCGGCTGGAATATCCGCATTGCGGCAGTTGCGGGGTACCCTTCATAAAAATCACCACCGGGTTATTTTTAACTTCGCTTTCAATTCGGTCCATTACGTCCATAATTACTTCCTCAAAGCTTGTTTGTCAGCTGACTGGCAGTAGTTTACCGTTGATCCGGTCACTCAAAACACTACCCATCAGGGGGATATATCGACATTTCGCTGCAACCAGAATTCCAGCAGCGCGAGATGCCACAACTTGCTGCCCAGCAACGGCGTGTGCGCCTGCTCCGGGTTGTTCAGCAACGCCTCGACATAGGGCCGTTGCAACAGGCCGCGTTCCCGGCATGCCCTGGAATCGAGCACATCACGCATGAATTCCAGCGTTGTGCCGCGAACATACTTGAGCGAAGGGACCGGAAAGTAGCCCTTGGGCCGGTCTATGACGATATCCGGCAACAGGTCTCGTGCAATGACCTTGAGCGGATGTTTGCCACCTGACTTCAACTTTACCTCCGGTGGCATACAGGTCACCAGTTCCACCAGTTCCTGGTCGAGGAACGGTACCCGCGCCTCGAGGCCCCACGCCATGGTCATATTATCCACCCGCTTGACCGGATCATCGACGATCAGCGTTGTCACGTCATAGGCCAGCACACGGTTCAGAAAACGGTCGCCATGCGAGGCCGCCAGCCCCTGCGCCACCATCGGCGTGGTGTAGTCGGGACCGTGGAAACGGGCGTCCACGGTCGCCTGCAATTCATCATGCGAACGGTCGAAATACAACGATCGAAAACGCTCGATATCCGTGCCATGCTGCGCCTGCATCTGTTGATACCAGAAATAGCCCGCGAATACTTCGTCAGCGCCCTGCCCGCTTTGCACGACCTTGACCTCGCTGGAAACGCGTTCGCCGAGCAGGTAAAACGCAACGGCGTCCTGCCCGACCATGGGTTCGGACATGTGATCGACGGCTTCCGGCAATCGCGACAACACCTCGGAATTCGGTATATGGATACGGCGATGCTGCGTGTCGTACAGTTCGGCGATCAGATCCGAGTATTCGAACTCGTTGCCCTTCTCCTCCGGCTCATCCTCGAAGCCGACAGAAAACGTCAACAGGTCACTGCAGCCGGCTTCAGCCAGCATAGCCACCAGCAGGCTGGAGTCCAGCCCGCCCGACAGCAGGATACCAACCGGCACGTCGGCGATGAGGCGCCGCCGGTCCACGGCCTGTTTCAATGCTTCATGGGTTGCCTCGATCCACTCCCATTCGTTCATGTTGTCGACGCAAGACAGCGCATCCAGTTGCCAGTACCTGCGCAGGACCTTGCTGCGGCCGGCAGTCAAGGTCAGGCTGTGCGCGGGCGCCAGTTTGCGCAACCCGCGCAGCAGGGTGCGCGGCGCCGGGACAACGGCGTGCAGGGTGAGATGTCGGTGCAGGCCTACCGGGTCGATGTCCGTGTCGAGATCGCCACCTGCCAGCAACGCCTGGCTGGTTGACGCAAAGCGGAAGCGGTTCGCCGTGACACTGTAATAGAGCGGCTTGATACCGAAGCGGTCACGCGCAAGGAACAGTTGCCGGCGGTTACGGTCCCAGATTGCAAATGCAAACACACCCTGCAACCGGGACGGACAATCTTCCCCCCATTCGGCCCAGGCCTTGAGTATGACCTCCGAATCACCGGAGGAAAAAAACCGGTACCCCTTTGCAATCAGCTGTTCCCTGAGTTCGGGATAATTGTAGATCGTACCGTTGAAGACCAGCACCAGCCCGAGTTCATCGTCCACCATCGGCTGCGCGGCATTCTCCGAGAGATCAATCACCGCGAGCCGCCGGTGGCCGAGCGCAACCGGGCCCGAGCGGAACTGACCGCTGCCATCTGGCCCGCGGCGTGCGAGCGCAGCCGTCATGGCTTGCAGCGTTTCAGGATCGGGCGACCGCCCGTCGAAACGTAACTCTCCGCAAATGCCGCACATGGTTACTGACCCGACCCCCCCCTCTCCCTCCGGGAGAGGGTTGGGGAGAGGGGATCAAATATGCGATGACAAAATATATACACCCCCATCCCGGCCTTCTCCCGGGTGGAGAAGGAACAATTTATTTCAGGGCCGTAAGCGAGAATTTTTATTCCGGACATATCCAGCGTAAGGTTCCAATTGATGCACCATGGCATTATCGATTCTTTCCCGGTATTCGCGAGACAACTATAACCGCACATGAAATTCCGCGGTCAACCTAGTCAGAAACTGCACTACCCCAGCCACCGCCACCCGGCGTACTCACTGACAGGCAGTCACCGGCCTTGACTTGCAGGCAAAGCTTGCCGGGCAGACGTTCTCCGTTCAACCGGTTCTCGCCGACGTTCACCCGGCGCACCATCGGCAAGCCCCCAGGGTGCATGGCGACGGCGCTCCGACAACAGCGTGACGGTGGCGGAAGACAGAAACCGGTACTCACGGACCAGGCCGTCGCCACCCGCGTGCCGCCCGCTACCACCCGACCCGTCACGCATCGCGTAACGCCCGATGCGCAGCGGATATTCCAGTTCCAGCACTTCAATCGGCGTATTCAGTGTATTGGTCATGTGCGACTGGACGGCACTCAGGCCGGGGAACCGGCTGCCACCGCCGCTGCCGCCGCCGAGGGTTTCATAGTAATCCCAGCAATAATCACCGGTGCGCGCGCCCATGGCGATATTGTTCATGGTGCCCTGGCTGGCTGCCGGGATTTGCGCGGGGACCGCCTGTGACAGCGCCCCCATCACCACGTCAACGATGCGGCTGCTGGTCTCTACATTGCCGGCCGCCACTGCCGCCGGACGACGCGCGTTGACCAGGCAGCCTGCCGGCGCATGTATGTGTATTGTTCTGAAGCTGCCGTCGCAGGCCGGTGTATGCGCCGGCATGAGGCAACGAAATACATAGAAGACTGCCGCCGCCGCCACCGACAACGGGCAATTGATATTGCCCTCGACCTGTCCGTCCGTGCCACTGAAATCAACATCAATCCGCCCGTTGTTGACCTGCAAGGTGGCCGTGATACGAATGTCCACGGTACCCGCACCGTCATCATCCATGACATCGCTGAAGCGGTAGCAACCATTCGGAATAGCGGCCAGGCTGCGGCCGGCAAGGCGCGCCCCGTAAGCATTGACCGCCTCAAGCCCGGACGAGTAGCGTTCGGCATCATCGGCTATCAATTGCAACAGGCGTGCAATGCCTGCCCGGTTGGCACTCACCTGTGCGGCCAGGTCGCCCTGCATTTGCGCCGGGTTCGCGGTACGGGTGGTGATATGCCGGAACATGCCGTCGACCGGTTCCCCATTGCGCAACAGGTGTGCAGGCGCGATCACCAGTCCTTCCTCATCGAGTGTGCGCGAGATCGGCATCGATCCCGGCGTATGTGCGCCGATGTCTGCATGATGTGCGCGGTTCGCGACATAACCCAGGCACTGGCCGGCGTAAAACAGCGGCGCTATCAGCGTGACATCCGGAAGGTGTGTCCCGCCGAGATACGGATCGTTGACGATGACCATGTCACCCGGCGCCCAGCTCATCCGCTCGACCAGGCCCTGCATGGCATAGGCCATGCTGCCGAGATGCACGGGTATGTGCGCCGCCTGCGCGCACAGCCGCCCCTGCGCGTCGAACACCGCGCAGGAATAATCCAGCCGGTCCTTGATGTTGGTGGAAAAAGCGGCACGCCGCAGCACGGCCCCCATCTCGTCGCAGACGGCGGTAATTTGACTCACGAACAGGCTCAGCGCGATAGCGTTCATACGGGCAGGCCACCCGTCCATTCGGAGACTGGTAATTTTTTCATCATCATTTGCAACTCTAACTCAATGCTTTCACGACAGAAATTGGTAATCAAGCATATTGCAAAATACATGCTGCTCCCGTATCCTCCCATTCCCTAGTAATTCAGTCACCTATTCAAACAATCCGCAGGGCAACGACCCGCGGTCACCGGGAGTCAATACCATGAATCCATTAACGTCTGTCACAGGCACCATCGTTTCAGGTTTTGTCGTTGCCGTCCTGGTCATTCTGGGAGTCAACACGGGCAGCCTCAGTACAATTGAAATTGTCGTCTGGTTTCACGTGCTGGCCGGTGTTATCTGGATCGGTCTGCTGTATTACTTCAACTTTGTACAGGTCCCCGCCGTTGGCGAGGCACTGGGCGATGAAGGGGGTCCGGGCCCGGCCGCCATCAACAAGTATGTCGCACCGCGCGCACTGCTCTGGTTCCGTTGGGGTGCCGTGGCCACCTGGCTGACGGGTGCGGCCGCACTGGGACATATGAAAATACTGGTCCCGGCATTTACCTTCGAGAATTTTACCTTTGCCAGTGGCGTATCCGTCATGGGTATCGGAGCCTGGCTGGGCACCATCATGCTGTTCAACGTTTGGGTGCTGATCTGGCCGAACCAGAAGAAGATCCTCGGCATGGTCGAGGCGAGTGCGGATGAGATTCCCGGCGCCAAGAAGGTTGCCCTGATGGCCTCACGCACCAACACCCTGCTGTCCATCCCCATGCTGCTGTGCATGACGGGCTATGGCCATGGCCTGACGTTCTGAATACGGGATTATTTTTACGTTAAAACATCACGCAGAATCAGTCGCATAGCCTGAATACAAAGTATGCGCAAACCCGGTCAACGGCCGGGTTTGCGCATTTCAGGCAACAGGTTATAAAATCACCTTTCGATATCGGCAGTCTGCAAGGACTGCCGTTTGTTTTTTGGAAGCAAGTAATAAAGATGTCTGACCACCTTATGTCGACCTACAACAGACTTCCGGTTCGCTTTGATCATGGTGAAGGCATCTGGTTGCGGGACACGGAGAACCGGCAATACCTGGACGCATTGAGCGGCATCGCCGTCTGCGGTCTCGGCCATGCCCACCCGGCCGTCACACAGGCCATTTGTGACCAGGCCGGCAAGCTGGTGCACACATCCAACCTGTATGGCATCGAGTTGCAGGCACAACTCGCGGACCGTCTGTGCGCGGTCGCGGAAATGGACCGGGTATTTTTCGCCAACTCCGGCGCCGAGGCCAATGAAGCCGCCATCAAGATCGCGCGCCTGCACGGGCACAGCAAGGGCATCACCAGTCCGGCAATCATCGTCATGGAACACAGTTTTCACGGCCGCACGCTGGCAACGTTGACGGCCACCGGCAACCGGCGCATCCAGGCCGGTTTCGAGCCGCTGGTGCGCGGCTTCCTCCGTGTCCCCTATGACGACATCGAGGCCATTCGCAACATCGGCAGGAACAAGAGTGACGCCGTTGCGATACTGGTCGAACCGATACAGGGTGAAGGCGGCATCAACATACCCGGCGAAAACTACCTGTCCGAAATCCGTTCCATCTGCGACGAGCAGGGATGGCTGATGATGCTCGACGAAATCCAGACGGGCATGGGCCGCACCGGGCAGTGGTTTGCATGGCAACACGGCGGCGCAAAACCGGACGTGATGA
This sequence comes from uncultured Halobacteria archaeon, assembly GCA_963768575.1. Lineage (GTDB taxonomy): Bacteria > Pseudomonadota > Gammaproteobacteria > UBA9214 > UBA9214 > UBA9214. Next base: position 240,637 of record CAVYIJ010000013.1, read on the forward strand.
CCGTGGCCAAGGCACTGGGCAACGGCGTGCCGATCGGCGCCTGCCTGGCCAGGGGCGTTGCCGGTGAACTGATGCAACCGGGCAGTCACGGAACGACTTTCGGCGGTAATCCGCTGGCCTGCCGCGCAGGCCTGGCCGTGGTGGAAACACTGGAAAAGGACAAGCTGGTAGACAACGCGCGCGAAACCGGACTGTTTTTACTCGAAGGCCTCGGAAAAGAACTGGGCAAGACACCGGGTGTCCGCGACATCCGCGGTCTGGGCCTGATGCTCGGCATCGAGCTGGACCGGCCGTGCGGTGAGCTGGTGGGCCTTGCGCTCGACCAGGGATTGCTGATCAACGTCACCGCGGAACGGGTAATTCGCCTGTTGCCGCCGCTGATCATCACAAAGAAACAGGCGGCCATGATCATCGATCAGCTCGGTGAGCTGGTGCAGAACTTTTTAAAAGGGTAAGGAATATGCAGGCCCGACATTTTCTCACACTGCTCGATCTGTCTGCCGGAGAACTGAAGACGCTGGTCAGGCGTGCCATCGAACTCAAGGCGCTCAACAAGGCCGGGACAATCCATGAGCCACTCAAACACCGGGTCCTCGCCATGGTGTTCGAAAAATCATCCACGCGCACGCGCATGTCATTCGAAGTCGGCATGGCACAGCTGGGCGGGCATGCAATTTTCCTGTCGCCGCGCGATACCCAGCTCGGCCGCGGCGAGACCATCGAGGACAGCGCCCGCGTCCTGTCTCGCATGTCGGATGTCATCATGATCAGGACATACGAGCATGAGAAGATCGAGCGGTTCGCCGAGTACTCCGATGTGCCGGTCATCAACGCGCTCACCGACATGTACCACCCGTGCCAGTTGCTGGCCGACATGCAGACCTACTTCGAGCAGCGCGGCGACATCCAGGGCAAGACAGTTGCCTGGATCGGCGACGGCAACAATATGTGCCATTCCTACATCAATGCCGCGCGCCAGTTTGATTTCAGCCTGAATATCGCCTGCCCCGACGGTTACCTGCCGGACGCGGATATCCTGCAGGCCGGCGGCGGTCATGCCGTGCTGAAGGAGTCCGCGCTTGCGGCAGCAAGCGGCGCCGACCTGGTGGTAACCGATGTCTGGGCCAGCATGGGACAGGAACAGGAACAGGCGCGGCGCGAACGGGCCTTTGCCGATTACCAGGTCAACGCACCCGTCATGCAGGTTGCGGCGGACAATGCCCTGTTCATGCATTGCCTCCCTGCACACCGGGGCGAGGAAGTCACTGCCGATGTCATCGATGGCGCGCAGAGCGTCGTCTGGGACGAGGCGGAAAACCGCCTGCATGCACAGAAGGCACTGCTGGAACTGCTGATCGGATAACGGGCCTGCATGCTGCGAGTGGCGATGGCAGCCGAATAAAAGGTAAGCTAGCACCATGTGTCGACACGCTGCCTACCTGGGACCCGCAATCACCTTGCAGCAGTTCCTGCTGGACCCGCCGCACAGTCTCTACCGCCAGTCCTGGGATGCCAGGGAACTGAAGTACGCACGCCTGAACGCGGACGGTTACGGTTTCGGCTGGTTCAATAGCAGGGGCGAGCCATCCACCTACACCAGCGCCATGCCCGTCTGGTCAGATAACAACCTGCCTTCACTCGCCGGTTCGATGGAATACACGCTGTGGGTCGGCGAAGTACGCAGCGCAACCATCGGCAACCCGGTACACCCGTTCAATACCCAGCCATTTCGCGATGAACGCTGGCTGTTTGTTCACAACGGTTATATCCGTAACTTTCATCAGCAGGTACGCCCGGCACTGACTGCACAACTGGCGCCGGAAATCGCCGCGGACATTCGCGGCAATACCGATTCGGAGTACCTGTTCGCGACGTTACGCCAGTATCTGCGGGATGATGCTTCACTGTCGGTCCCTGACGCAATACGCCGGCTTTTTACCAGGGTGGGCGAACTCGCCGGGCGTGAAGAATCATTGCTGAACCTGATACTGACGGATGGCAAGACCCTGCATGCATGCCGGCACGGCATCAACCATGAAGCACCCTCCCTGTATTACACGGACAGCGACCCGCTGTTTCCCGGCGGACAGCTGGTCGCTTCCGAAGCATTCAATCCGGATGCCGGCTGGCAGGTTGTACCCGAACAGCATTTTGTAATTCTGGAAGCGGACCGGCCGGCTGTATTTCAGGCACTGTGAGTTACTCAAGCCTCCTGAACGAACTGCGGCTGGCGCGCGAGCTGGTTACCGCGCTGGCCGGGACGCTCGACGAGGCGGACAGCCGCCGCCGGTTTCATCCGGAGATCAGCCCGATCGGCTGGCATCTCGGGCACTGTACCTGGACAGAATGTTACTGGCTGCAGGAAACAGTCGGCGGTGATGACCGCTACACACAGCCGGTACAGGCGCTCTATACGCCGTCGGAAACACCCATAGCCGCGCGCGGCGAACAGCTTCCACCGCTGGACACCTTGCTGGAATGGACCGGCAGCCTGCAGTCGATGAATGATGAGTTTCTCGTCGCACAGCCGCCGCTATTGCGCAATCATGAGCTGATGCAGGACAACTACCTGCTGCATTTCCTTGTCCAGCACTACAGTCAGCATTACGAATCGATGCTCATGGGCCTGACCCGGCGTGCCTGCCTGGCGGACACGGGGGAATTCCGGGTGACAGAACCGCTGACAGCGCGCATGCCCGAACCGGAGCATGTCGACATTCAACCCGGTCATTACCGTGTCGGCGGCAAGGCACCTGCTCGCCTGCGACAATGAACTGCCGGAGCAACAGGTCACGCTCGGCCCTTTCAGTATTGCAACACGACCGGTGAACAACAGTGAATACCTGGCGTTCATTGAAGACGACGGTTATCAACGCGAACAATACTGGAGCGAGGCGGGCTGGCATTGGCTGCAGCAAAACAACCACGAACATCCCGACCACTGGGCCACGGATGACAGCGGCAACTGGTATGCCATTGCGAACCGCGGCCCCTATGCGCTGGCCGGTGATGATGCGGTTTCCGGCATTTCCCTGTACGAGGCCGAGGCCTGTGCAAACTGGGCGGGCGGGCGCCTGCCGCACGAACACCAGTGGGAAGTCGCCTGCAGACTGCACGCGCTGAAGGATACCGGCCGCGCCTGGGAATGGTGCGGCAACACCTTCCACCCGTACGCCGGTTATCGGCCCTTCCCGTACGATGGCTATTCGCAGCCCTGGTTCGATAACAATTATCACACCTTGCGCGGTGGCAGCCTGCATACACGTCCGGCAATCAAACGTGCGAGCTTCAGGAATTTCTATCCACCGGACAAGCGCCACATCTTTGCCGGCCTGCGACTGGCCTTCGACACGGAGACGGCTGCCCGGGCATGAACAGGCAACCGGACCATGCGCCGAAATTCGGCAAGGTCATGATCGTTGCAGCCTGGGTGCTGTTGCTCGTCTTGCTGACCCTGTTCTTTAACGAACAACTCGAACAACATCGCAATCCGAACCGGCAACTGAAGACGACATCGGACGGCGCGATACCCGAGGTCCGGCTGCAGCGCAATCGTTACGGGCACTATGTTGCAACCGGCGCCATTAACGGCCAGGCGGTCGAGTTCATGCTTGATACCGGCGCCACCGATGTTTCCATACCGGCGGATATCGCCGACCGGCTGGGTTTGCAACGCGGCCAGCGCGCCTATTACCAGACAGCGAACGGGACCATCACCGCGTATCGCACGACTGTTGACGAGATTCAACTCGGTCCCCTCAGGGTCGGGCCGGTACCGGCCAGCATCAATCCGAATGACGGTACCGATGCCATTCTGCTGGGTATGAGCTTCCTGCGTGAACTGGACTTTAGTCAGCGGGGCAATACACTGACGCTCAAATATCCGCAGCGGGGAGACCATTGATGGACAGTCTGCAACAAATAACCGAATGGACCGGCTGGGTCGCCGGGCTGTTGTGGGGAAATCCACTGACCCTGGCAATCCTGCTCGGTACCGGCCTGTACCTGACGATTCGCATGGGCCTGGTGCAGCTGCGTGGCTTCAGCCATGCCATCGGGCTGGTCTCCGGCAAGTACAGTTGCAGGACGGACGCCGGGGAAGTCTCCCATTTCCAGGCCCTGTCGACGGCCCTGTCGGCCACCGTCGGTACCGGCAACATCGCCGGTGTCGCCACCGCCATCACGCTGGGCGGACCCGGCGCATTGTTCTGGATGTGGGTGACGGCCGTGTTCGGCATGGCGACCAAGTTCGTCGAGTGCACGCTGGCGCTGCAGTTTCGCACTATCTCGCCCGAGGGCGAGGTTGCCGGCGGACCGATGTACACCCTGCTGCACGGCCTGAAGATGCCGCGCCTGGCCGCACTGTTCGCCGCCTTTGCACTGATCGCCTCGTTCGGCATCGGCAACATGGTGCAGGCCAATTCGGTCATGGACGGACTGCGCTATATCGCACCCGAACTGAACGACTACCGCTGGTTTATCGGCTGCGTCCTCGCGGCACTGGTCGGGCTGGTCATCCTCGGCGGCGTGAAACGCATCGCGCGCGTAGCCAGCACCATCGTTCCTTTCATGGCGATGGCCTACCTGTTCGCCGCCCTGCTGGTGCTGTTCAATCATGCCGCGGCCATACCGGCCGCGGTCGCCACCATTTTCAACATGGCACTGAACCCGTGGTCCGTCGGCGGCGCCGTGGTCGGCGAGGCCATTCGCTGGGGCGTGGCGCGCGGCCTGTTCTCCAACGAGGCCGGCCTGGGGTCCTCGCCCATGGCGCATGCCGCCGCACGCACCAATGAACCGGTGCGCGAGGGCCTGGTCGCCATGCTGGAGCCCTTCATCGATACCCTGGTCATCTGCACTCTCACCGGGCTGGTGATCGTGGTCACGGGCGCCTGGCAGGAAAGCAGTGAGTCGCTGACCGGCGCCGCGCTGACCGCGCATGCCTTCAACGGTGCGCTGGGCGATGCAGGCTCGTGGGTGGTCGGCGGCGGCCTGACGCTGTTCGCCTACTCCACCATGATTGCCTGGTCGTATTATGGTGACCGCTCGGCCTACTTCCTGTTCGGCGAACAAGCCGTTCTGCCCTACCGGGTTATCTTTACTGTATTGGTCGTCATCGGCGCCGCCGTACCGTTGCAGCTGGTATGGAATATCGCCGACGTGACCAATATCCTGATGGCCCTGCCCAACCTGATCGGACTGGTGCTGCTGGCCGGACTGGTGAAAAAACTGAAAGACGATTATTTTGCAACGTCCCCGACCAAAGGAGACTTATCATGAGCGAAACGACAACCGAATCCGGCCTGCGCTACACAGACGTCGAGACCGGCACGGGCGAGGCCGTCACCGGTCGCGGACAGACGGTGATCGTGCACTACACCGGCTGGCTGGAAGACGATACCAAGTTCGACTCCAGCCGCGACCGCAACGAACCCTTCAGCTTCCCGGTTGCATGCGGCTACGTGATCCCCGGCTGGGATGAAGGCGTCACCGGCATGCAGGTCGGCGGCATCCGCCGCCTCGTGGTCCCGCCCGAGCTGGGTTATGGCGCGCAGGGCGCCGGCGGCGTGATTCCACCCAATGCCACCCTGGTATTCGAAATCGAGCTGCTCGAGATCTCAACCTGAATGCTGATCGAGGTTCTCGATGAGACATTACTCCACAGTGTCCGCACGGCGCTGGCGGAAGACGTCGGCAGTGGTGACATTACTGCTGCGCTGATCCCTGCGGACCAGCATGTCGAAGCAGCGGTCATCTGCCGCGAACCGGCCGTGCTGTGCGGTATGGCCTGGTTCAACGCCGTGTTTGCCGAGCTCGACACGGCCATCACCGTTGACTGGCTGGTCCGGGATGGCGATGCTCTGGCCACCGGACAAACCCTCTGCACGCTCGGCGGCCCGGCCCGCCCCATCCTCACCGGCGAACGGACCGCGCTGAACTTCCTGCAAACCCTGTCGGCGACCGCCACCCTGTCGCGCCGCTACGCCGAGTGCGTCGCTGACCTGCCGGTGAAAATTCTCGACACGCGCAAGACCATCCCGGGACTGCGTGACGCACAGAAATATGCCGTGCGCACCGGCGGCTGTCACAATCACCGCGCCGGGCTGTACGACGCCGTGCTGATCAAGGAGAACCATATCAATGCCGCGGGTTCCATCGCACAGGCCGTGGACATTGCCGCGAAAAATAATCCGGGCAAGATGATCGAGGTGGAAGTGGAAAACAGCGCACAGATCGATGAAGCGCTTGCCAGTGCAGCGACCCGCCTGCTGCTGGATAATTTCACCATCGATGAGCTGGCCGCGGCCGTAAAACAGGTCAACGGGCGGGTCGAACTGGAGGCATCCGGCAGCTTCAACCTGGACAACCTGCGCGCGGCCGCATTGACCGGCGTCGATTATATTTCCGTGGGCAGTCTGACGAAGAATATAAAGGCAATCGATCTGTCGATGCGGTTTGAAAGTCTGTAGGAACGGGCTCACCCGCGAACAATTAAAATCGGTTCAAATTCGAGCCTGCAATGCGCTCCTGGTCTGAACCCATTGATTCAATGATTCGGGAATTCAAGCAGCTTACCGCGTACATGTCCTGTTCCAGTCAGACCCGGAAGCTCACAATACAAACAAAAACGGCCGCCCGAAGGCAGCCGCTGTTGCAAGAAATGTAACTGTTAAGCCGATTTCTTTCCTCTGATTCAAAGCCAGATCCAGGGAATCCCGTGAACTGGCCCCAGTGCCTTATGACAACCGCCGGTTAAACCGGGCCAATCAGCTTTGCATGTATATTTTTCGATTTAACACGGGCTAGCATATCCTGTGAAGAATACATATCCCTGTCGTATCTGACCAGCATCAGATGAGAGCGCAATGTACAGAATTCAGCAGAAACTATGCCATCTTCCATTTCCAGTGCATCAACCAGATTTCTGCGTTGCCCATCCTCCAGATTCTCGGGAACATGCATTACAATTTCCACTGTATGTGCAGGTTCATTCTCTATGCTACGTACTGCTTGTTCCATGTCGTATTTCCTCCTATATGCTGGATATCAAGATAGACCCTTGGAATTATTATTATGGAATCCTCGCAAGTTCATTATTGTTTCTACAGCCAGGACGTTGATGTTCATTCATGACTGTCAGACGGAGTCTATCAGTCGCAATCATTTATTACCTAATCACCAAATTACCTAATTACCTAATTACCAAATACCGATGATAAATACTGAATTTACTCATGATATGGACCATCCTTCCTGATCGACAGAAATGTTAGGATATAACCTATGCGCATGAAACCTTACGGCTATTTCCTGCTGGCAGGCATTGCCGGACTGGTTGTTTTCCTGCTGCTGCGCGACACAGAAGCTGAAAAGATACTGCAGCAGCTGGAAACCATCCGTGCGCTGGCCGAAGTGCACGAACCGGAGAGCGCGATCGACAAGGCCGGCAAGGCCAGGCGTATCGGCGAAGCATTCAGCGAACAGACGCGTTATGACCTGACGAACTATGACCGCGGAATCGTGGATATTCACAGCCGCAAGGAACTGGTGCAGAAAATCCTGGCGGGACGCGCCACGCTGGACTCGCTCGAGCTGGCCATTGATGACCCACAGGTGCGAATCGATGGCGAGCAGGCGAGCGTCGAGCTGCAAGGCAGCGCGACCGGGTCAAGCCGCAACCAGGAAGGGCCTTTCCTCGATATACACCGGGTGGAAGTCCTGCTCGAAAAAGACGAGGATGGCTGGCTGATCACCGGCGCGCGGCACATCCGCGACGAACGGCAGCAACCATGACACGTCACGGTGTCTGGACAAATCCCGGTTTTTCAACCAGTAACATCGCGCCTGCAAGACGCTCCTACCCCAATCGATGCACCTGCAGGAGCGCCTTTGCCTGGATGCATGCAGGTACGTCGCGGAGCGCATGGACGCGCGTTAGCGACGCTGGCGGGATATGTCTGTCTTGTCGCCGTGCCTCTGTCTTGTTCGATTTATTATCAGGGAAGGACAGGCATTAAAGGTCCTTTGCGCCGCCACCAGGTGGAATCGATTTGACATGGACATCCCGCTGCGGGAACGGGATCGTGATGTCCGCCTCGCGGAAGGCCCGGTCGATGGCGACATTCAGTTCGTGGGTGATATCGATAATTTTATCGATTTGCTGAATGAAGCAGCGCAGTTCAAATTCCAGCGCGCTGTCACCGAAGCGCCTGAACAATGCCTTCGGCCGTGAGACGCCCGGCTGGTCCCTGAGTATACCCTGCTGTTCATCGGCAACTTTCAACAGTGTTTCGATCACTTTTTCGACATTCGAACCATAGGCAACGCCCACCGGTATGGTGATTCGTCCCCACGGGTCCCGCAGCATCAGGTTGGATACCTTGTTGGAAATCAGTTCCGAGTTGGGAACAATGACATCCGCGCGGTCGAACGTCTCGATCTGGGTTGAACGAATGCTGATTTTCCGGACATATCCCTGTGTGTCGCCGACAACTATCCAGTCACCGGTACGCACGGGACGCTCGAACAGCAGGATCAAACCGGAAACAAAATTGTTGACCACATTCTGCAGGCCGAAACCGATGCCGACAGACAGGGCGCCGGCGACGATTGCAAGGTTTGTATAACTGATGCCCGCAACACCCAGCGCGATAAGCAGGGAAAGTATGACGCCCGTATAGCCGCTTACCGTGACCATGGCTTCCCTGCCACCCCGGTCCAGCCGGGTGCGCTTCACCAGCTCGGCCACGACACGCAGTTTTATCCAGCGCGTCAGGCTGATACCGACAGACAAAACGGCGATGGCCCCCAGGATCTGGGTCGGGGCAATGTGCAATGAACCGATATCGAAGCCGGCCGTGACAATCTCGACTATCTGGCTGATCCAGCGTTCCGACTGGCCCCACACCCACAGCACCCATATCACAAAGACCGACCATACCAGCAGAGAAGTCGCCAGCCGCAGCCAGATCAATCCGGGAACGGGCTCGCGCACCTTCAGGGCCATCAGTTTACGGAGGGATTTCTGCCACGCGTAGCGGCCCTCATCAAGACTATCGAACAAAAACACGCATGAGCGGGCAACGAACCCGGCAACCAGGAAGCCGGCGACCGTGCCGCCGAATCCGATCAGCAGATAAATAGAAAGGTACCTGTAGCCCAGTGTTTCGGCGACGGCAATGGCAAGCGCCACGAGCACCATCAGCACACGCAAGGTCCTGGTGCCCGCCAGGCCGGGAACGCGCCCGAGAATCAGCGCCGACCAGAGCAGGCCGGCCAGCAACAGCCAGGCCATCGTCGCGCGCAGGAAGAAGTAGTGAGCGTCCGGCAGTTGAATAACCGACTCGGCGGTAAACAACAGGCTGCCGAGTATCAGCAGCCCCGCGAGTATTCTCAACCAGCGGCCCAGTGTTTTGACATCCTCTTCGGCAAGCCCGGCCGACTGGCGGCCCGCCAGCCAGACATGCAGCAGGACATCGATGACCAGCCACGCCAGTATTCCCAGCACGAGGCGGATGATCAGTGCGGGCGGCCACGCAGTCAGGTACACCACCAGCAACAGCCCGGTACCGGTACCGGCGAGCAGCCATGGAAAGGCGGTGACCAGGTACTGGCTGTTGCCCTTGCGCGGGTGGCGGGAGAACCAGTACCGGCGCCATCCAACACCCGTGGCCACCAGCATTATGAATACCGTAATGACAATCCAGCGCTGGGCAGATGACAGGTTATCCCAGCCGCTGCCTTCATCGAGAAACCCGGCAACCAGGCGCGACCAGGCGAGCGGATCGGCCAGCGCATCCACTACAACCCCGTCGAGCGATACGCCGCGCGCCAGCAAACGGGCCTTGAGCATGGCTTTCTCGCGCACCTGTATACGTTCAAGCAGGTCCTGGGACACCTGGGAAATTTGCTCGCAGGCGATGCGCTGTTTCTCGTTTTTGCCGGCGTCGGCATCCAGTTCACGACGCAAGGCGGCAACCACCTGGTCTTCTTCCCGTGCAGGCTCACCGAGCGCTGCACGTTTAGCTGCAAGGTTATCCGCCTTCGCAACACTGTCGGAAATGCAGCTACGGGCCTGGTTGCGTATTGCCGTAATACGCTTTCTGAATCCCGACACCTTGCGACTGGCCTGCAATGTGTTGCCGGCGGCATCGACCTGTTTCGCGAACTCAGCCAGTTCATTGCCAACGCCGGCTTGCATTTCCGCGGCTTCCTGCGGCTCGGCAATGAGCAGGCCCGGGGCAAACAGTATCGCCAGCAGTATGATTCGCAGTATCATTCGATCAGTATATATAACGTTCGGAATTCCAGGTACCGGCGTCTGCATCACGCGGGAGACCATCCCGCGTTACGGCAGGATCGGTGCGTGTACAAAGCCGCGTGCCAGGCAACCGGGTCACACACTCGAAACCATGAGTAATGCGGCTCCTAACCGGATTCACCCATCGATTTGACGGTAACCTTGAAGGTCATATCCTTGCCGAAGGGACGGCTTTCCCTGGCACCGTCTTTTGCATGGATACTGTAGGTTTCTGTCGTCGTGATTACCGTCGGAGACAGGTCCTTGCACTCGCTTTTCGCCAGCGCACGGATTTCAACCAGGCGGGGCTGCACGACATCGCGCACGACAGTGAGTTCGATGCTGTCCACTGCCAGCTGCTTGGTAACTCGCAAACCGGCGAAGTGATCAACCGTGGAGTATAGTTTTTGTATTTTCCCAGCCTCCGTCTGGCGACATTGCAACCTGAGATAGCTGCGCTTCAGCCCCTTGCTCCAGGTATGCGGCTTTTCATGAACGTAAGCCCTGCCCTTTTCGATTGTTTTCGAATCTTTAACAAGCTCGAAATGTATATAGTACTGCACATCGGCGCCGGCAGATGCGGCCATGGTTAACAGCAGGCCAAGCAACAAAAGACGTATGGTCATTGAATAATACTCCATGTCTGCAATACACGATTTGAAATTACAATCACAGCACCAGAGTACCACGGCCGTGGCAAGCACTGATTTCGTTCAAACTACTTTAAAATCCTGACTTCGCTGGATGACCACTCCCGCCGGCGCAGGCGAGAAAAGACATTACAGGAGAGGCGGCTGGCGGCCCGAAATTGCAGCCGCCAGACTCTGCGCAGCACTTACTCGATAGCGTTGCCGCTGATCAGTAAATCAACACGGCGATTCCTGGCACGTCCCTCGCGAGTGCTGTTATCGGCCAACGGCCTGCTTTCACCCTCGCCGCGCACCGTTACCGGCGAGCCGCTAACGCCCTTCGACTCCAGGAACTGCCTGACACTGGCGGCACGCCGCTCTGACAGCGTCTTGTTGTAGCTTTCCGGACCGCTGCTGTCGGTGTGACCGACGATCTCGATGCCGTCAACCTGGTCGTAATTGCGAATCATCCCGAGCACCTTGTCCAGTTCCCGAGTGGCGGCCGGTGTAAGTACCGCGCTGTTGAATTCGAACATCACCTGCTGTTTGTCGGACAACCTTGCCAATGCGGGCGGCGCGGCCGCTGCCGGACTCTCCAGTGCCGCAAGTTTCGCTGCAAGCCGGTCCTTTTCAGCAGCCAGCCTTTCAGCTTCCAGCCGCGCGGCGAGCGCCGGATCGCATTCCGGTATGCCGGACGATGCACTCCAGTCGCCGGTTTGCAGGCATTCGCCATAATTACTGGTGACCACCTTGCCGGCAGAATCGAAGGCATAGCCTTGCGATGCGACGGCGCTACCGGCCGTGCCGGCAATTACCACGCTGCCCAGACCGGCAATCAACCGGGATAAATAACTTTTCTTCAGTTTCATTTTCAGTTCCCTCCGCTTGGCGCGAATATGTTGGATTCAGGCCATAGACCCGGCGCCTGCACCAAAAGTCACATGTCAGGACTCGCGAGCCTTTCTCCAGCTTTCCGTATTTGCCCAATTAACAAAGCTGCCCGCCGAATGTGACTATTCGGGCCCGGCCGGCGTCGAACCAGCATTCACTCCACGAAATACGGAATTACTTGCCATGCAAGATGTAACCCTCAACCTGATCGCCGTGGTATTACTGCTGGCAACCAACGGATTTTTTGTTGCCGCTGAATTTTCACTGGTCAAGGCCAGGGGTTTTCGCCTGGACAGCGCGGCACAGGATGGCAGCGCCAGTGCGCGCCTTACACTGCGCATCCAGGCCAACCTGGAGAGCTACCTGGCCGCCTGCCAGCTCGGCATAACCATGGCGTCGCTGGGCCTGGGCTGGGTGGGCGAACCGGCGGTCGCGGCGCTGCTTGAACCCCTGTTCGCCCTGTGGGGCGTGCCGGAATCTGCCCTGCATACCACTGCATTCGTGGCCGGATTCCTGATTTTTTCCTCCCTGCACATCGTGATCGGCGAGCAGGTCCCGAAAACCTTTGCCATTCGGCGTGCCGAGCCGGTCGCGGTCTGGTGCGCCTATCCCCTGCGTGTCTCCTACCTGCTGGTGTATCCGCTCAACTGGCTACTGAACGTAACTTCCCGCTCGATCCTGTCGCTGTTCAACGTCGAGGAAGTGTCACATGCGGACATACTCAGCGGTGACGAGCTCAAGGGCCTGGTGCGGACTTCGCGCGAGCACGGTGAAATCGAACATGGCAAGGCGGACATGCTGCACAACCTGTTCGAATTCGATCAGCGCAATGTCGGGCGCGTGATGATCCCGCGCAGTTCCATGAATGTACTGGATGTCAGCGCGCCGCCCGAAAATAACCTGGCCATTATCCGTGACAGCGGACATTCCCGTTTCCCGGTTGTTAATTCGTCCGATGAAGAGGAAGTACTTGGTATTGTGCTGACCAAGGACCTTCACACCGCAATACTCAGCGGTGACAGCGAGCCGTGGCTCAAGCTGCCGGCCTTTTGCCGTCACCCGCTGATGGTGCCCGAGAGTCAGAAAGTCTCCCAGCTATTTGAAACCATGCGCAAACACAAGGCGCACATGGCCCTGGTGATCGACGAGTACGGCTCGCTGGCCGGCATTGTCACGCTGGAGGACCTGCTGGAAGAGATTGTCGGGGAAATCCAGGACGAGACCGATGTGGAAGTTGAAGCAGCCATGATCACCGAAATCGACAGTAACACCTGGCGGGCGGACGGCCTGCTGTCGCTGACCGACGTCGAACGCGCTATCGGCCTTAAAGTACCGGCTGACCTCGATGCCAATACGCTGTCCGGACTGTTCATGCAGCGCCTGTGGCGAATGCCGGAAAACAACGACATCATCATCGAAGGCGACTTCACCCTGACGGTGGAATCGGTGGTCGAAAATCGTGTCGGGCACGTGGTAATCGAACGCGCGACCGAAGGCGACGGTGATGTACCCGATCAGGCGACCGACTGAAACCGGTGATCAAACAGTCCGTTCAGGAGAAGTCCGTGTCTTCCAGTGTAAACGGCACATCGCCACTGAACAGTTTCAGGCAGGTCCTGATCAGTTTCTGCTTGGCACCGCGCAACGGGTACACGGCGTACACATGACGCTGCATCACGGGCGCGCCTTCGACCAGGTGAAGGCTGGCATTTTCGAGATGTTCCGCCACCAGCGGCACCGGCAGGTGGGCGAATCCACCCAGTTCCAGGAGATGCGCCAGCGCCATTTTCGCCTGCGATACTCGAATACGCGGTTCCGGTGCATCGGGGAACAGCCGCCGGTGCTCCAGCGCGTGCGCCAGTCCCCAGTCGACCATCAGGTAGTCGTCACCCAGCGCGGTCTCGATACCGGTGTTCGGCCTGTCGCCGACCAGCACCAGCTCGATGATCCCCACCTCCTCGATCTGCAGCACGTCAAGCTGCGCCGGTTCCACCATGAAGGCGAGATCGATCAACCCGTCCAGCAGGTGCCGGGTCAGGATTTCCTGGGTGTGCGATTCGGCGGTAATCGCCAGCGACGGCAGGCGCCGCCGCACGCGGTGAAACCAGTCCTGCAGGAGCACATCCCACAAGCGCAGGCTGCCACCGACGGCGAGCTGTTGCTGTGCGCCGCCATAACTCACTTCCTGGCGCGCCTTGCGCCAGCCGGCGATCAGCACGTCCGCGTGCCTCACCAGCCGGTTACCTTCCGGCGTGAGACGAATGTCACGTCGCAGGCGATCGAACAGGCGCACGCCGAGGGTGCCTTCCAGCAGCTTGATGCGTGCACTCACCGCGGCCTGGGTAAGATGCAGCACCTCGGCGGCCTGGCCGAAATGGCGTGTCCGGTTGACCTCCAGAAAGGTGCGTAACAACTCGATGTCCATGGAGAACTTGTAACAAATTATTTTTTAATTATCTACAAATATTTATAGTTTTATTTGTCGTACCCCTTCTCCGTATAGTGCCGACAGTCTCGAATCCTCGAACGCTGAATACGGAAAATATGATGAAAAACAAAGCCCGCCTGCCGGCGACCCCGGGAAGGGGAAACACGCCACGGCCAGCGGACGCATGCAGCGACGCAGAACTCATCATCCAGGTGCGCGCACGCGGCCTGGGCTGGAAACTGGCCTTCAATGTGCTGCTGGGACGCCATCGCGAATGGCTGACGAACCATTGCAGCTACCGCCTGGGCAACCGCCAGGACGGGCAGGATGTTTGCCAGCAGGTGATGCTGCGCGCCTGGCAGGCAATCGACCGTTTCGAAGGTCGCTCGGCGTTTCGCACCTGGCTGTACAGCATTGCCGAAAACCAGTGCCGGAGCTTCGCCGTCAAGCGCATGCGCTACATCCAGACCGAGCACATAGAGAAGCTGGTCGACCTGTACCGGGAAAACAGCCTGGCCGGCTTTGTGGAACAGCATGCACAGCAAGAGGCCATCGCCACGGCACTGCAGAATGTCAACGACAGGGAGCGCGAAGTGCTGATGCTGCGTTTCTTCCATGACCGTTCCCTCGAGGAGATCGCGACGACCCTGGCGATCAGCCTGAGCGCCGCGAAGATGCGCCTGTACCGGTCCCTGGACCATTTCCGGGTCGAGTACCTGCAGGTGACCGGAGGACATACCAGCACTGCACAGGGCGCGTAATTCGTCCTGAATAACTGTTTTACAAGGCTGCCGGCATTAGACGCCGCTTTGCCTTTGCGCCCGTACCCCCTGTGCGGGCGTTATTTTTTCTGGCCTGTCGGGCGGGAATTGCGCACAATGCTATCCATGAAGCACACGCACCTGCAGGCGGTTATGCGAATGCCTGCCTTATGAGCGATAATCAGGAATCCCGGCGGCTGATCGGCTGGCGTGAATGGCTGGCGCTGCCCGAACTGGGCATCTCCGCCATCAAGGCAAAGATCGACACCGGTGCACGCACCTCGGCGCTGCATGCATTCTACGTCGAGCGGTTCAAACGGGGTAGCGTCGATAAAGTGCGCTTCGGCATCCACCCGCTCCAGAAGCGCAGTGATCCCGCCTTGCAATGCGAGGCCAGCCTGCTTGACCAGCGCACCGTGACTGATTCCGGCGGGCACCGGGAAAAGCGCTACGTGATCGAGACCCCGGTAGTTGCCGGAGAATTCAGCTGGCCGATCCAGCTCACGCTGACGAACCGGGATACCATGCGCTTTCGCATGCTGCTCGGGCGCACCGCGCTGGAGGCACGCTTTCTGGTTGATCCGACACAGTCGTACCTGCTTGGCAAGCGTCGTAAAAAAAAACGTGACAAAACATAAAGCCGGCGAGTCACATAATATGACAAACCACTCAAAACGACCGAATTAAAGCGGTAAAACTTCTGCGCATGGCCTGTTTCATAATTGGCCAGCAGGACCACCGCACACAGGGGAAGGCCTATGAGAATTGCAATACTTTCACGCAACAAGAAGCTCTATTCCACTCGACGACTCGTGGAGACTGCAGAGCAACGCGGGCACGAAGTCATAGTGGTAGATGCACTGCGCTGCTACATGAACATCACTTCGCTGAAGCCATCAATTCATTATCGTGGCGAGGTTTTGAAAGGAGTCGATGCGGTCATACCCCGCATCGGTGCCTCGGTAACATTTTACGGCACCGCCGTGCTGCGCCAGTTCGAAATGATGAATGTGTTTCCGCTGAATGAATCGGTGGCTGTCACCCGTTCCCGCGACAAGCTGCGTTCGGCGCAGCTACTGGCGAGAAAAGGCATTGGTATGCCGGTTACCGGCTTTGCACATAATCCGGATGACATTCATGACCTGCTCAGGGAGGTCGGCGGTACGCCTGTGGTCATCAAGTTGCTGGAAGGTACCCAGGGCATTGGTGTAGTACTGGCAGAAACCCAGAAGGCCGCGGAAAGTGTAATACAGGCATTCATGGGCCTTAAAGCCAACATCATGGTGCAGGAATTTATCAAGGAGGCCGGAGGTTCTGATCTACGCTGTTTCGTGGTGGGTGACAAGGTTGTGGCCGCCATGCAGCGCCAGGGCCCGGAAGGCGAGTTTCGCTCCAACCTGCACCGTGGTGGCAGCGCCACCCTGGCACGGCTGGAGCCACAGGAACGTTCTACTGCAGTACGCGCGGCGAAGATTATGGGGCTTGAGGTGTGTGGTGTTGACCTGTTGCGTTCCAACCACGGGCCCGTGGTGATGGAGGTCAATTCATCTCCTGGACTGGAAGGAATTGAGGCGGCCAGCGGCAAGGATGTGGCAGGCATCATCCTCCAGTATCTGGAAAAACGCGTAACCGAGGTTGCCCAGAGGAGCTCACGCTCCACAACACGCGGCAAAGGTTGAAATGAAAAACCCGCCGTTTGAGATCAATGGCATCCAGGTGGACCCCGGGCAAACACTCACTATCGATTTACCGGTAGCGCGCCTGTATACGAACACCAGCCTGGCCATGCCGGTGCAGGTGATCAACGGCAAGTTTCATGGGCCCTGCCTGTTTGTCAGCGCGGCGATACACGGTGACGAACTCAACGGCGTGGAGATCATTCGACGCCTGCTGCAATATACCCAGCTGAAACGGCTGCGCGGTACGCTGGTTGCCATTCCCATTGTCAACGTACACGGTTTTCTGGACCGTTCGCGCTACCTGCCGGACCGGCGCGATCTCAACCGCAGCTTCCCGGGCAGCGCAAAGGGTTCGCTGGCGGCCCGTATTGCCAGGATCTTCATGAAAGAAGTGGTGGCGCGCTGCAGCTACGGGATCGATCTGCACACCGGCGCCATACACCGGGAAAACATTCCCCAGATTCGCGCGAACCTGGACGATCCCGAAACCCTGAAGCTGGCACGCGCATTCGGCGTCCCGGTACTCATCAACTCGACGCTGCGCGATGGTTCACTGCGCATGGCGGCCGCGGAAAAAGGCGTCACCATGTTGCTGTACGAGGCAGGCGAGGCACTGCGTTTCGACGAGGTCTCGATTCGAGCCGGCCTCAGGGGCGTGAAAAATGTCATGCGTGAGCTCGGCATGCTGCCGGCCAGCAAGCGCAAGACGTCCAGTTTCAAACCACCGGTAATGGCGAGCGCATCGTCCTGGGTACGCGCCCCGGAAAGCGGCATCCTCCGCACCCTGGTGTACACTCGGCACACGGGTTGAAAAGGACAGGCTCCTGGCGATCATCGCCGACCCGTTCGGTGAATCCGAAACGGAAGTGCGTGCGCAGGACGAGGGCATTGTTATCGGGCGCTCGCAGTTGCCGCTGGTGCACCAGGGAGAGGCGCTGTACCACCTGGCACAATTCAAACACACGGAGCGCGCGGCCCGCAGCGTGGAAGTTTTCCAGGACGTGATCAGTCCCGAACCAGACGTGCACCACGACGAACCGGAACCGCCGATCCAGTAATATTGGCGCTGCGACTAAAAGTATTGTTACGTTTGAAATGACAGTTGGCAGTACCTGAAGGACGAAGAACCAATGCACGAGTCCATCGAACTCCAGATGAGCCTGTTACTGGCCGTCGCCCTGGCCGGTCACCTTCTCTCGGGACTGGTCCGTCAACCCGCCGTCGTCGGACAGATCCTGGCCGGCCTGATCGTCGGGCCAAGCGTCCTGGGCTGGATCACCTACACGACCTTTGTGGCCAATATCGCCCACCTGGGCGCCATTGTGCTGTTGTTCGTCGTGGGCCTGGAGTTCCGCGCACGTGACCTGGCGGCCGTGCGGCCCTTCGTGATAGCCATTGCCGGCATTGTAGTACCGTGGCTCGCCGGCTACCTGGTCGCACGGTGGTTCGGCTTCGATACCTCCCGCGCGTTGCTGATCGGTGTCGCCCTGAGCGCCACCAGTATCGCCATCACCGCCGATACCCTGCGCGAACTCGGCCGTCTCAAGGCGCCGGAGGCCAAGCTCATTATCGGTGCGGCGGTCATCGATGACGTACTGGCCCTGCTTGCGCTGTCGCTGACGGACCAACTCGGACACGGGATTGTCGAACCACTGGCCATTACACTGATGGCCGTCAAGGCCGTGCTCTTTATCAGCGTGGGGGCATGGCTCGGGCAAATATTGCTACTCAGGTTAAGCGAGAAAATCGACCGGTCCGCGCTGGCGGAAAGGTCCCCGGAATTCATCTTTGTACTGGGCCTGCTGACGGCGTTCGTCTATGCGCTGGCCGCCGAATTCCTGGGACTCTCGGCCATTGTCGGCGCCTTCGTGGCCGGCGTGGTTTTCGAGGGCATTCATGTTAACAAGAGCCGCTCCGTACACATCGGCGCGGAATATGTGCGCGCGTCATTCGGTGCGGTGTTCTTTGTTTCGCTCGGCGTGCTCGCGGATATGCGCACCCTCGGCATGGATACATTGATCTTTGCAGGCGCACTGACGCTTGTCGCGTTTCTGTCCAAACTCATCGGCTGCGGACTGAGCGCGCGCGCAACCGGCATCGCAACAAAAGAAAGCCTGATCATCGGCGTCGGGATGGCGCCACGCGGCGAGGTCGCCATGGTCATCGCACTGCTGGCCCTGAACCGCGGCATCATCGAGCAGCCCGCTTATGTCGCACTGGTATTGATGGCCCTTGTTACGACACTCGTAGTCCCCATACTGCTTCGTAACTGGCTGTACCGCACATAGCAGGGAGCGTCGTTGCATGCACCTCGATCCCGCGCTACCGACACTGGTGGCGATCATTACCGTCATTCTTCTCATCGGCCTGTCACTGCAACTGGTGCGGCAACCGCAGGTGATCGGCTATTTGCTTGCCGGTGTCGCGATCGGTCCTTTCGGCTTTTCACTGTTGACGGATGCAGATCTGGCCGCCCGGCTGGGTGGTTTCGGCGTGGTGTTGCTGCTGTTCTTCGTCGGCATGGAAGTGGCGCCGCGGCAACTCATATCCGGGTGGCGTATCGCCATCGTCGGCACACTGGTACAGGTCGCACTCAGCGTGGCGCTGGTCTTGCCGATCGGGCTGTGGTTCGACTGGCCGATAGAGCGGATCATCCTGCTCGGTTTTGTCACCAGCCTCAGCAGTACGGCGGTGATCATCAAACTGTTGCAGGATTCCGGCGAACTCGGGCTGAAGGTCGGCCAGGACGTGCTGGGCATTCTGCTGGTGCAGGACCTGGTCGTTATTCCCATGTTGATCGTTGTCGGCCTGCTTGGCGGAGAAACGCCGGGCTGGAGCGTGCTCGGCCTCCAGGTTTTCGGTTCAATTGCGATCGTCTCGGCACTGGTGTGGGTGCTGTCGAGGGACGATTTTCATTTGCCTTTCGGGGCCCTGCTTCGCAGTGACCACGAGATTCAGGTGTTCGCGGCCCTGCTGATCTGTCTTGGCATGTCCCTGCTGACGGGCATGGCGCATCTATCGACCGCGCTCGGCGCCTTCGCAGCCGGGATCCTGGTTACGGCGGCGCGCGAGACGCAGTGGGTCCATCATGCCCTGGAACCGTTCAGGGTTATTTTCGTCGCGTTGTTTTTCGTGTCCGTCGGCATCCTGGTCGACGTCACGTTCATCATTACACATGCAATGCAGGTCGTGCTGCTGGTTTTCGTCGTGCTGTTCGGCAACACTTTACTGAATGGAATCATTCTGCGTTTCCTGGGGTATCGCTGGCGGGAAAGCCTGTACGCGGGCGCGATGCTCAGCCAGATCGGCGAGTTCTCCTTTGTGCTCGCCGCCGTCGGGCTGACAGCCAACATTATCAGCGCGGTCGCTTACCAGTATACGATTGCCGTGATCGCCGTATCGCTGCTCCTCAGTCCGTTCTGGATCCTGGCGGCGCGGCGAATACTGCGAGTGACGCAACTCGCCGGCGCGCAGGATGCCCGCACTCCGGAAACGGCGGCGGCAGAGCAAAACTCGCAGGCCACCGGCGGCGATAATCTGCATTAGCTGAAGGACTGCGAGGAAAGCCGGTCCGTTGTCTGCACCGGTGCAGACGCCATTGGCGAACCGACCACTGGCCCGACCGGCAGGGCCTGCTATACGGCTTGATCGAGGCGTTGATTAAATGGTGCCGGAGAGAGGAATTGAACCCCCGACCTTCTCATTACGAGTGAGCTGCTCTACCGACTGAGCTACTCCGGCTGATTGCAGCGGTGCATTGTAAGGGTGTTGCGGCGGTTTTTACAGGGCTTGCTAGTTGACCGCGGAATTATTACGCACGCGGATGATGACATCCACGCCGGCTGCCGTGGTCCCGTCCGGCAACTCCGGCATTTCACTGATCGTGAACCTGTCATGATCGATATCCGTCAACTCGCCGGTATCGACATTGTAGAAATGGTGGTGGTGCGAGGTATTCGGGTCATAGAAAACGCGGTTCGGGTCGACGATCACTTCATTGACCAGGCCGTTGCGTGCGAACAGTCCAAGGGTGTTATAGACCGTGGCCTTCGACACATGGTCACGCCCGACGTTGACCTTGCCCATGATCTGTTCTGCGGACACGTGACACGGATCCTCGAACAGGACGCGCGCGATCAGCAGAC
Organism: uncultured Halobacteria archaeon; assembly: GCA_963768575.1. GTDB lineage: Bacteria > Pseudomonadota > Gammaproteobacteria > UBA9214 > UBA9214 > UBA9214. The sequence goes on from CAVYIJ010000013.1 coordinate 261,467, forward strand.
GCTGCTGTGTGGGCAGGATCCCGTGCTCTTTCAGTAACCCGATCAATTCTTCCTGAGTACCAAGCATCTGTTTATATATCTGTTTTTATCGGTTTTTCCCCAATGTCCGATTATAAACCCGCCAAATTGACACGTCCATTCCGGCCGGCCGGCCTGTTCGGCAAATAGGGCCGGGGATCTGTGATACTGACCCGTCCCAGCATGCCGTCGACCAGCAACCGGGCCGCGGCCGGCGCCATTCCCACACCGTTACGAAAATGCCCGGTGTTCAGGTACAACCCACTGATTTCATTCACTTCACCGATCAGCGGGACGCCACCTTCGACGCCCGGCCTGAGCCCGGACCAGTGCCCGACAACCGGGTAATCGAATAACCCGGGAAGCAGCTCCAGCGCCCTGGCGGTGAGGCTGTCACGGGCATCCCGCGTGGTGTGCTTGCGGTAACCGGTATGTTCCAGGGTACTGCCGGCCAGTATCAGGCCGTCCCGGCGCGGAATCAGGTAGTAGCCGTCATGCACCACGATGTGGCGGAGCACACCGGGTTGCGCCTCGAACAGGATCATCTGGCCCAGTACCGGCTGCACCGGCAGCCCCGGTACGCTGTCCTTGAGAATGACCGGGCTCCACGCCCCGCCCGCAATCACCACGCGCCCGGCCGTGAAGTTGCCCGCTGCGGTGGTCACGCCCTGGACAGCACCCGCCTTGATCTGCACACCGGTGACACGGCAATGCTCGCGCAGGGTCACGCCCTGCAAATCAAGCGCACGGGCCAACGCGCGACCGAGCCTGGGATTGCGGATCTGTGCAACATCCGGCAGCAGCAACGCGGGGCCGAGCCCGTCTGCGAGTCCGGGCTCGGCCGCCCGCATCTCGCCCGGCCGGTACCGCCTCCAGTGGACACGGGTATTTCTCCAGCCACGCGCTGACGGTGGCATCCATCTGCGCGCCGGGTGAGCAGCAGCCCCGAGCGCGTCCATTCCGGATCGATGCCGGTTTGCGCCAGCAAGCCCGGACGCGAGCTGCGGGTACTCCTGCTGGCTCCAGCGGACCAGCCCGTTGACGGCATCCGGGTAGTCCCACGGCACCAGCGGCGACAGGATGCCGCCACCGGCCCACGATGACTCGCGACATAATTCGCCCTGCTCCAGCAGGGTCACTGACATGCCTTCCTGCACCAGCGCATGTGCGCTCAACAGGCCCAGCAGCCCGCCGCCCACGACAATACAATCCGCGCTGTTGCTATTTCCGCTCATAACTACATGACATTGTAACGGGATGCGGGCCGATTTCAGTTGCGGGCGAAAAAAAATACCGCTACCCGCATCGCCGTGGGCCTACACGGGTTCTGGCGCGGCTCTCACGCTAAAACAGGGCATGGGCGACTAACGGCCGGGCTGCGTTTTCGCCATAGTGTCCGTAACCCGGACACTTTCCTTAAACAACAGGGGCGAACATCCCGGCATGAATACAGCGGCACAACAGGGCGTCACGCTGCTCGAAGTACTGATCGCGCTACTGGTGCTGTCCATTGGCTTGCTGGGGCTGGCGGCCCTGCAAACCAGGGCAGTGCGTTTCAGCCAGGTGGCGGACATGCAGCAGCGCGCGGTACAACTGGCGCGCAACATCAGCGAACATATGCAGGCCAGTCCCGCCGCCGTTCGGCGCGGCGACTACGTGCAGGCGCGCGGGCAGCCGGTCGCCGTCGCCAGCGGACCTGCACCGGCTGCCCTGCAGTCCTGGCAGCGACAGCTTGCCGCGCTGCCTGCGGGAACGGGTGAGATCGTACCGTGCACGGCATCCACGCCGGTCAGCTGTACGGATATCGACGGGCACATCATCACCGTGTACTGGAATGCGGCGCGTGATCCTGCCACTCGAAGTTACAACTGCCCGCCGAAGTCGTCCGCTGATTACCGTTGCTACCGGCAAATCATCCAGTGAAATACATGCGGTATCCTGGTAACGATGTCATCAAGGTCAGCGCCGGGGTCAGCCTGGTCGAGCTTATGATCGCCCTGTTGCTGACGTCGCTGCTGGTGGCTGGCATCGGGCAGGTCTTTCTGGTTACCGGCAGGAGTTATCGCGTACAGGACAATCTCGGACGCCTGCAGGAAAACGGGCGTCATGCGCTTGGAACACTGCAGGCCGACCTGCGGCGCGCCGGTTACCTGGGTGTCATAAAAGATATCGGCTCGATTGTCGACAATACCGCCGGCGGCAAGCGCAACGGCCACAGGCTTGCCGTCGATGACGGGCAATGCCGGGACATCGACTGGGTACGCAGCTTGTCACACCCGGTATTCGGCAAGGATGATCACCGGCGCGGTTACGACTGCCTGCCGCGCACAAAACGCCATACCGGTGATATCCTCGTCACGCGCTACATAACCCCGTTGACCACGAGCGGGAATACTGCGGGCACAGCGCAATCGACGCTGCGCCCTGACCACTTTTACCTGCGTGCGTCCCTGTCCACGGGTAACTTGTTCGCCGGCAGGGACGCCGCAGCCAACCCGCCTGGCGGGGCCGCCGCGAGAATGGCGGAACTGGTCGCGCGCGCCTATTTCATTCGCACGCGGCACGCCCCGGCCAATACGGGCTGTCCGGGTGGCCGGACCCTGCCCGCGCTGTATCGCCTCGTGCAGGCAAACGGGAAGCTGGTATCGGAAGAAGTCGCACGCGGTATCGAACAATTCCAGGTGCAATACGGGATTGACGGCAACGGTAATGGTTCCATCGACCGGTTCATCGATGCCATGGATGCACAGGACCCGCGCTGGCAGCAACTGGTCGCCGTGCGCATCTGGTTACTGGTCCGCGCCGAATGCCCGGAAACCGGCTACGACAATTCACACCGGTACGTGATGGGTAACATTTCCGTCGACCCTGCACGCACTGACCGTGACGGGGACGGCGTCATTGACGGCGACGTTGACGGCGACGGCAATGATGACTACCGGCGCCGGCTTTTTACCGGCACCGTTGCGCTGCGTAACAGCTGATATGATGCTGTTATCCTGTCCGCGATTTAAACCGGTCAAACAGGTTCGCGGAACCGCGCTCCCGATGGCAGTACTGTTCCTGGTGGTGTTGAGCGTCCTGGGCCTGGCCGGCATGCATACCGCAAGACAGGAAATGCTGGTTGCCGCCAACCAGCGCCAGCAGAACACCGCGCTCGGCAATACCGAGTACGTCCTGGCCGCGGGGGAACAGGACATCATGTCGCTGGCGATCAACCCGTTCAGTCCGGATGTCACAGGCGACCACTACTACCCGGTCGGCACAGTTGATTTTAATCCCGCCACGACCGGCATCATTGAACGACCGGCTGACCGGTACTGGGCGTTCAGCCACGCAACCGTCCGGCTGCCGGACCTCAACGGCATTGCCGCCAACGGTAACGGCGCGTATGTCATACAGGACGCAGGACCTGTCACCCTCAAGGGCGAGGATGTATCGGTTAACGGGATACTGCGGCCCCTGCCGGGCGCCCGCATGCAGGCATTCAGGGTCACTGCACGCAGCATGCAATTACGCGGCGCGCAACGCAGCATGGAAACAGTCGTGCTCAGGGAGCCTTTTCCACGGCAGCAGGCGTTGCCATGAATTTTCCTGGAGGGATGGCCGTCGCTGTCACGGGTGCCGCACTGGCCGGCGCCAGCTGCCTGCTGCAATCGGCCACTCTGCCCGGCCCTGCTCTCGTGGCTTCGGTGACGGTTGGTGAATTTGCACTGCAGACGCATGACCTCCTCAAGGGTGACACCCCCGGCTACCGGCCCTGGTTCGAACCGGGCAGCTGGCAAGGTGACCTCATCGAATATGCGATCAGCAAGACCGGCGCCATCCATACCGACGTCAACGTCGGCGCCAACCCGCCCGTTGCCGGATCGGCAGGCGGCTGCCAGCGACCCGCAAGCGGTTGCTGGTCTGCGCGTGCCGCCTTTCATGCCAGTGGCGCGGATGACCCGACCGGTCATTACTGGCAACAACGCAATCTCTTCACCGGCAACAACGGCCAGGTGGACTTTAGCTGGCAACAGTTGAGTCCCGCCCAGCGGTCCCTGCTCGACGCTGCCACCGCGGCGCGCACGGTAACGCAACCCGGCGCCTGGGACAGCGCCGTCCTCAACTACATTCGCGGAGAACGTTTGCATGAGCAACAGCATGCCCGGCTGCCCGGCTCTGCAGGCCGTTACCATGACCGCTCGAGTGTACTTGGCGACATACCCGGTACGCCGGTCTACATCGGACCACCGCGCGAACGGCTCGGACATGTTGCGGGGTACGTGACATTCTCCGCCGCCGGCCGGAACCGGCCCGGTCGCATTGCCGTCGGCGCCAATGACGGCATGCTGCATGTATTCGATGCCGCCGATGGCGCGGAAATCTATGCCTATATCCCGTCCATGTTGCTGGCGGACCTCGGCGGGCTCGCCGGGCAACAATCGCCGTGGCAACATCGGGACTATGTCGCCGGTGAATTATCGGTCGCCTCGGCGGAACTGGGCAGTTCGAACTGGCGCACTGTGCTGGCGGGTGGTGGCGGCCCCGGATTTGCGGGACTGTACGCACTCGACGTAACGGATCCCGCGTTTACGCATGACAAACTGCTGTTCGAGAAAAACGGCGGCGTGTGGGGACACGTGTTCGGCCAGCCACGTATCGGGCGCGTCGGCGGCCCTGCCGGTAACGCGACATGGTATGTCTTCAGCGGCAACGGTTATCAGCAATCACCTCTACATCCAACAGCACTGGTATTGATCGACCTTGAAACCCTGGCGGAAACCGCTATCACCTTGCCCGGCGTAACGGGCGGGCTGTCCGCGCCGGCCCTGCTCAGCACCGACGATGACGACAGCGTGGAACTTGTGTTCGCGGGCGATATGAACGGTGACCTGTGGATGTTCGAGATCGATGCAGGCAACCCTCACGGCTCAAAGGCAACCCGCCTCTACCGGGGAAACCCGCAACGGCCAGTCATCCACGCGCCGGCCATTGCAAAACACCCGTCAGCGCCGGGTTACCTGGTGTATTTTGCAGGCAGCCCTGCCCCGGGTTCAGGCGTATCCGGCAGTGTCCAGGCCATTCGGATCAACACGGCTGATTCGGCCATGATGCGTGCCTTGCCCTATACCGACAGTCACCTGCTGACACGCACCTTCAGCGCCACGACAACCGGTACGGCAACCGGTACGGCTTTGGCAGTGCGCATGGTGTCCGACCACAGCCCGGTCCTGTACCACTGTCCGGCCGGCGTCAGCCCCTGCCCTGCTTTACATAGCGGCTGGCGGACCGTGCTGCCCGGCTGCGGTGAACAGCCGGCGGGCAGACCGCGTATTCGGGCGGGCCGCCTGCAGTTCACGACGACAATCAACAAGGCGGCCTGCGCGAGCGGAAACCACACCGGCGACAACTGGATGATGTCGCTGGATTACGTGCAGGGACATGACAATGGCAGGGCCGTCTTCGACATTAATCATGACCACACGATCGACCACCGGGACTCACTGCAGTCAGCCGGACTGCACCAGGCACCGGTTGGCATTCACATCGGCAGCGGCCGGGTTTCCACGCCGCTGCATTTGCGTGTCGATTCACACACCGACCGGGTGGTCTTCAACCGCCTGCTGCCGCTGGTGGCCGTTAATCCCGCCGCCGGCAACCGGTGGCGGAATAACAGCGCCCGGCATGCAACCAGGACCACCGGTCGCTGCCGGTGGCCAGGCCCTGCCGAACGCAACACCGGCACCACTCCTGCCCGTCATGCTGCCCTCACCCGGTCCGGGCATCGCCCCCGGTCGTCGCAGCTGGACCGACAACGTGCAGTAACCGGTGAGCGATAGCCGTACAGGACAAACAATAACGCGCGGCGGGTTCACCCTGGTGGAAATGCTGATCGTCGTGGTCATCGCCGCCATACTTGCAGGCCTTGCCTGGCCCGCCTACCGCGAACAGGTGATGAAAACCCGCCGCAGCACGGGCATGGCCGCACTGGTGGAGCTGGCTTCGAGGCTGGAACACTACTATGCCGACCATGGCACCTATGCCGGCGCGACGCTCGGCACCAATACGGGCAGCCTGTTTCCGGCAATGACGCGCAACGGTTATTACCGCCTGGCTATAAACAGCCAGGATGATTTGTACTTTTCCATCAGCGCCGCGCCGACAGCCCGTGGCAACCAGGACAGGGACAGGTGCGGGACGTTCACGCTCGACTCACTCGGCAACCGCGGCCTTGCGGGGCAATCAGCCGGCTTCAGGCAGTGCTGGCAGTAAGCAACTGCTTTCAACGGAAATCAACTTTTACCCGTTCAATCACTTTAACTGGCACGCACCACCCTGATGAGTCGCGGTGTATCGTGAATCCGGGCTTACGGGCCCTTCGGCTTTACACCAGGGGATATTTCGAATCTCTACTTTCAACCTGAATCCGATCTTCACAGGTCGCGCCTTGACCGTCTAATGTCAAATAACAGCCCCATAAGTACGAACATGCTTCTTGTATTTGTCTACTGTGCCGCTTCTTCCATGTGTGCCGGATAACGATGAGAGGATTGATGAATGCGGCAATCGTATGACTGGTCCATCACCGGTGTCGTTGGCGGGCGAGCATGGGGATACATGGGGTTTTGGATGAAACGCTCCGGAAATAGCGCTTCGTTGCACCCTGCTTTAAAGGGTCTGCCTGTAAGTGTATTCCACAATGGCAAGCAAGTAATGATTAACCTATCCTCAACTTGCTAGTGTTTTTTTCATTTTACTTATAACGGCAACCACAAACCGGTTGCCGTTTTTTTTGCGCTGTTCCCATGGAACCACTACAGACTGGCATTCTGAATCATGGCGTATTTCCGGACCAGGTCCGGAAGCGACTCCGCCTCCATCTTTTTCATGACCCTGGAGCGGTGAACCTCAATCGTCCGGTCACAGATGCCCAGCATTTCCCCCAGCTTCCTGTTCGATACGCCGGCCACAACATGTTGCAGGACTTCCCGTTCACGGGTTGTCAGACTTGCATGACGTTTCCTTAATTCCACGACCTGGTTGCGGCGCTTTTTGCCGGCATCGGCACGTGAAAACGCCTCGCTGATACTTGCGAGCAGGTCTTCTTCGTTGAACGGCTTTTCAAAGAAATCTGCCGCACCCGCCTTGACAGCCTGCACGGACATTCGCACGTCCCCGTGCCCGGTAATGAAGATAATCGGCAGGTCAATACCACGCCTGGCGAGTTCTGCCTGCAACTCCAAACCGGACATCCCGGTCATGCGCTGATCCAGCAGCATGATGCCGTCCATCGTGCTTTCGGCATCCTTCAGAAAGTCCTCTGCAGAGCAAAACGTTTTCACGCAGTGTCCGTATGCTTCAAGAAATACCGACAGCGCATGGCACACTGCCGCGTCATCATCCACCACAAAAACAGTCCTGTTTTCCTGCATGGCGTTATTCACACCCCGGGATACTCATGCAAAACAGCGCGCCCTGTTGCTGCTCACTGGTCCATGCCCACAACTTGCCGTTATGGTCTTCGATGATCGAGCGGCTGATAGAAAGTCCCATGCCCATTCCATACTCCTTGCTTGTCTGGTAGGGCTCAAACAGCGAGTCAGACATTGACGAATCAATCCCGGGACCGTTATCGGCAACGGTTATCTCGACCGAGCCATCCGTTGCCAGTCGGGTCGTAATGTCCACAACCCCGCCGGAAATACCGGCATCCCTGATCGACTCGATGCTGTTTCTTATCAGGTTGATGAGCACCTGTTCTATCTCGACCTTGTCGAGGCATGCCTCGTTTACGAGGGAACCCGGCTGGAATGTAAGTTTTATGTCACCATCGCGCACCTCACAGCCAATAAAATCGATCACCCCCTGTACCAGGTCATTCAACCTGACCCTGGTTTTTTGATGGCTGCCTTTCCTGATGAATTCACGCAGGTGCTGGATTATATCCCCCGCACGGTGCGCCTGCCCGGAGGCACGTTCGAGCGTATCGAGATATCCTGCCGGCAGGGATGGTATTTCCCGCGCCATTTTAAGCGCTGTTGCACAATAACTGACCAGCGCAGTCAGCGGCTGGTTCAGCTCATGGGCCATTCCGGATGCCATCACACCCATGGTGCAGTGGCGCATTACGTGTGCTGATTCCTTTTGTATGCGACGCGCCTCTTCCTCGGCTTCTTTGAGCACGGTGATATCGCGTCCTTCGGGAATGATCAGTATCGTTTCGCCCTGCTCATTCAGTACCGGTTTCAGTGAAAAGTCGACAATGGCCGCCTGTCCTTTCTTGCCGATATGTTCGGCCTCAAAGCGCACCAGCCTGCCATGCGCTGCCTCGGCAACCCCCTCCTTGAGGCGCTTTTGTAACTGCGATGAATGTTGCCACCAGGGCGTATCCCAGAAGGGTTTTCCGACGACATCATCATTTGCGCAATCGATAAAATCGAGCGCCGTCTGGTTCGCCTCGAGAACAGTTCCCTCCGAATCGAGCAAGCCGATGAACTGGTAGGTGGAATTGAAAATGGCACGAAAGCGCCGCTCGCTCTCAACGAGCTTGCGTTCCGCCCGCAGGCGCTCGGAAATATCACGCTGTATTATCAGGAACGTGGTAAATACGCCATGCTCATCGGGAACAGCAGTGGCCGAGCATTCCATGTTGATACTTTTGCCGTCCTTGCGGACAAAGTCGATATTAGCCCGGTTGTAGCCGCGTTCCTTCAAAAGGGGAAAGTTGCAATCGCAGGTGTGCCGGGATTCCGGGGTGAAAAATTCCCTGATATTCCTGCCGATGACCTCGTCCCTGGAGTAACCAGCATCCGTGAATACACATTGATTGGCGCGCAGGATGGTGCCTTCAGTATCGATGAGAAAGATGAATTCGGCCGCCGAATTGAACAGCACTTTCAGGCGCTTCTCGGCTTCCAGCAGATGTGCGTTGGCGACCCGCTCACGCCGAATTATGGAGAAAGCGTAAATTCCGAAGCACGTGGACATCGCGAGAAAACTCAGCCTCATCCACAACTCGGCCGTCGACGGGTGCAGCAGCTGGTCTTGAATCGTACCCAGGTTGAACAAGCTGGCATCGATTATGGCGTCAATAAAGAAGTAGCCAATGCCAATCAGCATGCCGATCCAGATAAGTGTATACCGTGGCGCAGATGCGATGGTTGACGTTGAATCGTTCTTTTCAGTCATGGGCAGCTACATCCGGAAAGCTGTTACCAACTGATTATATTAATAATTCTTATACATTCTTATGTTGCACATACTATTCCACAAACAGTCGGCCGAATCTATAAGGGAATACCGCAACATGAGTTATAAATTCATGGCCGGTAAAGGGTTTTTGCCAGGGCTGGTAGCCAGTGCCGGAATTTGCCGTACGCGTCGACAACGTCGGGTAGCTGTCCGTCTCTCACTCAGCACCCGACTGAGCTGCACGATGCCGCATCGTGGTTTCACTTGCCAGGAGTGATCCAACTATATCGACTCACTGATTTTACTCATGCAAGGCCTGGATTAGACCCACGCGGCTCTTGTGATTGACGTCATTTATTGCTTCCGTACGTGTGTTCCACAATATGTCTGCTCCAAACGGCTTGCTAATATAAATCCTGCAATCAGTATTTAAGAATGATGCCTGCATGCAATTCCGAACAAAACCGGATCACGGGGGATCATCGTAATTAAGACAAGCCTGCTATGCGTAACGTTCGCCTTATCACTTGTTTCGTTAATACCCGCACACAGCCGCGGCTGTACAGACAAATGCTGGCGGTACTGTTGCCACGGGTATTCCCGGGACCAATAACGGCGGGACTGTATCGAGTGTTTGTTCTGCACAAGGCTCGTTTGACGCCGGTTACAGCCTCGGCGCAATTTACCGTGGATCCTGTACCGGCAATCATGTTCCTGTTCCAGCGGCCGTGTTGCTGTTCGGGGTAGTTCTTCTCAGTCTTGTAGTCGGTATAGCCAGGCGCGAATCAGGAAAATTCACCCGGCTAGAATAACTGTAAGGCAAAATTCATTATAAAAAATCAAGATAACGTTTTTTACTGGGAAAAGGTCATCAGGGTTATTTAAAGTGAACACAAGAAACCGGGGTGCCGGCAAGGCGTTAATCTCACGTGTACTTTCGGGCCTTCCAGGCTGGTTGCGGCAACATCGTGAAAAGACCAGGCCGGACCTTCCGTGCCCCGGATGTCCGTGATTTCGGCAATTATCACAGCGTTGCCATCTCCAATTGCAATAACCCTTGCGAAGCGGTTCAGCGACTGAAAGATAATCGGTTCCTGCCAGCCGAGGCACCCGTCTTGCCGTTGCAAGGGTGTACTGCACAGTCTTGCCAATGCCGTTATGTTCACTATGACGATCGCCGCGAAGATGACCGGCGCAACCCTTATGGCAGATACAGCAGCGCCCCTCCGGCTTTCATTGAACAGGACCGCCGTAACAAGTCAGGTCGTCGGAATACTGATTTAGTTGAACTGGATGAGTACCGATTACCAGATTATTTCTGAAGATTGGTCCGTGGCCGGCGGCCTCACACCAGCGCAGCCCGCTACCTGCCGCCTTGTAACCAAAGAGCCCGCAGGGATCCAGAAGTCACATCAATAGGTCGCCGGGCGCTCTCATGCAACTCTATCGCCGCTATCCCGGCCACCTCCGGATTCATTCGGCCTCTTGCGAATCCGCCGTCGACGATAAAAAAACAAGGCGATCAGCACCAGGGCCCATGGCGCGATGAGAAACAGGATGAAGAGTAGTTCGCTGTGCATGTTAAAAGTGTACCTCAAACGGCGGCTTTTGGCCGCTCCCGGGCTTGCCGAATGACCTGATCAGGGATTATAAACTGTCGAGCCACATCGGCCATTTCCGGATATTTACCGGACTTTCGGGCTATTACGGCACGCAGGGTGTCCATGGTGGGGCGCTGTAGCCAAATCCGGGGTATTCTCTTAAGATGCGTTTTTATGCATGCGACAGGACAGGAGCGAAACCAGTATGAAGCCGATTCTTAGCGTTGAATTCCATGCAAAGGGCCCGGACGTTGAGTTCGATGAAGAAAGCGTGGCATTGCACAGCCCCGGGGAGCTGTTCGAATTCGTTGCGCCCGGAGGCGGCTGCGAAAAGATCCCGAATGAAGTAAGCGAAATCAGGATGGTATTTCTGCCCCCCGAACATCCGAACACCAAAAACACGATTGCCGACCTGCCATCGACACTGCAACTCGGGATGGTATTTTTCACTGGCCCGCTGGCGGAAATTACCAGCACCGCGGAACAGCTTCTTGACAAGGCGGGGCGCGGTGAACTCTCCAGCTCATTTCTTGCGGTGATCGGCGCAACCCGGTAACAGCGGATATTAAAACACCCGGGTAGCGCACGGCCTGACTGGTGGCACTGCCCCACCAAACACACGGCTGCCAGTATTACCCGGCTCCTGTTGCCCGCCCGTTGCTGCCCGGGGTGTCCGAAGGGTGACCAAACAGTAGCCCGTTTATTGGCGATGGCAGATACTTATTCCTGCCCTCTTACCTCTGTCACCCTCCTGTTAATAGTATAGCACCTGCACCGAGACTGGCGATCTGACGAACGGCTTTCGCATTGCCGATGTTTTTTGGTGGCGGGTTATCGCCACTACCCCGTATTCGAGCAGAGAATCAGCTGTCACTGGCTGGACTGGCCGTGATCCCCATATTCCCGTTTGCACATCGCGGCAGGCGAAATTGTACTGGCGGCAGTTTCCAACACCGTCGTCAGGGGTGGCATCGTAACCGGCATGCACCCAATGCCCGCCCGCTTCGTGTCAGGCCCGCTCGCGCTTGAGTTCTGCCGGCAACGAGAAGGTCACCGGCTCATTTTTACCCATGGATTCATCCACCGTCTCCGCCCCCCAGGCACGCAACTGCTCGACCACGCCCCTGACGATGTCTTCGGGCGCTGATGCGCCGGCGGTAAGGCCGATTGCAGACTTGCCGGCCAGCCAGTCCCGCTCGATCTGCGCTGCCTCGTCAACCAGGTAAGCGGGCACCCCGCTGTTTACGGCGAGTTCCCGCAGGCGGTTGGAGTTGGAACTGTTCGGCGAACCGACCACCAGGATCACATCGCACCGTTCGGCCAGCGCCTTGACCGCGTCCTGCCGGTTTTGCGTGGCATAGCAGATATCGTCGCGCCGTGGCCCGTGGATGGCAGGAAAGCGTTGCCGCAATGCTTCGATGACGCGCAGCGTGTCATCCACGGACAGGGTGGTCTGGGTGACAAAGGCAAGTTCATCCGGGTTATTGACCTGTAATTGCGCCACATCTTCCGGCGTCTCGACCAGGTACATCCCGCCGCCGTTCGCCACTGTATACTGCCCCATCGTGCCCTCGACTTCCGGGTGACCCTTGTGGCCGATCAGGACACATTCACGCCCGGCCGCCGCATGGCCGCTGACTTCGAGGTGTACCTTGGTAACGAGCGGACAGGTCGCGTCAAACACGCGCAGGCCACGCCGTCCGTCCTTCTTCATGCACGGCCAGCGACACACCGTGCGCACTGTAGATAACAGTACCGCCATCCGGCACCTCGTCGAGTTCGTCGACAAACACGGTGCCGCGCGCGCGCAAGCCTTCGACCACGTGGCGGTTATGCACTACCTCGTGCCGCACGTAAATCGGCGCGCCAAACAGTTCCAGCGCGCGCTCGACGATCTCGATGGCACGATCGACGCCGGCACAGAAACCACGCGGATTGGCAAGCAGGATTTTCATTTACATGTCGATTCCCGCGCAGGCGGGAATCCAGGTTCAAACATCAGTCAGATATAAACACTTGCCTTACAGAGTACACAGAGAACACAGTATAATGAAACATTCCGTTCGATATTTTCATCTGAAAACAAACGCCGACTAGTAATTCCGAACACAATGTGGCAGTTAAATCACATTTTAATCACGCTGAATCCCGCCTCGGCTATCTGGCATGGTCTGTCCAGCCTTCGTACCGTCTTGGCTAACCTGCTCCTGCGTCACTCTACCTCCTGCATCCAGCGGTTGTACGGGGATGACAGGTTCGTCCCGGACCTTGTGGACGTAGGGATCTCTATTTTCTCTGTATTCTCTGTGGCAAAAGATTTTTCTTTCTTTGCGCCTTTGCGTCTTTGCGCGAAACAGTTTTATCCTGCTACTCATCCGTTTCCGCCGGTACCACGTCGAGAATCTCGACATCGAAAATAATGGTGCGCCCGGCCAGCGGATGGTTGAAGTCGACCCTGACCGATGTTTCGTCCGATTCCAGAATCGCACCTGCCAGCTCTTCACCGGCCGGCGTTTCGAAACCGATGATGACACCCGGCTCCGGCACCACGCCATCCGCAAACGTATTACGCGGCAATGTATGAATGTTACCGGGATCACGCTGCCCGAACGCCTGGCCAGGGTCCAGGGTCAACCGCTGGCGTTTTCCGCGCGTCAGGCCGTAGAGACCGAGTTCCAGCCCGTGGTCGAGGGTGCCGTCGCCCATGATGATGGTCAACGGGTCGTCACCGAAGGTACTCTCGGCAATCGTCCCGTCTTCCAGCGCGAGCGACAGGTGCAGCGTTACAGTGCTTGCTTCGGCGATCGGGTAGTCCATGTTCGCGGGAGGGATCAGCGAGTCGCCTTGCCTGGTCCTGCTTTCCTGCTGAGCATCATCGCATCCAGTATCAGCAGGAATGCACCCACGGAAATCGCCGAGTCAGCGAGATTGAATGTCGGCCAGTGCCAGTCACCGTAGTACACATCGAGAAAGTCGATGACATAACCGTATGCCAGGCGATCGATCAGGTTCCCGATCGCACCGCCCAGGACCAGCGCCAGCGCCAGTGCAGTGCGGCCGTCGCGCGATTCCAGGCGGCGCAGCCAGGCGAGCAGGAAGATGCTGACGCCGATAGTCAAGGTGACGAAGAACCAGCGCTGCCACCCGGATTCATCACTGAGAAAACTGAAAGCGGCGCCGTAATTATAAACCTTGGTCAAGGCAAACATCGGCACCACGTGCACCGGCTGCTGCATGGCCAGCATCGCATCGGCAAACAGCTTGCTGCTCTGGTCAAGCAGCAACACCACCGCGGACACCCACAACCATTTCAACGCTGTTTCTCCAGGCCCGCGTAATCAGGCATAACGGCGAACCTCGCCGTCGCCGGCGACGTTTTCTACACAGCGCCTGCAGAGTTCGGGATATTCGACAACGGCGCCCACATCCTCGCGATGGTGCCAGCAACGAACGCATTTTTCATGAGAGGAAGCGGCCACACTGATTCTGAAATTCAGGCCCGTCACGTTACCTTTCACGGCGTCCGCCGGGCTGTCATCCAGCGGGTGGACCCGCGCATAGGATGTAATCAGGACGAAACGCAGCTCGTCCTCGATCGCCTGCAGCAAGGCATGCGTTTCCTCGTCGGCATACAGGTCCACCTCCGCATCCAGCGGAGAACCGATCACCCCCGAGACCCTGAGCTTTTCCAGTTCCTTGCTGACGGCTTCACGCACCATGATGATGCGGTCCCAGAAGTCCGCCCCCATGCGCCGCAGGATTTCGCTTTCGGAAAAGAACGCCGGGGGCAGTTCATACCAGGTCGCGAGGAACACCGACTCCGCGCGCTTGCCCGGCATGTGCTGCCAGATCTCGTCGGCGGTGAAACTCAGTATGGGGGCCAGCCAGCGCACCAGCGATTCGGCCACGTGATACATGGCCGTCTGCGCCGAGCGCCGCGGAATACTCTCCGCCTGCAAGGTGTATTGCCGGTCCTTGATGATATCCAGATAGAAACTGCCGAGATCCACCGCACAGAAGTTATGCACCAGCTGGTAAATACGATGGAACTCGTAGCCGTCGTAGGCCGCCAGTACCTGTTCCTGCAACTGGCGCGTGCGCTCCACGGTCCAGCGGTCCAGGCACAGCATCTTTTCCGGGTCCAGCATATCCGTTTCCGGGTCAAAACCGTCCAGGTTGGCGAGCAGGAAACGCGAGGTATTGCGCAGTCGGCGGTAGGCATCGGCCGTACGTTTCAGAATTTCATCCGAGACGTACATCTCGCCGCTGTAATCCGTGGCCGCCGTCCACAGGCGCAGAATATCCGCCCCCAGCGAATTCATTATTTTTTGCGGCGCCACCACGTTGCCACGCGACTTGGACATCTTCTGCCCTTTCGCATCGACGGTGAAGCCGTGCGTCAATACGGCACGATACGGGGCCTCGCCGCGCATGGCCACCGCGCTCAGCAGCGAGGACTGAAACCAGCCGCGGTGCTGATCGGAGCCTTCGAGGTAAAGGTCCGCCGGCAGGCCGAGCGTGTCGCGGCGCTCCAGCACCGTTGCGTGCGTCACGCCGGAATCGAACCACACGTCCAGCGTGTCCCCGACCTTGTCATAATCCGCCGCGGCTTCTCCCAGCAACTCGGACGGATCGAGTTCGAACCACGCCTCGATTCCACCGGCCTCTACCTTTTCTGCCACTGCCTCGATCAGGCGAGTCGTCTCTGCGTGCAACTCACCGGTCTGCTTGTGGATGAACAGGGTGATGGGTACGCCCCAGGTGCGCTGCCGCGACACGCACCAGTCGGGCCGGTTCTCGACCATGCCGCTGATACGCGCCTCACCCCAGTCCGGCATCCAGGTGACTTCGCGGATTGCCGCCATCGCCGCCTTGCGCAAGCCTTTCTGTTCCATGCTGATGAACCATTGCGGGGTGGCGCGGAAGATAATCGGCGTCTTGTGCCGCCAGCAATGCGGATAACTGTGGCGCAGTTTCTCCTCGTGCACCAGCGCACCCTTGCCCTTGAGTATCTCGATGACATGATCGTTGGCCGCGAAAACATGTTCGCCGGCAAACAACTCCGTATCCGGCAGAAAACAGCCGTTGCCGCCGACCGGGTTATAGACCTCGAGCTGGTAGCGGCTGCCGACCACGTAGTCATCCTGCCCGTGTCCCGGCGCGGTGTGCACGGCGCCGGTACCGGCCTCCGTGGTAACGTGATCGCCCAGGATGACGGGGACTTCACGCGAATAGAACGGATGCCCGAGGCTGATCCCTTCCAGGTCACTGCCCTTGCAGTAGGCAACTACCTGGTAGTGTTCTGCGCCATAGCGCAGCATGACATCTTTCAGCAGCGCCTCGGCGATCACCAGCCGTTCCGCGCCATGGCCAACGTCACACTGCACCACGGCGTAATCCAGATCCGGGTGCAGCGACACGGCCAGGTTCGCCGGCAACGTCCAGGGTGTCGTGGTCCATATAACGATCGAGATCGGCCCTTTCCCGTCATGGCCCTCGACGTGATGACAGCAGGACAGCAAGCCCTCCTCGTTCAGCACCCTGAACCGAACATCGATCGCCGGTGAGTCCTTGTCCTCGTACTCGACCTCGGCCTCGGCCAGCGCGGACCCGCAATCGGTACACCAGTGCACCGGCTTGAATCCCTTGTGCAAGTGCCCGTTTTCGATGATCCTGCCGAGCGAACGGATAATGTCCGCCTCGAAATGGTAGTCCATGGTGAGGTAAGGGTCGTCCCAGTCACCGAAGACGCCCAGGCGGATGAAATCCTTGCGCTGACCGGCCACCTGTTTGCCGGCGTATTCCCGGCACGCCTTCCTGAAGGTGGCGGCATCCACCTTGACGCCGGCCTTGCCGACCTTCTTTTCAACGTTCAGTTCGATCGGCAGGCCGTGACAGTCCCATCCGGGCACATACGGCGCGTTGTAACCCGCCAGCGTCTTGCTCTTGACGATGATGTCCTTGAGCACCTTGTTCACCGCGTGACCGATATGAATATCGCCGTTGGCATACGGCGGACCGTCATGCAGGGTAAAGAGCGGCCGGCCCGCACCGGCCGAACGAATCCTGTCATACAGGTCCATCTCATCCCAGCGCTTGAGCATTTCCGGCTCGCGGTTGGGCAGGTTGCCCTTCATCGGGAAGGCCGTCTTCGGCAGGTTGAGAGTATCTTTGTAATCAGTCATTCAGAAAATCACCGCAAAGGCGCAAAGATCGCAAAGGCCTGTAAATTATTAACAACACGCTTAATTCCTTCCTTTAATAGCAATTCATTGAAATTCAACAAGATACCCAACTTCAAGCCAGCCAGACGCAAATATGTCAGAAGCTGCGCATGATGTATGGGCTCGAGTCGCTTGACTGCCTTCAATGCAAGGACGACAAGTTTATCGATAACCCGATCAAGACGGTACCCACAATCAGGTTTTCTGCCTTTGTAACTAACCGGCAGTAGCACCTGTCTTTCGAATCCTGCCCCGGACTCCCTGAACCCAGTGCACAAACATTCATCATATACAGATTCCAGCAGTCCGGGTCCGATTTGGCGATGCACTTCAATCGATGCATTGATGATTATCCCGTATGGAATATCTACTTCCTTCACAAGCAGTCTCCGAAGCACTTGAAAGACTGTTTGAAAATACTTATTAACCCCGCATTGCGTCCTTTGCGACTTTGCGGTTAATTATCGCAAGAAAAATTTACGTGCCCGGTCGGAATCGAGCTTTATCTGTTCCTGCAAGGCATCGAATGAATCGAAGCGCTGCTCGTCGCGCAGTTTCTGCATGAATTCAACTTCCACGTGCTGCCCGTAGATATCGCGGTCGAAATCGAACAGGTGCACCTCCAGCTGCAGGCGGGTACCGTCAACCGTGGGACGGTTGCCGATGTTGGCGACCCCGCGCTGCGGCTGCGCACCTGGCCACTGCATTTCGACGGCGTAGACACCGCTCAGCGGCGACGCGGTACGAAACAGTTTTATATTGGCCGTCGGAAAACCGATGGTACGACCACGCTTGTCCCCATGTGCCACTCGACCACACAGGGTAAAGGGCCGTCCAAGCAGGTCAGCGGCCAGGGCAAGGTCATTCGTCGAAAGCGCTTTCCGTACACGCGTGCTGCTGACCCGTCCGTCACCGATACTGAAAGTTTCCATCGCCGCCACCTGGAAGCCATGCTGCTCACCGGCCGCCCCCAGCATTGAAAAATTCCCGGCACGGTCCCTGCCGAACCTGAAATCATCCCCCACGACCAGGTATTTAACATCGAGCCCGTCCACCAGTATGCGCTGCACGAATTCATCCGCGGAAAGCGCGGCAAGCTGTTGGTCGAAGCGCAGGCAGAGGACCTGTTCGATGCCGTAGCCGGCTAACGCCTGCAGCTTCTCGCGCAGGCGCGTCAGGCGTGGCGGAGATGTGTCTGGCCGGAAATACTCGCGGGGCAATGGTTCAAAAGTGATCAGCGTGGCCGGTAGCCCCCGCTGCCTTGCCGCCGCCAGTAACTGGCCGATGACAGCCTGATGACCGAGATGAACGCCATCGAAGCTGCCGATGGTTGCGGCGCAACCGCGGTGACGCGCGCGAAGATTATACAGGCCCCGTACCAGTTCCATTATCAGTGCTGCCCTTGCCGCCAGATTGCCAGCAGCCGCAAACCGGTAACACGCAGGGCCATAAAATAGGCTGCGATACCGGCCAGTACCCAGAGCATGAGCTGCGTCACACGCTGGCCCGCCGTCCACCCCAGCCAGTCCCCGACACCGGGCACGGCCCAGATCAGTACGGCAGCCAGCACGGCGCCGGCCAGCCCTGTCTGCAACAGCAAGCGCGGCCAGCCCGGCCGGGGATGGTAGATTTTTCGTGTCGTCAGCGCCCGGTACAACAGGCCGGCATTGACCCAGGCCGCTATCGCCGTCGCCAGCGCCAGGCCGGCGTGCGGCCCCTCGATACCCAGCACCACCATGGGCACCACGAACACAAGGTTCAGTACCATGTTGGTCAGCAGCGCAATGATTGCAATCCGCACCGGGATCTGCGGTTCCTTGCGCGAGTAAAAGGCCGGCGCAAGCACCTTGATCAGCATGAAACCCGGCAGGCCCAGCGCATAAGCCATCAGGCTGAGCCCGGACATCGCCACATCCCGCGTGCCGTAATCCCCGTAGTTGAACAGCGTTGCCAGCAGCGGCTGCGCCAGCAGAAACAGACCGACCGCTGACGGTATGCCGATCAACAGCACCAGCCGCAATCCCCAGTCAAGCGTTGAGGAAAACTCTTCACTCGAACCATTGGCATGACTGCGGGACAGGCTCGGCAAAATGACGGTCGACAGGGCAATCGCGAACACACCCAGCGGAAACTCCACCAGGCGGTCGGAGTAATACAGCCAGCTGACGCTGCCCGCCACCAGGAATGAGGCAATCAGGGTATCGAACAGCAGGTTGATCTGCGCCACAGACGAGCCCAGGATGCCGGGCAACATGAGCTTCAGTATGCGGCGTACACCGGCGTCGCGCGCCCCCCATACAGGACGTGGAAAAAACCCGAGCGCTTTCAGTGACGGCAACAAAAACAGCAGCTGTACCACGCCGGCGACGAAGACGCCGCCGGCCAGCGCCATTTCCGGTTGCTCCAGTGTCGGGGATACCAGCACCGCAGCACCGATCAGCACAACGTTCAGCCATACGGGTACGAATGAGGCCGCGGCAAATCGTCCGTAGGTATTGAGGATGCCGGCGACAAAAGCCACCAGCGACACGAACAGCAGGTAGGGAAACGTAAAACGCAGCAGGCCCGCCGCGAGGTCGAACTGTTCCGCACCGTGCTTCATCAGGAAACCGGGCGCGAACAGCGTGATCAGCACGGGGCTTGCCAGCACCCCGATGACCGTAATGACCGACAGGATGCCCAGCAGGGTGCCGGCCACGCGGTTCACCAGTTCCCGCACCTCGGCCTGGCTGCGTTGTTCGCGGTACTCGGAAATGATCGGTACAAACGCCTGTGAAAAGGCGCCTTCGGCGAACAGTCGGCGCAGAAAGTTGGGTATTTTGAAAGCGACAAAAAAGGCGTCCATGCTGGCATCGGCGCCGAACATGCGCGCCAGCACGATGTCCCGCACCAGCCCGAGCACCCGCGACACCAGCGTCATGCTGCCTACAATTGCTGTTCTTTTCAGTAACTTACGACTCATTCAGGCAGTCTGGCTTGATAAAAAATAACCGTTAAGGCGCAAAGAAAGCAGGAGTTTAACAACATAATTAGTTAGTTATGCGGAATAATGAGACCGAGCGCGGATTTTTAAGGATCATTGGCACTGCTTTGCGCACATAGCGCCTTTGTGGTGAGAATCTTCCGATAAATCAGGCTTGTTACTCAGTAGGAGCAGGTCCGGATATTGACAAACAACAGCGGAATCCGCATAGTACGCCGTCTTTTCAGGAACCCGAGAGCAGGAGCAGTACCTTGGCAAACACAGCACAAGCCATCAAGCGCGCACGCCAGGCGGAGAACAACCGCCAGCGGAATGCCGGCCAGCGCTCGAACATGCGCACGCAGATCAAGAAAGTCATTGCCGCCATCCAGGCCGGTGACCGGGACGCAGCAACGGCTGCCTACAAGGCCGCTGTACCCGTCATCGACAACGCTGCAGGCAAAGGTCTGATCCACGCCAACAAGGCCGCGCGACACAAGTCCCGCCTGAACCAGCACATCCGCGCACTCTGAAAGTCCGAACGAAACACGCTTCTGAAAAAGCCGGTCATTGACCGGCTTTTTTTTGCCTGCATGGATGAGATACGGCCACTCTCGCATACCCATGCTTCCCGGTGACGATGGACGCGATGTTCCGGGGGTGTCACGGAGCGCCCGGGTGCCGGGAGCGACGCTGCTAGAGGGTCAGAACCAGGTTATCGCGATGAATCAATTCCGGCTCATCGACATAACCGATCAACTCCTCGATCAGGCGACTTGCCTGCCCGGCTATCCTGGATGAGTCGGTCGAATTGTAGTTCACCAGGCCGCGCGCCACTTCCTCCCCGGCCGGACCGATACAGGCGACCAGGTCACCGCGGTCAAAACTCCCTTCGACACCGAGCACGCCCACTGGCAACAGGCTGCTGCCTGATGTGCGCAGGACACGCGTGGCGCCTTCGTCCAGCCGCAAGCGCCCGCGTATCTGCAACTGGCCCGCCAGCCATTGTTTGCGTGCAGCCAGCGGCTCGCGCGATGGATACAGGCGGGTACCAAGCGGTTCATCTGCGGCTATGCGCTGCAGGACATTGTCAGCGCTGCCCTGCACGATCATCGTCAGGGCACCGGAGCGCGCCGCGCGCCGTGCAGCACGCACCTTTGTCAGCATCCCGCCGCGACCCAGTGCGCCGCCGGTTGCGGCCGCCATGCTTTCCAGTGCCATGTCATCGGCCTGCGCCTCGCTGATCAGGGTGGCGGCCGGGTTGCCGCGGGGATCACTGTCATACATACCCTGCTGGTCGGTCAGGAAAATCAGCAAGTCCGCCTCGACCAGGTTGGTGACAAGCGCCGCCAGCGTATCATTGTCACCAAAACGTATTTCTTCCGTGGTGACCGTGTCGTTTTCGTTCACCACCGGTATCACACCGAGCTTCAGCAGCGTTCGCAGGGTACTGCGTGCATTGAGATAACGCTGCCTGTCCGCCAGGTCATCATGGGTCAGCAGGACCTGGGCCGTATGCAGGCCGAATTTCTGGAAGCGGGACTCGTAGGCCTGTATCAAACCCATCTGGCCAACGGCGGCGGCAGCCTGCAATTCATGCAGGGCATGCGGTCTCCGGCTCCAGCCCAGGCGTGTCATGCCCTCGGCCACGGCGCCGGACGATACCAGCAGCAGCATGTGACCCGCAGCACGCAAGGCGGCCATCTGCTCAACCCAGCCATCAATTGCCCGGCCGTCCAGGCCAAGTCCGTCATTGGTCAGCAGTGAGCTGCCGATCTTGATGACCCAGCGGTTACACTCACTGCACTTGATTTTATTCTGCATATGCTGAAAGTAATGTAATCGGGTTCAGAGCACAATGAATCCTGATAGTTGTAATATGCAATCAGGAATGCCCGGATGCATCGTCATTGCGGGGAATCGAATACCGGTCAGCCTCGCCGTTGACCTCGTCACCGGGATCACCCGACTGCTCGACATACTGCATCACTGACCGCACCAGCTCATCGGTACCGGCGCCGGTAGCTGCCGAAATCCTGAACACCGGACCTTTCCACTCCAGCGTCCTGACGATGGCCTCACAGCGCTGGTCACGCTCCGCCTCCGGCACCAGGTCGATTTTGTTCAATACCAGCCAGCGTTCGCGCGCCGCAAGCCCCGGGCTGAACGCCTGCAATTCGCCGGCTATGGTTGCAACATCTTCCGACGGGTTGCCCAGTGGACCCATATCAACCAGGTGCAGCAGCAACCGCGTGCGTGAGAGGTGCTTGAGAAACTGTATACCCAGGCCGGCCCCTTCCGCGGCGCCCTTGATCAATCCGGGCACGTCAGCCATGACGAAACTGCGGTGCCCGGACGCCGACACCACGCCCAGGTTCGGATGCAAGGTGGTAAAGGGATAGTCGGCGACCTTGGGACGGGCCGATGATATCTTGCTGATCAGGGTCGACTTGCCTGCATTCGGCATTCCGAGCAGCCCGACATCGGCCAGTAATTTCAACTCCAGCCGCAAGCGCCGCATTTCACCCGGCGTGCCGGGCTTCGACTGGCGCGGCGCGCGATTGGTGGAACTCTTGAAGCGAGCGTTACCCAGCCCGTGAAAACCACCCCTTGCCACGATCATCCGCTGACCGTCACGGACCAGGTCACCCAGTAACTCCTCAGTCCCTTCATCGTGGACGACGGTACCTACCGGCACCTTGATAATGAGATCATCGCTCGAACGGCCGGTCTTGTTGCGGCCCATTCCCTGTTCACCGCGCTGCGCGGTAAATTTACGTGTATGCCTGAAATCCACCAGCGTGTTGATACTGCTGTCGGCCTCGAGGTAGACACTGCCACCGTCGCCCCCGTCACCGCCATCCGGTCCGCCCTTCGCAATGAATTTTTCGCGGCGAAAGCTGACACAGCCGTTACCGCCATCACCGGCGCGCACGTCAATTACCGCTTCATCAATAAATTTCATTTGCTGGCATACCTGATATCAGCATAAGCAATAAGCAAAAAAGCCCCGCACGAAGGCGGGGCTTTTTTATGTACTTGCGGGTACAGCCTCAGCCGGCGACGATATCCACGTATTTGCGCTTCTTCGGTCCACGCTGAACGAAGCGAACAGTGCCGTCACTTTTCGCGAACAGGGTATGGTCCCTGCCACACCCGACATTCATGCCAGGGTGGAAATGAGTGCCGCGCTGACGCACCAGGATATTGCCTGCCAGTACTGTTTCACCGCCGTAGCGCTTGACGCCAAGACGTTTCGATTCCGAATCGCGGCCGTTACGGGTACTGCCGCCTGCTTTCTTGTGTGCCATGGTGTAATCCTCTAACCGGTCATCAACCGGAAATACCGGTAATTTCCACTTCTGTGTAATTCTGACGATGCCCCATGCGTTTCATGTGGTGCTTGCGACGGCGGAACTTGATGATCTCGATCTTTTTTCCGCGGCCATGCGCCTTGATTGTCGCGGTCACCTTGCCGCCCTCTACCAGCGGCGTACCGATCTTGACATTTTCACCCTCACCCACCATCAACACCTGGTCAAATTCGATGGAATCACCCGAATTGGCATCGATCGTCTCGACTCTCAGGGTATCGCCCTGCGAGACTCGATATTGTTTACCACCCGTCTTGATTACTGCATACATTTTCAGGCACTCCGCTCAAATCGACCGCATTGTCGAAAAAGGCCGATCATTCTAATGATTGCACCCATTCAGGTCAATCTACCAGCGTAGCGTGAAAGCGGGACAGTCGGCAAAATCGCCATTGTGGCGCCGGGCGGGTAAGACCGTTAGACTTGTCGGCCTGTGAACACCCCCCATGCCAGGCCTGCAGCGGACCATGGAATAACGTGATTTATGCTAAAAATTGTTAAAAATCAGGATGATAAAAATAGCATAGAGCCATTGAGGCTGCTACTGCACGATGACCTCGAGGCCGTCAATACACTGATACGCAGCAGTCTGCACAGTGATGTGGCGCTGATCAATCAGTTATCGCATTACATCGTCAACAGTGGCGGCAAGCGGCTGCGCCCCATGCTCGTCCTGCTGGCGGCGAATGCCTGCCGCTACAAGGGTGACCAGCATATCAACCTGGCCGCTGTCATCGAGTTCATCCACACTGCCACGCTGCTGCACGACGACGTCGTTGATTCCTCGCAGCTGCGGCGCGGCAATATGACTGCCAATGCAGTGTGGGGCAATGAGGCCAGTGTCCTGGTCGGGGATTTCCTGTATTCACGCGCCTTCGAGATGATGGTGAAAGCCAACAACATGCGCATCATGGAAATTATGTCGCATACGACCAACACCATTGCCGAAGGCGAGGTCCTGCAACTGCTGAACTGCCATGATGCGGATACCACGGAATCCAGGTACATGGACGTGGTCAGCCGCAAGACCGCTCGCCTGTTCGAGGCCGCAGCAAGGATCGGCGCCGTCCTCGGCGAACAGCCACGGGAAATCGAATCTGCACTGGCCAGTTACGGCCTGCATCTGGGCATCTGCTTCCAGCTGGTTGACGACGTGCTCGACTACAGCGCCTCACCCGAAGATACCGGCAAGAATGTAGGTGATGACCTGGCGGAAGGTAAGCCGACATTACCCCTCATCCATGCCATCCACCGCGGGACCTCCAACCAGGCAAAATTGATCAGGCGCGCCATCGAGAACGGCGGCCATGACAACATGCAGGCTGTTTGCGCGATTATTGAATCGACCGGTGGCATACCCTACACTGCGCAGGCGGCACAACGCGAAGCTGACATGGCAATTACAGCACTGGAACCGCTGCCGGAATCACCTTACAAGGACGCCCTTTACAGCCTCGCAGAATTCTCGCTAAACCGCACTTATTAACGGGCAGTAGCGCAGCCTGGTAGCGCACTTCGTTCGGGACGAAGGGGTCGGAGGTTCAAATCCTCTCTGCCCGACCATTTAATACCAGCAAGAGCAGGTCTTGAGGCAGTCAACATGAAAAGAATACTCGTACTGCTGATAGCACTTGCCTCTACCCATGTATCGGGCGGCGAGGGGCAGCCCGCAAGCAGCGCGCCGGCAG
The DNA here is from genome assembly GCA_963768575.1 of uncultured Halobacteria archaeon. Taxonomy (GTDB): domain Bacteria; phylum Pseudomonadota; class Gammaproteobacteria; order UBA9214; family UBA9214; genus UBA9214. Next base: position 286,511 of record CAVYIJ010000013.1, read on the forward strand.
AGTCCGTGCCAAATGTCGTTGACGACGATTTTCCGCTGTTTGACGAGGCAGATTTTATCGAGGTCTACGACCCGCTCGAGCCGGTTAACCGCGCCATGTTCTGGTTCAACGACAAGATGTATTTTCTTGTTCTGAAACCGGTTGCCAGGGGCTGGCGCTATATCCCCTCACCGGTACGCATATCCCTGAGAAATTTTTTCAACAACCTGAAGTCGCCGGTGCGCATCGTCAACGCCGGCTTGCAGGGGAAGTTCGCGGCAGCCGGCACAGAAATAACACGCTTTGCCACCAATACCACCCTTGGCATTGGCGGTCTGTTCGACCCGTCGAAAGAACACTTTGGCCAGCAACCGCATAATGAAGACGCGGGCCAGACACTGGGTTTCTATCACGTCGGCCCGGGACCTTACCTGGTATTGCCTTTCATGGGCCCGTCAAATTTACGCGACGGAATCGGCAAGTTCGGCGATACATACCTGAACCTGGCCTGGTATCTGTGGGGCGATCACAAGAATGACGACAACCATGACTACCTGGGCGCTCGTACTACCGATGTTGTCAATGAATTATCACTGGACAAGGATACTTACGAAGGCATAAAGCGGGATGCCCTTGATCCTTACCTGTTTGTGCGCGATGCCTATGCCCAGTTACGCCGCGTGCAGATCAAGAAATAAAATCAGGCGGTTTTCACCGGCCGCTGTGTCAACCGCCCTGCTCGGCTGATTTTACCTGTTCCCAGTACCGATTCAGCGTATCCAGGTCAGTCGATGAGATCGGCCGGCCCGCCTGATTGCACAGTGCTTCCACCTGCTCAAACCGCCGGGCAAACTTGCGGTTACCCTGCCGCAATGCAGATTCCGGGTCTATGCCCGCATGCCGCACGAGATTGACCGCCGCAAACAACAGGTCGCCGCACTCGTCCAGCAGGGCATCCCGATCAACCGCACGATTCATTTCTTCGCTGAGCTCGTGCAGTTCCTCCTCCACCTTGTCGATAACACCGGAGGCGTCCGGCCAGTCAAAACCGGCGATTGCGGCCCTTTTCTGCAGTTTGTCAGCCCGCACCAGCGCCGGCAGGGCCATGGAAACCCCGGCAAGAATACCCTGCTGCCCGCCTTTTTCCCGTTGCTTGTGCTTTTCCCATTCAAGTGTCTGTGCTTCAGCATCTGCAACAACCGCATCGGCAAACACATGGGGGTGACGACGGACCAGCTTGTCGCAAATACCGGCGACCACATCAGCGAAACCAAACCAGTCTGACTCGCTGGCAAGACGCGAGTGAAACACGACCTGAAAAAGCAGGTCACCCAGCTCCTCGCGCAAGGCGTCCGGCTCCCCTGACTCGATAGCATCGATGACCTCGTAGGCCTCTTCCAGCGTATAAGGGGCAATCGATAAAAAGTTCTGTTCCAGGTCCCAGGGACATCCCGCATCGCGGTCACGCAGGCGCGCCATGATGGACAGCAGGGTGTCTATGGTTCCGGGTTGTTTCTGATTTGCGATCACCGCTCTGTCTCCACCGGTGTACCGGGGCAGTATAAGCGAAGATCGAGTAACTGAAATAAAAACACCGGTGCAGGACCGGTGCCGGATTAAACGAAAGTGTTGTTTCTACCAGCTACGTTTAGGACCCACGTCAACGTGAATAAAGCCGGAGCCTGGATAATAACCGACACCGCCGGACTTGATGTCCAGTGCCGCACGGTGCAACTGTTTCAGTTCGGTGCCCGGCAAACGAATATCGATAGCCTTGCCCTGCATATGATAGCTGCGCTTGGCAACGCCGTTGCTTTTACTGCGCAAAGCCCGGTTGGTAGCCGGTGAACGATAACCGGAAATGACCTGATAGGCCTGCCGACTGTCGGTCTTTGACTGCAGGACGAACAACAGGTCCAGCAAGCTGGCGTCTATCGGGTATATTTCATCGGTGCGATGGTCGCGGAGCAGCGAGTTGATTTCTTCCAGGCCGCCATCGAGGTAATTGCCTTCAGCCCAATACACGGCGGTAACAGACTCACCGGTGTGCGTATTCTGGAATCCAAGCAAACGTTCGTGTGGCGAGGTGGCCATAGCCAGTGCCGGTGACCCGAGCAGAGTCGCCATTGTAGCGGCGCCCAGGCGGAGAAAATCGCGACGCCCAACGCCCGCAAGGACTGACTGGCGATCCGTATCTTTTGCTTCAAACATACCACTGACTCCTTCGATCAATGATAACCAGCTGTTTCCAAAAGATATTATTATCGCCAGTAAAATTAGCGTGTGATTCTACACGAATACACCAGCGAGTAAAAATCTTTGGTTACTTAACAGGCTATCGTCCGCTGCTGGAATCTCTTTAGCGAACGACCGAGAGAGGCCGGACAAGGATCGCCCGGGACAGGGAGTAATCGAACAGTGCGGGGAGGGGGGGGTTACCGGCGTAGATCAGTGCACACGGCCATTCATGGCCGCGATCACCTCATCTTCGTACTGAATGCGGTCAGCGATGCACTCACCGAGATTGGACAGATCCACAGCCAGGAACTCGATACTGTTATCGAGCGACATCGTTTCGTACTTGTCATTAAACCGCAGGATAGTGTCCGTCGTTTCGACGATCTTCGGGTACAGCTCATCGGCAATGCTCAGTACCGACTGGCGTCGCTCAGCGTTATCCGCGAGGTAACGGTAAAGCTGGAAGTGTGCGCTTGCGGTGTAGTCAATGAGGGCCTCGCAAAACCTGCGTAACGCCATTTCCATGGAGGGGTCGGGCTGGAAAGGTTGCCGGTCCGCCAATTCCGCCAGCATCGCCAGCGTTTGTGTCCTTGAGGAAACAAGCGCATCCAGCTTTTCCAGTGATTTGCCTCTTCGTTCGACGCCATCCGGAATTTCAGACCCCATTACACACCCCTCAAGTGATTGATTATTAATTATATATAAAGCAATCTCCACTGATTTTGCCCAGTGGTTTAACATTATCGCCGCCTATTGTAGCAATACCCCGCCAGCCTGTCTCACGACAATTGCCGGGTAAACGCCTTCAAGCCAATGTATTAAATTAATATTATGCTCGGGGCCCGTGCGCATGGATCCCTATGGCGCCCATCACGGCAGCATACGGCCGTTGTCCCACCGACATATCCCTATAAGGATAGAGGGATAATAACTATATGTTATTACTGAATATTTTGTACATTCGTGGCTGGCAGGCAACACTGAAATTCTTGACTAAAAGACTCAACCATTACTATTATTATAACGATAGTTCAGCAGCTTGCCGGCAGGTAAACCGGGTGCGCTGGGCACCGCCCCTGAAAGGATACGGACCGGGGCGCATGAAATGCAAACAGCGATACCGTATCCCGTATTCACTGAGGTTAGTCATGAAGTTATCAACCAAAGGCCGCCATGCCGTTACCGCAATGATGGAACTGGCATTACAAAACAAGCAGGGGCCGGTCACTCTTGCGGATATATCTGCGCAGCAGTCTATTTCCATTTCCTATCTGGAGCAGCTGTTCGCGCGACTGCGCCAGCACGGGCTGGTCACGGGCATGCGGGGACCCGGTGGCGGCTACTGCCTGGCGCGCCCGGCAGGTGAAATCACGATTGCAAATATCCTGGCCACGGTGGATGACGTCAGCCGCCGTGAAGAGCAGCCACACACCCAGAGCGAAATTCCGGCGGGCGGACAAATGTGGCTGCATTTGAGCAACCGGATTTACGATTACCTCGACAGCATTACACTGGAGGAAGCCGTTGCATCATTCAGCAGTGATGACAAACAGTCGGAGTTCAGGCCAGGCTTCCAGCAGACAGCAGCATAACGGTTAAAATTTACCAAACGAACTCAATTTTTCTTTGGAGAAGCAGAAATGGCGTATAGCGAGAAAGTTCTGGACCACTACGAAAACCCTCGTAATGTTGGCACATTCGAAAAGGATGACAAACAGGTAGGCACCGGCATGGTGGGCGCGCCAGCATGTGGCGACGTTATGCGCCTGCAAATCAAGGTCGGCAACGACGGTATTATCGAGGACGCCAGATTCAAGACCTACGGTTGCGGTTCTGCCATTGCCTCCAGTTCGCTGTTAACCGAGTGGGTGAAAGGCAAATCACTCGATGAAGCAAGCGCCATCAAAAACACCGATATCGCCGAGGAACTGGCGCTGCCGCCGGTCAAAATTCACTGCTCGGTACTTGCCGAGGACGCCATCAAGGCGGCCATCGAGGATTACCAGGGCAAGCGTTGACGCGTCAGTAAAAGCAATACGAAGAACGGGGCCACATGGCCCCGTTCTTCTTTTATACTGTTTTTTTTACTTGCACCAACCTGCCAACGTATGCACAGACCCATCACAAGACTCATTCCTGCCCCTCAACAGGACGTTAAGCTGGAAGGACTTTACCTGGGCCACCGGCTGCATAAACGCAGTGGAAAAAGCAAACCTTTCGTCTACAGTAATTTCGTTACCTCCCTGGATGGGCGAATTGCAATTGCAGGCGAACATCGCCAGTCGCACGAGGTGCCGTCTGCTATCACCAATCTGCGTGACTGGCGCCTCTACCAGGAACTTGCCGGGCAGGCCGACATCCTGATCACCAGCGGTCGTTATTTTCGCCAGAGTATTGCCGGCGAGGCGCAGGACAGCCTGCCCGTCGGCAGCCAGCCCGACTACGAGGACATTCGCCGGTGGCGGCAGGAACAGGGGCTGGCCGCACAACCCGATATCGCAATCATGAGTGCCAGCCTGGACATACCCCCGCAAAGCCTGGCGCCGTATCACAAGCGGAAAATTTATACCTTCACCGGGGAACAGGCCGATCCAGAACGAATCCGTCGGCTTGAGAACGCGGGTGTCCAGGTAATGCAGGCCGGGACCGGCCGCCAGGTTGATGGGAAACTGATGATAGAGCAACTTGCTGCGGAAGGTTATCGGAGCATCTATGCCATCGCCGGCCCATGGGTTTTCCATACCCTGCTCTCGGCACAGGTGGTGAACCGGCTGTACCTGACAATTTCCTGCCAGCTACTGGGCGGCATCGATTACGACACCCTGGTTGAAGGGACACAGTTGTCACCCGCACATGGCATGCAGCTGGTGAACCTGCATCATGACACGCATGCCCCTTCGGGCAGCCAGCTGTTCGGGGTATTCGAGCCGGGCAACTGAGTCTGCCGGCACTTTATCAATCCGTCTGTTCGATGCAGGCCTTGACCGCATGCCGGATCTTTTTCACTGGCACAGCATTACCGCGGTTTATTCCCTCGCAGCGGGCTGCCTCAGCCGACCAGTCGCGCCGGCTGTTGACCACTTCGGGCCAGAACGGGTAGGTCCGGCATTGCACCGGCCGAACCGGATAAATTCTGCACTGGCCGTGGCCGTCCAGGAATATACAGCGTTCGTCTATGCCGGCAGCCAGTACCCGCTCTCCGTCATCCAGGCGCGATAAATAGCGCCGCCTGAACCAGGCAGACGACAGTTGCAAATGGTCACGAATGCGTTCCGCTTCTTGCCGGGACAGAAAGACATAATAATCGCCGGCCGTCTCGCAGCACCGGCCACAGCGGGTGCAGGAGAAATGCAACTCATGTGATTCATAAAAGGGCTGCATATATCATTTCCGGCATTTGAACATCTTCATCGGGATAGTGTCCCATATACATGTAATATACTATGTACCTGGTACCCTGCTTCCACTGGCTGCTGTTTATCTCCATCAACATGTTTTATTGCAGTAAATGCGGCAAACAAGTCGTTGAAAAAATACCCGTCGGGGATTCAAGGCCCCGACATGTCTGTGAATCATGCGATACGATTCATTACCAGAATCCGAAGATCGTAGCAGGCTGCATACCCGTGTGGGAAGACCGGCTCCTGCTGTGCCGTCGCGCGATCGAACCACGCTACGGCCTCTGGACACTGCCGGCCGGATTCATGGAAAACGGCGAATCAACCGAACAGGCTGCCGCGCGCGAGACCATGGAAGAAGCCTGCGCTGAAGTCGACGACCTTTCACTTTACGGCGTTTTCAGCATTCCGCAAATCAACCAGGTCTACATGATGTTCCGCGCAAGACTTGCCAATGGCAGTTTCCAGGCGGGGGAGGAAAGCCTTGACGTGAAGTTATTCGACGAACACGAAATCCCCTGGGACAATCTGGCGTTCCCGGTCGTCAGGTTGACGCTGGAACGCTACTTCAGGGACCTGCGTTCAAACAACTTCCCTGTTTACGTAGAAAATATAATTCGTCACCCGCAGAGAAAGCCCTGAAACTTCGCACTGCCGCACAGGCAGAGGAGACAGTCATGAGAAAACTGCATTTACCAGTACTGCTTTGCATAATATCCGCCAGTCAGCAGATTTCCGGCAGGGAAATAGACGGCTTCGATGTCCCCGACTCGGTTACAGTGCAAGGAAGCAGTGATGCCCTGGTGCTGAACGGTGCGGGAATGCGCAAGAAGTTCTTCATGGATATCTACGTGGGCACATTGTATCTCGCGGAAAAAAATTCCGATGAGTATGCAATTTTCAGTGACAGCGGACCCGCTGTTGTGGATATGCACATTGTTTACAGCGAGATCGGGAAGGACAAGATTATCGACGGCTGGAATGACGGCTTGCAGGCAAACATCGGCCGCGAGGAGCTGGAATTGCTTGGTCCAAGTCTGGAAGAGTTCAACAAGCTGTTCAAGTCCGTGCACAAGGGCGATGTCATCCGTATCGCGTACCTGCCGGACAAGGGCACCGAGGTGCGGATCAACGGTGAATGGCGTGGCATGGTAGAAGGCAACGATTTTTTCCGCGCCCTGCTGAAAGTATGGCTGGGTTCCCGCCCCATCAGCAAATCGCTGAAACAGGAAATGCTCGGTCTGAAATGATCAAGTGAGGAAAAGCATGCAAGGCGTTTTCCTCGATGTCGGCACGGTTACGGATGGCGATCTTGATCTCGATCCGCTGCGGGCTACCCTGCCGGCATGGACATTCAACAACATGACCGCAGATACGGATGTTGCGAACTCGATTCGGAATGCGGACATCGTGATCAGCAACAAGATCGTACTGGACAGAGAGACAATCGCAGCTGCGAAGACGCTGAAAATGATTTGCATCGCGGCGACCGGCACAAACAATGTCGATCTTGACGCTGCCGGCAAAAGGGGAATTCCGGTGTGTAATGTTCGCGCCTATTCGACCACCTCCGTGGTAGAGCATGTCTTCATGCTGATACTCGCCCTCAACCGCAGACTGGCAGAACATACTGCCGCGGTAAACCAGGGCATGTGGCAACGCGCGTCCCGTTTCAGCATGCTCGATTTTCCGTTCAGGGAACTGTCCGGCCAAACCCTGGGGATCATCGGTTATGGCGAGCTGGGGAGAGCCGTGGCAGACATGGCACGCGCATTCGGCATGCGGGTCCTGGTTGCGCAGCGCAGCGGAATGCCGGACCAGCCTGGCCGCTGTAGCCTCGACACGCTGCTGTCGGAAGCAACGGTTATCACGCTACATAGTCCGCTGACAGACGAAACGGAAAACCTGCTGGACCGGGCTGCATTCAGGAAAATGCGCAACGACGCCATTGTGATCAATACGGCACGCGGCGGCATCGTCAATGAAGCAGATCTGCTGGCGGCATTGAAAGCGCATGAAATCGCGGGTGCCGCAGTCGATGTGCTGACCAGGGAACCACCCGTTACCGGCAACCCGTTGCTCGCAGAGCAACTGCCGAACCTGATTGTAACTCCGCATGTTGCCTGGGCAGGCCTGCACGCGCGCCAGCAGCTGATAGGCGAGCTGGCGAACAATATTCACGCCTTCCTTGCCGGCAAACCCCGTAACCTGGTGACGACCTGAACTGGATCATGCCTTTATCCGCAGATCAAATCCGGAGCAATATCGATACAATCCGGGAACGGATACGCCGGGCCGCCGAGGCGTCCGGTCGCACTGCGGATGACATTCGCCTGGTCGCGGTTTCCAAGAAAATGTCTGCCGCCAGTGTCGCCGCGGCGATCGCTGCCGGACAGCGATGTTTCGGCGAAAATACGCTGCAGGATGCCGCCACCAAGCAGGTATTGATCGAGGACCCCGACAACGAATGGCATTTCATCGGGCACCTGCAGACGAACAAGGCCAGGACCGTTGCCGCTGACTTTGACTGGCTGCATACGCTCGACAGCATAAAGCTCGCCAAAAAACTCTCTTCCGGTTGGCAGGGCAACGGAAATCCCGTCAAGGTACTGCTCCAGGTCAATATTGCCGGGGATCCTGACAAGTACGGGCTGTCGCCCGAATCAGCACCGGGCATCATCGATGAACTGCTGCGGGCCGGCCTCCCCGGGATCGACCTGCGGGGCTTGATGACCATCGGTCAACGCACAGCAACAATCGACCAGCGGCGGGCGGAGTTTGCTGCATTGCGGGAACTGGGTGCAGATTGCGCCCGCCGGTTCGGCGAGCGTTACTTTACCGAGCTGTCCATGGGAATGAGTGACGACTACGAGGCTGCCATCAGCGAAGGCGCCACCATTGTCCGCATCGGCAGCGCCATCTTCGGGCCCCGCATGGCTGACAGCCCGCCACGGTAATGACAGCCGAATATCGCTGCGCCAGGGCGCAATCGGGCCAGACAGTATGCCATTCGGGCGCTGAAACACAATATGTATGAATATATCCAATTCCAGCGTACAATATCGTGGATTGAAAGCTCACCTACAAAGGGGGTCAAGCGATGCTAGCGCTGGACGGATCTACATCTCTCTGGGTTATCGGCCTGCTGAATTTCCTGCTGGGCACGGTCATCGGCTGTATTCTGACCTACACCATTACCGCCAGGAACAACCGCACCCACCAGTTACAGGTTGAGCTGAATGAACTGACTGATGATTTCAGGGATTACCGGGACCAGGTGACGCACCATTTCATGCGCACCTCGGACCTGGTACAGGAGATGACCCTGAGCTACCGTTCGGTCTATGAACACCTTGCCAATGGCGCGCAACACCTGTGCGGTGAAAATGCGGCAACGGCCCTCCATAGACCGGCATCGGCGCAGGTGGCGTCCGCCAGCGGCGCCGAGTGGGCCGCGGGGCAGAATGATGATTACGACGAACTCGACGAACTTTCAAAAATCAGGGGCGATATAGACGAGTTGCTGGGTGAATCACCGCATATCCCGGAAACGGAAGTGAAGGCCGGCAAAGACCAGACCCTGCAGCACTAGCCGCTACTCACACACCATTCACTGATACAGTTATCAGCCGGCGATGCCCCCGTAGCCGGTGCTCCCACAGGTATACGCCCTGCCAGGTGCCAAGACTGCAGCGCCCGTTACTGACCGGCAGGGTGAGATCTGTATGCGTCAGAATGCTGCGTATATGGGCCGGCATATCGTCCGGACCCTCTGCGACATGCTCGAACAGGGTGTCGCCGTCAGGCACCAGGCGCAACATGAAGCGCTCCATATCGGTACGGACATCGGGATCGGCGTTCTCGCACAGGACCAGCGATGCACTGGTATGATGCAGGAAAAGGTGACACAAACCCCGGGTAATCCCTGACTGATCCACGTGTTGCTGCACGCTGTCCGTTACCTGGATACTACTGCGGCCGCTTGTCGTCACCTGGAACGACTCCTGATAGAACATCAGCGGCTGCACTTTCCCTCGTAGACCGACATGATGGACACCAGTTCATCGTGAACGGCGATGCGTTCCTCGTCGCTGAGATGACTCAACTCCGGCAGGTCATGGTTGTTGCGGATGGCCTCGATATACCCGGACACCTTCTCACAACCCTGCTCGCAAATGTAATCAACATATTGCTCAACGACTGTCCGGTTTTTTTTCAGTGAATTTGTCAGCATATAAACCTGCGCTATCATAGGGTATATATTTGCGGATTTAACACAGGGTTCACAGTTTGCGAAGCCTGTCATGACTAAACTGTATTCAGTTGTTCCGGTTTCCGTGGAGAATCATACCAGCAAATTGCCGTCGATGAGTAATAACATTATGTATCAAGTAGTTACAAGGTCAATATTGGCAATTTCAGCGGCGCTGCTGTGCGCATGTGCAAGCCAGCCGCCCGGCACGACACCCGCGGCCATGGTGAATGCCAGCGCCGTGCCCGCCGGCGACCCTGGACTTGACCATTACATCGCGTGGATCCCGCTGGAGCAGGCGCAGACGGCAACCGTGGCGGAAGCCATGACACACATTTCATTAAGGAATGCACGGGAACAGACCAGCCACGATCTGTGCGACGGCAGATTGATCACTGGCGGTAACGTGATCGAAAGACACGGGCCGGTCGCGACGAGAACCCCTGCCAGCATGGGCGGTCGGCCGGCATGGTACTACCGCATCAGCCAGCAGCCGGGACTCGGTGGCTGCAACAATGGCAGGGATAACTATCTATACCAGGCGTTACAGGCCCGGCTGCCGAGGTGGATGCGCCTCAGCCGCGCCGGAACGAACGATGTTCTTACCCGGGGCCTGGACAATCAGACAACTATTTCCGTGCAAGCGGCAGCGTACCGGCCGCTCCCGGTTCGCCATCAACGGTAAGTATCAGGTCCTTTACAGTACGCTCACCCAGCACGGTCCCGGTTGCAGCGAGAGTTTCGGACATCAGCTCATCAACCGCCTTCACCGGTGTCAGCTGCTGGACACTGAGAAAACGACTTTCCCCGGCCTTGCGCACAGCTGACAGGACATCCGCAAGCCTGACAGTGCCGATATCATGCATCGGCAGGTAAGCGATACCCGTGCCGTCATCGATCTCCACCAGGTAATTTGCGTTGACCAGCACCGTGACCATTCGGCTGACCGGTTCATCCGGCAAATCCAGATAATCGATCAGCTGGTCGAGCTGCCAGGGCGCGCGATCATGCAAATGATTGTAGCCGACCAGGTACATCACCTGTAACGCCAGCTGTTCGCGCAGACGATTGCTCAATACAAAGTCGACCCGGTGCAGGGTCATGAACTTGGGATTCTGGACAAAATAGGCTATTTGCGAGCCGACCAGCAGTATCAGCCAGCTGATGTACATCCAGATCAACAACAGGATCATGATGGCGAAGCTGGAATAGATTGCTGCGTATTTTGCTGATGAGGCAATAAAGGTGGCGAAACCCCAGCCTGTCACCTTCCAGAGGACACCTGCAATCACGCCGCCCACCAGTGCGGCACGAAACTTCACGCGTGTATTCGGTATCAGGACATAGATGAAGGTAAACGCCAGGCATATAAGCAGGTAGGGAATCAGTTCGCCTGCAGACACCATCAGCGTACCGAACGGCTCGAGCGCCACCATCTGCCGGGCAATATCGGTTTTGAGCATGGTAGCTGTAATGCCAACGGCACTGAAAATCAGTACCGGGCCGATCGTTATGACACTCAGGTAGTTGCTGAATCGCTGTGACAATGGCCGCAGCCGGTCAATTTGCCAGACGAAATTGAATGCCGCCTCGATTTTCTGCACCAGGGCCACCACGGTATAAATCAGCAAGGCAAAACCGACCGACCCGAGCATTCCAACCTTGACGTTTTCAACGAAGCCGATAATGGTCTGCGCCACCTCCTCGCCGCTCGGACCAAGCGGTTCGAACAGGAAATCGAACAGGTAGGATTCGAGCTGCTGGTGGTAACCGAATCCTTTCAGTACAGATAAACTGACCGCGAGCAACGGCACGACAGACAGCATGGTGGTATACACCAGGCTCATGGCGCGCAGATTCAACTGCCCGCCGAGCAGTTCCTTGAACAGCAGGTGGGTAACGCGCAATACGAATACGAGCGCCCGGTGCGGGCCTTTAAGTCTGCGCAGATCATCATCCCAGATGAATGCGATGATTTTGGAGTACATATCTTTGATCAAATGAGCCATCGCACTTTTGCACCCGTCATTTGCCGACAGCCGGACCTCGTCCGTGGCGGCAACCATCAATCTCACAGCTGTGACGGCAGGCCCCGGGTCCGCTGAATTCCGGCCACCCTGCCCGTGGCCATGATAACACCTCTTCGAGGTAACTACTTTAACGGCCGTGTTTTTTCCGGTCCGGGGCCTGCCTCACACCGACGGACCGGACGGTCTGCATGCGTTAAAGAATAGACTGGATACGCCGATACGAATCCAGTGAACCAACACCAGCAACGGGCAGTTAAATGAGCGACACCTCAGATAGCAAGCAGCGTCTTCTGATAGTTGATGATTCCAGGGTTATTCGTGTTTCGGCCCGAAAAATCCTGCAGGACCATTTCGAAACTGTCGAAGCAGTTGATGGCAACAATGCCTGGGAAATACTCAATAACGAAGAGCCGTTTTCACTGGTAGTCTCCGACCTGACCATGCCGGGCCTCGATGGCTTCGGCTTGCTGGAAAAAATCAGAAACTCGCATTTGCCTCACCTCTGCAATCTTCCGGTCATCATCATCACCGGTGCAAATGATTCCGAACCAACCAAGAAGCGCGCAACCGACGCCGGCGCAACTGATTTCATTGGCAAACCGTTTGATGCCGTGCACTTGCTGGCAAGGACACAGGCGCACTCCGAGGCCTATGCGACGGAATTATCACTGACACAGGAAACCATGGAGCTGGAAGACCAGGCACTGAACGACCAGTTGTCCGGACTCCCCAATGAGACTGCGTTCATGGAACGCGGCTTTCAGCAACTGGCCTATGCAGTCAGGCACAAATCAGGCCTTGCCCTGTTCTGCATCGAAGTCGACGATTTCGGTGATCACTATGCACAACATGGCGATGAGGTGACCGGGAATATTGTAAAGTCGGTCGCCGGGCTGCTGAATTCCTGCATCCGGCAGGAAGACATGGCCGCTCGTATCGGCACTGCACGCTTCGCCCTGCTCTTGCCGGGCATGAACAACGCCGGCATCCGCAACCTGGCCGATCGTATTCTCAAGGAAGCCGGCGAACAGCGCATCTCGGCAGGGGAAAAGAATCTCGGCTTCACGGTGAGTATCGGTGTTGTGGCACCGGAAATCACCGGTGACATTCGACTGAATACACTGTTGTCGTCTGCCACCGGCAGCCTGCAGGCGGCGGTAAACCGGGGCGGAAACAGGATCGCACATGCAGATTTCGCGGCCGGCACCGGCTCGCCGCCGCAATACGACCAGAAACCGGCCAAGGCGGGTCCGGAGACGGCGGCTGCAGAAATCGTGAACCCTGCGCAACCACCGTTCGAACCGGCGCCGGAAGCCGAAACAGAATCGATGCCGGACCTTGAACTCGTTGGCACCGAAGAAGCAACTGCCGGCAATCATGAGCCGGCACGTCACAGCGACCTGACCGATACGACAGAATACTACGAAGAGGAAGAAACGATCATTATCACAGCACCGGGTGATTACTACCTGGCCGACGAACAACCGCAATCTACGGCCACTGACGAACAGGTTGAAATTTCAGGCGCTGCAACATCGGAAGGCACTGCAGCCACGGATGTCGAGAATACAGCGTTGGCTGCGCAAGCAACTACGGAAATCCCGGCAGAATCGCCGGATAGTGATGCCAGGCCGTCAGGTTTTCTTTCCCGCCTGTGGTCGCTGCTGACACGCAAGATCTGACCATGGCCGGCATTTGTCCGGCCCTTCCCCCAGCCGCCACGTTCAGCCGCGGTATTTTTCAATAAAACTCTGACACGGGGAGAAATCCTCAATATAATTCCGGTCTGACAAGACTGTATGCCATTAACGGCAGCATGGGGGTACCGGTGCCTTCCTTTGACGTAGTTTCCGAAGTCGACCTGCATGAAATAACAAATGCAGCCGACCAGGCCAACCGTGAAGTGTCCAACCGTTTTGACTTCAAGGGATCTGACGCGCGCGTCGAGCAATCGGAACATATCCTGACGGTACACGGTGACAATGAATTCCAGATCCGGCAGGTACTCGACATACTGCATAAAAAAATGGCAAAACGCGGAATCGACATTGCCGCGCTCGCTGAAGGTGAAGTTATCATCAGCGGCAACAAGGCAAGGCTTGAAATAACCGTGCGTCACGGCATTGACCAGGACACGGCAAGGAAACTGGTGAAACAGATCAAGGCCAGCAAAATCAAGGTGCAGGCCAGCATCCAGGGTGACAAGGTACGTGTAAGCGGCAAGAAGCGTGACGATTTACAGAATATAATCAGTAACTTGAAGGAGTCGTCAACGGACCTGCCCCTGCAATACATCAATTTCAGGGACTAGTGGCGTCCCGCCGTCCGGCCATCGCTCCGGACCGGTTCAAGCATACAACCGGTCGTCAAAGTAGACTAGAATACGCGACTTGTATTCATTCAGGTGGCGCAATTCTAAATGACTCACTCTGGCCAAACCGATGACCGGACGGCAACACCGGGCAAAAGCAGCTACACACACCAGGAGCTGCTCGATTGCGGACATGCACGCCTGTTCGGGCCAGGCAATGCCCAGCTACCCCTGCCACCGATGCTGATGTTCGACCGAATTATCAGAATCAACAATGATGGCGGCGAAAACAGCAAGGGAGAAGTCATCGCGGAACTCGATGTAACGCCGGACCTGTGGTTCTTTGACTGCCATTTCGAGGGAGACCCGGTAATGCCGGGATGCCTCGGACTGGATGCCATGTGGCAACTGGTTGGTTTTTATCTCGGCTGGGCCGGTAGTCCGGGCAGGGGTCGCGCACTCGGGGCCGGTGAAGTGAAGTTCTCGGGACAGGTAACACCCAGCAATAAACTGATCACCTACCGCATCAACATGAAGCGTGTCATACAGCGCAAACTGAATATGGGTATCGCCGACGGTGTCATGGAAGTCGATGGCCGTAAAATATACACAGCTACCAGTCTTCGCGTCGGCCTCTTCACTTCAACAGAAAGCTTTTAGGAACTGATTATGCGTCGTGTCGTAGTTACCGGTCTGGGTATCGTTGCAAGCATCGGGAATAATAAAAATGAAGTTACAGATTCGTTGCGCGAGGGCCGCTCGGGTATCGAATATATTGACGAATACAAAGAACTTGGCTTCCGCAGCCACGTGGCCGGCACCATTGACCTGGACACGGAAAAACTGATCGACCGCAAGCTGCGTCGCTTCATGGGGAACAGCGCAGCCTACAATTACATCGCCATGCAGGAAGCAGTCGAGGACTCCGGGCTGGCCGATGACATGGTGTCGAATGATCGTACCGGGCTGATAGCAGGCTCCGGAGGCGCATCAACGGAAAATGTCGCATTGGCCATCGACCTGCTGCGCGAGAAGGGCCTGCGAAGAGTCGGGCCTTACATGGTACCGAGGACCATGTCGAGTACGAATTCCGCATGCCTTGCCACACCGTTCAAAATACATGGCGTCAATTACTCGATAAGTTCAGCGTGTTCGACCAGTGCACACTGTATCGGCAATGGCTATGAACTGATCCAGTTCGACAAGCAGGATATTGTCTTTGCCGGTGGCGGCGAAGAGCTGCACTGGACGTTGACACTGATGTTCGACGCAATGGGGGCGCTGTCATCAAAATACAATGACTCGCCTGCAACGGCGTCACGACCGTACGATGCTACCCGTGACGGTTTTGTAATCGCCGGCGGCGGCGGCATGGTAGTCCTGGAAGAACTTGAACACGCCAGGGCGCGCGGGGCGAAGATCTATGCCGAGGTTATCGGCTACGGGGCCACCTCGGACGGTTATGACATGGTACAGCCGTCCGGCGAGGGCGCGGTACGCTGCATGCGCCTGGCCATGCAAACAGTGGAAGAACCGATCGACTACATTAATGCACATGGCACCAGTACGCCGGTTGGCGACATGCGCGAACTGGAAGCTATCCGCAGCGTATTCGGTGATAACGTCCCGAAAATCAATTCGACCAAGTCACTATCCGGACACTCACTCGGCGCAGCCGGTGTTCATGAGGCGATATACTCATTGCTCATGATGCAGGAAGACTTTCTCTGCGCATCAGCCAATATCACCGAGATCGACCCGTTGGGCGCTGACTTCCCGATCGTCCGCGAGCCAATCGATAAAGCCGGCACGAATATTATAATGTCAAACAGCTTCGGCTTCGGCGGAACCAATGCAACACTGGTTTTCCGGCGCTGGCAGGATAACTGATCATTCCTTGAAAACCCTGGGCGCATTTGACTCGCGCCAGCGCTGGAAAGTGTCGTGCTTGCGGTAGCCGCCAGTCAGTATGTAATCGAGCACATTGCGCAGACGGTAAAACTGCACCACTGAATCAACCCTGATGATTTCGCTGCCATCGGTATCGAAGAAAATCAATGTCGGCGTGTAGAATAACCCGAGGTTCTCCGCCCATTGCTTTGCGGTAAGCCGCTCACCGGACGGCGTTATGACCGGCGTATCCGACCAGAAGGACAGCTGCACCGCCTCGAATTGCATGATACGCGACCTGATTTCCTGCTCCTGCAGCGGGCCGGTGTGCAAAACATCGCAGGCATGGCAATTTCCCTGTTCGAAGAAAACCACCAGCGGCCGCTCACCCCTGTAACGGCTTCGATCCAGCATGTATGGGCCCGGCATAAAGTAGGATTCATCGCTCAGGTCCCCGGGCTCGAAAACCAGCGGCACATCCGCGCGCGCAAGGTACTCGCGAAATTTTTCGTTATGGAAGTGTCCGTCGGCAACATATTCCAGCGCGGCCCTGAAGCGGTACGGCGGATAATAACCACGCAACCGCAGGACTTCCTTGCCATCCGTGCTGTAAAAAACGACCGAGGGCGTGAAATTCGTTTTTTCGCGCACCGCAAAGCGGGTCTCGTCAAGGTTATCCCCTGCCAGGTCGGTTACCGCCCGATGGCCATGAATATCGATACCAATGACATCGTAATGGTCCAGCATATAGGCCCTGATATCATCCCTGACAAGGTCCTTTTCCAGGAATTGCCGGCAATAGGCGCAGTACTTCTGGCCGTAGTAGATGATAAGGCCATCCTTGCCCGCCGCCCTTGCCTCCGCCAGGTCTTCGCCAAGATCGAGAAAACTCAGCTTGAACCAGTCCGGGAACGCCAGTGGTTCATCCAGTGGTGCATCTTCAAACAACAAATAATCGTTTTCGACATCGCTTTCATCGACCGCCGCCTGGAGGGCGGTGGCAATCAGCAGTAATGCCAGTAACAGATGATGCATGGCGCAGGTACCGGTAGTTATTTTCTACGCTTGTAGCATGCCATTTTCGCGCCAGCAACTGATCTGTCTCAATCAATCCGCCGATAGCTGGCAAAACTGGTCTCTGTCTCCCACAAGGTCACATCCACAACCGGAAAACCCTGTGCGGCCACATAATCGAAAATCATGCGGGCGATATTCTCAGCAGTCGGGTTCTCCTCCGTCACCTTGACGCGTTCACCCGCTGCCTGCAGGATCGGCAACAAAGGATCCCCCTTGTGCAATAACATGGTGTGATCGATTTCGGCATCCAGCCAGTCCCATACCAGTTGCTTGACACTGCTGAAATCCACCACCATCCCCAGGTCATCCAGTCGTTCGTTCTCCAGGGTAATGACGGCGCGTGCATTATGGCCATGCAGATGCCGGCACTTGCCGGCGTAATTCAGCAGGCGGTGACCGTAGCAGAACGCAACAGACTTAGAAACTCGATACATGGGCCATATCCAATATCATTCAGTTACAAGCGCGATTTAAATGCTGCCTTTGTTACCAGCCCTGACTCCTCAGGGAGGGGGCCATTTCACTGGCTCACTGCCATTTTATGAGCCCTATCCAACAATGGCTATACTTTATCCCGACAATGTTATTAGAATGCTTACCATGCTGATAATTCCCATGGATTTCTTCCGCAACTGATGGCCGCCTTGCCGACATGGACCATCCTTGGCGGTGGTTACCAGTCCTACCTGAAAGGCGACTATAAAGCAGCCTACGAGGAGTGGCTGCCGCTTGCCGAACTGGGCGATGCCGAAGCACAATTCAACCTGGGCGTCATGCACGATGAAGGCGCCGGTATCGCGCGCGATCTTTCCGTCGCATCGGAGTGGTACCTCAAGGCTGCCGAGCAGGGCTTTGTCGATGCCCAGACCAACCTTGGCATCCTGTACATGACCGGCCAGGGTGTGCCATGCGATAAAGCGACAGCCGGCCGTTGGCTGCGCAAGGCGGCGGCCCAGGGCGATGCGGAAGCGGCTGATCTCCTGCAACAGCTCGGCATCGGGTTATAACCATCCTTCGCCAGCCATCAATCGGGACGCAACTTATAAAACAATAAGTTGTATAATGTATTGTGTGTTACAAACTGTACTGGAACATGCCGCACAATGACCGCCAAGCACGAGATTGATATTCCTGTAATCCTCTCGGAACCGGCCTACCCCCTGCCCGGCAGCGTGGGCTCGCCTGACTATGGCCCGGGAGAGCGGACTGCCCTGGTCGCAGAGATCAAGCAACTGCTGCGCGAGAAAGACGCCGTGCTGGTGGCGCATTACTACACTGACGAAGACCTGCAGATAATCGCTGACGAAACCGGTGGTACCGTGGCCGATTCGCTCGAGATGGCACGCTTCGGCAACAGCCATAAGGCCGGTACGCTGGTCGTTGCCGGCGTACGCTTCATGGGCGAAACTGCAAAAATCCTTAACCCGGAAAAGCGCGTATTGATGCCGACACTGGATGCCGAGTGCTCACTCGACCTCGGCTGTCCACCGGAAAAATTCATTCCCTTCTGTGATGCACACCCCGACCGTACCGTCGTTGTATATGCAAACACCTGTGCCGAAGTCAAGGCGCGTGCAGACTGGGTCGTCACTTCAAGCATAGCGGTTGATGTTGTTAACCACCTCAAGGAACAGGGCAAGAAGATCCTCTGGGCGCCTGACCGTTTCCTCGGCAATTATGTCAAGCGCATCACCGGCGCCGACATGCTCCTGTGGCAGGCCAGCTGCATCGTGCATGAACGTTTCAAAGCCGAGGCAATCCGTAACCTGGCATCGCAATATCCCGATGCCGCCATCCTGGTACATCCGGAGTCGCCGGACAGCGTCATTGAAATTGCCGACGTGGTCGGCTCGACCACCCAGCTCATCAATGCGGCCAGGCAGCTGCCCAACAAGCGTTTTATCGTTGCCACTGACAATGGCATCTTCTACAAGATGCGGCAGGCTGCGCCGGGGAAAATCCTGATGGAAGCCCCGTCCGCCGGCGAAGGCGCCACCTGCGAAAGCTGTGCCCACTGCCCCTGGATGGCAATGAACAACCTGCGGAATCTCGCCGACGTCCTGAGAACAGGCGGTAATGAAATACATGTCCCCGAGGATATTCGCATCAGGGCTCTCAAGGCCACGCAACGCATGGTTGATTTCATAGCCGGTAAATCCTGATAACCGCCGTGTTCACACTTGTTTACAGCAAGGGGCATATCATTCGGGTAACAGCGCGTAATACTGTACCTAGGTACTATATAAACTGGGGCCGGCACTCATTATCCTGTGATGAGGCAAGTATAAAAATACTAACAACGCAAGGAAACACATCATGCAGCATCGCAGACAACACAGCGCAGCACGGGCACTCCGCGCAGCAAGACCGGGCGGCGGCTCCTTGCTCCTTCATATACTGAAAGGGATCTATTCGGACGGTATGCAAATTCCCGCCCTGCTATGCATTGGCATGACGGTTGCGCTCTATTACGAGAAGTTCCCCTATCACCAATCAATCGCAGGACTGTTGATCGGCAGCATCGTACTGATCGGGCTGTTCAGGGGTTGCGCCAGCTGGCAGCAAGAGCTGAGTGACTATCGTCGGCGACTGGCCTCGCTGCACTTCCAGCAGCAGCGAGTGGAATCCGAAAGGGAAAACGCCATTCCAGGCTTTATCCCGTTCACCCGGCGCTAGCCGGCAACCGGCGCCGCGGAGCCTGACGTACAGGGCGTTTGTTTTTCTATCCTTTCCGGTTCAGTAGTGATGGGGCATTGATGCTACACGTACGGAAAACAAACCATCATCCTGTTGACCGGTCTCCGGGAAGACATCCGTGAACTACTGGAAATCCCAGGTACCGGGCATCGTGTTGCCCGCCATCCCGCAGGCGGAGGCCGCTACCCTGATGAGCATTCAGTTCCAGCTGGAGCTGAGTCAATGGTATATACCGGAACAGATTGCCGCATTGCAGCACAAACAACTCGGCATATTACTCGCTCATGCGCGCGCGCAATCGCCGTTTTATGCACAGCGCCTGGCGCATATGGGCACGGCGGCCAGACCGGTCACGGCGGAGCAAATGCAGCAGATTCAGCCGCTGGCCCGACGCGACCTGCAACAGTCCCTGGAGGAGATCCGCTGCCGGAAATACCCCGACGCGCACGGTCCTGCGTCCCGCTTCCAGACCTCCGGCTCTACCGGCCAACCGGTGGCCGCCTATTCAACGGACATCACCGAAATGATCTGGCAGGCAATCACCCTGCGTGACCACCTCTGGCACCGGAGAAACCTGGACGGAACGCTGGCTGCCATCCGTTCCTTCGGCCCGGACAAGGCGATGCCGCCGCATGGCAGCAAGCACAACGGCTGGGGCATATCCACGGACCTGCTTTACCCCACCGGCCGCTCCTGGACGCTGAACAGCAACTGTGCGATCGACATTCAATACGACTGGCTCGTGGCACGTAATCCGGACTACCTGATCTCGCATCCTTCCAACATCGTTGCCCTGGCCGAATGCTTTCAGGCGAACGGTGGCAAGCTGCCCAACCTGAAGGAGGTGCGTACGGTCGGCGAGACGGTCTCGAACAAGGTGCGGGAGGCCTGCCGGCAGGCCTGGGGCTGCGAGGTGGTGGACTTCTACAGCTGCCGCGAAGTGGGCTACCTGGCGCTGCAATGTCCTGACCATACAGAACCGCGCTACCATGTACAGTCCGAACACGTCTACCTGGAGGTCGTCGACGAAGACGGCGAACCCTGCGAACCGGGAAAGGCGGGAAAAGTGCTGGTCACGGACCTGCACAACTATGCCGCTCCCCTGATCCGCTACGAGGTGGGTGACTATGCGGTTTTGGGCGAATCCTGCAGCTGCGGACGCGGTCTGCCAGTCATCGAGCGCATATTCGGACGGGTACGCAACATGTTGCACCTGCCGGACGGCACCGCCAAGTGGCCCCACTTCGGCTACCGGGCGTTCCAGGAGGCAGCTCCCGTCCTGCAGTACCAGGTGATTCAGCATCAGAACGACAAGCTGGAGATGAAACTGGTGGTCGCAGAACCCCTGAATGCGGAGCAGGAGCAGCGGCTGCGGGAAATTCTCAACGACAGCCTGGGCTACCCTTTCCAGGTGACGTTCAGCTACCACGACGAACTGCCGCGGACGCCGGGCGGAAAGTTCGAGGATTTCGTCTGCCTGCTCTAGACGCTCCCGCCCCGGCGCCGCACAGGCTGCTTTGCCTGATACCCGCAGGCACGCGGGCCAGGTCGATCGTTCCTACTTCACATTGAAGGGAAATATTTGCTTGCTGGACAAATAATCTTCTATCGCCCCGGCTGCCGTCTCATGACCCAATATGTTCCAGTGAACATCATCGATAAAATATGGATGCACGCCTGTCTCCACTTGCCTGGCAAGATCGGGGGTAGTATCCACAAAATGAATGCCATTATCCGCGCTCCATTGCGACAACACCTCCGGCAGATCGTTAACATCCCAGCCAGCGATCTCGCTATCTGCAGACACTGACAGATGGCCTCTGTAAATTCGAAACTTTCTCGGCACATAAACAACCACAAATTCTGTACCGCTCTCCTTACTCAGGCGATTTGCCTCTCGCAGGGTCTCAACCGCGACATTCCACTGGTGATTATTCCACGGGTCGGCTGTCTGGCCGAAATACACGCGCTCTGTCACACCGTCAGAGCGGGCAAACAGCCCCGAACGATCAAGTGCTTTTTCTGAAGGCATGTTCCTGTTCGTTCGCAGCATCCCGGCAAGAGCATTGCCTCCGAATACGAGAAGATTGCGCGTGAACAGGCGCTGTATCAACGGAAGCTCTTTCACGGGCTCTCCGAATCCGGCCTTCTGCACTTCGTACGATTCAACGTCGCGCAGATCATTCCCTCCGAACAGCACCCAAAGAACCAGCCGCGGGGATAATGGCAATGCAAATCTTTTCAGGACTTCCAGTTCCTGCCTGAACCCGTAAGCTATCTGCCCAAGGTTTACCACTGGCATTGCCATGCGGGTCTCGAGCTGTCCTACCAGGGATTTCTCGCGGGGAACAATCGCTGCTTCTACAAATGAATCCCCGATTACTGCAATATCCGCCTGTTCATAATCATGGTCGTTCCTGAAACCGTTATGATCATAGCGAACATTTACCTGGTAGCGATTTGATGTGGGGATGCCGAGTGATACAAGATTTCCCGCCACCTCTCCGCTGAAGGAGCTGTGCGGCCAGTGAATATGAATCAGTTCCGGGTCCGGCTTGTTTACGCCACCGGATAGATGCAACGCGGTGTCCGGCCCTGTTGTTGCGAACACCTTCTGAAAGTTAAATCCGAACAGAAGTGCCGGAATCTCGAGAATCAGCAGGCAAATAGCCGCGGTCCCGCCGCCCAGAACAACCATTTGAGTTCTGTGCTTCCTGTTGTTCCTGCCTGACAGGATGTATATAGAAGACAGTCCGGCTGCAGTGACCAGAATATTGAATGCTGCGCGCGAAAAGCTGTAAATACCGGCAACTTCCGCTTCCCATGAAGTTATCGTCACCCACCAGGTGGTCGGTATCAGGACCAGGATAATAAGGGAAATTATCCTGTTCACAGCTATTGGACCCTGCAGGCAAGTAAATCAGTATATTTTGAATTCAATCACTTGCTCTCTGCAAAATTACGGCAACCATTTCACCAACATTTTTCAGGTTGGCAACCTCCCCGGTATTGAACTTCACGCCATCGAAGGCCTTCTCGATAGCCACCAGTAACTGTATGTTTGACATGGAATCCCACTCCAGGATGTCCTCTGCGGTCGTCTCGGGACCGATGATAATCTCATCATCATCGAAAACCTCCCGAAACACATCCGTAAGTTTGTTCCAGACTGCTTCATCACTCATGCTCGAAAGTCCTCCACAAGGGAAATACTCACAGGGACGGGCCGGTAATCCTTCAGCTCCAGTTGCCAGCGAGAAGTCCCGTCTTCCCCGGCAGCGCATTTCTCAAAACCGAGATCGGCATACAGGTTTGCAACAATCCTGTTTTTCTCTGTTGGCCTGTAGGTACCGATTACAGACTTGACCCCCATTTCGAACGCCTTCTCGAAGAGGTGATTTGCCAGCATATACTCTACCCCGCGCTTGAATACCCGGCAACTCATCAGCCACAAATCCACGTGCAGGACAGCTTCCTCCCTGTGACCGACCAGTACACTGATCAGTCCGTTATCGCCAAAGCGGTCGGCAAGCCGCACGCAGGCCGTCAGTGTATCCGGGTCCTCCATCAGGGCTTCCACCTCCGAGCGGTTAAGCCGCTGCGTGGTCAGATTGAACTGGTTTGTCTTGTTGATGAGCTGGGTAATACGGTCCAGCTGCTGCGGGGCGAATTCGCCGATAATGGCTTTCTGGTCGAGGGATTCCAGGTAACTGTCGTAATCGGAATGCTGCACCTGCATTTCACTGCGCTGCATATTTCTCCGGTACTGCTCGGTTTTCTCCCTGTCCTCGTCTGTCAGACTTGCAAGCTCCAGCCAGCCGCTTTGATCAAGCAACTGCGGAAATTCGGCCGGGTCGGCAGAGAGTTCGACGACCTTTACCTCGGGCAGGACCTGTCGGACAAGGGCCCGTTCTGCCGGGTTGTCATCCACAAAAACCAGCGCATCAAGCCCGATATTCAGCTGCTTTGCGATCTCCACGAGGCCTTCACTCTTGGGGTCCCAGTTCGCCCTGAATACTACAAAGTCATCACGCCGCAGGACCATATCCGGGAGTTGCGCAAAGGGGGCCAGTGCATTTTCAGGTTCATTCTTGCTGCATACGGCAAGCAGCAAGCCGCGCCGCTTCAGCTGCAACAGGTATTCCTGAAAGGCCTTGAATGCCTCACCTTCCGCATCACCCTCACCTATTCTCAATCCCTCGACACCGTCATCCCCGACCACGCCGCCCCACAGCGTATTATCAAGATCAAGCACCAGGCACTTTGCTGTACGGCCATACAACGCCCCGATAATCGATGCCAGGTTGCGCACCAGCGGCACGATACAATCAAACGAAACAGGCTGTTTTGAATGATGCCAGAAACGCGGATCAAACCATTTCGACACGCCGTGTATCGAGGACAGAGTATCGATATCGAGGATATGGACATACGCGGGCGCCCTTAGTCCCAGGGCCGCATTGATCCTGCGCAGATAGTTGTTTTGATCCCACGGCAGCTGGCTGCCCAGGTTGCCCGTCACGCGAGCCGGCAGCAGGTGCTGGTTGTTGAGTATGATCTCGCAGTTTGTGTGGGCGTGAAATGATTGACACAAATCCAGCCAGTGGTCACACACCCTGTCGACAAGCGCCTGCACGGAATCCTGCGAATCACCCACCGCAGGCCAGTCGGCGATGTTATACGGGGTGGTCAGAAATACGGCAAGATCGGGCCTAAAGGCTGCACTGTCGCTGGCAGCATCGAGCATTTCGGGTACGTAGGTATTGTAATTACTGCTGTGCAGCGTACAACCGAGTCCGAGCGTCTCCAGTTCCAGCCGCAAGGGCTGTTCCAGGAAATCAGTCGTTGCCCCGCCAAGGATCGCAATACGCAGGACCCTGGCATAGTCCGGTGAATCCATTTCCGAAGCCAGTCTCTGACGCCAGCGGCAAAGCGACAGGTACCTGTTGTAGTCACTGGTCAAACGCGCCTGTTCAAGTATCGCCGTCAGCATTTCTGCATGGCGCTTTTCCCGGTACAGTTCTTTTATAGTTTCCATATCCATCCGATTGATATCCAGCCTGTCCCCGGACATCTCACTCCCCGGCACCGCCCGGCAGAATCACGGACGTACGCAGGTGGTCTATGATCGCATCCGTCAGGCGCAGGGACCCGGTCGGCATACTGTGCTCGGCGTCATAGAATTCATTCGGGCGCAAGAACCCCCTGAAGTCAAGAAAGGCGGACGCTCCTGCCGCATTTCCAACCAGGTCCAGGTAGGCCTGATATTTTTCATCGTCGTACATGTCCCTGCCTATATCCCTTTCCGGCATATTGACGATCAACAACCGGATATCATGCCTGTTGGTAAATTCAACAAGTCTTTTCAACCTGCCTGCCGTTTCCTGTTCTGTCTGCAACGGGTCCCATGTGAAAACAGTACGCCACCATGAATCCGGGTTCCGCATCCACCCAAGCAACCCCTCCAGGTCCATGGGAGGATTCAGGCTGTATTTGAAGGGAGATATGTGCCAGGCAAGCAATGCGGAGAAATCATAGTCCAGGATACGCTTGAATCCTGCAAGTCGGACCAGCTCGGCAACGACCGGTATCCTGAAAACCCGGTCGACGGGGCTTAACTGCCTGGATCCGGCCGCTACCGGCATGCCCGGCCCCTCGGCTGCACTGCGCTTTTCATACATCCAGTGATTGAACAACGCCAGCAGCGCGGTACGGGTGCGGCCCGGCTGCTTGTAAGCCAGGAATCGTGCACGCGCCAGCATGCCCTCGATCCAGTTCTTGCGGACCAGGCTGAGACCTGACTCAACCTGCGTGACAGAGAAATAGGGACTGTAAAGATCAAGTCCGATGCTGAACGGCCTCTCGCCGGGAATATTGGCAATGAACCTGGGTGAGATCCCGAGCACCATGATTTCGGGAAGGGCGCCGGCCCCGTATACCTGCTCGATGTATTCAAGCGAAGCGAGAACGTCATCCATTGCGCCAAGGCTGATACCGCCCTGGTAGATAAAATACTCCGGGAATTTCTCTTCAAATCGCTTATATAGCAGATTCTCGCGAACGGTCGAGGGCCCTGCCAGCATTATCATGGCCCGGTCCTGCAGTTCAAATCGCGAAGGCAGCAGGTAACGCAGCCAGTCCTCCTCCTTGAACGGATAGGCATCCAGGTCCTGCTCGGCCCAGCTCGACAGCCCCAGCATCGCCAACATAATGCACGCATACAGCAGCCCCGCAGAAAGGACTGCGGATAGCGTCAGCAGGAACTTTCTAGAATCCGGTGTAAACAAAATCAACATCTGTCACTGAAAACAGCACTAGCACAATAATCAAACCTGCAGCCAGCAGCAGCTTCAGGGCTATCCTGATATTGTCGGAATTGCTGCTACTCATGACTGGAACAATCCATTCAGGAAACCCATCAAGTGCGGCGTGTCCAGCTGGAAAAACAGGAAGGCAAACGCAGCTGCATTAAAAGTAATAAAGATACCGGTCAACCTTGCCAGCGGGTTCTTGCGCAACCGGTTTGCCCGCTTCCTGCCCAGCTGCGTCACGAGCAGCTTGTCCCAGCTGTGATAAATCACCAGGTAGACACCGTGCGTAAGACCGAAAAACAGGAAGCCGATCGACGTTCCATGCCATATTCCGGACACCAGCATAGTCAGCAGCAGCGCAAGGTTTCCGGCCATGAGCGGACGGCTGGACAGAATATCACTTGTCAGCGCCTGCTTGTAAGCCGGGGAGAACACATAATCTGTAAGCCATAATGTCAGTGACCGGTGCTGACGCAGCCAGAAATCCGAAATGTTCTGCGCCAGGAACGGCAAATTGAAGTTTTCCGGGGGGCGCACACCCAGCAAGCTGCCAATGCCGATAACAACATCACAGTATCCGGAAAAATTCAGGTACAGGTAGAAGAAGAAAGCATATAGCTGAATCACCAACTCCGCAGGTGACAACTGCAGGATGTCTGTATCCGGTTGCAGGGCCAGCTTGCCGATCCACGACGCGAGAATGTACGCCTTGATAAAACCGGCCAGTATGCGCAGTACTGCATCGAGATGTGCCTCGAATGTAAGGGCGATGGCCTGCTTGTGCCGGTGCCACTGGTCAAAGTAATCCTGATAGCGCTGTATCGGGCCCATCATGAATGTAGTGAAATTCAGGCAGTAATTGATATAGGTGACGAACTCCAGCTGCCTCAGGGTGTTGCTCCTGGCATCGATCAGCACATGAATGATCTTGAAAAACAGGAAACTCAATCCGACAGTGCTCAACACGCCGGTGAGCACGCTTTCCGGAAGGACCCACTGCAGCATGTCGTAATTCCGCATGTAGATAAACAGGGCAATGAACAGCGGTAACGTGTGATAGATCCGCAACTGCTGCCATTTAAGATGCATGAGCGTCAGCGCATACCCCAGCAGGCAAAAGGTGACGGTAGATAACGTCCCTGATGTCCCCAGCAGGGACCAGATAAAGAAGACGTTGGCCGCCAGGAATACCGTTTGCCTGGCGGCGCCGGTCAACATCGAAACCAGCACAACCGAGAGCGCCGCGAATGACAGGAACTTAAGTGATAGCAGTGAAATGCTCATTTATTGTTTGTCTGGTACAGGCAAACCCGGGACTGGCGATTATTGAAATCCGGGCACAGTCAGGCACGACACTGCAGCCCCTGGCAGATACCGAATGATGGCGGACGGAAAACGCCTGCCCGAACCTTTCGTAGCATATATACATGACGGATAAACAATCAACTCCTGCACCACTCCTGCCATTACGACCCGGACAACCTTAAGGGTACACATTTCCGACTGCTGTGGCTGTTCCCTGTCACAGTCAGCCGGGCGGGTGATTCGACATCACCACGCCAGCCCGGAAGAATACCGCCGGCGTGCAGAATTTTCACGTTCAGAGAGGCTTGCGCACCCAAAAGCTGTAGCAGCCTGCAAATACCGCCGGGTTTTCTTTCTCGAACTGCTCCCACAGATCGAATGAATTCATCTTCGTATCCTGCGGGAACATGGCCCGGAAACGCGGGATCACGGTCGAATCTTCAAAGATAAAGCCGAGGAACTGCAAGCCCAGTTGCTCGATCATTTTCTCTATTTCAGGAAGCGTCAGTGAATACTCGTCGTAATGAAAAAGCAGAAAGCGCAAATGACTCATTGTGAAGAAATCCGCGTCCTGGATGATTGTTTGCAGCAGTGCATCATCTTTCATCCCGATGATGTCGTGGCGGCACTTGCGCATGTCTGCACTGGTCGGCTGATAGCCGCGCTCGCCGACGATTTCACGGGCACGTTTAACGTTTGACCGGGCAATCTCGCTATACAGTCCGAGTGACATGGTACCGCCGGGTTTCAGGCAATCGACCAGTGAACGCCAGCTGCCGAGCGGGTCTTCCATGTGGTGAAGCACACCGAAACAGTCTATGTGGTCGAACTGCTTATCCAGCATCCCGGCATTCTGGATGTCGCCGTGAATGTACTCGATATTTTCGAGACCGAGCTCGTGCGCTTTCCTCTTGCCGTAGGCGAGGCTGCTCAGGCTGATATCGAGTGCCGTAATGTGAGCATCCCTTATGCGATTGGAGAAATAGCTCGGTGTGAACCCGGTGCCGCAGCCCGCAACCAGTATTTCGGGGCTGTCGGGGTGCCCGCACGCGTCCACGGGCAGGTTCGGCAACAGGGATTGCATGTGCTCGTTCAATGAAACTGAACTGCGATACACCGGCACGTTAATCCACCGGGGATAGGGGTTCTGTTCATACTTTGACTGGACCAGCTCGGAAACTTCGCCCGCGACGGGCAGGACCGTGGGTATCTCTTCACGAAGGCGTTGCTCTTCCATCGGCTCGCTTATCTGCACCCTGATTACGGGCCTGGCTGCTTCCGGCCACTCCCTTCCCTCCAGTTGTGATGCGTACGGCAATTCAAACAGCGGCCGGTATGCACCGAGCATACTGACCTGTTCTACCGGCACGTCCGCGCCTTCTTCGAGCCGGCTCGCTATACCCTCAGCCAGATTATCCAGCGCGCCGGTTTCTTCCGCGGATTCCGACCACACGTACTCGTTAAGAAAGCACTGCCGCGCAAGGTTGGCAATCAGCGGCAGATAATCCGGTTCATCCTGAACCGGCGTGGCCGTATCGACAAGGTTGAACAACAGGGCGGCCCGCAGCGAGGTCAGGGCCTGCTCCAGTTCTATGTTGTTGACGAAAGCGGACTCGAGCAATTTTGTTAATACCGGATGCCCGGCGATTCCCTGCAGGGCGCCGCTGCGAAGTTTTTGCCGCAGGAATTCCACTGCACCGGTGTCGTGCTCCGCGGCGGCAAACAGCAAGGACAGTGTCCTGTCGTGCAGGAGCGCACTGATCGCGGCACCGGACATTTGCCGGTACTCGAGAAATTCCCTGGTAAACGCACGCGCAATATCCGCCATAAAGTCATCGGACACGCTGGACGTGAAGTGGACATGGGCCAGGCAGCGGCCAAACAGGATCCAGCTTTGCATGTTATCCGGCGCAAGCTGGACCGCCTCGTGGGCTTTTTGCATGGCCAGTATCGGCTGGTTTCGGGAGAGAAAAAAATTGACCAGCATATGAAGGCTGGCAAGCCTCTCGGCTTCCCCGACCCGGGGCAGCAGGGTTTGCAATCTCGCCTGTGCCTGCGGGTGTCCGAGTGCTACGGCCCAGGTATAGTGCGGGACTGCCTGGCTGAACTGGTCGTGAATCTCGAGTATATTTGCAACACAGTACTGGGGGTCAGCGATATTTTCATTGCCCTTGATAGCCTCGGTCAGCAACTGCATGGCCTCGTCGTATTTTCCGTGCTGGGCCGAAACCGTGCCGAGAAAACCCAGCGCCTGGGGGTGACCGGGATGTTGCTGCAGGAAGTCGGAGTATATTTTTTGTGCCTCGTCCAGTCGCCCCCGCTGGTGATGGACGAGTCCTTCGGCCAGGGCTGGCGGCAGCTGCGGCTCCGCAGGCAGCACAATCGGTGCATCAATCGTTACAGGGCTTGCTTGCATATTATTCTTTATCCGGGAAAGGTGAGAAACTGTTTGTGCATTTTGTTGGCGAATCAGTCTAGCGGGAATCGGGTTATATGGCCACTGCTGGCACTTTTTTGCAGGTACCCGTGAAACCGGGCGGCACCTGTACAACGTCAGCCAATCAATCAGCAGGAAGCATACCTTACGCATCTCGAGGGAATCCAGCCGGAAAATCGCTGTCGCGTGCGTCTTCGGAATGCTGAAAATATCATCCCAAGCCGATTACCCGCCCTGTTTGAATACTCGCATAAGTGCTTTCTTACACTTCTACGGCAGCTTCCCTTCTGCATGACCAAGGCCAACCGCCTGCCTGATAGTGAGGAATCCGGGTCCCGGCTCGACCGGTTTCAATTCTGCAGAACCTGCAGCTCCGGTCGTGCAAGGCGCAGCGGCAACATACTTTGCGTGTTTGTTTCCTCCGGTACGCCAGAATTTTCCCGAATACCACCGGTACCCTCGATACCGGCGATTACTTTGACCGCGACGTTGCACCTGTCGCCGGCTCCAGCGTCGAACTTCCAGGGTAATATTAATTCATTCCATGACTGTAAATATGCAGTATATTTTACAAGCCGGGACTGAAAGGAGCCTAAATCAAGGTTATGTTCCGGCTGGATCGAATGTCAGTTGGCTTCGCACCATTTCTTCCAGACATTCCGACAGGCATCTTCGAGTTTCGCCTGTAAAGGCAGTGGCGTCGAGCAGGATGGATGTCCGCAGTTTTTCACGGAGGTTCGCCCGGAGCTCGGCCAGCCCGGCCCGGTCGCTCGCAAAAGCGGTGGATTTCCGGACGTACTCATCCGGCGAGTCCGCGATCCAGTCACTCATGTCCGCGGCATGGAGCAGGCTGACGCCGACGCGGCCCGCGTGACGATTGCCGGCCAGCACCATTGTCGGGACTCCCATCCACATGGCTTCGCACGTGGTGGTCGTGCCGTTGTAGGGGAACGTATCCAGCGCAATGTCGATCTGTCCATACAATGCCAGGTGGTCCGCCGTCGATGGCATTCGTCCATGCATCACGATTCGCGCGGTGTCGATGCCATGTTGCGTGAATTGACCATGGAGATATTCACGCGTCTCGGGGTCGGTCAGCGACTGGTTCTTCAGTATCAGCCGTGAACCCGGAGTTGCCTGCAAGACCCCACGCCCAGAGGGCGACCACCTTGTCGGTTATCTTGGCCATGTTGTTGAACGAGCCATAGGTGACCTGTCCGGAATCGTCTGCAGGTAACGGCGTAACGACGGGGGCATCGGCGGGCGGCCGGTAACAGAGAAAACAGCCCGAAAGCCGCAACAGCGTTTCGGTGTAGAAGGCGTCTTCCCCGGCCGGATCGGCGTACTCATCCGTAATCCGGTAATCCATTGCCGCCCAGATTCCCGTGGTATTCGGATATCCCAGCCAGGTAACCTGGACCGGTGCCGGCCGCAATGCGAATACCGGCAAACTGTTGCCGGCCGTGTGTCCCGACAGGTCCACGAGTATGTCAATACCATCCTCGCGGATGGTTTCTGCAATCTTCATCGGGTTCATAAGACTGATATCCCGCCACCGGGACGCGCTGGCGCGGAGCCGGCCGGTCACGGCGTCGGTGTGCGCAGAGGAGGAATAACAGATCGTCTCGAAGCGAGCCGTGTCGTGACTGGACAGGACCGGCTCGAAGAAAAATGTCACGGAATGTTCATACAGGTCGGCAGATAAATAGCCGATGCGCAGGGTGCGGTCCGGGTTGCGTGTACACCTGAATAGTTGTGATGACGGGGCTCCCGCGCTGACCATGTTGCCCCAGCGCACGTGCTCCTTGTAGATTTCTTCCTTCGACAAATCAGCACAATAGTTCATTGCCAGGAGCACACTCGTGCGGGAGTGATCCGCTATGTTCTTGCCGGCACCTTGTGTCTGGCTCGCAAGCCTCGAAACCTCGCGGAATGCAGCGATAGCCTGGTCGATCTTGCCCTGTTTCAGCAGGACGCCGCCTGCATTGTGGCGGGCCTCGAGGAGACCGGGATTGATATTGCATGCCTGTTCGAAACTTGCGGCCGCCTCGCCAAGCCGGCCCTGTTTCAGCAATGCGCTGCCCAGGTTGTTGTGGGCCTCCGCCAGGTTCGGCTGCAGCCGGATGGCGCGGGAAAAACTCGCAATGGCATCGTCAGTCAGTCCCTGCAACTGCAGTGCCACGCCCAGAATCATGTGTGCCTGCGCAAACTCCGGAATCAGTTCGATCGCCTTCCGGCAACAACGAACCGCGTCGTCGAATGAACCGGACTGCGCGTTCGCCACCCCGAGCATGTACCAGCCCTCGGCATCCGACGCGTCAATGCGGCAGATTTTCTCGCAAAGCGATTTTGCTTTCCGCAAGCCGGCGCTGCTGGAGCAACAGATACGCCTGATGTTTCAGGTCCTGTGTACGTTTGCTAGCCATGCTGGTCCATTTCCCGCGGAAGAAACAAAAGGCGGGACCTAGTCCCTGTAAGCAAGCAGATCGAGTGACTCGCGGTAGTCGGGGTTATTGCGGAATACGTCCAGCAGGCCCTCGTCTGCGTGTCTTCGTTCAAGTGGTGTGATGCTCCCGAGTCCGGAACCGCGCGACAGGCCGGAGACATCGCCGGTTACATGCCGGTTTTCGCTCCATCGGTTGATGAATTCCGGGTCATAGTCCAGTTTCAGGCTCTTGCACAGTTGCTTCATTTCCCTTTCAGGACTGGATGTAAAGTCCTCGAATCGAATAAAACCGGTGGCGGAGGCATGTTTGGCATAGCGCAGGTATGCAGCCAGAAAGTCTGCAGGTGTGAGACGGCCTGCCAGTACCTGCAGTTGTTTCGTACTGAGCCAGAGTTCAAGCGGGTGGCGGGTCAGCGCTGTCTGTGCAATATCGAAAGATCCTGCGAGGGCCTGTTCCAGCCCACGGTTGACCGCGGGTCTGTTAAGAAAGGGCACACCAATATAGTCCAGGTGCGCCCAGTCACGAATGACCAGTACCTTGCCGGAGTCGGCACATCGTTGTGCGATCAGTTTGATGGCATCTGCAAAATCATATTTACGGTCCTTGAATTCATCCTGAGTTAACAGCCGGTACCAGTCGCGGGCCTGCTTGATCGGATCGATATTATAGATGCCAAGCGGATGGATCTCACTCAGCAGTACGACCTGGTTCATTGCGCCGAGGCAGCGGCTGACCAGTGTCCCGCCGGACCTGGCAAGATTGGACAGAATGCGGAGGGTCGGCCTGCTCATGGATGTGTATATTCTGTGATTGACTCGTGAGTATGACCTGGCAGGCACGCACAGGAAGCATAACCCACCTGTTTCACGAGAATCTCGCGGAACCGACCGTCGCACATGCATTCCTGCGGCTGCATCCCCGCGATCCGCTGTCTCTGTTTCCTGCGCCACGATAGAAGTGACTCAGCACCTGGATGAGCTGTTGGTGTAATTTCTGGTACCCCCCGGGGGCGATGACCAGCCCGGTGACAGTAACCACGTCAGGCTATCGGCGCGGAGTCGATTGTCATTCCGCCCTGATGCCGCAGGGAATAATGATGGCCTGATCTCACCAGGCAAAGCAAGGTGATTGTGCTACCACCCGGGCAAATTGGCCTATCCTTGTGGTTTAATGGTTTAAACTTTGCCACGGCCACAGGAGACCGGACCCTTGTCTAGTACAGCTTCGCAATTGCATCAAATGATGACTTCCCGGTATCAGCAGACCCAGGTCCTGCAGGAGTATCGAGCAGGTTTCGAGGATCATATAAAGGGCTTGCTCGGAACCATCGATGCAGACATTGAAGGATATAAAGATGCGGATCAACAGCGTGATCTGTCGATCAAGTATACCTGGGGGCACAACCACGACTTTGGTGAATTCAGGTTGCGTGGTGCGATGGGGGATCGTCATATCCAGATTCTCGCGGAGTTTATCGATAAGTATCACTTGCCCCTGGACCTCACAGGCAAAAAAGTCCTCGATGTCGGCGCCTGGACCGGCGGTACCTGTTTGTTACTTTGCGCGCTGGGTGCTGAAGTAACAGCACTGGAGGAGGTCGTGAAGTATGCCAACACCATTAACTACCTTGCAGAAGCCTTTGGACTGGAGGGGCTTAATTGTAAATCCATTTCGCTGTATGAACTGGATGAGCATGATGTCTACGACTACATCCTTTACTCGGGGGTGATCTATCACGTGACGGACCCCGTTTTATCGTTGAGAATTCTTTTCAACGCCTTGAAAGATGGCGGCAGGATTTTCGTCGAAACAATGGGCGTCGTTGCCGGCGCAAACAGCCCGCCCCTGGCGGCAGTGGAGGGCCCGAAGGTCACCCGCGGAGGCAGCAGGGAAAATCTGAACCGCGGCGGGTGGAATTATTTTTTACCTTCTACCTCGGCTTTGGCATTGTGGATGGAAACCGCGGGATTTGAAGATGTGCACGTAGGGGCTATAGATCACCAGCAGCGGATCAAGGCCGCAGGCACACGGACAGAACATAAAGATATCCTGCGCGCCGGGCTGTCCAGGCCCGACGTAAGGTAACTGCATAACCGACACAGTGCTGTAATGCCTGATTTATTCAAATGCAAAATCTCGATAAACCGCGTAGCGTACAGGAGGCATAACCCGACTGTTTCACGAGAATCCACCCGGGAACCGACCGTCACATTTACATTCCTGCGACTGATTCCCCGCGATCCCGCCGCCGCCCGGCTGCCCGAGAACGATCTTTGCAATGCTGCGCCGGGCCTGATGGACCATTGCCAACGCAATTTTCTGATATAAAAAGGAAGAGTATGGTGGCTACGGGTGGACTTGAACCACCGACCCCAGCATTATGAGTGCTGTGCTCTAACCAGCTGAGCTACGTAGCCAAACGGGGAAAAGGGGTGCAAAGATTACCTGAAATGACCGCTTGAGGACAAGCGCCCTGCAAAAACATCCGCTTGCAGTCACCGCTTGCCCACACGCGGCAGGCGCTCCTACACGTTGAAACGGAAATGCATGACATCGCCGTCCTGCACGATGTACTCCTTGCCCTCGAGGCGCAGCTTGCCGGCCTCCTTTGCGCCATGCTCGCCGTTGCAGGCGATAAAATCGTCGTAGGACACTACCTCCGCACGGATAAAACCCTTTTCGAAATCGGTATGGATCTCGCCGGCGGCCTGCGGGGCGGTGGCACCGATGTGCGTGGTCCAGGCACGCACCTCTTTCTCGCCGGCGGTGAAATAGGTCTGCAGGCCCAGCAATGTGTAGCCCGCCCGAATCACCCGGTTGAGCCCCGGTTCCTCGAAACCCAGTTCGTGCAAATATTCCCGGCGCTCGGCGGCATCCAGTTCAACCAGCTCGGCCTCGATGGCGGCACACACGGCGACGGCCTGTGCGCCTTCCGCCTGCGCGCGTTCCACCACGACATCCAGGTACGGATTGTTTGCAAAGCCGTCTTCCTTGACGTTGGCAACATACATCACCGGCTTGGCAGTCAGCAGGTGCAGCTCGTAAATGGCGGCCTGCTGGTCGGCATCCAGCGCCATGCCGATGACCAGGCCACCGCCGTCCAGGTGCTCACGCACGACCTCGAACACCGCCAGTTTCGCACGCGCTTCCTTGTCGCCGCCCTTGGCGGTCTTGGCGACGCGCTGAATTCCCTTCTCGACGGTCTCCAGGTCCGCCAGTCGCCAGTTCGGTATTGATGACATCGATGTCCCTTATCGGATCGACACTGCCGCTGACATGCACCACGTTATCGTCCTCGAAACAACGCACCACCATGCAGATGGCGTCGGTCTCGCGGATATTGGCGAGGAACTTGTTGCCCAGCCCCTCGCCCTTCGACGCGCCCGCCACCAGGCCGGCGATATCGACAAACTCCATGACGGTATTGATGACCTTTTGCGGCTTGACGATAGCCGCCAGCGCATCGAGCCGCGGATCAGGCACCGGCACGATTCCGACATTCGGGTCGATGGTGCAGAACGGATAGTTCTCCGCCTGGATACCGGCCTCGGTCAGGGCGTTGAACAGGGTGGATTTACCGACGTTCGGCAGGCCGACGATGCCGCATTTCACGCTCATGCCCGGTCCGCCGTGTGTAAATCTTTCATTGCCGCTTCGATATCCCCGGCAATGATCTTCGGTAATACGCCCAGCGCAGCATCGATTGCCTGCTCGATCAAAGTGCGTTCGTCGCCGGGCGGTGCCTTCAGCACGTAGCCGACAACATCATCGCGGTGACCGGGATGACCGATGCCGATGCGCAGTCGCAGAAAATCTTTCCCGCCAAGCTGCGGGATCAGGTCGCGCAACCCGTTATGTCCGCCATGGCCGCCATCTTTTTTCAATCGCACCGTACCCGGCGGCAGATCGAGATCATCATGCGCCACCAGGATGCCGTTGCGCGGAATACGGTAAAACCCTGCCAGTGACGACACCGGCCCGCCACTGCAGTTCATGAAATCCTGCGGCTTC
The DNA here is from genome assembly GCA_963768575.1 of uncultured Halobacteria archaeon. Classification (GTDB taxonomy): domain Bacteria; phylum Pseudomonadota; class Gammaproteobacteria; order UBA9214; family UBA9214; genus UBA9214. The sequence continues at coordinate 322,894 of CAVYIJ010000013.1, forward strand.
TGCAGGCGACAGTCGATGCCGGCGACGCTACAGCGTGCCGTGTCGCTTTTGTACTTGCTCTCCGGACGAAACTGCGCCCCGCATTGCCGGGCAACCGCATCCACAAACCAGAACCCGGCGTTATGCCGGGTCTGTTCGTATTTTGCGCCGGGGTTACCGAGCCCGACAACCAGCTGTACCTGCCCCATAGAGCAATCGCTTAGCTTTCGCCGCCGGTGTCCTTGCCTTCCTCTTCGCCCTCGGCGGCAGCCTCACCTTCAGCAGCAGGCGCCTCTTCCTCGATCTCTTCCACTACCCGCTTGACATTAACAGAGACAACGCTGAGGTCATGGTCTTCACCACGCGCCAGCTCCGTCAGGGTGACACCTTCCGGCACCTGCAGTCCGGAAAGATGAATGGAATCACCTATATCCAGCGCAGAAATATCCACCTCGATAAATTCGGGCAGGTGCTTGGGCAGACACTCGATGGCAACTTCCGACAATTCATGCGACACGATACCGCCGGCCTTGACGCCCACTGCATCTTCCTCGCCCAGGAAATGCAGCAGCACGTGTGTCTTCAATTTCTCGTTTTCGCTGACTCGCTGCAGGTCCATGTGCATGATGATGGCCTTGCTTGGATGACGCTGCATATCACGCAGGATGGCACGTGTTTCGCCGCCACCGACCTTGATGGTCAGGATGTGCGAATAAAACGCCTCTTGCTCGAGGTTGCGAATCACCTCGTTGTGCGACAGGGTCAGCGATTCCGGGTCCTTGCCGCCACCATACATGATGGCAGGCACCTTGCCGGCATGACGCAGGCGGCGGCTCGCACCCTTACCTGTGTCATTACGCTGTTCTGCATTCAATTCAAAAGTCATAGCCATTTTACTTCTCCAAAACTGGCGCCATAAGGCGCCGATTAATGCGCTCCCGCGACCAGGAGTGCAATGTTGCGAAGATCCCGAAGGGAACCTCGCGATTAACAATGCCGGAGAACCCTGCCGTCATTGCGAGCAACGCAGTGACGAAGCGATCTCCAACCGGATTATTCCGTAACCGTTAGTGCCGCCTGGCGCCCTGAATCACAGTAATATCCAACCAGGCAAAAGCTTCCTAGTCCATATACAGCGAACTCACGGACTCCTCACTGCTGATCCGGCGCATGGTTTCGGCCAGCATCGCGGCGATACTCAGTTGCCGTATCTTTTTACACTGCCGCGCGTTTTCACGCAGCGGAATCGTGTCGGTAACGACCAGTTCATCCAGCTCCGAGGCATCGATATTGTCGACCGCGGAGCCCGACAGCACCGGGTGCGTACAGTATGCAACCACGCGTGCAGCGCCATGTTCCTTCAGCGCCATTGCAGCAAGGCACAAGGTACCGGCCGTATCGACCAGGTCATCAACCAGCACGCAGGTCCGGCCCTCGACCTCACCGATGATATTCATTACCCGCGCCTCGTTGGGGCGCGGCCGGCGCTTGTCGATAATGGCCAGGTCGGCATCGTCAAGACGCTTGGCCAGCGCACGGGCGCGTACCACGCCACCTACATCCGGCGACACCACCACCATATCCGGGTATTTCTGCCGCCAGACATCACCCAGCAGGATCGGCGATGCATAAACATTGTCCACCGGAATATCGAAAAACCCCTGGATCTGGTCCGCATGCAGATCGACCGTCAGTACCCGGTCGGCCTTGACCGTACCGATCATGGTGGCAACCACCTTGGCGGTTATCGGCACACGCGCGGAACGCGGTCGGCGGTCCTGGCGGGCATAACCAAAATACGGTATGACCGCGGTAATCCGGTAGGCCGACGAACGCCGCAGTGCGTCGATCATAACCAGCAATTCCATCAGGTTGTCATTGGTCGGCGCACAGGTCGACTGCACCACGAACACGTCCTTGCCCCGGACGTTTTCCATAATTTCGACCTGCACCTCACCGTCACTGAAACTATCGACGATGGCATCACCCATGTTCAGGCGCAATTTTTCCGCGATCGACTGGGCCAGATGCACGGTTTGCATTACCTGCAAACACCATGAGGCGGCTGTCAGAATCCGATGGAGCTATGCCATTCATGCTGAAGTCCAGCTATTGATCGTTCACGCTCAGTTTCGAGGTTCTCATCCTGCCGTGTCTCCACCAGCGCTGTTTATCTGGCCGGGACGGCAGGATTACTCGTACCATTCCTGCTCGGGGCATACTGCCCCTCGCGCCCCTGCGGGCCGCTGCCGCTGCGCGGCAACGTTCTAACACGCTACGCGTCAACCCGTTCCTAGCTCGGGGCGTTCCGCCCCTCGGGTTCTCATCCTGCCGTAGTCACTGCCAGTCGCCATTTTTATCTGGCTGGGACGGCAGGATTCGAACCTGCGAATGCGGGGATCAAAACCCCGTGCCTTACCACTTGGCGACGTCCCAATATAACAATCAAATCCTTGCTGACTGTCTGGACCGGCCCGGATCACTCCAGCGCTGCATGCAGGGGTGAGCGGTTTATACCCCGCGCGATAAACCAGTCCCAGTTGTCAGGGACCCGGTCTGCAACCGCCTGCGCATTCACTTTCGAATCAAATGCTGCAAATATGCAACTGCCGGTACCCGTCAAACGGGCAGGAGAAAATCCATTCAACCAGTCGAGAGCTGCCGCCACTTCCGGGTAGCGGTTGCAAACCACCGGTTCACAGTCATTCCGGCCACCGTGCGAAAGAAGGTCGGCTATTTTCATCCGCGGCGTGTCCCGTGTCAATTCAACGTCAGAAAAAATATCGGCCGTTGATATGCTTACGGCCGGATTCAGGACGAGAAACCATGACTCCGGCGGGCTGGCCGGCGACAGTATTTCGCCAATGCCTTCGGCAAGCGCCGCGTGGCCCTGCACGAACACCGGGACATCCGCGCCAAGCGTGACACTAATCTTCTCTAACTCATTGATATCTAATGTCTGTTTCCCACAATCGGTTCAGCACCACCAGGGTCGTGGCTGCATTCGAGCTGCCGCCGCCCAGGCCGGCGCCAATGGGCAGACGCTTGTCGTTGTAGAGGGTGACACCCATTCGAGTGCCGCTGTAATCCTGCAACAGGCGCGCCGCTCTCACCATCAGGTCCGCCTCCGCGACGCCCCCGATGGGTGTACCGGCAAGCCGTATCTCTCCCGTTGCGTCCGGCTCGAAGTAGAGCCAGTCGGCTACGCCCAGGAACTGGAACAGGGTCTGCAACTCGTGGTAACCGTCACTGCGGCGCCCGATGACATGCAGAAACAGGTTGAGTTTTGCGGGCGCCGGCCAGGGCCCGCTGGCCGTGGCCGGGATGACTGCCTGGCTCATGGCAGCGCTACAGGCAGTTGTTCGAACTGCCACTTGTCGATCAGCAAACGGACGGAAATATCCTCCCGGGCCAGGCTAAGCCGTGCCGGCCAGCGTCCGCCGGCTGCCGGGTGATAGCGTGTGTAGCGTATGGTCCAGCCGTCCTGGATGAGCTGTTCCAGCCGCCCCGTCGCATCGATTTGCGCCTCGAAAACGGCATTCGGCCCGGGGATGCCGCGCACCCAGTAACGCATGCCATCGACCGGCAATACCCAGCCGGTGACCTGCGCCAGCAATGTACCGGTATCGGGAGCCGTGTACGTCTGGCTCGCGGCGTCAAGCAATTGCACGCCTTCGCCATTGCCCGTCAGCAGGAACCCGCCCTGCCCCAGCGGCCCGGATACCCGCAATCGGAAATTGTCGGCCTGTTCCGCCCAGTCCACCCCGGCATGCCAGCCCGTCTCGCCCTGGGTCAGCGAGATGCGCCCGATCAATTGCCAGTGATCGGGCAGATCGGCTTCACTTGCGAGTTCGCCCGGGGACGTGACCCTGACCGGCACAGGTGTCGTGGCACAGCCGGCCAGCAACAGCACCAGAAAAAGTACCTTGATCTGATTCACGGGTTGAGGCGATTAATGACTTCCTGCAGCAACGGGTTATCCGGGTTGGACTTACGCGAGGCTTCCCACACCTCCTTGGCCGCTTCGCGTTCACCGAGTATCCACAAGACCTCGCCGAAATGCGCGCCAATCTCGCTGTCCTTGGAAATATCCCATGCCTGTTGAAGGTACTTGCGTGCCTGGTCCAGGTCACCCAGGCGAAAATGGACCCAGCCCATGCTGTCGACGATTGCCGGGTCATCCGGCTCCTGCGCGTAGGCCTTGCTGATGTATTGCAGCGCCTCCTGGTAGCGATCGGTACGGTCAGCAAGCGTATAACCGAGCGCATTCAGGGTGCGAACATTGTCCGGGTCTTGCGCCAGTATGCGGCGCATACTCTTTTCCGCGACATCCAGCTTGCCCAGTCTCTCCGCGGCCAGCGAATGTGAATACAGCAGGTCTTCCTCGTCCGGCGACTGTTGCAGGGCCGTGGCATACAGGTCAAGGGCCTCCTGGTTCAGGCCGGCATCCGTCAATGCCTGGCCCTCGATAATAAAGAGCGTCACGGCCATCCGCGGGTTCTTTTGACGCAGTCCACGCATGTATTCATGCATGCGCTCGATTTCACCCCGCTTGACCATGATGCTGGCTGCGTGCAGTTGAGCCTGGTTCCAGTAGTCCCCGGACTCGACCAGCAGGTACCACCCCAGCGCCACCTCGTCCTTGCCCTGTTCCCGCGACGCGTAACCCAGGTAGTAATAGGCATTCTGCACATGCTCCTTGAGTTCCAGCAACTGCCGCAGGTGTTGCTCGCCGGACCTGAAATTCCTTGTCTCGAGCTCCAGTAATGCCAGCGAATACAGGCCGTCCGCATGCCCGGGGTCGACCTTCACAACCTTGTGAAACTGCTGCTTGGCGCCAGCGAGGTCTTCTCCATCGAGCAACATTCGGCCATAGGTGAATAACAGGTCGGTGTTATTCGGGTAACTGACAGTCGCATCCTTCAACAAGCGGGTCGCATCCGCATTCCGCTCCTGCCTCAGCAGCACCTGGGCCTTGAGTATGATCGCGGCAGCCATGTCAGGCTGCAACGCCAGGGCATGGTCCACCGCATCCATCGCGGTGTCCAGCTGTTCCGCGACCACGGCAAGCCGGGACAATGACATCCATGCGTGAGGATTCCCGGGATAGCGATCGACCAGTTCCCGCGTGGCATCCACCACGGCCTGTTTGTCGTCGTGACGCGCCAGTACCACGGTTATCATGCGGAAGTTCTCTTCCGGGTCAGCGGAATTGCGCAGCAAATAATCCATCTGCGTTACCACTTCATCGAGATCACCCTGTTGCAGGGCGAGTGCCGTCAACGCCTTGTGCGCGTCCAGGTTGTCTTTATCCAGCGACACCCAGCGCTTGGCGGCCTCGAGTGCAAGGTCATAACGCTTGGCATAGGAAGCGACCTGGACGGCACGCTCGGCGACGCGCGGATCACGTGCCTCGCCGGCCGCCTGCAGGTAACGTGACACGGATATCTCCATCTCGCCGCGCTGGCCGGCTATCTCGGCCAGCAGGATGTCGAACATCATGTCATTCGTCAGTTCCTGTGCCGGCTGGTCAGGATCATTAACCGGGACCGGCCCGGCGGCGGACATACCGGCGGCAGGTGCGGCTGCGGGTTGCGCGGCAGGCTGCCCGGCTCCGCCATAACCGTCCATGACGGCGCAGGAAGCCAGCAGTACGGTCAGTAGCAGTGCCTGGACAACCCGACCGGGCAGTATTTTTTGCAGTGTGGTCATTTCTTCCATCATTAGCATTCTATCAGCCTCGCCAATACCCTGTTAGATGAATGGGTAACAAATTCTGTAATATCTGTTATTGACCGCAATCATCGCAACAGATTGCATACAATCCGGAAAACCGGGATACGCTCAATTGACAACTCGTATAAACTCTCCCGGCCATGCAGAATTATACGTTTGCCCCGGGATTTTCTTGAATTTGATATGTATTTGACCGTCCTTGGCATCAATCATCGCACCGCACCCGTCGAGATTCGCGGCCAGGTGGCGTTCCCGCCGGAAACGCTTGGACAGGCCCTGACCGAGCTGAAACGGATCGAGGGTGTCCGCGAGGCGGCCATCCTGTCGACCTGTAACCGGACAGAACTGTACTGTGCACGCGATGATCAGGGAACCGATGCCCTGGCGCAATGGCTCGGCGACTTTCACCGGCTGCCCCCGGACAGCCTCCGGCCCCACCTCTATGCTTACCAGGGCGAGGAAGCTGTCCAGCATGCCTTCCGGGTCGCGGCCGGCCTGGACTCCATGATCCTGGGCGAACCGCAAATTCTCGGCCAGATGAAGGACTGTTATCAGCAGGCACTCAAGTCAGGCAGCATCGACACCCTGGTCAATCGCCTGTTCCAGTGCACTTTCTCGGTCGCCAAGCAAATCCGCACCGATACCGCTATCGGCGCCAGCCCGGTCTCGGTCGCGTATGCGGCCGTCACCCTGGCAAAACAGATCTTCGGTGATCTCGCCAACCGGACGGCACTGCTCATCGGCGCCGGCGAGACGATCGAGCTGGCAGCGCGACACCTGCATGATCGTGACGCCGCCAAGCTGATCATCGCCAACCGGACGGTCAGCCGCGCTCACGACCTGGCGACACAATTCGGCGGTTATGGCATCGGGCTGGATGAAATATCCGCGCACCTGGCCGAGGCCGACATCGTCATTGCATCGACCGGCAGCAGCAGCACCCTGCTGGACAAGGGCACCGTGGAATCCAGCATGCGTACCCGCAGGCACAAACCGGTGCTGATGATCGATATTGCCGTACCGCCGGACATCGATCCCGACGTGGCGGAATTCGATGATATTTACCTGTATACCGTCGATGACCTGAAGCAGGTCATCGAGGACAACATGCGCTCACGCCAGGAAGCCGCGGACCAGGCGGAGGGTATTGTCGAGGTACAGACAGAACATTTCATGGCCTGGACACGCTCACTTGATGCCGTGCCGACATTGCGCGCCTACCGCGAACATGCCGAAGCCCTCGGCGAAGCAGAACTCAACAAGGCCCGCCGCGCGCTGGATAACGGCACTCCGCCCGGTGAAGTTATAGAGCAGCTTTCCCGCAACCTGGTTCGAAAACTGACCCATGAGCCCAGCGTCAATTTGCGCGCCGCGATCGCCGACGGGGAAACCGGCCTGCTGGAAGCAATCAAGACACTGTTCCGGTTCGGCAACGCAGACCGCAAGTAACGCACTCAAATTCATGCAGCCCAGCATCATCAGAAAACTCGAAACAATCGTAGAGCGTCATCACGAGGTCAGTGCCTTGCTGGCGGACGCCGACACAATTTCCGACCAGGACCAGTACCGGCAACTATCGAAGGAGTATGCACAGCTGAGTCCGGTGGTCGACAACTTCTCTGCCTGGCAGCAGGCGGACAACGACCTCGCCGCCGCGGAAGAAATGCTCAAAGACCCGGACCCGGACATGAAAAGCATGGTCGAAGAGGAACTCGTGCGGGTGCGCAACAATATCGATACGCTGGAGACCGAACTGCAGAAACTGTTGTTGCCGAAAGACCCGCATGATAACAACAATATCTTCCTGGAAATCCGCGCCGGCACCGGTGGCGACGAGGCGGCGATCTTCGCCGGCGACCTGTTCCGCATGTACTCGCGCTATGCCGAGCTGAACAAGTGGCAGGTCGAGGTCCTCAGCGAAAGTCAGGGCGAGCATGGCGGCTACCGGGAAATCATCGCCCGCATTATCGGGCAAGGCGCCTATTCCAGGCTGAAATTCGAGTCCGGCGCCCATCGCGTACAGCGGGTCCCGGAAACCGAGTCACAGGGCCGGATCCACACCTCGGCAGCAACCGTGGCGGTGCTGCCGGAAGCGGATGAAATCGACTCGATCGAAATCAACCCGGCTGACCTGAAAGTCGATACCTTCCGCGCCTCGGGCGCCGGCGGTCAGCACGTCAACAAGACCGATTCGGCCATCCGCCTGACGCACCTGCCGACCGGCATGGTCATCGAGTGCCAGGATGAACGTTCACAGCACAAGAACCGTGCCCGCGCCATGTCCCTGCTGTCGGCGAAACTGCTCAGCGCCGAGCAGGAGAAACAACAGGCGCAGGAATCGGAAACCCGGCGCCTGCTGGTCGGTAGCGGCGACCGGTCGGAGCGCATCCGCACCTACAATTTTCCGCAGGGACGAATGACCGACCATCGCATCAACCTGACGGTCTACAAGCTCGACGACTTCATGGCCGGCAACCTGGACCTGGCAATCGAGCCATTGATCAATGAATACCAGGCTGATCTGCTCAGCGCACTGAATGAACAGGGCGCCTGACCCGGCATCCGTCAGGCAACTGCTCGAGACAGGCCACTCACCTGATTACCGGCAGCTCCGCCCGGCTGGACGCCGAGGTCCTGCTTGCCCACGTACTCGACAAGCCACGCAGTCACCTGTTTGCCTGGCCGGACAAGGTTCCCGGTCCGGACCAGCAGTTGCGCTACGAAGAACTGGTTGCCCGCCGCATCGCCGGCGAACCGGTCGCCTACCTGGTCGGCTGCCGGGAATTCTGGTCGCTACCGATTACCGTTACCCGCGACACACTCATTCCGCGCCCGGACACCGAAACCCTGGTCGCTCGCGCACTGGACGTGTTACCGGTTGAAAGCCCGTTGCAGATTGCCGATATGGGCACCGGCAGCGGCGCAATTGCCATCGCCATCGCACACGAGCGGCCCGCTTGTCACCTGGTCGCGACCGACAATTCCGCTGCAGCTCTCGATGTCGCCGCAAGCAATGCACTGCGACTGCAGCTTAAAAATATTACATTTGTAACCGGCGACTGGTGCGAGGCGCTTGCAGACAGGCAGTTTGACCTCATCATCAGCAACCCGCCCTATATACCACGGGCAGATGCACACCTGGACAGCGGCGATGTGCGCTTCGAACCGCGCGCCGCACTGGCCGCCGGCATTGACGGCCTTGATGACCTCACCCGCATCGCGGCTTGCGCACGCCGGCACCTCAAAAGGAACGGCTGGCTGCTGCTGGAACACGGGTACGACCAGGGCGAAGCTGTTCGAGCACTGCTGGCGAAATTCGGTTATCACGACATCAGCTGTCACCCCGACGACGCCGGCCACGAGCGTGTCGCGATGGCCAGACTGCGCTAAGCGCATAACCTTTGCATGGATGCCCCCTTGCCTTCCCGTTGCCAGTAACATAGCGCCCATATGTGGTCGTTAGTTACTGATTTATTTCGATATAATAGTGGCTTGCCCCGACCTCCGACAGGCGCGGCCGAAGTGGGCGTCGCCACGCATAATGCCCCCGTCTTAACTTGAAAATTGCCGCGGCAGGGGGCAGGATGGAACGGTGATAGAAAAACTAAAGCAGCGCACAATCTGGCTACAGGAATCACCTGCAGACGCTGATGTCACGAGTCCGCCGCAGCCCTGCTGCGGGACGTAAAAGGTGTATTGCGGGTACGCATCGCCGCGCCGAACAAACTGGTTGTCAGCTACAATGTGCGCCAGATCACCCTGCAGACGATCGAGGCACTGCTTACCGAGTTTGGTTACTCACTGCGTACCAGTTTATTCTGCCGCGCCATGCGCGGCATCTGCTACTACATCGAGGATATCGAATGCACCGAGCCGCAGCATGACCAGGCCGAATGCACCCGCGATGCCTTTATCAAGAGCTACCTCACCAAGCCGCATGGTTGCCGTGATCACCGGCCGGAGTATCTGAAGCGGTATTTGTAACGGCTGTTTCGCGCAAAGACGCAGAGGCGCGAAGAAAAAAACCCTGAAAATCTGCCACAGAGAACACAGAGAAAATAATTAATCCGATTCTGTCAGGTGAGGCTGCAGGAGCGGGCCGCATCCGCGAACTTCTCCGTAACGGTTTTTCTCTCACAGGAACACCTTCCTGGCATGATCTCGCTGCACTCGATGACGCTCTGACAGGGCGACTCGCAGTTATATAAAATTCCGCTACGCAGGATTTGGCTGCACTGCCCGGCCAGGCCTGACGGGAATCAACCTCTTGTTACCAGCCTGTGTGTACTCCGTGATCTCTGTGGCGAATGTTTTTTTACTTTGCGTCTTTGCGTCTTTGCGCGAGATATGCTTTAGAATCAACCAATGAATGACGAGCAATTATTACGCTACAGTCGCCAGATCATGCTGCCGCAAGTCGATATTGCCGGGCAGGAAAAACTGCTGGCAGCGCGCATGCTGATCATCGGTGCCGGCGGGCTCGGCTCGCCCGCCGCCATGTACCTCGCAGCCGCTGGCATCGGTCACCTGGTTATCTCGGACCATGACCAGGTGGAACTCTCCAACCTGCAGCGCCAACTGCTGCACCGTGACGGCGATATCGGACGAAACAAGGCAGACTCGGCGCATGATTCGCTGACGGCAATCAATCCGGATATCTCGGTCACGGCGATTCCCGCGAGGCTGAGCGAAGCACAGCTGGCCGGGGAGACAGCCGCCGCGGATGTCGTGCTCGACTGCAGTGACAATTTCGACACCCGCTTCGAGGTGAACAGGGCCTGCGTGCATCACCGCACACCGCTGGTTTCAGGTGCCGCGGTCCGTCTTGAAGGACAGCTCTCGGTGTTCGACAACAGGGACAGAAACAGTCCGTGTTACCGCTGTCTCTACGAAGAAGACGGCGAAGAAGACCAGACCTGCGCCGGCAATGGCGTCCTCGCGCCGCTCACGGGCATCATCGGTGCGATGCAGGCGCTGGAGGCAATCAAGCTCGTCCTGGGCATCGGCGACAGCCTGTCCGGCCGGCTGGTACTGTTCGACGGACTGACCCACGAATGGCGCACCCTGAAACTGTCCCGTGATTCCCGCTGCCCGGTGTGTAACGAATAGCCGTATTGCCAGCGGACGCAGTCCGCTTTTGCTGGTGTTTCAAGTAGAGCAGGAACACGGGAAAGCGCGAAATCCAGGCTTTGAAATATTCGCGCCTGCAAGGCGCTCCTACGGACGCGACTATTACCGTAGGAGCGCCTTGCAGGCGCGATTTACTCCGGGGGTCGACTTTCCTCGCTTACAAAGCTGTTCCTGCAGGTATGTTCGTGTACGCCTCTGCCGATCAGGTGGGAATCGGGGGCTTTAGCCTGATAAAGCCGAGTCCGCCCAGGACCTGCCTTAACGCCGCCGCCTCCGCATTACACACGATCCCGACCTCCGGGAACTCGCGCCTGACCGGGTACTCCTTGCGCAGGCGATCGAAAAAGGCCGGCCGCTCATCCTTCGCGAGCGCCGCCATCTGGCGCAGCTTTATATCATCCGTACGTATGTCGTAGCAGGCAAGCACCGCGGTACGCACGGCGCTCATCCAGTCAAGGACACCAGTCTTGTCGAGGACTATTTCCGGTGCGGCCGGCAGCATGTCGGCCGCTTGCCATACCGGCGCAAGGCCAAGGAAATCGCACACTGCGCGGTAAATCATGTCGGTACCGCGCATTTTCCCGTCGAGGCTGTAACCGGCGATATGCGGCGTCGCAAGTGCAACCCTGTTCATCAGGTCGATGTTGATCGCCGGTTCGTTTTCCCAGACATCCAGCACGACCGAGGCGCTGCTGTGCGTACCCAGCCACCCATGCAGCGCCCTGTTATCGGCCACGGCACCCCGCGAGGTATTCACGAGTATCACGTCCGGCCTGAGCCTTGAAAGAAATGCCGCATCGACCAGGTGATGCGTCGGCCAGGGGCCGTCACGGGTATACGGAACGTGCAGCGTAACGATGTCAGCCTGCAGCACCGTGTCGAGTCCAGCAAAGTCTTCATTGCCGCCTTGTGACTGTAACGGCGGGTCATTGACGAGACAGCGCATACCGAGCGCCTCGAACTTGTGACGTACCCGTGACCCGACGTTACCGTGCCCGATAATGCCGACGGTTTTGCCGGCAGGGTCGAATCCCCGCTGCTCCGACAGCACCATTAACGCGCTGACCAGGTATTCAGCAGCCGCGGTCGCATTGCTGCCCGGCGCCGTGGCAAAACCGGTTCCGCGCCGCGACAGGTAATCCCGGTCGACATGATCAAAACCGATAGTCGCCGAGCCGACAAAGCGAACGGATGATCCTGCCAGCAGTTTCTCATCGACGCGGGTAACCGAACGCACCAGCAGGATGTCCGCATCGCGCACCTGCCCGGGCTGCATGTCGCGGCCATTAACAACAATGACATCACCCAGCGATGCAAAGGCCTGTTCGACGCAGGGAATGTTTTCGTCGGCGATTATTTTCATTTTTCAAGCAAAATATGTTTACAGAATCATTCTCGCGCAAAGCCGCAAAGACGCAGGAAATAAATAAAATCCTTAATTGTAGAATCATTCAGGCAGTGAGACCTGTGATTTGAATAACGAAGGCCGGCGTTCGGTTTTCCACATATCAGGCCTTGCCTGATGCTAATACAATAATGATTTATTTATCTTCTTTGCGTCTTTGCGGCTTTGCGCGAGAACTTTTTCAGGAATCCAGCAGCTTCTTCAGCAGTTCATTGACCTGCTGCGGGTTCGCCTTGCCCTGGGTTGCCTGCATGACCTGCCCGACGAAGTAGCCGAGCAATTTCTGCTGACCGGCACGGTACTGTTCGAGTTGTTTCGGGTTCTTCCCAATCACGTCCTTTATGATGGCCTCGATGGCGGACGAATCGGAAATCTGCTTCAATCCTTTCCGCTCGATAATCTCGTCAGGCATGCCCTCACCGTTCCACATGGCCTCGAATACCTGCTTGGCCAGCTTGCCGGACAGGGTGCCGTCCTCGATGCGCTGCAGCAGGATACCCAGCTCTCCTGCACTCACCGGGCTGTTGGCAACATCCCGGTCATCCCTGTTCAGGGCACCGGCGAGTTCGCCCGTTACCCAGTTTGCAGCAAGCTTGCCCTGACCGCCGGATGCCGCAACGGCGGACTCGTAGTAGTCGGCCATCTCGCGCGTGGACGTCAACACACCGGCATCGTATTCAGACAGTTCGTAATCCGCCACAAAGCGCACCTTCTTCGCATCCGGCAACTCCGGCAGGCTTTTCCTGACCGCATCGATAAACTCCGCGGTAATCTCGACCGGCAGCAGGTCCGGGTCAGGAAAATAACGGTAATCGTTTGCCTCTTCCTTGGAGCGCATGGGACGTGTTTCGTGCTTGTCTGCGTCGAAAAGCCGTGTTTCCTGCACCACTTCGCCGCCACCCTGGATCAGCATGACCTGGCGCTCGACCTCGTAGTTAATGGCCTGCTCGACAAAGCGGAATGAATTGATATTTTTAAGTTCTGCGCGCGTACCGTAATTCAGCCTGCCCTTTCGGGCGCACCGACACGTTGGCGTCGCAACGGAACGAACCTTCCTGCATATTGCCGTCGCTGATGCCGAGGTAACGCACCAGCGAATGAATTTTTTTCATGTAGGCAATCGCCTCTTTAGCCGAGCGCATGTCCGGTTCGGAGACGATTTCCAGTAACGGTGTGCCGGCACGATTCAGATCGATCCCCGTCATGCCGTGAAAATCCTCGTGCAGCGACTTGCCGGCATCTTCCTCGAGGTGCGCGCGGGTGATGCCGATGCGCTTTGTCTCTCCCCCGTCCAGTTCAATATCGAGATAGCCGTCGTGTACGATCGGCAATTCGAACTGGCTGATCTGGTAGCCCTTGGGCAGGTCAGGGTAGAAGTAGTTTTTGCGGGCGAATACTGACCGCGGCGCCACCGTGGAGTGCGTGGCGAGACCGAACATCGCCGCCATGCGCACAACTTCCCCGTTCAGCACCGGCAGCACGCCCGGCATGCCGAGGTCGACGGCGCAGGCCTGCGTGTTGGGCTCGGCCCCGTAGGTGGTCGACGCGCCGGAGAAAATCTTGCTGTTGGTGGCGAGCTGGGTATGTATTTCCAACCCGATGACTGTTTCCCATTCCATAATAATCGACCTTTACCTTGTCTCCCTCTCCCCCAGGGAGAGGGCCGGGGAGAGGGGATCAATCAGGCTGGATTCCTGAAGTTGCCCCATCATCCTGACCTTCAACTCGAGAGTGAAGAGAGCGTCCCTTTACATCAATTTCCATACTCAACATTTGCAATGCTTATCCCCCCCGGGGAGAGGGGATAAAATCAAGCTTCCTGTAAATCCTGTCTGTAACTGATTGGTGCGCACGGCGCACCCTGCAATCTACGCCTATTCATACCCTGCCGGACAGCGCGTATGCCAGTCCGTGACCTGCTGGTACTGGTGTCCGGCATTCAGCAGGCGGCCCTCATCGAAGTAGTTGCCGATGATGTGCAGGCCAGCCGGCATCCCGTCGGCCAGGCCGGCCGGGATGGACAGTGCCGGCAACCCGGCAAGATTGGCCGCGATGGTGTAGATGTCAGACAAATACATGCTGACCGGATCATCCGCCTTCTCACCCAGCCGAAACGCAGTGGAAGGCGCGGTCGGCCCCATGATGACATCCACCTGTTCGAATGCCCGCAAGAAATCATCGCGAATCAGCCGGCGTACCTGCTGTGCCTTTAAATAGTAGGCGTCATAGTAGCCGGCCGACAGGGCGTAGGCGCCGATCAGGATACGGCGCTTGACTTCCGGCCCGAACCCCTCGCCGCGCGAACGTGTGTACAGGTCCGCCAGGTCTTTCGGGGCGGAGGCGCGGTAACCGAAACGCACCCCGTCAAAACGCGACAGGTTTGAAGAACACTCCGCCGGCGCCACTACATAGTAGGCCGGCACGGCCAGGTGCGTATTCGGCAGGCTGATATCCGTCACCGTGGCGCCGAGTTTTTTGAATTCCTCCAGCGCCACCGCAACCACATCCGCTACCCCGGCATCCAGCCCCGCGCCGAAATACTCTTTCGGCAAGCCGATCCTGAGGCCCTGCAAGGGCTCGCCCAGGGCGGCGCGATAGTCGTCCACCGGACGGTCTACGCTGGTGGAGTCGCGTTCGTCGAAACCGGCCATGGCGCCCAGCATGATGGCGGCATCTTCGGCCGAGCGGGTAAACGGGCCGCCCTGGTCAAGACTGGAGGCAAACGCAATCATGCCGTAGCGTGATACGCGTCCGTAGGTCGGTTTCAGACCGGTAATCCCGCACAGCGCGGCCGGCTGCCGAATGGAACCGCCGGTATCGGTGCCGGTACTCGCCGGCACCAGCCGGGCCGCAACCGCTGCCGCGGAACCGCCCGATGAACCACCGGGTACCGTGGCCTTATCCCAGGGATTTTTCACCGGCCCGTAGAAGCTGGTCTCGTTCGACGAACCCATGGCGAACTCGTCCATGTTGGTCTTGCCCAGCATGACGGCGCCGGCCGCCTGTAATTTTTGCGTGACGGTGGCATCGTACGGTGCGGCGAAGTTATCGAGCATTTTCGAACCGCAACTGGTCCTGATACCCCGGGTGCAGAAGATGTCCTTGTGCGCGAACGGGATACCGGTCAACGGCCCCGCATTTCCCTGCCTGATGCGCTCGTCCGCCGCCCGCGCGGCGGCCAGCGCCTGCTCGGCGGTAACCGTGATAAAACAATTGAGGGCACCGTCAAGTTCACTGACGCGCGTCAGACAGGCGCGCGTCAACTCCTCGCTGGAATACTGGCCGGATTGCAGCCCGGCAGCCAGTTCGACAAGACTCTTCTGATGCATGATTTCGATCCGGCTTACTCGATCACCCGCGGCACCAGGTACAGGCCGGCCTCGACCAGCGGCGCTACGCTCTGAAAACTTTCACGGTCATTGCTTTCGCTGACCCGGTCCGGCCGCAGCCGCTGCGTTGCATCCAGCGGGTGCGCGAGTGGTTCTACGCCGGTGGTATCGACCGCGTTCAACTGATCGACGAACGCAAGTATTTCCGACAGGTTACGCGTGTATTCAGGAACATCGGCGGGATCGATCCCGAGCCGTGCAAGGTGAGCGATTTTTTCAACATCCGAGGCATCCAGCGCCATAAATACTCCACTATCAAGTCATTCGCGCAATAAACGAGGGACGCAAAGGTAGCATAATCGTTTGGCGAGAACACCACTGCCTGCCGAAAGGTCGATCTCCCTGAAAAGACGATTTTCGGTGTATTTCCTTGCTCCGAACGCCCCCCGTTGTTAGATTACCTGCTTTCTTTTTCACGACACGAATCAAGCGGGACTGAATCTTGATAAAAAGCCTGTTCGGGATGTTTTCCAATGACCTGTCCATTGACCTGGGCACGGCTAACACACTGATTTACGTGCGGGGGCAAGGCATTGTGCTGAACGAACCCTCGGTAGTGGCAATCCGCCAGGACCGTGGACCCGGCGGCCCCAAGAGCATTGCCGCCGTTGGCGCAGAGGCAAAACTGATGCTCGGCCGCACGCCGGCCAACATTACTGCCATCCGGCCGCTGAAAGACGGCGTGATTGCCGACTTCACCCTTACCGAAAAAATGCTGCAGCATTTTATCCACAAGGTGCACGAAGCGCGCTTCTTCAAGCCCAGCCCACGGGTCCTGATCTGCGTGCCGTGCGGCTCAACCCAGGTCGAGCGTCGTGCAATCCGCGAATCGGCCGCCGGTGCCGGCGCCCGCGAAGTCTACCTGATCGAGGAACCGATGGCCGCGGCGATCGGTGCCGGCATGCCGGTCGACGAGGCACGTGGCTCAATGGTGCTTGATATTGGCGGCGGCACATCGGAAGTCGCCGTTATCTCACTGAATGGTATCGTCTATTCTTCATCGGTGCGCATCGGCGGCGACCGCTTCGACGATGCCATCATTAACTATGTCAGGCGCAATTACGGCACCCTGATCGGCGAGGCCACCGCCGAGCGCATCAAGCACGAAATCGGTTCCGCCTACCCCGGCAAGGAAGTCAATGAAATGGAGGTCAAGGGCCGCAACCTCTCGCAGGGCATCCCGCGCAGTTTCACACTCAATAACAACGAAATCCTCGAGGCAATGCAGGAACCGCTGGCCGGCATCGTCGGCGCCGTGAAGACCGCGCTGGAGCAGACCCCGCCGGAACTGGGCGCAGACGTTGCCGAACGCGGTATCGTCCTCACCGGCGGCGGCGCCCTGCTGCGCGACCTGGACAAACTGCTGATGGAAGAAACCGGGCTGCCGGTGGTGGTCGCCGATGACCCGCTGACCTGCGTGGCACGCGGCGGTGGCCGCGCCCTCGAACTGTTTGACGAGCGCGGCGGTGACGTTTTTACCGTAGAATAACAAACTGTAGCGGGAAGATATCAAATCTAACGCTTCACGCTGCAGCGAAAGTATAATCACCCCTCATTAGATAACAGTTGCATTCCTTCCCCACCGGGTGAAGGCCAGGATGAGGGGATATTATTGGTCCGTATTATTATCCCCTCCCCCCGACCCTCTCCCGGAGGGAGAGGGAGTATGAGAATGCGCACAAACTGCGCATTGCTTTACCGAGGGGCGCCCGATCAAGCTAATTTTCACACAAGGTACATCAATCACAACGCGCCTGATCGTGTTTGTCGCGCTGTCGACTGTCCTCATGGTGATGGACCACAAGTACAAAAGCCTGGAATCACTGCGCGCCGGGCTCTCCCTTATTATCTACCCGCTGCAAATGACTATCGAACTGCCCCGCACCATGTCGGACTGGTTCAGCGAGTCGCTCGCCACCCGCCGCAAACTGCAGGAGGAAAACGACAGCCTGCGTACCAGGCAATTGATGCAGAAAGTACAGATGCAGAAACTCGCCGCACTGGAAACGGAAAATATACGCCTGCGGGAACTACTCGATTCGTCGTTCGAAGTCGGCGAAAAAGTACTGATTGCAGAACTCATGTCAGTCAACCTCGACCCGTACAAGCACCAGGTCGTGATCAATCGGGGCGAACTTCATGATATTTTCCCGGGACAGCCGTTGCTCGATGCCAAGGGCGTCATGGGCCAGATCGTGCACGCCGGCCCGTATACATCCACCGCAATCCTGATCACCGATACCTCGCATGCCATCCCGGTGCAGGTCAATCGAAACGGCCTGCGCACGATTGCACTTGGCAGCGGCACCATCAACCGGCTTGAGCTGCCCTATATACCCAACAATGCCGATATCAGGCCGGGCGACCTGCTGGTGACATCGGGTCTTGGCGGACACTTTCCACCCGGTTATCCGGTTGCAACCGTCAGCGCCGTGCGGCACGACCCCGGCCTGACATTTTCACAGGTCATCGCCACCCCGCTGGCTGAACTCAATCGCAGCCGCGAAGTGTTGCTGGTATGGCCGGGCGAATCCCCGTTACTGGAGCCGGCGGGGCCGGAGAATGCGAACAACACGCCCTCGATCGACGTGATCACCGCTGACGAAACGACCGCAGGCACGGATGACAAGGCACAGGCGGAAACACCATGAACCTGGCAAGGCACAGCGGTGGTGGCGTCATCGTGTTCACTTTTATCGTTGCACTGCTGCTGACGATTGTACCGTTGCCGGACTGGGCCAGGTATGCGCGGCCTGACTGGGTCGGGCTGGTGCTGATTTACTGGTGCATGGCGGTGCCGGACCGGGTTGGCGTCAGTACCGGCTGGTTTGTCGGCCTGCTGGTCGACCTGGTCACCGGCACGGTGCTGGGCCAGCATGCCCTGTCACTGACGGTCGTGGCCTACCTGACACTGCGGCTGCATCAGCGGATACGGCTGTTCCCGATCATGCAGCAGGCCTTCACTGTCATGGTACTGCTGATACTGCACCAGTTGCTGGCGTTATGGATCAGCCGCATTATCGGTCGGCCAGACGTACCGTGGTATTTCTGGGCGCCTTCCTTGCTGGGGCTGTTGTTGTGGCCGGTGGTTTATTTCCTGCTGCGAGGCTTGCGGCATCAATTCCGCGTTCGTTAATCAATGGCGCATCGACTCACGCTCAAGGATCATTTTTACGAATCAAGGCTGATCCTGAATCGCGGTATTTTTTTGCTGGTTTTCGCCGGCCTTATGGTGCTCATCCTGTTCGGCCGACTGTTTTACCTGCAGGTCATCTCGCACGAACATTACACTACCCTGTCCGAAGACAACCGCGTCAAGCTGCAACCGATCCCGCCGAACCGCGGCCTTATTTTTGACCGCAACGGCATTGTACTGGCTGAAAACCTGCCCTCCTACCGGCTGGAGATCACACCGGAACAGATCGACGACATGGGTGCGACCCTCGACGCACTCGCAGGAATCCTGGATATCCGTGATACAGACCGGACACGCTTCAATAAATTACTGGCGCGCAAGCCCGCTTTCGAGGCAATCCCGCTGCTGTTCAATCTGAGTGACGAGGATGTTGCCCGCTTTTCCGTGAACCGGCACCGTTTCCCCGGTGTGGATATCACCGCCGGCCTGGCGCGGCACTACCCGCTGGGCAACCTTGCAGTTCATGCATTGGGTTATGTCGGCCGTATAGACGAACAGGCGCTAAAAGAACTGGATACCTCGAATTACCGCGGCACGACCCACATCGGGAAAATCGGTATTGAAAAAACCTACGAGGGACTGCTGCACGGCAAGGTCGGATTGCAACAGGTCGAAACCACCGCACAGGGCCGTGTGCTGCGCATTTTGAACCGCAATCCACCGATATCGGGAAAAAACCTGTACCTGACGCTCGATTCACGGGTGCAACGCGCAGCCGAGGAAGCTCTTGATGGCATGACCGGCGCGGCGGTCGCACTCGATCCCGACAACGGGGACATTATCGCGTTCGTCAGCCAGCCGACCTACGATCCGAACCCTTTCGTCAATGGCATTGACTTCGACGCCTACAAGGCTCTGCGTGAGGACAAGCGCGAACCACTGTTCAACCGGGGCTTGCGCGGGCAGTACCCGCCCGGCTCTACCATCAAGCCCTTTATCGGTTTGGCCGGCCTGGAACTTGGCGTGACCGGCAGCCACTCAAAGACATTTTGCCCGGGTTATTACACCCTGCCGGGCAACAGCCGCAAATACCGGGACTGGAAGCGCACAGGCCACGGCACGGTCGATTTGAATATTGCAATCGGGCAATCCTGTGATGTGTACTTTTATGACCTGGCGCTGTCGCTCGGCATCGACAACATGCATAATTACCTCGGCAATTTCGGCTTCGGTCGCACCACGGGCATCGACATCGTGGGTGAACTGGCCGGCCTGCTGCCGTCACGCGAATGGAAGCGACGCCGACATGATCAACCCTGGTTCCCGGGAGAAACCATTATTACCGGCATTGGCCAGGGCTTTTTCCTGACCACGCCGGTACAGCTGGCAACCGCGACCGCGGCACTGGCAAACGGTGGACGCATGCTGCAGCCGAACATCGTTTATGCTGAACAGGCCGCCAACACCCAGGCGCTGATTCCCCATTTACCGCGATCTCTGGAAACCATCAGCATTGCGGAACAAGCTCACTGGGATGCCGTCATTGGGTCAATGATCGATGTGGTACACGGCGCACGCGGCACCGCCCGCGCCATCGGCAAGGACAGTACCTACCGCATGGCCGGCAAAACCGGTACCGCGCAAGTATACGGTCTCAAGCAGGAAGAAGAATACGAAGCCGCAGCAATTGCTGAAAAACTGCGTGACCATGCGCTTTTCATTGCGTTTGCCCCGGTCGAAGCGCCGCGAATCGCGGTTGCCGTAATTGTTGAAAATGGCGGTAGCGGCGGCGCAGTGGCCGCACCAATCGCGCGCAAGATATTGGACGCATACCTGGTGGAGCCGGAGCAATGAGTTTTGTGGCCACACGCCACCACGAGGATGCAAGTCGGCGCGGCTGGCAATACCGCCTGCATCTCGATGCGCAATTATTGTTCAGCCTGCTTGGCCTGTCGGTCCTCGGACTCATCGTGCTCTACAGCGCGGGCGGCGGCGACATCGAACTGGTTGAACGCCAGCTCGTGAGGCTTGCAATAGCGTTTACCGGGATGTTTTTTGTCGCCCAGGTGCCGCCGCAGCTGCTGCTGCGCGTGACGCCGTGGGTCTTCATGGTCGGCGTGCTGTTCCTGGTCGCCGTGCTGGTCAGCGGCGAAACCAGTGGCGGGGCGCAGCGCTGGCTCAACCTGTATATCGTGCGTTTCCAACCCTCGGAAATAATGAAGCTGGCGGTACCGATGATGGTCGCGTGGTACCTGGCCGAAGCCCGCCTGCCGCCCAAACCCTGGCAACTGCTCACGGCCGCGGTACTGATCGCGGCACCGGTGCTGATGATCGCCAAACAACCCGATCTCGGCACCGCCCTGCTGATTGCCAGCTCCGGTTTTTTCGTGGTGTTCCTGGCCGGCCTGCGCTGGCGGGTACTCGGTTTTTTCACTGTGCTGGTCGCCGCCGCGGCCCCGGCCTTCTGGCACTATATGCATGATTACCAGCGGCAGCGCGTGATCACCATGCTCAACCCGGAAAGCGATCCGCTTGGCTCCGGCTACCACATAATCCAGTCAAAAATCGCCATCGGGTCCGGTGGCCTGTTCGGCAAGGGGTGGTTGAACGGCACACAATCACAGCTGGATTTCCTGCCGGAACGCTCCACCGACTTTATCTTTGCCGTGCTGGGCGAGGAATTCGGCCTGCTCGGCATCCTGGTCCTGTTTGCCTTCTATACATTTATAGTGGTCCGCGGCATCCTGATCGCTATCCAGGCGCAGGACACATTCACGCGCCTGCTGGCGGGGAGCCTGTCGATGACCTTTTGCGTCTATTTTATGGTAAACACCGGCATGGTAACCGGGCTGCTGCCGGTCGTCGGACTGCCGCTGCCGATGATCAGCTATGGTGGTACGTCAATTGTTACTTTGATGGCCAGCTTCGGCATCCTGATGTCAATCCGGACCCACCGGAAATTGTTACCCACTTGATTACATCATTCAGTGCTAGAATGTTCCCGCAATGGCTCGCAAAGGTATTGGAATCATGCAGTTAAAATTTATAACAGTGACACCGTTGCTCGCTGTCCTGATGGCATGCTCGGCAAGCATTCCGGCCCTGGCCGTGTCGGACCGGTCAACTTACGCCAATAATGATTCGGCAAAAGTCTTTATCGACAATATGGTCGAGCAACATGGTTTCGATCGTAACGAACTGGAGTCCCTGTTCAGCAAGGCCGAGCGACGTGAAGACATCCTGGAGCTGATGCGCAAACCGGCCGAGAAGAAACTGCGCTGGTTTGAATACCGCAAGCTGTTCCTCACCGCCAGTCGAATCGACGGTGGCGTTTCATTCTGGAAAAAGCATGCGGACATCCTTGCCAGGGCGCAGGAAGAGTTCGGTGTCGATCCGCAGGTGATTGTCGCAATAATCGGTGTCGAAACACGCTACGGCAGCAATACCGGCAGACACCGGGTGCTGGACGCACTGTCCACGCTGGCCTTCGATTACCCGCCTCGCAGCCGGTTTTTTACCGGCGAGCTGGAACAGTTCCTGCTGCTGGGGCGTGAGGAAAACATAGACCTATTAAAAACGACCGGCTCCTATGCAGGTGCGATGGGCTACGGACAATTTATACCCAGCAGTTACCGGCACTATGCCGTTGACTTCAGTGAAGACGGCAAACGTGATCTGTGGAACAGCCCGCAGGACATCATAGGCAGCGTGGCCAATTACTTCCGCAAACATGGCTGGGAATCGGGCGCGCCGGTGGCAACCCGGGCAAAAGTGACCGGTAATGACTTTCACACCACGCTGAAACTCGGTTACAAACCGAATACTGTACTGGATGCCCTGCGCCACGACGGTATTTTTCCGGCCGAAGACTACCCGGACGACCTGGTCGCCGCGTTGATCGAGTTCGAGCAGCAGGATGGTCCCGAGTACTGGCTGGGTTTCAACAACTTTTACACGATCACGCGTTATAATCACAGTCCGCTATATGCGATGGCGGTTTATCAGCTGAGCGAGGAAATTCGTGATGCCTATGAAGCAACACAAGATGACTAGGCCGGTACGACGGCTTGCCTGGCTCGCCCTGGTTTCTGCAGGCCTGGCAGCCTGCTCGACGGACAAGGTGTTCGAGCCGCGTGACAGCGCGCCGGCCAACCCGCGCGATGTCTCCAGTGTCCCGGACGCCATCCCGCGTGCGGACCCGCTCAGCCGTTATGGCAATCCGGCGTCATACATGGTTTACGGCAAACGCTACCACACGCTTGCTTCCAGCCAGGGCTACCGTCAAACAGGCCATGCCTCCTGGTACGGCACAAAATTCCACGGTCGACGCACGTCAAGCGGCGAGCCATATGACATGTACGCGATGACCGCGGCGCACAAGACCCTGCCGCTGCCGAGTTATGTGGAGGTAAGAAATCTCGATAACGGTCGCAAGATCATTGTACGGGTGAACGATCGCGGGCCATTTCATGATGGACGCATTATCGACCTGTCGTATGCCGCAGCCGTCAAGCTTGGCATGCTCGGCAAGGGTACTACCCGGGTGGAGGTCCGCGCCATCGAGTCACGCGCAGCCACCACTCTGGCGGAAGCCCCGCCATCGCAGACACAGGCTTTCATACCGCAGGCACAGTCGGCCGACTCGCCCGTGTTTTTGCAAGTCGGCGCATTTCAGAGCCGCGACAATGCCGAACAGCTGCGGCAAAGCATTGAGAGGCAGAATCTGGGCGGTGTGAGGATCGTGGAAGCTGCTACCGGTAACGGTATTTTTTACAAGGTGCAGGTCGGTCCGCTTGCCGATATCAGCGAAGCCGACCGGGTATCCCGTGAACTCAAACCACTGGGCATAAATGCCTCCCGCTCCCAGGTGCGCTAGGGCAACCTCAACCGTTGCAAATTGACTGTTGGATGCGGACAATGCGGGCCTCTTCATGTATGACGCCACACAGGAAAATCATGTATAAAAGTTTGATTAGTATAGTATTATTTGCAGGCCTCCTGATAATACAGGGCGTGGCCAGCGGCGCCGCCCTGCCCATTCCGAAACCGCCTTCCACCGGGGCCAAGTCCTTCATCATCATGGACTTCAACAGCCACCGGGTCATCGCCGAGCAGGATTCAGACCAGTCTATCGAGCCGGCAAGTATCACCAAGCTGATGACCGCCTACGTGGTCTTCAACGAACTGGCCTCCGGCAATATAGCGTTGACCGACATGGTCACTATCAGTGAAAAGGCCTGGCGCACACCCGGCTCGCGCATGTTCGTCGAGGTCGGCAAGCAAGTGTCTGTCCAGGACCTGTTACTCGGCATGATTGTACAGTCCGGCAACGACGCCACCGTTGCGCTGGCCGAGCACATTGCCGGCAGCGAGGAAACCTTTGCAGCATTAATGAACAAGATCGCAGTGGAAATCGGCCTTAAGGGCAGCCATTTCATGAATTCCACCGGTCTGCCGGATAGCGAACATTACATGACTGCATGGGACATCGCGCACCTGGCTGCGCTGGTCATCGAAAAACACCCGGAATACTACAAATGGTATTCACAGAAGGAATTCACCTTCAATGATATTACCCAGTACAACCGCAACAAGCTGCTATGGCGCGACGACAGCGTGGACGGGGTCAAAACCGGGCATACCGAATCCGCCGGATACTGCCTGGTAACTTCCGCTAAAAAAGACGGCATGCGTCTGATTACCGTGGTACTCGGCACCGGCAGCATAAATGCACGCGCAGAGGCAAGCCAGGCCTTGCTTAACTTCGGTTTCCGTTTCTATACAACCCACAAGCTGTACGATTCCGGTGCAGCGCTTGCCACCTCACGCATCTGGAAAGGCAGCATCGATAACGTATCGCTGGGCCTTGACCATGTCCTGTATGTCACCATCCCGCGTGGTCAGTATAAAGAACTGGATGCCTCGATGAAGATCGATAACCATATCATGGCACCGGTCAGCGCAGGAACGGCGCTCGGCACCGTGCAGGTAAAGCTCGGCGAGTCGATTGTAGCCGAGCAACCCCTGGTGAGCCTGCAGGATGTCAGCGAAGGTTCATTCTGGCAACGCATAACAGACGAAGCGCTGCTGTACTTCGAATAGGCTGCATGCGTGGCTGCAACGGTCTACCTTAATGGCAGCTTTCTGCCGCTGGACCAGGCACAGGTATCTGTACTTGACCGTGGATTCCTGTTCGGCGATGGCATTTACGAGGTAATTCCTGTCTATGGCGGCAAACTGTTCCGCCTCGCCCATCACCTCAAGCGTCTCGAAAACAGCCTCAACGGCGTGCGTATGCAAAATCCGATGAGCGACGAAGAATGGGAGCGACTGCTGGAAGAATTAATTGCGCGCAATGATGGTAATGACCAGGCTGTCTATTTGCAGTTAACGCGAGGCGTTGCGGCCAAACGGGACCACGCTTTTCCGGACAAAATCACACCCACCGTGTTCTGCATGAGCAATCCAGTCACTGTCAACCGTGATACCGCTGCCGAACCTGGTGTCCGGGCTGTAACGCTGGATGATATTCGCTGGTCGCAATGTAATATCAAGGCGATCACCCTGCTGCCCAATGTGCTGCTGCGCCAGCAAGCCATTGATGCCGGCACGGCCGAGGCCATACTGATCAATAACGGCAGGGCTATCGAGGGCGCGGCCAGCAACCTGTTCATGGTGAAAAACGGCCTGCTGATCACGCCCCCGAACAGCAATGCCCTGTTGCCGGGCATCACCCGTGACCTGGTACTGGAACTCGCCGCCAACCATGCCATTCCCTTTCGTGAAGCCGACATCCCGGCCGATGATCTTTACCTGGCCGAAGAAATCTGGCTTACCAGCTCAACGCGCGAAATCTCGCCCGTAATACAACTCAACAGCACGGCTGTCGGCGATGGCAATCCCGGCCCGCTATGGCGGCGTATGATCATGCTCTATCATGAATACACGGATTCAGTGCGTCGGGGCGAGGCCGACTGAATCTCCGGCCTGCCGTGCCGGCCCCCGTTGTTCCTCCGCAGGGACCAGCTCATAGAACAATACTCGCCGGTGCAAGCAGGACGCTGCAGGCATGGTAATGCGTCATATCCGGACCTGGTTGGGGCGGGCCTGCCATGCGTATATAATTTTCACGGGAGTGGTGCCGGTACACGGCGCTCCATGCAGGCGTCAGGCTGCATAATCAACAACATACTGGTAAGCAAAAGCAATGAAGAATGAAAATACTATTCAAGTCTGGGATATATTAATTCGCACATTTCATTGGTCACTGGTCGTTTCCTTTGTCATTGCATACTTCACCGCGGAGGAAGAGAATATCTGGCACATTTATTCCGGCTATGCCGTTCTCGGCCTGATTATATTCAGAGTGATTTGGGGTTTAATCGGCAGCAAGTATGCGCGTTTTGGCAATTTCATATATTCGCCGGGCGTCGTTATCCAGTACATAAAAGAGCTGATTGAAAAAAGGCCAAAGCACTATGTTGGGCATAATCCCGCGGGTGGCTATATGATTATGGCTTTAATATTGAGCTTGTTTGTTGTATCGGTGAGCGGCCTGAAAGTTTATGCAGTCGAAGAAGGTCTTGGCCCATTAGCGTTGATAAATGCTGAAATCACGATAACCAATAATGCCTATGCCGATCAGGATGAAAACAATGACGGGCATGACGATCATGAGGAGGAATTTTGGGAAGAAATTCACGAGGTATCCACGAATTTCACCTTGTTTCTGATTTTCCTGCATATCGCAGGTGTGCTTGTGTCCAGTCGCTTGCATGATGAGAATCTGGTCAAGGCCATGATAACGGGAAAGAAAAAGGCATGAAGGAACCTCGCCTGGCCTCTGCCTTATGCAGCGGCTTATACTGACTGCCGTGTATACAATTATCGGCCAAACAGGCTAACGCAACAGTGAATTTCAAATTGATACTGATACTGATACTTGCCGGTCTGACTGTTCTCTTCATCATTCAGAATGTAACTGTCGTCGAGATCCAGTTCCTGTTCTGGTCAATTCAAATGTCCCGCTCACTGCTTATGTTTCTTCTGCTTGCCATCGGTATAATAATCGGCTGGTTTTTGCACGGTTATTTAAAACATAAAAAAGATAAATCTGAACAAGGTGTTTAACACTCCAGACGAGCGCGGCTATTAATAGCTGACGCAACAACTTTCACCTGCGTCCTGTTTAGTCGTTTCATTTCGGGACCGGATACCATGCAGCCCGGGCAGTCATCATGACATCACACAGCGAAGTCCGGTTTCCTGCCAATCGATACTGTGATATATGTTGGTTGCGCAAGCTGAATAATTATAAAGTTACGACTTATAACAACGAGGGAGGTTAGCAGTGGAAAAGACCGACAATATGCCACTATGGGTTTTTCTGGCTTTTTCAGCGATTGACACCAGGAAAGGCGCCCTGATACTGATCTGGGTCTGCCTGGCCTTTACCCTCTACTGCCTGCCATGGTCTCAATTGATTACCGGCCAGGACTGGATAAAAAAACTGTTCCTTATCGAGGACTGGAGCTGGTTTGCAATGATGGTTCCTATTACGCTCTGGTACTGGCTAAGCTTGAGGTGGCTTGATAACAATTCCGGGTGGGTGAATGCCCGACAGGAATAAGGCGAGCCAACCAGGTACACGGCACAGACGTCGTTTCATTACCCGTTGCGTTTATTCTGCTGATCCTGCTGAAGAGCGGTATTGACCTGAATGCGCATCGGCGACAGCAGATGAAATAACCCTGTTCTCTTTAGCTGCGCCGCGCCTGCCACGTTACTCTTGCCGCGATCAATCGCGCCTACAAGGTAATACCCGACAGAGCGTCACCGCGGCTATTTACGCGGTACACAACCCTCTCACCTTCGCTGATTTCAACTTTCAAACGTATGTCCACACCGGAGGGATGCGTCGCAACGCTCTCGTAACGAAATAACAGGCACAGGGTCTTGCCCGTCTCTGCAGCCCGTTGCAGCCGAATATCCATCAACTCGGTATCGCAGCCCGGCCAGGCCAGCACGGCCGAGCAATCGCCACTACGCAACAGGGACTCGACCGTCCACAGCCCACTGCGTCCGGGATGCGGATTGACCTGCAACACATGGTTTGCATTGATTTCCCGGTCGGTAAAAACCACTGTGCGCGAGGGTAGCGGCGGCGTCACCAGGGTAATCCAGCGTCCCTGCTGGCTGAGGCGCCGCAAGGCCGGCATCACCAGCCCGATGGCATCGGCATAATCGTCGGGGATGACCAGTTCGACCACGCCGCCCTTCGGCCAACCGCCACCGGGCAGCATCTCGTCCAGCACGGAACAACCACTTGAGGTCACCAGCGATGAGCCGCTGACCGACGGCCTGTTTGCCGCATCAAGATGATGCAATTGTTTGGCAGTATTCATTACTCGATCTCCTTGCGCAGAATGCCGACACCCAGGCCCTCGATAACAAGGTCCTGCTCGCGCAGGTCGACACGGATGGGTTCGTAGTCCGGGTTTTCCGGCAGCAGGCGTACGATAGAACCGCGTTGCCGGAAACGTTTTACAGTAACCTCGTCGTCCAGCCGTGCCACCACGATCTGGCCGTTCACGGCCCGTCGTGTGCGGTGCACGGCCAGCAGATCGCCGTCATGAATACCGATATCCCGCATACTGTCACCGGTCACCTGCAGCAGGTAATGCGCCCGCGGGTGAAATGTGTCGGGATCTACCTGGCAATAGTCCTCGATATGCTCCTCCGCCAGGACCGGTTCGCCTGCCGCAACACGCCCGACCACCGGCAGACCGTAGTCCTCTTCAAGTAGTCGTATGCCACGCGATGCGCCGGGTACCAGCTCGATAAAGCCTTTGCGTTCCAGTGCGCGCAGGTGGTCTTCCGCGGCATTTGGGGAACGGAACCCAAGGGTATCGGCGATTTCGGCGCGCGTGGGCGGGCAACCCTCTTCTGCAATGTAGCTACGAATCAATTCGAGGATTTCGGCCTGTCGGGCGGTCAAGGTGTTTTGGGGCATGGTCATTTACTGGTTATCTGTACAGTAACTGTGATTATATACAGTACTTTTCATGATGCAAGGGATTTTTGAGCATGAAGTTCATGGGCCCGGGCACGGCGGCTGGAGCCTATTACCCCTTGTATTCCAATGGCATATGATGCACAGAAACCGGTTATTTTCGAATGGAGTATAAGGAAAAATTGTGCCCTGACCCCGGTCTTGCACGGAATTAGCCAGTCCAATCTGATTTCGATTATCATAGGCAGCCCTTAATCCTGGCGAAAACACATGTCTGCTACCGAGCACACGAGACACGCCCGTCATTCCATACCGGTCATGGTCGGCGATGTCACTATCGGCGGCACCGCACCGGTCGTGATCCAGTCCATGACCAATACCGACACGGCTGATGTTGCCGCGACCGTGACGCAGGTACGGGAGCTCGCCCACGCCGGCTCCGAACTGGTGCGCATCACGGTCAATTCGGACGCTGCCGCTCGCGCGGTACCGGACATTGTCGAGCAACTGGCGCAGGCGGATGATGCTGTTCCACTGGTCGGCGATTTCCATTTCAACGGCCACAAGCTGCTGGCGAAATATCCGGATTGCGCCCGCCTCCTGTCGAAGTATCGCATCAACCCCGGCAACGTCGGCCGCGGGCGGAAGAAAGACGAACAGTTTGCCACCATGGTCGAGACCGCCGGAAAATATGACAAACCGGTACGCATCGGCGTGAACTGGGGCAGCCTCGACCAGGCGCTGGTGGCGCGCCTGATGGACGAAAATTCGCGGCGCACCGAACCACTGGACTCCGGTGAGATCATGCATGAAATCATGGTGACCTCGGCGCTGGAAAGTGCCGCGCAGGCCGAGTCGCTTGGACTGCCGCGCGATCACATCACGCTGTCCGCAAAGATGAGCGGCGTACAGGACCTGATTACCGTCTACCGCATGCTGTCGGCGCGGTGCGACTATGCCCTGCACCTCGGCCTGACCGAGGCCGGCATGGGCTCAAGGGGCATTGTCGCCTCCACCGCCGCACTCGCCGTGCTGCTGCAGGAAGGCATCGGCGACACCATCCGCATTTCACTGACACCGGAACCGGGCGGTGATCGCACCCGCGAGGTGATCGTGGCGCAGGAACTGCTGCAGTCCATGGGCCTGCGTCATTTCACGCCGGCCGTCATCGCCTGTCCCGGTTGCGGGCGCACCACCAGCCACTATTTCCAGCAACTCGCACAGGATATCCAGTCACACCTGCGCACACAGATGCCGGAGTGGCGACGGCACTATCCCGGGGTGGAAGAAATGAAGGTGGCCGTGATGGGGTGCGTGGTCAACGGCCCCGGCGAGAGCAAACATGCCGATATCGGCATCAGCCTGCCCGGCACCGGGGAAAAACCGGTCGCACCGGTGTATGTCGATGGCGAAAAAACCGTCACGCTGAAGGGTGATACCATCGCCGCCGACTTTCAGAAAATCGTGGATGATTATGTACTGGCGCGTTTCGGTGGCGATTGATCAGGCGCAGCACATAGTATGAATGCAGGGTTGCGGCCAGCCGCGAATCAACTCCGCGCAGAAATTGTTCTCGGGCAGGCCCGCTCCTGCAAAGTATCTATTGGCAACGTGATATCAGCGCTGCAGAAAACGGCGCAAGGATGCGTCGGGCTGTTCGGCGGGGACTGACAGATGGGAATGAATCAGGCTTTGCGTCCTGACATCGAGATCGCGTTTAGCGGAAGCAGACCCGGTAATGGTTGTTAACACCACCGCGATCAGTACCAGCAAACTGATGACGCCCAGCGAGTTGAAGATTCTGAACTGCTTGCCCAGTTTCCGCATATTCCTCGATCCGCTAACAGGAAAAACCGTATGACATGTGTCGTTTATTCGAATTGACAACGGACATATCGGCACAAAGGTCCCGGCATACAGTTATTTTGCTCATTTTGTGAACGCGCTCACGGCGGCTGATATCCGCCCGTGCACACTGCCTGGCGCAGAAATTTATTATCTTGTTGTTATATATATGTTTTATTACTCAAGGTGTGGACAAATCCGCCGTTAACCATGATTAAGGGGTCTGCAGACATACCGGGAGGCACACCATGAGAAACCGGAAAGACCGGCGCAAACCACAAGACACCGCTGCGCTTACCATCGAGGATGCCAGCCTGGCTGCACCAGAACGGCGCAAGATACACGATCGCCGCATCGCAAATCTGAATGCCGAGGAACGTCAGTTGCTGCTCTCCGAGATGCCGGGAATAACTTCCGACAAGAACCCGCGCAAGGACTGAGTCGCCCAAGCAAGCCCGCCGCACAAGTCACCCGCAAGCTTTTTCGTGTATATTCCAGGCGTAATCAGTACTGCCGCGGGCGATACCTGCGGCAGGGGCGATTACGATTTATCAGTTGCACGTTTACAGGTTTTACCGAATGTCCCACCAACACCTTCTGTACTTGCCTTTCACGTTTCGCGATTGAATAACTTTTTTCAATATTTATGATGAGGTAAGTAACATGGCTACAGGAACAGTCAAATGGTTCAACGAGTCCAAGGGCTTCGGTTTTATTTCACCGGCCGATGGCGGTGATGATGTCTTTGTCCATTTCTCGGCAATCAGCGGCGACGGCTTCAAGACCCTCGCGGAAGGCCAAAGCGTAAACTTCGACGTGGAACAGGGACCCAAGGGTCTGCAGGCAAGCAACGTCACGGCTGCCTGAACACGGGCTTTTCAAGGCAAAGAACCCCGCCATTGGCGGGGTTCTTTTTTTCCGGGGTCGTCGATGTGCAGGCAGTGCAGCCACGAAATCCAGGGGGTTTGATAAATCATTGCTGCGGCACCGCCCCACGCACTGACCGTACCGGCAGGACTTGCTAGGCAGCACTCGCTGCCGCAACGATCCAGTCACAGTTCCTGAGATAGAGGAAAAACTCCTCCTGCGGCAACGGACGGCTGATCAAAAAGCCCTGCGCGACGTCACAGCCCATCTCGCTCAGCACGGCCAGCACTTCCTCTGTTTCAACGCCTTCGGCCACCGCCGTCAGTCCCAGGTTGTGCGCCAGGTCGATCGTGGAACGCACGATGACTGCATCGTCCCGGTTGCTGATCATATCGCTGACGAATGAGCGATCGATCTTCAACTGCTGGACCGGCATGCGTTTGAGATAACCCAGGGAGGAATACCCGGTGCCGAAATCATCGATTGCCAGCTTGATACCCATGTCAGATAGATCGCCCAGCACATCGATACTCTTCAAATAGTTGTCCATCACCGCGCTCTCGGTGATTTCCAGGGTCAACCGGCTGCAGTCCAGCTCGTAATCGGCCAGTATATCCCCGATATGGTCCGGCAGGCTTTCATCCCGGAGATTATGCACCGACAGGTTGACGGCAATGCTGATTTCATAGCCGGCCCGCTCACACTGTTTGCAGTAACGAACCGCCTTGTCCAGCACCTGCAGTGTAAACTCCGCAATCAGCCCGGTCTGTTCCAGGATCGGCACGAACTGCGCAGGCGAGACGTCACCATGCACCGGGTGTGACCATCGTGCCAGCGCTTCAACACCGGTCAGTGTCCCGCTGGACAGATGAATCTTCGGCTGAAAGGACAAACTTATCTCGTTGCGCTTGATAGCGGCACGCAGGTCACGGGTCAGTTCGAGATGGCCCTGGTTGTAGGGATTATGTTGCGAGTTATACACGGAAACCGTGTCATGATTGCGCTTCGCAACATACATGGCGACGTCGGAACATTTCATAAGGTCCGAGGGTTTCGTGCCATGGTCCGGAAAAATCGAGATACCCATACTCGCATCGAGCGTTATCACCCGGCCATCGATATCCACGGGTTTATTCAGCAATTCATGGATATCATCTGCAAACACCAGCGCCCGGTCAATATCCGCATCCGGCATTACGATGGCAAACTCGTCCCCTCCCAGGCGCCCGACTGTAATCTCATCTTCCAGCATTCTTCCGAGGCGTTCACCCAGCGCGACCAGCATCTGGTCGCCGGCACCGTGACCCAGGGTGTCGTTTACTGACTTGAAGTTATCGAGATCCATCATGATCAACGCCAGCTGCCGGTCGGCGTGTTTTGCAGCGCGGATACCCTGTTCGAGCCGGTCAACGATCAGTGCACGATTCGGCAATCCGGTCAACGGATCGTGAACGGCGAGAAACTGGAGTTCGTTATTGGCCTGCATCAATTTACCGTTCAGTTTTTCAAGGCGCATCCGGTACGCCTCCGCAGAATTTCTTGCCTCGCGGAGCTCGTCGAACGCCATGGCATTCTCGATAGCAATGCTGACATGGCTGGCGAACATCATCAGGAGATCAAGATCGTCCCTGTCGAAACTGTCACCATTGAGTTTGTTGATACACGAGATGCCGCCAAGGAATCGCTGCTTGCCTACCAGCGGAACCAGCAGCACGGTGCCCGCCTCTTTCTCCCACTGATTACGTTCATCGTCATTCAGCAGGTCCAGCGTACCATGCCACCACGGTCGCTGGTTGCGCAGGACCCAGCCACACAGGCCGATTGTGACAGGCAGCTCGCAGTCGAGCACTTCTTCCGCATACTTGCCGGAAGCGGCCCGGTAAGCATAGTGTTCCTGGTCGGGGGTAATTATCGGCATGGTGGCGCTTTCTGCATTCAGCAACTCGCGCGCCGCATCCGTAACGTGTTTGAATACTTCCTTGAGACTGTGCCCGCCGCTGATCACATGGGTGATCTCCTTGAGCATATCGAGTTCACACTGGCGCTGGCGAAGCTGTTCCTCGAGAGTTTTCTGCTGCTCTGGCATACCAATTCCTGTTCTGTTGGTCTTTCGGGCTTCCTTGCCGCCTGGCGCGCCCACCTGCGTGGCGCACAGCATGCCTGTGCTGAACGCACCCAAGAGGTATTCGGCAGACCCTGATGTAACTTTAAGTTATTGATATGAATGTGATATGAAGCAATCGGACATGCGGCGGGGCATGCTATTCGGGAGACTGGATGGACCGGTCGGGCCCAGGCGTAATTAATGCAGCTGGCGAACGGATTCGCCCCCCGACATCGTCATTACCCGGGAATGGCGGGCACGGTAGCGTGGCGGGAAATCAACGGGCAGTGCGTGGATGCAGCCAACGGATTGTGCAGCCCCCCGGACACTCCGGTGCGACTTGTCCCGATATGCGCCGCTTACGCATCCTGCGCGCGGCTAGAACAACCACTGCACGATAGCGTATCGCACTCTTCCATTGCTCGGAGTTATCGCATGGTAGGACGGGTCCCTGACGAAATCGGTCAGCACGATGCGATTGTATTCAGGTGTAATTTGATCGATCAAAAAAAGCTCGGCAGGCTCAAGCCCGTTAACAGTTACCAGGTCGGTGGTCAAACAATAACGCTCATTCAGGTATTCAAGTCTTTGCTCCCCGTATTCTTTCCAGGAATAATCGACAGAGTCAAACTTTTTGTCATGTTCAATCCGCGCCCATAGCTGCAACATGCAGCCTTCATCTTCTTTCCAGTTCCTGTTCAGGTAAATGAGCGCCGCCATCGCCGCATTCTTGTTTTTCGTACGATCGGTGTGTATCCAGAAGCCCTTGCTGTTACCGGCATGTGCGCGCAACTTGACACTGGTTTCTTCTCCGGCATATTTCAGCGCGGTTCCGGTATATGCTGCCAGCAGCATATGCCATGGCTTGTGATAAAAAAGCTCGGACCCTGTTATTTTCCCTTTCTCGCCAAAGACCACATGGGAATCATAGGGCAAGCCAGGGTCATCGGCCTGGAAATCGAGACTCCTGTGCACTTCGAAATAATCATCGAGCACATCCTCGTTAAAAAAATTATCCAGCACAGCATAGGTAAAATGAGGCTTGGAAACGCTGCTTTCCCTGATTGCATCTATCACATTGTCTTTTAAATAATATGGATTAACCCATTTCTTCAAAACAGGATCGTTACTGTATTGCTCGGACACTTCAGATATCTCCGGTATATAAATCAAATTAACTGGCGGGCAATAGCGGAGTTAACCAGGTTCAGTACGACTCACCAAATCAAGACATCCCTGAACCGGAAAATCCTTTATTAAAATGGAGCCGGCGAGAGGATTCGAACCCCCGACATCTTCATTACAAGTGAAGCGCTCTACCAACTGAGCTACGCCGGCATTATGGCAATACAGGACAAGTCGGACATTCTAGTGAATCACAGGCGGCACTGCAATTTACTGGCAGGTCACGGCGTGCAACTGTAAACCCGGGTTTTCTGTGGTAATAACGCCAAGCACGTCGCCGGCCGCCGGGCTGTTCGGCAGTTCCAGCCAGTATTCCTCGCTGGTCCTGAACCGCTGCTCGAGTATCGCGTCAAGACCCATACCCCGTACCTCTGCATAGCGTATCTCGGCGCGCTCGAGCTCCTTGAATGTCCCCAGCGAAATAACCCAGTCCTTGCCGACGAAGTAATCCTTGTCATATTTTTCATCCAGCTGCTGCACGATCTCACTCGACCGTTCCTTGTCCATGCCCGGCATGTATATCCAGTAACCGTTCGCGACCCGGCTCTCTGCCGCCCGCTGCACCGGCTCCAGCCCCGTGTCACGCAGGCGTCCGGCTATCGCCTCAACTTCGGCAGGCAGCGAGAACGGGCCGAGCGCCTGGCAGGTCAGCATTGACACCGACCCCGGTGGCTGCGCATCGGTGAGTGCATTCAACCCGGAAGCATCGACGGATGATGACTGGCCACCGGCGTGCTCCTGCAGGGTGAACAAGGGGCGTACATTTTCCGGCAACGGCGGCAATGACGACCAGCGTTCATCGACTGGCCCGCCCTGGAGCAGGTTCCAGCCCAGGTAGACTACGTTTGCCACCAGCAGCAGATAGATAATGTGTCGCATCAGCCCCCCTCGCTCGAGATTACCGCCAAACCCTGCAGCACCAGCCCGGGTACATGTCGCAACGGCACCTTGATCAACGGCAGCAGGTGCTCTGCATCTCCGCCGGTAATGATCGTGGTCACAGGTTCTCCGGCAACCTCGCCCATATCGGTCACGATACGCTCAATGGCCGCCGCAACAAGGTAGCGCGCACCGCCGGTAACGGCATCATGTGTTCCCCGCGCCGTCAGCAGCACGGATGGCACGTCATCCTGTAATTGTATTCCGGCCGTATTTATTTGCAGTGTTTTACCCAACAAACCAACTCCCGGCAAGATCAGTCCGCCGCGATGCATGCCGCCAGACGCCAGCAGGTCAATCGTTATCGCGGTCCCGCAATCGACGATGCACAATGCGCCATCGTGTGTGTGAAACGCGCCAATCATTGCAACCCAGCGGTCTACGCCCAGTTCACCCGGCACACGGTAGGCGTTCGTAACACCACAGGCCGTTTGACCGGCCTGTACAAACTCCGGCGCGAGTTGCCATGCATCGGTTACGAAGCGTGCAATCTCCGTTGCCATATCACTGCCGGCAACGTTGGCGACGATGACCGCATCCGGAACGGGGATTTCCGACCAGGCCCGTGCGGCCAGGTCGTTGAAATCACCGTCCCGGTAGACGAAGCGGCCAATGCTGCCGATGCGCGCGGCTTGTGCAAGCGTCCAGGTAACGGCCGTGTTGCCAACATCCAGCAGCAGTTTCATGATGCCACCCGCAGGCTCACCTCCCCGGCGGCAAATCGCTCGCGCCCTGCCTCGGTCTCCACCAGCAGCGCACCGCCGTCATCGATGCCGCAGGCCCGGCCATATACCGTCCGGCCCGGCAGCAACAGGTCAATTGACCGGCCGGCCACCACGTCATGACGGCGCCATTCATCCATGAACGGGCCCAGTCCGCCAAGCTCGAATTCGCGCATGGCGGGCATCAGTTCGTCCAGCAAGGCGGCGGCGAGGCTGTTGCGAGTCATCGCAACCGCACCGGTGACTGTTTGCAGGTCGGTCCAGTCCTGGTCAATCGCCGGCGCCGCTGCCGCCGGCATGTCGACATTGATACCGACGCCGACCACGACCGCGCAATCGCCATTCGCTTCGCCGATGACATCGATGAGAATACCCGCAAGCTTTGCACCGTCGACCAGCACGTCATTCGGCCACTTCAGACCTGC
Organism: uncultured Halobacteria archaeon; assembly: GCA_963768575.1. GTDB lineage: Bacteria > Pseudomonadota > Gammaproteobacteria > UBA9214 > UBA9214 > UBA9214. The sequence continues at coordinate 359,768 of CAVYIJ010000013.1, forward strand.
CTGCTGCAAACCCAGCCTGTGCAGGCAACGTATCAGGCCGATGCCTGTCACCAGGCTCAATCCGCCGAGCGTGGCGGCACCGGCCTCGCTGCGCCATAGCAGGGACAGGTAAAGGTTGGCTGCAAACGGAGATACCCAGCGGCGCCCGTGACGGCCACGTCCGCCATGCTGCGTTTCAGCCAGGCAGACCGAACCGGAAGGAGCGCCTGCCAGCGCCTGCTCGCGCAGCCAGTTACTGGTTGACTCCAGCTCCAGGAATACATCGATCGGTCCAAGCGCGGTACGCGTGCCGGCGCTGACGGAAGCCAGCACCTGCCCGGCATCCAGTAATTCGACGGGGCGCGTCAGCCGGTAACCCTTGCCGCGGACTATTTCGAATTCAAGGCCGGCTTCGCGCAGGCCGCGCAGATGCTTCCAGATGGCCATGCGGCTGACGCCCAGTGCGGCACCCAGCTCCTCACCGGAATGAAATTCACCGTCCGACAAACACCGGACTATGCGGCTGCGCAACTGCATGACGGGAGATTATCACACGCTGCGCCATAACCGCCGGTAAACAGGTGAAAAGGCAGCGGCCACCCCCGGGGAGAAGCGGGGTGGCGCTGCAAGACGGTGCCGCGAAGCCCGCATGCGGCATCGTATCGAGACTAGCCTGCCGCACACTCCGCGTCAGTCGGACGATTCCTGTACCCGCGTAAGTCTTAGCGGTCAGCGCGAGATTCCGTAGATAACATTACCGGCCACGGATCCCACCAGCGTATCCACTGCCGCCGGATCACCGCCATCGACATCCAGCAGTCCGGCTGTAATCAACATGGCCAGGCCGTGCATGCTGGCCCACGCCACCAGCGCCAGTTCACGGGGTTCTCGCTGGCGGAACACACCGGCCTCTATGCCCGCCTCGATAATGTCCTGCAAGGCGGTAAAGGCGGCTGCACCCGTCATGTCTGCCGGGCCGCCGGTACGCGCCGCACCGGGCGCGCCGCTGAACATCAATTGGGTGATCGCGGGCTTGTCGACGGCCAGCCTCACATAGGCAATACCGGCCGCGATGAGTTGCCGCTCCGGACCGTGCGGCACCGCTGCCGCAGCCGCCTCAATGGCGGCGTGCAAGCGAATGAATCCCCGCCCTGCAAGGGCCTGCAATAACGCGGCCTTGTCCTTGAAATGGCGGTATGGGGCGGTATGACTGACCCCGGCCTTCCTGGCCACCTCGCGCAGGCTCAGACGGTCCGGACCCTGCGCCTGCAACTGTTGCTCGGCGGCATTGAGCAGGGCGTTTCTCAAATCACCGTGATGGTAACCGCCCGGTCGGAGTACGGTGGACATCGGTACAGCATAGGGACCAATGTTGACATCGTCAACATTGGTCGGGGCCTACCTCGAATGAGAAATAACATTAATTATCAGTAATATGCGCCAGAACACAGCAAGTCCGGATGTTTTAATTAAGGAATAATGAAATCAAGCCGCCGGCCATGGGCTGCGCCGGCCTCCTGCTGCAGACCAGGTATCCGGTCTATAGACCACCCATCCGGATCTGGCGCATTGGCCACTTTTATCCCGGCACGTGGGCACAACTCACACCGGTCCCGCCCAGGCCACAGTACCCGCGCGGATTCTTTGCCAGGTACTGCTGGTGATAATCCTCGGCATACCGGCGTGGGTCCCATTGCCGGACTGTACGGCGCGATCTTCGTCGGTTTCTTCGCGGCCCTGCTGGGAGGCACCCCGGCACAGGTCTCCGGTCCCACCGGACCGATGACGGTCGTCATGGCGGCCATTTTCGTCCAGTACACCGGCATGTTCCCGGACGACCCGTTACAGGGTGCGGCACTGGCGTTTACCGTGGTCGTTCTCGGCGGCCTGTTCCAGATTGCATTCGGCCTGTTGAAGATCGGCAAGTACATCGAGCTGGTACCGCACCCGGTGGTGTCCGGTTTCATGAGCGGCATCGGCGTCATCATTATCCTGCTGCAGATCGGCCCGCTCATGGGCCAGGAAGCGATTTCGAAACCCCTGGATGCCGCCATTGCGGTTCCCGGATTCGTCAGCCATATCGAATACCATTCATTCGAACTCGGTATGGCGGTACTGGCGATGGTATACGGTATCCCGATGCTGCTGCCGAAGCTCAACCGGCTGATCCCGGCACCGCTGTTTGCGCTGGTTGCCGGCACGCTGTTTTATGTCTTGTACATGGAATACCACGTGCCCGTGATCGGTGATATCCCGACGGGATTCCCGTCCCTGGACATACCGGTCATCGACACCGGCCTGGCACTGAAAATGATCGCCTCGGGACTGACGCTGGCCGGCCTCGGCGCCATCGACTCGCTGCTGACCTCGCTGGTCGCCGATAACATCACGCGCACCCAGCACAAGCCCGACCGGGAACTGATTGGCCAGGGCATCGGCAATACCATTGCCGGCCTGTTCGGCGGCCTGCCGGGTGCCGGCGCCACCATGCGCACCGTGGTCAACGTCAACGCGGGTGGGCGTACGCCCATCTCCGGTGCGCTGCACGCGGTGGTGCTGCTCGCCATCGTGCTCGGCGCCGGGCCGCTGGCCAGCGAGATTCCCAAGGCGGTACTGGCCGGCATCCTCATCAAGGTCGGCACCGACATCATCGACTGGGACTACCTGAAACGCATTCCGGTCGCGCCCAAGGCCGGCGTGGTCATCATGTTCACCGTGCTGATCGTCACGGTGACCATCGACCTGCTGCTGGCGGTCGGCATCGGCATGGTGATGGCCAGCTTCCTGTTCATGAACCGCATGACCGAGATGCAGATCAGCAATATCAGGCCGACCACAGTGGCCGTTGCGGAAATCCCTCTGTCAGAGGAAGAGTGCACCATTCTTGAAGAGGCCAACGGCAAGATCATGTTGTTCCACCTCAGCGGGCCGATGAGTTTCTCCTCCGCCAAGGCGATGGTCAGGCGCCACGCTGGTGTCGCCGGTTACGAGGTGATGCTGCTCGACCTGACCAGCGTGCCAAGCCTCGACTTCACCTCCGCGCGCGCCATCGAAGACATCATCATCGACACCAAGTCCGCCGGGCGCGAAATCTTCCTGGTCGGCGCCCGCACTACTGTATGCAAAATACTGGAAAAACAGAAAATATTGCGTCATTTCAACACCGGCCATATGTACCAGTCACGCCTCGACGCCCTGTATCACGCCCGCTCGGTGCTCGAGGAAACCGCCTGAATTACTACGCACCGGACGGGCCGTTGCCGGCGCCGGGAGATGCCCGAGGCAGACACACGGATGTACGAACACGAGAAACACGGGCGCAGCGAGATCAGCACCGGACAGGAAGCGATTACTCTCACGCTATCCGTCGAGTAAACGATCTGCAATCCATTCAGAAGTAGGATTCATTGATCCACATGTGGCCGTAGATGCTGGCCACATAACCCAGTGCAATGACCGGACTCCACTTGAGGTGGCCGAAGAACGTATATTTGCCGCGCGCCTGTCCCATCAATGCAACACCGGCGGCTGAACCGATCGACAACAGGCTGCCGCCGACTCCCGCGGTGAGCGTAACCAGCAACCACTGGCCGGTCGACATATCGGGCTGCATGGTCAATACCGCAAACATGACCGGGATGTTGTCGACGATGGCCGACAACAGGCCCACGCTGACATTGGCGGCGGTAGGACCCCACTGCTCATACATGACTTCGGACGCCACTCCCAGGTAACCGATGAAACCCAGCCCGCCGACACAGGCGACCACGCCGTAAAAGAACAGCAACGTGTCCCATTCCGCGCGCGCCACGGGCCGGAACACATCGAAACTTACGATGTCGCCCATCTGACCGTCATGCTCGGCATTGTCCGGACTGGCATGTTCGATATGCGCGGTTATCTTCAGATAAAATCCGAATACCTGCAGGTAACCCAGCCCGGTCAGCATGCCGATGACCGGCGGCAGGTGCAGGAAATTGTGGAACGATACGGCAGTCATAATCGTCAACAGGAACAAACCGATAATCCGTCGTGCGCCGCGCATCATGACAATCGTTTCCCCGCCTGCCTCGGGTTTTTCGTCGGGCACTGCAAACGACATTATCACTGCCGGCACCAGGAAATTCAGCGCCGATGGCAGAAACAGGACGAAGAAGGTCGTGAAATCCACAATGCCCTTCTGCCAGACCATCAAGGTGGTAATATCACCGAAAGGCGAGAACGCACCCCCGGCATTGGCAGCGACGACTATATTGATACAGGCAAGCGTGACGAAGCGGCTATTGTCGCCACCGACGGCCAGTACCACGGCACACATGAGTAACGCGGTGGTCAGGTTGTCCGCCACGGGGGATATGAAAAAGGCCAGGATACCGGTGATCCAGAACAGCGAACGAAAACCGAAACCGCGCGCAATCAACCAGCCACGCAAGGCATCGAACACCCGCCGCTCTTCCATGGCATTGATGTAGGTCATCGCCACCAGCAGGAACAACATCAACTCCGCATATTCCAGCAGGTTATGGCGCACGGCCTGCTCTGCCATGTGCGGCAATCCCTCGTTTGCATAGACCCAGCCAATCGCAGCCCAGATCATTCCGGCTGCAAGTATTACCGGCTTGGACTTGCGCAAATGGGTAAATTCCTCGGCCATCACCAGCAGATAGGCCAGTGCGAAGATAACCAGGGCAAACAGGCCAACCCAGTGACCGGTCAGGTCAAGCGGCTCCCTGTCGACACCCGCGGCAAACGCCACACCTGGCAGTATGAAGACGATCATAATGGCTGCGAATTTCATTAAAAACTTCATAAGGAAGTCTCCGGAGCAACGGATTTATCATTGAAGCCGCCGGGAACAGCGGCACTATCGAGAAGCACTGACTTCAAGCCCGGCATCATATCAGGATTCATGAGGAGCGTATCCATGGCGCCGTAACAATGCTTCTTCGCGCGCGAACGGTCCGGGCCGAAATATTAGCGATCATTCGAGATTCACGGACTGCAGCCCGGTACGGAAGCAGACCGGGATGCACCACACACGCGCGCACCACACCAGCTGCAGCAGAATCCGAAGCAAAAACCAGGCAGTAACAATCGAGGAACAGGTCATACATCTTGCAGCAGACACCACGACATGCCCGGCGATGTCGGCTTATCCGCAATCAGTGGCCGGCAAAATAAATGCGCCAGACCTCTTTATGCAGTATTATAATCATCCAGGGATGATAAGGAACAGAGGATCTGAAACTGCGCATTGACAGCGATAATGAAGATCACTACTGAAACATTTTTTCGCCCCGCAGAAATCGCACGTGAACAGGTCAACCTGCCTGCCCCGCTGTTCAACCGCTGCGTATTGTTACTGAATCACAGCACCAACAATAATGTTTTTGTCCCTGTCCGCACCATGCAGTATCAGGCCGTTATTGATGCCGACGAAATCATCTTCGTCGACAATCAGGGCTATGCAGTTCAGGATGGCGAGGGCGGTCGATTGATTATCCTGGCGTGGCAGGTTCCCATGCACAAGTCGCGAGACTCGTTAAGCGAGCCGGTACCGATCGAAGTCGTTTATTATGTAAATGACGACCACGGCATCCATCGTCGGTTAATAGGTGAATTCCCGAAAGCACTCGACATTTTTGAAGACCGGCTGAAAGAAAGCAACAAAAACGAAATGGCAGCGGTCATCCTGCCCTTCCAGTCAAGATAGGCCAGCAAGGAAACTCCTGGCGATCTCGCCGGCGGACAACGTAATATCCGCGTTGACTACCAGGCCACCCGTTTTTTGCATTTAGATTGGCTGCGTAACCCGACCCAACCTGCAGTTCAGTGCTATTGTAATCATCAGGCAAGGGACTATACTGCGCCGCCCGGTCATGGGCATGACCGTGGTTCTTCACATTTATCAGGAATCTCCGATGTCCGATGTCACCAGCTTCCGCGACCTGAATCTGCCAGCTCCGCTACTGACTGTGCTTGATGAGGTTGGCTACGAAACCCCCACCCCGATCCAGGCCCAGGCCATTCCCCACCTGTTGGCGGGCCTGGATCTGCTGGGACACGCCCCCACCGGCACCGGCAAGACCGCCGCTTTTGCCTTGCCGCTGCTGTCGCGACTCGACATCAGCCACAAGCAGGTACAGGTGATGGTGCTGACACCGACCCGCGAACTGGCGATCCAGGTCGCTGAGGCATTTCAGCATTATGCTTCACACATCAAGGGGTTCCACGTACTGCCGATCTATGGCGGCCAGGATTATGCCGGCCAGATACGGCAACTGAAGCGTGGCGTGCACGTGGTGGTCGGCACCCCGGGCCGGGTGATGGATCACATGCGCAAGGGCACGCTCAAGCTGGATGACCTGCAGGCACTGGTTCTGGACGAGGCGGATGAGATGCTGCGCATGGGTTTCATCGACGATGTCGAATGGATCCTGGAACAGACGCCGAAAGCAACGTCAGATGGCACTGTTCTCGGCGACCATGCCGAAAGAGATTCAGCGCATCGCACGCCACCATCTGCGCGACCCGCAGGAGATCTCCATCAAGACGCGCACCGCCACCGCCGATACCATTCGTCAGCGCTACTGGCTGGTCAGTGGCCTGCACAAGCTGGATGCGCTGACCCGGATCCTGGAAGTGGAACCCTTCGATGCCCTGCTCATGTTCGTGCGCACCAAGACCGCCACGACCGAGCTGGCCGAACGGCTGGAGGCCAGGGGTTATGCCGCTGCCGCGCTGAACGGCGATATGGCACAAAAACAGCGTGAGCAGATGGTCGAACGCCTGAAACGAGGTTCACTGGATATCCTGGTTGCCACCGATGTCGCGGCACGCGGCCTGGACGTGGAACGCATCAGTCACGTGGTCAATTACGACATCCCCTATGACACCGAGGCCTATATACATCGTATCGGGCGCACCGGCCGGGCTGGCCGAAAGGGTGATGCCATCCTGTTTGTCGCTCCCCGGGAACGGCGCATGCTCAACGCCATCGAAAAGGCGACACGGCAGAAGATCGAACTGCTGAAGCTGCCCTCGACCGAAATGGTCAACAACAAGCGCATCGCCGATTTCAAACAGAGCATCAGCGACACACTGGCCGCCGGTGAACTGGACTTCATGCAGAGCCTGCTGGAACAGTACCAGCAGGAGCACGATGTGCCGGCGATGGAGATCGCCGCAGCGCTGGCCAAGATGTCGATCGGTGAAAAGCCGCTGTTGCTGAAAGCCGAGAAAGAAAAACCGGCCCGCCGCGAAACCAGGTCAAGGACCGATCCAGGGCAGCACAGGGAACGGGGCGTACCGCGCGCAGGCAAACCGGACAAGCGCAATCCCCGGTCTCAGTCCCCGACAGGACCAGCCAGAGGCATGGAACGATTCAGACTCGAAGTGGGACACCAGCACAACGTCAAGCCCGGCAATATCGTCGGCGCCATTGCCAACGAGGCGGGACTGGATGCCGAGCATATCGGTCGTATCGACATTCACACGGAATACAGCCTGGTCGATCTGCCGATCGGCATGCCGAAAGACGTGCTTCAGGATTTAAAAAAGGCCCGGGTATGCGGCCAACGTCTCGACATCTCACCGCTCGCCAAACCCGCAAAAAAGAAAAAAGGCGAACACAAGCCCAAGAAGAGGAACAAAAAGAGCCGCTAGTATAGTAACGACTACGAGAAGGCCGGCCCCGGCGAATACATGTAATCCAGCCCGTATGTAGCTTCAGGCCGTCAGACTGGCAAACAGTGTCGGCAGTTTCTCCGGTAATCTTTCGACATTATCGATGATTGTATAATTGTTCGCGCCAAAAATGCGCTTGACGTAATCATCGGCATTTGGATCCAGCGTCAGGCAATAGCTGATCACGCCTTTGGTATAGAGTTCTTCCACTGCCTTCTTTGTATCGTGACGCAGATGCTGCGGATCACGCTCATCAACATCGGCAGGTTCGCCATCGGTTACCAGCAGGATCAACTTGCGTTTTTCCTGCTGCTTCAGCAAATGATATCCTGCGTGCCTGAGCGCCGCCCCCATGCGCGTTGACAGACCGCCCTTCATGCCTGCGAGACGGGACTTCGCATCATCATCAAAGTGCTGGGTAAAGTCCTTGAATCGATAGTACTGCACATCGTGGCGCCCGTCCGATGCAAACCCGTGAATAGCAAAGGGAGTTCGCCAGACCAGCCAACCGCCTTTGCATCGGCAATGGCCGCGTCATGGAATCGCTTATGGCGCTCACGCAAATCGTCGGGTAAATGGCTCACCAGACAACCATATTTGTCCCATTCAGTATTCACCTTGTCCAGCAAAGCATCAACCTGGCTGTAGTTCCAGCCTTCACAGGTTCCCGTTTCCGGGATTAGTCCGAATACCCAGGCATCACGAACAAGCTTGCCAATGGTGGTCATGCCACCATGGATGTAGTTATTGATACCAACGTATTTGTCCGGTCTTGCCATAACGAATTCCTGAATATAAAAAGCCCCTGTCCGAGCAAGTGCCGGTCAGGGGCTTGCACGCGTCTGGCTATGCGTCTTAGACAGCCGTGCCACGGTAGATAACCATGGCCGTACCAGCAGACTGTGCGTAGTTGTCAAACCCCAGCAGGCGAACGTGGTTGTCGGGGTGTGCCTTATGGCATGCCTCAACCTCGGCCAGGATAGTGTCGACATTGGTCTCGCCGAACATCGGCAGCTTCCACATGTACCAGTCGTTGCTGATCGCATTTTCCGGCTCGGTGTGCTTGATGCCCGGGTTCCAGCCCTTGTCCACGATGTACTGAATCTGTGCACGGGTGGATTCCGCACTCAGCGGCGGCAGGTAGGAAAAAGTCTCGAACTTGCGGCTCTGGGCGGGATCGCTCAGGCTTGAATTGTAATCTTCTATGTTACTCATCGTAAATTCACCATCGTGTAGTGTCTGAATTTGATTGATCAGGCGGGGTATAGCACCCCGCCTGGCTGGTCACTGGCAAGCTGCTTACTTATGGGCAGCGTCAATCTTGTCAACCGTATCAAACTCGAACTTGATCTCTTTCCAGAATTCCATAGCCGCACCCAGTTCCGGGCTGCTCTTGGCCGCTGTTGTAAGGATATCCTTGCCTTCCTTGCAGGTCCGGATGTTTTAATTAAGGAATAATGAAATCAAGCCGCCGGCCATCGGCTGCGCCGGCCTCCTGCTGCAGACCAGGTATCCGGTCTATAGACCACCCATCCGGATCTGGCGCATTGGCCACTTTATCCCGGCACGTGGGCACAACTCACACCGGTCCCGCCCAGGCCACAGTACCCGCGCGGATTTTTTGCCAGGTACTGCTGGTGATAATCCTCGGCATAGTAGAACGGCGGCGCATCCAGCACCTCGGTGGTAATTGCCCCGTAACCATGGCCGGCCAGTGCCTGTTGATAGGCGGACAAAGAGTCCCGCGCGGCAGTGCGCTGTGCCGAATTGAAAACATAGATGCCAGACCGATATTGTGTGCCACGGTCATTTCCCTGGCGCATGCCCTGAGTGGGATTATGGGACTCCCAGAACAAGGCTAGCAGGTCCTCGTATGAAACAAGCGACGGATCGAACACGACCAGCACCACTTCGTTATGCCCGGTCATGCCGGTACACACTTCTTCATAGGTCGGATTGGGTGTGTAGCCACCTGCATAACCAACCGCCGTGGTATAGACCCCCTGCCGCTCCCAGAAATGGCGCTCGGCGCCCCAGAAACAGCCCATACCGAACAGGGCCTGTTCCAGGCCCTCCGGGAACGGACCCTGTAGCGGATTTCCGTTTACAAAATGCCGTGCAGGCACAGGCATGGCGGTATCGCGCCCCGGCAGCGCCTCGTGCGCAGCTGGCATCACAGTCATTCCAGCCATAATCACCTCACCTGTAGAGGATATCCCGGTTAATTGGTAATATCTGCTACTATACCCGCAATAACAGAGCCAAGCCCCCACCCGCATGCGCACAAGTAAGAAACCCTACGTTGGTATTGATAAAGACAATGACGGCGGCATGACCGTGGTCGGCCGTATCATTCGCGACGCCTGGGTATTTGGCATTATCCCCGAAACAGAGACCTGTGCCGGCTGGCAAACGGCGGCTCTGGAAGACCTGTGGACCAAGACCCACGCCGAGTGGGAAAAGTACGGCCACAAGGTCAACCAGCTCCCCGAAGACATCCGCGAACGTTTCATGCGCATCCATCGCGAGGCCTTCGACCGCGCAAAGGAAGCCGGCTGGGATGCCAGCCTCGATGATAACGATGGCTGATGCGTTCAGCCCGGACCTGACAACGACACCCCGCTCATATCGCTCTGAATCGATGGACGCTTTGCCCGAACTGCAGGTCGCAGTCGGTGTCATCAAGCGCGCCGATGGACGGGTGCTACTGGCCGAACGGCCGGACGGCAAGGCAATGGCGGGCTACTGGGAATTTCCCGGCGGCAAGATCGAGCCCGGCGAGTCGGCCCGGGACGCGCTGGCGCGCGAGCTGCATGAAGAACTGTCCATCGTCATCGGTAAGGCACAGCCGTGGCTCACGCGTACCTTTCGTTACCCGCACGCGGTCGCCCACCTGCAGCTGTTTCGTGTCACCGAATGGGAAGGCGAACCGCACGGGCGCGAGGACCAGCAGCTGAGCTGGCAGGATCCTGCACCGTGTCGATATCGAGCCGTTACTACCTGCGAATCACGACATCATGGACGCCCTGCGCCTGCCACCGCTGTACGCCATCACACAGGCAGGCAAACTCGGCGTCGATGTCTTCATGCAGCGCCTGCGGGCAGCCCTGCAGAACGGTGTGCGCCTGGTACAGGTGCGCGAGAAAGGACATGGATGCGGCCACCCTGCGACGGTTTGCAGAAGATGTCATTGACCTGTGCCACGCGCATGGCGCACGGGTGCTGCTGAACAGCGACATCGAACTCGCGATGGACACGGGCGCGGATGGCGTGCATCTGCAAACCGCACAGTTCATTACACGCAATGCCATGCCCGTGACGGGCATGCTGTGGGCGGCCTCCTGCCATAACCGCGAGGAACTGCTGCAGGCGGTCCGGCTGGGCGCGGAGTTTGCCGTGCTCTCACCGGTGCTGCCGACGCAATCGCACCCCGGCGCGCCGGTGCTGGGATGGGAGGGTTTTGCCACGGCCTGCGGAAACCTGCCGATACCGGTGTATGCCCTGGGCGGCATGCAGCGGGAGCTGCTGGATACCGCGCTGGCCCACAACGCACACGGCATCGCCATGCTGAGCGGCATCTGGTAGCGCGGCCGTTCAGCCTTTGGAATCCGCAGTCTCCGCGTTTTCGTTTTCGCCTTCCATATCTGCATTGGCCGTACCAGCCGGCCCGAACACGGCAAGCTGGAGGGCATTAGCCCTGGTATCCTGGAAGTGCTTGGGCGGAATGTGTTCCAGCAGGCCGAGGGCTTCCATGCGCTTGCGCGGCTGTTCGCCGGCGCCGGCCACGTACACGGCCTTGCCCGCCCGCACCATGTCAAGGATGGCCTGTTCCAGCGCCAGGGCGGACGATACGCCAAGATGCTTCATATCGGTCATGTCGACGACGAGCGCCTCGCGCCCCTCGACTTCGGAGTTCCTGCGGCTGATGGCGCGCGAGGCGCCGAAGATGATCGATCCGCGCATGTACAGCAGCAGCACCTTGTTGCCGGCCTCCTGGAGCATGTCTCTCTCGTAGGGTGTCAACTCGATATCGGGACTGTCAGGATCGGTCACCGCCTTCACGTCGGCCGCCTGCAGCTCCGACAGGCGCATAACCGTCATCACGTTGGCGACGAACAGGCCGATACCGACGGCGACGATGAGATCGACGAACACGGTGAGCAGGATAACGCCGTAGGTGATCATGCTGCCCTTGGGCGAGATCCGGTGCGCCCGTTTCAGGAAGCCCCAGTCGATGATATTGATGCCGACCTTCAGTGCGATGCCTGCCAGCACGGCGAGCGGGATGACGGCCGTCAGGTCCGCTGCCCACAGCACGACCACGATGAGTATCGCCACCCTGACCAGCCCGGCCAGGGCACTGCGGGCACCGGCCTGGATAGCGACCACCGTGCCCATGGTCGCGCCCGCGCCCGGCAGGCCGCCGAACAGGCCCGACATGATGTTGCCGATACCCTGCCCGACCAGTTCCTTGTTCGAATTGTGTTCCTGGCGCGTCAGGCTGTCGGCCACCACCGAGGTCAGCAATGCATCGATACAGCCGAGCACGACCGAGCACGATGGCGTCGACCAAGATGATCTGCCACTGGTCGATATTGAATACGGGCAGCCTGAACTCCGGCAGCCCGGTCGGTATCTCGCCAATCCGGCGTACTTCATCCAGGTCGAGCAGCACCAGGGAGGCCAGGGTGACGACGATCAGCGCGGCCAGCTGCGCCGGTATGTAACGGGTCAGCCGGACAGGCATCAGGAACAGGATAGCGAGCGTGGCAGCGGCCAGCAGTGTTTCCCGCGGCTGAATGCCGGCCACCAGTTCAGGCAGGTTCTGCAGGACACCGATGACCCCGCCGGCCGGCACGGGCTCGCCCAGGGAGGGGGCAAGCTGCAGGATGATCAGGATGATACCGATGCCGGACATGAAACCCGACACGACGTTGTAGGGCATCATAGTGACGTACTTGCCGAGACGCAGCACGCCCAGCAGGATCTGGAACAGTCCGGCGAGGATCACGACCGTAAAGGCCATGGCCATGCCGTTGACGGGATCGGAGGCGACCAACTCGGTAATGACTGCAGTAAATACCACTGTCATCGGGCCGGTCGGTTCCGACATCAAACAGGGCGAGCCCCCGAACAAGGCGGCAAACAGGCCGACAAGAATTGCACCGTAAAGACCGGCCTCGGCGCCGGCACCCGAGGCAACGCCAAAGGCAAGCGCCATCGGCAGGGCAACGACGGCAGCGGTAATACCGCCGAAAACATCACCGCGAATATTGCGCAGATTTATTTCATTGAACAATTGCATTATGTATTTTTCATCCGGCAGCAGGCGACTGCAGAATGCTTATTTACGTTTCTTTTTTACCACTGCTTTCTTTTTACCACGCACCGCTTTCTTTTTCGGTTTGCGCAGGAACTGTTTCATTCCGGGCCATAATGATTCCATGCGCTCATGAATCATGTCCTCGCTGGCGATGGCGTAATTCAGGAAAGTGCGCGCAACCAGCGACAACTCCTTGCCCCTGGGGTGGACGATATACCAATGGCGAATGATCGGGAAGTCCTTGACGTTCAGTATGGCAACGGCACCGTCCGTACCCTCAAGCGTCAGCGAATGCAGCGACAGTACCGACAGGCCGAGACCGCCGACTACGGAGTACTTGATTGCCTCGTTACTGCCCAGTTCCATACGAACCTTCGGGCGGCAACCGTGCGCGTTGAACAGGCGAATCACGGCATCACGCGTACCGGAACCCGGCTCACGCATGATGAATGGCTCTTCGCTGATTTCCTTGAGCGACACGTTTTTCCTGCCGACCAGCGGGTGATCACGCGGCGCGATCACGACCAGCGGATTCGGTGCAAACGGAAATGCCTCCACATCCAGATCATCATCCGGTAAGCCCATGATATAAAGGTCGTCCTCGTTTTCCAGCAGGCGATTGATGATCCGCTCGCGGTTGGTAACCTTGAGTGACAAATCGATACCGGGATACTGGCGACTGAAGTGGCCCAGCATTTCGGGTGTCAGGTACTTGGCCGTGGTAATCACCCCCATACGCAGGTGGCCACGTTTCAGGCCCTTCAGATCATCGATCTTCATTTCCAGGTTGGCCAGCGACTCGAACACCTGGCGACATGCCGTGTACAGCTCACGGCCGGACTCGGTCGGCGAGATACTGCGGCCGACATGCTCGAACAGCTCCATGCCGACTACGTCGGCGAGCTTGCGAGTCTGCATCGAAACCGTCGGTTGCGTGAGGAACAGTTCTTCGGCCGCGCGCGTAAAACTGCCGAGCCGAACAATCGCCTCGAACACCTGCAACTGCCGCAGGGTCGCGTGCCGGATCAGGTAATCCGGCATGTTAATCGGGGGCTTGAAAGCGGAATCATTCGAAGAAGACATAGACCCATCCTTTCAACGGCTTGATGATTATCGCCAGGGAAATAACAGCCCGCGTGACGACACTAGCGGGCCGGCGAGTCGCCTGGCGGCTCGCCATGCCGTTTTCGTGCCGCGGTGTGTAACACCGCTAACATAAACAATTATATATGATTGGGAGAGGAAGTATAGACTCTAGCCGAATATTAGTCAGGCCAGATTCGACCCGTGCTCTGGTAAGGATCGCTACTGGCCTGCCGGGTCTCGGCACCCATGGCCGCAGCGGCCAGCGCCGGGGGCTTGTTACCGACGGCCGGATTTGCCGTTTTGCGGCGGGTCGCCGTTTTTTTCGCCGGCGTGGCGCTTGCCGTGGACGATGATTTACTGCCTGCACCGGCCTTGCTCTTGCGCATGGATGCAAGCAGTTTATCGCGGGTTCTGTCTGTCGTCGCCATTAGGCGGTGACCTCCTGGATCAGTTGTTCGAGTTCTTCAGCGGCGGCCGCACCACGCGCGCCCATTTCAAAAACAGTTTTACCTTCCAGCGCGCTGTTACGGTAGACCGCACGCCGACGCAACGCGGTCTTGGCGACCGGCAGCGAAATTTCCGTCAACGCCTCGCGCACGACGCGCGACAGCGTGGTCCGTGTTTCCAGCTGGTTGATCACCAGCAGGGAGCGCAGCGCAGTGTTGGTGATCCGGGCTGTATCTATTGCGCGCTCGATATGGACCGTTGCCCACAGATCGATCGGTGATGGCTGCACCGGGATCAGTGCAAGGTCGCACACTTCCAGCACGGAAATGGTCTGGGGTGCATGAACGGAGGGGGGGCAATCAATGATGACGTAATCAAACCGGTCACAGAGCTGACGCACCTGCTCCTGCAGGTTCCCCTCAGCCGGAAAGACAGAGATGGCATCTTCGGAATCGGCGATATCACGCCATTGCAGCGAGGAGCCCTGCGGATCGGCATCCATAACGGCAATACTGGCCATACGGGCCAGACGGGACAGACCAGCGGCAAGATTGACGCTGAGTGTGGTCTTTCCCGCACCACCCTTGTTGCCGACTACGGCAATAGCAGGCATATGCAGGCGCTCAGTGAGCGGTGTCGCCGGCCAGCAGGTCGAGCTCGCGGGCAAAACGGTGCTGTTCGTCGCTCAGCACCTCGACACCATCGTCCAGGTGAATCGTTATATTCACGTAGTCACGGCCAAAGCCCATGTCAGGATACAGGCCTGCGCGCTCGGATAATTCGGCAGCACGGTCCAGGAAATCCCGCAAGTTGCTGTAATTCTGGAACTCATAGCGCCGCTCAAGTCGCACCGGCCGCTTGCGCTCCTGCCACTCTTGTTTCATCACCAGCCTCCACAATGACCCACTGTGCTATTCAACACCGATTGACCGTCTATTGCAATTGCTGCAACCAGTCTCTCAGGGTCGTGGCGTGCGCCTGTTCCTCAGCCAATAACTCTTGAAAAAACAGCCGATTGTACTGATCACCAGTTCGCGCACAATGTCCGGACGCCTCCGTGTAAAGCGCAATCAGCTCTTCTTCAAAGACGTAGTCATGTTCCAGCAAGGCCCGCAGATCGGCACCCAGCCTGACCGGGCGTAACTGCGACGCATTGGGCGCAACACCCACGGCAAGCATCCGGCTGATTATCCGTTCGGCATGTCCCAGTTCTTCGCTGGCTTCAGCGCTCAGCTTCCTGGCCACCTCGGACAGCCCCCAGTTTTCCACCAGTTTTGCCTGGGTACTGTAGAGCTGAACCGCGGAGAGTTCGAGACTCAGACCGCGACCGAGGTAGCCAAGAACACGCTGATCAGTATTGGCAATTGACAAAACGACAGATCAGTCAGTCGATATATGACCGGATTTATTAGCTACGCGCCGGACGATTGTTGCCGGAATCGCTCAGTATGGGTTCTACTTCGAGATGCGGGCGAGCAATGATGTGCGCAGCTACCAGACCGTCACCAACGCGCTCACAGGCATCGGCACCCGCACGCACAGCTGCGTTGACAGCACCTGTTTCACCTCGAACCAGGACAGTGACGTAACCGCCGCCGACGAAGTCGCGTCCAATCAGACGAACTTCGGCAGCCTTGGTCATGGCATCGGCTGCTTCAATAGCCGGCACCAGACCACGTGTCTCAATCATGCCCAGGGCAATGCCATAGTTATCGTTGGCCATGGTCAATATCTCCTGTTTAATCTGTTAGGTAAAAAAGCCGCTACGTTCAGGCAGCAGCCTTACTCGCGTTACCACCAGTCGGAAGAACCGGCTCGACTTCGCGGTGCGGACGGGCAATGATGTGTGCAGCAACCAGGCCGTCACCAACGCGTTCGCAGGCGTCAGCACCTGCACGAACCGCTGCGTTGACAGCGCCGGTTTCGCCACGGACCAGAACAGTCACGTAACCACCGCCGACGAACTCACGACCTATCATACGAACTTCGGCTGCCTTGGTCATGGCATCGGCAGCTTCAATAGCCGGTACCAGCCCGCGGGTTTCGATCATACCCAGTGCAATGCCGTAATTGTCATTTGCCATTTTACTATCTCCTAGGTTGTTTACTTGATTAACTTACTCGCAATGTAATTACAACGACTAAGCCGTTGCTACAGTTTTACCGGTCGACTGGTCGCTGCCAGTCTCCCAGAAATCGATAATGCCGCCGATAGTCAGATCGGTCAGAATCTCGAAATTTCCCGCGGCATACCTGGCGGCAGATCCGCTCATGGTAAATACCCAGTTACCTTTCCGTGCGCCGACAGGATCAACGGCAACCAGCGGTGTACCGAACCTGTCGCGCAGTACACGCAGACTGACGTGCTGCAGACCGCTAACCCGGTCGGTGCATACCAGCGGACCCTCAACCTGCATAATCTCCATTACCGTTACTCCGTCTCTTCCGGCTGCCAATTGTCGATAATGCCGACAATGGTGAAATCGCTCGGGTATTTACTGCTGCCGGCGGCCTCGCGCGCGGCGGAACTGCCGACGCAGATTACCCAGTCACCCGGCTTGGCACCGACCACGTCAACTGCAACCATCTGCGCACCACCGTCACGCACAACCTTCATGTGCTTGTGTTCCAGTCCGGGTATACGATTGGTTGCAACCAGCGGTTTTTCTACCTGGCAGATTTTCATCAATGCGCCCCTACTGTTGCAGTTGTATTCACGGAACAATCCAGTATCTCGATCTGACCTGCAGCGCTTATGTCACGCACTACCTGCAGTGTATGCAGCAGTCCGCGCCCACTCAGCTCGCGATAACGGGTATGCAGTGCATCCGATACCCGACGACAGTGCTGCTCGGCACGTTCGCGTCCACCCGGCACCTTGCCGTGATAGTCAAACCGGACCACGATCGGCACCGGCAGGCCGTGCGATACATTCAGCCCGGTAAATATCTTGATGCCGACGTCGAGATCCGTTGCCGCCTCCTCGACCGTGCTCATATAGGCGAAAAACGTCAGGTTGCGCAGCTGCACTTCCTCGAAACCGATGCCGGCACCGATAAAACGCTCGGCATGGCCAATATCGCTGTAGTGTCCGTTGTAATAACTGCGTACGTATTCAACCTGCGACAAATTGTTTCTCAACAGATAAGCAATAAATTTTGCCATGCCGGCTTGCAATGCTTTGCCCGCTTTCTGCTGGATGAGCTCATCAATCCACTGTTCGGCCTGGCCGGCATTCATGTTCACAGTCGCGTCGTACACTTCCACGCTGTCGATATAGCTGTCCAGATCGATGTCACCGTTTGTATCCGGCAAATGAATTCGAATGCCGTCGGTATCGGTGTCCATACCGACCAGCAGACAGTCGATCGACGCGCCGCAACAATGCGTGTTTTCCACCGCCTCTTTAAAGCCATGCAAGCGGTCCAGGCCACCCTGTGCAGCCTTTGCAGTATCCGATCCGTGCGCGGCACATCCCTGATGTTCAGGATCAACCGAACTATGGTGATACACCACCGCTTTTAGATAACGGGTCGGCACATCAGCAGTATTGGGCTGGCCGGCACGGTAACGCATTAATTCGGTTTCCACCCATTTTTGCAAGCTGTCTTCAATGTCGAACATTGCACCTGCGTAAGAACGGCGGCGAACAGCCTTGTACGGCAGACGCAGTACATAACGAATAACATGTGCGAGCCGTCCATCGGCACACGGCGAAACATCCATCAGATGAAAACCGCAGTCATGTAAAATATTCTGGAAATCCGCTTCGCTGTTATTGCCCAGCGGATCCTGGCTGAATACTTCATCGCAAAAACGGTGATAGGTTTCAAAAACACACCAGGCAAACAGGGCGCGCATGTCGAGCTGGTCCACCCAGGCATCCTGCAGTAATGCGTTCGGCACTTCGAAACCAAGATGCTCGCGCGCAATTTCCTGCGCACGCTCTGCAAAATCCGCTTCGTGCTGCAGGGCCGACATTTGCTTCAATGAAGGCACAATGGCATCAAAAGCTTCCTTGACACTGCTCTCGTACTGATATAATTGACTGTTTTCCTGTCCATTGGTTAAAGCATGTGTGTTACCAACACGCGTGCGCGCAACATTGCTGCCAGCAGGCACGGCTGTATCGTGTCCGCTTCTGGCACCAGGCCGACCGGGTCGGGCAATCGTATGACGCCGACCTGGTCGATTGTTTTTGTTGCGTGAATTCAGCATGGTTTCGTATACGTCCGGTTATTAACCGGATTAACCGCGCGCACCTCCTGAATATGTAATCAGCGAACCTTTTTCCGTGTTACCACTGCTGCCAGTGACTTTACTGACAGGCACAGTCATTGTTTCATTACGTTTCTGTGACACTGCCATCGCAGTCACCGACCCCTCGCGACGAGTCGGATTGCGCTTGGTGGCTGACATTCCTTCAGTACCGGTGATGTTGCTACCACGGCCCCAGTCATCGCCGGTAATAGTCAGACCCGTGTCGATGCCCTCACCGGAAATACGCGACTTGTCCCGGCCCTGGATACGCTCTGTAGCCGGCATCGGTACCGGCGCCTGGTTGCGATCGAAACGCGCCTGCTCGGTGCCGGTCAGTTTGCCCTCACCTTTACCAAAGGAACCGGTAACTCGACCTGTTTCATAACGGCTACCCGTAATACCACCGGCAGTCAGCGCCTGCTGGGCGCCACCCGAAGGCGTGTTGATGCTGAATTGTTGCCACGGCGCGTTACCATCTACGGCTTGTGGAAAATCCGGACTCGCAGTATCGGCCGCAGTCGCAGGACAGGACGCGGCATACTGATCGGCACCGACATACGGGGTACCGGAAACAGGTTTGCATGCGCCTGCTTGCGCTCCGGTCATGACACCATTAGTACCGGGCTGCAAGCCGGTCAGGTTCATACCCGGCGTACCATGCAAACGGCGGCGGCGCGCACTGGCGACAGCAGCCTGTTCAGGATTACAAAATACTTCAAACTGATCGGCACTGGCGTACGGCGTACCGGTCAGTGTCTTGCAACTGCCGGGCTCATCACCGGTCACGCGCATGGAACGACCGGTCAGGGTACCGGTGACATATTTACCCGTAAGCGTTTCGGACACGCCGCTCTTGTTATCGGCTGGTCGCGGTGTGGTTTTACAAAAACCGTTGTACTGATCCTGGCCGATGTACTCATCGCCGGTGACATTTTTACAACTACCCGGTTCATCGCCGGTAACGTGTTGCCCACGACCGATCATGGTGCCGGTAAGACTGCCACCCCGCAAAGTCATACTCATGCCTACTTTTTTCGGCGCACTGCCGCCGCCCGGTGCTGCATACTGGGAACCGGTAGGATCGCGCCGGGCACCATGCTCATCACCGGTGACTTTATCTGAACGACCGACCTCATCACCGGTCAGGATTTTTCCCTTACGGGTTGCCGAACTGGTGACCCTGCTCGTGCCCGACTCGGCTGCCGGATCGCCGCAAAAAGTATGGGCTTCACCCGAACCGATATATTCATTACCGGTGACTCGATTGCAGCCACCCGGCTCGTTACCGGTCATGTTGGCACCACGACCCATTTTGTTGCCACTGACCGTGTTACCGCGGCTGGTGGTATTGACCTCAACCTTGCTCGGCCCGGGTGCCGGCTGGGTCTGACAGAAACCGCGGGCCATTTCGGTACCTACATATTCTGTGCCAGTAATGGGACGGCAGGTACTCGGCTCATCGCCGGTAACACGCTGACCACGACCGACCATGGTGCCGGTCACGGTCTGGCCATGCGTGGTTTCGCTGGCACCCACTTTCCACGCTGCATCTTGCGCGGCACCGGGGGTAATTTGCAGCAGTCCGGCAGCACCATTCTGGCTGCGTTGTTCACGCATGGTCCTGGCGATATCACGGCCCGACATATTCGGATTGCTTGCCTGTAAAGCTTGCACTGCACTGCCGTTATCGGTGGTGTTGCCAATAGCTGCCTTGCCACCTGTCGACATGGCTTGACGACGCGCTATCGAAGCTGCACGACCGACAGGTCTGTTGATTGTCTGGTTGGTATGAGTGGCACGGACAAGCGATCCGGTGGCACCACCCTGTGTTCCGGCCATTTTTGTCTTGCATTCGCTACGTGTACCATCGCATCCACAACCGCAACCTTTTTTGGTTGCAGCGCGCGCAGAGGTATTAACTGCAGGCCTGGCCGTGGCAGCAACGGCTGACCCTGCAACGTCACTCGCGCGTGTCCTGTCCTTGCTCTGTATACCCGCTTTACCACTGCTCGACATTGCGGCGCGACGTGCTTTGGATGCCGCCCGGCCATCAAGGGCCGCACCCGATGTCGTCGCAACAGGAGATGCTGCAACTGGACGTGCAGTCGCAGTGGTTCGCGCAGTGGTGGTCGCCAACGCCGCCTTGCCCGTAGTGGACATGGCGCGTCGCCTGGCGAGGACCAGCTCGCGTGCGCTCTGGGTTGTCGCTGTTTGTGCCATTGTTAACCCCGTTGAATCAACATTTATCCAGTCACCTGGCCCGACCGGAGCCGGGCCGTCGATGCGGCTGTATCACCCACGCCCCTCGAATACCACGAAGGCAGCACCCTGGGTCTGTGTGTAGTTGTCATAACCGGTCAGTCGCACGTGGTGATCCGGGAATGAGCGATGGCAGGCCTCGAGCTCGGCCAGTACTGTTGCCATGTCGCGCTCGCCGAAAAACGGCAGTTTCCACATGGTCCAGTAATGATCGAAAGCGCGGCTCGGATGCTCGTGCTCGATCGCCGGCGACCAGCCGTTGGCGATGATGTAGGAGATCTGTGCCTGGATCTCGCCCTGGTCCATCTTGGGCAGGAAACCAAAGGTCTCGAGGGTATTGGTCGTTTCGTAGTTTTGGGTATCAGAATTTTGCATTTGCTAGTCCTCTCGGTAATAAGTCCGATGCGATGAGCGTGCGCGGCTTATGCCACGTCCAGTTTGTCAACGGTTTCGAACTCGAACTTGATTTCCTTCCAGGTTTCCATGGCAATGGCCAGTTCCGGGCTGGTGCGTGCAGCTTCGGTAAGAATGTCACGCGTCTCCTTCTCGATCTCGCGACCTTCGTTACGGGCCTTGACGCTGGCTTCAAGCGCGACGCGGTTGGCCGCTGCGCCAGCTGCGTTGCCCCAGGGATGACCCTGTGTGCCACCACCGAACTGCAGGCAGGAATCATCACCGAAGATGGTAACCAGGGCCGGCATGTGCCAGACATGAATACCACCGGATGCCACGGCAAACACGCCAGGCATTGATCCCCAGTCCTGATCAAAGAACACGCCACGCGCACGATCTTCCGGTATGAAAGACTCGCGCAGCTGATCGACGAAGCCCAGCGTGGACTGGCGATCACCTTCGAGCTTGCCGACAACCGTACCGGTATGCAGGTGGTCACCGCCGGAGAGACGCAGACATTTGGCCAGTACGCGGAAATGGATACCGTGCTTCGGATGACGGTCGATAACAGCATGCATGGCGCGGTGGATATGCAGCAGCATACCGTTGTCACGACACCAGTTTGCAAGGCCGGTATTGGCGGTGAAACCACCGGTCAGGAAGTCGTGCATGATAATCGGGCAACCAACTTCCTTGGCAAACTCTGCACGCTTGTACATCTCTTCCGGCGTCGCAGCGGTGACGTTCAGGTAGTGACCCTTGCGCTCACCGGTTTCCTGCTCGGCCTTGCTGAGGGCCTCGGCAACAAACTCAAAGCGATCACGCCAGCGCATGAACGGTTGTGAGTTGACGTTCTCGTCGTCCTTGGTCAGGTCAAGACCGCCGCGCAGACATTCATAAACGGCACGACCGTAGTTCTTGGCGGACAGACCCAGTTTCGGCTTGATGGTTGCACCCAGCAGCGGCCGGCCGTACTTGTTCAGACGGTCACGCTCGACCTGGATACCTGAAGGCGGTCCGCCACAAGTCTTGATGTAGGCAATCGGGAAACGGATGTCCTCGAGGCGCAGGTGCTTGAGCGCCTTGAAGCCGAACACGTTACCGACCAGCGAAGTCAGTACGTTGACAACCGAACCTTCCTCGAACAGGTCAATCGGATAAGCGACAAACGCGTAGAATGACTCGGCATCGCCGGGTACGTCCTCAATGCGATAGCAGCGACCCTTGTAATATTCGAGGTCGGTCAGCAGTTCGGACCACACCGTACTCCAGGTACCGGTTGAACTCTCGGCAGCCACAGCGGCGGCAACCTCTTCGCGCGGCACGTCCGGCTGTCCGGTGACCTTGAAACAGGCCAGCAAGTCGGTATCGAGCGGCACATAGTCCGGCGTCCAGTATTTTTCGCGGTATTCCTTCACACCCGCTTTGTAGGATGATTCTGACATATTCGTCTCCTGTTTCGTCTCTCGTGTTTCGTGAACTGGCAGATAACTTGGCTAAGATACGGTCGGGCCAGTGCATCGATGCAGGCATCTGGCAACGCCCAAAAACTTTCACGTAATACGTTTTCTCAGTACGCAAACCTGCCGGCCGGCGCCGGGTTCTATGATCAGGCTATAGCATAGGTCGATTCGACCAATCTGTTCCAATCAATAATTTATTCAAGTCGCATAGGTAATCGTCTATGTAAAAAATTTGCGTCCCGCCTTGCATTCCGCCTGATTTCCGTCACAGGACCCCCTCCTTGCGGCATGCCGACCAGAACGCCCCGCTCTCGACCGGCAGGCCGCGCGCCAGGGCGCTACGCAAGCGGCGGGTCTTTTCGACCATTCGCCAGGTGGAGCGGTTGTTGTTAAAAGTCGACACCTGGTGCAGATCGACCCAGATCACCTCGTGCGACTCATCGTTGCCGGGCACCGGCAGCTGGTTGTCGATTTGCACCAGGAAACGGATATCGATGTGCTCGTGACGATCATCGTGCTGACTGGCCGGAATGGTATGAATATCCACGTCAAAAACGTCATCGGTCAGCAGCCGGACATGCGCAGCATCCAGCCCCGTCTCCTCGGACGTCTCACGCACGGCCACGCTCAGAATATCGGCTTCGCCGTCCGCATGGCCGCCGGGCTGGAACCACTGGTCCTGTTTAACGTGGTGCAGGATCAGTGCCTGGTTGAAATCCGGGCTGACGACCCAGGCCGAGCCAGTGACGTGCATCGGCCGGTGTTCACGATTGAAAACGTCTGAATGGGATTCGACGAACCTGCGGGCCCGCTCCACGAAGCCGGCCTCGTCGATGAAACGCGTATCGTGCCGGTAGAGTAAATCGAGCAGATCCTGTCGGTGCATGGTCAGGTTCCCGACGGATATTTGACGGCATTAATGGCCGCTGCGGCGGCCTCTTCCACGTCGGCCTCGCGACCCGAGATGGTGAGACGGCCGTGCGCACCGACAGCCCGCACATCGATGAGCGTAATATTGGCGGCCTTTTCCGCCTGGTTGGCGGCATAGATGATGTAACCGGCAGGCGCACATTCAAGGATGAACATGCTCTCGCCAGGGAGGATCATGGAGCCACCGCGGTGCTGGCGGTTGATCAGCACACAATGGTCGGCCGTCATGCCACGGATGATCTCCTGCCATTCGATCTGGCATTCCTGGCGGTCGTTCAGCGTGGCAGCGAGGTTGTCCAGCATGATGCGCCCGACCTCGCGCACGTCGCTCTGGTCGCGGTGGTGGATCACCATGGAACCGAACGCGCGCTCCACCACCAGCTGCGTCAGGTTGACGCGGGTCGCCTTCAGCGCAATATCAGTGAACATGTGGATGGCCATACCCGGGGAGACCTCCATCCACAGGCAGGCATCGCCCGGAATCGGTGGAAATCCCTGCGAAACCGAGGCCATGTACTCGGCTAGCTGCGGCTGCAGCGAGTCTATGTAAACGTATGTCCTGAGTTTGACCTGGGTATCCACGTAGCTAATTGGCTCTGGCTGAATGCGTTAGGCGCTCTTATGCCGGTCACGGGTCATGGCTGGCGCCAGGAGACCGCGTCGATACCGTTATCGAGACAGGTTTCGCCACAAAATCTTAGGCAATGCGACACTTCGACACAAATAAATAAAATCATCTGAATAGATAGATATTTATCTATACGTGGCCGGTGCCCGGACAGACGGTGTATGAACGGCGGTCGCCAGGGCAGTGGCGCCAAGGTGAATCAAACGTGCCTGAGACGGATGATCTCGGCCGATGCCTGCCGCTCCGGGTCGCCGCGCGCATATTTCTCCTGCGTGGCCAGTGCCGGCGGAAACTCGCTCATCAGCCGGTCATGCAATTCTCGAGTATCTGCATGAAAATAAACAATTTCTATCGAGACCGGCCCGTCCAGTGAGGCGCGCCTGTTGGCCCGCGCCAGGTCCCATCCCAGCATGATCAGGCGGCCTCCGCGGCCATCCTGGACGGCGTAGTTCAGGTTATCAACGAACACGATCTCCGCCTGCGTGATCACCGCCTGCAATTGCATGGCGCGCACCGGCACAAAGGCACAGTCCGTGATACTGCGCTTCAGCGCCTTGCGGCAATGACTGTACAGATCAGCACGGATGCTGCTGGTTTCACGGACGACCTCTTCAGGCCGGAAAAACACTTCGGTATCAATTCTCAACGGATTGGCATACCTCGGCTAACCAAAAATA
This sequence comes from uncultured Halobacteria archaeon, assembly GCA_963768575.1. Classification (GTDB taxonomy): domain Bacteria; phylum Pseudomonadota; class Gammaproteobacteria; order UBA9214; family UBA9214; genus UBA9214. The sequence continues at coordinate 384,899 of CAVYIJ010000013.1, forward strand.
GTCTCGGGAACCGGCCGGTACCGGTATTCGACCATTCTACCGGAGTATTTATCCGCACAGGAATAGCTGCGCTGTCTGCACTCACTGCGTCAGGACACATACAGCAAGAGAAAGTCCATTGTTCGAACGGACATTCAGTCTGGCAACTGTTGATTCTCCGGTACACCAGGCAAATTCTGGAGATAAACTGAAACAGGCATTGACCCGCGCGAATCAAACTTGGTCTACTCAGCCGCACCACAAATCACTGAAGACAAGTGTCGTCCATGCCCGATAAACGTCATAGACCCGATGCGCTGCTATTGATGGGCAGACAGTGCCCCTATTGCCCGACAGTGCTGAAAGCACTGGAATCACTGCAACAGAAAGGTGAAATTTCACAGCTCGAGTCCGTTGTGCTCGAAGAGCACCCGGAGGTTGCCGCTGAATACGGTGTGCGCACTGTCCCATGGGTACGCATCGGCCCGTTTGAACTGGACGGCTTGCGCTCAGAAGAGGAGTTGCGCACGTGGGCCACCAGGGCCGGCACGCCCGACGGTATGTCGATGTATCTATCCGCGCTGATAGCAAGTGGCAACCTCGACAAATGCCTTGAACTGATTCGCGCAGACAGCCATCAGCTAGGGGCACTGCTGGCGCTGTTTGCGGACGAAGATACCGAACTCAATATCCGCATTGGCATCAGCGCGATCATGGAATCATTGCAGGGCGGCCCGGAACTGGCCGGGATTGCTGATGATCTGCGCAAACTGTTGACACATGCTGCGCCCGGCGTGCGCGGCGATGCCTGTTATTATCTTTCACTGACCGGACTCCAGGATAATGCCGAATGGATACGCCCACTGCTGAAAGACAGTGATGAGAATGTCCGGGAAATTAGCCGGGATTGCCTTGCCGAACTAACAACAGGGGACTAGCACCAGCCGCACACAACACAACAGGGCGCCGGACATTCAAGCAGCAATTATCTACATCGTTCATAGCTGCAATGCCGGTACGAAGTTGCGCTCTGTGGCTGTTGCATACCGGCTGGTGTTGTGAATATCGACTCCGGGCAAAACAGGTCTGTGCAGCTACATTGAGTCAATTCCCAGCTTTTTCAGCTTGCGCCACAACGATACGCGATCTATTCCCAGCATGCGGGCCGCCTGTGTACGGTTGCCGTCGGCCATTTTAAGGACGGCCAGGATGTGTTCGGCCTCCTGCTCCTGCAGGGTGGTGGGTGTGGCCGCCATTTCCGGCTTGAAAACGCGCACCGTCACAGCGCCGAGACTTTGAGGCAGGTGCTGCACATCCAGGGTGTTGTCCTGGGTCAGCGCAACTCCACGCTCGATGAAGTTGGACAATTCACGCACATTCCCCGGGTAATCATATTCCACCAGTCGTTCCATTGCCTCGGTTGAGATTTCCTGCACGTCCCGCCCCATAATGATCGAGTATTTGCGCAACAGATAATAGGCGAGTAACGGGATATCTTCCCGTCGTTCGCGTAGCGGCGGCAGTTTGAGCGTTACGACATTCAGCCGGAAGTAGAGATCGTTACGCATCTGTCCATCCTTGACGGCAACCTTCAGATCACGATTGCTGGCCGCAATAATCCGGACGTCGATATCGACCGGTTCTACTGAACCAACCCGCATGAGTTCGCGCTCCTGCAATACGCGCAGCAGTTTTACCTGCATCATCAAAGGCAGCTCTGCGACCTCGTCGAGAAACAGGGTGCCGCAATCGGCCGCCTCGAACAACCCTATCTTGGTACTCAAGGCACCGGTGAAAGAACCCTTTTCATGTCCGAATAATTCGCTCGCGGCAATTTCCTCATGCAGCGCGCCACAGTTGAAGGCAACGAAATTCTTCTCAGCGCGCTGGCTGTTTTGGTGAATATAGCGAGCCAGCAACTCCTTGCCGGTACCCGATTCACCGTGAATGACCACGCTGCAATCGGTTTCAGCGATCTGCCTGGCTGTTTCCAGCAGCCGCTGCATACCCAGGTCCTGGGTGATGATCGTCGTCTGACCGGACATGTCTTCGATACGCTGTTTCAGCTCGCTGTTTTCCTGGCGGACACGCCTAAACTCGAGCGCACCGCGCACGACCTCGCGAGCCTCGGCGAGCCGGAATGGCTTGGAGATATAGTGGTACGCACCGGCTTTCATGGCATCGACCGCAGAGTCGAGTGTCGCATGACCGGTAATCATGATGACCGGAACATCCGGCGTCGTTAACTTGATCTGTTGTAAAACTTCCATACCGTCAATACCCGGCATGCGCAAATCTGTCAGCACCAGGTCGAAGGCGTTTTTCTGCATGGCCGACAGGCCTGATTCACCGTCCATGCAGGCAGTAACCCTGTATCCTTCCGCCTCCAGTACGTGAGTCAGATTTATCAACGCGATTCTTTCGTCATCGATAAGGAGTATGTGTGGCGTCGTTTCGTTCATGAAGCCTCCTGCGCATTGCTGAAGGGCAACCAGACAGTAAAGCGCGTACCCCCTCCATCACGGTTTTCGGCAGTGATGCAGCCGTTGTGCTCGCTGATGATTTCCTCCACCAGGTACAAGCCAAGGCCGGTACCGTCATGCGCGGATTTAGTTGTAAAGAACGGGTTGAAGATCTGTTCGAGGTGATCATCTGCGATTCCCGGGCCGTCATCGTTGATCTGGATGCATATCACGGCGGGCGCCTGGCTGACCTGGCCTGATTCGCCGACCACGTGCTCGAGATTCGCGGGCCGGGTTTCCTCCCAGGTCGATTCCATGGCATTAAGCCAGATATTTTGCGCACCGGCGTCAGCTGCGTTCTTGATCAGGTTGATAAATACCTGCTGCATCCGTTCGCGGTCCAGGTACAGCCTGCGTTCGGGAATTTCGATGATGTGTATATGGACCATGCCCGGTAATTGCTGTGATACGAGTTCAATGGATGACTCGATCAGGTCCGGCAGGCTGGATGCGTGCAAATGCAGCTGTGTATGACGGACGCTGTCCAGCAAGCGTTTGACTATACGTTTCGCGCGCTCCGTTTCACTGTCAATGTGCGACATCCACTCGTCCCGCAGGTTCTCGTCGGTGGATGCGCCGCTTTCCAGCAACAGTTGTACGGACGTGGATATATTGGATAGGGGATTGTTCAGCTCATGTGCGACACCGGAGGCCAGCACACCAAGTGCCGCTGCCTTTTCATGCTTTCTCAGGCGACTTTGCTGCCCGCGAAACCGCTCAAGCATATCGTTAAAATGGTGTACAAAGGACTGGATTTCCTTGTCCTGTGATGGCAGCGTCAGGGTCAGGATATTGCCATCGGCCACATCGTCCAGCTGGCTTTCCAGGTCACCGAGCGGCCTGACCACCTGCCGTACGACTATCAGGGCGCTGATCAAGCCCAGCAAAATAAATGTCACCAGGGCGGCCAGCAGCGTCCAGGCCGCAACCCTGGCTGCCTGCGCCAGGCTGTCACGTTCCCGCCCGCCGAGTTCTTTCGCCCAGGCCAGCAGAACCTGTCCAGACCTGCGAATGCTATCCTGAAAGATACTCTGCTCGTTTGCTTTAATGACCGAGTACTGTTCCATCTCCTCCCGGTACGTCAGCAGCAGTTGATCGACTTCAGTAAGTTCTTCCGGTTCAGCGATTTCAATTAAAATCGGGCGGCTGTCCTTGAAGGCCTCCTCGATGGTATCCAACTGGTTGATAACCTGCTGGTAGTCTGCCGAACTGTTGTACAGGAACAGGTTTTTTTCGTCACGACGGATCTCCTCGCTGGCGACGTAGAAGGCATTGACTGTGACACCTTCAAGGATGCGGTTTTTCAGATACAGCAGGTCGGCAATCAGGATGGCCGCAAATACCAGCAAGGCAACAGTGGACAGGCAGAACGAGGTGAGGATTTTTGCACGCAGGCTGGTCATGGACACTGCCGGGGTGGTGGCCAACTGGGATGTTGCATATTACAACAGTGTTACAGGTATTGCACAGTGAATCAGCTGGATGTGTTGCTATGTGAAACGGGGGCATTCTGGTTCAGGACGTTAACTGACTGTTTCATAATTAAAGTGAAACCTGGCATGGTTGTTGCTCCTACTCTGGGCATCATTGAAAAGAGGAGTAGACCCATGAAAGCATTAACCGAAGCCCTGAAAACCATGCTTGATGCACTGGCCCATGAAAATGCCGGTGAATACCTGACGCCCAGCCAGAAGACTACAATACTGGCGAAGGGTTCGAACATCACGACAAGCCAGCAGGTTGAACCCACCGTCCCGGCACCGGCCGTCGCTGGCCGACGCCGGGTTGCCCTGTTTACTGGCAGAGAATTGCCCGAAAGTGTAATGGAGTACGTCACGCAGACCTGCGCACGACTACAGCATGACCTGACGGTACTGACCTTCGAATCCGACGGTACCGCACAGCTTATCCTGAACCCTTACCGGGACGAACTCGCCAGGGCCGGAATTGACGTGAATCTGGTAACGCTTAGCGGTAATACGTTGTCGCAGCTCGCACGATACCTGGACAGCCACCCTGAAATAGCCTTCCTGGCCTGCAAGGAATCGGGTTATCTGGGTCATAGTTACCTGACTGGCAACCAGCGCAAGAACGAAATGCCTGTCCCGGTCGTCGTTATTGTTGCCAATAAGGACAATGTACAATTGCCGGTTACTGACGCGGAAGTTATCGAAGCAGATTCGAGGATTGCCTGAATCTCACGAGAAATTTTCCGGGTCGGCCGGTAAAAATACAACAGTTGTATGAAGCACCCATGTTAGCAAAACTTTTTCCATTTCTTCGCTGGTTTCCGCCGCAAAAGGACAAGTTGCGTGCGGACGTAATTGCCGGCATTACGGTTGCCATGATTCTGGTTCCACAGAGCATGGCCTATGCGTCGCTGGCAGGACTTCCTGTTGTATATGGACTGTATGCATCGTTTCTGCCTGTCATCGTCGCTTCGTTATGGGGCGCGTCACGCTTCCTGCACACCGGTCCTGTCGCGATGCTGTCATTGATGTCGGCCGCAGCGATTGAACCGCTGGCATCACGCGGTAGTGAGGAATTTATACAGTTATCATTCCTGCTGGCACTGATGGTCGGCGTCATGCGGCTGCTGCTTGGCCTGTTTCGGATGGGTGTACTGATTAATCTGGCTTCGCATCCCGTTATCCTCGGATTTACCAACGCGGCTGCCCTGATAATCGGCCTGTCACTGGTGAACAGTTTCCTGAATGTCCCTATGCCGCGTTCTGACAACTTCCTGGTAGATTTGTGGCAGGTATTCGGGCAATTACCAGCAGCACATATTCCAACCCTGTTGTTCGGTATGACGACGCTGGTGGCGCTATACCTTCTAACAAAATATTATCCGAAGCTGCCGGGCATACTGATCGTGGTCATTTTAGGCTCGATCATCAGTTCCGTATCAGGATTTGAAAATAAACGACCGGTGAAACCGGAACAGGTGATTGACAGTAATGCGCGCGCTACATTCAATGAACTCGTTACCAGCAATACGGCGCTGACGAAGGTAAAGCAGTCCCAGCAGGCAATCAGCAGTGAACTGGAAGAAGATACCGTCGAGGGAAAGCGGTACTACGCCCTGCAGGCGGAATTACTGCGCCTGCAGGGCGAAGAGGAAAGCCTGAAGCGCAACCTGTACGGCTTGAGCATCGAAGCGCACAAGTATGCGCTGTTACCCGTACAGCAGGATGGCGAACCTGTACTGTATGACACAACCGACGCCGGCGGCCTGATTACACCTGCCTGGCGCTGGGCGGGAGTCAAGGATCAGCAGTTCATGCTCTCGAGTGGCGGCTCCGTGGTCGGCAATATTCCGGCGGGTCTGCCCTCCTTCAGCGTACCGATGATGGACCTCGGGGCAATCTCCGAATTGCTCGCCACAGCATTCATCATTGCGATGATCGGTTTTATGGAAGCGACTTCTATTTCCCGTGCGCTGGCTGCGAAAACGCGTGAAAAACTTGATTCGAACCAGGAACTTATTGGCCAGGGCCTGGCCAACATTGTTGGCAGTTTCTTCCAGTCATACGTGGTAAGCGGTTCGTTTTCCCGTTCCGCTGTCGCCGCAAGAGTCGGCGCGCAGACCGGCCTGTTTGCAATCATCAGCGCGCTGGGCGTGCTGCTCGTGATGCTGTTTCTGACTGAATACCTGTACCACCTGCCCAAGGCAATTCTGGCCGCAATCGTAATGAGCGCCGTGTTCGGCCTGATTGATATCAAATCCATGCTGCATGCCTGGCGCGTGCGCCGCGCAGATGGCGTGGTCGGCGTGGTAACATTTGTCGCCACACTTGTCATGGCACCGAAGCTTGCCAATGGCGTGCTGGCAGGCGTTGCGTTGACCGTGCTGATTTACCTGCTCGGCAGCATGAAACCCCGCAGCGAGATCCTGGGACGCATGTCCGATGGTTCCCTGGCCGGCGCGATAAGCCATGACCTGGCACCCGTCAGTGAAGATTTCGTTGTACTGCGCTTTGATTCATCACTGGTCTTTATCAATGCCGCCTACTTCGAGCAGGCCGTAATGAAGGCACTGAGCGAGTTTCCCGAGGCATCCGCCATGCTGGTGGTGGGCAACGGAATTAACAGAATTGACGCCACCGGCGAGGAAAAACTGCGCGCGTTGACACAGGATCTCAATGCAGCGGGTATCACCCTCATGTTTGCAGGCCTGAAAAAACCGGTGCGCGAGGCGCTTGAGCGGGCAGGTCTGGACAAAGTCATCGGTTCAAAGAACATTTTCCCGACCAAGCGAGTTGCATTGGAAGCTCTCGAGCATCACTACAAACGCGGAAAAAGCCTGAATGCGGCATAGGCAAAATCGGTGTTCAAGAGCATATTCCCGAATATTGAAAAATATTCGTCGCTGACGAGGAAATTAGCTGCGATTGCAGCACTGGTGCCTGTCCAGCATGAGTCCTGTACCAGTGTGCGTGGACGACCGCATCTATCCAGGACCGGTAATGCGCAGCTGCGTGCCAAGCTCTATATGGTCACGATTGTTGCAACGCGTCATAACCCGGATGACAGGTCTCAGTATCTACGCCTGTTAGAACACGGTAAGTGCAAAATATCCGAACCGGGCGCGTCAATGCGCAAGCTGGTACAGGTCTGTTTTGGTGTGCTAAACACCAGATATCCTATCTGCCTCAAGTGGCCTAAGTACCACTTGAGGGGATGTGAGGGAGATGGTATCTACACGGACGAATAATTTGCCGAGGTCCGACCCGTATCTTCAGTACATTGCCAAATATCGTTGGCCTGAAACAAGCACACTATGTAGCACAACATAATAGCCGTTCTTCCCAGGTTGTAAGATACGAGGTGACGGATAACCTCCTCGTTTTCGATTATCATGATTTTCGCTGCGGGCATGGGAGTAATTCAGGTATTGAGGCTCGGGATACTTTAGCAAAATCGAGACAGTAGCTGGAGTTTGCTGGATGAATTTTAGATTCTGATTGGCCACGCATACTTTGGATACCGGCGGGTAATGATCAGACAAAAATACCAACGGCGGAACAACCGCCAAGTCACAGGACAAGAAAAAACCCCTGCAGTCGCAAGACCACAGGGGTTTGTATTAAAAGCCTGGCAGTGACCTACTTTCACATGGGAACTCCCACACTATCATCGGCGCTAAGCAGTTTCACTTCCGAGTTCGAGATGGTATCGGGTGGTTCCCACTCGCTAAAGCCGCCAGGCAAACTGTTCGGTTCAACGTATAGCAGTCATTGAACCATATTTGGAAAGTCGTAATAGAGGTATGTTGCCTGTAACCAGTTACAACACCAACTGCTTCGGTGTTATATGGTCAAGCCTCACGGGCAATTAGTACTGGTTAGCTTCACACATTACTGCGCTTCCACACCCAGCCTATCAACGTCGTAGTCTTCGACGGCCCTTCAGGGGACTCAAGGTCCCAGTGAGATCTCATCTTGAGGGAGGCTTCCCGCTTAGATGCTTTCAGCGGTTATCCCGTCCGATCATAGCTACCCGGCAATGCCACTGGCGTGACAACCGGAACACCAGAGGATCGTCCACTCCGGTCCTCTCGTACTAGGAGCAGCTCCTCTCAAATCTCAGGCGCCCACGGCAGATAGGGACCGAACTGTCTCACGACGTTCTGAACCCAGCTCGCGTACCACTTTAAATGGCGAACAGCCATACCCTTGGGACCGGCTACAGCCCCAGGATGTGATGAGCCGACATCGAGGTGCCAAACTCCTCCGTCGATATGGACTCTTGGGAGGAATCAGCCTGTTATCCCCGGCGTACCTTTTATCCGTTGAGCGATGGCCCTTCCATGCAGAACCACCGGATCACTAAAGCCTGCTTTCGCACCTGCTCGACGTGTCTGTCTCGCAGTCAAGCACCCTTATGCTTTTGCACTCATTGCGCGATGTCCGACCGCGCTGAGGGTACCTTCGCGCTCCTCCGTTACTCTTTGGGAGGAGACCGCCCCAGTCAAACTACCCACCATACACTGTTCCCGACCCGGATAACGGGCCTGGGTTAGAACCTCAAACATGCCAGGGTGGTATTTCAAGGTTGGCTCCACGATAACTGGCGTTACCGCTTCAAAGCCTCCCACCTATCCTACACAAACAGGCTCAAAGTTCAGTGCAAAGCTGTAGTAAAGGTGCACGGGGTCTTTCCGTCTAGCCGCGGGTACGCTGCATCTTAACAGCGAGTTCAATTTCACTGAGTCTCTGGTGGAGACAGTGTGGCCGTCGTTACGCCATTCGTGCAGGTCGGAACTTACCCGACAAGGAATTTCGCTACCTTAGGACCGTTATAGTTACGGCCGCCGTTTACCGGGGCTTCGATCAAGAGCTTCTCCGAAGATAACCCCATCAATTAACCTTCCGGCACCGGGCAGGCGTCACACCCTATACTTCCACTTACGTGTTTGCAGAGTGCTGTGTTTTTGATAAACAGTCGCAGCCACCTGGTCACTGCAACCCCCACCAGCTTAGAAAGCAAGTTTCATCACCAGCAGGGGCGTACCTTCTCCCGAAGTTACGGTACCATTTTGCCTAGTTCCTTCACCAGAGTTCTCTCAAGCGCCTTAGGATTCTCTCCTCACCCACCTGTGTTGGTTTGGGGTACGGTCACGTTTTACCTGAAGCTTAGAGGCTTTTCCTGGAAGCATGGCATCGACCACTTCGCTCAAAAAAGAGCTCCTCATCACGTCTCGAGATTGTGTTCCCGGATTTGCCTAAGAACACTCCCTACACGCTTGAACCGGGACATCCAACACCCGGCATGATCTAGCCTTCTCCGTCCCCTCATCGCAGTAAAACGCGGTACAGGAATATTAACCTGTTATCCATCGACTACGCCTTTCGGCCTCGCCTTAGGTACCGACTCACCCTGCGCCGATTAACGTTGCGCAGGAAACCTTGGGTTTTCGGCGTGGGGGTTTTTCACCCCCATTATCGTTACTCATGTCAGCATTCGCACTTCTGATACCTCCAGCATGCCTTACAGCACACCTTCACAGGCTTACAGAACGCTCCTCTACCATGCATACATTCCGAAGAACATATGCATCCGCAGCTTCGGTACACAACTTAAGCCCCGTTAAATCTTCCGCGCGGGCCGACTCGACCAGTGAGCTATTACGCTTTCTTTAAAGGGTGGCTGCTTCTAAGCCAACCTCCTGGCTGTCTGGGCCTTCCCACATCGTTTCCCACTGAGTTGTGATTTAGGGACCTTAGCTGGCGGTCTGGGTTGTTTCCCTTTCCACGACGGACGTTAGCACCCGCCGTGTGTCTCCCGTGATTGCACTTTCTGGTATTCGGAGTTTGCCATGGTTTGGTAAGTCGGGATGACCCCCTAGCCATAACAGTGCTCTACCCCCAGAAGTGATACACGAGGCGCTACCTAAATAGCTTTCGAGGAGAACCAGCTATCTCCGGGCTTGATTAGCCTTTCACTCCGATCCACAGCTCATCCCCTCATTTTTCAACATAAGTGGGTTCGGGCCTCCAGTAGGTATTACCCCACCTTCACCCTGGCCATGGATAGATCGCCCGGTTTCGGGTCTACTCCCAGAGACTAATTCGCCCTATTCAGACTCGGTTTCCCTA
>CAVYIJ010000013.1:400000-446971 GCA_963768575.1 uncultured Halobacteria archaeon
ATCAGGCGACAGCCTTGCCGGCATATTTTCCCGTCTTGATATCTCGCCGCAGCAACTACAGGCGTTGATGGACCAGGGCGGCGCCATCAACAACCTGAAAAAAATCTATCCGGGCCAGGTGCTGCGGATTGTTACCAGCGCTGAACACGGCCTGGAAAAACTGATGTACCCGATTGACAAGCTGAGCACACTTGAAATCAGCCGCAACGACGAGAGTTTTGATATAAGCACTTCGCATCGCACTCCCGAACGACGGGAAAAGAATGCAAACGGCATTATCGACAGTTCGTTGTTTCTGGCAGCTGGCAAGGCCGGCCTGTCGGATAACCTTACCATGGAGCTGGCGGGCATCTTTGGCTGGGACATCGACTTTGCACTGGATATTCGCAAAGGCGACCAGTTTACTGTCCTGTACGAGGACCTCTATATCGATGGCGAGAAAATCGGCAACGGCAACATCCTGGCCGCCGAGTTCGTCAACAACGGCAAGCGCTACCAGGCGATACGCTACACGGATGCCGGCGGCAAAACGGATTTCTATTCACTTGACGGCAAGAGCATGCGCAAGGCGTTTCTGCGCACACCGGTGGAATTCAGCCGCATCAGTTCGCGTTTCAGCAACGGTCGCAAACATCCCATACTGAACAAGATCCGTGCGCACAAGGGCGTGGACTACGCGGCCGCAAGCGGCACGCCGATCAAGTCGACCGGCAAAGGCAAAATCGTCCACCGGGGCCGCAAGGGCGGCTATGGCAATACCATCATTATCCAGCATGGCACCACCTACAACACGCTGTATGCCCACATGTCGAAATATCGCAGCGGCCTGAAAGTCGGGAGTCGCGTCCAACAGGGTCAGATCATCGGTTATGTCGGCAGTTCCGGCCTGGCGACCGGCCCGCATCTGCATTATGAATTCCGTGTCAATGGCGTGCACCGCGACCCGTTACGAGTAAAACTCCCGGGCGCGGATCCGCTGAACAAGAAATACCGCGAAGACTTCGACATCAAGGCGGAGGCACTGCTGGCACAAATGGACCTGATACGCACCGTTCAGGTAGCCAGCCGCGAATAACGAGTACCCGGCTACAAGCTGCTCACCACTTCCGACATACTCCGTCCATGTCAGAACTTTTCATTGGCCTCATGTCCGGCACCAGCATGGACGGCATCGATGCCGCCCTTCTCGATCTTTCAGGCGGGAAAACCTCCCTGATTGCTACACACTGCAAGCGCTATCCGGAACCCCTGCAAAGTCAAATTGAAACCGCGCTACGCTTGCAGGACCCGCGAACAGCAGATCTCGACGAACTGGACGCCCTGATCGGAGACAGTTTTGCAGATGCCGTCAGTGACCTGCTGGGTATGGCGGGAATCCGACCCGACCAGGTCATCGCAATTGGCAGTCATGGCCAGACCATACGTCATGAGCCGAATGCGGCTGAACCCTACTCCCTGCAACTCGGCAATCCCCCGGTAATCAGTACACGCACCGGTATTGATACAGTTGCCGATTTTCGCACTGCGGATATAGCCGCAGGCGGCCAGGGCGCGCCGCTGGTGCCGGCGTTCCACCGGGCCGTTTTCGCCAACCGCAACGAAAACCGCGTAATCGTCAATATCGGCGGGATCGCGAACATCACAGTTCTACCCGCCAATACCGGCGCGACAGTGACCGGGTTTGATACCGGCCCGGGTAATACATTGATGGATATCTGGGTGCGGCGACACCTGGGGGAAGGCTTCGATCATGAAGGCGCCTGGGCTGCATCCGGAAAGGTCGAGATTCGCCTGCTTGCTGCCATGCTGCAAGACAGTTATTTCAGTATTTCACCGCCCAAAAGCACAGGTCGCGAATACTTCAACAGGGCCTGGCTGACCAGTTACCTGCAGGGCCTGGAGAAAAATGCGAATGATGTCCAGGCTACCCTGTGCGAATTGACCGCCGTGAGTATTACCGACGCCATCGAGAAGTATGCCCCCGCGACACAACGCGTTCTGGTCTGCGGCGGCGGCGCCCAGAACAATCATTTGATGACAAGATTGCGGGACTGTAATCCAGGAATACCCGTCACCTCTACCCTGGATTTCGGCATTCATCCGGACTGGGTGGAGGCTGCTGCCTTTGCCTGGCTGGCAAAACAACACCTCGAAGGCAAACCGGGCAACATACCGGAAGTTACCGGCGCCAGCCGGCCGGTCGTCCTCGGCAGGCTCTTCAAACACCCGTAAACATCCCGATTGCAGAAATGTCTTGCGACGTACATGGACAAGGCTGCGAAGCGGCCTTGTAGAACCAGACGCGGGAGGCATGGATGCCGGGAGCGGCCAGACACGATATTACTGTCGTTCCCGCCTCGGCTTTGGCATGGCCCGGGCCAGCCTCCCGACCGTCCCGGTCTCACCTTCTACTGCGTCGCTGAACCTCCTGCATCCCTGCAGCCGTGCGCGCGGATGACTGGAGTATTTGTCACCTTGCGAGATTCAAACTGTGCCTCCGGGACGCTCCAGCACAACCAGACGTTCACGCAGGGTATGAATAGACCGCAAAAAACAAGGGGGCGATAAACGCCCCCTTGCCATCAATCTATCGTTGTTTTCAGACGGAGAAAGATGAACCACACCCGCAAGTCGTCGTTGCATTGGGGTTCCGTACCACGAACTGCGCACCTTCCAGCCCTTCGGTGTAATCCACCTCTGCGCCTGCAAGATACTGGTAACTCATTGGATCGATGACCAGCGTGACGCCATCATTTTCAACGGTGATATCACCTTCAACAACATTTTCGTCAAAGGAAAAACCGTACTGAAAACCGGAGCAGCCGCCACCGGATATATAGATGCGCAATTTCAGGTTGGCGTTATTTTCTTCCTCGATCAGGTGCCTGACCTTGTTTGCAGCGGCATCCGTAAATGCCACATCAACGTTCATCGCTGTTGCTGCTTCACTCATCTGTTACTGCCTCATGCAAAATTGAAAATCCTTCAGGGGTAATTATGTCATTACCCGAGTAAAATGGTCAAGTATTACCCCGCTAGTCCTGGTTGTTTTCTGCATTTTCCCTGTCAAAATTCAGGACTGCGGAAGTGGCCCCGGTCTGGTGTACCAGGCTGCCATTGACCGCGGCACCCATCGCCATTTCGATCATATTGTAGTACACGTTACCGTTGACCTCTGCCTTGGTTGAAAGTTCGATACGGTCATCGGAGCGCACGTCACCGGTCACGGTACCGTTCATGATGACCGTGGGCACGCGTACGTCTCCTTCGATGCAACCATGTTCACTGACCGTCAACACGGATTCGGAACCTGCCTCGGCAATGACGTTGCCCTTGATCATGCCGTCGACATGAAGCCCGCCAGTGAAGTGAATGTCGCCCTCGATACGGGTTTGCTGGCCGATGATGGTATCCACCTTGGCGCCGCTGCTCTTGTGTTTTCTGCCTTGTCCCAACATAGTCTTGCTCCTGTCATCACGTGTCGGCCACCGGCCAGTCAAAATTCTGGACGATAGGCTCTGTTTTACCTTTACCGGAGGGCTTGATCGTCAACACCACTTTTTCAGGCGTGAAATCTTCCGGCAACCTGATCGTCCCCGCCAGGTCCTGAAAGTAGCGGAAACGGAACTTCAGTTCCTTAACGGCAGGTTCAGTCACTCGCTCAAGCCCGATTTCAGTCTGGTAGTCCGGTGTCGAGCCGATGATTCGCCAATCCACGACACCACTGACAAACCTGTCATTGCGTTTCAGCTGGGTCAGCACCAGGTCATAATGATACTCACCGGTCATGGCGCCTTCCTCGAGCATAAAGCGATGTATTCGCAACCCGGGTTTCACATCACCGGGCGAAACAATGCCCCGGTAGAATTCGACTTCTTCCCGTGCCGCCTGCAGTTCCTCCTCGAGTTGTCCGAGATCTGACTTGACATCCGCTGCCGCCTGCCGGTCTATCTGGCTGGAGCGCTCGAGTATGGCTACCTGCTCGCGCAAACCGGCCATATCCTTTGCCAGCCTGTCATTGCGCGTATCGAGTATGGCATTCTTTGTACGCACCGACTCAAGCTCGGTCACGCCATGCAACTTGCCAAGATCATAAATCCACCACACGACCAGCAACAGGGCGCCGATTCCCGCGACGATACCGCCCCTGGCCAGAAAGCTGTTCACTGTGGCATTACCGCCGGACCGGGTTCGGACAGTATGACAATGCCGGCAAACATATATCGGTAACAGGTCACAGTAACACTCCAGGCATGTCGCATTATGGCAACAGCGCCACACCGGTCAGGCCGGTGCTTTCCGGCAGGTCAAACATGACATTCATGTTCTGGACAGCCTGACCGGCGGCACCCTTTACCAGGTTGTCGATCACGGACAAGACCACGACGGTGTCGCCCTGCTGCGGACGGTGCACGGCAATCCGGCAATGATTGGCGCCGCGCACGCTGCGTGTCTCGGGGTGAGAACCGGCCGGGAGGATATCAACGAACTGCTCATTTCGATAACGCGCCTCGTAGATAGCCTGCAGATCGCAGCCGCTATCCTTCAGACGCGCGTAGAGGGTGGCGTGAATGCCGCGGATCATGGGCGTCAGGTGGGGAACGAACGTCAGTCCGACCGGCTGACCCGCCGCCCGTTCAAGGCCCTGTCGTATCTCGGGTAAATGCCGGTGCCCGGCAACCCCGTAAGCCTTGAAGTTCTCACTCGCCTCGCATAGCAGTGTACCGGTTACGGCTTGCCTGCCGGCACCACTGACACCGGATTTGGCATCCGCAACTATGTGGCCGGTCTCGATTACGCCCTCCTCCAGCAGTGGTAACAGGCCGAGCTGAACGGCTGTCGGGTAACAACCGGGGTTTGCAACCAAACGCGCGCCGGCAACAGCGGCACGATTGACCTCGGTCAGCCCGTAAACCGCCTGTTCAAGATATTCCGGGCAGTCATGCGGCATGCCATACCATTGCTCCCAGTCAGCCGGCTGCCTGAGCCTGAAATCCGCGGCCAGGTCAACCACCCGTACCCCGGCATCCAGCAACCGGGGCACCATGGTCATTGCTGTTCCGTTCGGTGTCGCAAAGAATACCAGCTCGCATTTCTCTAGTTGCCCGACGTCGGGAGCTGTAAATTCGAGCGCCGTGCAACCGCGCAGGTTCGGAAACAGGTCGGCAACCGCATGCCCGGCTTTCGAACGCGAAGTAATGACGCACAAATCGACATCCGGGTGGCCCACCAGCAGGCGCAACAGCTCCACGCCGGTATAGCCTGTGCCGCCAACTACTCCCACCTTGATCATTTTCAGTCACCTGCTGTCGTTGAATGTCATCGCAGGTGGCAAATAATACACCATCCTGACAAACCCATTAATAGTACGTTACTGTACGCAGGTCGTGATAACACCGGCCAGAACACCGGAATGTACACCTGACTGACAGGAGACACACTTGCTACAGCGCCGCTGGCATCAATGGCTCGATAATTTCGGTCTCAGCCTCGCGGGCATCGATGCGCTCCCGCAACTCGCCATGCTGGCGGTGCCGATCGGGCTACTGTCGAGCGGTGTAATCATCCTGCTGCGATTGCTGGTTGAATCCGGCGCCGCCCTGTATATGCCCGGTGGAGACAGCGAAAATTTCGAGGCGCTGACACTCGCGGTGCGCTTGCTGTTGCCGGCAGCCGGCGGCCTCGCCATCGGCCTGGGCTGGCAATTCATGAAAGAAGAGACGCGCCAGGTCGGCATCGTCCACGTAATGGAACGCCTGGCATATCACCAGGGCAACCTGCCATTGCGCAATAGCATTGTCCAGTTTATCGGCGTTACAGTCTGTATCCTCTGCGGTCACTCAGTCGGCCGCGAGGGGCCGAGCGCACATCTCGGCGCCGCCAGCGGCAGCCAGCTCAGCCAGTGGCTGCAACTGCCAAACAACAGCCGTCGGACACTGGCCGCCTGCGGTATCGCCGCAGCCATTGCGGCCTCCTTCAATACCCCGCTGGCAGGCGTCATTTTCTCGATGGAAGTCGTGATGATGGAATACACGATGCTGAGTTTCGCGCCCGTGATCCTGGCGGCTGTTATTGCCACGACACTGACGCAGCTTGTATTTGGCGATTCGCCGGTCTTTTCCATTCCCGGCACCCAGCTCGGGTCATTGCTGGAACTGCCGATCATCCTGGCGACCGGAATACTGCTTGGCTGTCTTGCGGCATTGTTTATTCACCTGCTGCAACGTTCGACAAGCTACTCGATTGCCTGGCCGATATGGCTGCGTTGCTCGCTGGGCGGCTTGCTCGTCGGCCTGATTGGCCTTGTCGTTCCGGAGGTGATGGGTATCGGTTATGACACTGTCAACCAGGCGTTGATTGGCCAGCTTGGCCTGACTGCATTATTGACCATAACGTTCGCCAAGATCCTGGCAACCGCACTCGGCCTCGGCCTTGGACTGCCGGGCGGCCTGATTGGTCCAACACTGGTGATCGGCGCGGTTGCCGGGGGTGCGGTTGGAATCGCTGCCGACACCTGGCTACCGGGCGATATAGCTTCGCCTGCTTTCTATGCCCTGATTGGCATGGGCACCGTCATGGGCGCGACCCTGCAGGCGCCGCTTGCCGCCCTGACTGCCATGCTTGAACTGACCGCCAACCCGCACATCATCATGCCCGGAATGCTGGCACTGATAGCCGCGGTACTTGTCAGCCGCGAAATATTCGGCAAGGAATCCGTCTTCATTGTCCAGATGAAGACACGCGGTCTCGATTATCGCGACAATCCGGTTATGCAGATGCTGAGACGGGTCGGCGTTGCCAGTGTTATGGAACGCAGCCTGGAATTATTGCCGCGCATTGCCGAGCCTGAACAAATCACGCAGGCGCTGGCAAAAGAACCCAGCTGGATTTTACTTACTTCAAACAACGAGCCTGTCAGCCTGATGCCGGCGGCAGACCTTGCACGTCACATGCAGACAAACGAAAGTACCGGGGCCGATCGACATGTACGAAATACCCGCAACGCGACAGGATATCGCTGCAATTGACTTCCAGGCAACGTTGCAGGAAGCGGTAGATACCCTGGAAGGCACGAATGCCGAGGCATTGTATGTTACGCGTCGCACCATACCGGGTATCAGCCGCATCCACGGGATACTCACGCGCAGCGCCATTGACCGGCACTACACGGTGTAATTCTCAGCCTTTCAGCACGAACGATACTTTCATATTGACGCGGTACTCGGTGATCTTGTCACCCTCGACGACAACGCTCTGCTCCTGCACCCAGGCGCCCTTGATATTACTCAGGGTCTTGCCGGCTCGCTTGATGCCGCTTTGCATCGCATCTTCAAAAGACTTCTTCGATGAAGAGGTTATTTCGGTGACTTTTGCTACGGACATGGTTTTTCTCCTTGTTGATTGATAAATATTCTATTTACGCAATATGCGGACCAGCCGTCACGATCTAATCAGTCGCAGGAACTCCGAACGCGTACGATCATGGTCACGGAATGATCCCAGCATCATGGACGTCGTCATGCTGGAGTTCTGCTTTTCCACTCCGCGCATCATCATGCACAGGTGCTGCGCCTCGATGATAACGCCCACACCGGATGGTTGAATGGTCTGCATCAGGCAGTCGGCAATCTGCTTGGTCAGGTTCTCCTGTATCTGCAAGCGACGTGCGTACATATCCACAATACGCGCAATCTTGGAAAGCCCTATAACCTTGCCGGTAGGAATATAGGCCACATGACATTTACCGATAAACGGCAGCAGATGATGTTCGCACAGAGAATACATTTCGATGTCCTTTACCAGGATCATCTGGTCATTGTCTGAATCGAAGATGGCGTTGTTGACGACCTCGTCAAGTGTCTGCTTGTAACCACGCGTCAGGTACTGCATGGCGCTGGCGGCACGTTGAGGAGTTTTCTCCAGGCCATCGCGGCCCGGGTCCTCACCAATGCCCTTGATGATATCTCCGTAGAGCGTATCCAGATCATTACTCATAAATATCCCCGCGACTATCCGGCAAGCGCACTACATGAATTTTCCGGCAATTCCCAGAACGTCATCGATGATCGAGCCGTCCTTGTCTGCATCCAGAAACTGTGTCAACAATCCAGGGCTGTCCGGGCCTGCCGCGCCGGCAGTCATGCCGCCAGTGTAAATTCTGCGCGCCTGCCTGCTTGCTGACCGCCCCCATGACCATGGTTGCTATGACCGGAAGCATCTTTTTCAGCAGGCTTTCGTCCATTCCGGTCTTGCCGGCAGCATGTTTTGCAACACGCCGGCTGACATCCTTGCTACCCAGCAGGTGTCCGAGTATAGCATTGCCTTCGCGGGTTGCCTCCTTATCGGCAAGCGTTTCCGGCTGATCGACGTAACGCTGGTGATTACCCCGGCCAAGCGCGCCCAGCAGGTCCTCAAGTCCGTTTTGCCGTGACAGGTTGTTCTGCATGCCACGCGATAATGCAGGTACCATTTCCGTGAGTACATTTTCTGCATCACCTTCATTAAGGCCAAATCCCTTCGCCAACTGCTTAAGGGCCGGCGAGCCCTGACTTTCAAGTAACATTCCCAACAGGTTCATTGCCATACACTCCTTGCAACCGCTTTGCGGGTTACATGCTATTTGTACAAGGCACCGTCTTGCCGGACCCAGCCGCCCTGCAGCCTGCCATCCGGATCATGGTGCGTCCAGTGAATGACCCCGCCACGCTCATTCCATTCAAACCGTCCGCGAAGACTGATGCGATCACCCTGACTGACCGGCACGCGTTTGGCGAGATCGATATTGTGCGCCACCATAACAGTATGTCCGTCCCCGACGTCGAGGATAAACCGCTGGTGACGCGACCCTTCATTGTCATCAGAAAGAATGCGCTTGATCCGGCCTTCCGTTTCCAGCCAGACACCCGAACGCCGGGCGGCGTATGCCGCCTGTACCACTTCACCCGCGGACCCCGCGCTTTCGGGCGTTGGCAGCTCGACATCAGCCGGGTAGAAATACTGGAAAACGACCAGGCCGATGATGGCCAGCAGCGTTAACCAGGTATTTCTTGAACGGCTTTTCACTCTGCTTCTACCCCTTCATCAGCGAGCCGAGAATTCCGCGCGCGATCTTTCTGCCCAGCGAGCTGCCCATGGAGCGCACCACGCTCTTTACCATGGCCTCCATGACGCCCTGGCGGTTGCTGCGCCGGCCGGATGACTGCTTGCGGGTTTCCTCCTTGCCTGCGGATTCGGCTTTTTCATCAGCCGTGCGGCGGCTTTCTCGGCGCGCTCCCGGAGCATTTCGTAGGCTGAATGGCTGTCGACCGTCTTGTCGTAGCGGCTTGCCCAGCATGCTTTGCTCTATGATGGCATCACGCTCGGCCCTGGTCGCCGGTCCGAGCCGTGATGACGGTGGGCGTATCAGGGTCCGCTCGACAATGCCCGGCGTACCCTTGCCGCCGAGCATGGAAACCAGCGCTTCGCCGACACCGAGTTCCTTGATGGCATCAGCCGCACTGAAGGCCGGGTTTGCCCTGAAAGTGTCCGCCGCGGCGCGCACCGCCTTCTGGTCTCGTGGCGTAAAGGCACGCAGTGCGTGCTGGATACGGTTGCCGAGCTGGCCGAGGATTTCATCGGGTACATCAAGCGGGTTCTGTGTAACGAAGTAAACACCCACTCCCTTTGACCGGATCAGGCGCACGACCTGCTCGACCTTGTCCAGCAGTGCCTTCGGTGCATCGTTGAAGAGGAGGTGGGCCTCGTCAAAGAAAAACACCAGCCGCGGCTTGTCAGGATCGCCGATCTCGGGCAATTCCTCGAACAATTCCGATAACAGCCACAACAGGAAAGTCGCGTAGAGCTTCGGCGTCTGCATCAACGTGTCGGCAGCAAGGATATTGATGTTGCCATAGCCATTGGTGCCGGTACGCATGAAATCGAAGCAGGTCCAGCGCCGGCTCACCGAGGAACTGCTCGGCACCTTCCTGCTCCAGCACCAGCAGGCGGCGCTGAATGGCGCCAATGGAGGCCCCTGAAATATTGCCGTATTCCAGGCGCAGTTCCTTCGCGTTTTCACCGGCGAACACCAGCAGGGACCTGAGGTCCTTCAGGTCCAGCAACAACATGCCCTGGTCATCCGCCATCTTGAAGACCGCGTACATGATGCCTTCCTGGGTATCGTTCAGGCCCAGCATGCGGGACAGCAGCAGCGGCCCCATTTCCGAAATGGTTGTCCTGACCCGGTGTCCCTGTTTACCGAACAGGTCCCAGAAAACGACCGGAAATGCCTCCAGCGTATAATCGCGTCAGGCCAATCGTTTCGGCGCGCGCGGAGAGTTTCGGATGTTCCTTGCCCGGCCTGGCTGATACCGGACAGGTCACCCTTCACGTCGGCCATGAAAACCGGCACACCGATTCGCGAGAAACCTTCCGCGAGAATCTGTAACGAGACCGTCTTGCCGGTACCGGTTGCACCGGCAATCAGGCCGTGCCGATTGGCAAGCTGTGGCAACAGGTACACCGGATTTTCGCCCTTGCCAACAAATATTCCGTCTTCATTTGTCATATCGATATTGCTTCCCGTTTGAAATGCTCAAGCCCTGGCCTGCCCGGCTATTATACGGGCATAGCCCGGGCCAGACGGTCGACGATTCGCGCGTATTCCCGGCCCAGTTCCTGCAGTTCTTCAAGTTGCATCACCGATGCAGGATGAACGGAGCGGCCGATATCGCGTTGAATCTGTTTCATGCGCGAAACGACGCGCTCGAGATCTTTTTCGACTTCACCCATGAGCGTCAGGTAATCATCCATTCAGATGGCCTCCCTGAGTTGCCTGGCGGCATCTTCCGGACTGATGGTGGTGACGAACAGGCCGGAACCCAGCTCGAAACCGGACGGTATCGAGGTGCGCGGACATATCTCCATGTGCCAGTGGAAACTGGCATCGCAATCATTCGCCATTTCGCAACGCGGCACGGTGTGGAAGTAATAGTTGTACTGTGCACCGCCCAGCACCTTGTCCAGGCGCTGCATGGTTCGTTTCAGCACCCGGGCAAAGTCGGCAATGTCTTCCGGTGCAATCTCGGTGAAATTACTCTGGTGCTGCAAGGGCAATATGTGCACCTCCCACTCGTAACGACTGGCAAAAGGCTTGATGGCGATAAAACGTTCTCCGCGTTCGACAACATATTGCCCGACGTCTATCTTGCGCCGCACCTCGCCGGAATCGCGATTATATATAGTGGCTTCAAAAGTCAACGCCTCGTCGATCAAACTGCAAAAGACACACTGGTGATACTTGCGGTGATAATTCCGGCTGCTGGCTACTTCGTTATATACATTTTCAGGAATAATCGGCATCGCAATCAGCTGGCTGTGCGTATGCTTGATACTGGCCCCCGCGGCGCTGCCAAAGTTCTTGAATACCAGCACGTACTTGATTCTGTCATCGGCGGAATACAGCTCGTCCATGCGCTGGCGGTAAACGCCGATCAGCATTTCCAGGTGCTCAATCGACATTTCGTGAATTTCCATTCCGTGCTTGTGATGATCGATGATTACCTCGTGGTGACCGTAACCGTCCATCACCTGCTGCATGCCAAAACTGATATTGCTCCGGTCGCTCTCGGTGCCCAGCACCGGGTACAGGTTTTGAACGATACGGATTTTCCAGTCATCCTCACCGGGTAATGCCAGGATCGTCGGCGGCGTCTTGTCTTCGTTGCCCTTGCAAAACGGGCAGCTGTCGACGTGCGCACGGTCATCGTGCGGGATACGGTCCTCCTGCTGCTGCGGCCGTAATCCGCGGGCAGTGGCAACCAGCACCGATTCCGACGGCATGATCGGATTGATACGAATTTCCCTGACCGGGTTGTCAGTACTCACGTTAGTATAAGCCCTTGTTTTATCCGATGTTGGCGGGTCATAGAGCCCGTCATTCTATAGCAGTCTGCCGGCAATTAATTCCCCGAAATGTAACAATTTATCAACATCCGTGCCGGACGCTTGAACATATCACGGGCACATTGTTTAATGCGTCGATTGCCGGGTACCAGTGTACCCGGCACCGGACTTCAGGCTGACAACAATACCACTAACGAGGACCCACACGATGAGCTACAAGATTGAAGAAATTGAAGGTATCGGACCCGCATACGCAGAAAAACTTCTGGCGGCCGGTATCAAGACCACGAATGCCCTGTTGAAGCTCTGCTGTGACGCCAGGGGTCGCAAGGCCACCGCCGAAAAAACGGGCGTCAGTGAAGGGCAATTGCTGAAGTGGGCCAACATGGCCGACCTGATGCGCATTTCGGGCGTCGGTTCCGAATACTCCGAATTACTGGAAGCCGCCGGAGTCGATACCGTCAAGGAACTACGCAACCGCAACGCGGAAAATCTGGCCGCCAAAATGATGGAAGTCAACAAGGCGAAAAAACTGACCCGCGCCGTACCCTCTGAAAAAGTTGTCACCGGCTGGGTCGACCAGGCCAAGTCCCTCGACCCGTTGATCACTCACTAGTTTCATGCCTGTCGACCGGGGCCGAGTCCGGCCCCGGTTGCCCGGCGCCACCTGATGACCTGCTTTTCCTGGCGGCTCCCGGCAGTACCAGCTGCCGCATTCTACGGCGGCCAAGCCAGTCACTGACCGTACCGGTTGCTACCGCAAGCAGCGCCCCGCATAGCAATGAAAGCACGATGTAGTGGTGTTTCCAGATATAGATAAAAGCCAGATCCGGGTAGCCCGCCTTGACCATATTGAAGGCAAGCTGAAAGTTATCCAGCAGGTTGTCGCTTTGTTCCGGAAAACCGGATTGTGCCGCGCCCGGCTTGTCTATCAGAAACCAGGCCACCCACCCGCATACGAATATCACGAAAGAACTGCGTAACATATCTTCTGTATTCCCGATAAAAAAGGCGGCCAGACTTGCGTCAGGCCGCCCTTGACTGACAGACTCGCCGCGGGTTACTGGCCCATTGCTGCGCCCGCATCCTTCATGGCGTCGCCGGCCGCTTCAGTCGCAGCCTCTTCAGCCTCGTCGGACAGGGCGTCTACTCCCTCGTCTGCTGTCGCATCGGCAATACCCTGCGCGGCGTCATGCACGACTTCCTTGGTAGCATCAACGGCATCGGAGGCCATGTCACCGGCACCTTCAACCATGTCACCGGTGGTGTCCTTGACGGCATCGGCGGCATCACCGGCCATCTCACCGGCACTTTCAGCCATGTCACCGGCGCCTTCAGCCATATCACCGGCCATCTCCTTGGTAGAATCCATTGCCTTGTCCATCATGGATGGTTCACCTGTGGCCGCATCGTCCTTGTCGCCGCAGCCGGCCAGTACAAGCGCCATACCGGCGATAAGAATCAGCTTTTTAATCATATCAATACTCCTGGTCACTACTTGGTGGTTAAACAAACGAAAATCTGTTGCTAGTCGATAGTTGATGTACAAAACTTGCACCGCTTGGCCGCAATCGGAATATCAGACAAACACTGCGGACAGGACTTCGAATCCGGCGCCTTGGGCGGTTCCTCTGTCTTCATCTTGTTCATAGCCTTGATAACCATGAAGATCGCAAAGGCGACAATCAGGAAATCCAGTACGGTATTGATAAAAAGACCGTAGTTTACCGTGGCAGCACCTGCTTCCTGCGCTGCAGCCAGGGTATTGAAGCTACCCTCACCCAGATTGACAAACAGGTTACTGAAATCAACACCACCCATCAGCTTGCCGATAGGGGGCATCAGTACATCCTTCACGAAGGAACTGACTATCTTACCAAATGCCGCGCCTATGACGATACCCACGGCCATATCCACCACATTGCCACGCATGGCAAATTTCTTGAATTCTTCTAACATGGAGCCTCCCGGTATGTTTTGTTAAGTAATTCGGTGATTTACAGCCCGCACATTATATAGACAGGTCGCACTGCGTTTACACATATTTAACATCTGTTTTATCTTTCATATCAATTAGTTATGTTATTCCAGTTATCGACGCGGGCTGGCGGTGAATATTTTTACCGGCAATCGCTTGTCTATCACTACCGAACCCCCGATCATCAATTCACCGTCCGGACACCTGCTAACGCCTGAGCGCTGATGGACATTTCACACACAATCGCCCTGACCATGGGTGCTGCCTGGGCCAGCGGCATCAACCTCTATGCTGCCATCCTGGTGTTGGGCTACATGGGTTCCACCGGAAACATCGACCTGCCGCCCGGACTGGAAATCCTGACGGACCCGATGGTCATGGTCGCGGCAGGACTGATGTATTGCGTTGAGTTCTTCGCTGACAAGATTCCCGGCATCGATACCGGCTGGGACAGTATCTCGACTTTTATCAGAATTCCGGCCGGCGCGATCCTCGCTGCCAGTGCCGTCGCCGATGTCGGCCAGGGGGCACAACTGGCAGCGGCCATTGCCGGTGGTACACTGGCAACCGGCACGCACGCAACCAAGGCAGGCGCGCGGGTACTGATCAACGCTTCACCGGAGCCTTTCAGCAACTGGCTGGCGTCGATCGGCGAGGATGTCATGGTTATCGTGGGCTTGTGGACAGCCCTGTATAACCCGGTACTGTTTATCGTATTGCTGATTCTGTTTATCCTGTTGATGATCTGGCTGCTGCCCAGACTATGGCGAGGGATAAAAAAGGTATTCGGCTTCATCGGACGCATGGTCGGCGCCGCTGACAATGATTCCGTAACTTCCGCGACCACGAAAACTGACAATACAAAATGAAACTCAAGGAATCACTGATTACCCTGTTTGCGCTTGCCCTGCTGGTGACGCTGGGCTATCTTTGGCTTGCGCCGGCCGGCCTGAAGAACAGCCCGGATATCAGCGTGATGACGATTACAGGTGAAGAATTGCAACTGGCCAGCTACCGTGGAAAACCCCTGCTGGTTACTTTCTGGGCCACCACCTGTCCCGGTTGCATCAGGGAAATGCCGCACCTGATCGAGCTCTATGATGAATTGCAGCCGCAGGGACTTGAAATCATCGGCATCGCGATGAATTATGATCCACCCAACCGAGTGCTGGCCATGAGCAAGGCGCGCGCTATCCCCTACCCGATCGCACTTGATATTCAAGCCGATGCCGCGCGGGCCTTTGGCGATGTGCGCCTGACGCCGACCACTTTCCTGATAGCACCTGATGGGCGTATCGTATTGCAAAAGATCGGCGAGATGAATATGGAAAAAATTCGTCAGGATATTATCGGCATGCTGGGCACTGTACTTGCCACCGACCCGGCAGCCCGGCAGGCATCATGAAGGACACCTTACGACGATGATCTGGGTAAAGGCACTGCATATTATCTTCATGGTGACCTGGTTTGCCGGACTGTTCTACCTGCCCAGGCTGTTCGTCTACCATGCCGATGCACAGGATAACGTCAGCCACGAACGCTTCCTGATCATGGAACGCAAGCTGTTTATCATCATGACCATTGGCGCAGTACTGACCGCCCTGTTCGGATTCTGGATGCTGGCAGACTATGCATGGGCGGCATGGAAGGATTTTGCCTGGCTGACCATCAAGCTGGCCCTGGTCGGCGCCCTTGTTATTTATCACCTGTACTGCCTGAAGATAATGCGCGAATTTCGCGCAGGCACGGCCAGGCACGGCCATGTCTTTTACCGCTGGATTAACGAAATCCCGGCCTTGCTGCTGGTCGCGATAGTCCTGCTTGCCGTTGTGAAACCCTCCTGATCGACGGGAAAACTGGCGCTCGCCGCAAATCGGGATACAATTGGGCTGAATCAGAAAGTCAGGGGTAAACCGATGAGTCGCATCGTTCAATGTGTTGTCCTAAAACGCGAGGCTGAAGGTCTCGACGCCATTCCGCACCCGGGCTCGCTGGGTGAGCGCATCTATGAAAACGTATCAGCAGAAGGCTGGAAGCAGTGGCTTGAGCGGTTGACGATGATTATCAACGAAAATGGCCTCAACACCTCGGATCCGGCCAGTATCGAACAAATCGAGAAACACATGGTGGGTTTCCTGTTCGGCGAGGGCGATTACGGCACGGTGCCGGAAGGTTTCAAGCCACCGGGCGCCAAGAAATAGTCGCTGTCAGGTTCGAGCATCCTGCATCCGTATCAACGGGGCAATCACGACATTGAGTTTTGCGTGGGCGGTGCGTAATGCGGCTTCGGCGACTGCGGACGTGCGCCCGTTTGCAAAGATAAAACCGAGATAACTGCCCCCTTCCGGCAATGGTACGAGTTCATAACCGTCACGGATATTGACCAGCACTTCGGTCACACCGGGAACTGCGCGCGCTGCGCTGATTCCTTCTATTCGCCGCAGGATCCCGGCACCGGGAATCGGTATCATCAAGACACCCGCTCCACCGGTGTTATGCTCGATCCGTAACGGTTTTCCGGTGGCATGCGTTATGACAAGGTCCTCAAGACTGTGACCGGTGCCGAATTTCAAGAGGCGCGCGCACTCGCCACCGATCGTCCTTGATGCAACTTCCATGATGACCGGGCCATACGCACTGATGCGCAATTCGGCATGTACCGGCCCTTCCCGCAAACCGAGTGCCGCACAGGCGTCCTGCGTACAATCGATCAGCTGTTGCTGCTCGATCTCGCCGTGACGTGAAGGGGTTATATAGTAGGTCTCTTCGAAAAACGGCCCGTCCAGCGGGTCCGGCTTGTCGAAGATCGTAAGGACATCCAGCTTTCCCTTTTGCAGCAAACCCTCCAGCGCCACTTCCGGTCCGGAGACAAACTCCTCCAGCAATACATGGCGGGCGGCATACTCGTCGGTCAACTTCTCCCTTGCCAGGATATTCCTTACCCGCTCACAGGCAGCGATCGCTTCCGCTTCCGTATCGACACGGATTACACCGCGGCTGGCCGAAAGGGACAGTGGTTTGATGACCCCCGGCAAGACGAAATCTTTTATTTGCGCCGCTGTCGAGTGATCGAGGTCGAGAATGCGGAACACGGGTACCCTGACCGCTGCTGCGGTCAGTGCTTCGCGTGACAGGTCCTTGCGCCTCGAAAGCCGTGCTGCGTGTGGCGGATTATGCGGCAGTCCGAGCGCGGCGGCGATGCGGCTGCCCAGCTCGACGGTCACATCGTCGGTCGCGACGACGCCGGCAAAAGGACGTTCCCGGCTGGCTTCAAGCAGTACTGCCAGCGCACCCGGCGAATCGAGATCAAAATGCAGTCCGGCAGCGACTTCACTGACCAGTGAATGCCGGCCTTCCGAGGCCACCAGCACATCAACATGATTTTGCCGGGCGGCGGCAATATAGGCTGCGGTACGATAACTGTTGGGCGGCGCTATCAGCAGCAAACGCGGGTCGCCTGACTGCTTAACCATTTCCGGGTCCGTTGGAAGGAAACAATACAGGGAGATACTTAAGAAATTTATTCGCCGCAAAGGCGCAAAGTACGCGAGTGAATTTCAGTATCAAATGATCATATACTCTCTGCTTCCATTATTTCTTTGCGCAAAAAAACCGTGCATCAGCACATGGTTGCCGCCGGATTGCCGCTTCTGCGGGAATGAGGTGGATTATTTTTCTTTGCGGCCCTGGCGTCTTCGCGGTGAAGACAGAGGTCTTGCACCAGGGCTAAATCAGGCGCAGCCGCCGCCGGCAGCCCCACAAGTCCCGCAAGTACCCGAACCACCGGTTACCGCAAAGGCATTGTTGAACACGAAGCTCGCGCCAGTCGGTCGTTCCACATAATCGATTTCCACACCACGCAGAAAATTCAATGCAACGGCATCGACGTAGACATCGAAGCCCTCTTCCTTGCGGACACAGTCATATTCCGATTGCGCGTCGGTGAATGTCATCCCGTAGCCCATACCACCGCAGCCACCTCCGGACACAAAAACGCGGATGGCCTTGAGGTCGTCTTCTTCTACCTGGTCGAACAGCTCGAGCATTTTCTCGCGCGCGGCCGCCGTAAGGGCCAGTTCGTTTTCAGTCAGTTGTGCGCTGAAGCCACTTGCCTGTGTCATGTGATACTCCGTTGTCAGTGTCATGAGTAAAGAGAAAAACAACCAATTAACAACAATATATAGGCTACCGTCCGAGGATACCAGCCTCCCGCATGGGGGATGCGGGCACACCAGGGGCCCAGCAGCAATAGTTAAATAAATCAGTCTGTTAACAAGATATGATGGGGTTTTGCCGGCAGTTGCAAATATTGATTCTAAATAATAATGATTTGCATTTGTATTAAGATTACTTAAAATTTGGTTTCTGCAATCCACCACTGTCACCAGGAGCCACGACCATGCACCACCCGGCCATCATTACCGTACTGCTTGTTGCGGGAATCACCCTTGCAATGCCCGCAAGCGCAGCCACGGCGCCCACTGTTGAAGAACTCTGGGAGATCATCCAGACACAGCAGAAAGAAATCGATGCCCTGAAAAAAGGGCAATCGGAAACAGCGCAACAGGCCGCGGATGCCGATGAAAAGGCCGAGGCGGCCGTCGTTGCCGTCGAGGAATCCGCCGGCAGTGGTATCGGCAGCCTGGCCGACCGGACGACGATCGGCGGCTACGGTGAACTGCATTACAACAACATCGACGCCAGCGATCCCGCAAATGATCAAAAGGAAATCGACTTTCACCGTTTCGTCCTGTTCTTTGGTCATGAATTTACCGACGATATCCGCTTCTTCTCCGAATTCGAGCTCGAGCATGCCCTGACCAAGGACAATGCCTGCTCCGCCACGGCACCGACAGGCGGTTTCACGGGCGGTGAGGTCATCTGTGATGGCAGCACCTCACCCGGCGAAGTCGAACTTGAACAGGCCTATATCGAGTTCGACCTGCAGGACAGCCTGCAGGCAAAGGGCGGCGTCTTTCTCATGCCGGTCGGCATCCTGAACGAAACGCACGAACCCAACACGTTTTACGGCGTGGAGCGCAATGACGTGGAAAACATCATTATTCCCGCCACCTGGTGGGGTGCCGGCGCCGGACTTACCGGCCAGCACGACAATGGCATCAGCTGGGACCTTGCCGTCCACGAGGGCCTGAAGATACCCACCAGCGGCAGTAGCGCATTTCGAGTGCGCAGCGGCCGGCAAAAATCCGCCGAGGCGGTCGCCGAGGACCTGGCTTACAGCGGCCGGCTCCGCTACACCGGCCTCCCCGGTCTCGAAGTCGCCGCCAGTGCGAACTACCAGTCGGACCCTTCGCAGGTCGGCAATGACGGCCTCGATTCCGGCCTGTTGCTCGAGGCCCACGTGGACTACCGCAAAGGTCCGTTTGGCCTGCGCGCACTTTACGCAGAGTGGGATTTCGACGGGTCTGCAGTCGAAGCGGCCGGTGTTAACGAGCAGAAAGGCTGGTACATCGAACCCAGCTACAAGCCGTTGAACAATGTCGGTGTCTACGTGCGCTATGAGGACATCGAAGGCGCCCGAACGCGTGACATGTTTGACCAGTGGGAACTGGGGATGAATTTCTGGCCGCACGAAGACGTGGTCATCAAGGCCGATTACCGCAGCCGTGACCATGACCTGGCCGTCGATGCGGGGCGTGATTTCGATGCCTTCGATCTCGGTATCGGTTACCAGTTCTGAGTGCACCGACTGTCGCGGGCGTGCAACAGTCCTGCTATTGTCATCCACCCCATGAAGAGACTGCTCGCAATCCTGATAGTTTTGCTGCCTGCCGGCCCAGTCCCGGCAGGCAGCACCTATCAAACTCCGGAGGAGTTTCTCAACCAGGCCTTCGACGGGAACGTACCGGAGGCACGGGTACTCTGGCTCAAGGGAGATGTCAGGGAAACGAGTAATGCCATCCTGGGACATCCATACCCCGGTATTCGTGTACGTTACTGGCTTCAGGATTCCCGCAGCGCCTGGATCCTGGAGGAAATCGGCAAGGAACGGCCGATAACCACGGGCCTGGTGATCAATGACCGGGAAATCGAACGGCTGCGCGTTCTGATATTCCGCGAGAGCCGCGGCTGGGAAGTCAAACACCCTTTTTTCACCGACCAGTTCCCGGGTATCGGACTAACAGCCGGGGGGCAACTTGACGGCCCGATCGACGGAATATCGGGTGCAACGCTATCAGTACGCGCGCTGAAGAAACTGGCACGCCTCGCACTGTTTTTCCACGGCCAGGTAGCCACGGTCAATGACACGGGGCAATAAAACCAAACCCGCCGCCAGGCTGCTGCGCTCGCTCTACATCTGGCACCGCTGGATCGGTCTGGCGTCAGCCGCGTTCGTTATACTGCTTGCGCTCACCGGCCTGGCACTCAACCACACCGGGGCATTGGCACTGGATGGCAAGTACGTGCAATCACCCGCCGTACTTGACTGGTACGGCATCCGCGCCCCCGATGATGTTGCCAGCTATGTTGCAGGCCCCCTGACGATCTCTTCTATCGGCCGGCAAATCTATGTTGATACGGCACGGCAAGCGGATTTCGATGCTCCGCTGGCCGGTGCAGTGCTCTACGGCGAATTTATAGTCGTCGCCACTACCGATAAATTATCGCTGCTCACCCGTTCCGGCGAACTGGTGGAACAACTGGGTAGTGCCGCGGGTGTACCGGCAAACATCCAGGCTCTTGGGGTAACCGCGGACGAGCGGCTGGTCCTGCAAGCCGGGCAGGATTATTACGCCACGAACGTTGCATTTGTTGATTGGGAAAAGATCGACAGGCCAGCCGCGACGTGGGCCCATCCAACTGCGCCCGATGCGGCGCTGGTAGCCGATTTGCAGCAAAACTACCGTGGCACCGGGTTATCACTGGAGCGCCTGATGCTGGATTTGCACAGCGGCAGAATCCTCGGCGAATGGGGAGTCTACCTGGTGGACGGGGCGGCTATCGCGTTCCTTGTCCTGGCCGCAAGCGGTATGTGGCTGTGGGGGAAACGCCGCGCCAGCGCCCGCGCCCATCGGCGCAGAAACAGGGTGCATAAAAAATAACACGGCAATTCCCGGCTAACCTGCCCTGCAAGTCCGGGACGGCTCCTGCCGTTTATTGCATCACGGACCGTGTGTTTTCCCGCCTCTTCGCCACACACCCAGGCCCGCAATCGCGGCAAGCAGCAGCCACAGGTCGCCCGCATTCCAGCCTGTTGCATTTCGATTACCCAGGCTGCAGGTCAAACCACTGTCTCCCGCATCTGCGCGCGCGAACGTGTCCGACCATATTTCCAGCGCACCGGTTGTTGAACTGTCAGTCCATACTATGCGATTGCGTCCCGGCGCACCGCGCGCCTGCGGGTCGCAGGTCGTTGCCGACCCGGTCGTCGTCAGGGTGATATTCGTAATTACCTTGCCGGTGAACGTGATATGTTTATCGAAAATCGAATAGGGGCCCGAACAATTGTTCGGGTTGAGATCGATGTACGTAGCATGTATGCGGCTATCGCCGCCGATGCGCGACGTGACATGCCACTGGTACTGACCTTCGCCATTGGTGACCTGCTTTTCAAATAATTTCAGGACCGCCGGGTCTGCGTCAAGACCATCCTGGGCAGCCAGTGACGGGTTCACCCTGACCAGGAAGATCTCCTCGGTCCCATTGATGACATCGGTCACCTGTTTAAGAACGATATAGAGGGTATTGTCGAACAGGTCCACATTCACCGTGGCGCTGCCGGCCCCCATGGCGTCATCCACGGTAAGCAGTGTGGGAGCGATCGGCACTTGTATGGTAGCGGCAGGATCGCCGTCGACCATGGCGTAGTAAACCTCGTTGCCCATATTTTGCGGCGCAATATTGCCGAATACGATGTGCGCATTCCCGTTGGTATCCACGTCAACGTCAGGAAAGTCGTTACCGCTACTGATAGTGCCCAGCGATACCGGGCCGTTCAGGAGATCCCTGTCGGGATCAATTTTTAGGTACTGTATATTGCCACCACTGGTACTTTCCCACACCACGTGCAGGTCGCCGTTCGTGTCGATGCGTATCCGCGGATGCTCTGCGTTATTACCGATAGTGACTTCATCGATGATTTAATCCTTGATCGAAGGCCTGGGTCGTCGGATTACCATCCAGGAGGGCCTGCGATGGGTCCAGCCGCATAAACCGGATTTGCGCTGCAGTTACATCTTCCCAGACCACGAATACGATACCCGTCGCATTGATCTCAATCGCAGGCCGGGTATTGGTTTGCCGTTGCAAGAGTCGTCGACCTGCGTCCTGTCGATCAACACGTTTCCGTTGGCATCAAACAGCTTGTAGAAGATGGCACCGCCGTCAACATTCGCATCATGCCATACCAGGTGCAGGCTACCGTTGGTGCTGGTGCGGAAATCGGCAAAGTCCGCGGTATTGCCCATACCGTCAGTCAGTGCCGCTGGCACCGCGAGCGCGGTTGCATGGCAATGCAGCAATAACAGACCAGCGAGAATAGCGATAATCTTTTTCATCACGACTGCCCTCTTCGGCAAATACAAGTTATTTGTTCAAGCGGGTAAATTTGGAGCCTTCCAGCGTCAGGTTGTACATCAGCCCCTTGTTGTTGAACACGAAGCCGACGACGGGGTCGTTGATATCCATCGTGTTGATGTCCTTGCCGACGCCCCACTCGATCAACGCAACCGAGCCATCGACCCCGGCCTCCCAGCCGTCGCTTTTACGGAAATCCGCCAGCGCTTCGGCAGTCATGAATACGATCACGATCGACTTGGCCTGCGCACCCAGCTGGAAACCGATGGATGCGGACGCCGTATTATAATAACCGACGGTCTTGCCGCCGACACGCAGTGAACCTTCACCGTACTCACCACCGATCCCGATCCCTGCCTTGATGACACTCGGGAATACCAGCACACCGCTGGCATGTGACAGGAACTTGCCGCCACCCGCGACTTCACGCTTGAATCGTTTGAGCGTTTCCGTGACACCGATGTCTATTTCCGCGGCTGATTTGGCTGCAGCCTGGTTGCTGAAAATCCCGGCAACCAGGACAAGTATAAATAATGCAGACGTCAGCAGCCTGTATCCACCAGTATAATTCCTGTTCATCAGCAGTCACCTTGATTAAATTGAATTTCAGTTGCCGGCACGTACCAGCCCGCCCAGACCGCGTTGTTCCAGCACGTCGTTATACATCTCCCGAATCTGGCCTGGATCTTCCATCGCCCATGCCCTTGTGACAAGGTCCTGTGCTTCGCTGTACGTGAAGCTGCGTATCACCCATTTGACGCGTGCCAGGTTGCTTACGCTCATACTCAGACTATTGACTCCCAGGCCAAGCAAGGCAAGCGCTGCCGCCGGGTCACCTGCCATCTCGCCACATACACTGACCGGCTTGCCGAGTTTGTGGGCCTCTTCGATGACCTGCCTGATGGCGCGCAGCACGGCCGGATGCAGCGTCTGGTACAGACTGGCGACGCGGGAATTGTTCCGGTCCACCGCCAGCAGGTATTGCGTCAGGTCATTGGTGCCGATTGAAAAGAAATCCACCCGTCGCGCCATGGCATCGATCTGGTACACCGCCGAAGGCACCTCTATCATAATACCGACTGGCGGCCGCACAATCGCTTCGCCATCTTCAAGCAGTTCAGCCAGCGCCTGGTTGATCAGCACCATCGCGAGGTCCAGTTCACTCACCGTCGATATCATCGGCAACATTATGGTCAGGTTATCAAGTCCGACACTCGCCCTGAGCATGGCGCGCAACTGGGTCAGGAAGATGTCCGGGTGGTCCAGCGAGATACGTATACCGCGCCAGCCGAGGAACGGGTTGTCCTCCTGAACCGGAAAATAGGACAGCATCTTGTCCCCGCCCACATCCAGCGTCCGCAGCGTGACCGGCCGTGGCGCAAAGGCCTCCAGTGCATTGCGATAGATGCGCAGCTGCTGTTCTTCGCCCGGAAACTGGTCCTGCATCAGGAACGGGACCTCGGTCCGGTACAGGCCGACACCATCACCCTCGCTATGCACCTCGGTACTGCCACCCGATACCAGGCCGATGTTCAGGTACAGGGGAACCGTCAGGCCATCCAGTGTCACGGCCGGCTGGCCAGACACCTCGCTGAGCACTTGCGAGAGTTCGGACTCCTGCGATTGCAGGCGCATGAATTCTTTCAATACAAGTTCGGACGGGTTTACGAATACATCGCCTCGATAACCATCCGCGATAATAATCTGTCCTTCCAGCCGTCCTACAGGCATATCGTCCACGCCCATGACGGCCGGGATACCGAGCGCCTGTGCGAGAATGGAAACGTGCGACGAACTGGAACCACTGGCCGAGACGATACCGGCCAGTTTTTCCATCGGGATCTCGGCGAGTTGACCCGGGCTGATGTCTTCGCCCACCAGGATCGTTTTCTCGTAATACTCTTCCACGGTGGCGCGGTCACTTTGCATGTGCGTCAGGATGCGCCGGCCCAGGTCACGAATATCGCTTGCGCGCTCCCGCAGGTATGTGTCCTCCATGGACTCGAACACCTGAACGTGCGCCGAAATCGTTTCGCGCAAGGCGCCCGGCGCCCAGTTACCGGTGCGTATGCGTTCCACCGTCTCGCCAACCAGGCTGTCACCGCCCAGCATCAGCAGCAAGGCATCGAACAGGGCCAGCTCCTCGGCGGGCAGTACCGATGACATGCGGTTGGCATAATCACGCAGATCGTCCCGCACCGCGGACACGGCCGCCTCGAACTGAATGACTTCTGCGTCGGTATCCGTTACCGGACGATCGGGAATGGCATCGAGATTGGCCGGGGGGAACACCACCATTGCCTGCCCGATTGCGACCCCTGGCGAGCCCGGCAGCCCGGTAAGCGCGGCAGCCCCGCTGCCGCCGGTACCGAGCACATTGGACATATCACCGGTCGCACCCGCGTGTGTGATTGCACCCGCCAGCTGGGCCGCCAGCGTAACCAGGAAGGCCTCTTCATCCTCATCGAACTTGCGCACCTGCCGCTGACGAACGACCAGCACACCGAGTACTTTGCCGTGGCGTATTATCGGTACGCCGAGAAAGCCATGATAAGGCGCTTCCCCGGTTTCGCTGATGAACTCGTAACGCGGATGGGTCGGGCCGTCCTCGATATTTACCGGTTCCTCGCGCTCGTAAACCATGCCGATGAGGCCCTTGTCCAGCGCCAGCCTGACCCGGCCGACCGCATCCTGGCGCAGGCCCTGTGTCGCGCCAAGAACGAATTGCCGATGGTCACCGTCGACGAGGTAAACCGTGGCCACGTCGACGTTGACCGTGTCGCAGACGCGCGCCACAATGATTTTCAGCGCCTGTTCGAGATCTGGCGCAGCGTTTACTTCCTGGATGATTCTCCGCAGGGTATCAAGCATTAATACTTTCCAGGTAAATTATCCGTGCAATCCCTGATTAATCATCAGCGGAGTTACAAGGTGACGAAGTAGTCTCCATATGACAGGCAGGAAACGGGAACGAGATTGCCACGCTCTGCCGGCAATGACGAGAACATTTAACTTGATCAGAGTTCCCCGGCACAGCAATACATCGCATCACTGTCCCGGTCATGCGGCCACGATGCCGGAGTTAGCCGGGATACCGGTCCGGCGTCAGCCTGTCCGGGATGCCTTCAGGAAACAACAGGGGCGCGAGTTCATTGAGCGCCTTGCGATAGACATTCCTTTTGAAGGAAACAACTTCCTCGAGCGGGTGCCAGTAATCTACCCAGCGCCAGTGGTCAAACTCCGGTTTTTCCGAGCGGTCCAGGCAGACGGCCCTGTCGGTACACAGGATGCGCAGCAGGAACCAGACCTGTTTCTGGCCGATGCATACCGGGTGACTCGCGTGACGAATGTACTTGCGCGGCAGCCGGTAACGCAGCCATCCCCGGGTAGCGCCGATCACTTCCACATGTTCGGGTTGCAAACCGATCTCCTCGGCCAGTTCGCGGTACATCGCTTCAGCCGGCGTCTCGTCCGAGCGCATACCGCCCTGGGGAAATTGCCAGGCATCCTGCCCGATACGGCGCGCCCACAGCAACTGGCTGTCACCGTTGGTCAGAATTATGCCTACATTCGGCCTAAACCCATCCGGATCAATCACTTAAATAAGTCCATTCAAGCCCATGAATTGATTTCATTGTCCCATAGCTCCCGGACAGGAGCAAATTGAGGCCAGGCACACGGCATGACAGCCAATGCCGTTCGTGTATGCTTTGCGCGTTTTATTCATCCTGGAGACCGTCGGCGTGGGCATCGCGTTGTTTGACCTGGACAACACACTGATTGCGGGTGACAGTGACTACCTGTGGGGATGCTTTCTGGTCGAGCAGGGTATCGTCGACGGGGCGGAATACGAACAGGCCAACCAGCGCTTTTACGACCAGTATAAAGTCGGTGAACTGGATATATACGAATTTCTCGCCTTCCAGCTCAGGCCACTCACGCAACATCCGCTTGAACAACTACAGCAATGGCGCGCAAAGTATATTGAGGAAAAAATAAGGCCGATCCTGCTGCCAGGGGCAGTGGCACTGATCGACCGACACCGCCAGCAGGGCGATACGCTGGTTATTATCACCGCCACCAATCGCTTTCTGACCGAACCCATCGCGCAGCTGTACAATATCGAGCACCTGCTCGCGACGGAGCCGGCACTGCACAACGGCCGCTACACAGGCGGTATCACCGGGACACCGTGCTTTCAGGACGGCAAGGTCGAGGTGCTTGAGAACTGGCTGGCATCACACAACGAAACACTCGCAGACAGCAGCTTTTACAGTGATTCTCACAACGACCTGCCGTTACTCAAGCGGGTTACACAACCCACGGCAGTCGATCCTGACGAGATCCTGAACACGCATGCGCTCAGCCACGGCTGGCCTGTTATCAGTCTGCGGTGATTCACTCCTACAGATAATCAAATGACTACTATTACAAGCACCTGGTTTTTGACTAGACATGCTTTTCAATCACTGCGCATTAACAGTACCTCCCCTCTCCCTCCGGGAGAGGGCCAGGGAGACGGGATATGAAATCCCGCAGCTCAATTTATCTGATCCCCTCTTCACCAACTCTCCCCCTGAGGGGGAGGGAGTCCTCCGGGACAAAATTTTTGAATCGCCATCAACATTGCCTTGCTGCCGACATCTCCATCGATACCCTCGCTAACAGCGCGTAATACATTCAGACTGAATCATGCGCTCCTTTCTCCTTCTCGTCATACTTTTGCTGCTGGCTGCCATCAGCCTCGTATTCAGCTTGCTATACGGCAGCGTAGATACCGGCCTTGATGCATTGCTTGCCGTGTTGTCCGGCAACGGCGATGGACTGATCCGGCAGATCGTGCTGGAGTTGCGCTGGCCGAGGACGGCGGCCGCCTTCACTACCGGCGCCCTGCTGGCCGTTGCCGGCGCACTCATGCAGGTGTTGTTGCGCAATCCGCTGGCAGATCCCTACGTACTTGGCATATCAGGCGGCGCTGCAACCGGCGCGTTGCTTTCCATGCTGTTCGGACTCGGCGGTTTCTGGCTGCAGGGCTCGGCATTTTGCGGTGCATTGCTGTCGATGTTGCTGGTTTTCGGCCTGTCGCGCGGCAGCGGTGCATGGAACACGCACCGCCTGTTACTGACCGGCGTGGTCATTGCCGCAGGCTGGGGTGCAGTCATCGGTTTCCTGCTGGCAATCAGTCCGGAACAGGGCCTGCGCAACATGTTGTTCTGGCTAATGGGCGACCTGTCACGCGCCGGCACACCCCTGGTCGCGGCGCCCGCGCTTGCCGTCGGCCTGGTCATTGCACTCGCTCTCGGCCGCTCGCTGAACCTGCTCACACGTGGCGACCTGTCCGCACAGTCACTGGGCGTACCCGTGCAGGCATTGCGCGTTGTCATTTATCTGCTGGCGTCACTCATGACGGCCCTGGCCGTCACCCTGGCCGGCAGCGTCGGTTTCGTCGGTTTGATCGTGCCGCACCTGTTGCGGCTGTCGGGCGTACGCGATCATCGCCTGCTGCTGCCGGCGGCCGTGTTGCTGGGCGGCAGCCTGCTGGTGGTAGCCGACACTCTCGCGCGCACCCTGCTTGCACCGCAGCAGTTACCGGTCGGAATCCTCACCGCCATGGTCGGCGTCCCGCTGTTCCTGGTACTGCTCTACTTCAGCCATACGCATAACGGTGACCGGACGTGACGCGGCTTTGCGCGCAACAACTGGGCGTTTCTATCGGACCGGTCCGCATTTGCGAACAACTGGACCTCGAAATGAATGCGGGTGAACGCTGGTGCATACTCGGACGCAATGGCGCCGGCAAGACAACCCTGCTGCACACGCTGGCCGGTCTGCGCGCGGCCGATTCCGGCACACTGACATTGAACGGCAGCGCACTGGAAACACTGCCGCGCAAAACACTCGCCCGCGGCATCGGAGTGCTGCTGCAGGACCACAGCGACGCGTTCCCGGCGACCGTCCTGGAAACCGTGCTGGTTGGCCGGCACCCATGGCTTGGAGCGCTGCAATGGGAATCGGACGGGGACCGTGCGCGCGCCCTCGAGGCCCTCGAGGAAACCGGAATGACCGGGATGGATGCACGCATGACCAACACGCTATCCGGGGGCGAGCAACGACGACTGGACCTGGCGACCCTGCTGACGCAGAACCCCGAAGTTTTTCTGCTGGACGAGCCAACCAACCACCTCGACCTGCATCACCAGGTAAAAATACTGAATTTGCTGCAACAGCTGGCGGTGAAATACAACCGCGTCGTGTGCATGACCCTGCATGATATCAATCTCGCGGTCCGCTACTGCAACCGTTTCCTGCTGCTGTTCGGCGAGGGTGAAACAGCCCAGGGCAGCAGCGAAGCGGTTCTGACCCCGGCCAACCTGCATCGCCTGTACCGGCACGAGCTGCGGTTTATCGACACGCCGGAAGGTCCGGTGTGGCTGCCGAAATAGTCATCACTACGCGAACAAAGCACCTGTAGGAGCGCCTTGCAGGCGCGATGGGGATCACGTCAAAATATTATCGCGCCTGCAAGGCGCTCCTACAAGGCATCTACAATCGACTGATAACAACCGCGTTAACAAAACCGCCTTGACACCCTAACCTCTTCGGCCGTACAGTCATCCCCGCTTTGTTGCAGGTGTTCCACGGACCTTCGTCCACGGAATGAAACGGGAAGCCGGTGCGTCAGTTAACAGACAATCCCGGCGCTGCCCCCGCAACGGTAAGCGAGTCAAGGTGAGTCAACACGCCACTGCGCAAGCGGGAAGGCGATTCACCGGGGAAACCTGCTCGCGAGCCCGGAGACCGGCCTGCAATTGACTTGAACGTATCGCGGAGGGCGATGCCAACAGGCTGATGTCATGCACTGTTGCCATTCTCCACGATACCGATCGCGCGGGTGAGCGTAGTGGAGAAACCATGCATCCCTGTTTTCGTAGCGTCGCCGGCCTGCTGGCCGGCTGTCTTGTATTGATCACATCAACACCCACGATTGCGGATGAATCACCGATCATCGTGACCGCCACGCGCCTGCCAACACCGCGGGATGAAGTCGGCAGCACGGTTACGATCATAACGGCTGCAGACATAGAAAACCGGCAGTACCGATCAGTTGCCGATGCGCTACGGTCGGTGCCCAACCTCAGCGTCATCCCGTCGGGCGGCGGCATCGGCAAACTCACCGTCGTCTTCAGCCGCGGCACCGAGAGCAACCACACCCTGTTCCTGCTTGACGGTATCGAATTGAATGATCCAGCCGGCACCGATGGTGCAATTGACCTTTCGCATATTTATATCGGCGATGTAGAGCGTATTGAAATTCTCAATGGCCCGCAGGGCACGCTGTACGGTTCGGACGCACTGGGGGCTGTTATACAGGTATTCACCAAAAAGGGGGAAGGCGAACCGTCCGCCTACGGGCAACTGGAAGGCGGCTCGTTCGGCACTATTTCACAGGCCGCAGGTGTGAGCGCAGCCAGCGGTGTAATGTCATATTCATTCAGCCTGCAGCATACAGAGACCGACGGTATCTCCGCCCTTGGCGAAGCATTCAGGCAACCCAACGGCGTACTCGACGATGACCGGCATGAGAACACCACGGTCGGCACCAGGATCGCACTGGACATCTCGGAAGCCGCCGGTCTCGATTTTACCGGGCGCTGGAGCGACACTGAAAATGACCTTGACCTGAATTCGACCGCAGTCAGCGATGATTCAGACAGTCACGGCACCGCGGAACAACTGTTTCTCGGGCTCAATGGACACATCTCACTGCTCGACGGATTAACGGAGCACCGGCTTGGCATCAGCTATACGGCCATTGACCGTGAAGACCGGGATGATATCGACCCTGTCAACACCACGGACAGCAGCCTTGAAACCAACCGTGGCTGGAAACGCAAGGTTGAACTGCAGAATGATTTTTACGGTATCGATGATCATGTCGTTACGGTCGGTATCGAGACTGAAGAGGACAAAGTCCGTTCGGATGTCACCTCGTCCTTCCTCGATTTCCTGGGCATGCCGGCAAGCATTAACTCTTCTGTCAGCGCCGATATCCACAATCACGCGATCTACCTGCAGGACCAGTTCACTACTGGTGAAACAACGGGTACCGCGGGTGTACGCATCGACGATCACGACCTGTTCGACCGGGAAGTCACCTGGCGGCTGGCGCTCTCGAGGCAATTACCGGCGAGCAATGCCCGTTTGCGCGGCAGCATCGCCACGGGCTTCAAGGCGCCGACGGCGAACCAGCTGTTTGTCGATTCCGTAACCAGTTTCGGGCCGTTTACCGGCAACCCCAACCTGAAACCGGAAGAAAGCCGCGGCTGGGAAATCGGCATGGACAAGGCATTCGGTGAAGACGTCATTGAAACCGGTATCACGTATTATGAGAATCGTATCAAGAACCTGATCACTTTCAACAGTACCTTCGATAGTAATGAGAACCGTGACCGTGTAAAAATTCGCGGACTCGAGTTATTCCTGAGGTCCGAACTATCCAGCGGGATCAGCGCCAGCCTGGATGCAGCTTTCATTCGCAGTGTTGATGAAGTCAAGGACGAGAACCTCTTGCGCAGGCCATTGCGCAAGGCATCCGCATCGATCGATTACACACCAATGGCCGGCACGACGATAGCGACAGAGGCCGTCTACACGGGACCGCGCTATGACATCGATGCTGTCACTTTCGCCCGTCTCCGTCGCGGTGGCTACACAATCATCAACGTGGCTGCCAGCCATGCGCTCGGCAAGCATCTCGACATGAATGCGCGCATCACCAACGTCAGCGACCGTGACTATGAAGAACCGCACGGGTTCCAGCAGCCGGGTATCGGTGCGTACATCGGATTTTCCCTGTCCACGGGGACATAAACATGATCTCCAGCCAACGCAATAGCGGGTTCTTGTCCATCACCCTGGCGCTATCCGCCGTATTCCACCTGGCCATACTCGCCATCAGCCCGGAACCGCCGGCAACAACTGCCGCCCGTTCCGGACATGGCGGGATCTCGCTGCAGCTTGTCGCCGCGAACACGCCACCAACCGGACGAGTTAACAGACGGGAAGGTGTGGCGAATGAAACCGGCCACAGTGGTAAAAGAACTGTCACTACCCCGGACTCACCAGTCCCGGTACAGCACGTGGTAACAACTGCTGAAAAAGAAGGTGCAGTGATCGTGACAACGCCACGCGAGATGATGGCATTGCCTTTGGCCGGAACACAGGCGGCTCTGCAAGATGCTGAATTGAACAATGCATTGCACACCCAGGTCCGGCGCGCCATGCAACCGTACTTTAACTACCCTTTGCTTGCCCGTCGTCGCGGCTGGCAGGGAACCGTCAGGGTAGGATTGCGCATCATGGCCGACGGCCATATCAGCCGGCTGCATATCGTCGATGCCAGCCATTACCCGCTACTGGACCGGGCGGCCCTTGACAGCCTCGGCAGCATCAAATCGATACCGGACGCGGTTGCCTGGCTGGGCGGCAGGCACTCTGATATCGTGTTGCCGGTCGAATACCGCCTCACGGACAGCTGACATGGGAAACCGCCTTTCAAAAATCTACACGCGCACCGGGGATGACGGCACCACCGGCCTCGGTGACGGTTCACGTATCGCCAAGGATGATGCCCGCATCGAGGCCATCGGCGCCGTGGATGAACTTAACAGCGTAATCGGCCTGTTGCAGTGTGAAGAACTTGCGGACACGCTGCGTGACTACCTGACCGGCGTGCAACACCGCCTGTTCGATATCGGCGGCGAGCTCAGCATCCCCGGCCATCTCATGGTGACCGATGACAGGGTCACCGAACTGGAAATCGTGCTTGATGAACTGAACGAAAATCTGCCGCCGCTGAAGGATTTTATCCTGCCGGGCGGCACACGCGCCGCCGCGCTGTGTCACCTGGCACGCACCGTCTGCCGACGCGCCGAACGGCGCGTGTATACCCTCGGCAAACAGGCCGACATCAACACGGCCAGCGCGCGCTACCTTAACCGGCT
Organism: uncultured Halobacteria archaeon; assembly: GCA_963768575.1. Taxonomy (GTDB): domain Bacteria; phylum Pseudomonadota; class Gammaproteobacteria; order UBA9214; family UBA9214; genus UBA9214. The sequence goes on from CAVYIJ010000013.1 coordinate 432,404, forward strand.
GTCGGACCTGCTGTTCGTCATGGCGCGCGATCTCAACCGGCAGGCCGGCGAACCGGATGTGCTGTGGCAACACGATCGCAACTAGAATAATCGATGCACTCACGGGGCGCCATTACGCACCTGCCACCGATAACATCGGAATATTTACCAGTCGTCCTGTTGCGTCCGGTCAATAGCGATCGCATTCCGGATAGTGTTGCGCAGTGCGGACTGGTCACAGGGTTTTTCGAGAACATCCATGGTGCCTTTCTTCATTGCCGAGGCATAACTTTGTTCGTCGATATGACCGGTAACTATTATGACCGGCAGGTAGTTCCCTGCGGCCCGAAGCTGCTCCAGCAAGTCAAGACCGGACATGCCCTGCAGTCGTAAATCGGCCAACAGGCAACCCGGTCGCGATCTATCGCGATCGGCGAGGAATGCCTCCGCGGACGCGTAGCACTTGACTGCAAACCCCCAGGACCTGAACAGCAGTTCATAAGACACGAGCACCGCCAGATCGTCGTCTACAACGAAGACGGTGGGGTCCTTTTCCACGGAGTCTACCAGGGCGAGCATTCAGGCATATCCGGTGATATACACGACCCAGGCTCACGATTAAAACGACCGTGCCCCATAACAGCTTCCCGATTCATCCTGGCTCTCATTTCAATAACCCGATTCGATCCAAAACGGTTACTCCCTTTAGTCATTCTAGGCCACGGGCAGCGTTAAGTGAAACGACGAACCACCGTCACGGTTCGAGGTTGCCCATAGACGGCCACCATGCGCTTGTGCGATTGAGCGGCTGATTGCCAGTCCCAACCCCATTCCATCGTGCTTCGTGGTCATAAATGCCTCGAAAATACTTTCCGGGTCGTCCACTGGCAGCCCGGCGCCGTTGTCACGCACAGTAATCCTTACGAATTCATCACCTTCGGGGGCCGTTATCACAGCCACTTCAGGGAAAGGTTGTGCCGACCCGGCTATGGCGTCGCATGCATTGCGCAGCAGATTCAACACCACCTGTTGAATCTGGATGTGATCGCCCAGCACTGTCGGCAGCCTGTGTGCAAGCTGCAGGTCAAGGTTAATATTCTTCGACTGTATATCCGGCCTGGCCAGGTCGACGACTTCCCGAATAACCTCGTTGAGGTGAACCTTCGATGGATTAGGCCGGGATTTCATCGCAAGGTTGCGAATTCGTCGAACGATGTCTCCCGCACGCACCGCCTGGTCGGAAATCAGCACGACCAGTTTCCGCAACTCATCCGCCGGCAAGGGTTCTTCCGCAGCGAGTTGTGTTTCGGCAGCCGCCGCAAAGTTCGCGATCGCGTGCAGGGGCTGGTTGATCTCGTGGGCGATTCCCGTCGCCATCTCCCCCATTGTGCTGAGCCGGCTGATGTGGGCCAGTTGTTCGAGGTGTTGTTGCGCCTGCTCCTGTGCCTGCTTGAGCTTCGTGATGTCCCTGCAAACCCCGATGACGCCCACAATAACCCCGTCTGCGTTACGAAATGGTGTCTTGTTGATTGACAACACGCGAATCCGGCCATCCAGGTACAATTGTTTCTCGCTTGATACAGTGCCTCCGGCAGCGATAACGGACCGGCTTTCGTCGCGCAGGACTCGCGCATTTTCGGCAACAAGTAATTCCTCATCGGTGCAGCCGATAATTTCCCGATCAGGCAAACCCAGCAACCCGGCCCAGGCAGGATTGACAAGCTGGTATCGGCCATCGATATCCTGCAAAAAGATTCCCTCGTCCGTCCCCTCGATAATACTTTTCAGGAGACTATGGCTCTCGCGAAGCTCCCGCTCGACCCGCATGCGATCGGTGATGTCATCACCGATAGACTGATAGGCCACTGTGTTGCCCTGCTCGTCGAACAGGGCCCGGTTTGTCCAGTGCTGCCAACGAGTCGTGCCATCCGGCATTACGACACGATGATCGTGTGACTGGGTTGGCGAATCTACCGTCAGGGTATTGATATTACGCATGACGATTTCGCGGTCATTTTCGGGAATCACTGCCAGGAAATTACTGCCTGTCAGTTCCTCTGCGGTTTTATTGAAATACTGGCAATAGGCCTCGTTCACAAAAACGATCTCGCCACCGGGAAGAAAGCTGCAAATCAATACAGGCGTGTCTTCCACAACCCCGCGATAGCGTTGCTCGCTCTCTCGCAGCGCCTCCTCTGCGTGTTTCTGGGTAGTAATATCAAAGGCGAGACCCTCGATGACAGCCTCGCCATCCACGTCCAGTAATCCGATCGAGCGGTCGTGAAACCAGTGCCAGCTGCCGTCGGCATCGCGTATGCGATAGATCAGGTCAATCCGGTTACCGACCTCGAATCCCGCTATGGCCTCGTCGACCATCGAGAGGTCATCCGGGTGAATCGCGTCATGCCAAAGAAAAGGGTTGTCGTTAAGGTCCTGCCGGGAATAAGCCGAGGATGTCTTCGACCTGTGATGACCAGTAGCTTGCGCCCTTGCGCTGCGAGTAGCGATAAACGATGGCGGGCTGGGACTCCAGCAATCGCCGGTAGCGTTCCTCGCTTTCATGGATCGCCTTCCGGCGCTGCTCGTTCAACTCCACAAGCAAGCCGTTAAAACTCGCGGCCAGTTTACCGATCTCGTCCGGGCGTTGTGCGGCTATGCGGGCCGTCGACTCTCTGCCATCGCCTGTTTCCGTCAGCTGTTTCGTCAGTTCGGAAATCGGCCCGACCACGACTCGTTGAAGAACAAGCAGCAGGATCAGGGCAGTTGCAAGACCGACCAGCACCAGAGAGATTGCCGCATACCGGGTGCTTATCGCTCCGGTGGCTGATATCGCCCTTGGTACTTCGATACCGATCAGCAAATCCGACCCTCGATCCAGCCCGGGTTGCACCGCATATGCAGCCAGCACGTCGGCATTCCGCTCAACGACGACCGGGCCTCCGCCCGGGCGTACACGGCCCAGTGCAGCCAGTCCCTCGGCGGGAATGTCCCGGTCGCTCACCGGCCAGATTTTGAAACCGATTTGCGTTTGTTGAACGAGCCGCTCGACCATCTCTGCATCGAGAATCCTCCCCATCATCATGGTTCCCCTGATGGGTCCCTGCGACTCGTTGGTCACGATCGGAAACGACGCAAACAGCATGGGACCCAGTTCTGTCATCAGGATCCCGATAGTGGAACTCCGCGGGGACGGGTGGTTCAGCAGGGCATCCTGCAGCGGCGGTTGGTCCCAGGGTAATGCCTCCAGCTTAACCTCCGCGCCGGTTTCCCGGTCACGGACCTCACCCCAAACGACTGCTCCGGTATCATCAAAAATGTAGATCAGGTTGATTTTCGCGTCGACAAAGGTATCAGCGACGAGGTTCGTCGCTTCGTATCCGGAATCACGGTCGGCGATATAGTTGTACGTATCGTCCCATGCCGACCAGTCGTTCACCATCACGGCAAGATGATTGAGTTCGCCAATGATGGCGGCAGCACTGCGTTCCGCATCCTTGACCGCCTCGTCGTGCTCCAGTTTGACGAAGTCTGGATACACAACAAATAGCTGAATGGCGATATTCAAGGCCGCCAGGAACAGGAATACAAAAGCAATCGCGCTAACGACTTTCGACCTTAACGACATTATTGTAATACCAACTCAGACTGCGCAATTTGCGCCAAAGCAATTACAGTATATTTCACAGGCCAGGTTCACACAGTATTAAATACTGAATTCGTTATTCGCAGCTGCAAATTCCGGGTATGAGGATCGGGACCTGGCGCGCGCCTGCCGGCCGGACCCTGCCCAGACAAACGTTATTTTCCCTGTGAAACCAGTTCGTTATCGAACAAGCGCGAGGCCGGCACTTTATTCCACCATACATAACGGGTGAAAGCTCACGAACAGATCGAACCGGAAGTGTTGTGGCCGCACGGACGTATGTGATGCACAAGACAGGTCAGGGGAAAATATATTTCAGGCGTTCTACGCCAGATACATAAACTCAAGCTGTCTTTTTGTAACGGGCAGCCCCGATCAATCCAATCAGGCCATAGCAAAACAGCCAGGCAGCCGCGGGTATCGGGACGGCTGACGTTATCACTATGGAATCTGTTACGCTGCTTGCAATAAAAGTCTCATCAGGCAAAGAAGGAAGCCAATAGGTAAACGTACTTATAAAAGTGGCGGGAAAAGGTAAATTGGCCGGCGGCGGATCAGGTACATTCCTCAGTGTAAATCCGGGACTCGTCACTGGCACTGACGGGATACGAGAAACTCCTATTCTGTACGGATCTCCGTTATAGAAATTAATGTATGCATACACATCCGATGGCGAATACACAAAATTGTCAATTGTCAGTGAAATACTGCTGACAGCGATTAAGTGAAGAGATTCGAGTCCGGATCCACTTATCCCGCTGTCGTCGAAGAATAATGAATATGACCCGGAGACAGAGCTATCGGGCGGTGGTATAAACGGGTTAGTGGACTGAAAATCATTGCCCGTGAAACTTACATCCACCTGGAACAGGGCGGCGTTGGCCGGCAGACCGATCATGCACAGGACCAGTACAAACAGACCACCCGGAAAATAGATTTTCTTCATCAGCTAACTCCATTTGCCCTTGTTATTCGTCGGTGAGGCAGCCTTATTTTTATGTGTTGATTAATACCTTAACCCTGCCCAGGGCCCATCGCAACCATCAAATCTCCTAAAAAGAGGCACGGACGCGATCTGCTCCTGCACAACCAGGCAGCTGCAAGCATCAATACTAATATTAAACGCCTGTTACAGGCTGGATTCCCGCCTTGCCGCTCCCGGTTGTTTCTACGGGCATAGCCCGGACCAGCCTCTCGACCGTCCCGGTCTCACCTTCTCCATGTCTCCCGCATCTGGATCTACAAGGCCGCTTCGCAGCCTTGTCCATGTACATCGCGCGGGAATGACAGGTTTTCCTTTCGCGTTTGCGCGTATCCATCTTTGCGGCTTTGCGGCTTTGCACGAGATAATTCTTCGCGCCTGCATCGCTCACGCGCATCCCTGCGCTACACGATGTACCTACATCCGTGCAGGCAAAGGTGCTCCTACAATGCTCAGTTGCGAACCTGATCAAGGATTTCGCACACGCGTTGCGCACCGTCGAGGATGCGCGGCGTGTGCCGCACCAGCAGGTCAGCGTGAACCGTGTACAGGTGGCCGTTGCGCACCGCCGACAGCGTTGACCATCGCTGCCAGTCGGCCAGCACATCGCCGCTGCCGGGGCCACCTTCCGCGGCAATGATCACCTGCGGGTCACGCTGCAGCACCGATTCGGTACCCACCTGCGGCGCCAGCGCATCAAGACCGGCGAATACATTGACGCCCCCGCACAGGCGGATGACATCACTGATGATATGGTCATCGTTGACCGTCATCAGCGGCCGGTCCCAGGCCTGGTAAAACACGCTGACCGGCATTTTATCCACCTGGCGCTGTCGCAGTGCCGACAGCCGCCGCGTGAAACTGTCGATGGCCGCCTGCGCCCGTGACCGGGTCGCGGCCAGTTCACCCAGCCGCGCCAGCGTGCTGCCGATATCCTCCAGCACGCGCGGTTCTGAATAAAACACCCGCAGCCCCAGCCCGCGCAAGCGCGCAACCTGCCCGGCCGGGTTGCCGCTTTGCCAGGCCAGCACCAGGTCTGGCTGCAGCGCAACGATTTTCTCCAGGTCGATGCTTGCACCGCTGCCGATGCGGGTGATTACGCGTGCGGCCGGCGGATAGTCACTGAAGCTGGACACGCCGACCACGTACTCGCCGGCGCCCGCCGCGAACAACAGCTCGGTAAGATGCGGCGCCAGGCTCACGATCCGGCGCGCCGGATGCTCGAACTCCAGCACCCGGCCGGTATCGTCGGTTATCCTGATGTCGGCTGAAGCAGTACATGGCAACAGGAAAATCGACAGCAGCAGCAAGCCACTCCGCGCTAAAGAACTGCCACAGAGATCACGGCGATGTTTCATACCCTGTTACCACGCATGTGTTACAAAAATGATAAATCATGCTTTCCCGCTTGCGTATGTCGACCGTCGATCAAACTATACGTTATACTTCCCGCCCACATCACCCATGCAAGCAAGAATCTACAAATGAAATCACCGGTTGTTGTTATCGGCATCGGCGAAATGGGCAGTATCTTCGCACGCGGTTTCCTGCGTGCCGGTTACCCGGTCTACCCGGTCACACGCGACGCCGATATCGTTGCGATGGCACAGAAAATGCCGGCGCCGGAACTGGTATTGATCGCCGTTGCCGAAAATGCACTGCACGCCATTCTCGAAACCCTGCCGGCCGCCTGGCACGGCCGCATCGCGCTGCTGCAGAACGAGTTGTTGCCCAACGACTGGGAACAGTACGGTTTCAGCAGCCCGACAGTCATCTCGGTCTGGTTTGAAAAGAAAGAGCGCCAGGACATGAAGGTACTTATCCCGTCGCCGGTCTTCGGACCACAGGCCGGCCTGCTGGCGGAGGCACTCGCCGCGCTCGAAATTCCGACGCGTATCCTGGCCAGTGATGCCGAACTGCTGTTCGAACTGGTGGTCAAGAACGTCTACATCGTTACCACCAACTGCGCCGGACTGGTCACCGGCGGCACCGTCAGTGAACTGTGGAAAAATCACCGTGAACTCGCCGATACGATAGCGCGCGAGGTGATCGACATCCAGCAGGCACTCACCGGGCAGTCATTCAATGCCGACGCACTCATCAAGGCCATGCTGGTCGCCTTCGACGGCGATCCTGACCACGGCTGCATGGGCCGCAGTGCCCCTGCACGTCTGGCGCGCGCCCTGCAACAGGCTGATGACGCCGAATTAACCGTACCTCGCTTGCGGGAAATTGCCCGCCAACAGTCCTGATCGCAGCGGACAGCGTGGCCGACACCGCGGCTCCGGGGCCTGTAGATTTGTCGCCTTCGGCCGAGATCTGTGATGTGAACCGGCGCAATGCGCCAGGGCTGAATAGAGGTCAGTATATAAAGATGTCACTTGCAAGCAGAAAAATCAGGGCTTACACACTCGCCGTCCTCGCTATCCTGTCGCTGGCAGGCTGCGGTGGCGGTGGTGGCGGCGGTGCCCAGTCGACAGCACCCGCGGGTTTTACCGTCAGCGGCACCCTGTCCGCCGCATCCGGCAGCGCCGCGGACAGTGACGTCAACGATCCCTCCGCCCCGTACATCGATAACAGCATACTGGCCACCGCGCAGGATATTCCCAACCCGGTCACCCTGGGCGGATACGTGAACCAGACGGGCTTCGGCCCCCCGGGCAGATCACTCGCGCTTCCCGGCGATACGTCCGACATTTATCGCGTCACGCTCACGGCAAACCAGACAATCACACTGGCCATCGCGAACCCTGCCGCCGACCTGAACCTGTTCCTGGGTGACGACCTGAGCGGCAGCCAGATCGACTCTTCCACGGGGACCGGTGCTACCGAATCGATAACCGTTGCGAACGCCGGCAGTTATCTGCTGGAAGTGCATGCTGCGTTCGGCGCCTCGAATTACACGCTGGTCATCGGTCAGCAAGTCACTGCATCGCAACAGGACACGCTCAACCTCGACGATGACTTCGTCGTCGGCGAACTGGTGGCAAAATTCCGCGACACGCCGGCGAACAATCTCATTCGCTCCACGGCGCTGCAGGCGGCCGCCCATGGCATGACGATCAGGGCTGGCGCACGTGGACGGGCCATGCTACTGGGCGTCAACAGGCAGGCCCGCACGGCCACCGCCGCGGGCGACGTACCGGTCCTGCTTGCCGGCAACAGCAAACTGCTCGCCAAGTGGGAAACGCTGCAGGCCATCAAGCATCTGCGTCGCCAGGCGGACGTCGAATATGCCGAGCCCAACTACATCCGCCGCACCACGCTCGTCCCGACTGACCAGTTCTACCCCTTGCAGTGGCATTACCCGTTGATCAACCTGCCACAGGCCTGGGATATCACCACCGGCGACAGCAATGTCATCGTGGCGGTCATCGACACAGGAATTTTGTCCAGTCATCCCGACCTGCAGGGCCAGCTTGTCGCCGGTTATGATTTCGTCAGGGACATCGCGAATGCGAACGACGGCGACGGCATCGATGCCGATCCGGACGACCCGGGGAATGCCGGCCTGGGTGGCAGCAGCTTTCATGGCACGCATGTCGCCGGGACGGTTGCCGCCGCGACCAACAACGTCAGCGGGGTTGCCGCTGCCAGCTGGGCGACCCGCCTCATGCCGCTGCGCGCACTCGGATTCCTCGGTGGAACGTCTTACGATATCCGGCAGGCAGTACGTTATGCGGCAGGCCTCAGTAACGACTCGGGCACCACGCCCGCACAACCGGCGGATATCATCAACCTCAGCCTCGGCGGCGAAGGGTTTTCCCAGGCAGACCAGGACCTGGTTACAGTCGTGCGCAACCAGGGCGTCATCATAATCGCCGCCGCGGGGAACAATTCATCCAGCGTGCCCTTCTACCCGGCATCCTACCAGGGCGTGATCTCGGTCAGCGCGGTCGACATCAACAGGCAACGGGCACCCTATTCCAACTTCGGCACCTTCGTGGATGTGGCAGCGCCGGGCGGCGATGCCTCGCAGGACATCAACGGCGACGGCAACCCGGACGCGGTACTGAGTACCGGCGGTGATGACTCCAGTGGCAGCCTGCAACTGAACTACCGTTTCCTGCAGGGCACCTCGATGGCAGCGCCGCATGTAGCCGGGGTAGTCGCACTGATGAAAGCGGTCGCACCCGGCCTGACCCCGGCGCAACTGGACAATCTGCTGGCCAGCGGCCAGATCACCCAGGACCTGGGCGCCCCGGGACGTGATGACGTTTTCGGCTTCGGCCTGATCGATGCGCATCGTGCAGTGGTGGTGGCGCAGGGCGGCGTGTCAACGGTGCCGGCCACACTGGTAGTGTCGCCCGGTGCGCTGAATTTCGGCAGTCAGGGCAACACGGCCATCCTGTCCGCCAGCAACGCGGGTGGCGGCAACCTGACCATCAATCCACCGACTGACGATGCCGGCTGGCTCAGCGTCACCGCAGAGAATATCGACCCCAATACCGGGGCCGGCACCTACCGTGTAACCGTGTCGCGAACCGTGTCGGGAATCATGCTGACTGAGGGCACATATACCGCGACCATCACGATGACATCATCTGCAAATACCGAACAGATCAACGTCATTATGCAGGTAGCCGCCCAGTCACTCATCAGTGACGCCGGCTATCACTATGTATCGCTGATCGATACCTCGACCGGGCAGGCCGTGCAGCAAACCGGCGTTGCAGCGAACAACGGGGTTTACCCGTATACGTTTAACGATGTCGCTGCCGGTACCTACGAGATCATTGCGGGTACTGATCTCAACAATGACGGCTATATCTGCGATGCCGGCGAGGCTTGCGGTGGCTATGCGACACTCGAGCAGTTATCGCCGGTGAACATCAGCAGCGACGTCAGCGGCCTCGATTTCAGCACCGGCTACAATGTATTCATCAACCTGACGTCGGCGAGTAGTACGTCTGCAAGGCCGGTCGCGAGGCTCGGCGGAAAACGTATCGCACCGTGACTGGCTTGTTCGCAGTAATATCTCGCGCAAAGCCGCCAAGGCGCAAAATAATGGAAAAAATGCTGCCATAGTGTACATAGAGAAAATAACCTCTCTTCGCACCGGAAAGGGATTAATGAGTGGAATTTGATTTATGTCTTTACCACGCTGGTTATCAACCTGCTGTGGCCCGATAAATTCATTTATTATATTCAAGTCTTTATTCTCAGCTAGCTCTGTGTTGATATTATTATTCTTTGCGGCTTTGCGGCTTTGCGGCTTTGCGGCTTTGCGCGAGATTGTTTTTCATCTGCATGCAGGCAGTCTAAACTCTGTCCCACAACCGGGCCGCACCGCGCACGCCACTGGAGTCCCCGTGTTGCGCGCGTACCAGCCGGGTATCGACGCGGTCCGAAAAAACATAGTCGCCCCAGCGCTGCGGCACGGCCCTGTAGAGCCTGTCGATATTCGAGATGCCGCCGCCCAGCACGATGATGTCAGGGTCGAGCACATTGATGATGCCGGCCAGTGCACGCGCCATGCGGTCCGCATAACGATCAAGCGTTGCGCAGGCCGCGGCATCTCCCGCATCAGCACCGGCCGCGATAGCCGCAGCGTCCAGCGCCTCACCGGTGTGTGCAGCGTGATCATGCGCCAGTCCGGGGCCCGACAGCCAGGTCTCGATACACCCATGCCTGCCGCAATAGCACCCGGGTCCGGGCAGTTCGCCCTCCCCCGGCCAGGGCAAGGGATTATGCCCCCATTCGCCGGCAATTCCGTTCGGGCCTCGCAGCAGCGTTTGCCGATAGACAATGCCGCCACCGGTGCCGGTGCCGACGATCACGCCGAACACGTTATCCGCACCTGCGGCCGCACCGTCGGTGGCCTCGGACAGGGCAAAGCAGTCGGCGTCATTGGCAAAGCGCAATTCGCGAGCCAGCAAGGCTGCAAGGTCGTGCTGCAGTGGCCGGCCGTTCAGGCAGACCGAGTTCGAGTTTTTCACCAGGCCGGTGGCACGCGAATGCGTGCCCGGCATGCCGATACCGATGCTGCACACCCGCCCGACTGCGCTCTCGAGCAAACCGACAAGATCGCGGATTGCATTCAGCGTGCCATGGTAGTCACCCCGCGGCGTCGGTACCCGCTCGCGCACGCACTCGATGCCATTTGCATCCAGCACAACCCCCTCGATCTTGCTACCGCCCAGGTCGATGCCAATACGCATGTCATACCTTGCCGTGGGCTTCGAAATTGAATTTACGCATACTGTCAGTATGCAAGCGCGTAATGCCGGCATTGGCAACATTGATACGATACATGGCAGACGGCGGCATGCCGAGCACAGTTGCCAGAATCGCGCGTATCACGCCGGCATGCGCGACTACCAGCACGCACTGGCCCGGAAACTGTTCCAGCAGGCGATCGAACCCGGCGGCAACCCGCGCAACAAACGCTTCCAGTGGTTCCGCACCCGGCGGACGGTGTATCAGCGGGTCCCGGTAAAACCTGGCCAGCTGGCCGGGCATCGCGCGCTCGAGTTCGGCGCGAGTTTTTCCTTCCCACTCACCAAAGCCGATCTCGGCGAAACGCGCCTCGATATGCAGCGGTACACCCCGTTGCCCGGCAAGGGCGGCAGCAAAGTCACTGCAACGCAGCAGCGGTGAAGACACAACATGGTGCCAACCCTCACGCCCGGCGACTGCATCATGCATCTGCCGCCAGCCGCGTTCGCTCAACGGGTCGTCGAGCTGACCGCGAAACCGGCTGCCGCCAACCGGCTCGCCGTGACGCAACAGCTCGATAGTCGTTTCTTTGCTGCCGTTATCAGCCATGACGCGCAGCGAGCAACCGCCTGAAATGTGCCCAGTCAAAAGCCGGCCCCGGATCAGTCTTGCGGCCGGGGGCAATATCCGAGTGCCCGGTGATCGTATCGGGTGACAATCGCGGATACATTTTAAACAGGCTGCTGACTACGCAAGCAAGGCGGTCATACTGTTCCGCTGTATAACTTTCATCATCCTGGCCTTCCAGTTCGATACCGATCGAAAAATCGTTACATGCACCCCGGTCCCTGTAACAGGATTCTCCCGCATGCCAGGCGCGCTTGCTGAACGGTACGTACTGGATCAATTCGCCGTCACGGCGAATCAGCAGGTGACTGGATACCTTCAGGTGGGCCATTTCTTCAAAATAGGGGTGCGCGGCCGGATCGAGACAATTTGTAAACAGCTGTTCGATCTCGGGACCGCCATAATTACCGGGCGGCAGGCTGATGTTGTGAATGACGATCAATCCAATGTAACAATCAGCAGGCCGTTCATCGCAGTTCGGCGACGGCACCTGTCGGGCATCCGGCAATTGGTCCGGGGATGAGTCTATGGTCATTATTTCCCGCCTATCAAGCTTGCATGACAGGAGTGTAATATACCCGCCAGCCCGGCAGGTGATAAGCAATTCCTTTGTTTTTCCTGTGCTTAACACCTTGCAGGGCTTATCATGCCGTCTAACGGCACCACGCGTGCCGGCATCTGCCAGCCAGCCTGCGCGCCATGATTAGCATTCTCACGGAAACAGCGCGGGCCGGTCATAAGCCGGGTAACGAGACAGTGCGGTTTTTATCTGCTATTGATTTTAATTGTTTGCTGAACGGGTTACAGCGAATATTTTCGTAGTGCCTTGGTGCTGCATGCAGGCTAAAATAGCTTCCGACATTTTTCAGTTCAACCCGGAGTCGCAGTGAAAAACACATTATTACTCGTTGTCCTCGGTTTTTTCCTCGCCGGCCCGCTTATGGCCGAGACCCGCTATGTCAGTGACACCCTGGAAATCACCATGCGCAGCGGCAAGGGTACCAGCTACGGGATCACTCGAATGTTACGCAGTGGCACACAGGTCGAGGTGCTGGAAGTCGACAAAAAATCCGGTTATACGCATGTCCGTACCAAGAGCGGCAAGGATGGCTGGGTACTGTCACGCTTCCTGATGAATACCCCGGCCGCACGAGACCGGCTGGCGACTGCAGAGAAAAAGCTTGCCGAACTGGAGCTGGACAACCGCAAGCTGGATACCAGCCTGGCCGCCCTGAAGCAGGAAAAAGCATCCCTGAACAAGAATCTCGGCAGTCTCGACAGCGAGAGCCGGAAGGTCAGCCAGGAACTCGCCGAGATCAAGCGCACTGCCTCCAGTGCATTGGCCATCGACTCGGAAAACAAGGACCTGAAAAGCCGGCTGGTCTCGATCGAGCGGCAACTGCAGACCCTGCAACAGGAAAACGAGGGCCTGAAAGACCGCACGGCACGTGACTGGTTCATGGTCGGCGCCGCCGTCATCTTGCTGGGAATTATCGTCGGGCTGATCATTCCCCGAATCCGCTGGCGCAAGAAATCCAGCTGGGATACGTTCTAATAGCGGGCAAGCATATGCGAGTCCAGAGCACATACACGGCTCGCTGCAAACAATCTACCCCGCCTTATATAATCTGAATGTCTACTTTCGGCGGCGGCTTCAATCGGTGAGCGCAACACTTTATCTTTATACAAAAAGATGGAGTGTGAGCAATGGTTTATCGGACACGGATCAAGTACACAGCTGCACAGAAGGCAGAGATATGGGATCACTGGCAACGGGGCGAGCCATTAACCGCCATTGGCCGATTGTTTGATCGGCCTTCCTCATCCATATTCAATATGCTGGCACCGACGGGTGGTATTCGACCGCCACCAAGGCGTCGATCCCGCCTGGCACTGACGCTGGCTGAACGTGAAGAGATCTCACGCGGTATTGCCCGTGACTTATCATTGCGGGCGATTGCTGCCGTTGGGTCGCGCGCCCTCGACGGTCAGTCGGGAAGTGAACCGCAATGGTGGTCTGCAGCCTTACCGGGCCAGCCTGGCCGACCAGGCGACCTGGGATAGAGCGCACCGTCCCAAGCCCTGTAAACTGGTGAGTGAGCCCGTACTCAGCCGACTGGTGGCGAGCAAGCTGCGGTTACACTGGTCGCCCGAACAAATCGCAGGTTGGCTGAAGCGGACCTGCCCGGAGCACGAGAACCGTCAGGTGTCACACGAGACCATCTACAAGAGCCTGTTTATCCAGGCCCGGGGGGCTTTGAAAAAGGAGCTGCAGCAGCACCTGAGAAGCCAACGTGCGATACGCCGTTCCAGGCATGCCAGCCAGAAAGGGGATGGACGGGGTCAGATCAAGGATATGGTGTCCATCCGGGAGCGGCCGGCGGCTGTTGAAGACCGTGCGGTACCGGGTCACTGGGAAGGCGACCTGATCTTCGGTACGAACAACAGCCAGGTCGCCACGCTGGTTGAGCGCCACACGCGCTATGTGATGCTGGCCAAGGTCAACGAGCAAGGATACCGAAACCGTGATCAATGCGCTGATCAAACAGGCCCATAAGCTACCAGGTGAACTCTACAAATCACTGACCTGGGATCGCGGCAAGGAGATGCACGATCACAAACGCTTCACCCTGGCGACCGACATCAAGGTCTACTTCTGCGACCCGCAGAGTCCGTGGCAGCGCGGCTCCAACGAGAACACCAATGGTCTGCTGAGACAGTATTTTCCCAAAGGTACCGATTTGTCAGTACACTCTCAGGCGAAGCTGAATGCCGTGGCACGCCAGCTTAACGAGCGGCCACGCAAGACGCTCGGATTTGAAACACCGGCAGAACGTTTTAATGCGTGTGTTGCGTCGATCGGTTGAGCCGGCAGCCAGAACCGGTCATTCAGTAACACAGAAAACAGTCGCCTGAAACAGGTCAGTTGCCATGGTATAGTTATCGGATGGGCGCAAGAATAAGAATGACCATCCTTCTCATTCTTCTGATTCTGGTATCCGCTGCCAGTGGTGTCTATTATCTCAAGAGCCGACAGGAAGTCGAAGCATTACAGCAACGCATTACCGAGCCCAACCATAAACCATCTGAGTCGCTGACACAGCCGACTGCGCCGCAGACTGACTCCTACCGTCCGGCTCCTGAAGCACCCCGGTAGCCTAAATTCCAGCTGGTTACC
>CAVYIJ010000014.1:0-168317 GCA_963768575.1 uncultured Halobacteria archaeon
CGATTGGTTGACGGTGGTGTAGGGTCGCGCTCGCAAGGCGCTCCTACAGGTATGTTTATCAGCGTAGGAGCGCCTTGCAGGCGCGACCGGTTTAATGATGCTGAATGCCTAGAACTGGCTCTGCTGCGCGTTATGCAAACGCCAGTAAGCCCCGCCTGTATCCAGTAGTTCACGGTGGGTGCCGCACTCGATGATGCGTCCGCCATCCATCACCACGATACGGTCCGCATGTTCGATCGTGGACAGGCGGTGCGCGATGATGATCGAGGTGCGTCCCGTTTTCAGGGCCTCGATGGCGCTGTGCACATGGTGCTCGGATTCACTGTCGAGCGCCGAGGTGGCCTCGTCCAGGATCAGGATGGGCGCGTTTTTCAACAGCGCACGCGCAATTGCCAGTCGCTGCCGCTGACCGCCGGACAGGCGCATGCCTTTTTCGCCAATCGGCGTCTGCAGCCCCTGCGGCAGTTCGTCGATGAACTCCAGCGCATGCGCCGCGCCGGCCGCCGCCCGGATGTCGGCTTCCGGTGCATCGCGCATGGCGCCGTAGGCAATGTTTGCCGCCACCGTGTCGTTGAACAACACGATGTCCTGGCTGACGAGCGAAATATTTCTGCGCAGGTCCTGTAAGTGAATGTCGCGCAGCTCAATTCCATCCAGCAGGATCTGTCCGCTGGTCGGCTGGTAGAAGCGCGGCACCAGTGCCGCGAGACTGGTCTTGCCGCTGCCTGATTTGCCGACCAGTGCAATGGTTTCGCCCGCCTGGATGTCCAGGTCAATCGACTCGAGCGCCGCCGCCTCCTCGTCTTCAATGTACTGCAGGCTGACGTCCCGGAATTCCAGGCGTCCGCGCACCTGCTCAAGGTGCTTGCTGCCGGTATCCTCTTCCTGCGCCTCGGCCAGCATGTCGAAAATGGACTCCGAGGCCGCCAGCCCCCGCTGCAGTTGTTCGTTGACCTTGGTCAGGCGCTTGATGGGTGCAAACAGCAGTCCCATGGCGCCGAAGTACGACACGAACGTGCTGACATCGAAGTTGCTGCCGAGTTTTTCCGAGGCGGCAATATAAATGATGACGGCGAGCGCGAGAACGGCAACCAGCTGGACGGCGGGTACGTTGGCCGCCGTCGTGGCAATGATTTTCAGGTTCATGCGGCGCACACGGTTGGATGCCGACCAGAAGCGTTCGCTTTCATATTCCTGGCCTTCGAACAGCTTGACGACCGGGTTGCCCTTGATGGCTTCCTCGATACTGTGCGTCATGTCGCCCATCGATTCCTGCAGGCCGGTACTCAGGTTGCGCATCCGCAAACTGACGAGTTTCATCAGCAGCGCAATGACCGGGATAACCACCAGGAAAATCAGCGACAGTCGCCAGTTGATGTAAACCATCCAGCCAAGCAGTCCAAGCACGGCGAGGCTGTCCTTGACCAGCACCAGCAGCGCGTTGCTGGCGGCATAGGCGACCTGGTCGACGTTGAACGTGATGCGCGAGATAAGCGAGCCCGCGGTGTTGTCATGAAAATAATGGCTGGGGAAATTCACCAGGCGGGTGAACATGGCATTGCGGATATCCAGTACAACCTTGCCGGACACCCAGTTCAGGCCGAAGGTGCTGGCATACGAGGCCAGCCCGCGGACCAGGAACAGTGCGACCAGCAGGACGGGCATCAGCCGGATGGCGCCCGGGTCCTTGTCAATGAAGCTGCCGTCGAGCAGCGGCTTGAGCAGCGCCGGGATCGCCGGCTCGGTCATGGCCAGTACCACCATGCTCAGCAGCGTCAGCGCAAACGCCTTCCAGTAGGGCCGGGTGTAGGCAAGTAACCTGAAGTACAGTTCGCGGCTGGTTGTCGGTCTGTCCATGAAAAATGCGGGGTAGTCCGGCCGGATTGCCGGGACGGATCATGATACCCCGGTAGCGGTGCGATTACAGCGTGTTCTCAATTCAGGGTGTAGGATTTATCTGACAGGACAGGGGTGCGTTGCCGCTTGCCCGATTCTGTATAATGCAGGACGGTCAGCAGATAAACAGCAGGAGACACCGTGCCAAACCCGCATACAGCAGAAACATCCGGTAACGACGGGCTGGTAGAGCCGAATGCCGCGAACCAGTACCAGGTTACACGCGCGGATTTGCCGCTGCACTGCCCGATGGACGGCATGAGCCTGTGGGATTCGCACCCGCGCGTTTACCTGGCGATCGAAGAAACCGGCAAGGCCAAGTGCCCGTACTGCGGCGCTGACTATATTCTTAAATACCGTTTAATCCCCGAACCACGTCATGGCAGCCAGCCGTCGTCCGGTAACCGTCTGGTGTTTTACGGACGGCAAGGCCGGTCATGAAAACCAGGTGCAGGGCCTGTTGTCCGCCCTCGGCCGCACGGTTCCCCTTGATGTTCACACACTTCCCGCGGATTGCGAGCGCCACCCGGTCGGGCATTACTGCGCGGCCGTTTCGCCGCGGGCAGCGATCTGCCCGATCCCGAACTGATCATTGGCGCCGGGCGCGCCACTCACCTGCCGATGCTGGCTGCCCGCCATGCGCGTGGCGGGCGCGTCATCGTGCTGATGAAGCCGGGTCTGCCGCTGTCATGGTTTGACCTGTGCATCATCCCGCTGCATGACAAGCCGCGCGCCCTGCCAAATGTCCTGCAGACCTGCGGCGTACTGAACCGGGTGCGCTACCAGCCGGACAAGGATGCACAAGCCGGGCTGTTCCTGATTGGCGGCCCCTCGTCACACGTGGACTGGTCGAATGAGGCGATCGTCAATCAGATTACGCTGATCCTGGAATATTCACCCGACATTGCATGGCAACTCACCACCTCGCGGCGCACGCCGGAATTTTTCGTCAAACTGTTACGGCATCGCTACCATGGCCGGGCACTGACGATTGTGCCGGTGGAAGAGACCACCCCTGACTGGCTCCCTGAACAGCTGGCAACGGCCGCGACCGTGTGGGTCAGTGACGACAGTGTATCCATGGTCTACGAGGCACTGACCTCGGGTGCGGCGACCGGCCTGCTGTCGGTGCCCTATTTGAAGGAAGATGACCGGCTGGCCAGCGGCGTGCGTGAGCTGGAGGCGGCCGGACTGGTAACTGATTATGAGCACTGGCGGCGCGGTCGTGTACTGCGACCACCGGCCGTGCCGCTGGACGAAGCGGGTCGTTGTGCGCAGTGGATACTGGATAAATGGCAAATCGGCGTCTGACGGTCCTGCAAATCCTGCCGGCGCTGGAGAGTGGCGGCGTCGAGCGCGGCACACTGGAGGTGGCTGCCGCACTGGTGGCGGCCGGCCATCGCTCCATCGTGGTGTCGACCGGCGGGCGACTGGTCGAAGATCTTGTTGCCGGTGGTTCGGAACACGTGTGCCTGCCCGTGGCAGCGCAAATCCCCGGCGACGCTGTTGCAGGTCCGGCCGCTGCGCCGCCTGTTGCAGGCCGAGCGCGTCGACATCGTGCATGCACGCTCGCGCGTGCCCGCCTGGGTCAGCTGGCTGGCATGGCGCGGGATGGATGTGCAGCAGCGCCCGCGTTTCGTCACCACGGTGCATGGCCTGTATTCGGTTAACCGCTACAGCGCGATCATGACGCGCGGCGAGCGGGTGATCGCGGTTTCCGACACCGCGCGCAAGTACATTCTCGACAACTATCCGGAAGTCGATCCGGACAAGGTCGTCACTATTTACCGTGGCGTGGACCCGGCCGAGTTTCCGTACGGCTATAAACCGGATGCGACCTGGCTGGCAGCCTGGTATGAACAGTATCCGGCATTAAGGGGGCGCCGCATTCTGACGTTGCCGGGCAGACTGACACGGCTGAAGGGGCATGCAGATTTTATCGACCTGATTGCGGGCCTGGTTCAGGGGGCGTGGATGTGCACGGACTGATTGTCGGCCATCTCGATCCTGGCGGCAGGCCTATATCAGGGAATTGCAGCAGCTGGTCGCCGACAGGGGGCTTGCCGAGCGGATTACATTTACCGGTCGGCGCGATGACATGCGTGATATTTATGCAGTCGTCGGATATGGTGCTGTCGCTGTCGAACAAGCCTGAATCGTTCGGCCGCACGGTGCTCGAGCCGCTGATGCATGGGTGATACCGGCCGTCGGCTACGATCACGGTGGCGTCGGCGAGATACTCGCTGGAGTATACCCGCCTGGCCGCGTGCCGCATGGGGATGCGACGTCCCTGCTGGACCGGGTGACGCAACTGGTGGGGCGGCCGGAACCAGTCGGTGAGTTCGACAATTTTTCGCTCGCTTCAATGCAGGCGAAAACACTCGAACTGTATCGGAGTGTTGCTGACATTGACAAGAGGACAACACAATTCTGAGTATCCCTGTTTCAGGCTCCTATTCAAGCTATTCATGCAACCGTATCAAGCATGGAACAGTCATCGAGCCAGGCATGAGCGTCAGGGGCATCAGCAGGCCAGGCACGTTTGAGGCATGGTAGTGCAGACACGGCTCCTTGGGCTTGCTGTCGATGTTATCTTTTCACCGATATGAATCGTCCCTGCCGGTTTTTGCTCGTTGCTACAACAAGAAGTGCGGCGGTTAATCAACCCGCGTGTCTGCATTGCCGACCAGTTGATGAATGGCGCAGGCTTGCTGTTACAGATTATTTTGACTCTGGTGGTATGGATTGCAGATAGTTGAGCAATAGCCCGGCAGCTTTTTTATGACCGACAGGGGTCATGTGGCCGTCCAGCCGGAAATAGTCGGACGAATTAAGACCGAGATCGGTAAAATATACATTGGGGAGTAGGGTATCTGCACCGGCCGGATAGTTCCGGTATTTCTGGCCGAAAGGGTTACTGTAGAACACGATAACACGCTTGTCATCTAATGAACTGTAGTGTTTGCGCGCTATATCAATAAAAGGTTCGTAATGACGCTTGAAGCTTTTACGACGCAGCTTGTCGGCCAGTGAACTGAATGGCGCTTTTAAAGTCAACCAATAGCCTTCGCCGATAAATTTAAGTCTGTTGGTTTGTGGAGGATCACCTGGCAGGAACTGTCCGAATACCCGCTTTCGAAGCTCCTCACGTGAAGCAGAATCGAACCCGAGATTTTCACTGTAATCATTATTGCAATACTGGACGATGACGGTGTCGACTTTGTCCAGTACGCCTGACTTTTTCAGTCTGATAAACTCCCTGGATGTGCCATAACTTGCAACCCCAAGATTGTATACAGGACGATTACTAAGTTTTTGCAATATCGATGAAAAGGTCTCATGATCGTTTACACCCCACCCCATCGCGTGGGAATCGCCGATTACCGCAATGCCTGTTCCGGGCGGTTTGGCTCCCGTGTTTCTTCCTTCACTGGTGAAATTCAGGTGGGTCTTGAACTCTATGTTGTCAAATTTACATGTACCAGTCGATGGTTTATACACAAGATCGGGATCGTCAGTTATACAGTCGCGTTGCCCGAGCCAGTTATTCATATTTAGACTCATTCCGGCCCGGTAGAGTTTTTTTTGTGCAGAGGCGATCCAGGGTGCGTCGATCGTCAATTCGTTTTGCAATAGCATCAGGCTGGCAAAATAGACAGCAGCACCAAGCGTGAAGTAAATGACGACTATTAACAGAGACCAGCCGGCAATTCGTGTTTTTTTACAAGATTGGCGCATTACCGCTCTGTCCTTCCAGTAAATTCATGACTATCCGGATTTTTAGGTAAAATGATATATATGAAATTCGGGATAATTAAACGTAAAATCATAACATGTCGGTAATTATACTGGCTCAACAGCGTATCATTCGGTGGCGTTCATCCGACAAGACCGGTTTGTTACTCGAGTTGGCAAGTTTTATGATGTGGATTCGCCAATGATGCAAGCGCAATATGGTATTGCATTGCAGGCCGTACCACTTCCCGGTGTATGGCGGTGCCATGCCTGAAGTCCTGTGGTGGGGGCAATTTGACCCGGACTATTCGCGTAATCGTATCCTGCGCCAGCTGCTGGGTGAACTTGGCTGGGTGGTACATGATTTCCGGCCCGCGTTCAGTGCCGCCGGTGACCTGGAGGCCAGCCTGCGGCGTGTTCCGCGCCCCGACCTGGTTTGGGTGCCATGTTTTCGCCAGCGCGACCTGGCAGCGGCAAGTCGCTGGGCGAGGCGACAGGGCGTACCGCTGGTGTTCGATCCGCTGATATCGGCCTATGACAAGCAGGTACATGAACGTGAAAAATTTACTGAGGGCAGTGTGCAGGCGAACAGGTTGCTGGCCAGGGAGCAATCCCTGTTTCAGTCTGCAGACCGTGTCATCGCCGACACACCCGCTCATGCTGATTATTTTGCGGAAACGCTTGGTGTTGCAAGGCAGCATCTTGCTGTGGTTTATGTTGGCGCAGAGGAGTCTCTGTTTCGACCTGAACCTGTCACGGAAGATCACATAAATTGTCCGCTGGAGGTGCTGTTTTTCGGTAGTTTTATTCCGTTACAGGGTCCGCAGGTGATTGTTGAAGCCGCCAGAATTTACGCTGGGCCGCCGGTTAAGTGGACATTGCTGGGTAAGGGCCCGCTACGTGCGCAGTGTGAGGAAGATGCGGTGGATCTCGACAATGTCTGTTTTGAAGACTGGGTGCCATATGAGGAATTGCCAGCGCGTATCGGCCGTGCGAATATTCTCCTGGGTATTTTCGGCAGTACGCCCAAGGCTGCGCGCGTGATACCCAACAAGGTGTTCCAGTCGCTGGCCTGCGGTCGGCCTGTTATAACGCGCACGTCCGGCGCATACCCGGAGACAGTAACAAATGGCAGAGACAGTGGTCTTATCTGGGTACGGCCCGGGGATGCGCATGCACTGGCTGACCGGGTGGCGAACCTGGCTTCAGCACCGGAACAGCTGCACCAGTTAGGCAATGATGCAGTCGCTACCAGCCAGCGTGAATTTTCATCTGACGTTCTGAGGGTGCAGCTGGGCGGCCTGATAAAGGGAGTGATGCGTTGACCCCCGATTGCAATGTTACTATCTGTCTTTATTTTTATTATCGGGTGTGCCTATGAAAATATTGCATGTTGCGCCTCAACAGGTGAGGTATCTGGGTACGCGCTATTACAATCAGCAGACGCGTATTAACAATGGTTTTATTCGGAATGGTCACCAGGTTTACTGGTACGGTGACAGGGAAATGGCGCGGTGTTCGAATATTTTCCATTCCCGGAAGCTGGGTGTCGGTGCCGCAAACCGCAAGCTTCTCGATGTATGCCGGAATTATGCACCGGATGTCATTGCCCTGAGTTCTGCGGATGTCATACGGCCAGAAACACTGGCGAAGGCCCGCAGACTGCTCCCAAACGCGGCAATATTCCAGTACTACGTCGATGCACTGTATATTGAACAGAACTTCAGGGATGTGTGCAGCAAGCGGGATGTTGTTGACTGGACCTTTGTGACAACCGGCGGGCCGATACTCAAGCGCATTGCAGGCAGGAACTCGAAAGTTGCATTTTTCCCGAACACGGTCGACCCGGGAATGGACACGCATCATTGTCATGAACAATCAGATCAGCCGCATGATGTGTTCTTCGCCGGCAGCGCATCTAAATGGCAGAACCCTGATGACTTGCGCGGTCGTGCGTATGAGCTGCTGACTGAACAAGTGCCTGAGGCGCGTTGTGCCTTTTATGGTTATGGGGAAAATTCCCGCGTGTATGGGGCGGATTTCATCGCAGCGCTGGGCAAAGCGCGGATCGGTCTGAATTTCAGTCAGCGTGATGCGAGGGCAAATCCCGGACCAGGCGGAGAGTTGTACCTCTATTCCTCGGACCGCATTGGCCT
The DNA here is from genome assembly GCA_963768575.1 of uncultured Halobacteria archaeon. Taxonomy (GTDB): domain Bacteria; phylum Pseudomonadota; class Gammaproteobacteria; order UBA9214; family UBA9214; genus UBA9214. The sequence goes on from CAVYIJ010000014.1 coordinate 7,788, forward strand.
CTATTTGGGAAATGGTTTACTGGTGTTCTCAACCAGTGCCTTCAGCCTGGGCGAGCTGTATGGCAAAGATGCGCTGGTCGAAGTGGACGGGGCCGACGATTTTATTGATAAACTGCGCTTCTATTTGCAAAATGATACCGAGCGACAGAAGGTTGCCCGGATTGGTTACGAACTGGCGCACCGTGAGTTCAACGAGCGCCTCGTGTCCCAGTACATGATCGAGGCCACGCTGGAGATGCTGCCGTCACACGACTATCACTGGCCTCTGGAGAGTTATTCGAGTCAGGAATAACGGGAGGGGCGGTCAACCTTCCCGTTGAATCCATCGGAAGACGCGAGCAAACTTGCGTGCAATCTTAACCGGTATATACAGCAGGTAATACAGGGGATCAGATCCTGGCGTCCGGAATGTGCCGAAGCGTGCCATGGCCTGGAAACGGAGTATCGTTTTCTTTACGATCCCGATGGATGGGAACAGGTGGGTGATAGTGCGATATTGCGCGACCCGGAATTCATTGCGCATCCTGATTCTCTGTTTCCTGTTGTATTTCTTTGCCGCTACACGCTCCAGGTAGTCCGACTTGTCTTCGCGATTTTCACGCAACCATGCATGGTAACCGGTATCGCCGGCTACTATGAGGCGGCCTATCGACAGTATTCGGGCGAGAAAAATTATATCCACCCCGTATGAAGGGAGCTCCCCGCTGAAACATTCCTTGTAGGAGTCAGTCCGGAATATACCGTACATTGCCCATGCAATATCACTTCGGTCGAACAGGAAGGCCCATATCCTGTCGACTGCGTCATGCGACATGCCGCCTGCCCACTGGTTGAATTGCGCTGCATCTTTGCTACCCGAATTGACTTCATGGCATAACCTGCCGATTGTTATTTCTACACTGCTATCGCTCTCCATAATCTCCAGTAGCTTGCCAGTATAGCCTTTGTCAATATAGTCATGACTTCCCAGGTACATGATATATGGTGTGTCGGTTTTCCCCAGAATGAAAAACCAGTTGTTTAACGCGCCGGTATTTTCTGTATGACAAAAATACTCCATGTTCGGATATTCGGACAGAAGTTTTTGGCAGATTTCGCCGGTTGCGTCAGTGGAGGCATTGTCCGCTACAATCAGTTTCTCGCATTGCCGGGCGGCGCTTCTGATTGCGCGCTCGATCCGGTTCTCCTCGTTATAGACAGGGATTCCGATAGTCAGTCCATTACCCATGGTTTTGGAACGTCGTTGCTGTGAATACAGGAATGATTTTCGCGCAGAGGCCTATTTAATCCTTTTCAGGAATCCGTCAGGGGCGACGCTAGCGAGTAGTTGATAATCGATCATTTTGTCAATTTCAAACTCATGATTAGCATCCAGGTATACCATAACGGCAGTTTTCGGGTTGTCATCGGGCCCCCAGGGTCGGTTCGGAAACATATCGGCTGGCATATCATTAATTACGGTATCGAACACTATGCAATAACTGCCAATTGTGGTTAGCGGTGCATATGCATTCAGTTCGGCGAGTACATGGTCATGCGTGTGGTTACTGTCAAGACACACCAGTATGTTCTTCTTGCCGGCCGCTGCCATTTGAACACTGGAAACTATGTCCGGCGCAATGCTTGACCCTTCAAGCATCGTGATGCGTTTTGACATGGGATGCGACTCAATAGCTTCCCTGTTGTGTGCGCGAATCTCTATATCAACACCAATAACATTTGCATCGGCAGGACCGCCGCAAGCCGCATTCAGCTCGAGCATGGACGCCGAAAATATAAGCGAGCCACCATGTGCAATGCCTGTTTCAATAATAAGGTCTGGCTGAACACGCCAGATTATTTCCTGCATCGCGATGATGTCTTGCGGGTACTGGATGATTGGCCTGCCAAGCCACTCGAAGTGATAGGAGTACTTGTGCGCATTGGCCTGGTTCATCCAGTCGCGGGAGGCCTGGTTGAGCTCAGGGTTCTTTCCCTGGGCGAGAATTTCTTCATTACATTCAGATTTGAATTTTTCGTAAGCAGACATAGTATATGCAGCCGGTTATGAGTGGATTCAGGGGGTTTTTATTATACGTGCGGGATTGCCTGTAACGACTACGTCGGGTGGCAGATCTTTCGTTACCACCGAACCGGCCCCCACTACCGTGTTTTCGCCGATCCTGATTCGCGGCAACACGGTCGCGCCGGCCCCAATCATTGCGAAATCGCCGACCTGAACGCAACCACACAGTACAGCGCCAGGCGCAAGGTGAACGCCATCTCCAAGTACACATTCATGATCTGCTATGGCGCCATGGTTGATGATGCAGCCTTCGCCGGTACTGGTGTCAGCGGAAACGACTGATTGCGCCAATACCTGCGTACCTGCGCCCAGGATCGCAGTATCGCTTACAGTGGCATGCGGGTGGATGATGGATGCTATCTGCAAGCCGTGCTTTTTATACAGCTCATGTATCTCTAGCCGGTCCTTGCCGCGGGAACCGCCTATCGCGGCCAGGCCGTACACAGTCCCGGGGTCCCTGTGCTTGTCCAGCCATTGTGCGAAACCGTCGGCGCCGATATAATAAGGGACGCTCTCAAGTGATGATTCTGCTTCGGGATTGTTGTCAAACAGGGCATCAACATGACCGCCCTGCAGCGATATTAGCTCGGCCAGTACCCTTGCATGTCCGGCACTGCCCCACAACACATAGTGCTTGCCACTATTCATTCAGGCACCCGGATATGACATCGAGTACCCGGTCCTGTGATTCGGCAGACATGTCGTGGTAGCTGGGCAGGTTGATGGCCCGTTTATGCAGGTCACGTGCCACACGATTATTCCGGCAGTCCCCGAACATCGGCAGGCTGGAGAGCGGGTGAAAGAATACACGTGCGTCGATGTTCTCGGCTGCATATGCCGACTGAAGCATTTCTGTTGATATTCCGGTCCGCTTGTCAAACGTGACCGTCGGCATCCAGCCACCGTTTATAATACCTTCAGGCTCGGGATTTGTTGCTGTGCCTGGCCATTTATCAATAGACATCCGGTAATGATGCATGATTTCCCTTTTACGAGCGATTATTTCATCGATGCGCTCCATCTGGGCGCTGCCGATGGCGGCCTGGATGTTGGACATCTTGTACTTGAATCCGACCATATCCGGCCAGAACTGTTTTGGCTGCCCTCGCGCGCGTCCGTGATTGCTAAGTGTAAGTACCTGTTCGAACAGATTTGCATCATTGGTGACAAACATGCCACCTTCGCCGGTAGTCACCGTCTTGGTGCCGTGGAAAGAGAATGTCCCGAATTTTCCAATCGACCCGGCACGTTTGCCGTAATAAACAGAGCCGATGGCCTCGGCTGCATCCTCAATGACAGGAATGCCGTGTTGGTCACCGATTGCCATCAGTTCATCCACCTCGCACAGGTTGCCGTAGAGATGCACGGCGATGATGGCCCGGGTAGCCGGCGTTATCGCAGCCTCCACACGTGCCGGATCCAGGCACCATGTATCCGGCAGAATGTCGACAAATACCGGTTGTGCACCGAGGTAGGTGATGGGCGCGGCGCTGGCGATCCAGTTGGTGTCGGCGAGGATTACCTCATCGCCGGGACTGATGCCCAGCGCGGCGAGGCCCATGTGCAGCGCGCCGGTGCAGCTGGAGGTGGCGATGGCATATTCCACGCCGAGGTGTTGCCGGAAGGCTCCCTCGAAGCGGGTGATGTATTCATAGCAGTGTTCGCCCCAGCCGTTGCGCGCCGCATCCGTCGCATACTCGACTTCCTTCTCGGTAATCGAGGGTTTGGTGTAGTAGATGCGCGGCTTCACGATACTTCCAGTGCGGGTATGGCCGTTACGAATTGTCCTGACCAGTTGCGTATATAGTCCAGTTGTTGCGTTATCTCTTCCCTGAGGTTCCATGGGAGAATGATGATATACGCCGGTTTGGCCAAACTTATTTCGCTTTCCGCTGTTATGGGAATGCGGCTACCCGGCATGAAATTTCCCTGCTTGGCCGGGTTGCGATCCGCAACGAAACTGATCAGGTCCGGGCGGACACCGGCAAAATTCAGCAGGGTATTGCCCTTCGCTGCTGCGCCATAGGCTGCAACTGTCTTGCCCAGGCGTTTTGCCTCGACAAGAAAGGCGAGGAAATCGTTTTTTGCCTTGTCGGTACGCTCCTGGAAGCCGCTGTAGAGTGCGTTGTCGTCTATGCCGGCGTCTCTCTCCTTTTGTAACAGGACCTCGACGGACCGGCCGATCTCGCGCTGCCCGCCATCCACGCACTGAGCATAGACCCTGAGGCTGCCGCCGTGGGTCGTCAACTCTTCAACATCAAAGGCAGACAGGCCATTGGCCGTAAATATGTGTTCAACCGCGGTCAGGGACAGGTAGGAGAAATGTTCATGGTAAATGGTGTCGAACTGGTTGGCATTGATCAGGTTGAGCAGGTACGGAAATTCAAAGGTGGCCACACCCTGCGGTTTTAGCAGGGTCGCGAAGCCTTTTACAAAATCATTGATATCGGGAACGTGCGCCAGGACATTGTTGGCGATCATGAGATCCGGCTGGCGGTTTTCATGTGCCATTTTGCTGGCCAGTTGCACGCCGAAAAAGTCTTCTATGACCGGAATGCCCTTTTCGCGTGCAGCCGCGGCGGTACTCGCTGTCGGTTCCACGCCGGTGCAGGGTACGCCACGGTCCATGAAAAATTGCAGCAGGTAACCGTCATTGGCAGCGATCTCTACCACGTGACTGCTTGCGTCAAGTGAGAAGCGCTGCATGACCTCATCAGTATATTGTTCACTGTGGGCAAGCCAGGTGGTGGAAAAGCTGCTGAAGTACGCATAGTCCGTATCGAAGAGCTCTTTGGCCCGGGAAAAGTCCTCTGTCTGTACCAGGCGGCAGTGTTCGCATACCAGTACGCGCAGCGGGAACCATTTCTCGGGTGCGTGCAAGGTCGTTTCCGTCAGGTATGCATTGGATGGCGGTGCACTGCCGAGGTCAACAAACGTCAGGCTGACGTCGGAGTTGCAGTGACGACATTTCACAGGACAACTCCGGAAAAATCTTCATTCAATAAGGGGTGGGCGGTATCGCGTTCCGACAGGCCGGTTACCGGCAGTGGCCACGGTATATCCAGCTGCGGATCATTGACGTTGAGTCCGCCTTCGGACTCCTTATGCCAGGCAGCGGTATGCAGGTACAGCAATTCGCAGTCATCCGACAATGTCTGAAAGCCGTGGGCAAAACCCTCCGGTATCAGCATTGTTTTGTGATTGTCGCCACTTAGTATCTCGCTGTGATAGTTGAGAAACGTGGGGGAGCCGCGGCGCAGATCGACAGCCACATCAAATACCTCGCCGTGCAGGCAGCTGACTGATTTCGTTTCAGCATGGGGCGGGCGCTGGAAATGCAGGCCGCGTACGGTACCTGTCCGGACAGTTATGGTGCGATTTATCTGGGTAATAGACTTGCCGTTAAACAATTCCCGCAGTTCATCTTCGCAGTACATGCGTTCAAACAGGCCGCGCGAGTCCTCCAGGGGGTTCCTCTGTAAGACACCAAGCCCGCTTATGTTAGTTGCCAGGAAGGTGAAACGGGATGTCATGTGATAGTGCTTTCTTCGTGTTCATGTATCTGGGCAAGACTGTGTTCGGCCATGTTGTCACCGTTTTTCCACGCCAGGTGCCAGGCGACGGTATTTTCCAGTGCCTTTTCTATCTGCCACCGGGGTATCCAGTCCAGCAGTTTCCTTGCCCTTGAGCTGTCGAGTCTGAGTTCGTGAGCCTCGTGAGGGTGGGCCAGCTCGTCCTGCTGCCATGTTGCGCCCGGCACCATGCGGCACAGACGGTCTGCCAGCCAGCCGACGGTTTTTATATCGTTTTCGTCGGGTCCGAAATTCCAGGCGTCGGCATAGCTGCTGCCTTCGTTATACAGTTTTTCGGCCAGCATAATATAGCCGGACAATGGTTCAAGTACATGCTGCCACGGGCGGGTGGCTAGTGGAGAGCGGATTGTCAGGCACTGCCTGTCATCGACAGCACGCAGAAAATCCGGGACCAGCCGATCGGTGGCCCAGTCGCCGCCACCAATAACGTTGCCCGCACGTGCGCTGGCCAGTTCGGTCTCCGCCAAGGCAAGAAACGAACGCCGATACGATGAGGTCACCAGCTCCGAGCAGGCCTTGCTGCTGGAGTAGGGATCGTAACCCCCCATAGCTTCGTTCTCGCGATAAGGCCAGATCCATTCGCGATTTTCGTAGCATTTGTCAGAGGTGATATTGACTACGGCTTTTACAGCGGGTGTCTGGCGTACCGCCTCGAGCAGGTTGACCGTACCCATGACATTGACGGCATAGGTCTCCACCGGTGCAGTGTAGGAGTGGCGCACCAGTGATTGTGCGGCCAGGTGGAAGACAATGTCCGGCTGTGCCGCCTGCAATGGCCTGTTGCAGCGCGACCGGGTCGCGTATATCCGCGAGTGTGTGCGGGCAAGACAATCGCGCAGTTTGCAGAGCGTTGAAAAAATTCGGTTCGGTTGGCGGGTCCAGTGCATAACCGTGAGACATCGCGCCGGCATCGGCCAGCCACAGGGACAGCCAGCCACCCTTGAAACCGGTGTGGCCGGTAATAAATACCCGTTTGTCTTTCCAGAATGCCCGGTTCATTCCCAGACTTTCCACGGTGCCTTGCCGGACTGCCACAATTCTTCCAGATGATTCTTGTCGCGCAGGGTATCCATTGGTTGCCAGAATCCGCTGTGCTCGAATGCCATTAGCTGACCTTCGTTCAGCTCAGCTGCGTCAGTGCCTGGCTTTCCCAGCTGGAATCTGTCGCCGTCGATTAGCTCGATGCATTCGGGCGAGAGGATGAAAAATCCCCCGTTGATCAGGCCACCGTCGCCACGCGGTTTTTCCGTGAAGCCGGTTACCCGCGTATCCTGCATTTGCAATGCGCCATAACGGCCGGGAGGTTGCACGGCAACCACAGTGGCAAGCCTGCCATGTTGTTTGTGGAACTCGATCTCGGCAGTGATATCGATGTCGGCGACACCGTCGCCATAAGTAAAGCAAAAAGCATCCTCGGTCTTGCAGGTATTCTGCCACCCGCTTCAGGCGACCACCGGTCAGCGTCTCGTCGCCGGTGTCTACCAGCGTAACGCGCCAGGGCTCGGCCTTGCGCTGATGCACTTCCATCCGGTTGTGCTCCATGTCGAAGGTGACGTCTGACATATGCAGGAAATAGTTGGCGAAATATTCCTTGATGACATAACCCTTGTAGCCGCAGCAGATAATGAAATCATTCACGCCATGGGCCGAGTACAGCTTCATGATGTGCCACAGGACCGGTTTCCCGCCGATCTCGATCATGGGTTTCGGCTTTAGACCTGGGTTTCCTCGGAGATCCGTGTTCCAAGTCCACCTGCCAGTATGACGGCCTTCATTTCAATGCTCTACTCATGCCAGTAATCGGTGATCCATGTGGTGGGCCGGCTGTTTCCAGTTCTGCATGAGGACAAAGAATTATTCCGGCAGGTAATCGAAGGAAGCATCAAGCGACCCGGTGGCCGTAACGTCCATGTCAAGGTACAGGCAGTAGCCCTCCATGCCGGGCAGTATCGCGATCCACAGCGCGATCTTGCGCCAGCCAGTTTTACACCACGGTGGCGGTCCGCTAATGGCCGAAAAATCCCTGTGCTCAATGCCAGGGTTGAGTCCGGCAGGGCCATCGGCCAGGCAAAAGAAGCGGAAGTCACCGGTGATGTTACGGCCAGCCATCGCATACAGCTTGTTGACGAAGCCGGCGTCGAACACGGTGTCCAGTTTCATGCAGACAATATTATTCATGCGGACTGGATATATTTCATAAGACTGCTAATTGCCGAATTTGGTTGGTCGTTATGCACGGGCGGATTCAGGTACGCAGGTCCGGTGCGCCTTGTTGCGGTACGTGCAGGACGCCGATACCGAAACCGCGCTGGTCCGGATCATTGACAAATTCTTCAACTTTGGCCAGCGGTTTAAGCTTTTCCCAAAGGTAATAGACCTGGTTGGTAGGCAGAGGTTGTTTTTTGACAATATCATGGAAACCTATCAGACCACCGGGGCGCACAAATTCCTTATAGTCCATGTAGTCTGCTGCCACACCCTGTTCCGTGTGGTCGCCGTCGATAAAAAGAAAATCCACCTCTACACCACCCAGTTCCCTGCGAACCTGTTCCCTGAATTCCGTGCTATGCGAGTTACCGCTCAGCAGGGTGACCTGGCATTGCGACCCAGGTGGCGGGAAACGCGTGAACAGGGGGGCCTGGTGCGTCATGTCCTGCAGGTCACAGCTGATAACGCGTTCTGATGCAATGTGCGACCAGATCAATGATGTGCCGCCGCTTGCCGTACCGATTTCGAGTATTATCTTCGGTTCCAGTTGTTGTACAGCCATGGCCAGTTGTTGGATCTCGTAGGGGATCTGCAGGGTCTTGACCCGCATGTAACCGCTGCCCCCGAAATTCATTGCCCAGTCAACAACCTCCTCAATCGTGTGCGATCTGGAATGGTATTCCTCAAGACGCCTGAAGGCATAGCGGGCGTTGAATGGCTGGCGCAGTGATCGACTGAGATGCTTGATTGAGAGATCCATAATAATTGCGAATGTGTTAATTGGCCTGCAAACAGAATTTACCAGTTTGGCGCAGTATTATACATACAGGATTGGAATATTACTGTTCTGCATTACCTGGTCAGGCTATGTCGGTAGTCTCGCGCCGATACGAACCCGTGATACCTGAACTCAGGCCTGCAATTTCCGGCGCGGCCGAGCGGGTCTATCGCGGGCTGGTTGAAGACTGACTGAATTTTACCCGCAGGCGGTCAAACATTTCACGACCATAATGACGCATACTGCTGCGGCGTAATGCATGACGGCTCATGATGACATCGCCCTGTCGCGCGGTCCGTGACGGGTCGTGCAGGCGCCGGATCTCGCGTTCGATTACCGCAAATATATTGTACCGCTCCAGCACCCGCTGCCGGGCTTCCAGGATGTACGGCAGCCGCTTCTCGTACTCGTTATTCACGATGGCGCTTTCAATCGTGGCCAGCGATGCGTCGAGGTCATGGATATCGATCGTTATGAAACTTTGTGGCGGGAAATAATCCGCGGCATTCGGCGCCCCGTAGTACAGGGGCAGGGTATACCCCAGGAAAGCATCTGACAGTTTCTCGGTCCAGTGGTGGTCGCAAATGTGGTTTTCGATGGCGATGTGATAACGGTAATCGTCCAGTGCCAGGGCCTTGTCATCGATTTCTCTCACGCCATGACCGAATACCTCGAGTTCAGGCAGGGCCGCTTTCAGTTCCTGGACGAAATCATAGCGTCGGCTGTGCGTGGTATATGACATGCGCTTGTTCGAACACACGGTGGATATGTTATGTTTTTTTTCGGGGGGCTCCATCGCTCTCAAGGTATCAAGATCGATCAGACCGCTGCGGTCCTTTCCATAGGGAAGACCGTAGAACCAGCGCAGGGCGGGTTGTGAAAAGATGACATTCGAATGTGGAACGGCCCAGGGTTCCTGGCTGGTAAGGATGACACCGAACTGGTTGAGGAAATCCCGGCTGTATACCTTGATGGATGAGGGTTCTGCCGTGATAAACAGTGTGTGTTCGCGCGGGCAGGCGAGTTTCTCCGTTCTCAACCTGGCTTTCTGTTGCTGGTTCCTGGCCGAGCCCGGCGGCAGGTCATCGTAGGCCACAAGCCAGTCATACTCCCTTGCCTCGGGGTCAAACGTGAACCGGCATTCCCCCCATGCGGACTGGTCCGCCGGCAGTTGCCTGCGCCATATATCCGCTTCAGTCAGCAGGTTGCCCTTGGCAACGAATTTGACGAGTATTTCCTTGCCCATGCTAACAACCCATCAATAGACCGGCGCCATGCCTGGCGGACGCGTCTTGAAGCGCCGGTGCGCCCACAGGTACTGCTCCGGTTGTTCACGGATTCGCATTTCAAGCTGCTCATTGATGCGGCGGGTATCCTCCTCCACCGATTCTCCCGGGAAGTCAGCCAGTGCCGGATAGAGTTTGAGGATATATCCCTTTGCGCCGGGCAGGCGTGTTTGCACGAAAGGTACGACGGGGAATCGTGCCATTCTGGCCAGTGTCGAGGTGGCGGTGATGGTCGCTGCAGGTATGCCGAAGAACGGTACAAACATGCCCTTGCCAATGCCGAAATCCTGGTCAGGCCCATACCAGACCGGAATGTTTTGCTTCAGGCTGCGTCGCATGCCCAGCAGGTTGTCCCTGAGTATGGCCTTGTGCGTGAACTTGTTGCGTCCACGGGAGATAACGTATTCCAGCGCCGCATTTTTATTTTCCCGGTACAGCACCTGGAAGGGTGCAAACATGGATAACAGGCGACCGCCGATTTCCAGGGTAGTGAAGTGTGCGCTTAACAGCACAGCCCCGTTACCCTGCTGCAGTGCCTTGTCCAGGTATTCCATGCCTTCAACACGAACGAGTCGCTTTAATTTTTGTTCAGACGACCACCAGCTCATTCCCATTTCGAATACGGCAATACCCATGGACTCGAAATTCCGTTTGACCAGCTCCGCCCGCTCCTGTGTCTGTTAGTTCCGGGAAGCAAAGGTCGATATTCACCTCCGTAATGTGTCGCCTGTGCCGTGCAAACCTGTGCAGTATGCGGCCGGTTGCCCGGCCGAGCCATAACTGTACCCGGTACGGCAGCCTGGTCAGGCACCAGAACAGAATGATGACCAGCCAGGTGGGCCAGTAGCGCAGGGCAAAGGGTCCTTGAGTGGTATCTTTTGAAGTAGTGCTCATATAACGGAGACAGGGTAGCCAGCCGGACCATTGTAACGGTTCGTCTGCGCGAAAAGATATATCTGTCTCTCGAAACAGGCGGCGTGTGCTATGATTTTCCGCATTAAAATCAGGTAACGCCGTTTACGCCATGTACAACACTGATACCCGTCCCGGTAGTAACTGATGCCCTGGTTGCGATCTTGAGGTTCGTTTATACCCTGTTGCTTTACCTGGTGGCGCCACTGGTCCTCTTGCGGCTGGCCTGGCGAGGATTGAGTGCGCCGGACTACCTGCGCCGCTGGCCGGAGCGCTTTGGTTTTATCGAGCCGCCGCTGGGTGAATATGTTATCTGGCTGCATGCCGTTTCAGTCGGCGAGGTGCAGGCTGCCGTGCCTGTCATTCGGGCATTGCTGGAGAAATATCCCGCGTATTCGCTCCTGGTTACCACCGTGACGCCAACCGGCTCGGCGCAGGTGTCGGCCCTGTTCGGTAATGATGTCGCCCATATTTACGCGCCCTACGACTTGCCGGGTGCCGTGTCTCGATTTCTTGAAAGGGTGCAGCCGAAACTGGCAATCGTCATGGAAACCGAACTCTGGCCGAATCTCTATCACGGCTGCCACCGCAGTGATATTCCGCTGCTGCTGGTAAATGCACGCCTGTCGGAAAAATCGGAACGGGGTTATCGGCGAGTCGGGCAACTGATCCCGCAAACGCTGGCCAACGTTACCTGGATTGCCGCGCAGAGTGACCGGGATGCGGAGCGATTTATTCGGCTGGGTGCGGTACCGGACCGGGTTACCGTCAGTGGCAACCTCAAGTTCGAACAGCGTATACCGCCCAGCCTGGTGGAGCGTGCACAGGTATTGCGCCGTGAGTGGGGCGTGGAAAGGCCGGTACTGATAGCCGCCAGTACCCATGAAGGCGAGGATGAGTTGCTGCTGGATGTCTTCGGGCAGCTGCGCAAGGAGCTGCCCGACTGTCTGCTGGTCCTGGTGCCCCGCCATCCGGAGCGTTTCGGCACTGTTGCGGACCTGTGCCGCAGTCGTGGCATGAACATTGTGCTGCGCACCCAGCAAATACCGTGTACAGCCGACACGAGCGTGTTTATCGGTGACTCGATGGGCGAGCTGTTGCAGTTCTATGCAGCCGCCGATGTCGCCTTTGTCGGTGGCAGCCTGGTTTCCCATGGTGGACATAACCTGCTTGAGCCGGCGTCTCTCGGTGTGCCTGTCGTGTGCGGGCCGCACACGTTCAATTTTTCTGAAATTACCCGCTTGCTGGTTGATGCGGGCGCCTGCGAACAGGTTGATAATCCGGCCGGGCTCGCGGCAGCCGTCAGCCTGTTGCTGAAGGACGCCAACCTGCGTCATGACATGGGAGAGCGTGGCCGCCGGGTGGTTGAGAAAAACCGCGGTGCCTTGCAAACGGTGCTGGAGATGATCGACTCGCAGTTAGCACGAAATTCGACCCCTCTCTAAAGTGCGGAATACTTGACGCCGCGCCGCGCCGCCATGGTTTCACCAACGGCGCCGATTTCCTGTTGACTCAGGATGCCGGCAGCCAGCGGCAACAGTTCCATGTTTTCCCGGTGTACATGAGCACGGTTGATGCGCAGGAACTCGTTTGTCGCCATGACGAAATCATTACTGAAACCATCCTCTGAAAGTGGCTTCAGTTCGGCGGCGATGGTTGCCCACGCCTGGTCGAGCTCACGGTGTTCTTTTTTCAGCGTGTGTACCAGCTCTGCTATTTTCAGCGACTGCCGGTTGATGCGCGGGAACAGGTCTTCTTCCTCGTCCTGGTGATGCAGCGGCGCACTGATTGTGAAATAGCGGTGTACCTGTGCCGCGATCTTTGGCTCGGGTGCATTCAGCAGTCCCTCGAGCAGATCGCAATGCGCGAGGATCTTCTTGTGGCAGGCACGCAGCAGGCCGATCGGGTCATCGAAACCGGGAAGGTCGTCAGGTAAGCCGTTTTCGTTCATGGATACTTCCTGAATGGGACCAGAGCGTGCCTGCATCGCGCCTGCAAGGCGCTCCTGCAGATGTTTCCAACGGGGCAGGCGCGATGAAGATTATTCGGTTGCTGCAACCAGCCACTCGTTGATCTGCACCAGGTCGGATTCCTCCAGGATGCCGGCGGCCTGTTTCAGACGCAGCGAAGCCAGCAGATAATCGTAGCGGGAACGTGCGTGATCGCGCCGTGCGCGCAGCAGTTCCCGTTGTGCATCGAGCACATCCACAATGTCACGCGTGCCGACATCGAAACCGGATTTTGCCGCCTCGTAGGCTTTTTCGTTTGATTGAATTGCACGCTGCAGCGCCTTGACCCTGCTGATGCCGCTGATGATGCCGCGATAGTTATCACGCGTCTGGCGTTCGACGTTGCGCTGCTGTCCGGCCTGTTCCTCCATTGCCTGGTTATAGAGGTAACGTGACTGGCGCGACTGCGATGTTATACGCCCGCCCTGGTATATCGGCAGGTTCAGTTCCAGCCCGACTGAACTGTCGTCGCGTTCAAGCGGGGTGATCCCGCCGAAGCGGTTGTCGCGATAACTGTAGCCGGCGGTCAGGTCGAGCGTAGGTAAATGTCCGGAACGCTGTACACGGACTTCCTCGCGTGCCGTGGTCGCGGCGGCGCGCGCTGCCAGCACCAGCGGGCTTTGTTCGCTGGCTGCGGCCACCCAGGCCTCCTGGTCGCCTGGTTCGGGAGTCAGCAAGGGTATGACCGGTTGCAGCGATTCGACTGTAGCGGGCAGTTCGCCGGTCAGTTCGCGCAGTGCCTCGTGGGCATCGGCAAGCAGTTGCTCGGCATTGATTTCATCGCTGACGGCAATATCGTAGGCCGCCTGCGCCTTCAGGGAATCGGTGATGGCCGCCAGGCCGACCTCGAAACGTTGCTGTGCCTGGTCCAGGGTGCGGGTAGTGGCCTCCTTGTCGGCGCGCACGAATGCAAGGTTGTCCTGTGCGCCGAGTACAATGAAATAGGCGGTGGCCACGCGCAGGATCAAGTCCTGCCCGGCCGCGGCATACTCGGCATCGGCCTGTGCAATGCGGCTGTCCGCCTGTTCGAGCTGAATGAAGCGGTCACGGCGGAACACCGGCTGGCGCAGGCCGATGGCGTAGGTCTGGTTGGTGGCATAGGTACGCGTGCCGGTATTTCGTGGGTCAAACCGGTCCCGTGAGTAGCCCCCTGTCAGCGCCAGGTCCGGCAACAGGCCGGCCAGGCTCTGGGGCCTGACTTCGAGGGCGGCCTGGTGCGCAGCGCCCGCCGCCCGGTAGCCTGGGTCGGATTCCAGCGCCAGTCGATAAATCGATAGCAGGTCATCGGCGGCGGCAGGCAGGGCCGGCAGGAGGCTGCACAGGATAAATGCTGTTTTCCAGATATTTCGCATCAGAAAGTCCGTAGGGTGCGCCGTGCGCACCAAAAGTAATCAAATTCTGTTGATTCATGGTGCGCATGGCGCACCCTACCCATGGGTGTCAGGATACCAAATCTAGTATGACGGCAGGCTGGTATCGGTATTTTTCGCCCAGGCATCCATCCCGCCGCGCAGGTTAACCACGTTGGTGAATCCGATGGTTTCCAGGTAGCGGGCCACTTGCCGGCTGCGGATTCCGTGGTGACAGATGACGATGGTTTCCCTGCCCGGGTCCAAAGCATCGACTGTAGCAGGAATCTGCCGCATCGGTATCAGCAAGGCGCCTTCCAGATGGACAATGTTATGTTCCCAAGGTTCGCGGACATCGAGTAACAGGGGTTTTTCAGTTGCGGTATCAAGGTATGCCTTGCACTCGCAGGTGGTTATTTCACGCAATTCCTTGCTCACTCCAGATCCGAATGTACTTGCACGAACCGTTTACGGAAACAAATCGTACCGGCAAGGCAACACCGTACTCAATAAAATGTGAAATGTTCCGGTTTTTCAACATTCAACAATGGCGGGATGCAGGTCTCGAACAGGCTTTCACTGGCCCAGTGGTTCTCATCCACGCGGGTGATGAGGCTGGCTTCCATGATCGGCAGTTCACCGGAGATTACGAACAAACGGCCGCCGATCTCGAGATTCCGGTGGAACTGTTGCCGCAGCACCGGTAGCGAACCGGTCACTGCAATGATGTCGTAACGATCGCTGCCGGCCTCCTGCAGCGCATCACCCGCCCGCAGCCTGATATTGTCAATCGCCTGGCCGGCCAGGCGTTCCCGCGCCGCCTCGATGAAGTCCGGCATGATATCGATGCTGGTCACGTGTCGGCCCAGTGTTGCAAGACAGGCGGTGAGGTAAGCGCTGCCGGTGCCGATTTCCAGGATCGAGTGCCGTGGTTCGATTGCCAGCGCCTGCAGCAAGCGCCCCTCGACTTTCGGGGCCATCATGACCTGTCCATGACCGAGCGGTATATTTGTATCCGCGAAGGCAAGTGAACAGTAGCGTTCGGGAACATATATCTCGCGCGGTACGTCTTTCATGGTATCGAGGACCTGCTGGTCCAGTACATCCCAGGTACGCACCTGCTGCTCGATCATGTTGAAGCGCGCCTGCTCTGTTTCTGCCTGGTTCATTGACCTTCGCCACTGTTTTGATTCAAAGGCGGCCAAGGGTACGGGGTTTGGCCGTGGCTGGCAATAATCTGGGCGGGGTGGCGCACATGTTTTATATATTAAACAAATAGTTAGAATAGAACGTCTGGATTAAATTGTTGCAAACCCACAGGGCTTTGGGTACCGTGTAGCTCCAGCTGGGGGTGCCCGGACTCACGGCGTGCGCCGCAGAGCAGACGGGCTGAGAATTACCCTTGGAACCTGATCCGGCTAGTACCGGTGTAGGGAAGCAAGGCGTCTGCCGGACCCGGCAGGCTCCCGAGGCACTCGCCGGCTCAGGATACAACCATTACGAGGACGGCCCCATGAGTGCGATCCCGGAAGATTTTGTCAACAAGACCACGCAACTGTCTGCCGCTGTGACGCGGCCGTTCCCGAATTCCGAGCGCATCTACGTTCAGGGTTCGCGCCCGGACCTGCGCGTGCCCATGCGCGAGATACGGCAGGCCGACACGGCGGCCAGTTTTGGCGTGGAGAAGAACCCGCCGATCACGGTATACGATACCTCCGGTCCCTATACCGATCCGGCGGCAGACATCGACCTCATGAAAGGATTGCCGGAAGTGCGCACGGCGTGGATCGAGGAGCGCGCAGACAGTGTGCTGTTGCCGGGCCCGACGTCCGATTTCGGCAAGCAGCGCCAGCAGGACCCGGGGCTGTCACAGCTGCGCTTCGAGCATATTCGCCAGCCGCGCGTCGCGCGCAGCGGCTGCAACGTAACGCAGATGCACTATGCGCGCCAGGGTGTCATCACGCCGGAGATGGAATTCGTTGCCCTCCGCGAGAACCTGCGCCTGGAACAGCTGGCCGGCAGCGGGTTGCTGAAACAGCATCCCGGCGTCAGTTTCGGTGCGAGCATTCCCGAACGGGTTACGCCGGAATTCGTGCGCGATGAAATAGCGCGCGGCCGTGCCATTATCCCGGCCAACATCAATCATCCGGAACTGGAACCGATGATCATCGGCCGCAATTTCCTGGTGAAGATCAATACCAATATCGGCAATTCCGCGGTGACTTCTTCCATCGCCGAGGAAGTCGAGAAGATGGTCTGGTCCGTGCGCTGGGGCGGCGATACCCTGATGGACCTGTCAACCGGCAAGAACATTCACGAAACCCGCGAATGGATTCTGCGCAATTCACCGGTGCCGGTCGGTACCGTGCCGATATACCAGGCGCTTGAAAAGGTGGAAGGCAGCGCCGAGGACCTGACCTGGGACCTGTTTCGCGACACCCTGATCGAACAGGCAGAGCAGGGCGTGGACTACTTCACCATTCATGCCGGGGTGCGGCTGCCCTGGGTGCCGCTGACGGCAAACCGGGTGACCGGCATCGTGTCGCGCGGCGGTTCCATCATGGCAAAGTGGTGCCTGGCGCACCACAAGGAAAGTTTCCTGTACACGCACTTCGCCGAAATCTGCGAAATCATGAAGGCCTACGACGTGTCGTTCTCGCTGGGCGACGGACTGCGTCCGGGATCGGTCGCCGATGCCAATGACGAGGCACAGTTTGCAGAACTGGAGACGCTGGGCGAGTTGACGAAGGTCGCCTGGGAACAGGATGTGCAGGTGATGATCGAGGGGCCGGGCCATGTACCGATGCAGATGATCAGGGAGAACATGCGAAAGGAGCTGGATGACTGCCAGGAGGCGCCGTTTTACACGCTGGGACCGCTGACGACCGACATTGCGCCCGGTTACGATCATATTACCTCGGCAATCGGTGCCGCGCAGATCGGCTGGTATGGCACCGCCATGCTGTGTTACGTAACACCCAAGGAACACCTTGGCCTGCCGGATAAGGACGATGTGCGCGAGGGCATCATTACCTACAAGATCGCGGCGCATGCGGCCGATTTGGCCAAGGGTCACCCCGGGGCGCAAGTGCGTGACAATGCGCTCTCAAAGGCGCGTTTCGAATTTCGCTGGGAAGACCAGTTCAACCTCGGGCTGGACCCGGAGAAGGCGCGTGAATTCCATGATGCCACCCTGCCGAAGGATGCAGCGAAGGTCGCGCATTTTTGTTCCATGTGTGGCCCGAAGTTCTGTTCGATGAAAATCAGCCAGGACGTACGCGAATATGCGGCACAGAAAGGTCTGCAAGACCTCGGTGTCGCGATCGAGACGGGACTTTCCGAAAAAGCCACCGAGTTCAAGGACGCCGGATCGGAAATATACAGCAAGGCATGAAGTGTGATCTGCACCCCTGATTCTGCAAGGACCTGTAATGATAGAAGGAAATGAAAATTTCAGTGCCCGCATGTTGCTGCGGCTGATGCTGCTCGGCGTTGTTGTACTCGTCATCCTGGTGGTTAATATCAGGTTCATTGATGAACTGTATTTCACACGCCAGCTGACGCAGGCCGGCTTCGTGATAAATGGTGGAATTATCGCAATTTTCCTCCTCGGGCTGGTAAAAATAATACTCTCGCTTGTGCATTACATGCGTGAAGAGGCTGCCGTGGGGCGCCTGCTGTTGCGCTTGCAGAGTGGCAATGACAACCCCCTGAAAGGTGTCAGTGCCAGGTCCATTATCGCGCGCCGCTACAACACGCTGAAACAACTCAGCGAGAAGTATTCCAGGATAAATCACAGCGCACTGGCCGCCACCCTGCTGGCCAGCGAGAGCACGCGTATCAGTTTTGCAAGATACGTCAGCAATATTCTTATCCTGACCGGCGTGTTCGGCACCATCGTATCGCTGTCAATCGCACTCGCCGGAGCGTCCAATCTGCTGGATGATATGCAGGGCAGCGGCAATATGAATATGGTGATCCATGGCATGTCGACGGCCCTGTCGACCACCATCACCGCTATCCTCTGTTACCTGTTCTACGGGTATTTTTATCTCAAGCTCGGTGATGCCCAGTCCAACGTGCTCAGCAAGGTCGAGGAGTTGACATCGGTCTACCTGTTGCCGCGTTTTTCGCGCGACTGTGACAGCCTCATGCACGAAGTGACCGGCCTGGTAGGCGGGCTGCACGCGGCGGCCACGGGCATGAATGAAATCCAGCAGGAATTTTCCGCTACCGGGGAAAACCTCAGGGGCGTTGTTACCGAACTGGCCACGCGTGTCAGCCAGACGGCGGCAGACATCGATGAGGTGAAGCAATTGTTGCGTGACGGCTTTCGGCTGCCGCCTGACGAACGCTGATCATGGACGAGGGATTCGTCGACCTCAGGTACGGCGGGGAGCGCGACCCTGCTGCTGATAGTTTCTGGCCTTCCTTCACGGATATCATGATGGTTGTGCTGATGATCTTCATGATTGCCAGTACGATTCTGATGTTGCGCAACTGGGAACTGGTGCACGAGTTGCGTTCGACCCTGGAAGCGGAACGCGAAGCCGAGGCGCTGGCGCTGACCGCCACCCGGACCAGTGCCACGCTGGAAGAGCGCCTGGTGGATGCGCAGCAGGAGATTTCCGAGCTGCGTATACAGTTGCTGCGCGCCAGTGAGGAACAACAGGCGGCCGACAGGCAGTTGCTCGATACCCGCCGGCAGGCCCGGTCACTGGAGGTCGAGCGGCAGGGGTTGTCGGAACAGTTGCAACAGAAACGGGATGAATTCAACCGCCTGCGTGATACGCATGGCGCACTGGAAGCGCGTTTGCAGGAAATGCAGGAACTGGAGCAGGCCAGGGGCAGTGAACTGGCGACATTGCGGCAGCAGTACGCGGATTCTGAACTGCTGATCGCCAGCCTGCAGGGCAGTTATGACGAACTCAGTGTCAAGTACAACAAGCTGATCAAGCCGGCGCGCAGTGCTGCCGGAAAGTATGTGGTGTCGGTGAGATACAGGAAGTCGGGCGATGCCTACCGGCTGGAATTCAAGGAAATGGAGGATAGCGAGTTCGAATTGCTGGATCGCGAGCAGCTGGATGAACGCCTGTCCGCGTTAAAGTCAGAATATTCCGGCGCACTCTACGTAAAGGTCATTATCCCGGAAGACAGCGGCCTGTCCTACAACGAGGCCTGGGGCTTCACGCAGGATATTCTGGACCGTTACGATTATTACCATCAGCGCCCGAAATAGCGTAAATCGCCGAATGGCTGCCATGAATTACCGCGGGTAATTCAAGAGAGTCCGGGAAACACCTGTCACTCCAGCGTAAACAAACCTCCCAGCGTCTTTCTCATGTCCTCCACGTCGACATGGCGTCCCCGGTAGGGTTCTTCCAGTTGCTTGCAGCTGAGGCGGAACACGTCCGGTTGTTGCGTCGATTGCAGTGACAGCGTCGTGGTATACATCACCATGTTGTAGTCGCCACCTCCGGCCGATGCCAGTTGCAGTCGCCGGAAACCGGCCATATAGCGGTCACGGCGTATACCCGTGACGGTAAAGGTTTCCGGCATGACTGTCCTTGCCTGGTCTGAAACGGTTCGCAATTCGAAAATGCAGTGCGGGTAATATTCGACCACCTTGTTACGCGGTTTTATTTCTCCGTACTGGATGTATTCGCTGGCCCGGTCGGGACGAATATCAAATGCACTGTTGAGAGTGACACTGGTGATGCCCGGCAAGGGTGCCGGGCCGGTTTTGTACTGATAACCGTCACCCGTTGCGCATGCGACAAGGGAAGCAGTCAGCAGGATAACGGCAGGTATACGCACGGGTCGTCCCTCCCGGCCCGGGGTATTGCGGGCCACCGTATATTGGATTGCCCCGCAGGGGCCTAGTTCACCGGCAGGCGTTCACGCAGGGCGTCGCGGTCATACCACCAGTTATCAGCCACAATAGTGTCGATAATCTCCGCCAGTCTGCTCAACAGCTCATTTACTTCATTCAGGCCCAGGATCTCGGTCCACATTTTGATCATCTCGGGGTCGTTCTCGATGCCGCGGTGCCGCTTGGCTACCCCGGCCACCATCTGGTTGGTAAAGAAGGTCAGGCTTTCGTGTTCCTTACCCTCGGTGCGCATGTCGGCGATGTAATGCGCGGCCATGGCGGCGACTGCGGCGCCGTCCGAGTCGTCCGGCGTTTCATCGATGATATGCTGCAGCATGGCGATTGTAAGCTGCGCCGGAACCGGGTAGGTGATCGACAGCCAGAGGCCGTTTCCCAGTGCGACCAGGGATTCATCCTGCTCGCACTGAAACATAACATCGCAGGCTTCTATGGCATCCTGCCAGGACTCCGCGTTCAGGAAAACATCGAATATCTCGCGTGCAATTGCCCAGCTCTGCTCCTTCTCCTGCAGGCCCAGGTGCGTCTCGGCGATATCCAGGCGCGTGCGGGCGCGTTCGACCGGGTCGCAATCGGAAGGTAAACCGGCGAGTCGCTGTTGATGTTCCTTGAGCAGCGCCTTGAGCGAGGGCCGTGACTCCGAGAGGTCGATACCGCTCTTGTCACCGGCAACCAGCTGGTCGGGATTGATGTCTTTCACGATGCGTTCTCGACGCTCACATCGGTGTCGACCTGGTGCAGGGTAAACTGCATGCTATCCAGGTCGCCCAGCACCCAGGTGGCCGGCGCCTTGATTCCACCGACCGTGCCCGGGTTGACCAGCCAGGTGTGAGAGCCCGCCAGGTTCTTCACGGTATGTATTTCAGCCTTGTGATCATGGCCGCAACACACCAGGTCCCAGTCACCGGTGGCGGCCATGGCTTCGGCATAGTGCGGGTAGTGCACCAGGAAAATGCGCCGTCCGCCCAGCACGATGCCGGCATCCTGACCGTAGTAGGTCACGTTGCTGGTGGCCATCGATGAAATTCGGCCCATCATGTACAGGTCACCGGTATTGTTGCCATGGATGACGTGCGCGGGAATATCGAACGGCTTGAGGACTTCCAGTGTGCTTGGCGCAACCACGTCGCCGCAGTGAACGAGGGCTTCTGCACCGGCCGCCACCGCCGAACGAACAGCGGCCTCGAGATAATCACGGTTGTCGTGGCTGTCGGATACGATGCAGATTTTCATTTTATCAACTCTGGCGAGGACGGAAAGATCAACCGCAAAGACGCCAAGGGCGCAAAGAAATCAAATGACTTTCCAGTCTCGAAGGCTATTTATTATCACTTTGCGTACTTTTCGTCTTTGCGGTGAATCGGAGATTACAGTATCGGCACGATCAGCAGGGCCACGATATTGATAATCTTGATCAACGGGTTGATGGCCGGGCCCGCGGTGTCCTTGTAGGGGTCGCCCACGGTATCGCCGGTGACCGCAGCCTTGTGGGCATCGCTGCCCTTGCCGCCGAAATTACCGTCCTCGATGTACTTCTTGGCGTTGTCCCAGGCGCCGCCGCCGGTGGTCATGGAGATCGCCACGAACAGGCCGGTGACGATGGTGCCGATCAGCAGTCCACCCAGCGCCTCGGCACCCAGTGTCAGGCCGACCACGACCGGTACGGCGACCGGCAACAGGGACGGAATCACCATTTCCCGAATCGCTGCCTTGGTCAGCATGTCCACGGCCCTGGAGTAGTCCGGCTTCTGCGAGTGGTCCATGATGCCGGGCATCTCTTTAAACTGACGACGCACCTCGTTGACGATGCCGCCGGCGGCGCGGCCCACGGCCTCCATCGCCATGGCGCCGAACAGGAACGGTACCAGGCCGCCGAGCAGCAGGCCGATCAGTACCATGTGGTTATCGAGTGAAAAATTCAGCGTTATTTCAGTGTGCTTTTCAAGTGCGTGCGTGTAGTCGGCAAACAGCACCAGTGCGGCAAGGCCTGCCGAGCCGATCGCATAACCCTTGGTGACTGCCTTGGTGGTGTTGCCCACGGCATCCAGCGGGTCGGTAATGTTGCGTATCTTTTCGTCCAGTTCCGCCATCTCGGCAATGCCGCCGGCGTTGTCGGTGATCGGGCCGTAGGCGTCGAGCGCCACGATAATACCGGTCATGGACAGCATGGAGGTTGCGGCAATCGCAATGCCGTACAGGCCGGCCAGCTCATGTGCGCCCCAGATACTCGCGCACACGGCCAGCACCGGCAGGGCGGTGGACTTCATGGAAACGCCCAGTCCGGCGATCACGTTGGTGCCGTCACCGGTGGTCGAGGCCTCGGCGATGTGGCGCACCGGCTTGAACTCGGTGCCGGTGTAGTACTCGGTGATTACTACCATGGCCGCTGTCAGTGCCAGGCCAATCAGTGCGCAGTAGTAGAGCATGCGCGTGCTCACTTCACCACCGTCCAGCAGGATGGTGTCACCCATCACCCAGGTGGTGACCGGATAAAAGGCAATGGCCGCCAGTACGCCGGCCACGATGAGGCCACGGTACAGCGCGTTCATGATCTTGCTGCCTTCGCTGGTCTTGACGAAGAAGGTGCCGATGATGGAGGCGATGATGGACACGCCGCCGAGCACCAGCGGGTAGAGGGCCGCTGACGCCCTGATGGATTCAGCCAGCAGCAGACTGCCCAGCAGCATGGTGGCCACCACGGTGACCGCGTAAGTCTCGAACAGGTCAGCGGCCATGCCGGCACAGTCGCCGACATTATCGCCGACGTTGTCCGCGATCACGGCCGGGTTGCGCGGGTCATCTTCCGGTATGCCGGCCTCGACCTTGCCGACGATATCGGCGCCGACGTCCGCGCCCTTGGTGAAGATGCCGCCGCCGAGCCGGGCAAAGATGGAAATCAGCGAGCCGCCGAAGGCGAGGCCGACCAGCGGGTGAATCGGGTCTTCGACACCGATGATCAGCAGTATGCCGTAGAAGCCGGCAACCCCGATCAGTCCCAGGCCGACGACCAGCATGCCGGTAATGGCGCCGCCGCGAAAGGCGACCTGCATGGCGGCATTAAGACCGCTGTTGGCTGCTTCGGCCGTGCGTACATTGGCACGTACCGAGATATTCATGCCGATGTAGCCGGCCAGCCCCGAAAAGACGGCCCCGATGGCGAAACCGATCGCGGTTGGCCAGCCGATTTCGGAGAAACCGACGACCAGGAACAATACTGCGCCCGCCATGCCTATGGTGGTGTATTGCCGGTTCAGGTAGGCCTTCGCGCCGTCCTGGATGGCGCTGGCGATTTCCTGCATACGCTCGTTGCCGGTCGGCTTTGCAAGAATCCACTTCACGGATAAAGCACCGTAGATTAATGCGCCAAAGCCACAGGCGAGGGCAAACAACAGTTCAGTCGACATTCGGTTTCTCCTTTGCGGATCTGCTATCCGGCGTTAAACAGGTTTATTAAAAGCTGTGCCCGGCCTGAAGCCGAACAGATTTTCAAAATCAAACTCGCGAATCAGGTCGTCAACCGCCGCCTGGCCATGGTCAGCCTGAACTTCGGCCAGGATCAGTTTTGCACCATTGCGGTTGTAGCCGCCACCCATATTGGCCTGGACAGCAAGCAGTTCACGGGCCTTTTCAAGTGTCATGGGTATGGATATCCGCCGCAAAGGTACAGAGAACGGTGAACAGTGACAATTACTTCATGCCGCTGACGGTAGTTCAGCCGTGCTGAAGTCGGAATGTCGTTGAATTTCCTGTCCATTGGGTCGCTTGCCTTTGCGGCGAATGTTTATCTACTTGACCTTGAAGCCTTTGAGCTTTTTGGTTACCGCCACGTTTTTCAACTGTACATACTTCGGCATGCCGTCCTTGCCGTATGGCGGGTAGTCCTCGCCGCGCATCAGCGGTTCGAGGTAGTCGCGGCATTTTTTGGTAATTCCGAAACCGTCCCTGGTAATGAAGCTCTTCGGCATCATCTTCTCGACGTTTGCGACACGCGACAACTTTGCCTCGCCGATTTTCCAGCGGTAGGGATTGTTGGAGGTGCGCACCACGGTCGGCATCACGGAGTTCTTGCCGGCCAGTGCCATTTCAACAGCCGCCTTGCCGGTGGCGTAGGCCTGCTCGACATCGGACTTCGAGGCGATGTGTCGAGCGGCGCGCTGCAGGTAATCGGCAACGGCCCAGTGATATTTCAGGCCCAGCTTGTCGCGGACCATGTTGGCGATGACCGGTGCCACGCCGCCGAGCTGCGAATGACCGAAGGCATCCTTGAGCCCCTGGTCGGCAAGGAACTTTCCGCTGCGGTCGGCCACGCCTTCCGAGACGACGATGGATACATAACCGTACTTTTTAACCTTGTCGCGCACCTGCTTGATGAACTTCGCCTGGTTGAACGGGACCTCCGGGAACAGGATAACAATCGGCAGGTCGGTGTCCTCGGTGGCGGCCATGCCGCCGGCCGCCGCAATCCAGCCGGCATGCCGGCCCATGACTTCCAGTACGAAGACCTTGGTCGAGGTCTTCGCCATGGACGCGACGTCGAAACTGGCCTCGCGGGTACTGACGGCAATGTATTTGGCGACGGAACCGAAACCCGGGCAGTTGTCGGTGATCGGCAGATCGTTATCGACGGTCTTCGGTACGTGGATGGCCTGAATCGGATAACCGGTCGCCTTGGACAGTTGCGAGACCTTCAGGCAGGTATCGGCGGAATCGCCGCCGCCATTGTAAAAGAAATAGCCGATATTATGTGCCTCGAACACCTCGATCAGGCGGTCGTATTCACGCTTGTTGGCTTCCAGGCTTTTCATCTTGTAGCGACAGGAGCCGAAGGCGCCACTCGGTGTATGGCGCAGGGCGGCGATGGCGCTTGCAGAATCCTTGCCGGTGTCGATCAGGTCTTCGGTCAGGGCGCCAATGATGCCGTTGCGGCCGGCATAAACCTTGCCGATCCTGTCCTTGTGCTTGCGCGCCGTTTGAATCACGCCGCATGCGGAAGCATTGATGACAGCCGTTACGCCACCGGACTGGGCATAAAACGCATTTTTCTTGCCAACTGCTCTTGCCATTCTTTGATTCTCCCTGGTTGATTAATTGCTGTTAATCTTTGTCCCGCTCGGCGGCATAATCGGCCTGCACCTGAAGTAGTGTCACCATGCACTCGGACAAATCGTCATATTCCTCAACGCCGGTGCCGTACATTTTATGGACACGGTAATAAAACTGACAGCGGTAGCGTGAGTCGCCGGTTTTACAGACGATGAAATTGCAGCTTTCACGCTCCCAGTAGGCGGCGGGACAGGGTGTCAGCTCCGTGCCGTAGGGATTCAGGCGCAGTTCCGTATCGCCCAGCATAATCTCGATGTCCTCACCATAGCGCTCCTTCAGCGTGGTCTTTATAATCCACAATTCACTGTCCGTGAAATCTTGTATGTTGCTCATAGCAGGCAAGTGGGTCGTGGGTCGCTGGCGGGGGTGCTGCGCTAGGGCGGGGAGATTCTAGCTCAAAACCTGATTTATTTCATGAACTTCGTTGACTTCTACCATGCGCAGGCTGTAGCTTAACCGCTGTCCTGCCTGACGGCCACGCTAAAAATTATATATCTGCATCGAAAAATTTTTCTTATAAACAGTAAGTTAATAAAATCAACAGACTACAGGGAACAACGATATCATGAGGATCGTAATGCTCGGGGCGCCCGGTTCCGGCAAGGGAACCCAGGCAAAACTGCTGGCCGAAAAATTCAAGTTGCCGCAGATCTCGACCGGCGACATGTTGCGCGAAGCCGTCGCGGCAGGCACGCCGCTGGGCCGCCAGGCCAAGGCAGCCATGGACGCGGGCCAGCTGGTCAGCGATGAAATCGTCCTCGGGATCATCCAGGAGAGGATTACACGGCCGAATACACGCAAGGGATTCATCCTTGACGGATTTCCCCGTAATTTGCAGCAGGCGGAAGCACTCGACCAGCTGCTGACCATGCTGGGTCAGCCGCTCAATCTTGCCCTGCTGGTGGCTGTGGACGTGGATGCGCTAATCCAGCGGCTGGTCGGGCGCAGGACCTGCCTGTCATGCGGGCAAATGTATAACGTATTCTATGCGCCGCCGCACATGGACGGGCGTTGCGACGCGTGTGGCGGGAAGCTGCGCCATCGTGCCGATGATAATGAAGAAACTATCGGTAACCGGCTGCGGGTCTACGAAATGCATACCTTGCCGGTGGTCAGTTATTATGAAGAGCAGGAAAAGCTAAGGACCGTACAGGGCGTCGGCGAGATAGGGGACATATTCAAGGCTGTCTCGAAAATCGTCGCGGATGTTAAAGCAAACGCAAAATCCGAGAACCACCGTACCGATGTCATTCGCGCGGCAATTGCCAAGCATCGTGCCAGCAAGGTTGCCGCGGAGAAGCAGAAAAAGAAATCCACGGCAACGGTGAAATCAGGCAAGTCCGCGACTAAATCCGCTAAAAAGACTGCCAAAAAGTCAGTCGGCAAAGTTGCGAAGAAGGTTGTCAAGAAGAAGGCTCCTGCACGCAAGGTGGTTGCCAGGAAGAAAGCGGCAGGCAAAAAGAAAGTCGTTGCCAAAAAGAAGGCAGTTACCAAAAAGAAAGTCGTTGCCAGGAAGAAGGCGGCAGGCAAAAAGAAAACGCCTGTAAAAAGCGTGCGCAAGGCTGCTGCGAAAAAAGCCTCAACTCGCAAAAAAACCACCGGGAAGAAGCCTGTGCGGAAGAAAGCTACCGCTAAAAAAGCGGCGGGCAGGAAGTCTTCCGCAAGAAAATCCGTTAATAAGAAACCGGTTCGCAAGAAGCGCTGAGCCTGAAGCATACCCCGGATGACCCCGCTGATACGCTACTGGCTGGATATCTGCCTGTTGCGTGCGGGTCCCCAGGATGGCCCGGCATCCGCGTTCATTCTTGGCTTTGCGATTACCTGTTACACCATGGTTTCGGTGCTGGTAATGTCCGGCAACTATGGCATGTTGACAGGTACGCGTATTGCACTTGCAGAACTGGCAATGCTGGTAATGTTCATCGCATTGCTGCTTTACCTGCTGGGTAAAACCGCGCGCATCAAGCAGACCCTTTCTGCAATGACCGGTGCGGGTACTTTACTCGGGCTTTTTGCCGTGCCACTGGCAATAATGTTCAAGTCTGCCCAGGTAGATGATTCCCTGCCATTTATACTTTCATTTGCCTGGCTGACATTGTTGTTCTGGAACCTTGTCGTCAGCGCTCACATCATGCGGCATGCACTTTCCACAACCTTTGCTATCGGGTTTGCCGTATCGCTTGTTTATGTACTGATCAGCACACAGTTGGTGATGACGCTGTTTCCGCAGCCGGACGAGATCGGGCTTGCCAGGTAGGAACATCGATGCACATACATATTCTGGGTATCTGCGGGACTTTTATGGGCGGCATAGCCTTGCTGGCACGTGAACTTGGCGTGCAGGTTGCCGGTTCGGACGCAAATGTCTATCCGCCCATGAGTACCCAGTTGAGCGAGCAGGGAATCGTGCTGAACGAGGGTTACGATGCCGATGCGCTTCAGGACGGACCGGATTGCGTCGTGATCGGCAATGCATTATCGCGTGGTAATCCCGCCGTGGAGCATGTACTCGATACAGGCATGACATATACGTCGGGGCCGCAGTGGCTGGCGGAACATGTCTTGCGTGATCGCTGGGTCCTGGCCGTGGCAGGTACGCATGGCAAGACATCGACTGCCAGTATGCTTGCCTGGATCCTTGAATTTGCCGGGCTGTCACCCGGCTTTCTTATCGGTGGCGTACCACGGAACTTCGGCCTGTCAGCGCGTACTGGCAGTACACCGTTTTTTGTTGTGGAAGCGGACGAATACGATACTGCCTTCTTCGACAAGCGTTCGAAGTTTGTTCATTACCGGCCTCGCACGCTGGTCATGAACAACCTGGAATATGATCACGCGGATATCTTTCCGGACCTGGCCTCGATCCAGACCCAGTTTCATCACCTGGTCCGTACCGTGCCAGGCAACGGGCTCATTGTCAGCAAGGCGGGTGATGCCGCGCTTGACCAGGTGCTGGAACGGGGCTGCTGGACAAAGGTGGAAAAGTTTTCTGCCGGGGCTGATTCAGCCTTATGGGGTGTTCGTAAACAGCTCGAAGACGGCAGCTGTTTTGATGTGCTGCTGGATGGTCAGGTCGCGGGCAATGTTAGCTGGGGCCAGATCGGCGATCATAACGTCCAGAATGCGCTTGCCGCTATTGCGGCAGCGCGTCATGCCGGCGTTTCGGTTGAGCAGGCTGCTGCAGCCCTGGGTGAATTCCGCGGGGTAAGAAGGCGCATGGAAGTGCGCGGCACGGTCAATGATATTACGGTCTATGATGATTTCGCTCACCACCCGACGGCGATTGCAACGACTTTGCAGGGATTGCGTCATCGTGTCGGTCGTGCACGGATACTGGTGTTGCTGGAGCCGCGGTCGAATACCATGAAAATGGGTGTGCACCGTGAAACTCTGGCCGCTTCGCTTGCGGGTGCTGACCGGGTCTGGTTATACGAAGCGGGTGACCTGGGCTGGTCGCTGGCCGATATCACCACTGGTGTAGATGGCACCATTTCTGTCAACGGGTCGATTGACAGTATCGTGGAAGAGGTGGTCGCCTGTGCGACCAGCGGCGATCATGTGCTGATCATGAGTAATGGCGGTTTTGGCGGCATTCACGAAAAGTTGCTGAGCGCATTGTCGCCGGCATGACATGAAGTCATCCTGCAACAGGAAAAACGGCGGCCGCAGCCGCCGTCTAACCGGATTTGTTTTTTACCGCTTTGTCAGGACATTGTCCTGCGACGCATCAGGCCGATTCCGATCAGTCCAACACCCAGCAGGACCAGTATCGACGGTTCCGGAACACTTGTCAGTCTGCTGACATCACCCTTTACCAGGTAGTAGCCCTGGGCGGTCCTGAACCTCATCGGGTGTAACAGCTGGTCGATATAGTCACCGGCATTGCCTGTCAGCTCCAGCTGGTATATGTCCGTGGCGCCTGCATGTAATCCCGCATTAACATCGTCAGGGTGCAGAAGTTGCAGGCCCCAGTCTGAAAACATCCTGTCCAGTGAGTCATGGTTATTTGGATTTCTGTCAAAATTCCTTGAACCAAACCCGAATGTGTTGACGTCGGCCCGTGTAAACATGCGCGATCTCGTCAACATGCTCGACAACGCCGTGTTGGAACTGTTCGATATGTCGATGACAAACGTGTTGTTGTTATAGCTGTTTACCAGCCAGTTCCCGTCTGCCAGTGCATCGGCCAGCCTGGCCCGTTTCTGCCAGTCCCCCGCGCCGTCACCATGCGCACCGATCTGCAAAGCCTGTACCTGGGTGGCCAGCAGTAAAGCAAAAAGTGATATGAAGAATTTGTCCATGTGAGTCATTTCCATTTGGTTTTACAGTTATTCTGCAGTAACCATGCCATGCGTGTATATTAATATATCATTAAATGTGAACAATTGTAACTTGTTGTATTTAAATAAATAAGTCGTGATCAATGGGCATTCAATAAGGGACGCAATCGGTCACGATGGATCCCGGCTTTACAGGGCATGTAAATAAACACGACAATTAAAGCAACGTAGAACATCCGGTTCATCTGTCAATCTGCATGCATTGCGATAAAAAAACATATTATACAACAACTTGAACATTAATGTAGGGGTAGGGGGTATTGTAAATAATACTGACACTCGGCTGGATCGGGGTACCGGAAGGTATCGGGCGTGAATCTCGGCTATTACAGTTACCTGAGTGCCGCGCTGGGCTTTGGCTTTCTTGCCGCCCTGCTGTTGTTCAGTTGGCGCAGCAGTTTACAGGGAAGGCTATTGACCCTGGTCGTGATCGTTTCGGTGGTCTGGGCCGGAGTCGCGGCGAGTGTCGCGGGTGACATACAAAATCTCACCGGCTTTTACCTGTCGTTCGAAATCCTGCGCTATGTTGCCTGGTTTGTCTTTCTGCTAAAGCTGTTCGAACCGGCTGCGCAGCAAATAACCGGTTACCGTTTTCTCCGGCGCCGGGGACTGTTGTTATGTACCGGTTTTGCAGCACTCCTGCTGGTTGCCGAGCTGATGACCCTGTACCTGGCGACGGAGGAGCTCGTGCAGCGCCTGACGAGCCTGCGCTTTACCGGCCATGTTTTCCTTGCCATGACCGGCCTTGCCATAATCGAACAGTTGTTCAGGAATATAGCGCCAGAGTACCGGCGGGACCTGAAATACCTGTTTATCGGTGCCGGCGGTATTTTTGCTTTCGACTTCTATCTTTACGCCAATGCACTGCTGCTCATGGGCATTGACCGTGAGTTGTGGGAGGCGCGCGGTTTCATCAACCTTTTCAGCGTGCCGCTGCTGACGATTGCCGCCGCGCGCAACAAGGGCTGGTCACCCAATATATTCGTTTCGCGCGATATCGTACTGCACACTACAGCGATTGTTGGCGGCGGGATCTATTTGCTGGTAATGGCGGCGGTCGGCTACTACTTGCAGGAGCACGGTGGCAGCTGGGGCCGGATTGTGCAGGTCGTGTTCATCTCGCTGGCGGCAATCTTCCTGGTTGTCGTGTTGTTCTCCGGGCAGCTGCGCAGGGAGATGCGGGTCTTTCTCGGCAAGCATTTTTACCGTAACAAATATGATTACCGGCGGGAATGGCTGAATCTGACCGGCGCCCTGAACAACAAGGTGCGGGATATGGGTAGTTCTGATGCCGCCATCAGCCTGCTGGCAGAGATTGTTGATGCCCGTGCCGGCCAGTTGTGGCTGGATGACGGGCAGGGAATGTACCGGAATGTCGCTGGCTGGCAAATGGCGCCGGTCAATAACACGGTTTCCGGGAAGGATGGACTGGTGCAGTTTCTTGCCGCCAAGTCATACGTGGTAAACCTGATCCAGCTATCGTCACGTCCGGATGAGTATGGCAAGCTGGTTTTGCCGAGCTGGGTCGATGCAGTGGACCGGGCCTGGCTCGTCGTGCCGTTGTCGGGACTCGATTCGTTAACGGGTTTTGTGATACTTGCGCGGCCAAGGTCGATGCTTGAAGTGAACTGGGAAGACCGTGACCTGCTGAAGACGGCAGCCCGCCAGGTGGCCAGCCATCTTGCCGTGCTGATGACTACCGATGCCCTGGCCCAGTCCAGGCAATTCGAGGCATTCAACCGCTTGTCTTCATACATGGTGCATGATCTGAAAAATATCGCGGCCGGCCTGGAGATGGTCGCCCGGAATTCGGAAAAGCACCGGGATAATCCGGCTTTCCTGGAAGACGCCTTTGATTCAGTGGCTACAGCAGCCGGTGATATCAAGCGATTGCTGGACCAGTTGCGTAACAAGCATGTCGTGAGCGAGAGCAAGGTAATGGTTGACCTTGTTACACTGGTAACGGATGTTGTGAGGAAGCTGTCGCACCGCAAACCGGTGCCGGAGATGGGCATGCCGGCGGATACCTGTTTCGTAATCGCGGAAAAAGGGCGGCTGGAAAATGTATTGACCCACTTGCTGGAGAATGCCCAGCAGGCAACCGTCGAAGACGGGCATGTGAAAATCGGTCTGCAACACAGGTATGACACATGTATTGTCCGGATCAGCGATAATGGACAGGGGATGGATGCCGATTTTATCAAGAACCACCTGTTCAAACCCTTTTATACAACCAAGGGTAATGCCGGTCTGGGTATCGGTATGTATGAAAGCCGGGAATTTATCCGGTCGCTGGGTGGTGATATACATGTAAGCAGCGAGCGAGGTGTCGGTACACAGGTGGTATTGCAAATTCCTGCAGCGAGCACGGGATAGACGAGACAGAATGAAGCCAATGCAATGAACGGTAAACTGAAACCCCTGCTGGTCGTTGAGGACAACGCCGGTCTGCAGAAGCAGCTGAAGTGGGCATTCAGCGGCTTCGAGGTGCATATTGCAGCAGACCGCGCCTCGGCGATAAGGCAATTACAGCAACATCATCCACATGTCGTTACCCTGGACCTGGGTCTCCCGCCGGATACGGCCAATGCGTCCGAAGGCCTCACGGCCCTCGCCGAGATACTGGAACTCGCACCCTATACCAAGGTGATTGTCGTAACAGGCAACGATGACCGGGATGTTGCGCTCAAGGCCGTATCGCTTGGCGCCTATGATTTTTACCAGAAGCCCATCGATCCGGATGTGCTGGCATTGATCGTCGAGCGTGCCAGCAGCCTGTACGACATCGAGGCCGAGAACCGCCGTCTGCAGGCCGTAAAATCAGACGGTGTTCTGGATGGCATCGTCTACTCCAGTAACGCGATGCTGGAAGCTTGCAGGATGGTCGAGCGGGTCGGGCCGACCGATGTAAGTACGCTGATTAATGGTGAAAGCGGCACTGGCAAGGAATTATTTGCATGTGCCCTGCATGACCTGAGTTCACGTAAAGACGGGCCGTTCGTCGCCGTGAATTGTGCCGCCATTCCGGAAACATTGCTCGAAAGCGAGTTATTCGGCCATGAAAAAGGCGCTTTCACCGGGGCGGTGCGGCAAAATCCGGGTAAAATCGAGCGCGCAGAGGGCGGTACTTTCTTTCTCGACGAAATCGGCGACATGCCTATGTCGCTGCAAGCCAAGTTGTTGCGTTTCCTGCAGGAGCGCCAGATCGAGCGGCTTGGCGGCCACCGCCTGATACCGGTGGATGTCCGGGTGATTTGCGCAACACACCACGATCTCAAGGAGTCTATTAAAGCCGGAGAATTTCGCGAGGACCTCTACTATCGTATCAGCGAGATAGTCATCCGTATTCCCGCCCTGCGTGATCGTGAAGGGGACCGGATGTTGCTGGCACGTACGTTTCTTGAAAAGTTCGCTCGTAAACACGGGCGTGAATTCAGGGGTTTTTCAGACAAGGCTGCAGAGCAAATCGAGGCTTATCACTGGCCCGGCAATGTGCGTGAACTCGAAAACAGGATGAAGCGCGCAGTGGTGCTGGCCGAAGGGAAAACAATCAGCAGCAGTGATCTTGGTTTGCACGACGAGGCCGCCGCCCTGGACCTGGACCTGAGAGCGGCCAGGGAGAATGCCGAACGCGGAGTTATTCGGCGCGCACTGGATATCAATAACTACAATATGTCCCGTACCGCGGATGCGCTGGGAGTGAGTCGACCGTCCCTCTACAATCTCATGAAGAAACTGGATATCGGCGGGAACGGGAAATAATGTCTGCCGCTCGGGTGAAGGGTGGATAGGCAACGATCGGCCGCTGACTGGGGGTTTACCGGTTTTTCACTTGGCCTGCTGCTGCTGCTGACATTGTTTCTGCACCAGGAAACGGTGCTGGACCTCGGCAGGCTCTGGGCGAAGTGGGAAGGCGGCGGATACGAACATGGATACCTGGTTTTACTGATTAGTTGTTACCTGGTCTACAGGGGCCGCAAGTCATTGATGCGCCTGACACCCGGCCCGAGCATTATCGCCCTGGCCGCCATTGCCTCGTGCAGCCTGGTGTGGTTGGCGGCTGCAGTCACAAAAGTCCAGGTTTTGCAGCAAGCTATCCTGTTGCCGCTGATAGTATCGGTAATCTGGGCGATAGCCGGCGGACAGACCGCACGGAAAATGCTGTTACCGGTGATGTATATCAGTCTTGCGGTCCCGTTATGGGACCCGCTGTTACCGGTATTGCAGGAGATAACAGCAACTACAGCATTCACATTAACAAGAATTGCCGGCATACCCGCAATATTGCAGGACTATATTGTGACTATACCCGCCGGACAATTGTCAATCCGGCCTACCTGCAGCGGTCTGCATTACCTGCTGGCTGCGCTCGCTCTTGGTACTTTCTATGCCTACCTGAATTACCAGGGAATCCGGGCCCGGCTACTGGTCATCGCCGCAGCTGCCGGCGCAGCGATACTTGCAAATGTATTACGCGTATTCATTATCATCTATCTCGCTTACGTTTCAGATATGCGGCACCCGATCATATACGATCACCTGATGCTGGGCTGGTACCTGTTTGCTGGGCTGGTAGTGGTCCTGATGTTGATCGACCACTTGATTTACCGTAATACAGGACCGGCAAACGAGGTGGCCCGCAAGCAGGTGGATAAAACTGAACCGGTTTTCGGTCAGTATAGTATCCTGCGGCGTTCAGTCGTGTCATTTGCGGCTGCCGGGTTGATCGCCATTGGCCCCGCCGTCTCCTGGTGGGTGGAAAACCGGATTCCAACGGCGGTGTTATACGACCTCGAACTACCACGGGGCGTTGCGGGCTGGGATGGGCCTTTCCTGTTATATGATAGCTGGTCACCCCTGTTTCATGGCGCAACAGAACTAAAGCGTGGATACCAAAAAGACGATAGTCAGGTATTGTTATATGTTGGCCTTTACTCGCGACAAAGTCAGGGCAGTGAACTCATCAACGACTTCAACCGTATCAGCAATCCGCCCGCCTGGAAACCGGAGGGTCCGTTCGAGAGCGCGCTCATGACAGGCGGGCAACCAGTGATTGAGAGTGAAATGGTGTCAGTGCACGGGCAACGCCGGATTGTCCGGTATTTCTACCGGGTTGCAGGTCGTAACACTACCAGCAAATACATGGCAAAGTTCCTGCAGTTGATCGGAATCCTGAACGGCCAGACCCGGGCTGCCGTAATCGCGGTTGCCGGGGATTTCGGGGACGACGCGGTTGATGCGCGGCGGGACATTGAAGATTTCCTTCGCGCGATGGGCCCGGCGCTTGCCCGGCTCGTAGATGGACAGGTTGCTGCACAGGTATCGGGCGGTCATAAATGAAGCTGGCAACAGGCAGGCGTGTCGGGGTGCTGGTGATGATTGCGTTATCACTATTCGCCTGCAGTGACTGGTTCATCGATGAGCAGCAGCTCATGCGAAATGCCGCTGATTACCTGGCCGAACGCAAATTCAATGCAGCCGCTATCGAGCTGAGAAATGTCCTGCAGGAAAACCCGGGTCGGGCTGAGGCCCGCTACCTGCTGGCGACCATCTATCTCGATTTCGGCGACTACGAATCTGCGGACAAGGAATTCAGGCATGCGCGCGCATCGGGATGGAATGAGTCTGATGTGGAGTATGGCCTGGCTCGATCACAACTGGGCATGGGTAACTTCAGGGGCGTGGTCGAGGACATGGAGGTTTCGGAAACCTGGCCAGCCCCGGTCCGCGCAAGCCTGTTGAGCCTGCGCGCCGTGGCGATGGCGGGTCTGGGAATGAAAGATGAGGCGCTGGCACAATTCGATGCCGCACAACAACTGGATTCCGGCTCCCTCGAGGTGCTCAGGACGGGAATAAAGTTACAGATCGTTTACGGCAATATTGCGGAGACAGAGAAATATCTGCAGCATGCGCTGAAACAATATCCGTCCGATCCCGAACTGTTGCTGTTGCAGGCAAGCATTACGTCGCAAGATGAACAGGCCGCCGCCAGGGCTATCTATCAGCGTGTCATGGATATGGACCCGCACGGGTTCATATCCGCAAACGGCCGGCTGGCCCGTCTGCGCCTGACCCAGCTGCAGATACTTGATCGGGACTACGAAGATGCAGCCGTCACGCTCAAGCCGCTGTTCCACAGGGATGCGAACGATCCGTTCACCAATTATCTTGGTGGTGTGCTCGCATTTGAGCAGTCTGATTACCGAAGAGCCGCGCAATTGTTGCTCGAGGTGCTGAAGCTTGCACCGGAGCATAATCCGACGCGCCTGCTGTACGGCACCGTTAATTTCGCAGAGAAGAACTACGAGCAGGCCGCCTACTTCCTGTCAAAATATCTCACCGCAGTACCGGACAACCTGGACGCGCGGAAATTACTGGCACGCAGCTATATTTTGCTGAGACGTTATGACGATGCCAGCAAGACCCTGAAATCGGTGCTGACAGGCGAGACAAGCGATGCCGAACTGCTGGCACTGGTGGGCGTGTCCGAACTGAACAGGGGAGATACCGCGGCTGGAATTGTCGGCCTGGAACGGGCAGTCAAAATCGACCCCGGCAGTGTGGCGCTGCGCGCTGAACTGGCGAAAGCCTATATTGAGGCCGGTGACACGGGACTGGCGATCAGTCAGCTTGAGACAATGCTCGCACAAGGTGGTGAACAAAGGCAGACGGAAATCCTGCTGATACTGGCCCACCTGCGTGCCGGTGAAATTGTAAAGGCGATTGGCCAGTCGCTGGACCTGGTCAAGCAGGAACCGGATGATCCGGCTGTACACGCACTGACCGGCAACGTGTTTGCGGCCAGTGGCGACCTTGCCGAGGCGCGAATTTACCTCATGCGTTCAATGGAGCTGCAGCCCGGGTTCCCGCCGGCAGCCATGGCGCTGGCGTACATCGAGGAGCAGGAGGGTAAGTATGTCGAGGCATCCCGCCTGTATGGGCAGCTTGTGGACACCGGTATGGAGTCAGTATTACCCATGCTGGCACTGGCACGTATTGCCGAACTGCAGGGAGACCGGGAGGCGGTGTCCACATGGCTGGAGCGTGCACTGAAACATGCGCCGGGTGATGTAAAACCGCTGATGTTTCTTGCGGACTACCACTTGCGTGACGGACATCCCGGGCTGGCCAGGCCGCTGGTCAGGGAAGCGCGTGAAATTTTCCCGCACGAGCCGGTGTTACTGGCTCTGTCGGCACGCATTTTCATTGCGGAGAACAAGTTCCGCCAGGCGCTGCAGCCACTGCAGCAACTGGTGGCCAGGGAGCCCGAATCAGCCATTGCCCGTATATTACTGGGAGAAGTTTATCTGCGGTTGGGTCGGCTGGAAGATGCGCGCAGGGAGCTGATGATTGCACTGGATAGCACTTCCTCCGGTGTCCAGGCGCGGGCCTTGCTGGCCGAACTTGAAATACGTGCCGGTGAGTACGAGCAGGCACTGAAATACAGCCGGGAAATCCAGCAAGCATTGCCGGAAGAATTCGCGGGTTATGAGCTTGCGGGGGACAGCCTGATGGCGGCTGAAAAATACACGGCCGCCGCGGATGAGTACGCGCGCGCATGGGAACGCATGCCTGCCGCCGGTCTGGTCATCAAGCGCGCCGAAAGTGCATTCAATTCGGGCAAGCCGGATGTAGCCATAGGCTATATACAAGACTGGCTGCGGGAGCATCCGGATGATATCGAGGCGCTGGAGTCCATAGGCACTGCTTTCCAGAATATGGGTGAAGCAGACCAGGCCATGGCCATCTATGAAAAAATTATCAGGCTGGATGCTGACAACGTGGTAGCACTGAACAACCTGGCCGGGCTTTACATGTTGATCGGTCGACCGGTGGCGCTGGGCTATGCGGAGCGCGCCTGGCAGCTTGCACCGGAAAATCCAAATGTACGGGATACCTATGGCTGGGCGCTGGTGCTGGACGGGCAGGTCGGTCGCGGTCTGCGATTGCTGGAACAGGCGCTTGAGGCGCTGCCGCTCGTTCCCGAGGTGCGCTACCACCATGCAGCCGCGGTATACCAGGCCGGCAACAAGTCGAAAGCACGACAATTGCTCGAGGCATTGCTGGATGAGGGGGCAGTTTTCCAGGGCCGCGAGGATGCGAAACGTCTGCTGCAGTAGCAGTGCCTTGCCCGCATGGTTACAGGCAATAAAAACCGCTCAAGTGCGCGGCTTTCTAATGCCCGCTGGCATGCCCTGAATCATGCTGCTTTTCTCAGGTACCTGATGATGCCGAAACCGACCAGGCCCAGGCCCAGCAGTGCAATGGTGCCCGGTTCCGGCAACGCGGTATTCTGGCTGGGAAAGCGGGTACCGGTCTGACTGTAAACCCAGTTCCCGGCAGCGTCCGTGTAGTTGCTGCCTTTGGCGGTGATGCTGAAAATTCCGGTACCGGCCAGGACCAGGCAACCGAAGTCTTGTGTGCCCCTGCAGTTGGGGTCATTATTAATGTCAGCGCTGACCACCCCAAGGCCCGTCATGGTGAAGCCGTATTGCAGCCCGCCGTAGTCGATATCCCGGAAAACCTGTGACGGGAGAGTGTTCTGGAAATTGCTGTACTTGAAGTCGTGCCGCTGGAGTTCTCCGGAGCGCGTTTTCAGGCCGCCGAGGCCGGCAAAGTCACCATCAGGCCCGGGCCGCCCGTTGACCTGGCCGATGCAGGTCGGGCCACAAATGAAATCGATGCCGGTGATGCGGTGACCGTTATGAAATGCCTGGCCGTTGCTGCCGATATCGGTGGGGCCCTGGATCGGGATTGCCGCGGCGCTGCCGGAAAATATCAGCAATGCGAAACCCGTGAGCGTGCATGTGGTCTTGTCCATTTACGCTGACCGGCGAGCAAATTTGTGTAGAATAAAGGACCATATATTATCTGGTTGTTGCACAATACAAGGCAAGTACTGTACCATTCATGTATCTTATTGTTTAAGATAATGTTTTTTTATGCAGCGTCAGTGCCGGCCAGGGACGTGTGTAAAGTGTATTTACAGCTGAAACGGCGATATTAGCTTATTTATGCGACAGTAATATGACGATCTCAACTTTTATCAATATGAAACAAGCAATTAATCAGCTTCGCTAATTGATAAAAAAACTGACATCCGCGTGCATGTATGAGTGTCCGTTGCAGGCAGCCTTTTCATGGGTTGCAGTACAGGAAATACCGGCTTGTGCGGTAAATTTAGCGGGCAGCAGGGTAGCCTGTTACTCATCCTGCCGCGACCGGGTTGTACGCTGGAGTTGATGATTTTTTTTAATATTTTGTAATGGTTACCAGGGTAAAAATGCAATAGGAACTGTTACTGTACCGCTATACTTCAGCTGAAACCCGAATACGACTACAGGCTTGTTAACAAATGATTTCCATACATGAGCAGATAAATGTAATTTACGGCTATCTGCATGGTTTGTGGCGCTATCGCTGGTCGGCGCTGTTTATCAGCTGGCTGGTTGCCATCGCCGGCTGGGTCTATATTTATTCGCTGCCTG
Source organism: uncultured Halobacteria archaeon (assembly GCA_963768575.1). Taxonomy (GTDB): domain Bacteria; phylum Pseudomonadota; class Gammaproteobacteria; order UBA9214; family UBA9214; genus UBA9214. Next base: position 46,809 of record CAVYIJ010000014.1, read on the forward strand.
ATCAATACTCGGCCAAGGCCGCAGTCCACATCGATACTTCCTCCGTGATGCAACCGCTGCTTCGGGGACTGGCAGTGGAAACCAACCCGGAAGAGGAAATTAATGTAATGACGCGTATTCTGCTGAGCAGGGAGAACCTGCTCACCGTAATACGCGAGACCGATATGGATCTCGGCGTGGACAGTCCCGCGGCGCGCGAGGGCCTGGTGCAGCGATTGAGCAACGGAATCCGGATCGATAATCTGGGTGGCAGCCGCAACCGTTCCAGTATCTACGAGATCAGCTATAAGTCGACATCGGCCGAGATGGCCTTCAAGGTCGTTTTCAACCTGCTCAATACACTCATCGAGAATACCCTGAATTCAGGCCGGATGGATACGGTTATGGCCGAGGAATTCCTCAACGACCAGATCCAGGATTATGAACAGCGACTGCTCCAGGGTGAGCAGCGCCTGGCTGAATTCAAGAAAAAGAATGTCGGCTTCATGCCGGATGAAAAAGGCGGTTATTACGCACGCCTGCGCCGGCAGCAGGAACTGATCGACGGGACAGAATCCGAGCTGCGCCTGGCAAAGCAACGCTATCGCGAGATCAGCCAGCAGTTGTCGGGAGAAAAGCCTGTCATCAGCACCAGCACCTACTCCACTGCAACAGCCAACAAGCTGCGTAACTACCAGGCGCAACTTGATGGATTGCTGACCCAGTATACGGAAGAGCATCCGGACGTAATGTCTCTGCGTGCCACGATAAAAGACCTGCAGGAAAGGGGGCGGGGTAATGCGGATGATGGCACGGATCTGGACCTTGGAGACACCGGGCTCAACCCGATCTACCAGGACCTCAAGGTAGAGGAGAGTCGTGCCCGTGTCGACGTGGGCACACTGCAGGTGAAACTGGCGGAACAACGGCAGAAACTGGCGGAACTGAAAAAGTCGATCGATATTATCCCCCAGGTCGAGGCGGACCTGGTCAAGCTGAACCGTGATTACGATATAACCAAGGAACGTTACCTGTCGCTGGTCGAGAGACGGGAGTCGGCGAGAATGGCGCAAAAGGTGGAGCAGAACAATAGTGAACTGATTTTCCGGGTTGTAGATGCGCCGGTCGTGCCGCTGCTGCCTAATGGGCCAAATCGTCCGATCTATGTTGATCGGTGTTTTCCTGGCTGCGTTGGCGGCAGGTGTGGGCTGGAGTATCCTCAGGTTCCTTCTTTATCCTACATTCGTAGATTTCAAGCAGATGCAGAAGATGATCGATCTGCCGATACTGGGTACTATCAGTCTGCAGGCAACTCCCGAGAAGACGCGTCAGCGCAGGCTGGACGTGACAACATTCCTGCTGGTTGCTTTGCTTATGTTCGGGTCATTTGTGGCCGCAGTTCTGTACCAGCAGCAGGGTTCGGTGCAAATCAGAATGCTGCTGTCCCTGCTGGGTATATGACCGTGAGTACAGGCGGAAAAGACGATATCAATCAACCTGTCATGGCCATTGCCAGTACAGGAGCAGTTAATGATACGGCCGATGTTGCTACAGAAGGAGTACGGCCCGGGACCGGTGGCGGGCATATGAGCGGAAATACCAGTAATCCCAATATTGTTTACATCATGCAGCGCCTGCGCGAGCAGGGCATGCTTGTGCCCGACAGTGAGCTTGGACCCGATGTGCGGGGCGAGTATCGACGTATCAAGCGGCCGCTGCTGTCCAATGCCTTTGGCAAGTCTGCGTCCCTGGTTGACCAGGGAAACCTGATCATGGTGACCAGCGCTGTTCCCGGGGAAGGCAAGACTTACACCGCGGTGAACCTGGCACTGGCTATCGCCCAGGAGCGGGACACTACCGTACTGCTGGTTGACTGTGATGTCACCAAGCAGGGCGTAAGCAGGCTGCTGGGCGTTGAAAAGCGTCGTCCGGATTTTACCGACCTGCTGGCGAGTGACAACATGCCGATCGAGGACGTCATCATCAAGACCGATGTGCCGGGTCTCGTTATGTTGCCGGCGGGCAGGCCGCACGAATACATCACGGAAATGATTGCAAGTAAACGCATGCAGTTCCTGATGAATGAATTCGGAACACGCTATAATGATCGAATCGTCGTATTCGATGCGCCGCCATTGCTTTCGACGCCGGAAGCACAGGTGCTGGCAAGTCTGGTCGGGCAGGTTGTATACGTGGTCGAGGCAGGGAAGACACCCTTCACGATTGTGCAGGATGCGCTGAAGATGATCCCTGCCGAAAAGGCTGTGGGCCTGGTGCTGAACAAGAGTGAAAGCATCTCGAACCGGGGCAGCTACTATTACAATTATTACTCTGCCTACGGCGATGCCGACTATGACGAATCCGAGGTTTAGGTGACACGCGGAACTTCATGTAGATGAGCTATCGATCAGCGCACGGTTACATTAATGATAAGAAATGCGTTAACTGTCGATGTTGAGGATTATTTCCACGTTTCAGCCTTTGCAGATTCTATTGATCGCAGGGAATGGGAAAATATTCCCCTGCGGGTCGTGGACAATACACGGCGTTTATTGCATCTATTTGCGGACTCCCGTATCAAGGCGACATTTTTTGTACTCGGCTGGGTAGCTGAAAGGGAGCCGGACCTGGTCCGTGAGATTGCTGCAGAGGGGCACGAAGTGGCTTGTCACGGTTATAGCCACAAACTTGTCTATGACCAGAGTCCGGAGGTCTTCAGGGAGGAAACAATACGTTCCAAGTCGCTTCTTGAGGATATTATCCAGGCGCCGGTCCATGGTTACCGTGCTGCCAGTTATTCAATTACGGAGCCGTTCGCTCTGGGCAATTGATGTGCTGTGTGATGCGGGCTTCACCTATGACTCGAGCATCTTCCCGATCCGTCATGACCGCTATGGCATTCCCGATTCGCCTCGATACCCTTATAAACTGAAATCCCCGAACGGGCAGCTACTGACGGAATTCCCGCTGTCGACCGCCAGTATCCTTGGCTATCGATTGCCTGTTGCTGGCGGAGGGTATTTCAGGCTTTATCCATACCCGGTGACACGGGCAGGTCTGTCATGGATCAACAGGCAAGATCAGCCATTCATTTTTTATTTGCATCCATGGGAAATTGATCCGGATCAGCCCAGGGTTTCAGCGGGCAGGGTTTCCCGATTCAGGCATTACAACAAACTCGGGAAATGCGAGGAAAGACTCATGCGACTGATAAAGGATTTTCAGTTTTGTCCCGCAGTGGATGTTTTGAGGAACCTCGATTTAGTATCCGAGTAGCCGGGTCGAAATATCTGTTATTATTTCGAAATCGGTGTTTGCATTTACTTCGCGCCGCAAGGTTTCGCGCGGGAGAGCCAACTGATCCCGGTGTTGCGAGAGGGCATATTTGCATCGTATCGACCACGCATGCACTTGTTTCAATCATCTCATCAACTCAATTGACTTTTATTATCGTGATCCAGATAAATTATGCTTAGTGTGTATCGTAAACTTTACGAGCTGCTGGACAGGAGAGAGCGTTTTTACACGCTGCTTGTTTTCGGACTCATGACACTTGTCGCTATTGTTGAAACGGCGGGAGTCGCTTCAATGATGCCGTTTATAGCGGTTTTGTCCAATCCTGAACTGGTCCAGACAAGCATCTATCTTTCCAGTGCGTATGATTTCTTTGGCTTTACCACATTAAACTCTTTCTTCTTCTTTATGGGATTGCTTGTTTTTGCCTTGCTCATATTGTCGTTGGTCCTGAAGTCCCTCAGTACCTGGATGCAATTCAGGTTTGTCATTTCTCAGAGAGCGATCTATCGTAATAAGACTGGTTGAAAAATACCTGAACAGGCCTTACGACTGGTTTCTGGACAATAACACATCCAATTTGACGGCAAGAGTTCTGGGAGAAGTTAGTCAGGTAATTCATGGCGCATTGTTTCCTGCACTGCAAATAATTTCACAGGGACTTGTAGCACTTTTCATAACGTTCTTTCTGATAGCTGTAGAGCCTGTACTGTCGCTTGTAGTGGTGTCTGTGCTCGCAGGTGCCTATTTATCAGTATATTATTTCAATCGCAACATGCTGAGCCGTCTTGGAGAGTCAACGCGACTGGCGAATCAGGACCGTTTCCATGTAGTACAAGAAGGATTTGGTGGCATAAAGGACGTCAAGATTGCCGGTATAGAGTCAAACTTCGTAGACAGGCTAAGAGAACCAACATTGGTCTACGCAAAAAACAATCTAAAGGAAAAAGCACTTGCAGAGCTACCCTCTTTTATAATGCAGGGCCTTGTTTATGGCGGCATGATGTTAATTCTTTTATACCTGATTGCAGCCAGGGGAGAACTTGATGACGCACTGCCGGTTATCGTTGTCTATGCGTTTGCAGCTTACCGTCTGATGCCATCATTACAGGCTTTATATCGATGGGCCTCGGAGTTACGTTTCAGCACGCCCAGGCTGGATGTGCTTCATGCTGATCTGCTCGATATGGATGAGAGACTGAGTCTGTCGAATGAGCCCGGGGACGATGAGGTAATACAGCCGAAAGACCTTGACAAGCCGAAAGAAAAGATTGTGCTTGATGGTATAGATTATACATTTCCCCGCTCCAGCAAACAGGTCCTCACTGATGTAACTATCAATATTCCTGTAAATAGTACGGTTGGACTTGTTGGTGCTTCGGGTTCGGGTAAAACCACGCTCGTGGATATCATGCTCGGATTGTTGATACCGACTGGTGGGCATATTTATGCGGACAGGACAGCTATTACGCATACAAATATAAGATCATGGCAAAGAATGCTTGGCTATGTGCCGCAGCATATATTTCTTACGGATGATAGTGTTGCTGCAAATATTGCTTTTGGTGTGCCCATGGACCGGATAAATCTACGTGCTGTCGAAAATGCCGCAAAGCTGGCCAACTTGCATGATTTTATTATGTCAGATATGGAAAAAGGTTATATGACAGAGGTTGGTGAGCGAGGGGTCCGATTGTCTGGCGGTCAGCGGCAACGAATTGGAATAGCGCGTGCTTTATACTATGACCCTGACATTCTTCTTCTGGATGAGGCAACCAGTGCGCTGGATAACTTGACCGAAAAGGCCGTAATGGACGCTGTAAATAATCTCGGAAGTCGGAAAACCATAATTCTCATCGCGCACCGGTTAAGTACTGTTCAGAATTGTGACTGCATATATTTAATGGAAGACGGCCGGGTAATTGATTCAGGTGATTACGATATGTTAATCGAGAAGAATGTGAAATTCAGGGAAATGGCCGGTAAAAACATGCACAACATGCACGGCAACTAACAGTAGCCGGCAGTTATCGATGGACCCGCGTACCTGTTCAATTCATTACGGTCTCCGTTCAATACCGTATGCTGCTTTCATTTCTCCTGGTGCGATAAACTGGAGGCTCAATTCGGGCAAGGATGCGGGTGAAGCCTGTTACGGTAAGTTATGTGCCGGATTTATTGCCTGCTCACCCCTGATTACAGCGTCACTGTCCAGGAACACCCCAAGAATGTATAGCCAGCTTGCCTTCCGTGCCATGTTGCTGGTCGGCATGGCAGTTAACCGGATACCGGTGCCGCTGCCGTATTGTACAGTTCTCCTGACTCCGGCATTGCGCTATCTGCGCTGTGAGAAACAGTGTGAATGGGCATCACAGGGCGTCTGATATGGGTATCAAGGTCCTGCACCTGGTCGATAGTGGCGGGCTCTACGGGGCCGAGGCGATGCTGCTGGACCTTGTCGACGAGCAGGTGAAACAGGGGATGGAGCCACTAATACTCAGTGCGTGCAAGCCGGACATTGACGTGAAGCCACTCGACCAGGAAGCTCGGCGGCGCGGTCTGCCGATAATGTCATTCAAAATGAAGGCCGGCTTGAATTTACGCAAGGGACTTGAAGTATTGAGGTTCGCACAGGCGGAAGGATTCGATGTCCTGCACTCGCATGGTTACAAGTTCAATATACTGCTCGGTTGCCTGCCACGCAGATTCAGGAAATTACCGATGTTAACAACAGTGCATGGCTACGTGCTGTCCAGGCCACTATCAAAGATGCGTTTCAATCAGTGGCTTGACCGCATATGCCTGACAAGGATGGATGCGGTGGTATGCGTCAGTACACCAACCCTGCGCAAAGCAGGCCTCGATCCGAAACATGCTGTTGTGATCAACAATGGTCTGCGCATTGTGACAGATAATGATACGGATACATCAGGTGAAGCGACGGATCAATTGGATGCCCGGATGACAGAGGCCGGATTCGTGATCGCCGCATTTGGCCGCCTGACACAGGAGAAAGGCCTGGAAGACCTGGTTGCAGCATTTATACAATTCCGGGTTAAAATTTCTGATGCATTATTGGTTATTTGGGGTGAAGGGTGCTTGCGATCCAGGCTGCAAGACATTATTCATCAGAACGGATTATCTGGCTTCGTGCTATTGCCGGGTTACACAAGTAAAGTAACTCACTATATGAAAAACATTGATATCCTGGCCTTGCCATCGTTGACTGAAGGTTTGCCGGTTATTTTGCTTGAGGCGATGAGAAATGGAGTGCCCATAGTTGCATCCAGGGTTGGTGCTATCCCTGAAGTTCTTGAGAACGGAAATTGCGGTGCGCTGGTGAATCCAGGCGAGCCTGAATCACTGGCAGCGGCCATGGAGCAGATATACGACGACCGCGAGGGCACGCAGGCGCGAGTAATTCGTGCGCGCGCTCGCGTGAAAGACAGGTATTCCAGTAACATAATGGCAGCAGAATATATGGCAGTTTATAACGAACTGCTGGCATGTAAATTACAAAAGCGTATCGCGCCTGAATAATTCATGAAATCGGCCGGGCGATAGCCGATACAAATCCTTACTGTGGATGGATAGACATAATCCGGGGACTATAGAATGGAATGGAAAAGACTGATAGGCAAGGGTTTGGATGTAATCGCCAGCGTAATACCAAGGAAATTAATACCGACATCGTTCAAGTACAGAAGAGAGTTGGCTTACTGGGCCTATCAATGGAAAAAAGAAGAACGGAATTTCGAGAACTCGTGGTACAAGCAGCTAATGCTTGCGATAGCGGGAGAAGATGATGAAGAATTTGTGGCGGGCAAGGTAATCGCCGATTTCGGGTGTGGGCCAAGGGGCAGTCTTTGCTGGGCAACAGGCGCGGAACGGAGAATAGGAATTGACGTCCTGGCGAATGTGTACAGGCGTTTTGGGACTGATGCTCATGATATGGAGTATGTGGAATCTTCCGAGAAAGAAATATCATTACCTGATAACTCGGTAGATATAATGTTTACGTTAAATGCAATGGACCACGTTGATGACTTCGATGCTATGTGTAGTGAGATACTGCGTATTATGAAGCCAGGCGGCATCTTCGTAGGTTCTTTCAATCTTGAAGAACCGGCCACATTTGCGGAGCCCCAGTTCCTGACAGAACAAATTGTCAATGAAACATTGTTAGGTCATCTGGATGTCAAGTCATACCGTGTTGCATCTCAGGGTCCGGGCGAGGACACTTACCGCCATTTCTTCGATAACAGCGAGCCACCCGCCACGGGAGAACGCTATCTTTGGGTTCGTGCCGAGAAGTCGCACTGAAAGATTGCTGTTTTATTCAACCGTCCGTGTGCGCAAATGATACATGCTCACGTCCAGTGCCAGGTTAAGCGGGTGCGGCCGGTTAAACAACCATGTGCCTGCAACAGTTTAAACACAGTTGTATGACGACCCCGGGTGAAAAGGCAGGTATTTTCGCCTGGCTATGCTCTGGATTGTCGAATATCAGAGTGCCTGTGACTGCTGTCTTGTGTAATGGCGGAGAATGAAATAATGGCATCGTTGTTTGATTTTGTTTTTCTTCTGACCATCCTGCTATGCCTGTCAAGTTACGTGTTCTATCCGTTGACGATAAGCCTGATTGGAAAGATTGCACCAGTAAAAATTAACAAGTCCGATATAAGCCCATCCGTGTCGATAATTATTGCCGCGCACAACGAGGCAGTACATATAGAGGACAAAATACAGAACACACTGGCGCTGATTTATCCCGGGAACAAGCTTGAGGTATTGATAGGCTCGGATGGCTCGACAGATGCGACGGCAGAGATCGTCGAAAAGTATCATTCGCATGTCAATTTTACAAATTTCGATACAAATCGCGGCAAGACTGCAGTGCAGAATGATCTGGTTGAAATGGCAAAGGGCGAAATTCTGGTTTTTACGGATGCTGCCTCGTTTCTCCCGGGAGATGCCCTGATGAAACTGGTGAGAAATTTTGCCGATAGCAGTGTCGGCTGTGTCGCCGGACGGATGAGATTTGTCGGGACTGACCGGAATGTTACAACGCAAAGCCAGGGACTTTATTGGCGGTACGAGTTTTCGATCAGAGAAATGGAATCAAGACTGGGAAGCCTGGTAGGTGTGGATGGCCCGCTTTACGCAGTCCGTCATGAATGCTACGTGCCGCTGGAACCTCAAATTATAAGTGATCTTATGACGCCACTCCTGGTTATCGGTCAGGGTAAACGGGTTGTTCTCGAGTCGGAGGCATTGGTGGGCGAAGATCCGACTGACAGGACAGAACAGGAATTCAGGACGCGCCGAAGAATTACCCTCAGGGGATTGCTGGGTATATTCAGTCACAAGGGCTTGCTGAATCCGCTAAAATACCCCTTGCTGTCTGCCCAGATATTCTTTCATAAAGTCCTGAGATGGTTTGTCGGGCCGCTGATAATAATAAACTTCCTGGTATGTCTCGCCAGTATTGATCGCCCTTTCTACAGGTGGATACTGCTGCTGTATGGAATATTCTTTTTACTTGCATTGACAGGATGGATTAACCAGCAGAAAGGAAATCGGGCCGCCGCATTATTTTATATCCCGTACTATTTCACGCTGGTAAATACAGCCGCAACTGCAGGAATAGTCGATTATCTAGGGGGCAAGCAGGCTGTTACATGGAAGCCGGTAAGAAATTAAATGCTGAAATTATGGCGAGGCCTTTTATGAATCCGGAGTTGAGTAATGCAATCGCAAGTTGCGATGACCGTTCGTTTGGAGTGTAGTGCAAGGTTGTTGCCATTGATTGTGCGGTATTTTTATGCAGTTAACATAATTCAACCCGGCGCGTCTGTTCTCCAGAGTTTGGCGGGAATCATGCTTGAAAGTTGGCCTGGCGTTAGACATCTGGACAAAGAGCAGAAATAAATCGAAAAGAATAAATATGCCATGAAAAAATTATTGATTATCGCCTATTATTTTCCACCGACCCAGTCAAGCGGCGTTTATCGTCCGCTCAAGTTCGCCAAATATCTGAGGGAATTTGGCTGGGAGCCGGTGGTCCTGACTATAAACCCGGTTTGTGTTCACTCTCGAGACGACAAGCTTCTGAATGATCTGCCGGAAGATATCGTCATCGAGAGAACTGTACAGCTCGATTTTAACCGACTGGTAAGTTTATTCAGGCGGCGGAAAATATCACCACAGGAATATTATTCCAGAAAGAATGATATGGGGGCGGGAGAGAAAGATGAAGTTAAACAGGAAAAATCGGCGTTAAACAGGTTCCTGTCGGGGATAAAGCGTCATGCTGCACTGTTCATCAGGGGAGTATTTTTCGTCCCGGATGATGAAGTACCCTGGTTTCCAGTTGCATCTGCAAGAGCAATTCGTCTGGTAAAGAGAGAAGGTATTGATGCAGTGATGACGACTTCACCCCCGCAAAGTGCCCACCTGGCAGGTCTTTTAACCAGGCGGGTCACCGGAGTGCCATGGATTGTTGATTTCAGGGATTTATGGATGGATGAATTCGACTTCTATGAAAAGCCATATGGCAAGTGGCGCAAGCCAATTGAGCGGTTTATGGAGAGGCAGGTAGTGAAGCATGCAGACAGGGTAATCAATATATCCCTGGGTGAGTCGCAGACACTCCAGTCAGAATACAATCGTCTGCCGGCTGAAAAGTTTTTTGTTATTCATAACGGATTCGACCCGAAAGAATTTCGAGGAAGCGAAAAAGCGGAAGAAACGAATGAAGCTGGCAGGGAAAAATTGCGGATTACCTATATAGGCACCCTGTATCCCACTACAGCTGACGAGTTCTTTGAGGCGCTATCTGAACTTTTCGCGGAGAACCCCGACCAGGCAAGCCTGCTTGAATTACGATTTATCGGTCATTTCGATCCTGGTTATATGGATATGGTCAACAGCAGCAGCTTCCGCGATGCACTGAAAATTATTGGAACGAAGCCGCATGATGAAGCAGTTCGCGAAATGCGTAGCAGTGATGTACTGCTGGTGCTGCTGGGCGGCGATAAAATGAAGGAAACCGAGGTGCCCGGTAAGATATTCGAGTACATGGGGGCGGGAAAACCGATATTGGTCCTGGCAAGACCGGGGGATGTCTCTTCGATTCTGGACCGGTCTAACCTGGCATTGACGGTTAACCCCGGAAATACAGGAGAAATCAAGCAGGCCTTGCTCGATTTGCTGGAGTCATGGCGGAAGGGTAATCTGCGCCGCGAACCGGATAACGGGTACATTAACAGGTTCTCGAGAAAAGAACTCACCGGTAAATTGGCATCAATGCTGGATGATCTGGTTTCCTGAGGTCCGGATTACAATAAAAATGGTGCCGAATGCAATGCTAAATAAAAACTCCAGGCTACAAATTGTAAAGTCTATGGAGATGGTCGGTATATTTTCGCTTACTCGTCGATGGAATAAATCAAGGGTTCGTGCGCCTTTATATCATCGTTTCAGTGATCAAAAGAAAGATGGCTTCGTTAGCCGGGAAACGTTCAGAGAGCAGGTCTCCTATGCCGGCAAGGCATTTCAAATCCTTTGTCCGGACACGATGCTTCGGGAAATTACCAAATGTGACCACGCTATGGTCATCACCGTAGATGATGGCTACAGGGATTTCTATGATATAGCATTTCCAGTCTTGCGCGAGGCATCGGTGCCCGCAATAGTGTATTTGACTACGGACTTTATCGATGGGAAGTCCTGGTTATGGTTTGATAAGGTGGACTACATTATGCGTGAGGCCGGTCAAAGGGATTTCCCCTTTCCCTTGATCGATGAAGATCGGCTATTTACCCGGAATGATGCTCCTATAATTCTCGAGAAACTCAAAAATACAAGAACGCAGGAAAGAGATAACCAGATTGGGAAACTGACAACATATCTGGGGGTACAGATTCCTGAAAGTCCTCCCGAGGATTATTTGCCGCTGAGCTGGGAGCAGATTCGTGAAATGGCCGAACACGGAATTGCATTTGGGTCGCACACATGCACGCATCCGATACTGACACATACGGATGCTGATACGGCGCGGCTGGAAATCCAGCGATCAAAAGAGAGAATACAGGAAGAACTAGGAAAGCCTGTGAAGAGTTTTGCGTATCCGAATGGCGACTACAGCGAGAGTGTCAGACAGATGATAAAGGAGGCTGGATACGAATACAGCTTTTCCTGTAATTACGGGTTCTTCAATTCAAGGGACGATCGCTATACATTTAGTCGCATACCGATCGGCGACAGGCCATTGATTTATTTTCGCCAGGAATTATGCGGGGTCGATATACTCAAGCAACGTATACGGAGATTTCCCTTGAAGACTGACAGCAGGAGCAAGAGTTAACCGTGTGCGGGATTGCGGGGAAGTACAATTATATCGGTGCAAGGCCGGTGGAACGGAGTTTGATCAGCTCCATGTGCAGGAAAATGGTTCACCGGGGGCCGGATTCCGAGGGTATCCACATTGACGGGTCGCTTGGCATGGGGATGAGGCGGCTCAGGATTATTGATCTGGCCGGAGGTGAACAGCCAATTGCCAATGAAACAAACACGATATGGGTAGTGTTAAATGGCGAGATATACAACTTCCGGGAAGTTCGCAAGGTGCTGCAGGACAGGGGGCATCACTTCAGGACCAATTCAGATACCGAGGTCATCGTACATGCGTATGAAGAATACGGTCTCCAATGCGTCAAGCATTTTCGTGGCATGTTTGCCTTCTCACTCTGGGATTCGGAGCGTAAGCGCCTTTTCATAGCCAGAGATCGACTGGGTCAGAAGCCACTTTACTATCATGAAAAAAATGGTTCATTCTGGTTTTGTTCGGAACTCCAGTGCATGCTGGAAGATCCTGAAGTCCAGCGATCAATAAACCTGCCTGCCGTCGACTACTATTTTACCTTCCAGTATATTCCCTCACCTCACACAATTTACGAAGGCATTAAAAAACTGCTGCCTGGCCACTCCATCATTATAGAAAACGGCAAAATAGATATTGGATCGTACTGGGAAATCGACAACCGGCCGGTTGCGGGCTCTGAAGGAGAGTATACGGAAAGGCTGCGATATCTGGCGGAGGAGGCAGTGAAGCTCAGGCTGATCAGCGATGTGCCTCTAGGGGCATTTCTCAGCGGTGGCATAGATTCCAGCATCATCGTTGGACTTATGGCAAAGGTATCAAATGCACAAGTCAAGACTTTCTCCATCGGTTTCGAGGAAGAGGAATATAACGAGTTGCCCTATGCCAGAATGGTTGCGGAACGGTTCGAGACAGATCATCATGAGTTCGTCGTCAAGGCCGATGTGGCGGAACTGATCCTGCAGCTGGTACAGAATTTTGGCGAGCCTTTTGGTGACTCATCTGCGATTCCTGCCTATTACGTAGCCAAAATGGCGCGTTCCGAAGTGACGGTCGCCCTGAGTGGTGATGCTGGAGACGAATTGTTTGCCGGATACAGCAAGTACCCGTATCTGGAGAGGAGGGAGAAATATTCAAACTCCAGAAAATGGGTCAACGGTCTACTCCATGGCCTGATTCGCAGGCTCGAACCGTCATTTATACAGCGAGAACATATTCTGCGGCGTATCCATCATTCGTTGCTAGGCAGGGTTTCCTCCGTGGAAGAGCGCGATTATATGTGGATGACCTACCTCGATGGTTATGATAAATCGAGATTGTACAGGGGAGATATTAAAAGCATCCTGCCGGACGACAACAGTTTGCAATACTACAGGTCGGAGATCGGCAAATCACCACACTCAGGTGCGATTGACAGGATTCTGTTCGCAGACATGAGGAATTACCTGCCGGATGATTTGAATACCAAGGTGGATATCACCAGTATGGCCTGTTCCCTCGAGGTGCGGTCTCCGTTTATGGATCACAGGCTTGTTGAGTTTGCCGCTGCCGTGCCGAAAGAATATAAAATCAGAAACGGGAATTGTAAGTACTTGCTGAAAAGAGCGTTCACGGACATGGTGCCGGGGGCAATCCTGGATCGTAGAAAGATGGGTTTTGCTATTCCCGTCGACAAATGGTTCCGGACGGATTTGAAGCCCTTGTTCGAGGCTGCGGTACTGGGTAGCAAGAGTAACTGGATGAAAGAACAGTTTGACATGAAATTCATCACGCGCCTTTATGAAACGCACCAGAGCCAGAAATTCAATCATGGATCCAAATTATGGCTTATACTGAATTTTTTCCTCTGGCATGATGCATTTATAGGTGACTGATGGCTGATACGATAACCCGGAAAACCTATCGAATTCAGTGATTATTTAACAGCGATTCTGGCGACGGATTTGCACGGACCCGGATAGAGAGATGGACGGAGATAAAAACGTAATGAGCCAGAACCCGGTTGAGGACAAGGAAAGGATTGAGGCGGAAAAGTATGATCGTCGGGCAGAACAGATTTTACAAAATGAAAGCAAGGGCGAGCTGTTTGTTGACAGTATTCACTGGACAAAAATCAACAATGCCACGCGACCTTATGGGTCCTATGTGGCAAGCATCAGGATGTTGGGGGATCTCCAGGACAAGCGAGTCCTCGAGCTAGGGTGTGGTACCGGCTGGCTTACGGTGATCCTTTGCAAGCTCGGGGCGGTGGTTGACGGTATCGATATATCGGATGAGCAGGTAAAAATTGCCGGCAAACGGATAACTATTAATAATATTGATAATCAGGCTGACTTCCATGTTATGTCTGCGAACAGCCTGGAGTTTCCGGACGAGACATTTGACTGTGTTTACGGGCTCAGTCTTCTGCACCATGTAGACATCATGAAATGTATACCAGAAGTGAAAAGAGTACTGAAAAAAGGCGGGAAAGCAGTATTTTCAGAACCTGTAATCAATAACCGGTTTGTGGAATCGATCAGGAAAATGCTGCCGATTCCCATCGATGACGATGAGGAATTCCCGGCACCGCCACTGACAGATAAAGATGTTGGCTATATAACCGGGTGCTTTAATTCAAGCCGCGTTGATTATTTTCGGTTATTTGCGAGTCTGGACCGGATCATCGGGAATGAACGTGTAATACGTGCATTGGAAAGTGTTGATTCCCTTGTCTTGCGCACGTGGCCATTCAAGAGTCTGGCGAGACAAGCTGTAATGGTGCTCGATAAGTGAGCTGTCAATATCTTCCGCTGACTGATGCCCGGTTACTGTTCCGGGCGTTAGATATTTCTTCGTACTCTCCTCAGGTACCCCGGGTACTAATTGGTGTTTGCTCTTAATTCGTCAACGGGCAGATCCACCCTGCGTAATACACTTCAATCAATCGGACAGGTAGTGTGAACAAGCTTTCCGTGATAATACCCTGTAAGAATGAGGAGCAATGGATAGGGTTGTGCCTTGACGCGCTTCTTGAGCAGAAAACGAGTGAATCACAGATTGAAATACTGGTTGTCGATAACGGGTCGACAGACGGTACAATCGATATCCTGAAGTCTTACGACAGGAAAATCAGGTATTACGTTATTACTCCAGCCACGATCTCTGAATTGAGAAATTACGGTGCCAGTAAAGCACAGGGTGAATGGCTCGCATTTATAGATTCAGATGTTGAGGTTCAAGGCGACTGGTATTCCGATCTCGATCGATTACTGGGAGAATTGCGCGGAGGTGGGTATGACCTGTCGCGGGTCGTGGTAGGTTCCACATATTTAATTCCGAACAAGCCAAGCTGGGTTGAGCGTGTCTGGTTTCAGCAACTTGTGGCCAGGGACCAGAAGCAGGTGAATTACATAAATGGCGGTAACATTGCCATCTCCAGGCAGTTATTTGACAGGATAGGCGGGTTTGCTCCGGACTACTATACTGGTGAAGACGTGCGATTCTGCCAGGATGCAGTAAGAAATGGCGGTGAGATTGTCAAGTTTGCCGGCATGCGGGCTATTCATCATGGCTACCCAAAGACAGTCATGGACTTCTTCAGGCGCGAGCGCTGGCATGGGCTGGGGATGAAGCACTACTTGCTAAGGCCCTGGCAAATGAAGGACCTGGTGCTTGCTCTTTATTTTATTGCGTTAACAATTACGTTCCTGCTCCTGTTGCCTTTCACCGGTAATGCACTGGTTATCACTGGTGGCTGGCTCGTGATGTTGATATTGCCGATACTGGTTTTCTCATTTACAAGAACCAGTGGAAATAGAGTTGCGCTGGTTCCTCTTGCTGTTCTCTATTTTGTCTATGGATGGGCAAGGGTATTATCACTTGTCGACATTATTCGGGGGCGACAATCACGATAATAGTACATGGTTAAAAGCCCGACATCAGGAACCCGATTTGGCGGCTACTGGAGGCAAGGATGGGTGGGTTATAGATACCGTTCGGCAGGTTAATGCCATTCAGTAATTGGTTTCGATCAACGGGTAGTGTGCAATGGGAGATGAAAAAAACAAGCTGGCATGTGAAACGGATATTAGCGGGAAAATATCGTCAGCAGCGTCGGGTGGCGGGAACATAAGGCTGCTTTATATTATTGATTGCCTCAATATTGGTGGTACGGAAAAGCAATTAATTGAAATAATAAACAGGCTCGATCATGGTAAGTTCGATTTGTATCTTTGCTGTTTGAGGGACTCCGGGTATCTGCACAAGCTGGAGCTGAATTGTAATATCCTGGTGTTAGAGCTGCAATCGCTGCTGAGTTTCAAAGGAATTGGGAAACTGTTTAATTTATCCAAATTTATAAGAACAAATAATATTCAAATAGTCCAAACGTTTTTTATTGACGCAAACATTGTCGGAACCATAGCTGCCAGACTGGGTGGCGCACGGGTTATAATTTCATCCAGACGGGATATGGTTTACTGGTATACGCCTGTGATATCGATTATTTACAGGACCCTTAAGCCATTCACTACGCGCTACCTGGCTAATTCATGTAGTGTTCGGGACCATGTAGCTGAAAAAGAGGGTATATCCAAAGACAGGATTGATGTCCTATATAATGGCATAGATCTTTCGCGCTATAGTGTTGAGAACTATTCCCGATCACCCGGAATCAGGAACGAAATCGGGGCCACCCACGATGAGGCAATAGTGGGAATAGTATCCAATCTCAATCGGCGAGTGAAGCGCGTCGATGTTTTTGTGCAGGCTGCGGCAGAAATACTTGGAAAAGGTATAAATGCCCTGTTCATAGTAGTTGGCGAAGGACCGTTGAAAAGTGAATTGCAGCACCAGGGCATGGAATTGGGGATAGCGCATAAATTGCGTTTCGTTGGATCGAAAGATAATGTGGTTCCGTATATCCAGTCTTTCAATATTGCTGTCAACTCATCCGAATCCGAGGGATTCTCGAATGCAGTGCTTGAATACATGGCATGTGGCATTCCTGCCGTAGCTACCAGCTTTGGTGGAAGTTCGGAGTCGGTTATTAACGGTGAGACAGGTCTGCTCGTCAGGCCGAATAACCCCGCCGAAATGGCGGACGCCATAATCACCCTGTTGAAAGATCCGGTAAAAGCCAGATCGATGGGTGCCAGAGGCAGGGAGTACGTTGAGGAAAATTTCGCCTTTGATGTCGTCGTGGAAAAACAGGAAAAGTATTATGCAGATGTTCTGTCTCTCGACTGAAAACTTCCGGGTTGGCAGGAGGGCCGCTCCGGTACTGGCAGGGAGTAATTATTGCAACCGGTGCTGCCGAATTCATTAGCTGTTGTCTGCCGGAAGAGCTGGTCAGGCTGGAGCGCAATCCCGGCACGAAACTGCAACACATGGACAGAAATGACCAGCATCGCTGCGATTCCGGCATAAATACATCGGGACTAGTCCACCCAGCGGCGCCTGATGTAAGTACGGGCTGGCTGCTCTACCAATGTGTATAGAATATGTCCGGCAACAATTGCACATGGAATAAAAACTAAAAAGAAAACAAAAAAGTATGTTGACTCCTGCATGCCCTGCGGAAGAAGCCTCGGTAGTAATTGGTTGACTACCATCAGTACAGTAGCGTGTGCCAGATATATCGAGTACGAAACTTTCCCGAGATAAAGTAAAGGTGGAGCAGAGTATAGTCTCGCGGCAATGCCACTTGAGCGGCTAAGTGACAGAATTAACATCGCAAAAGCAATGATAATAAGAAAGTCATAAAAGCCGGGTAATTTGGCTGCCGCTAAATAAATAATCATAACCGATGTGGATATCGCAATAATGTCGAACACCCTGTGATCCTTGACTCTTGTGTAGATATTGTAAAGCGAGCAGCCTATGAGAAATTCGGATGTTACGCGTGTCAACATAAGTGCATGCCCCAGCATATATTGCTGCTTGTTTGTAAGGAGGGCTGCAAGCACAATCATTATTGAGAAAACGAGGATAACCATTCCTACATGGGTCCATACTGAATTCATCCTGTTATAGGCAACTGCTATAAACGGGAAGCAGAGATATGCAAACCATTCTGAGCCAACAGACCAGGATGGTATATTCCATCCAATACTATCCGGGAATCCCCACCCGTTCAGCAGGGTCAGGCTATAAACCAGGCGAGAAATGCTGAACTGGGCAGCGTGGCCACCTGAAAAATCATAAATCGAGAAATAAAATGCGCCTGCGACGATCGGGACCAAAACTATCGTGGCAATAAAGTGTGCTGGATAGATGCGGGCCAGCCGCAATTTCAGGAAACGGATATAACCTTCCAGCTCAAGCCTGACAAAATCAGACTGGTGTACATAGGAAATTACGAGTCCGCTCAGGATAAAAAACAGGTCGACGCCAACCCATCCCATTTCTATGAAATTTACTGCAGCCTGGGGCAGGACTTTATCCGATGATACATAGCCGTTACCATGGTGGAAGGCCACCCACATGGCGGCAATACCACGTACGCCAGTCAATGAATCAATCTGCCTCGTCATCGAAGTAGCCAGTCCTCAGCCATGTCCGGCTTTCTCCATTCTTTCATGTATAACCGCTATTATTTTTACCATTTATGGCTGGCTGGGGAAGCTGCAGGAGTCTGCGTGGACTTGCGTGTGTGAAAATCAAGCGACCATGAGCGTAAATTGTCAGAATAAACACTGGGCGTGATATTGATCATATTCTGTTTCATATGCGAGAAGCTATATATCGGACCGTATATTATTAGTAATATACAGTATTATTAATTGAATATTCCATGCCCGCAGGACTTGTTTCGCGTATGGGAATAGTCCACTTGCCGAGAGATATATTGTGTTCAATCTTTTGATACTGTATTCGATTATCTACTTCTGCAGAACTGGAGAGTACGTGCCATTCCTGGGGAAAATATCATTCCTTGCGACAATCCGGCATGAAATGCTTGTAGCAATCATCTTACTGATTGCAATCTCGATGAGTGAAACCGCGCGAAAGAATCTCTTTGCGGCGTTCCAGAACGGTGCATGGAAAGCCCTGGTAGTATTTATAACGATAGCATTTATATCTATTCCGTTTTCAGTATGGCCCGGGCATGCATTTGGCCAGTTCGTGGATTTCTTTAAACTTTTCCTTTTTTGCATAATGATCGTTTCATGTATTCGTACAGAAGACGAATTAAACAAATATATTCTTGTCTTCATTGTATGCATGCTTTATGTCGCCTATGGGCCACTGCAAAACTACCTGGAAGGAATCCTGGTGGCGGATCTGTCGGGCAGCTCGACAGTCTATCGACTCGAGAGTCCGATCCTGTTCTACAGGAATCCAAACGTATTGGCCATTACACTCTTGCAATGTTTACCCTTTATATACTACCGGCTCGCATATAAAGGGATTTTCAAAGAGAAACTCAAAAGTAGTCTCTGGCTCGCCTGCATTGCGTTCATGCTATTCATAGTGATTGCTACAGGCTCGCGCGGCGGGTTTATAGTCCTGGCAGGATTAGGTTTTTTTATCAGTTACCGGAGTAAATACCGCAAGTTAGCAATAATGACGGGTATTGTACTGGCTGTCCTTGTCTGGTCCATGATGAGTGAGGATTTTCAGCAGCGGTATTCCACTATCAGTGAGCTTGGCGCGAGTGACAAATCGGCCTCGGACCGGATATTGGGTCTTAAACATGGTTTCAGAATGTTGCTGGAGAACCCTCTTCTGGGAGTCGGTGTGGGCAGTTACCCGGTAGCACGATGGCGTATGTTCGAGAGTAGCTTGTGGGCGCACAATCTCCCGGGCCAGCTTATGGGAGAGCTGGGCATACTGGGGACGGTCACCTTTGTGATATTTATATTCAAGTGCTTCAAGAATACCCGGGAATCCAGGGAAATACTCGTTGCACATGGCCTGCAGAAAAGTCTCGTTTATTATCAAATACTGGCACTGGAGGCTTCGTTGTTTGGCCAGATTATTAACGGGATTGGTCAGCATAGCCTGTATCTTTTCGGCTTTTACGTTAGCGGGGCCTTGAGCGTGGTTCTTTTACGTATTGCCGGGAACAAGGCAGAAGAAATGCAGGCCGGGGAAATGTCCGGTGATACCGTTGCTGTACCTGGTGCGAAAAATCTACGGCCAGTGAATTCGTAACAGTTCGTATCAAGCGCTTCTCCACTGCGCTCTTGCAAGGTGTGTTGCCGCAAAGCAGCCAGCAGAAATATGTACCGGGGAAAACGGTCCAGCTTCGCCTGGCACGTACTCAAGGACTGCGGGTACATATAATAAAAGTGCACCGGTTACGGGATCGTTTCGAATGACAGATTCCCCTGAGAGCGAATAGCCTTCATGGGAGCAGGCGGATTTAGTGGGACAGCAATTAGTCCCTGGACAAGATATCGCCGGCAAACCGCAGATTTGGTATGTATCACCACAAACCCGGCCATTCGATATTGCCGGACGGACATAAGGCGCGCAATCTTTATGGTTATTTTGTGATCAATCTCTCAATACGTCGCATAACCACGACAGTAAATAGCATCAATAAACAGTTAGATAGATTCAGCAGACTGAATAATGTCGCCATCCGGAAACAGTTTAAATCGCTTTCATACCCAGGCGTATCTCGATAATTCCCTTATATATTCTATAAGTTGCTTCAGGTTATGAAGAAAATCAGGTTCTGAAAAATTTGGCACCAAAGTTGCTTCATGAAAGTTGCTGTTTGATGCAGGACGTGGACCAGTCCGCACTTTTCCAGAGCGTAGGATGCATGTTTGGACGCATGGGATTGGCGTCACAGATTTTATGACTTGTATCCGGTTACGATCATTACGGGTGATAATGAGTAAGCGGCCTGGGGTGGGCGGATTCGCTGTGGTTATGCCAGGTGCAGCCGGGCTGCGCCGCTTTTCCAAGAAGCATGAACATTGACATGAAAAAGATACCATGTGCTGTTGCCAAAAGCGCGATCTTGTAAATACCGGGCGTCAGTCAGCATGAAATCGAGTCTGACACCATGGATACAGCAATCTTTCAATCTGCCACAACGATTATAATGGGCCCGTATTTGGAGTTATGAAGATGCACGCAGGCACGAAGTTAACCAGAATCATTTCTTTCGTTATTTTAATGCTCGGGATATTAATCCATGGCCAAGTCAGTGCGTCGCAGCGACTGGTATACGAGAATTTCGATAACGGGAATTGGGGCGCCCTGGGTCATGGAGCGACAGGTGGCGATTCAGACGGTACATCCCTGACCACGCAGAATTCACATTCCGGTTCTCATTCCGCGATGGTCGATTACTCCAACGGAAATAATCTGAATCATATCTGGTATGACGGACTTAAGAATTCAATCAACAGGGAATTGTACGTAAGTTTCTGGTTTTATCATCATGCAAACTGGAAGCAGCACTACAATCACAAGTTGATGAGGCTCACAAACAGCTTCAATTATTTCAATACCAATCATGAGTTCCTGGCAGCCGACAGTTTTGATACAAATGGTTCTATGTTAATTACACCATCTACTGATTGTGGATATAGTGATAATTCATGGTATGAAGCTCCGGCCGGCGTGTATGGCACTGGCCAATGGCATCACTGGGAGTTCTACGGAAAATTAAATACAAATGGCAATGCGGATGGAATATTTCAGCTTTGGATAGATGGTAAGCAGGTTGCGAACGAAACATCCTGGAGATGGATGGACCCGGGATGCGATCCGCAATCCTCTACTTATAAATGGAATACAGTATATTTACCATCGAATTATGCAGATGCCCCCCCCGGCGGCAGTACACCTATATACTATATCGATGACGTAGAAATCTGGGATGGTATGCCAACTGGTTCCGTTCCGCCGACATCACCGCCACCGACATCACCGCCACCGACATCACCGCCGCCGACATCACAAGGACTCTTTTTTGATGATTTCGAAACCGGGAATACAACTAATTGGGACAGTTCATACTCAATATTCCAGGCGACATCATCCGGTGGCATTGCTAATAACAGCTTGCGACTGAATCATGTTGCGGGTAACAGTAATTCAGGCAGTGTTGAAAAGGGATTCGCCGATAATGCGGTTTCGGGGTACAGGGATCTTGCCGGGCCGAGAGCTAATCTTGCAACTGTAGAAGCCAAGATCAAATTCAGCACGAATGCATTTGCGTCTGATGGCAGCACGAAAATATTAATTCTTGAGTCATGGCCAGGGTCAAGCTACCCAAGTACAGCGGAGAAGGATTTCCAGGCTGTGGCCGAAGTGGATAGCAACGGTCGACTGGTTGTCACAATCAAGAGAGAGGATTTCGATTTCTACACGAGATATCCGGTCAATGCGGTGAATATCGCTGCAAACAGGACCTATAAAATGAAGATGCAGGTCCAGCTTGATCAACCATATACGTCAGCTAATGGTATTTTAAAACTCTGGGTTGATGATGTTTTGTTAATTGACCGTAATAATGAAGATTTCATTCTGGCCAGCAGGGGTTCGGACTTGCCCAAAGGTCTGAACATGCTGATGATTACAGGCTATACAGGTGGTTCTGGATCACCTGATGCGAAAAGCCAGTATTGGGATGATGTGATGCTTGATGTCGGTGTTGGCGGTTTCATTTCACCGCCCAATCCCCCGGTTCCATTCTGATATCACTGTAAATCTGCTATAGACGATAACCGGGCTGCAATGCAGCCCGGTATCTTGTTATACGTTGCTGACAAAGTGGCTTTTGCCTTGATCCGTAAACTCGACATGCGGGACTACAGGCGGCTGATGCTTTGTGCTCCTGTTCCCCGTGACTCCGGTATGCAAGAGATGCAACAACTGACAGGATTTATATGTCCACAGGCAGGTCCAGTTGTATAATATTCTCAAATGATTCTCGTTCACGTATTATCCTGGCCGACCCGGATTCAACGATTACAGCTGCGCTCCTGGGGTTGGAGAAATTCTTCTGGTTAGGTATGAAATAAGCGCCCGCATCCATCAGCGATACTATGTCACCTGGAATAAGCCTTGGCATGCGTTTTTGCACGCACAATCCATCCGCCGGGTGGCACAGTGGTCCGTACAGATCAGAGAAAGTGTCACGGGCATCATGCATTTTCGAGGCAGGTAATATCTCGTGATATTCGTAATCTGGAGGAGTTGCCACATTTTTACCGCCATCCAGTATGACCTTGCATGTACCGTCGGCTGCATTTTTGGTTGCGAGCACACTCAACAGGAGTGTCTGGGCGCTGCTGGTAATAGCCCTGCCCGGTTCAAAAATTAACACAGGGGTCTGACCATCGGTTGAATCCAGGTATTCCAGGAACAACCGGGTAATCATTTTTGCATAGTCATCCAGCCTCGGTGCTGCATCGACATCAAAAACTCTCGGTGCATACCTGTTCTTCATAAGACGCATATCGGCTGATGAAAAGTTTCGAACTGTCGGGACGCCAAATCCCCCGCCAATATCGAATACCCGGATTGCTATACCGAGTTTTTTACGGAGCTGTTTCGCGAAATCAAGAATTTCACGCACGGCCTGTAAATAGATGCCAATTTCCTGGATACCGGTACCCAGGTGAAAATGCAGCGCGCAGGGATCAAGATTATTATTGCGTTTTACCTGTTCGAAAATTTCCCACGCCGAACCATCTTTTATACTATGGCCAAACTGCGAAGACCATCCGACCGATGTTACGACCCGTACCCCCACCCGTTGAGTGCTTCCGGCATTACTTGCCAGTTTTTGCAAGGTGTCTATCTCGGCGGAATTGTCGATATTGACAAGCCCGATATTATTTTCCACGGCGAGCTTTAGTGCTTCCGTCGTTTTGGCAGGCCCGTTGAAGATGATCCTCTCAGGGTCAACACCCAGTTTCAGTGCCAACCAGAGTTCGAAATGCGAGATTACTTCTGCGCCCGCACCGATCTCGTGGAGAGCGCTTAGTACCCCTGGTAAAGGGTTGGTTTTATAAGAATAGAATATTTCCGTATTTGGATAGTAACGCCGGAAACTGTCCAGAAAACCGTTATAGTTATTCCTCAATCTTGTCTTGTCGATAACATGCAGGGGTGTACCATATTGCCCTGCAAGTTCGACTACATCGCAGCCACCTATAACAAGATGTCCATTGTTGCCAACTGTGGCGTCCCAGCACTCAGGGGGCAGGTCATGGTTCTCCATGCCAAGCAGCCGTCGTTGTCGTTGATCGGACAGGTGGGCAATTTTAAGCCATACATGCTTGGCCATTTTCCGCGCAAAACGTATCATGTGATTTTCCGCCATCGTGTATATCTGCGCGGCCCGGGACAGCGGCTAATGATATTGTTATATGAAGCCAGAAGCTTGTCTGAGCGGGAATTCGACAAATCCCGCAGCCGGACCGTGTACAGACCTGGTGTCACGCAAGAGAAAAGTTGCCGTTCAGAAACCGGCATGCCACTGTAAAGTATGTATTTTGACTGCCGCGT
Organism: uncultured Halobacteria archaeon; assembly: GCA_963768575.1. Lineage (GTDB taxonomy): Bacteria > Pseudomonadota > Gammaproteobacteria > UBA9214 > UBA9214 > UBA9214. The sequence continues at coordinate 70,930 of CAVYIJ010000014.1, forward strand.
TAAACAGTCATGACGCCGTGGTTTGTTCACCGCTGGTTCCTGCCGGAAATTTTCAGCAATCGCCTGCGCATGATGTTGTAAACATAAGAAAGCATTGGTTTTGTATCGTCGATGGCCCAGATATCGAAAGCCCTTTCACCTCGTATCGAATGGAGCCATGAAAGCAGGCTCAAGCCCTCGTTACGCGCCGCATGATAGTCGTTGTAGAGATGAATCCACTTTGTACCGGCCCGGTAGCTGTCACTTTCCTGTATCGGCTGCCCCGCAGCATAGTCGTAGGCTGCTTTGATGATATTCATGCCGCTAATGGTTGGGTGTGTATTTTGCCACCATGAGCGTGCGTTTATTTCGATTAACTTGTAATTTCCGTCTCGGGGGTCCAGCTTGAATTCGGCCTCGAAGATACCCGTATAATTGATCTGATCAAGATACTCCATAAGCCCGGTTTTTCCGATAAATGACGGGATGCTCTCCTGACATGATCCTGCGCCAAATCCGCCCGGATATTCTCGCAGCCGCCTAAAGCAGAATACAAGTGATTGACTCTCAGACCTGAAACCGGCGCATCCATGTAGATGATCTGCACCGCCCGGTACTATTTCCTGGATCATCATATCTAATTTTGATGATTCGAGTGTTTTTAGATGTTGACGTAATTCGGTCCTGTCATTGGCGACGAAGCCCTTGCATTGGAACTGATGATAAAACAAGGGAGAAATCTCGGGTTTGAGTAAAACCGGATAGCCGATTATTTCGGCCAGCAACTCAGAATCCTGCCCGTATTCGGGGAAGTACGCTTTGGGGTGAAGAATTCCGGTCTTTTCCAGTGATTCATGGAACTTCCGTTTGTTGACCAGCGTCTCCGTGGTTACAGCATCTGACGTGAGAAGATGGAAATATTCGGCGAGCGAGGCGGCATTATCAGCAAGTCTCAAGACATGAAGATCCGAAACCGGAAAGACGACGGGCTTGCCGCCGGTATGCCCGGCTACTCGCACGAGTTCTGCGATGTATTCTTCATCCGGTATGGAATCGATATCTGGCACGACGAAGGTCGACTTGATGTAACGGGAGTGCAGGGTTTTATTGCTTGTGGTGCCAAGCCGGTAAACAGTCACTCCCTCCCGGCCGAGGTTCCTGGCGATTCCCAGGGTATTGGAAATATCATCCCCGATGATCAACGCTGGATGAGTTTGTTTTATATCAACGGATCGCGGCATGGTAGGTGTGCTTCTCAAATATTCGGCAGAATCAGCAGGAGAGGGTACATTTAAAAAGTTGGGAACGCACTGCCCTTAATGGAAGCCTGGCGAGTCAAATAGATGTGAACTTAACAGTCCTGCTGTTAGTAACTGCAATTTTTACCGGTTCTCGTTTTCACTCGCACAGTATATCGGTCTGAAGGCAATTAAATTACGGTTCACCGGGAGCCAGGCCTGGCATCCGCCTTGTGGCCGGGAGTTGTTATCTTTCATCCTGATCATCCTGTGGAGTACAGGAAACATAGACAACCTGTTCTTTGACAATCTAGTCTAATTCGCTGCGTGAATTCAACTCGTAAATACAGTTCTGACGGGCAGCCAGGATGGCAGGTTGCGGTGGTTCTCTCGATTTGTCCTGTCGACCGGGTCATGAGGTGTACAATGTACAGGTGTCACCAGCCCCGAAAGATATTCACCGTATGCTTCCTGCATTAAACAGGGTATGGCTTGGGCGGCTCACCGAATAGCTTGAGCGTGTAGTCCCCGGTCAACCGGCAATTACATCGATATAAGGACCTCGCGGGTTGCTTCGCCTTGTATCACTGGCGAATATTGTAGATTGCTCCCGTTTCCCGATACGGAGCTAAAATGCCGGTTTGCTGGGTGTTTATTGCTCCATGGCAAGTTCTTGCAGCTGGTTTTTTTGATTAAGCCTCGTGGATGTAATGATTTATACAACAACAAGTTGGAGAGTAAATTAGCGCTATGCAGGGTCTCAGCCCCGCTGTTAATGTGACATAGTCCGGCCTGCTCGTGGCCAGGCCTGGTTTTTATCCCTGTCGTCTGTACAGGCCGATCATGCTTAAGCAGGTGTTACTACAGGTCGAATACCCGTAAACCGTTTCTATTGACCCGGTACTGGATATTGCCGGTCAACGTGATTATTGTCCTTGTTTTTTTCAGGAGAACTTAATTGTCAGGTCGGCCCTTGCACAAGATCCTGGTCAAGGATATTGCCGCATACAGCGTAATTGTCATTGCTGTTGCGTTTCTGGTGGTTACTGTTCGGTCTGGCCAGGGGTGGGGTGGCGATTTTGCCCTGTATATTGCGCATGCAATCAACATAACAACCGGGCAGCCATATACAGATACCGGTTACGTTTTCAATCCCAATAATCCTTTCCTGTCGCCGAGATCCTACCCGCCTGTTTATCCCCTGTTGCTGGCACCGGTATACCATTTCTTCGGGCTCGACCTGGATGCAATGAAAATTGCAGGCATTCTGACGTTTGCGGTTTTTCTGCTGCTGTTCTATCGCTATGTTTGTAAACGACTGGACTCTCCGGTGGCACAGGTGCTTGTGGTTGCAGCCATTGCATTCAGTCCGTGGTACTGGGCCGCAAAGGACCATGTTCTCCCGGATTTTATTTTCATATTACTTTTCTATCTGACTATTTTCATCATGGACAGGATCGGCGTGCCGGAGAAGTTCGGCTGGCGACGTGTGTTGCTGGCGCTAACGGTGGGGTTTACGGCCTATCTCGCGTATGGCGCCAGGAGCCTTGGTCTCGCGCTGATACCGGCGCTGGCTATGTCTGATGTTGTCAGGCACCGGAAGATAAGCCGCGCAACACTTATTGCCGCCACTGTATTCGGCGTCCTCTATTTCACCCAAAATATATTTCTGGAAACCGACAAGTCCTATGCCGACACATACAAGATCTGGCTGAGTTCACAGCCGAAACAGGATTCCGGCGCGACTGAGGTTGAGGCCAGGCACATCGATATCGGCCGGTTTGTTTCCAAGACACTTCGCACGATTGACATCAACGCAAATCATTATCACCAGTTGCTGATTTCCTATTGGGCGAATGGTTTCAGTGTCGGCCTGCGAAATGTCGTATACATCGCGACGGGCATGCTTGCCATTATCGGGTTTCTCGGGCTGGTCATTCGAAATCCGTCAACGGGTGATTACGCGCTCATGGCATACGCTGCAATTCTGTTACTGGCGCCGTTCCTGCAGGACCGGTATTTACTCCCCTTGATACCCATGTACCTGCTTTATATATTCCGTGGTGGCGAGGTATTGTTTGCGCGGGGTGCTTTCGCGGCCACGAAAGGCATGTTGCTGAATGGCACCATACCTGTCGTAATTGCAGGTGTGATCATGCTTTCCTATCTGGGTTCCTATTCAACCCGCGATTTCGGTGACTTTACGTCCGGCGTGGAAGTACAGGAGAGCGTTGAGTTATTCGAGTTTCTACGCACCACTACACCGGCAGACAGCCTGATCGTTTTTCGCAAACCCAGGATACTGGCCTTGTATACCGGCAGGGATTCTGTCCGCTATCATACGGGTATAAACAATCCGGACCTTTGGGATTATCTGGTCACGATTGGTGCAACACATGTCGTTGTCGGCAATGAGGCAGTAGTCCCGGAAGAGCCCGAGTATGTCGACTGGGTGGAGCGTTACTCATCAAGTCTGGAATTGATTTTCAGTAATAGAGATTTCCGTGTGTTCCGAATGAAAATCTGACGAGCACCTCACGGGGCCCGAATTTTACCGGGCTGCGAATCTCCCGCTGTGGAGGGAGGTTGCCGCGTGAATAATTTTTCCTCGTGACCGGGCCGGCCGGGGCCAAGTGAGTTCGGCAGGCGCCGGCCCTTGACGGAAATCCGGAGTTCATTGTGCCGGAGTCACGAAAAATAGCTTCAGTGGCTATAGCGGCCAGGTGCAGGTAGATTATTCATTCTGACGCAGTCCTCACGCACGTGGTGCAGCCAGCGGGGAATTGCGCGGCATCCGCCTTTAACTCTTGATATGGCTATTGTCAGCACATAGACTAGAAGGCTTGTGTATATCGGTGCTGAAATCATCCCGATCAAGGGTGGCAGGGGATTTATACCATTTTTTGCCTTATTCCACTCCTGAAACATCATTCCTGAGAGGCTGTATCGCGTGAAAAGAATTCTGGTTACCGGCGGCGCCGGGTTTCTCGGACGGCACCTGTGCGGGAGATTGCTGGAAGAGGGGAATGATGTCCTTTGCGTCGATAATTTCTTCACCGGCACCAAGCGCAATATCGTCGAATTTATGGATAACCCGTATTTCGAGGTAAATCGGCACGATGTCTGTTTCCCGCTCTATGTCGAAGTGGACGAGATCTACAACCTGGCCTGTCCGGCCAGTCCGATTCACTACCAGCATGACCCGGTGCAAACGACCAAGACCAGTGTGCATGGTGCTATCAACATGCTCGGGCTTGCCAAGCGCATCAACGCGAAAATTCTGCAGGCCTCGACCAGCGAGGTATACGGCGACCCGGAAGTACACCCGCAAACAGAGGACTACTGGGGTAATGTCAACCCGATCGGGCTGCGGTCCTGCTACGACGAGGGCAAGCGCTGTGCCGAAACCCTGTTCTTCGATTACGCGCGCCAGCACCGGCTCAGGATAAAGGTGGCGCGGATCTTCAATACCTACGGTCCCTGCATGCATCCGAATGACGGGCGCGTGGTTTCCAACTTCATTGTTCAGGCGCTCGCCGGCGAGCCGATAACGATTTACGGTGATGGCACGCAGACCCGGTCGTTTTGCTACGTGGACGACATGGTCGATGCCTTCATCAGGCTGATGGGTGGCCCGGATGACCTGACCGGCCCGGTCAATCTCGGTAATCCCGGTGAATTCACCATCCGCGAGCTGGCGGAAAAGGTCATCTCGATGACCGGGTCGCGCTCCGAGCTGGTATTCAAGCCGCTGCCCAGTGACGATCCGGTGCAACGATGCCCGGATATCAGCCTGGCGCGGGATAAACTGGGCTGGGACCCGGGTGTGGCGCTTGAAGAAGGCCTGCACCGGACCATCGCCTATTTTGACGAGTTGCTCCACAGCGGGAAACCACAGGCATGACACAAGCGAGAACTGACAAGGCGATATTGATGGCTGCGTTTGCGCGCATCGATGCGATTTCCTATGCGATAGCCATGGGTGTCACCTGTGCGCTGCTGCTGTTCGGCGCCACGGCGGCCCTGTTGCTCAAGGGCCCGGACCCTGGCCGTGGGATTGGCGAGCACCTGAGCCTGATTGGTATCTATCTGCCGGGTTATGACGTTACCTGGGCCGGCGGATTGCTGGGCGCGTTCTATGCCCTGCTGATTGGCGGTGCGTTCGGTTACGTACTCGCCGTATTGTGGAACCTGACCCACTACCTGTACATCACCGCAATCGTGGTCCGTGCGGCATGGTGGCGCATGATGGCGGAATGAGGCGGACCGATGTCGAATGAAGTAACCACAGATCCCATGGATGCAGGTGACACGGACATGAACCGGCAATTGTTACGCGCCGCGATCCGGTTGAATACACTCCTGTTTGCCGGGGTTTTCGCCTGCGTGGGCGGCCTGTTCCTGTTCACGGTAACGTTCATGTCACTGTACCGAGGACTGCCGCAGCCCGGCCAGTACCTGAACCTGCTGAGTGTTTTTCTGCCCGGCTACAGCGTCAGCCATGCCGGCGCCTGGGCTGGCCTGTTCTGGGGTGCTGTTATCGGTGCTGTCCTGGCGGTAATTTTTTACCGTATTTATGCACGCAGTATCGAGTCACAGGTGAAAGATTACATCGATAATGATCGCGACGACCGCGACCTGCAAAGCATCGTTCTGCGCCTTGACGGCAATTATTTCGGCCTGGCCATGGGGGCCATTGTTGCCGGCGGCCTGGTGGTGACCACCAACTGGCTGGTGTTCAAGGGTACTGCTGACGAGAGCATACACGCGATCCTGCTGGCCAATTTTCTCCCGGGCTATTCGGTCAGCCCGCTCGGGAGCTTGATCGGCGCAGTCGAGATGTTTGTCGCGGTATACCTGGTCTGCCTGCTGTTCAGCTGGATCTATAACCGCGCTGTCGCGCTGCGGGGCAGGTAGGCGGAAATGAGCTATAAGCCGGAACACGTAATTATACTCGGTGGCGGCCCTGGCGGCCTGGCAACCGGTCACGAGGTCAGCACCAAGGGCGGCAAGGTCACGGTCCTTGAGAAAAATGATTTTGTCGGCGGGCTGTGCCGCACCATCGAGGATGAAGGTTACCGCTTCGACCTGGGCGGACACCGCTGGTTCTCCAAGAACGAGGACCTCAACAACTGGTTTCGTCACCTCATGGAGGGCGAGATCGTCATGGTCGATCGTATCAGCCGTATTTACTACGACCGGAAGTTCTTTTATTACCCGATCAGGTTCTCCGATATCTTCAGGAACACCGGGCCGTTTACCATCCTGTATGCGGGTCTTGCCTTCCTGTGGGCAACGCTGAAACAGTCCGCCGTCGACACAAAGATTGTAAACATGAAGCAGGCTTACGTGTCGCAATTCGGCAGCAAGCTCTACAATATGTTTTTCCGGTTGTATTCGGAAAAGGTCTGGGGAAGGCCGTGCGAGGAGTTGTCCGCCGACTGGGTATCGCAACGTAGCAAGGGCTTGTCAATCTGGACCGCGGTACGTGACGCGCTGGTGGGCAGCAACAACAAGGTCACCAGCCTCATCGACCAGTTCATGTACCCGCGCTACGGCTACATGCGTATTCCGGAGCGCCTGACGGAAGATATCCGCAACAGTGGCAGCGAAGTGCTGCTCAATTCCGCAGTCAGCCGGATCCAGTATCACGGACCGAACGATTTCGAGGTCTTTTATGTCAACCAGGGACAGGAAAAAAGCGTGCGCGGCAATGCCATCGTCTCGACCATCCCGCTGGGATACCTGGCGCAGATACTGGTGCCGGAGTGCAGCAGTGAGGTCAAGGAGGCCGCAAACGGCCTGGAATTCCGTGACCTGGTCACCGTAAATGTACGCATCAAACGCAAGCAGGTATCGCTGGATACGTGGTTGTATATCCAGGATGCCGATATCCTGTTCGGCCGTTTTCACGAGCCGAAGAACTGGAGCAAGGACATGGTGCCGGATGACGAGCATACCTCGCTGGTGCTCGAATGTTTCTGCAGTCTGAACGATGAAATATGGAGCATGTCCGACGAGGCCATTGCAGAGCGCTGCGTGCGTGACCTGGTGGACAAGCTGAAATTCATCGACCAGGAAGACTACGAGGGCTGTACCGTGGTGCGCACGCGTTATGCCTACCCGGTCTACGATCTGGATTATTCGCGCAAGACAGGCATCGTCAATGATTACCTGGCCGGTTTCGAGGGCCTGCATATCTCCGGTCGCGGCGGAATTTTCCGCTATAACAATGCCGATCATTCCATCGAGATGGGCCTGATGCTGGGACAGAAACTGCTGGGGTATGACATCGACCACATGGCCGTCAACACCGAGGATGATTACCAGGAAATCATCGGGGAAAACGAGAAAGCACGTGACCGCTATGTGTTCGAACCGCCGCAGCAGGGCAAGGCCGGCACAACCGCCTCGCCGCTGAAGTCAGAGGGCTAGACCGGTGCGGCGCGGAACCTCCGCGGTCTCCCGCCTGACAGCAATATGAACAAGCAGGTTATCAGCGTCATCATGCCCGTATACAACGGGCAGGACTTCATCGTAAAAAGCCTCCCGCCGCTGATCGGGATGTTGCATCGTGGCGAGGTGCACGAGGTCATCGTGGTTGATGACGGTTCCACGGACGATACCCGCCGGATTGCCCGCGACATGGGCGCCCGGATCATCGACTCGGGTGGACGCCTCGGCCCCGGTGCAGCGCGCAACATGGCCGTGGCCGAGGCGGAGGGCGAAGTCGTCTGGTTCGTGGATGCCGATGTCATTGTGCACGATGATGCCGTCGACTGGATCAACAAGGGCCTGGCCGAGCCGGGTTATGTCGCGGTGTTCGGTTCCTACGATGACCAGCCCCCGGCAAAGAACTTCCTGTCCCAGTACAAGAACCTTGTCCATCATTTCTATCACCATCGCGGGCGCCGCGAAGCCGGCACCTTCTGGTCGGGTTGCGGTGCCGTTTACAAGCAGGACTTTCTCGCGGTCGGAGGATTTGACGTCGATCGCTTCAGGCGGCCTTCCATTGAGGATATCGAACTGGGCTATCGTCTGCGCAATGCCGGCGGTCGTATCGTTTTGCTGCCGGAATTCCAGAGTACGCACCTGAAGGAGTGGCGTTTCCTGAACCTGATCCATACAGAAATATTCTGCCGCGCCATACCCTGGTCGCGCCTGATGCTGGAGCAGCCCGGCATGACCGATGATCTGAATATCAGCCCGAAGGAACGTCTGCGCGCCTTGCTGGCCGGTGTGTTTGCGCTTGGCATCGTTGCGGCTGTTGCCGGGCTGGTGCCGTGGTGGACTGCAGTCCTGTTGCTGGCGCTGACGGGGATTGCGAACAGCAAGCTGGTTGCGCTGTTTTTCCGCCGCAAGGGATTGCTGTTCGCGCTGTCCGGACTGCTGTTTCACCAGCTTTACTACCTTTACAGCAGCGCGGCCTTTGTTTACAGCTGGCTGTTATGGAAGTTAAGCGGTAATAGTCCGGCGCCGGGCAAGGGCTGAAAATGATTTTCCGCCCGGCAACCTCGTGACCAGACCTCTTTATCTTCTCACGGCAATCGTCCTGCTGTTGGCGGGGCTTGGCGTGACGGCGGACCAGTTCACGTACTTTTTCGATGCCGATATCGACGCAGCGCGATTCGACACGGTCCGCGAAGGCGCCGTCATCCTGAAGACGCTGTTGTGTGCCGACGCGCTGCTGTTGTTTGCGCTCGCCGCCGGCCTGGCGCCGTTGCTGCAGGGCTATCGCTGCGCAGGAACCTGGCAGCCACGTGCAAAATCGGCCATGTCATCCTTCCCGGTTGTGAATCACCTGCTGCTGGCGGCCGGTGTTCTCCTGCTGGCCATGCTGTTGCGGGTAATCGGGCTTGATACCGACCTGTGGATGGACGAGGTATTTACGCTCGTTAATATCGTGCGCCTGCCGGCGGGTGAACTGGTCACTTTTTTCCCGGATGATAACCAGCACCTGTTCTATTCGTTACTGGCACACTTCAGCGTGTGGCTGTTCGGTGAAAGCCACTGGGCGTTGCGCCTGCCCGCAGTCATTTTCGGGGTGGCAAGTATCTGGGTAACCATGCGCCTGGCGATGCTGGTTTACGGCGAGCGGGTAGCCGTATTGTCCGGGCTGTTGCTGGCGCTGTCCTGGCACCATATCTGGTTTTCCCAGAATGCGCGCGGCTATACCCTGCTGCTATTCGGCACCGTGCTTGCCACCGAAATGCTGTTGCGGGGCTTGTGGCAGGGGCGCTGGCGTGACTGGATCGTTTACGCAATCGTGATTGCCCTGAGTGCGTGGGCGCACCTGACCGCGGTCTTCGTTGCGCTGGCCCACGGACTGGTTGTGCTTTCCCTGTTGCTGGTACGGCGCAGGCCATTGCGCACGGCGTGGATGCCGCTGGCGGGCTTCATGCTGGCGGCCTGGTTTACCCTGCACCTGTATGCACTGGTGCTGCCGCAATTGCTGGAATTCTTTACGCGGCCGGGTGGCGGCAGCGGCGTGACACAGGTCGAGTGGCGCAATCCGCTGTGGTTGTTCAACGAAGTCTTTCAGGCTATGGGTGTCGATGCGGCGTTTGGCTGGGCGGGCGTGAGCGTGGTGCTGTTTGTCCTTGGCCTGTGCGCCTGGTGGTACCTGAAGCGCGATGCCGTCTTCGTGCTGCTGGCTTTTTTGCCGGGCCTGCTGCTGGGGACCACCATGTTCCTGCTGGGGCGCAACCTGTGGCCGCGCATGTTTTTCAACGAGGCCGGGTTTATCGTTATCCTGCTGGTGGTTGGCATGCTGGCCGCCGGCGAATATGTCCGCAAAAAGCTGTTGCCCGGGTTACCCGGCTGGCTCCCGGGCGTGCCTGTGCTCGCGCTGTGTGCCGTCTTCGCCTGGTCGTTACCGGGCCTGTATCGCCTGCCGAAGCAGGATTTCACCGGTGCGCGCGAGTATGTGCTGGAACAGATGTCACCGGGCGACCGGGTCGTCGGTTTACATGTGACCGGCCGCGTTTATAATCAATACTACGCTGGTGAATGGGCGGAGGTTAACAGCTTGCAGGAGCTGGAGCAGCACCGCCCGGTGACGGGCCACACCTGGGTCCTGTATACACTCCCGAATTTTATCGAAAGCGTGATGCCGGATGTCGCGCGGGTCATGCAGGAAGATTACGAACTTATGCGCGAGTTCCCGGGGACACTGGGTGACGGCGCCATCATTGTGCGCAGAAGCAGATAAAGGCAACCGGGAAGCAATTTATGAGTACACCTGAAACAGCCGTAACCGGTATCAGCATCGTCATACCCGCCTACAACGAGGAGGGTGCCATTGTCAGCGGGGTCAGCGAGATTCACGCAGTCATGGACGGGTGCAACTACGATTATGAAATTATCGTGGTCGACGACGGTTCCACGGACCGGACCGCCGAGCTGGCCCGCGCCGAGGGTATCAATGTAATCTCGTTACCGGAGAACCAGGGATATGGCGCTGCATTGAAGACGGGCATTCGGCGTTCAAAATATGAAACCATCGTCATAACCGACGCGGACGGAACCTATCCTGCAAGACACATCCCCGAGCTTGTCGACCAGCTCGGCGAGTACGATATGGTCGTTGGTGCGCGCATCGGCGAACATGTCGAGGCGCCGTTGATAAGGATGCCGGCAAAGTGGGTATTGCGCAAACTTGCCAGCTACCTGGCGGGCCGCCATATCCCGGACCTCAATTCCGGCCTGCGCGTGATGAAGAAAAGCCTGATTCGACGTTTTGTCCACTTGCTGCCTGCGGGTTTCTCCTTCACCACGACGATTACACTGGCGGCGCTCTGCAGCGGGTCGCTGGTGAAGTACAGTCCGATTGACTACCACGCCAGGATCGGCAAGTCGAAAATACGCCCCGGACACGCCTTCGATTTCACCCTGTTGATCGTTCGCACCATCGTTTACTTCAATCCGCTGAAGGTTTTCCTGCCGCTGGGCGCGGTGTTCTTCCTCGGTGGTACCGCCAAGTTCATTTATGACCTGTACATCGGCAATTTTTCCGAGACGGCCCTGCTGGGTTTTCTCGGCGCCGCCATCCTGTGGGCCGTTGGCCTGATATCGGACCAGATCACCAAGCTTGCGCTCAAGTCCGAAGGGCTATGATCCGCTCATTTTATTCGGGACTGATCAGGCAGGCAGGCGGTACCGGCAAACGATCCCGGTTGTATATTCGCCTTGCGGTCAGTCTCGCAATCATTGCAATCCTTGTCTGGTGGTTCTCCGGTGAAACCTTACTGTCAGCCATTGCCGCCATCATGCCTGCAACATGGCTGGTGGTGATTGGCGGGTTCATCGCGGGCCATGTCGTATCCGCCTTCAAATGGCGGCTGTTGCTGCAGGCCGTGAAAGTCGATGTATCCGCAATCGATGCATTGCGTGCGCACGGTGCCGGGCTGTTTGCCAACCTGTGCCTGCCATCCGTGGTCGGTGGAGACGTGATACGGGCCGCCCTGGTCATGCGTCGACACCGGCTATATGAGCAGATAGCACTCGGTAGCCTGGCGGACCGCGTGAACGATACCTTTGCGCTGCTGCTGCTGGCGGCCGTTGCCGGTGTAATGTTGCCCGCGAGCGGAGAACTGGCGACCGGCCGGGTGCTTGGCGGATTTGCCGTACTGCTGTTTGCCGGTGTGTTGTCATTGCTGGCGCTGGTGTACTGGCTGCCGCTGGCCCGCCTGCCGGAAAAAGCCGGCAACGTCGTAATGCGGTTGCGTGAGGCGCTGGCATCGCTGCTGGCATCGCCGGCCACTGCGCTGCTCGCATTCTGCCTGTCTGTTTGCATACAGTCGGGATTTGTCATGCTGAACATGCTGCTGGCGCGGGATATCGGTATCGATGCGCCGGCCGCCGTCTGGTTTTTCGCCTGGCCGCTGGCAAAACTGGTTGCGCTGGCGCCCGTCAGTCTCGGCGGCATCGGGGTCAGGGAAGTGGCGATTGCCGGACTGATGGTGCCGTTTGGGTTCGATGGCGGCCTGGTCGTTGCACAGTCCCTGTCGTGGGAAGCCGTGCTGATCGTGTCCGGCCTGTGTGCGGGGCTGGTTGTCACCCTGCTGCCCGCCGGTAAACGGGATGAACAGGGGGCGAGCACTTGACTGACGTGACGATACTGGGGGCCGGTCCGGCGGGGCTTGCCGCGGCGCTGGAGCTGGCGGAGTCCGGTGTAAATGTGACCGTCATCGAGCAGCAGGACCATGTCGGTGGTAATGCAGCCAGTTTTGAAATGTCCGGCATCCACGTCGATTACGGCAGTCATCGCCTGCACCCGGCATCACATCCGCAGGTGCTGGCACGCATTCGCGGCGTACTCGGCGACGACCTGCTGACCCGGCCGCGCCACGGGCGTATTCGCCTGATGGGGCGCTGGATCCATTTTCCGCTGCGGCCGGTCGACTTGTTGCTGCGCATGCACCCGCGTTTCGCGCTGGGCGTGGGCCTGGACATTCTCCGCAAGGCCCTGCCGGCGACGTCGGCGGCGGGGCAGGGCGAGTCCTTCTCCAGCGTCCTCGAGCAGGGACTCGGCAAGACGATATGCCGTGAGTTCTACTTTCCCTACGCACGCAAGATCTGGGGTATCGAGCCGGAAACGATTTCGCCCATCCAGGCATACAAGCGGGTGTCGGCCGGCTCGCTCGGCAAAATGATCAAGCGGATCCTGCCCGGCGGCTCAGGCAGCGGCGGCGCCAGCACGAAGGGAATTTTTTACTATCCTCGCTACGGTTTCGGGCAGATTTCAGAGGCGCTCTACGCCGCCGCTACGGCAGCAGGCGCGACTGTTCACCTCGGTACCAGCGTCAGGCAGGTCCGCCTGCATGACGGCAAGCGCTGCGTGGTGGTTGAAAACAGTCGCGGCACACAGGAGATTCCGACCCGCCAGGTATACTCCACCATCCCGGTAACCTTGCTGACGCGACTGGTGGACGTACCGGTCCCGGCTGCGGTAACGGCAGCGGCCGGCGCGCTCGGATTCAGGTCCATGGTGCTGGTTTACCTGCTGCTTGACCAGGACCGCTTTACCGAATTCGATGCGCACTATTTCCCGGGCGAGGAATTTACCTTTACCCGGCTGTCGGAGACCCGCAACTACACCGACAGGGATGCGCCGGCTGGACGTACCGTGCTGTGTGCCGAGGTCCCCTGTTTCCAGGATGACGATATCTGGAACATGACCGACCAGGCACTGGCGGATGTGGTGCGTGACGGCCTGGCCCGGGCCGGGTTGCCGATCACTTCGAAGGTCCTGGAGGTCAGCACAAAACGCATACCCTTTGCCTACCCGCTGTTCAGCATCGGTTATGAACAGGAGTTTGCGAAAATCGATCAGTGGATGGACGGACTGGAAGGCGTGCTGAGCTTCGGCCGCCAGGGGCTCTATGTGCACGATAACACCCACCACGCGATCTACATGGCACAGGCGGCCGCCGCCTGCCTGCGGAGCGACGGAACCATCGACGCGGCTGCCTGGCATGCCCACCGCAAGGTGTTCGAATCGCACGTTGTTGAAGACTAGTCGTAGTGTGAAACCATCAACGGCCGGTTACCGATGCGCGCTATCCTGACTTTCCACAGTATCGACGAGAAGGACTCGGTTATCTCCTGCAGCCCGCGGTATTTCTCGATGTTGCTGGATACGCTGGCGGCAAAAGACATTCCCGTGCTTGACCTGGATACCCTGGTGCACCCCGATACACGGCGGGGTGTGGCTATTACCTTCGATGATGGCATGCAATCGGTTTGCCGCAATGCCCTGCCGGTACTCAGGGACCATGGTGCAACGGCACATGTATTCGTTGCGACCGGTGCAATCGAGGGTGCGGACCGCTGGCCGGCGGATGATTATTCAATCCCGGATTACGACATGCTGAACTGGGACGAGCTTGCGACCCTGCACGAGGCGGGTATCGCCATTGAAAGTCATACCCACTCGCATCCGGACATGCGTACCCTGTCCGCGCAACAGATGCTTGATGATTGCGAACGCGCCGACATACTGATTACGGAACGACTGGGACGGCGCCCGGCCTGGTTTGCCTACCCGTTTGGTCACCATAATCGATTGGTCCGTGATTTTGCGCGTAATCGCTACCGTGGCACCGTGACCACGGAGTTGCGGCGACTGGGCGCGCGGGAAGACAGCGCGGCATTGCCGCGACTGGACAGCTATTACCTGCGCTCGGACTGGCGCATTCGGCATTTCGATACACTGCCGGTGACTGCCTATCTCGCAACCCGCAATTTTCTGCGCAATATCCGTGGCAGCCAGTGTGCGGCCGGTTGTGACTAGCCTGGTGGGGGCAAGTATCATGTCGTTGATTTCACTGATTTATTGAGATAGTCAGGTGGTACGTTTATGCTATAGTCCTGTGTCATCTGGCTGGCCGCTGTTTGCCGCTTGGGATACACAGCCTGGAATCGTGAAACCCTGAAGGAGTATGACATGACGAAATTTTTCAACCGCCTGATTACTTTGATTATTTTAGGGGCTCTGGCGGGCTGTGCAATGACCGGCGCCGGTCGGCTCCCGGAGCAGGGAAGTGGCAAGAGCGTACTAACGGAGGCCTACCATATCGACGTGGGCGACCAGGTGCAGATCAGCGTATGGAACAATCCGGATTTGTCGATTGCGGAGCCGGTTCGCCCGGACGGCATGATCGCCGTGCCGCTGGTTGGCGATATCATGGCAGCAGGCCAGACGCCGGAGGCGCTGGGTACTGAACTGGAAAACAGGCTTTCCAGTTACGTGAAGAATCCCAACGTGACGGTCATACTGACCGGTTTGCAGGGACAGTCGTTCCTGTCCCGCATTCGAGTCACCGGCGCAGTCAACAAGAACACATCGATGTCTTACCATCAGCACATGACGGTACTGGACGCTGTACTGGATGCCGGCAGTGTCACGTTGTATGCAGACGCCAATCGCACCAAGCTGCACCGCCGTACCGAAAAAGGTACCGATACCTATGACATACGTCTCAAGGATATCCTCGAAAACGGTGACATGAGGACCAATGTATTTCTCCAGCCCGGTGATGTAATCACCGTGCCCGAAAGTGTGTTCTGAGGCCCTGTAAAGGTGAATTGCCAATGAGGCTCCCGGTTATGCAATGGTATGTTGTGCGTGGTGTGGTGCCTGCGATGATGCTGGCGTTGAGTCCTGTAGTGGCCGCACTGGAGGCAGGCGGCAGCGTTGGCCTGGACGTGATTCATACGGATAACGTGCGGCTGGTAGAAAGCGGCGAGGAAGACGATCAGATCGTTACGGCCCGGATTGGCGGTCATGTCAGGGAAGACAGCGGGCCACTCACCGGCGATGCGACGGCGTCACTGCGTTACCTCGACTACCTCGACAATTCTTTCAGCGACCAGACTTATTTCGATCTGAGTGGAACGGCAAGCTGGGAGCAGGTGAGGGACCGCCTGGTCTGGAATATTTCCGACTATTTCACCCAGCAGGATATCGATAACCTGTTACCGGGCACGCCTGATAATACCGAGGACATCAATGCCTTCAGCATCAATGCCGTTTATCACTCTGCCGCTTGCCGATAAACATACCCTCAGGTTGCGTCCTCTGTTTAACGATTTTTACTATGAAACAAGCGATACCGACAATCAGCAGGTCGGGATTAATGCCAGTTGGTCCTATTTACTTACTCCGGCAATGTCGCTGTTTCTGGATGGCGGATACAGGGATGTCGAGTATGATAATCCCGTGCTCAATACCGATTTTACCAGCACGAACCTGGATGTCGGCATCGACGCCACGCGCGCGCATTACAAGTACCGGGTCACGGCCGGAGCAACCCGCATTGACAGGGATATGGGCAGTAATGAGGATGGTTACAATGCCGGGTTCAACCTGGTCTATGACCTGTCAGGGCGTTCCAGCCTGGAGGTGGATGTTGCCTCGGACCTGACTGACACCAGTTCCGGTTTTCTGAGTTCATCGATTAATCCGAATACCGGCTCGTTTACCAACGTGCAGACTTCAGGTGATGTCGTGCGGGACATCAAGCTGCGCGCGACCTATACTCGCAAGGGGACGAACATCAACGCGCGCGTCTGGTCCGAACTGCGTGACCTGGACTACAAGGTCGTGACGGAGGACCGCAGGGCGCAGGAAGTCGGTACGGTGTTCGATTACCGGCTGACGTCGCGGCTAATGGCCCTGCTCGATGGCCGCTACGTGAGGACAGAGGTTGAAGACGCACCGACACGTAAAGACAATACGGTTTCGCTGGCTGCCGGTATGAACTACAGCCTGTCGCGAAAGCTCAGCGCGAATATCAGGCTGGAGTATAACAACCGGGACAGTACCCTGAGTGGTAACGATTACGACGAGACCCGCATTAGTGCCGGTGTCGGCTACGGATTCGGGCGCTAACATCTGCGCTGTCCCGGCATTCAGTGTGGCAGACAGGCAAACAGGCAGATTAGTCAATTTGTTAATTCATGGTAAATTGTCAGTGAAAAATTCATAATCCTGCCTCCCGTAGCTTGTAGTCAAAGCAGGCAGGGTCTATATTTTTTACAGGCATTGCTAATGCAAGGCCCAGGTTATTTTTAAGGGTGATAATTTGCCCGCCGATAACGTCGGGCAATGCAAAAACACCAGCCACTCGCTCCAGGTGAAGGTCCGGCTAATCATGGTTCGGTATTGAAGTGGCTAAGGGCGAAGGTATTCGGTCAGGGATAAGGAACAAATGCAGGACGAACCCACCGATCTGGAGAACAGGGAACAGCAGACTGCTGACGGTCCCAGCAAGAGTTCGGGCCGTTTTTTCGCGCATTCCACGCAGTTATTCAGGCACCACATTCCGACCGAGTTTGTTCTGCTTGGCATTATCGAGTCTGCCCTGCTGGTTATGTCGTTATACATCGGCATTGAGTTGCGCTTCGAGGGCCCGAACTGGCAGGAGCGTCTGGGACCATTCCTGCCCAGGGCGGTGGTATTCTGCGGGGTATTGCAATTAAGCCTGATTGCCTTTGGTATTTATCAGCGGCAACCCATCAGGTCGATCAATATTCTTGCGGTACGCATAGGCGGCGGCATGCTGGCCGGCACGATTGTACTCACCTTGATCTATTATCTCTCGCCAACGATGTTCATGGGGCGTGGTGTACTCGCACTTTCGATATTTGTCAGCTTTATCGCCATCATGGCAAGCAGGCTGGTGTTTATGCGTATTGCCAGATCACATGACATGCGCCTGCGAGTGCTTGTACTCGGTGCCGGCAAGTCGGCCAACCTGGTCCGGGAGGCACAATCCAGGGGCGATATAGACGATGTTAATATCATTGCCTATATGCCCATGCCGGGTGATGAAGGGGCGGATAGAGGTATCGGGTTTAGCGGAACGCCGGGGTCACTGTCCACGTTTGTAAATGACAAGTTCATCGATGTTATCGTGCTTGCCATGGACGAACGGCGCAGTGGCCTGCCGATTCATGAATTACTCGACTGCAAGATGGGTGGCGTCGAGGTTATCGACCTGTTGACCTTGTTCGAGCGCCATACCAGCAAGATTCGGCTGGATATAATGCAACCCAGCTGGCTGTTTCTTTCCGACGGGTTCCAGATGAGCACTTTCCGCCGCATGTGGAAACGTGCATTCGACATCACCTTCGTCCTGCTGCTGCTGCCATTGGTATTACCGATCGTGTTGCTGGCCAGCTGTGCGATCCTGATCGAGAGCCGCTTCAGGGATTCTGTCTTCTACAGCCAGACACGGGTCGGCGAGGGCGGCAAACTGTTCCAGATCTACAAGTTTCGCAGCATGGTTGTCAATGCGGAACACGATGGTGTGGCGCGCTGGGCAGATAAAAACGATGACCGGATTACATGGGTGGGCGGATTCCTGAGGAAGTTCAGGATTGATGAGTTGCCGCAGTTGTATAACATTCTGGTGGGCGACATGAGTTTTGTCGGGCCACGGCCGGAACGCCCCGAGTTTGTGCAGCGGCTCACCGAAAAAATCCCCTATTACAATGAACGTCACCGTGTCAGGCCGGGTCTCAGTGGCTGGGCACAGATCCGCTATCCTTACGGGGCCTCTGAGGAAGACGGTCTCGAAAAGCTCCAGTACGACCTCTACTATGTAAAGAACTACAGCATACTGCTGGATGCCCTGGTCCTGCTGCAAACGGCGGAAGTCGTGTTGCTGGGGCGCGGATCAATCTAGATCTCTACTCTTAGCCGGTAAAAAATTTCGCTGTCAGCTGCCCGCATACGGGCGGCCCTGCATCACAGTTTCAGTATTCCCCCCTGTTTTAGTCCCTCTCTGTGACTGGCGTCGCAGCCAGTGTGTGTGTTGTAACACGCACATTTTCCTCTATTTTCAGGAATATAAACCAGGCATTCATATAGCGCCCCTGGCGGCCTGCCGTGCCCGCCGCTCCGATGGAGATCATCTATATGCTCACTGGTTTTTTCCGCTTGAACATATTTCGAGTGTTTCTGATAGCACTTGCCACGTCAACACTGATCGGATGCAGTCTCGAGGAGGATCTGCTGGGCGACAGTTCGGGCGGTGCCCCAATCAACACTTCGGAAACTGTTACCGTCAGCGGCAGTGTCGGGGACGGACCTGTAACGGGTGCCACGGTGAACGTCTACAGTTCACAGGGTACCCTGCTGGGAAGCTTTGTCAGTGACAGCAAGGCCAATTATCAGGCCAGGGTCAAGGCCAGGGGTAACGAATATCCGCTACGGCTCGAAGCCAGTGGCGGCATCGACCTGGTCACAGGCAAGGCACCGGATTTCAGGATGATTTCGGTCATGGCGCATCCGTCAGTCAAGACAGCCAATATCAACCCGCACTCGACTCTTATCGTAAAGGTGGCGGAACAATCGCCGGGTGGCCTGGATGCCGGCAAGATTGACGCTGCGAAGGCAATGGTCATGGGCTCACTGTCATTTGGTTTGAACAGCAACCAGGTGCCGGACCTCATTACCTCGGCAATTACAGACAACAATATTGCGGATATCGTCAAGGCCAGTGAATCCATGGGCGAGGTCATACGCCGCACCCGGGATCTCATGGCCACCGCCGGCCGACCGCTCGACGGAGATGCAGTCATGACGGTGCTGGCCGCCGATATGAGCGATGGTGTCCTGGACGGACAGGGCGGTAATGCGGCAGACGCTACAATTGCCGCGGTCGCAAATGTCGTCTCGGGCCAGGTGCTGGTAGAGGCATTGAGCAACAACCTGCGCGTGGACGGGATGGTGGCAACCGGTATGCTCGATCAGTCCATCATGACTACGCATCCTGATGTGTCAGCCGGGCAGTTATCAGCCAGTGTCCCGATTTCTGCTGGTATGTTAGAGCAGGCGCGTACTGCCGTTGCCGCTGCCCGAGTGCTGGATGTCAGTTCACCGCTGGCCAGTATTGCCATTGTTCTCGATAGCCTGACCGCCAATACCTCGATCGCCAGCGTTGCAGCAGTCCTGCCGGCAGACAGTTCATTAGCAATGGATGGCGTTGCCGGTATGACGCCATACGCATCTCTTGACGATATTAACGCGGTAAATGCCGTCGTTGCTGCCGATGGCAACGCGAATCCGGTGAACACCCCGCCGGTGATCAGCGGCAGCCCGGCGACCAGCGTGACGGCCGGCGAGTGCCTACAGCTTCCAGCCAAATGCCTCGGATGCCGACGGCAACAACCTGACCTTCAGCATTAGCTGGCCGGCCGTCCTGGGCGAGCTTCAATACGGGCACCGGGCGCTTGAACGGCACGCCGTCGGACGCGCAGACCGGTAATTACGGCAACATCATGATCTCGGTGCGTGACGGTAGCGATACCGTCAGCCTGCCGGCCTTCAGTGTCCGCGTGGACGCAGCGCCGGTGGTGAACCCCCCGCCGGTGGTGAACACCCCGCCGGTGATCAGCGGCAGCCCGGCGACCAGCGTGACGGCCGGTGATGCCTACAGCTTCCAGCCAAATGCCTCGGATGCCGACGGCAACAACCTGACCTTCAGCATCAGCGGCCGCCCGTCCTGGGCGAGCTTCAACACGGCGACCGGGCGCCTGAGCGGTACGCCGTCGGACGCGCAGACGGGCAATTACAGCAACATCGTGATCTCGGTGCGTGACGGCACGCGATACTGTCAGCCTGCCGGCCTTCAGTGTCCGCGTGGACGCGGCGCCGGTGGTGAACACCCCGCCGGTGATCAGCGGCAGCCCGGCGACCAGCGTGACGGCCGGCAGATGCCTACAGCTTCCAGCCAAATGCCTCGGATGCCGACGGCAACAACCTGACCTTCAGCATCAGCGGCCGCCCGTCCTGGGCGAGCTTCAACACGACGACCGGGCGCCTGAGCGGTACGCCGTCGGACGCGCAGACGGGCAATTACAGCAACATCGTGATCTCGGTGCGTGACGGCACGGATACTGTCAGCCTGCCGGGCTTCAGTGTCCGCGTGGACGCGGCGCCGGTGGTGAACACCCCGCCGGTGATCAGCGGCAGCCCGGCGACCAGCGTGACGGCCGGCAGTGCCTACAGCTTCCAGCCAAATGCCTCGGATGCCGACGGCAACAACCTGACCTTCAGCATCAGCGGCCGCCCGTCCTGGGCGAGCTTCAACACGGCGACCGGGCGCTTGAGCGGTACGCCGTCGGACGCGCAGACGGGCAATTACAGCAACATCGTGATCTCGGTGCGTGACGGCACGGATACTGTCAGCCTGCCGGGCTTCAGTGTCCGCGTGGACGCGGCGCCGGTGGTGAACACCCCGCCGGTGATCAGCGGCAGCCCGGCGACCAGCGTGACGGCCGGCAGTGCCTACAGCTTCCAGCCAAATGCCTCGGATGCCGACGGCAACAACCTGACCTTCAGCATCAGCGGTCGCCCGTCCTGGGCGAGCTTCAACACGGCGACCGGGCGCCTGAGCGGCACGCCGTCGGACGCGCAGACGGGCAATTACGGCAACATCGTGATCTCGGTGCGTGACGGCACCGATACTGTCAGCCTGCCGGGCTTCAGTGTCCGCGTGGACGCGGCGCCGGTGGTGAACACCCCGCCGGTGATCAGCGGCAGCCCGGCGACCAGCGTGACGGCCGGTATGCCTACAGCTTCCAGCCAAACGCCTCGGATGCCGACGGCAACAACCTGACCTTCAGCATCAGCGGCCGCCCGTCCTGGGCGAGCTTCAACACGACGACCGGGCGCCTGAGCGGTACGCCGTCGGACGCGCAGACGGGCAATTACAGCAACATCGTGATCTCGGTGCGTGACGGCACGGATACTGTCAGCCTGCCGGGCTTTGCCATCCAGGTGGATGCGGCAATCACAACAGGCAGTTTCTCGCTGAGCTGGACGGCACCGGTGGCGCGCGCGGACGGTACACCGCTGTCGTTATCGGATATTGACGGTTACCGGGTCTACTACGGCGATACTCCGGGCAATTACCCAAACATGATCGACATTGCCGATGGCTCGGTAACCACTGCATCCGTGAACGACCTGCCGATAGGCGATTACTATGTCGTCATGAGTACCTACGACGTCAATGGTGTGGAGAGTGCGCAGTCCGGAGCGGTGAGCAAGCAGGCCAATTGATTTAGCGAACAACGCCGGGGGGCATTGCGACGAGCTATGCTTCCCCGGCTTCTTCCAGCTCCCGGCGGACCTCGTCCACGTGCAGGCCCCCGCTTATGAAATAGATTGCGCCGGCAATCGTCACGGGCAACCACTGGCATACCAGGAACAGCACGCTGGCCGCAAACGCGATCTCCTCCGATATTCCGAAAGGCCGCAAGGCAAATACGTAGGCGGCCTGCATGGCGCCGATATAGCCCGGTGCATTGGGAACGGCGGCGGCAAGTGCCAGTACGGCCATTAGTACCAGGGTGATGGCCGGGGAGATCGTCGTGCCATAGGCGATCAGCGATAGCCAGATCATGCCCGACATTACCGCCCACTTCAGCAACGACCACACCGTCATGAAAGCCACCAACTGCGGTGATTTCAGGGACGAGAATGCCGTGATGATATTTTCAAGTATGTCGTTCAGGCGAGTTGCCACATGCGAAGGCAAACGCCGGCCCAGCCACCTGCCGCTATTCAGGACCAGCCCCGGCTTGTAGAGAATGATTGCGATGGCGAAAAAAAATCCGGCCATCAGCAGGGTGATGAACCAGGCGCCGATCTCAAGAGCGGCGGGTGGCGTGCCGATTACAGCCATACCGATCCCGTAGAGTGAAAGGATGGCTACCAGGTCAAACACGCGCTCGACCAGAAGTGTTATCGCCACGCTGCTGTATGGCAGGCTGAATTTGCGTGCAAAAACCACGGTGCGGACCAGCTCGCCGAGGTGCGCGGGGAAAATATTATTTGCAGCAAAGCCGATGACCAGTGCCGGGGTAACTTCCTTGCGTGTGAACTGGCGGACAGGCTTGAGTATATAGACCCAGCGCAGTGCCTTCATCCAGTAAAACAGCACCAGCAATAGCAGGATGGGCAGCAGTACACGATAGTCGCCGCCGGAGAGCAGTTTGCCAAGTTCCGTGAAATTAATGTCCCACAGGGCGTAGGTCAGCGTCAGTGCCGTGATGATGAACACCAGTAACAGAGTAATAATCTTCTTCACGTCATATCCTGTCTGTTACCCGGCGGTTATTTGATATGTGTTGCCTTGCACTGTCCGAAGCTGCCTGTATTGTAAGCAGTATGTGGTTGCAATGGGTAGTAAATGTTATGTTTCCGGGAGGTGCTGTAATTTTACACACGTGTGACATGCGAAAAAGGAACTGGACTTTTGAATTCAGCAGGTGAAGCTGACCTCGCAGTCAGGATACCGGGTATCTACCGTGTGTCTGTCTGGACCAGCCTGTGCCTTGTCGTGGCGGGCTGCATCATCGGCATTATTGTACCGGCCGGACTCGGCTGGGACTTCGCGAACTTCTATGATGCCGGCAGGACAGTTGCGGCCGGACAGCTGGACAGCCTGTTGAAAACGGACAAGGGGCTGATAGCCGGTCAGCCGCCACAGGGATTGCTGGATTTCTGGGGGACGCCCATTTCCGCCTGGCTGTATGCTCCGCTCAGCCACTTCAAACCGGAAACCGCGCTGGTGATTTTCAAGCTGCAGAACGTATTGGCGTATGCCGCGGCATTACTGGTGCTGTTTTTCCATGCGCGCGGCTTCGCTCGCACTGATAATTTGTCACGCTGGCGGTTTGCGCTGTTCTTTTCCGTCCTGGTACTGCTGTATCAGCCTTTCTGGACAGTATTCCGGGTCGGTGGCCAGACGACGGCAACAGTCCTGCTGTTGTTATGTGTTGCGCTGGCACTGCACGGCCGGTTGCGCTATGGCTGGTCATCCCTGTTATTCGTTGCGGCCGTCATGATAAAGCCGGCGCTGGCGACCGGCCTGCTGTTTCTCATGCTGGTATCGTCCCGCGTGTTCGCCCTGTATGCGCTGACCTGGATTGGCATCACCGGCATCGTGTCAGTTGCCGTTATGGGATGGGATATACAGATGGAGTTCGTTACGAAGATGCTGACAGGCGCAGGACTTAATTCGCACTGGACCTACAACAGTTCCATCTATTCGATATTCGGCGCGTTGCAGACACTGTTCCAGCAACAGGGCGCTGTGCCGGTCAGGGAGCCGGTGTTCAACATGCTGCAACTGCTGGTGAAAATATGCGTGGTTATCACTTTCGTATACGTGCTGGTGAAGACGCGTTATAAACTTGCAACGGAATTCGCCCGCGCGCATTTCAACTTCCTGCTGGCAGTCCTGTTTTTCCTGCTGATATCGCAGACACTCTGGGAGCATTACCTGTCGTTCCTGTTTATTCCGCTTGCCTGCCTGCTGGCAGCCGCACCGTGCATGGCGCGCGCGCAGTACTGGATGCTCGGCCTGCTGGTAGCGGTCCTGCCGTTGCAGAACCTGATCGTGATCCACCTGCTGCAGGGCCGTTTTGCATTTGATACATTGGCCCAGTTGCTCCCGGTGCTGCTGCTGAAAACGGCGCCGCTGTGGCTGTCCTGGATCATGCTATTGAAATATAAAGATAAAATAACCTGTATGTACCAGCAGCGCAGACCGGGACCCGGTCATGAATGAAGTCAACGTGTTGTTGTTTACCGGCGGGCGCGGTTCACGCGCCCTGTCATCGCAACTGGTGCAAAACCCGCATGTTCGCCTCACGCTCGCGATCAACGGTTACGACGATGGCCTTTCCACGGGCGAAGTCCGGCGTTTTCTCGGTGACAGCCTGGGGCCGTCGGATTTCCGCAAGAATGCCTCCACCGTGGCGCAGGCACTCGGCTCCTGCGAAGCGGCGCTGGTCGAGCTGCTTGATCTGCGTTTTCCCGACGGTTTCAGCGAGCGTGATGCACAGACTGCATTACAGCAACTGCGCGGTGAAGGCGATTCGCCCGATGCCGGGTTCAATCGTGACCTGGGCAGGCTGCTGGCGGACCTGCCGGCGAATGTGCGTGGCCTGGTTGCCGACCGGCTGGGCGCGTTTTCAGAAGAGATGGCGCGAACCGGAAAGTCATTCGATTTTTCCGATTGCAGCCTGGGTAATCTCGTATTCGCCGGCTGTTTCCTGGTCAGTGAGCGAAATTTCAACCGGGCCGTCGATGATTATTGCGATCTCCTGCAAATACCGCGGGGTATCGTCGCCAACGTTACCGACGGCACCAATGCCTGGCTGGTCGCTGTCGACCGGGACGCCGGCCTGCTGGCCAGCGAAGCCGATATCGTGGATGACCGGCGTCGCAATCACATTGATGAAATTTACCTGGTAGACAGCCCGCCCGCGGACTGGCCTGGAGAACTGCCGACCGGCGCCGAACTCGAAAGGCTGCTGCATGCAAGGTCGATCGAGGTCGTGCCTGACCCTGCCTTGCTGGAGCGTCTCGCGGCGGCGGATGTCATTGTCTATGCGCCGGGCACGCAACATTCCAGTCTGCTGCCTTCCTACATGACGCCCGGTATCGGCCGCGCCATTGCCCGCAACCTGTCGGCGGTCAAGGTGCTTGTCACCAATATCCAGGAGGACGCCGAGATAACGGGCCTGAGCGCGGTTGGAATTATCGACAAGGCGCTTTATTACCTGCGGGAGAAAAACCGGTGTGAAATACCGGCGCCATTTCTTATCACGCATTACCTGCTGAATGATCCGTTCAGTACCGAGCAGGGGATGCCCTATATCCCGCTGGGCCAGCTGCAGGACATCGAGGACCCGCGGCTGGTGCGGATCGCGAATTTCGAGGATGGCGTCAGTGGCGTGCACAGCGTGGAAAAAGTGCTCATGCCGTTCATCGAGTCCTATGTCGAGAAAGAGAAGCACCCGTCGGCGGCCATCGTCCTGCTGGATACGTCCTCTATCGAAAAAGTCTCGCAGAGCATTCTCGAAGCGGCGCGCGCCGGTCTCGGCGATGTAAAGATCAAGCCGGTTTTTTACTGTGCCTGCGAGCAGGCATTTGCAGACGAGCTGTCGGCGGCAATTCCGTTCCACCTGGTCAATGTCGGCGCATCAGCCGCTGCCGGCGACCTGCTGCAGGCGGTGCTTGGGGGTGACCCTGATTACGTGCTGTTGTTCGAATCATCCGGCATGTACCGGGGTGAGGATATCGCCGGTATTGCCGCCCTGCTGGCGGCCGGCAAGCTGGATGCAGTCTGGGGCAGCCGCCGTTTGTCCATGCGTGATATCCGCGAGTCCTATCACCTGCGTTACCAGCGCAGCCGCGTGCTCGGCGCGGCCAGTTTTCTTGGCAGTTACCTCCTGAGCCTTGCCTTTATGTTCCTGTACGGGCGCTATGTTTCCGATCCACTGTCGGGTGCCAGGGCGATCCGTACCGATTACCTGCGTAATGCCGGGTTGTCACTGGATGACAAGCGGCTCAACTTCAACCTGATTTCCCGAATATTACGCGACCAGGGCGAGATGTTTGAATCACCGGTGCGTTTTTTCTCACTGTCGCCCGAAAAGGCCAACCGGACAACAGTCTCCGACGGTTTCCGGTGCCTTGTGGAGATCGTCAAATGGCGTTTCAGCAGTCGATGACGATCAGCCTGGACGGCCGGCCATTCAGGCTGGTTATTTTCGATCTGGACGGGGTGCTGGTTTCCACTTCAGCCAGCCATGCGCGTGCCTATGATGATTTGTGGCGGCAGCTCGGTGTCGTCGGGCCGGACTACGCCAGTATTGCCGGCCGCAAAACAAGCGAGGTGGTGAGCGAGGTGACGGCTGGATTGCGGCCGACTGCCGCGCAGATCGATGCATGGACCTTGCAGAAACAACAATGTGCCCGGGAGTTGATCGCTGCCGGTGATATCTGTTTTCCGGATGCGGCTGCCTGTCTGCAGCAGCTTTCCGCAAGCGGGGTGGCGCTGGCACTGGGCACCGCGGCATCTACCGGGACCGCGCATGCGGTACTCGATCGTTACGGGTTCACGGACATGTTCGCGTCTGTGGTGACAGGCGAGGAAGTCATTCATGGTAAACCGGCACCGGACATCTACGCGCAAATCATCAACACGCTGGGAATACCGGCCGACGCGACCCTGGTCGTCGAGGACAGCCTGTCGGGCCTGCAGTCGGCCCTGCAGGCCGGTGCCTGCGTGGTGTCGGTACGCACCGGCGTCAAGGTGGACGGCGAACGTTTTCTCGGTACATTCGACGACCTGGACGAGCTGCTGCGGGCGACCGGGGTAGACCGGTAATGCGCAGGGTCATGATCATCCCGGCGGCAGGATCAGGTTCGCGCCTGGGTGCATCCGTGCCCAAGCTGATGGTGGAAGTAAACGGAAGGCCGATGCTGGACCACTTGCTGGCGCTGTATGCGCCGGTGGTGGACAGCTTTGTGGTTGTCTGCAGTCCGGTGGCGGAGACCATGGTGCGTGGACATCTCGCCGGGGCGCAGGTGCCGGTCGACGTGGTGGTGCAAGCTGAACCGACCGGTATGCTCGATGCCATTCTGCTTCCCGCGAAACTGCTGGAGGCGCAGCGGCCGTTGCAGGTCTGGGTGACCTGGTGTGACCAGGTGGCAATACGGCCCGCGACCGTTCAGCGAGTTACCGATGCGCTGGCCCTGGCGCCCGCAGCGGAACTCGTGCTGCCGACCATTCGGCGTGAACAACCCTATATTCATTTCGAACGCGACGATGAGGGCGTGATCAGGCACATATTGCACCGCCGTGAAAATGATGTCATGCCGGCAACGGGCGAGAGCGACATGGGCCTGTTCGTCATGTCGGATAATGCCTATTATAAGCTGTTACCGCGCTTTGCAGAGTCCGTGGAAGCAGGCAAGGGGACCGGTGAGCGCAATTTCCTGCCATTTATCGTCTGGATGGGAGACCATGGCGGTACGCTGACACTTTCGGGTACGCACTACATGGAATCAATCGGTATCAATACGCCTGCGGAACGCGCACTGGTCGAGGAGTGGCTGCGGGATGGCTGAAAAGCTGCTGTCGGTCGTCATACCGGCATTCAATGAAAGCCTGTTTATCGGGGCGCTGCTGGAGAAAATCCGCCAGGTCGACCTGTCGGCGCTCGACTGCGGCATGGAAATCATCGTCGTCGATGACGGTTCGGCCGACGATACCGCGGCCATTGCCCGCGCCTGTCCCGGCGTCATTGTCGAGCAGCTGGCGCAGAATTCGGGCAAGGGCGAAGCGGTCAAGCGCGGTATTCGGGTCGCGAGCGGCGACTACATCATCATCCAGGATGCCGACCTGGAATACGAGCCCGGAGATTATGTGCCAATGATGACAACCCTGCTCGAAACCGGCGTGGATGCCGTCTATGGCAGTCGTTACATCGACCCGCACGGCCGCCGCGGCGTAGTTGCGTGGTTGCTTGGCCGGCATGCCGGGCAGTCGTGGACGGCCTACCTGGGCGGCAGGAGCCTGAGTTTCGTTGCATATATATTTACCGGCCGTTACCTGACCGACACCGTGACGGCGCTCAAGCTGTTCAAGCGGGACGTCATCAAGTCACTGGAGCTGACGACCACCGGATTTGAACTCGACCATGAAATTACATCCAGGGTACTGGCGCGCGGACAGGCCATCGTCGAGGTGCCGATACATTATTTCCCGCGCAGCAAGGCACAAGGCAAGAAGATCGGTCTGCGCGACTGGTTGACGGCGTGGCGGGTTTATTACCGCGTGGGTAAACGACCGGTATCGCCGCGCGGGCGTCAGGGCAGCTGAGGCCGGAACGAATGCGTATAGGTATCGATGCCACCTGCTGGGCGAACCCGCGCGGTTACGGCCGGTTTACCCGGCATATGCTGACCGCGCTGCTGGCGCTCGATCGGGACAACGAGTACCTGTTCTTCATGGATTCGTTTATGGCGGACACCGCCGACCTGCCGGCCGCTGCGCAGCCGGTGGTTATCGAACTTTCGGAATCGCCGACGCAGGCCGCCTCCGCTGAAGGCCGCCGCAGTGTAAGCGATATGCTGCGTATGGGCCGCGGCGTCTCGCGGGAGACGCTTGATATCTTTTTCTACCCTTCGGTGTATACCTATTTCCCTGTGTTCAACAGGGCAAAAAAAATGGTTGCCATCCATGATGTCATCGCCGAGAAGTATCCCGAACTGATTTTCAGTAACCGCAAGAACCGGTTTTTCTGGAATATGAAAACGCGGCTTGCTGTATGGCAGGCGGACCGCATCCTGACGGTGTCTGAATTCTCGAAGCAGGGCATTGCCGGGCACTTCGGCCTGCCGCCGGAGCAGATCGACGTGGTTTCGGAAGGTTCGGCCGATGCCTTCAGGCCGCTGGATGACCGCCAGTACCTCGGGGAACATCTGGCACGGTTTGGACTTGCGGCGGACAGCCGTTTCATCCTTTATGTCGGGGGTATTGCGCCGCACAAGAATATCGCGGTGCTGGTGGATGCATTTTTACGTCTGCAGGAAACCGGCGGGCATACTGACACCAGGCTGGTACTCGTGGGCGATTACAGCGACGACGTGTTCCTGATCGATGAAAAAATGAAAAGGTTGAAGGACAATCCCGCGCTGCGCGACAAGGTCGTGTTTGCCGGGTATGTCGAGGACGAAGACCTGAACACCCTGTATAACGCGGCTACGGTGTTTGTGCTGCCATCGTTCTGTGAAGGATTCGGATTGCCGGCACTGGAAGCGATGAGTTGCGGGACCGTTGTTATCGGCAGCAATACCACCTCGATACCGGAGGTGGTCGGTGACGCGGGCCTGTTCTTCGATCCGCATGATGACCGCGAACTGGCGGATTGCCTGCGGCGGGTGCTGGATGACGACAGTCTGCGGCATGAACTGGAGGGGCGGTCGCTGCGGCGTGCCGCCACGTTTTCCTGGGAGCGTTCCGCGGCGGACACCCTGAGGGCGCTGCAATCGCTGTAGCAGACGAGTCTAGCGACGCCCGCGTCCGATCGGCAGCGTCAACCAGACACCGATGAGGGCGCCTGCGAGTCCGATCGTCCCGATGACTATCAGCAGGCCTTTGCGCACCCAGTCGTTGTCGCTGATCAGTTTGACCGGATCGAATGCGTGCAAGCTGTTAATGGCAGCACGCACACGTGTCAGGGTGGAACTGCGGAATATCTTGAGGTCCTGCTCTGCAACAAAGTAGTTTGCAGACCCGTCGTCCGCGAAATCGAGGCGGTAAACGGGCAGGCTGCCCCACGGGTAGTCGCGGCTGTGGCTTTCCAGCTTCCTGACCTCTACCAGCGGTGTCTCGATCCTGAAGTTCTTGCGAATGATGCTTGTTGCCAGTTCCGGAGTAAATACAAACTCCTCACCGGTAGTGGCGTTGACCAGTTGTTCGCCACCTTCTTCCAGTCTGATGGCGTACAGAATATCGTTGTTGATCTGGCGCAGCCGGATATCGGTGACATTCGCGGGCTGGCCGGTGTGTTGTTCCATGCGCGAGATTGCCTCTGCGGGTGAAATTACCACGCTGCGGAAATCGGCCTGCGGGTTTCGGTGGTGGGCTGTCGGGCCAAACCAGTATGGCGGCATCGCCATCAATATGCCGCTGAGCAGCCATGTCACCATAAAGATCCCGACAAAAATAAATATCCATCTGTGCAACGATAGAAGGAGCTTGTAATTCATGAAATTCTCTCTCCGGGCAAACCCGTCCTGTTATCGCCAGTGTTGCGCACCGCAGCCGGTTACTGTAACGGGCCTGGTCCGGTGTTGCGGTTCGCAATTCGCCGGTCCCGCCGCGGCCGGTCATCGTTAGCGCGTAACCGGATTGTGTTGTTAATTGGCGTCATGATTGTAAAACGTGTCATTATAACTGTTAATAATCAAATGCTCATACTATGCCGTTACTTCGCAGGCCGCGGGCGACGCCGGGGATTGAATATTAACGTCATGAACAGGATGTTGCAGCGGTTACTGCCATGAAATTCCATGCGCCCTGATCGCAGTGTCGCGAAAAATTTCCTCGCGCTGGTTTCCGGCGAGGTGCTGGCCCGCCTGATCGCATTCACCGTGGTCATCATCATCGCCCGCCTGCTCGGCGCCGAAGGTTACGGCGTGGTCGCGTTTGCCGTTGGTATAAATCTCTATTTCAGCAAGATCGCCGATTTCGCGATCGAGTGGGTCGGGGCCAGGGCGGTGGCGAAGGAACGCGAATCGCTCGAACGGCTGGTCGCGGCCATCATGGGGGTGCGGCTGTTGCTGGCCCTGTTGCTGACAGTGGTGGCCATCCTGCTGGTACAGTTCTTCATGCCGGAGCCCGAGCGCACCGTCCTGTCCCTGTATTGCCTGACCATCCTGCCGATTGCGGCAAGCACCAAGTGGGTCCACCTCGGGCTTGAAGATGCCCGCCCGATCGGCGTGTCGCGCGTGCTGGGTGAGTTGCTGGGGCTGACCGTGGTGTTGTTGATCATGCTGCGGTCTGCGGAAGTGTGGGTCCCGCCGCTGGCCCAGGTGGCGAGTGAAATATTCGTTGCCGTGTACCTCGTGCTGTTGCTGCGCAGGCGCGGTTACCGTATTCGGCTGACGTGGGACCCGAAGACGGCGCTGCCGGTCTTCAGGGCGGGGCTGCCGCTGGTGATGCACATGCTGCTTGGCCTGTTCATTTACAATTCGGACCTGATATTCCTGCGCATTTTCAGGGACAGCGAGCAGGTCGGTTACTATGCGGCTGCTTACACGCTGATCAGCCTGCTGGTAAATCTCGGTATAACCTATGGCATGAGCCTGCTGCCGACCATGACACGTCATGGCGCCGGCTCGACTGCCGAGGATACGCTGTTCCAGACGGCACTGGCGCATGTTTACGCAGTATCTTTCCCGCTTGCCATCGGCGGCTGCCTGCTGGCCGGCGGCATAATCGAGCTGGCCTTTGGCGCGGAGTATGCGGCCTCGACACTGGTATTGCAGATCCTGATCTGGTCGGTTCCGCTGTCGATCGCGCACAACGTGCCGTGGGCGGCACTGATCGCACGCGGGCGCCAGGACCTGCTGCTGCGTGCAATCATTATCGGCGCCATGGCGAACCTGGTGCTGAACATGGCCCTGATACCGCCCTTCGGCATTATCGGCGCGGCAGTGGCCACGGTAATCACGGAATGCATTGTCAGCAGTCTCATGGTCATGTTTGCACTGGGCCAGGGGTTGACCCTCGTGGCAATCAACCGCTTCTGGCGGCCGACCGTGGCGGGCCTGCTGATGGGCGCGGCGTTGTGGTTCGCCGGGGACATCAACCTGTTTGCCGCGCTGGCACTGGGCATCGCGGTGTTCGGTCTGGTGCTGTTGCTTCTCGGTGGCATAAAATTCGTCAAGGGCCAGCCACCGATACTGAATATCTAGTTTCCGCGCAACTGCCGCAGGACGCTGCGAAAAGGTTAATATATCAAGAGAGTCGTCCGATAATCTGTTGAGACTCCGCCAATGCCGGCATTACCGGGACGTTTAACGCCGGCGCCGGGCTGCAGGCTGGAGAAACGTGATCTTTGCAATGGGAAAACCGCTGAATATGCATGTGCATCGGAATGTTGCAGGACAGGCCTTTAACGAATACCCGGTCGGCCTCCGCAGGCATCCCGTGTGCGGGAGGCAGGGCCGTACAGGCGCGGGCATGGCCCTGATTGCCAATCAGGGTGCCGGCAGCCGATCCCTGTGCCGGGCGAGAGCGGGGTTTCCGCAAAGCCCGGCCGTCCAGGTGACAGAGACCGTCGAGATTGCCCGTAATGCCATCACCGGGACAGGCAGGCCGGTGCGGTCAAAACCGCTGCACGCATATCGTCCGCATGAGTACTGAACCCGTTGTTCGCCCGCTTGCAGGAGAGGATTCGGCAGCATGGGACCGCTTTCTTTCCGGGCATGAGGATGCGGTTTTTTATCACACGCTCGCCTGGCGCGATTTCATACAAACCGTGTTCGGACACCGGCCATACTACCTGCTGTGTGAGCGCGATGGTCTTGTCACCGGCGTCCTGCCGATGTTCCTGGTCAGCTTCCCCTTGCTTGGCTCCAAGCTGATATCGTTGCCGTATGACATAGGCGCCGGTGGGCCGCTTGCCGTGGATTCAGAGTCGGTGGCAAGCCTTGCCAGGCATGCCATGACACTTGCCGGGCAGCTCGGTGTCGGCTATCTGCAGTTTCGCTGTGCGAGCAGGCAGGATGACCTTGCCCGGCTGGACCTTGACGAGAGTGAGCCTGTTATCCTGTCTGAAATCCTCCTCGGTGGCGAGCAGGAGGTCTGGTCTCGTATCGAGAAAGACCACCGCAAGGCAATTCGCAAGGCGCAGAAGCGTGGCGTGGTGACGCGGGAAGCCACGTCCCTGGACGACTACATGGATTTCTTCGCGGTGTACCTGCAGGTCTTCCGTGCGTTCGGCACGCCACCGTATGGTCGGAACTATTTCGAGCGCCTGTGGCGTGACCTGGCGGCGACAGGAAATGTACGGATGATACTGGCCGAGGTGGAAGGCCGCTGTGTCGGCGGCTTGCTGATGTTTGCGTTCGGGCGCAACCTCACCAGCAAGTTTGCGGCGGTGCTGCCGGATGCGGTGCCGTTGCGGGCCTATCCCGCACTGTACTGGCGAGCCATCGAGATCGGCCTGCAGGAAAATTTTAACAGGCTGAGCTGGGGCACCTCGTCGCGTGACCAGGCCGGCCTGATCGAATTCAAGGAGCGCTGGGGCGCCACCAGCACGGCCACTGCATTGTACGACCTGGCCGTGAAAGGCAAGGTGCCGGATATCGAAAAGTACTATGATTCCGGGGGGCTGGTCCGGCGCCTCTGGAGAAAGCTGCCGCTTGCCGTGACCCCGGTACTGGGCAGCAGGCTGAACCAGTGGTTCTGCTGAACAGGCGCGCGAGTGCGCGGTTCATGGACAAACGGCCGGCAGGTTGGGTCGCCTTGCTGCAGCGATTTACGAGCCGCCTGTTTCATCGTGCGCGTGATGGCCGGGCAACTCGCGTTCTTTTCCTGGCTTTGTGCGGGAGCCCGGTAAAATTTCGTTTAACCAGGTCCGGGAATAACTGATTGCCGGCGCCAGGGGGACCCATGGATATTTCTGTTGTATCACCGTTTTACAACGAGTCCGGCATTATCCGGGAGTCGGTGATCGAGATGCTGAGTCAGCTGGAGAAGCTGGACGCCGAGTGGGAGCTGATCGTTGTCAACGACGGATCGACAGATGATTCAGCCGATATAGTCAGGGAAATTGCAGCAAATGACAGCAGGCTGCGACTCATCGAGTATTCGAACAACCGGGGACGTGGCTATGCCCTGCGTACGGGGATCCACTCGGCAGCGGGCGATATCATCGTTACCACCGAGATCGACCTGTCGTGGGGGCAGGATATCGTGCAGGAACTCGTTGCGGCCATGCGGCGCTGGCCGGACGCAGACATCGTGGTTGCAAGCCCGCATTTGCCCGATGGCTGTTACAAAAATGTCCCCCTCAAGCGCGTTTTGTTCAGCCGTATCGGCAACAGGATCATACGGGCCTGCATGTCAAACGTCGTAACCATGAATACGGGTATGACCCGGGCCTACCGGTCGGAAGTAATACGTTCCCTGCCACTGACCGAAGAGGGCAAGGAATTCCACCTGGAAGTTATCCTTAAAGCGAAAACCCTTGGCTACAGGATTCGGGAAATACCGGCTGTTCTGGAATGGAAAGACTACAAGCTGAACAATGTCAATGTTAAAAGAAAGAGTTCTTCAAATGTAAACAAGCTGGTTGTGTCGCACAGCCTGTTCAGTATTTTCGCCAATCCTGTCCGTTATGTCTGGGCCCTGAGCCTGTTGTTCTTCGTTGCAGGCATCGTGTTGTTTGTCTATGCCGCGATACTTTTTTTCCAGCATGAAGTCTCCGCCTATGTTGCGTTGACCAGTCTCTCGATGATGCTCATCGGACTTATATTATTCATCATGGGTGTTGTTGCTGCGCCAGGGAAATATGGTCCAGCGCGAGCTGTGGATCCTGCAGCAGAACCAGCGCAGGATCATTAACCCGACATTTACGCGCAGTACTGACCGGAAACCGGGCGGAAAATCGATGAATGAGCGGGGCGGATAACAGGGATGGCAGGCCTGTTTCCCGGGGTAACCCGTCTGCATCTGCTTGTTGCGCTGTTTGCGCTGGTGCTGTACTTGCCCGGCTTCTGGTGGGGCGCTCCGAACGCGACGTCGGCGGAGTTGGCCCATTCATGGGGGACCGATGATGAAACTCCGCTCGGTCCGCTTGCAGAGATGCATAACATCATAGAGCCAAAAGCAGACCGCAATCTTGGTTATCCATTGATGTACTCTTTCATCGTTTCGGCCGCGTATATTCCGTATCTCGGCGTACTTTGGCTGACGGGTGATTTAAGCGGCGTCAGCGGTCATTACCCATTTGGACTCAGCGATCCGGTGACTGCCCTGAAAGTCATGTCCGGGATCGCTCATTTCGTTACCGTGTTGATGGCAGTGGGCGTTGTTGTCTCGGTTTTCGAGGCCGCACGCGTGCTTTGGGGAAAACATGCCGGTATCACGGCGGCCCTGCTGACGGCCACAACCTACCCCATGTTCTATTATTCGCGGACCGGCAACGTGGACGTACCGATGTTGTTTTTCATCGCCGCCTCCATGGCGGTGTTTGCGCACTGCCTGGCGAATGGTTTTACCGTTCGCCGTTCCGTCTGGCTGGGTGTGCTGGCCGGATTTGCACTGGCGACCAAGGAATCTGCGCTGGGTATTTTTATCCTGATGCCGGTCGTCTTCTTCTGGTGGCAGCACAAGCAGCATAACAGCGTGCTTTCATGGTCGTACTGGAAAGCGCCGGCTGCGGCAATTGTGGCTGCGTTTACAGCACTCGGTGCCGGCAGCGGATTGTTCGTCGATCCATCCAGGTATATCGATCACATCCTGTTTATAACCGGACGACTGGAGCAAGTGGCGGCAGATACCGTGCAAGTCGTGATTACGGCCTTCCCTTATACATTGACCGGAAATCTTGAATATTTATCTCATATTCTGCGCCACCTGGTGGACATGATGACGCTACCGGGACTGTTACTGGGTGTTGCCGGACTGGTTCATGGCACTCTGGAAATGCCCGAGATGCGCGGTCTTGCCGCTGCTGGGGCTGGGCTACCTGGTATTTATTTTTCTTGTACTGCGTTCGACCCAGATGCGTTACCTGTTGCCGGTCCCCCTGGCCCTGTCTTTTGCGTCTGCATGGCTGGTTTATTATGTTTGGCACCCGGGGCACGTCCTGCGCAAGACAGGCATCGTTTTCCTGGTGGGCTCAATCGTAATGCTACAGTCTTCTCAGGGGTGTTGCATTGAGCTACGAGATGATAAATGATTCCCGTCTGGCAGCCGGAATCTGGCTGTCTGCCAATACATCGGATGGAGATGTAATCGAATTCTTCGGCCCGGCAGATAAATTGCCCCCGATCGGGGCAGGAAGAATTACGCACAGGGCCACGGAATACCATGGCATGCATGCATCTCACAGGGATGATGACGAAAGAGTAAATGAAATTATTCAGGGCTGGGCGGCGCGTAAACCGAAATATATTGTATTGATGCCGGACCATGCCAGTAAACAGGGGCAGCCCTTCAATATTTCCTGCCCGGAGATGCTCTGTAATTCCATGATCGAGGGCAGGTCGGTTTTTCGGCAGGAGATGATGTTCAAAACGCCGCCACTGTTTCCCTGGCTGGAGTTGCCCGCACTTGACTACCCCGTGGTCAACCCGCCGATTAGAATATTTTCAATGCCGGGAATTTATAATGAACAGAATCCTGTATGGATTTCATGATCAGGACGGCATTCGGAGACTACACTGGAAGGCAGATTCATGGCGCTATTGAATATAGATGATATACAGGTCGGTGACAGTCACGTCGAAGAAGTAACATTTGATGAAGAACAGTTCTCGTCGTTCATCAATATAACCAGGGATACGGCAGGTATACATACAAACAGGGCATTCTCCAGGGAGAAAGAATTCGATAATCTCGTCGTCCACGGTTTCCTGCTCTCGGTGCATTTTTCAAGAATTCTGGGAATGGAGTTGCCGGGGGAAAATACGGTCATTGGCTCGATCGATCTCAAATTTCACGAGCCGGTATACCTCGGAGATGTAGTAAGCTATAGCGCTACGGTAAGAAGGATTCTCCAGCCGCTGGGTAGTGTATTATTGGACCTGGAAATAAAAAAATCAGATGGTCCAGTATGTGTAGAGGGAAAAACAATGTGTGTGTTCAAGAGCCACCAGGCTAACAAACAGGATCGGGAGTGAAATGGCCAGAGAAGCATTGGAATTATTCAGGGACCTGTTTTTTGAAAAAGCCGGCCTGTTCAAAAAAACATATTTGAGTCTTGAGTCGGAGTTCGGTGACGAGTGGCAGGATGAATTCGACCTTCATCTCGATAAACTGTTCGCGAAAGATGATGAAGCCAATATCAACGCAATAAACGGCTATACGAACTTTTCGATAGATGCCATGCGCCTGCAGAAACTGTTCAACAAGAAGCTGGTTTATGAGGACGTCTCTTATGAGGATGCGCTGGAGAAGGTGTATTTAAATGAGGATTACATGATGAAGCTCTACCTGCCCGGTATCTTCGTGTCCCATTTCCTCTGGCGGCATCACTATCGGCAATTCCTGTTTTACAAGGAGAAATTCCTGCCCTTGCTGGATAAAAGCGAGGACAAGAGGTTTTACGAGGTGGGTACCGGTACCGGCTTTTATACAACCCAGATACTCAGGCACGACGACAGCTTCGTCGGGCATGGAATTGATATAAGCCCTCACTCGCGTAAATTTACCCAGAACAATATAAACGGCTGGGGATTTCAGGATTCCTTCAAGTCCATGGACCTGAATATTATCGGGGCCGACCTGGAACCGTTACCCATTATCCAGTCAGTCGAGGTGCTGGAGCATCTGTACCGATCCGCAGCTCTTCCTCAACACCTACGCAAGCTCCTGAAACCGGGTGGTATGGGTTTATCACCGCAGCGATGACTGCACCGAATGCTGATCATATTTACCTGTACTGGACGCCTGACGATGTTATCAGGCAGCTGGAAACTGCGGGTTTTGAGGTGCAGGAATATGTTGAAGAACCCGGGTTACGAGGGCAAGCCGGGCGAGCATGTCCCAATAGTTGCGGCATTCATTGTTTCTTGATAATTGTTCCTGATGCACGGAACAGATACAGACATGAAGATTGGACGACTTGCCGGACACAGGGACCTTGCGCGGGCTGGTGGTGATGCATGGTTCAATGACTTGAAGCAAGTGTCGTACGCGCGGATTCTTAAAGAGCTTACTCCGGATAATCTCAAGGATTTGCCGGATATCAATGTTTCCATATTGAGAAACATCACTGTCGAGGCTATCGAGCCATATCTTCGCTACTACTGTTATGACGAAGGGCTTCAGACTGGATTGCCGGTTTGGTGAGTACGACAATGTATATCAGGAATCTGTTGGAGGAAATGACAGGCTTTTTGCCCCGGAGGTCAGTTGCATTGTCGTAATGCTGAAAATCGACAGTCTGTCTGTGGATTTGTCCGCAAGGTTCGCATGTTTGTCTGCAGCGGAAATTGCAGATGAAAAGGAAAGAGTATGCAGGTATATCGATGACGTGCTGGCGGGGATCAGGCGACAGTCCAGCGCCATGATCCTGTGGTCGGGGCTTGAACTGCCAGTATATCCGGTCATGGGCATCCTGGATGCCCAGGACGAGAATTCCCAGTCAGCTGTTATTGGCGAACTGAACAATTATCTTCGCGCGCGCCTTCGCGAATTCGATTCGGCATACTATCTTGATATCAATATGATCCTTTCCAGGCTCGGGGCCGACCGTTTTTACGATCACAGGTACTGGCATATCGGTAAAGCGCCTTACTCCAGGGCGGCCCTGCAGGAGACTGCTGCAGAGATAATCAAGTATCTGCGGCCTGTAATGGGGAAAACCAGGAAATGCCTGGTGCTGGATTGTGACAATACGCTCTGGGGGGGAGTGATCGGGGAGGACGGGCTTGCATCGATCCTGCTTGGCAGTACCTACCCGGGTTCTCCATACCATGCATTC
This sequence comes from uncultured Halobacteria archaeon, assembly GCA_963768575.1. GTDB lineage: Bacteria > Pseudomonadota > Gammaproteobacteria > UBA9214 > UBA9214 > UBA9214. Next base: position 109,689 of record CAVYIJ010000014.1, read on the forward strand.
CAGCAGGAAATCGTGAACCTCTATCACCGCGGTGTGCTGATTGCATTGTGCAGCAAAAACAACCCCGAAGACGTCTGGGCGGTCTTTGACCAGCATCCGGATATGGTTCTTGAAAGAAAGCATATTGCGAGCGCACAGATTAACTGGAATGATAAGGCATCCAACCTGAGGCAGATCGCGTCAGACCTGAACATCGGGCTCGATAGCCTGGTATACATAGATGACAGTGAGTTCGAGATAAATCTTGTCAACAGTATCCTGCCGGAAGTTGAAGCCATACATGCTGGCAAGGATCGATCGGTAGAGTACCGGGACATGCTGGCTTCGTGCGGATATTTCGACAACCTGTCAATCTCGAATGAGGACCGAAAACGTGGCGCAATGTACAGGTCAGAAGTACAACGCAAGGAGTTCAGGGCCGGCAGTTCCGACCTTGAGTCCTATCTCCTGTCGCTGGAAATGGTCCTCGAGATCAGCCTGGTGACCGATTTCTCGGTCCCGCGCATTGCGCAGCTGACTCAAAAAACCAACCAGTTCAATCTCACCACGCGCAGATACACGGAAGCGGACATAAAGCTCATGGCTGATGATAGCGGCACGGATGTCATACAATTGCAGCTTCGGGACCGTTTCGGAGAAATGGGAATCATAGGAACATGCATTGTTAAATATAGCGGATCAAATGCACATATTGACAGTTTCATGCTGTCGTGCCGGGCGCTGGGTCGTGGTGTGGAGCATGCTTTTTTGCACCGGGTTGTAGACAGGGCCGAGTCCAGGGCCGTCAAAACACTTACCGGTGAATATATACCGACAAGAAAAAATGAACAGGTAAGCGAATTCTTTGTAAAAAAAGGGTTCAATATTGTCGGGGATAAGGATGGCGAGCGCAGGTATGAAATTTCCCCGGCTTCATATGAGGGTGACCAGCAATATTTATTCAAGGAAATCCTGTGCAGTTTCGATAATAGTACCGTAGACGAAGTATAGGAGTGTCAGGTTATATTCGAGGATAAATAAATGCAGGAAAGTGTATTTGAAATAATCAGCCAGGTAATGGACGTGCCACTGGAAGAAATCAACGGGCAATCGTCTCCAGATACGATTGGATCATGGGATTCATTGAATCATATGAATCTCGTGTTTGCGCTGGAGGAGGAGTATGGCGTGAAATTCTCCGATGAGGCTATCGTGAAGATGCTCGATGTAGAGTCAATCCTGAAAGAATTGAATGAGTTTTCATCAGGCGCAGAAAAGAATGCCTAATGTAAGGCAGATATTGGCAAGCTATAACATCAAGCAGCTTATAGTCAGGGTTGCGGAAGAATATCTTTGGTGGGTTGTAATGAGCTTTCCAGGCTATGAGGGCGTATACCTCAGGTATTTGTTTCTTAAGTGCACAACCAGAAAGCTCGATGGATTTTGCTGGATCGGCAAGGGATGCAGGATTGTAAACAGTTACGGTCTCTCAATAGGCAAGGCATTTATGGTTAATACCAATGTGCAAATTGACGCGCTGGGCGGGATAGAGATTGGGGATAATACAGGGATTGGACCGAACAGCGTTCTCATTGCACAGGAGCACAATATGCTCAGCAAGCACGGGTTTACCGGTAAGGAAAGCCACAAAAATCATAGAATCAAACCCATCAAACTCGGTTCCGATGTCTGGATTGGCGCCAACTGTTTTATCAAGGCAGGCATTACGATTGGTGACCGGGTGGTAGTGGGAGCATGCTCCAACGTGATTTCTGATGTGGCGGACCACTCCACGGTGATCGGCTCGCCGGCAAGGCCCTATGCCCGGGTCATGCGCGAGTTTCTCTCCGACAGGCAATAATGTGCCGCTTAGAAACAGGATGCTCAAGATACTGCTGAACATCCTGCGTATTGCACTGGGTGTCGGGCTGCTCGTATACATTATTTCTGTTACAGACAACTGGTCCGGTGCCCGTGAAATTATCAACAGGCCATTCATTATTGCGGGTTTGATTGCGCTGCCGTTTTTCGGTGCTGCCGTCGAGGCCATACGCCTGGGCTTGCTGTTCAGATCACAGAATCTCCACCTGTCCTTCTACAATGGGTACCGGGTGGTTTCCATCGGCGCATTATTCAGTTTTGTCATCCCGGGTGGAACGGGTGGTGATATCGCCAAGCTGTATTACCTTGCATCGGAAAACCGGGGGCGCACGCCGGAAATCGCCACAATTCTCCTCGTTGACAGGGTCGTGGCGCTGTTTGCGCTGCTGGTATTAATCCTGGTCCTGGCGTTGCTGAGTTTTCCTGTAGTCCGTGAGATTCAGCCAGTGCAGATAATGGTTGCCATCTCGATGGCAGTCGGTGTATCGATACTGCTGTTCATGTTTGTTGCATTTTCAACCGCATTGCGGCGGTGGAAAACCTATCTGAATATGATCGAAAAAATGCCCGGTGGACGCTTCGTTGACCGTATTTTCGTTGCGTTGCATGCCTTCAGGGACCACAGGAGATCGCTGCTATATGCTGCAGCAATATCAATGATCGGTCACCTGGCATTAATGGCCATGTTTGCCGTAATGGGCCAGGTACTGATGCCCGGTATTGCCATTCTGTCGACGGTTATGTTGTCATTGCTTGGCATGCTGGCAAATGCGCTACCGATAACTCCAGGTGGAATAGGTGTTGGCGAAGCGGCATTTGACTGGCTGTTTCGTCTTCTCGGTCACGAGGGCGGGGCACAACTCATCCTCGCATGGCGTATCAGCATCCTGCCCGTATGCTTCCTGGGCGCGGTGTTTTACATGATCGGGAAGGGGCGGTTCACGATGAAGCAGTCGCTGGAATAATGATTGTTCAGGGTGGCAAAGGCCGGTGTAACAGCCAGGATCTCCTGATCGCAGGAGGGCGCAGATAAATCATGGGCAGGAGCCTCGTCTACTCTAATATAGCCGCCTACCGGCTGGTAATGAATCTTCTTTATGGTTTTGGTTACCGCCGGCGGTTCACGCCCATCCTGGACAATATCGGGACGGACGTGAAATCGATCTGCGAGCTTTGCTTTGGCGATACATTGATAGCTGCATGGTGTCACGAGCGGAATATCGACTGGACCGGTATTGATTTGAATGCGCACTTTTGCAGCCGTGCACGGAAGCAGGGATTCAATGCAATTGAAGGCAGTATCATGTCAATGGAACTTCCACCGGCAGACCTGTATATCATTGCAGGTTCACTCTATCATTTTCACGAGCAACTGGAACAGTTTTTCGACCGGGTCTCTCGAAAGACCGATCGCCTGATAATCTCCGAGCCTGTCTGTAATCTCTCCTCGAGTAATGGCATCATTGGCCGGGTTGCCCGAAAGCTGGCGAATCCCGGAACAGGCCCTGCCGCGTTCCGTTTTAACGAGGATAGCCTGATTGACGAAATCAATGCCGAACAGCAACGCCGGCATTGCACGTTCAGGGTGATTTCAAAAGGACGCGACCTGGTAGCGGAGATCAAGTACTGAAATGAACCTGTCTATAGTAGTGCCCGTATACGAGAGCGCCGATTGTCTGCCTGAACTGGCCCGCCGTGTTCGCCAGGACGTCGGAAAATCCATAGCAACGTATGAGCTGATCCTTGTGAACGACGGAAGCACTGATGATAGCTGGCAGGTCATTGATAACCTGGTCGGGGAATATGATTTCATTACCGGTATCAATCTCCGCAAGAATGTCGGTCAGGACAATGCCATAATGGCGGGTCTGAACCAGGTGAAAGGTGATGTCGTCATCATCATGGATGACGACCTGCAGCACGACCCCTCGGATATCCCGCGCCTGTATGAAACGGCAATGCAGGGATACGATGTGGTCTATGCCTACTTCGATAGCAAAAAACAGGCATTGTGGAAAAACCTGGGGAGTCTCTCGGCAGAGTGGCTTGCGCGCAGGGTGTTGCGCAAGCCAAAACATATCTACATGTCACCGTTCAAGGCGATTCGCCGCGATGTTGTGGATGAAATTATCAGGTATCAGGGGCCGTTCAGCTACGTCGACGGTATCATTTTTACCGTTACTTCGAACCTGACGCAGATTCCGGCCACGCATCACTCCCGTTATGCCGGTAAAGGCCACTATAACCTGGTCCGCTCGATCCGCGTCTGGTTGAAACTTGCAACGAGTTTCTCTGTTATTCCCCTCCGAGTTGCATCCATTCTGGGCGGCACGGTCGCACTGCTTTCATTCCTGATGGGTTTCTACTTCATCTATGAAGCGCTGTTCCTTGAGCGCTCGGTGGAAGGCTGGGCATCGTTGATAGTGACCGTCTGCTTTATCGGCGGGATACAACTGCTGGGAATTGGCGCGCTGGGGGAATACATCGGACGCATTTTCATAACCATGAACGGGCGTCCACAGTATTCCGTTGGCGAGGTCCGCAGGCATGATGACAGCACGCGGCCGTCTTCGGCGAACTAGTTCTGCCCCAGCACCTTCTTTACGGCTGTAACCACATCCCTGACATCATCGTCTGACAGTTTCGCCGACAGCGGAAGACTGACGGTCTGTTCGCCAAACCGGTAACTGTGGGGATAATCCTCCGCTGACCAGCCAAAAGTCTCTTTATAGTAGGGATGGGTCGGAATGCTGCGATAATGCACCCCGACACCGATATTCTCCGCGGTTATCGCATTGAGGAATGCATCCCGGCTGATGCGGGCGGCAGCCGGATCGATCTGCAATGTATACAGGTGACAGGCATGCCGGGTCCCGGGTTCCGCGCCGGCCGGCAGAATCAGCGGCAGGTCGCCAAGCTCCTGCTGGTAGATATTCCAGATTTCCTGCCGCCTGAGCCAGCTGGTTTCAAGACGACGTAACTGGTGAAGACCGATCGCGGCCTGGATATCCGTCATGTTGAACTTGTAGCCACATTCGACAACCTGGTAGTGCTTGTAACCCTCATCACCGAAGCGTTTCCAGGCGTCCTTCGACATGCCGTGCAGGCCCAGTATCTTGATACGGTCTGCATCTTCCTTGCTGCGTGTCAGCACCATCCCGCCTTCGCCGGTGACCAGGTTCTTGGTTACGTAAAAGCTGAAACAGCCGAAGTCGCCGAAATTTCCCGCATGGCGCCCGTTGTATTGCGTTTCAATCGCATGCGCGCAGTCCTCTATTACCGTCAGGCCATGCTTTTCGGCGATGTTACACAGGGCATCCATATCGCAGGACCTTCCGGCGAAATGGACAGGAAGGATCGCCTTTGTCCGCGGCGTGATTTTTCGTTCAACCTCGGCCGGGTCGATATTGAAACTTGCGGGGTCTATATCGGCCAGTACCGGCGTGGCGCCTGCGTGAATGATCGCGTTCACGGTTGCACAGAACGTCAATGGCGTAGTAATCACCTCGTCGCCGGGGCCGACATTCGAGGCCAGCAGGCTCAGGTGCAGCGCAGCCGTGCAGGAGCTTACGGCAACGGCATGGTCAGCCTGCTTGTACTGGCCGAAATCCTTCTCGAACTGCGCGACCTTCGGGCCGGTGCCGATCCAGCCGCTGTCGAGGCATGCTCTTACCTCCTGCTTTTCCTCCTCGCCGAGCAACGGGGAACCAAACACGAGAAAATTGTCCGCGTCGCGCACAGGGCCTGTTTTATTGCCGGTCATAAGCTTTTCCTCGTGTAACCCCCGGCCGACGGCGCGCTGCCCGGCGACCTTTTTTCATGGCGAAAAATCATGATTCTGCCGATTTCGTGTTCGAGTACATAGTGATCATGAATGAATGATTTCCAGTCCGGAAAATCATTCAGTAATTGCTGTGATGTCATGCGCTCCGGCGACCACCACCAGTCGTCGTCCCTGACCACGGCAATGTAAGCCGGGGTATTCTTCTTCAGGTCACGCATGAATTCTTCCCGCCAGCGCAACTGCATCGGCGTCAGGTCCGTGCCGGGCCTGCGAATAACCAGCGGGTATGTCGCATAGAAACGGCTGGCCGGTCGGCGTTCGGAAAGATAATAAACCAGGGGCTCATACCCCCAGACCTGGATCCTGTCTTTTACTGTTGTATTCGATTGCAGGTACCCGGCAACGTCCCACGACTCGGTCAAATCAAACGCACCTGTAAAGGCCCACTCACCTGCCTGTGGACGCTCCAGGAAGCGCAGAGACAATACTTCATCAACCGATTCCTTTCGAATAATAACAGCCGCGGCAGTCACCACCACTAGCAATAGTAAACGCAAGAAAAACCGTGGCTGCCGAATTTTTCAACCAGGGCAGAAAGGGTTTCGAGAAGAAATCGGCCAGTTGTGAATACATGCATCCCAGCATGATGGCGCCGATGGCCAGGCCGGGTATGTAGTGATAACCGGCAAAAGTGCCCTGCACGAAGACCGCGAAAACAGTACCCAGGTATCCCAGGAACAACATCCAGCGTTCGCGTAAATGGTGTCCCCGGAACAGAAACGGTATAAAAACGACGGCAAGCCAGACCGAGTTGTCGCCGAGGCCCTGAAATTTCCCGAGCCAGTACTGCAACAGCGGCACTTCACCTCTCAGTACATTGGTGTAAATCGGCTGAAAGGCAATACAGGCCTCGTAGAGTTCATGCAAGGCGCCCTGGCTCCAGTAAAAAAGAACAAAGGCAAGTGATGGTGCAACCAGTCCTGCAAACGCCCATAACAGGATTCGCCAGTGACTGCGCCGATACTGCAACAGCAACGGGGCATACAGGGCTGCGTAGCACAACAGGGTTGGCTTGATGGTAAATGAGAAACCGATTCCCAGCCCGATCAGGACGGCCGTCAGGCTCGCGGGCCGGCGGTCCGCGGTCAAATATAACCAGAAGCCGGATAACGCAAAGAGCACTGAAAAACCTTCGCGTTGCGCGGTATTCCACGGGCCATAGCCCTGGTACAGCAAGCAGAACACCGCCAACGCGAGCAAGGCAGCCGACCGTCCGGAGAGGCGGTTGCTGATCTTGAAGATAAAATAGGCGTTCAACAGCTGAAACAGCAGATCAAATACCCGGAACATGGCAATTGACTTGCCGAACAAAAATATTTCAACGGCTTGCAGGAACATCAACCCGGGAAAATCAGATTCCCAGGCATCGACGTAAGGCCAGTGCCCTTCCAGTATTCCCGCCCCCAGAAAAGCGAAAACCGACTGGTCAACGCCAAAGCGAAAACCAAGGGTGGTCAGCAAGGTCAGGGCCGCTACTGTCAGCGCCAGTGCAGTATAAAGTTTGCTCGAGCCGGGCGGATCAATCGTGTACATCCCCTGTTACCTGTGCCCGCGTTGGTCGAACATGATGCGGAACCATAATTCAAGAATCATCAGGCTGAGCACCTGTTTTGCGTACATAAACTCGCCGCTTTCCATGGATTTCCGCAGGCGCGCGACAGCCTCCGGGCGAACGATTCCGCGTTGCCGGACTGATTGTTCAGAAAGCGTGTCATGCATCATTTCCTGGAAATCCGGATGACTGTAGTAGTTTTCTACCGGGATATAAAATGGTTGCTTGCGTCTCGATGTCACCGCCTCGGGCAGCATGCGCTCGGCATAACGCCGCAAAAGGTATTTGCTTATGCCGCGTCGAATCTTTAATCGCGGAGGAATTTTCAGTGCGTATTCGACCAGCTCATGGTCCATGAATGGCACGCGGCCCTCGATCGAATGGGCCATGGCCATTTTATCCTGTTTCATCAGGATGCAGTCCGGCAACCAGTGCTTGAACTGCAAATCGATAATCCGGTTGAGGTAGGGTGACGATTTGTACCTTGCTTCGGATTCGGAGTTTTCATCCTGCATATTCAGACGTTCCCTGAATTCATCTGTATACAGGGTGTCGGTATCCCGGGCATCAAACAGTGACGTAAGGTGTCTGTATGCCTGTGGCAACTGGTCGGGCTCGAGCAGGCCAAGATAATCGGCAACTTTCAGTTTGCCGCGCTGGCCAAGCTCGGCGGGGTAATCAAACGCAAGATTAATGAGTGCATTCGGCGCGAGGGCGACAGCCGGCCCCAGTATCTTTTCCCGCACAAAGCGCGGTGTGATGCGCGCCAGTTTGTGGCCGGACAGCAATGCCTTGTGGAAAAGGTATCCACCGAGGATTTCATCGGCGCCTTCTCCGGTCAGCACGACCGACACCTGTTTTTTTGCCTCTCTCGACAGTTGATAAAGCGGTACCACGATACCGTCGCCGATGGGTTCATCGAGGTGATAGGTTACTTCCGGGAGCAGGGATATGTCCTCCGCACGGCAGGCGATCTCGGTATGGTGACAACCCAGGTGCCTGGCCGTTGCGGCTGCCTGGGCGAGTTCATCATGCTCGTAGTCGAAGCCTACCGAGAACGTGCGTACCGGCTCGGCAGCCAGTTTCGAGAATGCCGCCACGATCACGCTGGAGTCGAGCCCCCCGCTCAGGTAGGCGCCCACCGGCACTTCGGATATCAGCCTGCGTTTGACGCTGCGTTCGAATTGCTCGGCAAAACCCTCGAGATACTCATCCTCGCTGCTGTCAAAAGGACCGTCGTAAATTTCCGGTTTCCAGTAGCGATGTATTCGCGGGATGCCGTTTTCGACAATGGCATAGTGTCCGGCGGGAATTTTATTGATTTCATTGAACATGCCGCCGGGGCCGGGTACGTAGCGTAAAGCCAGGTAATCATGTATGGACTGCCAGTTCAGGCTGGTCTGGAAGTCCCTGTAACGCAGAATCGATTTGAATTCAGAAGCGAACAGGAATTTGCCTTCCATGTTCACGTAGTACAGGGGCTTGATACCCAGCCGGTCTCTCGCCAGGAACAGGCTTTTCCTGTTGCGGTCGTAGATGGCAATCGCAAACTGGCCGTTCAGGTCGTGCAGGCAATCGGGCCCTTTTTCCTCGTAAAGATGCAGGATCACTTCGGTATCCGAATTTGTGCGGAAGCGGTGGCCTTTGTCTATAAGTTGCCGGCGAAGTGACTGGTAATTGAATATCTCTCCATTGAAGACGATCAGCAGGGAGTCATCCTCGTTGAAAATGGGCTGGTCGCCGCCCTCGATATCGATGATGCTCAGGCGGCGATGCCCAAGCCCGACCCCGTTCTCGAGGTAGTAGCCGGCATTGTCCGGTCCCCGGTGCAGCAGGGCATCGGTCATGCTTTCGAGCAGGCCATCCTGGTCTATACCTGTATATCCGCAAATTCCGCACATGCTCTTTATCTATTGTCGGCTTCGTTTGTTGCGCAGACGAGGCGGGGTCTCACCGCCATCCTGCAAATGTTCACAGGCGATGGAATGATCATGTAAATGTAACGGTGCGTGTCAGCTTCATGCCCGTGACCAGCTCGCCACAGTCAATGTTCTCGTCTCCACTGTGTTCATTTTCAGCCAACTCGTTATTAATGAAGTAGCGCGAGGAGCCCATGTGTATGGTGGTGAACCGTTCTCCGCGCAGCATGGAGGCAACCCGTTTTCCGTCCGGTCCGGATATTTCATCAGTAACGGTCACTGCCTCTTCAGTAAGGGTGATGGTGCGGTTGAAGTCGATATTCAGCCTGTGTTTCCGGTAAATAAGAACCTTGACGAGATAGCGTTTCAGCCATCTGGCCCATGACGGAAAGCGGCCGGCCGTAAGCATGAAGAGGCGAAAGCCGACAAAACTGGCCGGCTTCATTACCGGCCTCGATATCTCGTAAAATGTTCCCGACACCCGGACCTTGTGTTCTTCAACGCTGACGTCACGATCTTTCTCAAGGTATTGCGTGGTAATCAACCTGCCGTTGTTCAACTTGCCCAGGTAACCGCAGTCGCTGTAAACCAGTGACTTGTCCCGCCTGTCGAATATTTTCAGTACACCGCCCTTGGCGGTCCCTATATAGGCATCGTAATGTGCGGCTCGTATCCTCGCCAGTCCGGCCTCTGGATACCATTCGAGTTTCCGGGATTGGCCGGGTTCCAGTGATGCAGGCCTGTTCGCGCCTGCATCGTTACTGCAGGCGAGGTAGGCAAATACCATGTTATTGAGGAAAGGAAAGAAATTGTAGGCGTCCACACAGCGCAGGTCTGCGGCCGAACCGCTGCATACCCCGGGCCGCATGAAGTCGGCGATCCAGCCGGCAGCCGTGTTCTGGCCGGCGAGCATTTCAAAGGCGGCAGGGTAATAGGTCTGTGTATTGCGGCTGGCATATTCTCCGCCGATGCTTCTGTCCACGTGCATGAAACGGGCGATGAAGTCCATGGAACGAGCGAGCGAGTTCAGCAGTGCTTCGTCACCGTTCATCTGTAACAACCGGGCCAGGTAGAAGCTCCCGTGGGTCTGGTAGCCCGGGTCGGCGCTGCCGTACTCGTCATACCAGCCCTCGCTGGACTGGTGGTCCAGTATCCGCCCGAGAAAATACTGGCTGCGCCGTGCAAAGCTTTTGTCGCCGCTAAGCCGGTAAACGTGATACAGGGCCGCGGCCGCGGCCGCCAGGTGGTTGGACAGGAAGCCGTGGGTTTCATCGTTATTACAGAGCCAGGCACCGGCTTTTTGCATTGCCTCGAGCGTTGTTTCCCGAATATCCGCCGGCAGGGCATCGTGCAGGAAGGCAAGCGATTCACCGACATAGAAGGTAGTAAAGGCAGTCGCTGCAAGTGACCGTTCGTAGGGATAGGCCTCATCGAAACTGCCGTCCTTGTACTGGATCGAGGACCAGTAGCGCAGGCCGCTGCCGATCCAGCCCAACAGCTTCGGGTTTGAGTAATAGCTGTTTTCCGGGAAGTCGGTTGCATACAGGAAGCTCAATGTACACAAGGCCTCCTGGAACCGGGCGCCCGGGAAATCGGTGAATTTCCACGCCCAGTAGACGCGATCACAGCAGCCGAGCGTCGGGCTGAAGGGCTCGCGGTCCAGCAGGCTCAGCACCCGCGGCACCTCGGCGAGAATGCTTTTTCTGTACAGTTCAGACCTTGATGAGGCGGGGTTGGCCATTTGCGGGATGCTAGCGGTTAACAGCGAGGTTCATGGATGGCTGCAATGAACGGGATGTGCGGCCTTGTGAATGGCAAGAAGCGTTTTCCAGTCTGTCGGGATTTGTCGGTTATCGGTATTTTTCATGACGGCCTTGATGAGAAATCCGTTTTTTTACGGTTCCGCGTGATGTTATTGAAGTATGTAGAATTTTTCCTGTGGTGTACAGATACCGGCCAGTTACGATCCTCGATCATCCTGCGTCATGGTTTCCTCGATCAGCGTGGCGGTGTCCACCAGCCGGTAGTGGCTGGCAACATCGGCCAGTATTCGGCTGCAGCGACGTTGTTTCAGGGCGCCACTCAGCCACGACAGCGTGAAGAAGGTACTTTTCCAGCCCCGTTGCAGTGTACGCGGCAACGGGTCGGACAGGTCGGTGAGGTGGAACAGCAATACCAATGGTGCACCGCTGCGGCGGTGACGCCATAATCCTAACCGCGAATACCAGTTGCCGAGTACCAGGCTGTAAGAGGCATGGAAGGGGAAGGGCAACGGCGCATAGCGCGGCAGCGGCAGCTCGATCATTGCCTGGTCCGGCCACAGTCGGGACGGCAGCTGGCCGGTCTCCATGTAACTGTCGCCCAATGGAATACTGCGGCCCGGGAACAGCGACGAGTCATACCGGTAGCCCGCTTGCGCCACCATTCGGTGCGTTTCACCATCGATGTCGAAATAGGGCGCGCGAAACCCTTCCACCTCCACGCCCAGCACACTGCTGATACGCTGCTTGCTGTCATTGATCTCGTGAGTGTTGCTGTTCGCGGGACAGGGTTGTCAGCTTGCGATGGGTCCAGGAGTGACAGCCGATGGAGTGTCCGCGTGCCACCGCCTTGCCGAGCAGTTCACGCTTGCGCGGATTGTCCAGGTCGGCGGCAATGACGAACAGCGTTGCCTTGACGTCCAGTGTGTCCAGCATGACCAGCAGGTTTTCGAGCCCGCTCTCGAACAACGGGTCGGTGTCATGCGGGTATGGCCAGCCATGAACGGTATAGATTGCGGATGCGCCATCCAGGTCTACATGTACCGTGGCCGGCGGTTTGCGGAGGTCCATTATGAATTGACCTCTGACATCAGCAAGCTGACCACCTGCCTGCGTACGGCGGGCGTGATTTTCTCATGGGTTGGCAACCCGACCAGCCGCGCGGCTACCGACTCGGCCTGCGGACAGCTTCCCTGCCGGTAGTCGTATATCGCCAGAGCAGCCATATCCTCGACCGGGTAGATCGGTGTCGCGACCGGCCAGGGGATGATCTCTATACGCGCCTGCCTGGCACGCTGCAGAAATGCCGCCTTGTGACCGACCAGGGCCGGGTAATAGTAGAGTGGTTCAGTGCCGGTCTCGACAGGTTCGTCATAATGTCCAACGGCTTCCAGTGCGGTACGGTAGTCCGCACAACATGCCGTCCGGTGACGGGCCACGCGGGTGACATCGCGCATGGCTCGCAGGCCGCGTTGCAGCTGGCGTGATGAAGGCTGAAACGCGGTTGTGGTGATTTCATCCGTAATTTCCTCGTCCAGCGTGCGCTGCGAGTAGTTGCTGTCCATGCGGCGGTAAAGGTCGAACAGCATCCAGTACAGTGACGGTCGCAGCAGGTGGCGGTGCAGCCATGTTTCCGCACTGTTGCGCAGTTCGCCAGCGAGTTTCCTGCGCGGCATGCTGTTACGCAAGCCGCGCATTCGGTCGGCCAGCGGTGTGTTGCCGGTGACTGCCACGCCACCGCTGCCGGCTGACAGTGGTTTGCCGGCGTTATTGCTGAAGATGGCCACCGCACCGTACTGGCCGGGCCGGTAGTCGTCTGTACGCACGGGCATGCACTGTGCGCAATCCTCGACCAGGAACAGGCCGCGCTGGCCGGCCAGCGCGGCAACATCCTCCACGCCGCCGGTATGTCCGTAGGTATGCTGGAACAGGATGGCGCCCGTGGCGCCCGTTATCCTGTCCTGTGCCCGCGCGGCATCGAGGTTGAACGTGGCGGGCGATATATCCGCGTATACCGGTTTCAGTTTCATCGACAGCAATGCCAGCGGTACCGCCTTGCAGGTCAGCGGTGACAGTATGACTTCATCGCCCGGCTCGAGTCCGGCAGCCGTCAACGCGGCAACCAGTGCGTGACGAGCGAAGCTGAATGCGATGGCATGGTCGGTTGCCAGGTGCCGGGCAAACGTACTCTCGTAGAGCCGGGTACTATCTGCCACAGGGTAAATTCCCTGCCGGGCACAGCCGCGTACTGGCCGTGATTTCCGCGTTGAATGGCATGCCGTTTTTCCGGTTCATGGCAAGTATCCTGAGTGCAAGCCGGACAGATGGCAAGGGTTTGCAAGCTTGTGTGGCACTATAATGACCGTGTCATGTAATATGGTGCCAGGAGGCTGTGGACCGTGGTCAGTGAGATTAACGGCAGACCATTCTCTGGTTTAATGTAAAAAACGGTCAATCACGTGAATTATTTTTCCAGACTTCTGCGTAATTTACGCTACGGTGAACCCGTTATCGTTGTCTCGGGCCTGCCCCGTTCCGGTACCTCCATGCTGATGAAAATGCTGGTTGCAGGCGGGGTGTCGGTGGTAACTGATAATGTGCGTACCTCGGACGAGGACAACCCGGGCGGTTATTTCGAGCATGAACGTATCAAGGACCTGGAAAAGGAGCAGGACAAGTCCTGGCTGCGTGCCGCGCGCGGCAAGTCGATCAAGGTGATCTCGCACCTGCTGCAGTCGCTGCCGGATGAAAATTATTACCGTGTTATCCTGATGCGCCGTGAACTCGACGAAATCATTGCCTCGCAGAACATCATGCTCGGTAACCGCGAGGAAGAAAACCCGGTCGAGGATGCAAAGGCCAGGGAACTGTTCAGCAAGCACCTCATTACCACCAAGGCACATGCACGCTGCAAGCGGAATTTCGATCTGCTTGAGCTGCACTACAGCAAGGTGCTCGACGAGCCGTTGGGTTGTGCGCAGGAGATCAATGACTACCTCGGCGGCAGGCTGGACGTGGAGGCAATGGTGGCGGTGGTCGATCCGGCGCTGTACCGCAACCGGAAGGAATGACCGGGCATTGGCAGGCATTATGGTCCGCGGTAATGAAAGTGTCGAAAATTGCCAGCCTGGCAGCCAGGTTCGGGGCCGGCCTGAATCGGCGTACAGGTTCCGGGGTGAGCGCCTCTCCGGGTACACATTGTCTCCGCTTCGACATCCCGGTGGTTGAACGCCCTTGCCGGTATCAGTAGTCTGACAGGTTAAAGCGCGCTTCCGCGCCTGAAGAACCATGCACAGGATTGATTTATGAGCAGTCGTTATCAAAACAACAAGCGTTTCGTGGCCACCGTGGCGGTAATCTCCCTGGCCGGTATCGCCGGCAGCGCCGAGGCCTATGTCGGTCCCGGTGCCGGTTTTGCCTTCCTCGGTTCTTTCATGGCGCTGTTTATCGCGCTAATGGCAGGCATTGCCTCCCTGTTGATCTGGCCGGTGCGTTACGTAATCCGTTCCTTCCGCCGCCGCAAGGCGCTTGCCCGGTCGAAGCTCAAGCGCATGGTGATTCTCGGCCTGGACGGCCTGGACCCGGTGCTGGTTGACCAGTGGATGGCCGAGGGGCATTTGCCGAACCTGAAGAAATTGTCGGAGCAGGGCAGTTATTCGCGCCTGCGTACCACCTATCCCTCCATCTCGCCGGTGGCATGGTCGTCGTTCATGACCGGCGTTGACCCGTCACGCCACAATATCTTCGACTTCCTCAATCGCGATGTGCGCACCTACAAGCCAAAGCTGTCGAGTTCGGAGGTCAGTCCGAGCACGCGTACCATCCAGGTCGGCGACTGGATTATCCCGGTAGGCAAGCCGCTGGTGCGCAACATGCGCAAGAGCCGCGCGTTCTGGAACATCCTCGGCGACCATGGCATTCCGGCCAACATCCTGCGCGTGCCACTGACTTTTCCGCCGGAGAAGTTTGCCGGTGCATTGCTCTCGGCCATGTGCGTGCCGGACCTGCGCGGCACCCAGGGTTCCTTTACCTATTACACTACCGACGCCGCCGAGGCGGGCGAGGTCCATGGCGAGGACGCGATCGAGGCAACCGGCGGCGAGCGCCGGCTGGTGAAGCTGGAGAACGGCGAGATGAATGCCATGTTGCCGGGGCCGGACAATTCCATGCGCAAGGACGGCGGGCCGATCGAGATCCCGTTCTCGCTGAAACTCGATACCGAGAAGCATGAAGCGGTACTGAAGATCCTCGGCAAGTCCTACCGGCTGAAGGAGCGCGAGTATTCGCCGTGGATCAAGCTGGTCTTCAAGCCGGCGCCGGGCGTGAAAGTGCACGGTATCGCGCGTTTTTATATTACAAAAATGACGCCGGACCTTGGCCTGTACGTCACGCCGATCAACATCGATCCGGGTAAACCTGCATTGCCGATCTCCTGGCCCTCCTATTACTCGGTGTACCTGCAGAAGCTGATTGGCGACTTTGCCACGCTGGGGCTGGCCGAGGATACCTGGGCATTGAACGAGCGTGTCATCGATGAAGAAGCGTTTCTCAAGCAGACGCTGGAATTGCACGAAGAGCGCGAGGCGATGTTCTTCAACGCGCTGAAAAAGTCGCGCGAGGGCGTGGTGGCCTGCGTGTTCGACGGTACCGACCGGCTGCAGCACATGTTTTTCCGCTACCTGGACGACAAGCACCCGGCCAACAAGGGCAAGGACATCGTTAAGTACAAGGACACTATCCTTAACATGTACAGGCAGGCCGACGGGATGGTGGGCCGAATCATGGAGATGCTGGATGCCGACGAACACTTCATGGTGATTTCCGATCACGGCTTTTCCTCGTTCCGGCGCGGTATCAATATCAATACCTGGCTGCGCGATAACGGACTGCTGTTCCTCAAGGACGATGCAACCACCAGCAAGGACTGGTTCGAGAGTGTCGACTGGAGCCGCACCAGCGCCTACGCGTTCGGCCTGGGCGGCATCTACATCAACAAGGCCGGCCGCGAGGGCCACGGGATTGTAGGGAAGGGCGAGGAGACCGAGGCGGTCAAGCGCACCATCATCGAGGGACTGAGCGGCCTGCGTGATGAAGAGCACGATGATGTCGCAATCAACGATATCTTCGACAATGCCAAACTGCACCCGAGCGGCCCGTACCGCGACAACGGTCCCGACCTGATCGTCGGTTACAACCGCGGCTACCGTGCCTCCTGGGAAGGCGCGGTCGGGCGTGTCACCAACAGCGTAATGATCGACAACACCAAGTCATGGAGTGGCGATCATTGCATCGACCCGCGCCTGGTCCCGGGTGTGCTGTTCTCCAATCGTCGTATCGACGCGGAGGACCCGGCCATCGGCGACCTGGCGCCCACCATCCTTACACAGTTCGGTGTCGATGTGCCCGGTCACATGACCGGCAAGGTGCTGGCGGTGAACGAGTTACCCGATACTGCAGGACGGAACGCCGCTTGAGCATCTTTATACGATTGACAGCCGCATGGCTGTGCGCGGTATTTGCCGGTATTGCGAGTGCATCGCCTGACGACAGGCGCATGATAATTCTCGGCATCGACGGCATGGACCCGGTGATGTTGCAGCGCTTCATGGACGAAAACCTGCTGCCGAATTTCAGCAAGCTCGCCGGCCAGGGCGGTTTAATGCCGCTCGGCACCAGCGTGCCACCGCAGAGCCCGGTAGCCTGGTCGAACTTCATTACGGGCATGGATTCCGGCGGGCACGGCATCTTCGACTTCATCGCGCTGGACCGCGACACCATGTTGCCGTACCTGTCGACTTCCAGGGTCGAGAAGTCCGGCCGCAAGCCGCTTGCCATCGGCCGCTGGCGTATCCCGCTGGGAACAGATAAAACTCTCCAGATGCGCGACGGCACGGCGTTCTGGGAAATTCTCGAGGACCACGGCGTCGATACCGCCATGTTCCGGGTGCCCGCCAACTACCCGCCGATAAAGACCGGCGGGCGTGCGCTGTCCGGTATGGGTACGCCGGACATGCGCGGCAGCTCCGGTACGTTTTCTTTTTATACGAATGATCCGGCACACAAGGCGGAAAAGATTTCCGGTGGAGAAATCTATCGCATAGCGGTGCGTGACCACAGCGCGGTGCTGTCCATCGATGGTCCGCCCAATGCCTTTCTGGAGGACGCACCCCTGACGCGGGCGGAAGTGAATGTGTACATAGACCCGGAAAACCCGGTGGCACTGGTGCGCAGCGGTGAGGAACAGGCTGTGCTCAAACGGGGAGAATGGAGTGACTGGATCCGGGTCGAGTTCGAATTCGTGCCCGGGCTGGTTTCAACGACCGGTATGGTGCGCTTCATGCTCAAGTCGGACCGGCCCTACCTGTCGCTGTATGTCAGCCCGGTGAATATCGATCCGCGCAATCCGGCGCAGCCGATTGCGACCCCGCCGGAATATGCGTTTGAGCTGGCCGAGGCGGCGGGGCCGTTCTATACGCAGGAGATGCCGGAGGATACCAAGGCACTGTCGGCGCATATCATCACGCCCGGCGAATTCCTGGTGCAATCCACTCTGGTTCTGGATGAGCGTCGCCGCTTGCTGAAAAACGAACTGGCCCGGTTCCGGAAAACGCAGAGCCCGGCGCTGCTGTTCTTCTACTTCAGCAGTGTTGATCAGCGCAACCACATGCTGGCCCGCCAGATGGACCATGAACATCCGTTTCACGACCTGGATACACCGGCATCGCTGGAACACGCAATGCGCGACACCTATATCGAATTCGATGAAATTCTCGGCCGGGTCATGCAGGAACTGGATGACGATACCACGCTGATGGTGATGTCGGACCACGGTTTTGCACCGTTCCGCCGCCAGGCGCATCTCAACAGCTGGCTGGAACAAAATGGTTACCTGGTGCTGAAGGATCCTGCCAGGCGAGACAGCTACAAATGGCTGCAGGGTATTGACTGGAGCAAGACGCGCGCCTTCGCCATTGGCCTGAACTCCCTGTACCTCAACGTGCGCGGGCGTGAGCGCAACGGCATCGTAGCGCCGGCTGAGCGCGCGTCCCTGGCGCGGGAGATTGCCGACAAACTGTCCGCATGGACCGACGGGCCGGGCGGGCCGGCAGTGGTGACGCAGCCGCTATTGCGCGAGGAGGCCTACCAGGGGCCGCATGTCGAGGAGGCGCCCGATATCCTGGTCGGCTATGCGCGCGGTTACCGCTCATCGTGGGCGACCACCTCGGGGGAAATTCCGGCCGGATTGTTGATCGATAATGATGCCGAATGGAGTGGCGACCATTGTATGGACACGCGCGTGGTGCCGGGTATTCTGATGTCGAACCGCCCGCTCAGGACCGGGCAGTCGGCCGATCTGAAGGACCTGCCGGTGAGTATTCTCGCCCATTACGGGATCGAGGCGCCCGCACAAATGAAGGGGCGCCCGGTTTACCAGTGAGCGCGGCGCATTTCCGGTATTTTCACGCGCCTGTAATAGCGCTGCTCCCGCCAGCGTGATGTTTTGCGTCCCCCGTATTCCGCGCGGCCCTCATTCGCAACGGTTGCCGGGGTTTGCCGATTCAGCTTGGCGCCGCGTCGCGGTATGCTGTTAATATAACTGCATGTATTGCGCGCTCCTGCCGTGCGGTTATTTTGCGTCATATGTTAATTATATCAAGGAGTTATAGATGTTCGGCGGTAACAAGGTCAAAATCGAAAAGGTGCTGTGGGAGAAGATCGCCAGGTATGCCTCCATTGCCGGCTATTCATCCCCGGAAGAATTCGTGCTGTACGCCCTGGAAAAGGAGATGGCGATCCTCGAGGAAGCCGACTCCGACGAAGAGATCAGGAAGAAGCTGAAAGGTCTTGGTTACATCAGTTAGGGGCGGGCGGTTATGTGGCCGGTGATTAACCAGGCGTTCAATGTCATGGTCGATGCTTGTCTCTGGCCCGTGCAGGGCCTGGGGGCCACCTGGCAGATCGCCTTGCTGGCATTGCCGGCAACGATTATTGCACTGCTGGTATTTCGTTTCGTCTCCAACCAGGACGGTATCCGCGCACAGAAGGACAAGATCAAGGCCTACCTGCTGGAACTGTTGCTCTACAAGGATGACCTGCGCGTCACGCTCGCTGCGCAGGGAAGGATAATCAGTCACTCGCTGCGCTACATGGGCCATGCACTGGTACCCATGGCGGTGATGCTGCTGCCATTCATCCTCATCATGGTGCAGGTCGAATCCCGCTTTGCCTTTCAGGGGCTGGAACCCGGCGCCGCCGCTATCATTACCGTAGCAGTCGATCAACAGCAGCAACGTGTCGGTAACACCGATTACCGGCTGGTACTGCCGCCGGGCCTGAGCGTGGAATCGCCCGCAGTACGAATTGCCGCGACCGGTGAAGTAGCCTGGCGAATACGGGCCGACGCGCCGGGTGATTACACCGCATCGATCACCGCCGGTGAACGCATGCTCGAGAAACACATCATGGTCGGTGAGCGGCAGACACGGTTGTCTGCATCGGTGTACCGGTCCGATGATTTTCGCACGCTGGGATATCCCGCCGAGCCGGCGCTGCCGGCGGACCAGCCGGTGACGGGCATCAACGTGGAGTATCCGCGTGCACGCGGTGAATTTGCCGGCCTGTCCAGCGCCTCCTGGTTGTTGCTGCTGTTTTCCATAATTTTCGGCTTCCTGTTGCGCGGTGTATTTGGCGTGACGTTTTGATGGAGAGAATACCTATGACTGGACGACCGAACACCTGGATCGGTCTGGCTGCGTTCGTGCAGCCCCGCTTGCGCCCGGTAGTAACGGGATGGAACCTGTGCCGGCTTGTTGAACAGGCAAGGCAGGGTGCACTGGCATCGATACTGCTTGGCCTGTCGGCGCTGGCGGCCGTGCCTGTCGGCATGGCGGCCGGCAATCCACCGAACGTGGTTTTTATCGTGCTGGATACCGCGCGCGGCGACCGTGTCTCGTTCAATGGCTATGACCGCATCACCACGCCGAACCTGGACCGCCTGTCGAGCGATAGCGTGACCTATACGCGCGCCCACTCGGTCGCACCCTGGACGCTGCCGGCACACATGTCCATGTTCACCGGCCTGTTGCCCGGAGAACATGGTGCAAGCTGGCGTGCATACACGGGATCGGCCGACATGCCGCTTGAGGAAATTCTCAATCGTTCATTTGCGCTGACTGACCCTTCCCGAATGCTGACGGTCCAGCTCAAGCAACTGGGCTACCGAACCGCCGCCTATAGCAGCAACGCCTGGGTCGCGGAACGGACCGGTTTCGGCATCGGCTTCGATGAATTTTACGAGATGTGGCAGCTGGATAACGACTATCGCGAGATTTTCAAGTGGGTGCCGCCGGGCCTGCGCGAACGCGATTTCGTTCCGGACGAGTACAACACCCTGTCCGAGATGGACAGTGGCGATGCCGGCATGGTGTTGCGCGAACTGGAGAATCACACTGTTGGTCGGGCGCAGCCGCAAACGCCGTTTTTCCTGTTCTTTAATTTCATCGATCCGCATTACCCCTACTCGCCACCGATGTCCTGGCGGCATCAATACGGGGGCGACCGTGAGCTGGGCGAGCGAATCGCGCATTTCGAATTCAGCGAGCTGGCCATGCAGGCGGGCGCACAACCCGTCGATGTTGCCGGTTTCTCGCCATTTTACGATGCCGAGATCAATTACGTGGATGCCGCGGTGGGCCGACTGTTGCAGCAGCTGCGCGAGCAGGGCCAGTATGACAATACCCTGATCATAGTAACCTCGGACCATGGCGAGCACCTTGGCGAGGACGGGCGTTTTTCGCACCAGTTCTCCGTGCAGGAGGAACTGCTGCATGTCCCGCTGCTGGTCAAGTACCCGGCCAGTGCAAATGGGGGTGCGGTGGTCGACAATCCACTGGTATCGAACCTCGACGTCTACGAAACCATCCTGTCGGCAGCGGACCCTTCCCGTGGCAATTCCCCGGTACCGACGCGTTCATATAATCTTGCTGATATGGACAAGTTTGCGCGCGAACACCTGATTGCCGAATATTACTACTCAGAGCCCTATCTCAAGGCCAGCCAGGCTGCCAATCCCGGCTTCCCGATGGCGGAACACAGCGTGGTTCGCCGGGTGGTTTACGATGGACGGCAGCGTTACGAGTTCGTCGATGCTGACATGTTCGCAGTGAGTGCCGTGAATACCGGTGATGTCGATGCTGCAGGACTGAAACGCGCTGCCGGCGTACTGCGGCAGTACCTGGATGGACTGTCGAGTACTGCGCTGCAGCAGACCGATGCACCCATGGACGCTGAAACGCTGGAGCGGCTGCGTTCGCTGGGCTACGTCGACTGAAGCCGTCCCGCTACTTTGTGAGTGGCGCTTCGCCCAGCCTGAATTTAGCAATGAAGGCGCCGGCGGGTTCAGCTCTCGGTGGGTTCTTCAGCGGCAGGTCGAGTGAACTGGTTTCCCCCACGATATAAAACGTCTGGCCATCGGGGCCAACCGCAATGTGACGTCCATGGTCCTCGCCGGAGCCGCCGAAGTAGCTTGCATAGCGCAGTTGTTTACCATCAGGGCTGAAGCAAACCAGTACGCTGTCCTTGCTGCCCGGTGGCCCCGCTTTAACGGGCTGGAGTGCATACGCGGTCACCGGCAGATCGGTGGAGGGCAGGCGCCCGGTAGCGCAGACATTGCCGTTGCCGGCAATCACCGGGCCGAAGAAACTTTCCACGTCCTTGCTTGAACCCCCATACAGGGTGGCGAAACCCAGGCTGCCGTCGTCGTTGATTTTCGCAACAAATGCATCGCCGAAAAAGCCGTTATCCGGATCGGCGCCGCGCAGATCCGTCTGGAATGCCCCCGCCGTCACCGGGAAATCCGTTGACGAGGTGCCGCCCGCCACGTAGAAGTTGCCGGCCGCATCGGACACGCCCTCGGTTTCAAGAACATCGTAACGGTTGCCTCCCAGCCATGAGAAGTACACCAGCCTGCGTCCGTCGAGTGACAGTTTGGCGATGTAGGCACTGTTGTTCAGGTCCTCCTTGCCGCTAATCCGCCCGAGGATCCTGTCGAGGAAAGAGACTTCCACCTCCGTATTTTTCACGCGCACTGGCTGGAAGGCATCGGCCGTTGGCGTCATATCGGTGCCGAAAGTTTGTCCACCGATCCAGATGTTTCCCCTTGAATCGACACCGAGCGCACGGATCGTTTCATCCCTGTTGCGCCTGTTATCGTCGTTCGGGCCGAAGTAGGTCAAAAAGTCCAGGCTCTTGCCGTCGGCGGCGACCACCGCGACCCAGCTGTCCTTGACGCCGCCGAGCCGTGGTTTCAGGACCGGGCCGGGCAGGGTGCCACGGTCGGTTGGCAGGTCGGTGGAAGTGGTGTTGCCGCCACCGACGATGAGCTTGCCGGACGGCAGCAGGTGGATGGCGCGCCCGTTGTCGTCACCATTGCCGCCGATGTAGGTGCTGTAGATGAGCTTGCCGTCGGTTGAAAGTTTCAGCACGAAGGCGTCGGTCGGACTGTGCGGTCCTCCACCGATGCCACCATTGAAGCTTCGGTCAAAGGCGCCCGCGGTAGTCGGAAATCCCTTTCCGGCACGGCCGGACACATATAGCTCGCCGCTGTCACTGACGGCGGAAACATAGGCATAGTCCTCGAACGGGCCGCCCAGCAGGATTGCCCAGAGCACCTTGCCATTCGGCGAGAACTTGGTGATGGCGACGTCGGAACTGCCGCCCTGGTGGGTAGAGCCGTCAGTCGTCGGCCAGTCCGGGCCCGCTGCGCCACCGGACATATACACATTGCCGGCCGGGTCGACTGCCACGCTGCGATTATTGGCACCGCCGACACCGTTGTAACCCGAGAATTCCAGTGTCGCATAAAGCCCGCCTGTCCGGTCGGCGGCAGTGGCCACGGATATTGCCGCAGCGAAAATACACGGCAGTACGCGCACGGTCCTTGACGATGGGTTGATCTTCATCGGGTTCTCCTGCGGAATTCAGCTGAACTCCGCATATTATTGAATAGTCGGGAATGTGTCGATTATTCACGCGGTCTGCATGCATCAATGGTGGTGCATGTGCCGGGTACGACGTGACATCGATGCGGCAGCGTTAGCGAAGGCTGTGCGTGCAGTTAATGTTTGACTGTCAGGCTTTTCCTGCATCCATTGAACGGAAGTGTTCCAGCAGTCGGCTGATCCCGGTATCCAGCGGCACCAGGTCATGGTCGAGCAGGGTACGCATCTTGCCGATGTCCGGCTTGCGGCGCGTCATGTCGCCCTCGAGCAGTGCCGGCAGGTGGACTATCCGCGACTTCGAGCCGGTGATCTCGATCACTTTTTCAGCCAGCGCCTTGATGGTGTACTCGACGTCACTGCCGATGTTGATCGTATCGTTTTCGATCAGGCCGCTGGTGTGTGCGTTGATGCAAGCCTCGACGTTGTCGTCGACATAACAGAAAGTACGCGTCTGCGAACCGTCGCCGTACAGGGTGATGTCCTCGTTGGCCATGGCCTGGCGGATAAAGCGCGGCACCACGAAATCCTCGCTCTGGTTCGGGCCGTAAGTGTTGAAGAAGCGGAAGATCAGGTAATCCAGCCCGAATTCCTTGTGATAAGTGCGCAGAAACGCCTCGCCAACATTTTTCACGATGGCATAGGGGAGGCGCGAGTTCAAGGGGGTGGTATGTTCGTTTTGCGGAATCTCGAAGGGCTCGCCGTAGACCTCCGAGGACGATGAATAGTAAACGCGTTTCACGCCGGTATTCTTCGACAGGTTCAGTACATGCTCGATGCCATGGATGTCATGCATTACCCACAGCGGGTTCTGCAGTGTGCGTTGTACGCCGACCACCGCAGCGAAGTGGAATACATACTCGAAACTGTTGGCGAAGAACAATGGCGCAATGTCGTTGTAGTTGTTTACGTCGCACTTGATGAACTGTACGTTCTCCAGGTGCGAGGGAACCTTGGCCATGCTGCCGGTCAGCAGGTTATCTGCAATGACAATCCTGTTTTCCGGGCTGGCGGCGAGCGTGTTGATCAGGGCGCTGGCGATGTTGCCGGCCCCGCCGGTGACGAGAATCCTGGTCATGAATGTGCTTCCTCGATTGTCTTCACAATATCCGTCCTGTTGGTCCGCTCAGCCGTTTGCCTGATGACTTCCATCAGTCTGGGTATGACGGCGCCTTCCGACCAGTTCTTTAAAAAGCCGGCGCGGCCCTGGCGGGCATAACGATCACGCATGTCCGGGTCCGATTGCATTTGACGCATTGCATCGACCAGGTCGCTGGGCCCCTCGAACAGCAGGCCGCCGCCGCTGCGTTCGACGATTTCCGGAAACGGCCCGATACGGCGTGCCAGTACCGGTGTGCCCTGGCGGAAGGCCTCTATCAGGATAATACCGAAGGTCTCGTAACAGACGGACGGTACAATCAGGGCAATCGCATGCCGGTAGAGACGGTCGAGTTCCGCGGGGGCGATGCGTCCCAGGAACCGGACGCGCGGGTTGCCGCCTGCCTGCCGCTTGAGTGTATCCATGTATTCGCCATCGCCGGCGATCAGCAGGTCCGCCTGGTCATATTGCCCGAATACCGGGATGACGTCATCCAGTCCCTTGATCTTTTCCAGCCGGCCGACGAACAGGAAGTAGGGCCGTTGGTGCGGTGATTCGCTGTCAATCCCCGCTGCCGGGGTTTCGATATCCGGCAGGAAGTAGTTGACGACTTCCATATCCGGCTTGAAGCCGAATTCCCGATGCTTGTCGCGGCTGAATTCACTCATGGCGATGAATGTGTCGACATGTTGCTGCGCGCGCTCCAGCGCCCCGGTATAGCGCCACAATTGCGGGGGGCGCCGATAGTGCAACACGCAACGCAGGCATTGCCGCCCGGTACACAGTTCGCGGTTGTGCCGCCACAGCACATGCGAGGGACATACCAGCCAGTGTTCGTGTGCCATATAGAGCTTCAGCGCGTTGCCGCAGGCGAGCAGGCCCGGACCACCCACCAGCGAGATATTGTTGTAAACAATGACGTCGTAGTTGCCGCTATCAAGCAGGCGCCGGATGGTTTTTCCCTGTACCACCGGCCTGCCGGTCTGCTGGGTGAGCAGGAGGGACAACTGTTTGAAGCGCGAGCGCAGCGGGATGACCTCAACTCCGTCACCTGACTGCGTCAGCTCCGGTTCCGGCGCACGGCTGAGTACGTTGTAGGCATCCGTGTCGACTATGATCGTCACGCTGTGCCCGGAGCGGACCAGGGCCTGTGAAAAGCGCTGGATGCCGATCGCGTCACCGCCGAAGCTGTAGGGCGGATAAAACGTGGTGAGCATGCAGATGCGCAGTCCGCTCATGGCAGCATCCGCCTGCAGTACGCGGTTATATATATACGGGTTGTCACAGATAAACCTTGACCGGTGAATAGCGAATGGATATGTTGTTAAGTTTATGCAACATCAGGAACTATAAAGGAATTTACCACCGGTACAAGGCCGGAAGGACACCATGACAGTTTCATCATACCGAATCCGTATCTTTCTGACCTGCTGGATCATCTTCGTGCTGCATTTTGCCACTGATTTCGTGCGCGAACATTATCTTGTCCTGAGTATCGGCGATCAGTTTTCCTTCCTGCTCGATGGCTACGAGAATTTGCACCCGGATATTTTCGTGACCGAGGAGCACGGTACTCACCACGGCGCGAATCCGGGCGCCTCCATGATTGCAGCGATACCCTACGTGCTCTTCAGGCCATTGACCGATGCCATCAATGAACGTGTCCTGGATCGTCGTGCTGCCGCCGAGGAGGAGGTGACGGCAGTATATAACGATCCCCGGCCCATGCGTGTCGAGTTCTACCGGCAGGTGAGAGAACGGGGCCTGGATATCAAGTTCGGTCTGACCGGTATTGTCACGCAGGTGTTTTGCATGGCGCCGCTGTCCGCACTCAGTGCAGTCGTGATCTTCAGCGTGTTCGTCTGGCTTGGCTTGAGTATGCGCCTGTCGACCTGGCTGGCATTGCTGTATGCAGTGGGCACACCGGTACTGTTCCGGACGGCGTTCCTGAACCAGAACCTGATGGTCGGCATCTTTGCCCTGTTTGCCTTCGTGCTGTTGTGGAGGCCATACCAGACCGTCAAACTGGATATCAAAAGCCGATATGCCCTGGCCGGGTTTCTGGCGGGGCTGTGCCTGCTGTGCGATTACAGTGGTGCCTTTCCGCTTGCGCTGATCGGTATCTATGGCCTGCTGCGGCGCGTGGAGAGTGCCGGCATGGCGCGTGGTTTTATGGAGTCGCTGTGGTATGGCGCCGGCGCCCTGGTGCCTGTTTTTCTGCTGGCTCTTTACCAGTACCAGAGCTTCGGTAACCCCTTCTACCCGGGGCAGCATTACATGCCGCCGGTGGAATGGGTCGACATCGGTTACCAGGGGGTCGGCCTGCCGCAGTGGGAGCTGTTGCAAATGCTGTGGTTCGACCATCGCTTCGGGTTGTTCGTGGTTGCGCCGATAATGCTGCTGGCACTGTATGCACCGGTGCTGTCGCGCCAGGGGAAGAATATCGTACCGTTGCGTGAAACCCTGTTGATACTCGCTGTATTCCTTGCCGTGTCGGTATTCTTCAGTTCCGTCCAATATACCCGCCTGCAATGGAATACCGGCATTCGATACCTGATGGCGATTGTGCCATTATTGTACATTCCGGCAGCCGCTGTATTCATCCGCCTGCCGGGGATGGTTGCCTGGCCCCTGGCGGTGTTATGCGTAGCCGTAGCCTGGTCAATGGCCATGATTCGCAACGCGCAAGGTGTGCACGATGCCGTGATGCGCGTGTTCCTGGAAGGATTTCAATTGCCCTGGCTGGGGACCCTGTCGAGAATGGCAACGCAGTATGCCCCGTTCCTGGAGGGTCAGAAAGTCTCGGCATTGCCGTGCCTGGCGCTGGCGGCCGCCATGATATACGGAATCTGGAAGATTCGTTCTCCGCGTGAAAGTCTCGCGCGAATGGATGTAGCCGGCAGGGATTGAAATTATGACTGGAAAGAAACTGATCTCCGTTGTCGTCCCGGTCTTTAACGAGATCGAGGTAATCGATGCCTGCTATGCGCGTCTGACCGGGGTCATGCAGGCGCTGGAAGATTTTGACTATGAGCTGGTGTTTGTCGATGACGGCAGCAGCGATGATACGCATGCGCGGCTGGTAACGTTTCACGAGAGCGATCCGCACCTGAAGATCGTGAAGTTTTCCCGCAACTTCGGCCACCAGGTTGCGGTTACTGCCGGAGTGGACGAGGCGTCCGGTGATGCCGTGGTCATTATCGATGCCGATATGCAGGACCCGCCGGAGGTAATCCCGCAGATGGTCGGGAAATGGCAGGAGGGCTTCGATGTCGTGTACGGTGTACGCGTGCGGCGTACCGGTGAGAGCCGTCTCAAGCTGATGACCGCGGCCGCTTTTTACCGGCTGCTGCGCCGGTTTACCAACATCGAGATCCCGGCGGATGTCGGCGACTTTCGTTTGATGAGTGCGCGTGCCGCGGCGCAGCTGCGCAAGTTGCGCGAGAAAGACCGCTTTGTGCGCGGACTGGTAAGCTGGGTGGGCTTTCGACAGGTCGGCCTGCCCTATGAACGGGAATCACGCCTGGCAGGCGAGACCAAGTATCCGTACAGCAAGATGCTAAAGTTTGCCGTCGACGGGATTACCTCGTTTTCGAACCTGCCGCTGAAGCTGGCGTCGTGGCTGGGTTACCTCGCCTCGTTCCTGGCATTTCTCTACCTGCTGAGTGTCTTCGTGCAGCGCGCCCTGGGCTACACGGTCGAGGGCTGGGCAACCATCATGGTCGCCATGCTGTTCATGGGGGGTGTGCAACTGATCTGTATCGGCATTATCGGTGAATACATCGGGCGCATCTTTAACGAGACCAAGGGCCGTCCGATGTATGTCATCGAATCGGTGCACGAGCGTCACAAGTCGCGGGAAAACACCGAGTCCACATGAGATTGCCGTCAAGTGTCCGGGCCGTTGCTGCATGACTGTATCACTGTTCATCACCGGTGCCAGTGGATTCGTCGGCAGCCGGATGCTCGCACGGCTCAAGCCCGGCAGCTACCGCACGATTACACTGCTGTCGCGTGGCGGGCTGCAGCTCCCCGATAACCTGGCCGGCGCCGCGAATGTCAACGTGGTGCAGGCAGATTTGCGCGAGACGGATAAATATATTCAGTACCTGCAGGCAGATGTGCGTGTCGTGCACCTTGCTGCCGTGACCGGCAAGGCGGACCGCGCCGACTATTTCGAGATCAATACGCAGGGTACCGCGAGCCTGGTCGAGGCCGCCCGGCAGGCGCCGGTGGCCGGCTTCCTGTTTGCCAGTTCCATCGCGGTGTCGTTCCGTAACCGGCGCGGTTATCACTATGCAGACTCCAAGCAGCAGGCGGAGTCGCTGCTGCAGGCCAGCGGCCTGCGCTATTGCATCCTTCGCCCCGCCATAATTCTCGGCAGGGGTTCGCCTGTCTGGGACAGCTTCCTCGCGCTGGCAAAAAAGCCGTTGATCATCCTGCCCGGTAACGGCCGCACCCGTATACAGCCGATTCATGTCGATGACCTGGTGCGGCTGATCATCGAAATACTCGATGGCGACCGTTTCAATAACGCGATGCTCGAGATCGGCGGGCCGGATATCCTGACACTGGATGATTTTGTTCAGCGTATCCACCTTGCTTGCAGCGGTGGAAAGCCGCGCATCGTGCATTTGCCGCTGGCACTGGTTCTCGTTCCGCTGCGATTGCTGGAGCATGTCATGCCTTCACTGTTGCCGGTTTCGTCGGGCCAGTTCGCATCGTTCAGCAATGACGGCACGGTTAGCGCCAACATGCTGGTAAAGCCGGCAGACGGCGACATGATGAGCATGGATGCCATGCTTGCAAGCCTTGTGAATAATGATGGCAGCGCCTGATCCCGCCAGCCTTGCGAGGGAATGCCGCGTGTACAGCCGTTACCTGCTCGGGCTGGTGC
Organism: uncultured Halobacteria archaeon; assembly: GCA_963768575.1. Classification (GTDB taxonomy): domain Bacteria; phylum Pseudomonadota; class Gammaproteobacteria; order UBA9214; family UBA9214; genus UBA9214. The sequence goes on from CAVYIJ010000014.1 coordinate 138,616, forward strand.
CCGGTGATTATGTTACGCGCAAGTATGCCGGGGCTTTCGACTCGGGCCGGCAACAGGCGCTGACGGCGCATTCGCGTTTCGATGAAATATTATTGTACCTTGCCGCAATACACCCGCTGCTGACGCGCGCGGTCGATTTGTATGCGCGCTTTTTCCATCCCGCCGCGGTAGTCCGCCGCCGGTTGATCATGCTGCTTGCCATCATCGAGACGCACGCGCAATCGGTCGCTCGACTCGAGCAACCGGTGGCCGGCGGTATGCCCGGCCTGCTACTGGATATCACGGTGCGCTCTGTAATATCGGCCGTGCTGTTGTGCGTGTCGACAGTGCTGCTCTTGCCGGTGCAATTGCTGTCGGGCGGCCACGGGAAAGACTGATGGCGCATTTCACGGTCATCGGTTCCGGCCCCAGTGGCGTGTATTTCGCGCTGTCCGCGTTGCAGAAGGGCCACCGGGTCGAGATGATCGATGTCGGTAATGCCGCGCCGGCAATGGTCAATCCCGGGGATACCTTCAATGGCCTGAAGGCCGGCCTTGACGATCCGGCTGCCTATTTTCTGGGCGCCGGATATGAGGGCGTGTTGTTGCCGGGAGAACAGGAGGGTTTCTACAGTATGCCACCGAGCAAGGCCTATGCCACGCAATCGGTGCCGTGGCTGAAACTCGCGACACGTGATTTCGAGCCGATGTTTTCTTTTGCCCGCGGCGGTCTTGCCGAGATGTGGACGGGCGGTTGCTACCCGTTCACTGATGCGGACCTCGCCGGGTTTCCGATTGACCATGCAGCGCTGGCGCCCTGGTATTCACAGGTTGCAACTCAAATCGGTATCAACGGTGCTGTCGATGACCTTGCGGATTACCTGCCGGTGCATGCGGACTTGCAGGAGCCGCTAAAGCTCGATGAACATTCCGAAATGCTGCTGTCGCGTTATCATGCGCAGCGTGACATTCTCCGTGAACGGTTCGGGTGTTATGTCGGGCGCTCGCGGCAGGCGGTTTTGAGCCGTGACCTGGGTGAGCGCAAGGCGTGCGACTATACCGGGCGCTGCATTTGGGGCTGCCCGACAGGCGCGATATACACCGCTTCGATGACCCTGAACGATTGTCTGCAAATGCCCGGTTTCAGCTATCACCCGGGAAATTATGCGACGCATTTCGACTACGACGAGAATGATCGCATCAGCAGTGTGCACACCCTGTCCGCCACTGGAAACGAGGTGCGGGAATTCCCGGTGGATACACTGGTGCTGGCCAGTGGCGCGCTCGGCAGCTCGCGTATTTTCCTGGAGTCCGTTTACCGCAGGTCCGGCAAGGTCATTCGTCTGCCGGGCCTGATGGACAACCGCCAGGTACTGGTGCCGTTTCTCAACCTGCGCATGCTCGGTCGTCGGTACCAGGGTGAAAGCTACCAGTACAACCAGCTGGCGATGGGGCTGACGGCAGACAGCGCCGCGGAGTACGTGCACTGCCTGATAACCACGCTGAAGACGTCGATGATTCACCCGGTGGTGGAAAAGTTTCCTGTCGACCTGCGCACCGGCTTGCAGTTGTTTCGCAGCATGCATGCCGCGCTCGGCGTCGTGAATGTGAATTTCCATGACACCCGAAGAGATGACTGTTACCTGACCCTGGATACAACAGGGGATGCACAACAACCGGACCTGGTCATGCGCTACACCTCGCCTCCGGACGAGGCGGACCGCATCAGTGCCACGCTGCGCCGTTTACGGCAGGTGTTGTGGAAACTTGGCTGTGTCGTGCCACCCGGAATGGTGCAAATGCGCCCGATGGGGGCGGGAGTTCATTATGCGGGGACCCTGCCAATGTCGGCGGACCGCCGGCCATTGACGGTGTCGGCAAATTGCAGAAGCCATGATTTTTCCAACCTGTATATCGTGGATGGCGCCACCTATCCGTTTTTGCCGGCCAAGAATATTACCTTCACGCTGATGGCCAATGCAGCAAGGGTTGCCGCGAACATCGCGCGCTGACCGGGCTTTACAGCGGCTGTTGGCAAAGCGGGCCAATGCGAACGCCAGTCGATACCCCGGTCTGGCCGGGCCATTCCATGCTGCGGGGGTGGAAAGGAAAAATAGCAGGAATATCAGGCACTGGAATACTGCCGGCCACCGGATCGCGGTGAACGGCTGTTTGCGCTGCCCGCATCGTCCGCCGTAACGGCCGATGATTTCACCAGGTACATCGTTCATCCAATCAGGCGCTTACAGCCGCCGCAGTCTGGCTATACAAATAATTGACAGGGCGATGTTGAATTTCCGAATACCATTCATTCCGTGCGGTTGGGCGAGAACCTCTACTGCGGGGCGTTCAACCTGATATCCTCTCGCTCCCCGAATTGTGAGAGTTATTTACCGGTGAAGCTGTTCCGTCCCAAGTCCATTGTGCGCCTGACACTTACCGGCTTCGCGCTGGTGGCGCTGCCCCTGATCGTGGCACTGGTCATAGCGACTGTCTCGGTAGACCGGCTCGTCTCGCACGGCCAGGAGGCATTGTTGCAGAGTGTGCTGGTCACCCAGGGCAGCCAGTCGCTGGTGGAAGCAATCAAGGCCATGGAGCGTAATGCACGCCAGTACCAGGTACTGGGCGACAAGGTCCTGTTTGATGTTTATGCCGAGAACCACTCGCGTCTTCTGGACGTGGTGAGGACACTGGAATCACTGGAGATTTCCAGTATACAGCGCGGCCTGCTCAAGGAACTGCGCGTGATCGAGGATGAAATCCATACGGTCCTGGTCACCTACCCGCACGATGCACCGGAAGTCGCCGATAGCCTGCCCGCATTTATCGATCTCGGCCAGATGGGGCAACAGATCCTGATTGACAGCCAGGAACTCATATCCAACGGTGTCGAGCTGATGCAGGTCGAGTCGGAAACTGTCAAGCGAACGCTGGTCGTCCAGGCGGTGGCGCTGGTCCCGGCAGCCCTGTTGCTGACAATTATTTTTGCCTTCCTGATTTCGCGCCCGATCAAGCAGATCGACCGGGCAATACGCCGCCTGGGTGACGGGGTATTTACGGAGTCGGCAAACATCAGCGGATCGCGTGACCTTGAACAACTGGGCGAACGTCTTGACTGGCTGCGTGATCGCCTGCTGGGCCTGGAGCAGGAAAAGACACGTTTCCTGCAACACATCTCGCACGAGCTGAAGACGCCGCTTACCGCAATCAGGGAAGGCAGCGATCTGTTGCGTGAGGGAATCGTCGGTGAACTCGATGACCAGCAGCAGGAGATTGCAGGTATCCTGCACGAGAACAGCCTGAAATTGCAAAAGCTTATCGAGGACCTGCTCAATTTCAGTATCCTGCAGTCGCGGACCGCGGCGCTGGTGCGCAGCAGGGTCGAACTGCAGCCGCTTATCGAGGAGGTGCTCGAGAGCCACAAGCTGGCCATGCTGTCCCGCCAGCTGCAACCGGAAACTTTTCTGCAGCCTGTCAGTCTCACCGGCGACCGCGAAAAGATCCGCGTGCTGGTGGATAATCTGGTTTCCAATGCCATCAAGTATTCGCCGGACGGCAGTAGCCTGAAAGTGCAGCTATCATTGGATCGGGCCTATGCTTATATTGAGGTGACGGATGCGGGGCCGGGCATTCCGGAACAGGAGCGTGAGCGTGTTTTCGAGGCATTTTACCAGGGCAAGCCGGCCGATCACGGCCCGGTCAGGGGTACCGGGCTGGGCCTGTCAATCGCGCGCGAATATGCCCGTGCGCATGGCGGGGAAATCAGCGTGGTAAAATCGAAACAGCAGGGCACATGCATGCAGGTAGTATTGCCATTGGAAGTTGAATAATGGAACTGTTCAGGATAATTCCGGTTTTACTGTTGCCGCTGCTGGTTGCCTGCAGTGAATTGCAGACATTTCGTGATAGCGTGATCAACGTCGAGGATGGGCCCGTCGTGGCCGCCGATGAGGGTGCGGGATTGCATGGCTGGCTGGCCGATATGCATCAACTGCGTACCCGCTCGCCCGAATCATTGCCGGCGGTGCTGGAAGCCAGGGAGGAAGCCTTCAGGTCCTGGCCCGGGTTCGAAAACAGGATGCGCCTGGTGATGGTGCTGCTGGTAAGCGACGAGTCCGTGCGCGACGAAAAGCGTGCGCGCCTGTTGCTTAATCGGCTCGATCCGTTGCCGTCCAGCGCCGGTGACCGTGAATTCGTCAGTCTGCTGAAACAGTTTCTCGATGAGCAACAGGAATACCGGCAGAAATTATCCGTATTGTGGAAGCAGGTTACCTACCAGAACCGGCGTATTGACGAGCTGGAGCAGCAACTGAAGGCCCTGACCAGTATTGAGCAGAATATACAGCAGCGGGAACCGACGCAGGTGATTGAAGATGGCAAGTAGGAAATACCACATATTACTCGTAGACGATGACGAGGCACTATTGCGCCTGTTGTCGATGCGCATGTCGGCAGCAGGTTACGAGGTGACCGCGGTTAACAGTGGCGAAGAGGCGCTTGCGCAGTTACCGTTGTTGCGGCCGGACCTGATCGTCACCGACCTGCAGATGGCCGGTATGGACGGTATGACACTGTTCAGGCAGGTGCACAGTCAAAACCCGTCGCTGCCGGTCCTGATTCTGACCGCACACGGCACGATCCCCGATGCCATCGAAGCGACCAGCAGCGGTGTATTCAGTTATCTGACCAAGCCTTTTAACAGCAAGCTGCTGGAAGAACACATTGCGCGCGCCCTGAAAATAACCGGCGAAGCGGCCGCCACGGATGACGGCGGCACATCAGACGAATGGCGCAAGGCAATCGTCACGCGCAGCCCGTTGATGGAAAACCTGCTGACCCAGGCGCGACTCATCGCGGACAGTGACACCAGCGTGCTGATCCAGGGACAAAGCGGCACCGGCAAGGAACTGCTGGCGCGCGCAATCCATAATGCCAGTAACCGTGCAAACGCAGCTTTTATCGGGCTTGAACTGTAGCGCCATACCCGAATCGCTGTTCGAGTCCGAATTGTTCGGCCACAAGAAGGGGGCCTTTACCGGGGCGACGAGCGACCATCTGGGCATGTTCCGCGCAGCCGAGGGCGGCACACTGTTTCTCGACGAAATCGGTGATATGCCACCGGCTTTCCAGGTCAAGCTGCTACGCGCATTACAGGAGCGGGTCATCCGTCCGGTGGGCTCCACCGAGTCGGTGCCTGTCGATGTGCGCATCATCTCGGCAACCCACCAGGACCTGGAGCAGGCACTGGCTGACAAGACATTCCGCGAGGACCTCTATTACCGGCTCAATGTCGTCAACCTCGAGTTGCCGTCACTGGCGCAGCGGCGCGAAGATATAACGCTGTTGGCAAATCACTTTTTGCAGAGTTTTCCCAATGCGGCCAGGCGCAGCGTGACCGGTTTCTCGTCCGAGGCGCAGGAAGTGATGTTGTATGCTGCGTGGCCGGGCAATGTGAGGCAGTTGTATAACGTGGTTGAACAATCAGTCGCCCTGACCACGACACCGCTGATTCCGGCCAGCCTGGTGCAGCGCGCCCTGCGCGATGAATTCGGGGATATCCCGTCGTTTGTCGAGGCGCGCAGCCAGTTCGAACGCGATTACCTCACCCAGCTGCTGCAGATCACCAACGGGAATGTCGCGCAGGCCGCGCGCATCGCCAAACGCAACCGCACCGAGTTTTACAAATTGCTGCACAAGCATCAGCTCAGCCCGCCGCAATTCAAGGCCATGCGCACCTGAACCCGCCCGCCCTGAATAAACCCGCTGAATGTATTGTTTTTACTGTTATTTGTCGCCGATAGCGGACGGCTAATCGCACGATTACTCCAACCGCATGAAGTGCAACCTGTTTTATTTGTAGTAGATTGACGACAAAATAACGCGGTTTGGACACCCGATTTAAACCGACGGCAATCAGGTCTTTCTGGCGAGCGGCAATAAGCAATTATTAGTTATTAATAACAATTGTTTACAATAAACAGCGAAACTCCCCCCGGCGCTGCTGCACCCATCGAACAGGGTGTATCTTCACCACCCTCTAAATATCCCTCCGGCTATTTGTAAATCCATTAGAATATGCTATAAAAACAATTAGTTATAAAGTTGGCATTGTCCTTGCACCTGGCAAGGCATGACAAATTCAAAACACAGTAACATTTTGCGGGCCGTGCTGTTGATCAGCATGGCGTTGGGGTTATCTGCCTGTGGCGGCGGTGGTGGTTCGGGCGAGTAGCACACAGTTAGCAACTGCGGGCAGTAGCACACCGCTAGCGAGTTCCACTGTCGAAGATGTGGAGTTCATCGGCAGTGTCGGTGACGGGCCGGTGACCGGTGCGGCGATCAGGATTACCAGTACCAAGGGAGAGGAACTGGGCGGGATCGTCAGTGACAATGAGGCAAAGTACCGGGTGAGGGTCAGGCCGAGGCGGGATGACTACCCGCTGCACCTGGTCGCCAAAGGCGGCATCGACCTGGTGACGGGCAAGGCACCTGATTTCCAGATGGAATCGGTCATGACGCGTTCCTCGCGGTCGGTGGTGAATATCAACCCGTTCTCGACCCTGATCACGCTGGTGGCGAAGCGCCTGCCGGGTGGCCTGACGGAAGAGAATATCAACACTGCAAAAACGCTGGTCATGGACCAGTTGTCCTTTGGCCTGAACAAATCGCTGGTACGTGACCCCGTCACTTCGCGAATAACCAGGACCAACGTAGCCCAGATAGTGAAGGCAAGCGAGGCCCTGGGTGAGGCAGTGCGCCGCACGCGTGACCTGATCAAGGCCACCGGGCAACCGTCGAGTGGTGATGCCGTTATGACGGCGCTCGCTGCGGACATGACGGACGGGCACCCGGACGGACTCGGCAGCAACGGGATCGATCCCACGGTCACGGCAGTGTTCAACGTGGTAACCGGTCAGGTGCTGGTCGAATCGCTGAGTAATAATCTGCGTGTCGGTGGTGTCATAGCCACGGGTGTTATCGACCAGGCAATCGAGACAACCGAATCGAGTGTCCGCTCGAGTCAGCTGACGGACAGTGTGCGGGTGACGGCCGATGTCCTGGACCAGGCAAGTATCGCGCTGGCAGCAGCGCAACGCCTCGATAGTAATCCGGCACTGGGAAATCTCGTGAATATACTCGACGGAATCAATGCCAACGCAACACCGGCCAGTGTCGAAGGTGTTCTGCCGGCCAACAGTACGATTCTATTGAACACGGCTGTCAATCGTGCCGCAAGGGCTTCAGCCGCGCAGATCAGTGCCGTGAACACGACGGTATTCGCACAGGGTGATGCCGGTACTACGCCGCCGCCCGTCACTACGCCGCCACCCAGCACCACACCGCCACCCACCAGCACGGCAAACAGTAGTTTCACGCTGCGCTGGACAGCGCCCGCTGCGCGGACAGATGGCAGTCCATTGTCACTGTCGGAGATCGATGGTTACCGGATTTATTACGGTACGGGTAGAGGAAATTACACCCGGCAGGTTGTCCTGGCCAACGGGTCTGCTACGAGCGCAACGATCAACAATATCAATAACGGCACGTATTTCCTGGTAATGACCACCTACGATAACAATGGACTCGAAAGCGCGCGGTCCGGCGAGGTCACCAAGATTGCCCGATAAACCAAAGGTTATGCTGGTCGATGATGACCGCGACCTGCTGCGGTTGCTGTCGATGCGTCTGCAGGCCGCCGGTTACCTGGTGACGGCGGTCGCCAGTGGCGAAGAGGCGCTCGACAAGCTGACAAAATGCGATCCGCAACTGATGATTACCGACTTGCAGATGGACGGCATGGATGGCATGGCCCTGTTCGACCGGGTACACAGCGCTTACCCGAACATGCCTGTGCTGGTATTGACCGCGCATGGCACCATTCCCGATGCCTTCAAGGCAGCCAGTCGGGGAGTATTCAGTTATCTGACCAAGCCCTACAACAGTAAAGTATTGCTGGAACACATGGAACGCGCCCTCGCGGCCAGCCGCAAGGTTGCCCCGGTCTAGCCCGCTGTTTCGCCTGTTTCAGGATTCGGGTGCGACTTCCCAGGCCAGCAGTACGACTCCCTGCCAGTCCTGCCTGTCGTGGCCGGCCAGTTCGCGGGTACGAATGACGGTATCCACGGATTTGCTTTTCTGCAGTGTCGTCACCAGTAGTTGCAGGGGTGTTGTGTAGTCTGTGCCCGAGCGCAAATAGGTAATCAGCGGCAACTCGTCTTCCAGGTACAGCATGGCGACCTTGCCGATCCAGATCGCCTCGTCGGGCTGCCCTGTTTTGAGCCTCGACGGCCACAGCCTGATCACGGTCAAATGTTCATTGCCGCTGGTGTTTGGCGCAAGCAATAGCAGCACCTGGTGCTGGCCGTCGTTTACCTCCGGCAGTACCGGCAATGAACCGATATTTGCATTCGGCGCCAGCCAGTTCATGGCATTGACCGGGTTGACCGCCGGAGCCTTTCGCCAGCCATGCCTGATGAGTGCATGTCGCAGGGTTTCGAGCGAGCCGGCCCACTGAAAGTTTATCGGCTGGTCGTGCCGGCCTTCAAGGTCCACCCGGAATGCAGGCAAGGTTTTCCACCCGCCGGCCAGCCAGTCTGCGCGGGTCGTTTGTTGCGTATGAATGGCGGGTGCGTAATGGGCGATTTCCGTGGCGAAATGCTGCCGCGTCTGCCAGCCACCGGTCAGCAGCAACAATGAAATGGCAACCAGTAACAGCTGCCGGACCGGTAACGCCGGCGCCGGGTGCCGGTCGTAGGCGATACCGATCAGTGCGACCCAGAACAGCCCCAGGCTCAGTCCGGCCAGCACATCAGAGAGCCAGTGCGCGCCCAGGTAGATGCGCGAGAGTGCAATGGGCATGACCAGCAGACCGGCCGCAAGATAAGGCAGCCAGCGCCGTGACTGCGGCAGTTCACGTGCGACCAGCAGGGCGAGGAACCCGTACACGACCACGCTCATGCTGGCGTGGCTGCTGGGAAAGCTGTAACTGGCAGGGTAGTCCAGCGGCCGCTGGATCCGGGTGGTAATCTTCAGGATCCAGGTCAGCAGCCCCGCGCTGGCGAAAGCGGCCAGCCAGTGCAGCGCGGCCTTGCTGCGGCGCTTCCACAGCAACCAGAGCGTACTGCCCGCGAACACGGCGGCGAGTAACCAGCGGTCACCCAGCAGGGTGAAGAACACCATGACATTGTCAGCCCAGGGTGTACGCAGGTTGTCCAGGGTATGGAATACGTAGGCGTCGATGCCGCCGAGCAACTCGCCCTGGAGGACCTGGCTGGAGATCCACAGCAGCAGCCAGACCGTAATGAAGAACAATACGGAAAGGACCGCCAGGCCGCGGGCTTCCGGATGATCGGGGTCCAGTAATGAGCCAGCCAGCGGCTTGATCAGCGGGTGGCTGCGTGACCAGTTCAACACGCGCTCCATCAGCATGGCAACGTGGGGACGCAGTGCACGGGCCAGGTTGCCGACGAGCCAGATACCGAGCCACGCAAAGCCGGTGATGGCTACCAGCAATACCACCAGTCGGCCGGCAACTTCCGCCGCCAGGCCAAGCGACGCACCGAATACCATGCCGGGGAGAAGGTAGGCCGGCGCCCACAGTATGCAGGCGATCACGTCGATCAGCAGAAAGCGGGTGGTTTTCATGTTCATCATGCCGGCGATTGCCGGCACGATTGGCCTTAACGGACCAACGAAACGTGCCATGAAAATACTTTTCCCGCCGTGACGGATAAAAAAGTCGACACCGTTATTGACCAGTTCCGGGTAGCGCCTGAACGGCCATAAAACACGCAGGCGTTGATGGTAATGAAAACCGAGGAAAAAGCTCAGGGTGTCACCGACGACTGCGCCGGCCATCGTCCAGAACATGATGGGGTAAAGCTCGAGCGTACCGGTCGCTATCAGCGCGCCGGCACCGAACAGCAGTGCGGCGCCGGGAATCAGCAACCCCAGTACCACCAGTGACTCCATCAGTGAAATGCTGAACACCGCCGCATTGAAGGCATAGGGATGGAGCGCAATCCAGTCGAGCAGTGTTTGTAACAGGTCTTCCATCAAGCGCGTTTGGCTGTGTGCCAGTTACAACGTGGCAAATACCCGGGCGGCGCAGTCCAGCGTCTCGTCGATAACTGCATCGCTGTGTGCGGTGGATACGAATCCGGCCTCGTAGGCGGACGGCGCCAGGTACACGCCGAGGTCCAGCATGCCATGGTAGAAGCGCCGAAACTGTTCCATGTTGCAGGCCGTGACCTGGTCGAAGCGGGTGACGCGGCTTTCCGGGCTGAAGAAACAGCCGAACATGCCGCCGACCTGGTTGGTGGTGAAAGGCACGCCGGCCTGGTCGGCCGCGGCCTGCAGGCCCGTGGTAAGCCGGTTTGCCGTTGCATCGAGTTGTTCATGGACGCCGGCGGCGGTTGCCAGTTTAAGTGTTGCCAGGCCGGCGGCCAGTGACAACGGGTTGCCGGACAGGGTACCGGCCTGGTAGACAGGGCCAAGCGGCGCAATTTTCTCCATGATGTCACGGCGTCCGCCGAAGGCGCCCACCGGCAGGCCGCCCCCGATGACCTTGCCCAGCGTGGTCAGGTCCGGTGTGATGCCATAGCGTTCCTGCGCTCCGCCACGCGCGACGCGGAAGCCGGTCATCACCTCGTCAAATATCAGCACGCTGCCGTGCCGGTCGCAGACCGTGCGCAGTTGTTCCAGAAACCCGGGTTCGGGCGGGATACAGTTCATGTTTCCAGCAACTGGTTCGACGATAATCGCTGCAACATCATCGCCAATCGACTCAAATGCACTGTTTATCCCGTCAGAATCATTGTAGGTAAGTGTCGTGGTATGCGCGGCGACGCTGGCCGGAACGCCGGGCGAGGTCGGCACGCCGAGGGTCAGCGTGCCGGAACCGGCCTTGACCAGCAGGGCGTCCGAGTGGCCGTGATAACAGCCTTCGAACTTGATAATCCGGTCGCGGCCGGTGAAACCGCGGGCGAGGCGTATCGCGCTCATGGTGGCTTCGGTGCCGGAGTTGACCATTCTCACCATGTCCATGGACGGCACCAGTTCGCACAACAGTTCGGCCATGGTGGTTTCGATTTCGGTCGGGGCGCCGAAGCCCAGCCCGTTGGCAGCCATTTCCTGGACTGCACGGATCACTTCCGGGTTGGCATGGCCGGCGATCATCGGGCCCCAGGAGGCGACGTAGTCGATATAGCGCTTGCCGTCCGCATCGAACAGCCAGGGCCCTTCGCCGCGCGTAAAAAATACCGGCTCACCACCCACGCCCTTGAAGGCGCGTACCGGCGAATTGACCCCGCCGGGTATGTGCCTGCAAGCGGCCTGGAAGAGGTCGTGTGAACGGGTCATGGGTCAGTTCCTTTTCGTGTTTTCGAGTTGTCGGTACATTATCGCATTGTCAGCAGTTTGTTATTCGCGGGCAAGCCCGCGTGCGTGGACGTGGCGTCGGGGCATGAGCGCCTTGCAGGCGCGACAGAAATTTCACCGTAAATGAATCGCGCCTGACCGCTCCCGGCAATTTTACGGGCATAGCCCGGGCCAGCCTCTCGACCGTCCCGGTCTCACCTTCTCCTGCCTCCCGCGGACTGATCTACAAGGCCGCTTGTTAAGGCCTGAGTCTACAAGCCCGCTTCGCAGGCTTGCCCTGTACATCGCAAGGCACTCCTACACAAACAATTCAGCATAGCTGCGCGCCGCCGCCTCGATATCGTCTTGCCCAAACACGCCATGGATAACGGCCAGCAGGTCGGCGCCGGCCCTGAGCAAATCTGGCCCATTGACCGGTGTAATGCCGCCGATGGCCACCAGCGGGACATCAAACGCATGTCTTGCCCGGGTCAACAGCGGGATATTGGCCGCAACGGCGTCCGGTTTGCTGCGTGACGGGAAAAAGCGGCCAAAGGCGATGTAATCGGCGCCGTCGGCAACCGCCGCCCGGGCCCGTTCCATGCTGTCGTAGCAGGAGACGCCGATGATGGCACCGGCGCCGAGCCGTGCGCGGGCGGCGCGCAGCGGACAGTCACTCACGCCCAGGTGGACGCCGTCGGCGCCGCTGCGTGCCGCCAGTTCCACATCATCATTGATAATCAGCGGCACGGCATGGCGACGGCACAATTCGGCGAGGTTGTTCGCCGTCGCTTCCGAGTCCGGGCCGGACAACTGCTTTTCACGATACTGAATAACGCGCGCACCGCCCCGTAGCGCCTGCTCCACGGCGGTTTCCAGCGATACACCACGCAACAGACCACTGTCCGTAATGGCATACAGGCCATCCTCAAGCAAGGCTAGTCCGCCTGTCGCGACCAGAACAGGCGGTCAGGTAAATGCTGTCCCATGCCGGGCCGGTAACCCTGTTGCAGGGCATTCCAGGTAAATTCCTGGGCCTCGTGGCAGGCCTGGAACGGATCGAGTCCGTGGGCCAGCATGCCGGCGATGGTGGCAGCCAGGGTGCAGCCGGAGCCATGATAGCTGTGCGGCAGGCGTTCCCAGGTGAACGCTTCCAGTTTCCGGTGTCCCTGGTACAGCGTATTGATGACATGTGTCGTCTGTTCGTGCGTACCGGTCACCAGTACGTATTCCGCACCGTCATCGAGCAGCGCCATCGCACAGGCATCCAGTGTGTCTGCCGCCGGCGCCAGCCGGCGCGCCTCCAGGCTGTTCGGCGTCAGCACCGTGGTGTGCGGCAATAGCAGTTCTGTAATGGCGGACGGCAAGTCTTTCTCGCCGAGTTCCGTGCCCGACCCGGATGTCAGCACCGGGTCCAGCACCAGCGGTATGCCCGGGTAATCGACCAGGATGGAGTGGATGGCGCGTGCATTTTCGATGCTGCCCAGCATGCCGGCCTTGAAGGCGGCGACCGGCATGTCTTCCAGCACGGCACGGGCCTGGCATATGACGTGCGTGGTGTCGACAGGTTTGAAATCAATGACATCGCGGGAGTCCTGCACGGTCAGTGCGGTAATTACCGGCGTGGCATGGCAGCCCTGGCTGGCCAGCGCCTCGATGTCGGCCTGCAAACCTGCCCCGCCGGACGGATCGTGCCCGGCAAAGGTCATCACAACGGGTATCTTGTTCATGGGACGAATAATAACGGAAACACTCGCCCTGTGAGGGCAACGCAGCGACCATGACCGTTGGTCGAGGACAGTTGTACCCGGTCGCATACTTCACACAGTCCGTAATAGCCGTCAGAATAGGCCCCGATTCGGCAATTGGCCGGCCAACGGAGTGGGTAATGAGCGAATTCAGGGAATACATATGCGCGGTGTGTGGTTTTGTTTACAGCGAGGCTGATGGTCTGCCAGAGGATGGATTTGCCCCCGGCACCCGCTGGGAAGATATCCCGGATGACTGGGTATGCCCCGAATGCGGTGCCTCCAAGGAGGATTTTGAGATGGTTGCGATCTGAGGCGTGCAGAACCGGGCAGATTGTCTACACTGGTAGTGCGCGCCGTGTGCAGGATGATTGTGGCCCTGAACGCGCTGCGTGGACCGGGTCTCTGCAGGGAGGTTGACTGAATGGGTGTGTCGAGTCTGGCCGAATCGCTGTCTCAAATGGTGGATGTCGCGGATAATTATTGCAGCCTGATTGACCGGACCCTGGAGGTGCCAGGGGACTCGCTGGAGCAGTTGTTTCGGCTGATGCCGCGCCTGCATGCCGCCGTCACCGCGTTGAGTGCCTGTGACACGGGCGACATCCCGCCCTGCGAGGTCGACCTGGATGAGCGTTTTGAGCTTTACAGTCATTTACGCCGAATACTGGGCGAGCGGGACAGTTACTGGCTGGAGTTCGATGCCGTACCCGAGGAGATGCACATGTCGGGTAGCCTGGCGGATGATTTGACTGATATTTATTTCGATCTGCGCTACGGGCTGGAGCAGGTGAATGAAGCCTGGCCGCAACGTGCGGCACAGATCTGGCAATCGACTTATCGCGTACACTGGGGGCAGCACCTGGTGGATGCCGAACGTCACCTGTATGCACTCAAGGTGCGCGACCAGCTGTTACTGAATTAGGAAATCCCCGGGTTATTTCATGGATTGATTGCTGCCGGCCTGCCGCTGCCTGCCGCGAATTGCACGTCACGACGATTACCCGCATTGCAGCCCTTCATTTTGCGTATCCGTACCTGTTTCCCCGCACCAAAACCATTTAGAATGGTCTGATGTTGCTGGCGTCATTGCCAGGTCACGTATACAAAGCTGGCAAGGACTCATATGAAACATACGATGAAGCAGGTCTCGGGATTTACCCTGATCGAGGTAATGGTGGTGGTGGTCATCCTCGGAATTCTCGCGGCGGTACTGGTGCCGAAGGTCATGGACCGTCCGGAGCAGGCACGCATGACCAAGGCCCGGCAGGATATACGTTCACTGGAAGCGGCGCTGAATCTCTACAAGCTCGATAATTACGTCTATCCAACAACCGAGCAGGGCATTGAGGCGCTGGTTACGCAGCCAACTTCACCGGAGCCACCCAACTGGAAGAGTGGCGGCTACATCGATCGCATGCCGCTTGATCCATGGAAACAGCCCTACCTGTACCTGAGCCCGGGCCAGCACGGCGCCGTCGATATTTATTCACTGGGGCCGGACCAGCAGCCGAGCGATGACGACATCGGAAACTGGAATATGCAATAGGTCCGGCATGCGCGGTCCTGTGGCTACCGGCGCAGCCGGATTTACCCTGCTCGAACTGATGGTGGTGCTGGTCCTGATCGGGATCATCTTCACCTTTGCCATGTTGTCGTTCGGCGGCGATGACATTGCCGGGATGATGGAGGATGAATCACGCCGGCTTGAAACCCTGATTGCGCTGGCATCCGACGAGGCGGTCATTCGCGGTGAAGAGCTGGCCATCCGCTTCCACAACGACGGATACGAGTTCATGGAATTGCAGCAGGCTGGCTGGAAAGTGCCGGAGAACGATGCCCTGTTGCGGTCACACATGCTTCCGCCCGGCCTGGAAGTGCGCCTGCAACTCGAGGGCGACTCGCCGGTATTCCCGGGGCAGGACGGTGACGGGGATACAGAGGAGGCAGTCACGCCGCAGGTATTTATTCTCTCCAGCGGTGAGGTGACGCCCTTCTCGGTCGTGTTCGAATCGAGACAGAGCCCCGCGCAATATCACCTGACGGTCTCGGTAATGGGGGATATAGTCACGGAGCGCGGACATACCCTGTGATGCGCAACAGCCGCGGCTTTACCCTGCTTGAAATCCTGATTGCACTCGCCGTGCTGGCGATTGCCCTGGGGGCGGTGATCAAGGCCGCGAGCGACTTTACCGGCAGTCACGCCCACCTGCAGACGCGCACCCTGGCAACCTGGGTCGCCAGCAATGTCATGGTTGAATTCCAGGTCCTGGACCAATGGCCGCGGGTCGGTGAGCGCAAGGGCACCATGGAGATGGGTAACCGGGAATGGCGCTGGCTGGCGCGAATTTCGCAAACCGAGGAGCAGGAATTACGCCGCCTTGATGTGGACGTGATGCTCGAGGACAGTGACGACGATACACCGCTGACCACGCTCAGCAGCTTTCTTCGCCAGCCATGATGACGATAAATGCCCGGAGTGAGCGCAGCAACGGTTTTACCCTGCTGGAACTCCTGATTGCACTGGCCATCTTCGGCCTGCTGTCGGTGATGTCCTACAGTGGACTGAAATCCGTCATGGACCAGCACGCACGCACGGATGAAGCGGCCGACCGCCTGGCCGACCTGCAGAAAATCTACCTGCTGCTGCAGCGTGACCTGGAGCAGATCGTGCCACGCGCAATACGCGATGAATTCGGCGATGTTAAACCGGCCCTGGCCGGCAGCGAGGTGCTGGAATTCACGCGTGGTGGCTGGAGCAATCCGCTGGAGCGCCCGCGCAGCGACCTGCAACGCATCGGTTATGCTTTTGAAGACGACAAGCTGGTGCGTTATGCCTGGCAGGTGCTGGACCGGGCCCAGGACACCCTGCCGTACAAGCAGCCCCTGACCGGGGCGGTCAGCAACATGTCTGCCCGCTACCTGTCTGCTGACAACGAGTGGCGTACGAGCTGGCCGGTGGTACGGGGTGTCCAGTGTTACCATAGCCGGGGTCACGACTGCGCCGATGACACAGACCTGCCCAAGGTCGGTTGAAATCACCCTGGAGCATGATTTTTACGGCGAAGTGGTCTGGTTGTTCCAGTTGCCGCAATGAAAATGCTGACCGGCAAACACGGCCGATATAATGGCGAGCGTGGCGTCGCACTGGTGACGGCGCTGCTGGTCGTTGCGCTGGCCTCCGTCGCCGCGGTCGGCATGGCGACGCGCCTGCACGTCGATATGCGGCGGTCTGCCAACCTGTTGCACGGCGAGCAGGCCTATGCCTACGCGATAGCCGCGGAAAGCTGGGCACAGGTCATCCTCAAGCGCGATGCGGATAATAACAACACGGATTCGGAACATGACGACTGGGCAACGGCATTACCGCCGATTGCAGTCGAGGGCGGCCTGGTCGATGGCCTGGTCGAGGACCTGCAGGGCAGGTTCAACGTCAACAACCTGGTCGACAAAAGCGGCGCGGTCAACACACTTCGCCCTGGATTTCTTCAAGCGTCTGCTGGAGAACCTGAAACTCGACCCGGAAATCGCCACCGCACTGGTCGACTGGATCGATGCCGATATCAACGAGACATTACCCGGCGGCGCCGAGGACGGCGCCTACCTGCTGGCCGTGCCCCCCTATCGTGCGGCCAACCGCCCGCTGGTCGATATTTCGGAGCTGCGCCTGGTGCAGGGTTACACGCCCGAAGTGATCACGGCGCTGGCGCCGCACGTCACAGCCCTGCCGGACGAACACCGAGATCAATGTCAATACCGCGACTCCTGAAGTCCTGCTTGCCCTGCATCCGGCCCTTGACGCGGGCGGATGTCGAGCAGCCTGATCGCAGAGCGGGAGGGGCAGGCGTACGCCACGGTCGGCGATTTTCTGGCGGAGCCCGCTCTGGCGGGCTGACGCTGGCTATTCGGGGTGAGCGTGGAGAGCACGTGGTTCCAGGTGCTGACAGACGTCATCGTCGGCAGCGGCCGGGCGCGGCTGAAAAGTCTCCTCTACCGCGACAAGTCGGTGACACGGGTGGTCTGGCGCACGCGTGCGCGCCACTACCTGCTGCCGCCATAAGCGGCCGGTTAGCATAATGAATATGGGGAACAAGCCGACAAAACCATGGACGATATCTGCTAGGATAGCGGCACCCATGAAGAAAGGTCCGGAGAATGCGTAACATCCTGTTATTGAGGGCGGAATCAGTAACGGCGGATGCCTGGCACTGGCTGACGGCTGGGCCCCGATGGCCTGCCGCAGGGCAACATTCATAGCGGTCCGCTGGCCAGCGCGGCGGCCACGGCCGCCGGTCTGCGGACCGTGGTGCTCGCCGCGGGCACCGACTGCCTGCTGACGAAGGTGCGTATCCCGGGGCGAAACCGCAAGAAACTGCTGCGTGCCGTTCCCTATGCGCTTGAGGACCAGTTGTCGGACGAGGTGGAGAACCTGCACTTCGCGGTTGGCGAGCAGTCGGAGGATGACTATTGGCCGGTTGTTGTGGTCAGCCGCCAGTACATCGAAACGCTGATGACCACGTTGACTGAAGCCGGGCTGGATGTGCAGCAGGTTATTCCCGAGGTACTGGCGATTCCGTTCAATACGGGCGAGTACAGCGTGCTGGTCAGCCGGGATATGGCGCTGGTCAGGGCCGGCGCCACGAGCGGCTACGCCGTCGACAACGATAACCTCGGCATGGTACTCGCCGCACACCCGCAGGAAGAAGACCAGCCGCTGCCTGTGGTGCACATGTACGTCCGCCAGGACAGCCAGGCGCCGGACGTAACCGGTTACCGGGGGCAAGTCAATGTCGAGACGTTCACGGCGGACCCGCTCGCGATTTATGCCCAGGGCCTGGACACGAAACCGATTAACCTTTTGCAGGGCGCGTACAGCCGTTCCGGGGAATGGCGTCGCCTGCTGCAGCCCTGGCGCGCCACCGCCGCCCTGCTGCTGGCGGGCGTGCTGACCGGTTTCGTGGTCATGGGAATAGACTACTACCGGCTCAGCCAGGAAAGCGAGCAACTGCAGGCAAAGATCGAGGAAACCTTCAAGCGCGCCATGCCCGGAACTCAACGTGTGGTCAACCCGCGGGTGCAAATGCAGCAGAAACTTGAACAGTTGCAGGGTGGACAGCACAGCGGTGGTTTTCTGATGCTGCTGGGTAAAACCGGCGCTGTCCTGAAAGATATCCAGGGTGCCGAGATCGGCGGCGTAACATTTCGCGGTGGTCGGCTCGACCTCGATTTAAAGGTAAGCAACCTGCAGTTGCTCGACACGATCAAGCAGTCGCTGGGCAAGGCGGGTGGTCTTGATGTGGAGATACAGTCCGCCACCACTGACGCTGACCAGCGTGTACAAAGTCGCTTGCGCATACAGGCGGTGGATACATGAAGGAATGGTTCCAGGGCCTGGGCTCACGCGAACGGTTGATGCTGGGTGCCGCTGCCGTCGTGTTGGCATTGCTGATATTTTATGCGTTGATCTGGTCGCCACTGAACAATGGTTACGAAACCATGAAAACCCGCGTCGATGTGCAGCGGGACACGGCTGTGTGGATGGAGCAGGGTGCGCTGCAGCTGCAGCAACTGCAGCGGTCCCGGGGACCGGCGGCACGCGGGCTGGGCGGCCAATCGTTACTGGCCCTGACTGACAGTACCGCGCGCTCGAATGGCCTGGGGCCGGCGCTCAAACGGGTAGAGCCCGAAGGCAGCAATAATGTACGCGTATGGCTCGAGATTGCGTCATTTGACCTTGTCGTGAAGTGGCTGGCTTTTCTCAGTACCACGTATGGCATCGATATCGACAGTGTCACGCTGGAGCGCATCAGTGATACGCCCGGGCAGGTAAATGCACGTTTGACCCTGCAGGCACCGAACACGTGAAACCTGCCTTGCGTTTCCTGGCTGTCGGCGTGGCAGCCTATTTACTGATCCTGGTCACAACCCTTCCGGCTGTTTATTTCCGGGACACTTTGCAGGACAGGCTGCCGGGACTCGAGCTGGGTAATGTGAGTGGGTCGGTATTTTCCGGCCAGTCGGACAGGGTGAACTTCATGGGCGAGGCGCTTGGTCCCGTTGCCTGGCGCATACGCCCGTCTGGATTCCTGTTGCTGCGCATCGAATACCGGTTGATGTTTTCCCATCCTGATAACAACGGCCATGTTTATATCGGCATCAAGCCGGGTGGCGACATTTTCGGTCGTGGCCTGGACATGCAGCTTGCGCCGGACCGCCTGCTCAACCGGTTCTCGCCCGTCGCGTTACATACCCGTGGCGCACTGCATCTCGTGCTTGACCACTTCGAGCTGACCGGTGACGGCGCGCGTGCTGTTACGGGTACAGCGGCATGGGGAAATGCGGCGATCGAGTCGCCGCTGCTACTGCCGCTCGGTGAAATCGGGCTGGTGCTGGAAAGTCGCGATGAAACGCTTGTTGCTACCGTCAGCCGCGGTGGCGATCTTGGCGTATCGGGTGAAATAATGCTGCAGCCTGGAGACCGCTATACACTGGACCTGGTGCTGCGTCCCGACGAAAGCGTCGACAGTGATGTGCTGGCACTGCTGGACGCCTCAATGAGCCCGCATCCCGCCGGTGGCTACCAGCTGAAAACAAACGGTAGTATCTAGCCTCTGATTATCGGTCGAGTCGCTCATGGATCCTCTGAACCTGTCAGTCCCCGCGCAGCATGACTATTCCGACCCGACGGTGGAGACCGACCCGGCGCGGCTGGCCCTTTGGGTGGCCGACCTGCCGCTGATGAACATCGTGGAGACGGTGCGCCTGTTATGTAGCGCGCTGGATGCGTTGAATGAGCAGAAGCTGGAAACGGAACTGCGTTTCCGCTGCCTTGAAGTCTACCTTCCCGCGGTGCGCGGCCTGTTTGACGCACTGGACCCGTTGAGTATCAGGCAGGTCTCCCTGTCCACGCGGCAGCGCCGTGAAACGATTGCCGGCGCGGCGCACCTGTTCAGCATTATTGCCGGTGGCTACAAGTTGATTGCAATGGATATGCAGGGCCAGGGTGTTCACGGCCGGAGCGCCCCGCTATATGGCAAGGCAATTCACAGGTCCGTGGAAACGCTGGGTTACATGTTGCTGGACTGCTACCGTTTCTATCGAGCGGTTTCACCCGCTATTATTTCCGAACTGCACCAGTTATACCGGTGCGCGCGCCATGAAGGCCTGCTGGATGTCGTTATGCAGGGTGGCGGGGGACAGGGCGGACCGAAGACATCTGTGCTGTACCAGTACTGCATGCTGTTGTCCCTGACCGATCCCGACAGGCTGGCGGAAGGCGAGATCAGCATGCTGGCCGATGTGCTGCGTGAACACGCCGGCAAGTGTCGGGTTATACAGGGTAACAGTTGGGCCGGCAGTGGCGAGGGCCTGTTTCAGCTGGACCTTGCGAGTGAGGATTTACCCCGGTCCTGTGCACAATTGACGCCGCCGGTTGCTGCCGTGGAGCCGTTCTTGCTCGATACCAGCGACTTGCTGGAAGCCGTGCACCGGCAACTGGCGCGCACGCCCGAACGTGTCCGCCAGCGGAGTCCCGAGGCAATCGTGTTGCAACAGCTGTTACCCCGGGAAAGCGGAGCCGGGCAGCGCCGTGAACAGCGCCATCGTGATGGTCGCTGGGTCAACATGTTGCTCGGCCTTGAAAACATCCATGCGTACCTGTTACAGCAATCCGGCAAACATTCGCCCGCTCCTGCCGGGGATGGCCATGAGCCGGCAGACTGTCGTGTACTCGACAGCAGTGAAAGTGGTATGAAACTGCACTGGGAGAAGGGTGCCGCCGGTGATGCGCGTGTTGGTGACCTGCTGGTAATAAGCGAGGGCGGGCCAGAACAGGAAACATTGCTGCTGGCCATTATTCGATCGTTGCGGGTGATGGAGAAAGGCGGCATGGAAACAGGTGTGCAAATAATCGCCAGTGGCCTGGGGCCGGTTTATTGCAGTTTGCCGGAGCAGCCCGATGCGAGTGCGGTGAAGGCACTGTTTCTGTCGGCAGACGAAGATGCAGATATCACTGCGACACTGGTTGCGGCCAGGGGTTTGTACGAGGAAGGACGTACCGTGAAGATCGATGTGGGCGGTCGTGAGATACAGGTGCGCGCGGGGCGGTTGATAGCCGAAACCCCGGTATTCGATCGATTCGAGTTTTCCGCCGAGTAGACAGAAAATGCAAGCCATGAGATACCCGCTCGTGACCATGGCCTGGCAGGTAACGGACGGAAGTGTTTCAATGTTTCGCCCGTGCGCTGTTCCATGCGGGATTATCAGTTCAGGGCGAGCGCGATAGAAGTGGCAACGCGCTGGAATCGCGCATGCAAGGCGCTCCTGCAGTTGTACCGGGTGGTGCGTCAGCGGCGCAGGCAGCGCCCCGATTTAATATTCAGCAGGGTTGGAAGAAAATGAAGGTAATCAGGAATATTCCGGTAGGTGTGAAAATCACAACGGAAAACAAGTGTGGATTCTGTACCAATTCCAAGTGTTGCAGTTATATCACCGAGGAACTGGTTACGCCGCGTTCCATGCATGATTTCGATCACCTGTTGTGGCAGGCATCACATCGCGATGTACAGGTTTACAAGGACGAGGACGGCTGGTTCCTCCTGATAAACAATCCTTGTACGCACCTGCTGAAAGACGGGCGCTGCGGTATCTACGAAGACCGCCCGAAAATCTGTCGTGAATACACCAATGATTTCTGCGAATTCGATCAGCCGTCCGAGGAAGGCTTTGACCTGTACTTCGAGAATTACGCTTCCTTGCTGAAATATGTCAAGCAAAGATTCAAGACATGGGACCACTACGCGAGTACGCGGGACGGGTAGGGAGGCCCTGGTATTTCGTCGTTGCGGGCAAAGCGTGGCAATCTGTGGGGATGGAGACAGTCTGCTGGAAATTGCCTGGTCGCCATCTTCCTCGCAATGACGAGGTTATATTATTCCGGGCAGTATTCGGGCTACGGCATAATTTCATCGAAACCGTCGATGGCCCTGAACCCGTCTACGTCACGTGACGGGGAACGACTATCGGGCTTGCGTATGGCCAGAATGTGACGTATCCCGTATTCGCGTGCAGCGTGCAGGACCGACAGGCTGTCATCGATAAACAGGGTCGCATGCCTGTCGAACGTTTCGTGGCCTGACAACGCGCCCCAGAAATGCGGGTGTTCCTTGGGGAAACCGATATCATGCGAACATATCATCGCATCAAACGCATGTTCGATACCGGTTATTTCCATTTTCAGATCAAGCGTCCGGTTATGTGCATTGGTTAGCAATACGACGCGCTTGCCGGTCTCGCGCAGGCGTGCAAGGAAATCAGCCACGTGGTCATGCACGGCGATCAGGTGGTTGATTTCCTGCTTCAGGGCGATGATGTCAAGTTTGAGTTCGCGGCTCCAGTATTCGACGCAGTACCAGTCCAGCGTACCTTCCTTCTCCCTGAATTTCGGTACCAGTCTGGACCTGGCAGCTTCTATACTGATGTTGTGCTGTTCCGCGTAGCGCAGGGGGATGTGCTCCCGCCAGAAATGGTTATCAAAGTGCAGGTCCAGCAGGGTGCCGTCCATGTCAAGGAAGACGGTATCGATTTCTTGCCAGTGGAGCATGTAAACGGCACCGGTTGATGAACAGTAGACTATGGTAGCAAACTGGATGCAGATTACGGCAAATGAAAACCTGTCAACTCACCATGAAATTCACGCCTGTATGCCTGTACATCCTGCTGGTCCTGCCTGCCGTTGCCGGCGCTGCCTGCGAACCGGGGGCTGATGACCCGTTTCCATGCGCTGTGGACAGCCGGGACGTTAACGAGGGCTCCCTGGAAATGTTGCCGTCGCCGCCATCCGGCCCGGTGCACAGGCACAGTAACCGCATTACCCTGACAGCTGCCTCCCTGGTGGATGGCTGGGCACGGTTGTACCAGTGTCACACGCACCTGGACAAGGTAACGGCCGCGCAGATCGTCTACCATGCTGATCGTGTCCGCAAGCTGAAGGTTGACAGCTTCGAGGGTATTGGCCGGGCCTGGGTCGAGGGCGCAACTGTTCAGCTGGAGAATATTTCCGCCACGGCGGAGTTGTGTATCGATGCTGAATCGAGGGTAGTACAGCCGCTGGCAGATAACCGCTTCGTGGTGCGCAACGGCCCGTACATGCGCAGGTTCCTTGACGGTTATTATCCCATGCATGTTACGCTGGAAATCATCCTGCCGCCCGGGGACTGGACGCTTGAGAAGAGCGGGCCTGCCGCGCAAGCCGGATTTTCCGTGGCCCGTAAACCCGGCGGGATTATTGTGGACGCCTGGTTTGAGGGCAAGCTTGAAACAGAATTCTATTTTATGCCTGCCGTGAACAGGCAATCACCGCAAATAAAATAACAGGGGACAAATGATTCATGGCTGAAAACAGACCGGAGCTGGTCGCACTGATGGGGCCACTGGCCGAACTGGCGCGCGCGGCGGGCAGGAAAATTCTCGATATCTACAATAGCGAAGACCGGTCCGTGGAGGAGAAAGCGGACAAGTCGCCGTTGACAGCTGCCGATATGGCCTCACACCATGCCATCATTGCAGGCCTGCAGGCGATGACGCCCGCTATCCCGGTGCTTTCAGAGGAGTCCGCCAGCCTGCCATTCAGTGAGCGATCAGCCTGGTCACTTTACTGGCTGGTGGACCCGCTGGACGGGACCAGGGAATTTATCAAGCGCAACGGCGAGTTTACGGTCAACATTGCACTTGTCGAGGAGGGGGTTGCTGTTCTCGGCATCGTGCATGTGCCGGTTACCGATACCAGCTACCTGGGCTGCAAGGGTGTGGGGGCCTTCAAGCAAACAGGCACCGGTGAGCGGCAGCCTATTCGGGTGCGCAAGCTGACGGATGGCACGGTGCGCGTGGTGGGCAGCCGCTCCCACCGTGGAGACTCGCTGACGAAATTTCTGGAGAATCTCGGCGAATACGAAATGGTCGGAATGGGCAGTTCGCTCAAATTGTGCCTGGTCGCCGAAGGCGTCGCCGACATTTACCCGCGCCTGGGGCCAACATCGGAGTGGGACACTGCTGCCGCGCAGTGCGTGGTGGAACAGGCCGGCGGACTGGTTACTGATACCGACATGCAGCCGCTGCGTTATAACACCAAGGACTCCCTGTTGAACCCGTTCTTTCTTGTGTTCGGTGATCACGACCGGGACTGGTCGCAGTATTTGGGCGAATAGACAGAGTTGGTTACGCGTGTGCAGGATACCGGTAGCGACGACCAATGCGCTTGCTGTCCGGTGGATGTAGGAGCGGCTTCAGGCGCGAATCAATGCTCGGCGGTATCTGATATGTTCGCGGGCAAGCCCGCTCCTGCGAGTGTGACTATTGAACTTTCACGCATCCGGTGCGGCACGCATACCGCCGCACCAGCAGGAACAGCACTCCGGCGCCCAGTGCGGCACCGGCAAAATCGGCCAGGCTATCGGTAATGCTCGCATCCCGACCGGGAACAAAACTCTGGTGGTATTCGTCCAGCAGGCCAAACAGTCCGGTCAATACAATGACCACTCCCAGCTGGTTTCCAGTGTAGCCATACACGGATGATCGCATCGCGCCCATGGCAAGAAAACCCAGTACAAAATAGGCACAGAGGTGCATCAATTTGTCCTGATGTGAAAACAGTGTCGGGACTTCTATTGACGGTTGATCTGACAGGTAATAAATCAGGCCGGCCCATAGCAGTGCGCAGACCAGGCTGATGAAGGCCGGTAACGTTGTTGCAGGACGGTTCAACCGGCTTCCTTTTGATGCCATGCCCAGGCAGAGGCTATGATTTCGCGGACATCCTCGTAGGCCGGTTGCCAGCCAAGTTCCTGCCTTATTTTCGCCGAGTCTGCGACCAGGACCGCCGGGTCTCCCGGGCGCCGTTCCACGACCTGCGCCGGGATTTCGTGACCGGTAATTTCCCTGGCGGCGTCGATGATTTGCCTGACCGAGTAACCGGTGCTGTTGCCGAGGTTATAGGTTGTATTCGCGCCGCCTTGCAACAGGTGTTCCAGCGCCAGCAGGTGTGCCCGGGTCAGGTCGGAAACATGGACGTAATCACGCAAGCAACTGCCGTCCGGTGTCGGGTAGTCGTCACCGAAGATACTGATCGAATCGCGTTCGCCGGTGGCGACCTGCAGGACGAGCGGGATAAGGTGGGTTTCCGGCCGGTGACGCTCGCCGATGCTGCCGGACTTGTCTGCGCCCGCAGCGTTGAAATAGCGCAATATACTCCAGGTCATGCCGTTCGCGTGACTGACATCGGCGAGCAGGCGTTCAACGGCCAGTTTTGTTGCACCGTAGGGATTGGTCGGAGCGCAGGGATGGTCTTCGGCGATCGGGGTTTTCACCGGTTCGCCATAGACGGCCGCGGTCGAGGAAAAGATAAAATGGCGGATGTTGGCCGCGGCCATTTCCTCGAGCAGGGTAATGGTATTGGCCACATTGTTGCGGTAATACACGAGTGGCTCTTCAACCGACTCGCCGACCAGGGAGTGGGCGGCAAAATGCATAACGGCCTTGACCGGGTGATCGTTAAATACCCTTCTCAGGTCATCCGGGTTACCCATGTCGCCGACAACGAGATCGCCGCCGGGCACCAGCTCACTGTGGCCGCGTGACAGGTTGTCCAGCACTACCACCGGGTAACCGGTGCGCAGGAGGTCCAGCACCATGTGAGAACCGATATAACCGGCCCCGCCGATTACAAGGACTGCAGGTTTACTCAATTGCCTGTATCCCCGGTCACCTGGTAGCCGTGATATCCATGCTGGACGAGTCAGCCAGGGAACTGATGCAGCCAGACAATTGCCGGCCGAAATCTGGATTACCTTCCCGGAGACTTCTGGTAGTCAGTATAGAATCATTGTGCAGGACAGGTATGCTCCATGCGGCAATGATTTCAGCTGTATTCGAAGGCAGGGAAACTGACGGGTCACGGTCGACAAGAATGATATCAACCTGGCGCTGATCGATCTTCGACAGTTGCGCCGCATCCATTGATGAAGAGGCTGTCACCTCAAGACCATAACTTTCCAGCAGTCTTGATAAATAGTGACGCAAGACTGTATCTGCCGAGCAAACGCCAACCCGTAGTTTTTTTTTAGCCTGCCCGTGTTCCCATCGATACATGTCATCCGGAGAGACAGGTTGCATGGTCCCGGTTGATTCCGGAATTTCGGGGGTACACATTTGCAAGTCGTCGGTTGTCTGTTCTGGCGCTGCATGTGGTGCACCCTGCACAGCCGGCTGTTCGGTGACGGACTCATGTTGCGTTGCCGATGCCAGCGTTATCGATACCGGCCCTGGCCGTGATTCCGGTGTCGTACCGGTAACCGGTTTATCCTGTCCGTGCCCGGCTGGTGTGTCTGAAATGTCCGGTTCCCCGGTCAACGTTTTAGCGGCTGCGTCACGGAATAATGTCGATGTTTCACGACTGTCAGCGGCGTTATCGCCGGCAACTGCATAAACCGGAAATATTCCTCCTTGCTGTTTTTCACGTGCGACATCCGTAACCAGCCGGGCATCGATATTCCTTGTTTGTTCCGCGTAGCCATAAACAAGTGCGGTATCGCACAGCAGGTTGATCAGCCTTGGCACGCCGTTGCTGTATAAATGGATTGCTTCGCAGGCATCCGGGGTAAAGGTGCCGGGGTCGCCGCCGGCGACCTCGAGCCGGTGCCTGATATAGCCGACCGTTTCGGCAGCGGACAGCGGTTCAAGATGATAATCAACAGTGATGCGTTGTGCGAACTGTACAAGGTCCGGGCGTTTCAGCGTTTCGCGCAGTTCACGCTGGCCGACCAGTATTACCTGCAGCGCCTGGTCCTTGTCCGCGTTGATATTGGACAGCATGCGCAGTTCCTCGAGAGTCTCCGCATTCATGTTCTGCGCTTCATCGACGATCAGGACTGTTCTGCGTGCCTGCGCATATTCGTTAATAATAAAATCAACGAACCGCTGGTACATCTCGACCTTGTTCATGTCCTTGTGGTCGAGGTTGAATGCCAATAATATCCATTGCAACAGTTCGCCAAACGAACTGTGAGTATTTGAAATCAGACCGACCGTGTATTCCTGCTCCATGTTGTTGAGCAAGTGGCGGATCAGCGTAGTCTTGCCGGCACCGATCTCGCCGCTGATGACGGTAAAGCCTGCATGGTCATCAAGACCATACTCAAGTAACGTAAGCGCCATGCGGTGCTTGTCGCTCAGGTACAGGAAGCCCGGATCAGGCAATAGCGTGAAGGGTTTTTCAGTGAGATTGTAGAAGGATTCGTACATTACACACTGAGCATTAGCTGCTCTTGACCTCAGCCTTGTTCAGGATAGTGCCGACAATATTGGTGATACTGAGTAATTCGATGGCTTGTTCCAGTTCCTGTTTCTGTGTTGCTCCTTCCTCAACGACGATCAGGGCCGCATCAACATTCGGAACAAAGGCCAGCGTGTCCGATGATGTCAGGACCGGCGGCAGGTCGTAGATGATGATCCGGCTGCGGTAGCGTGACTTCAATTCTTCTGCCAATCGAATCATCTTTGGAGAATTGAGCATTTCAGCGGAATTGCTCAATGGACGTCCGCCCGGCAGCACCACGAGGTGGTCCACGTTATCAAGCCTGAACATCAGGTCCGTTACGGATATGTCGCCGGTTAAATAGTCACTCAGGCCCTTCCTGTGCGCCAGACCGAGGTGCTCCAGCATCCACGGATGGCGCAAATTGGCATCCACCAGTAGCACGGTGTAATCCACTTCGCGTGCAATACTGATTGCAAGGTTGATTGCGGTCAGCGATGTCCCGGCACTGACGCCCGGGCTGGTGATCCCAAGGGTATTCCAGCCGTTTTCCTTGAAGCTCTGCAGGATGCGTGTACGCATCAGGTTGTAGGCATCCGTGAAGGCACTCGGGGGCATACCGGCAATAATTCTTTTCTCGCGCAGGAGTGCCATATCGATGCTTACAGCCTGGGTGGTTTCCGGGCTGTTACCGTCTGCTGGGGGAAATTGCGGGTCAGGCGTAGCAGGGCTGCTTTCTTGCCTGATATGCCGTTCCTGTCGGGCTTTTTCCAGCGCCTGTTTGATTCGTTCCATATTTACAAAATATCCGAGATATTCAACTTAGAAATAGTATAAACCTTATATATTTCAGCAGGATAGAACACACCCGGCAACGCCTCGCTATGACGGCGGGCCGGAAGATCGCCTGGTGCAGACTGCTCCACGCAACAACAGTATATCGGTTTTACGTAGTAATTACTTTAAAATCAGGGGGTCATCACTGAATGGAGGCCGGACTCAGGGCGTTACTCGCCGACCATTGAATCGACCTTGCGCATACCCCGGAACCACATGACATCCAGCGGTGACACCAGGAAATGCACCAGCGCCAGCAGGACAACAATAACGGCCAGCTGCCGTGATCACGATATAATAGGCGTCGGCGTTTCTGCCGGCTAATCTCTATGTCATTACTCAGGTACGGAATGACGGCCAGCGGCGCGGTATTGACGGTGGCGATAAGTGATTTTACACCCCTGATCGCATTGTCCATGCTTTCGCGCACCGCGGCAGAGCCTACACCGGCACCCAGGGCCAGCACCAGGCTGAGAAAGACAATGGCCGGGCGGTTCGGGCTGATCGGTTCCTCCGGCAGAATGGCCGGGTCGATCAGGGTGAACTTTTCGCCCTTGCGTTCCTTTTCCATTTCCTGGCCCACTTCGGCGGTCATCTGCTTGGCCCTGATTTCCTGGTAACGCCGGGTTGAATTCTCCAGGTTGCGCGCAATGGCGCGGTACTCCTGCTCGGATTTCGGCGTCTGAGTCAACCTGACTTCATATTCGGCGACCTTGTCCATGAGTTGGGTGCGCTTGGATCGCAGTGACCTGATTTCACCGTCAGCCGCCGCCAGTTGTGTGCTCAGACTGATATAGGGCGGGTTGTCGGCCTTGGCGGGCGATAAATTTTCAACGGGTGCTGTGGCGGCCTGTTTTATTTCGTCTTCCAGGGTGGCGATCTGCCGGGCCAGGCTTTTAACGTCCGGGTGTTCAGCTGTATAAATTTCGTTGGCTGTTGTCAATTCATTGCGCAGTACCCTCAACTGTGCCTGCAGGTCATCAACAGAGGCAAGCTGCCCGGTATCCACTTCCAGCGCCCTGATCTCGCGCTTGATACGCGTAACGTCCGGGTGATCCGGTGAATAGCGGCTTGCCAGGCTGATGTACTCGGTACGCAGTGCATCCAGGCGTGCCGACGGACTCAGGACATCCCCGCCTCCATAGGGATCCAGTTGTGCCAGTTGCCCTCCCAGATAAATCTTCCTTTCTTCCAGATTCCTTATCTGGGTATCCACGTCGGATATTTCCCGTTCCGTGCGCTCAAGGATCTGGGTATTGAGATCTCTGAGTTCGGGCAGGGTGTTGATATTCTTTTCCTTGAATTCCGCAAGTTTTGCTTCCAGGCGATTGATTTCCTCATTCAGGCGGTCGGCCTCTATAGTCAGGAAATCATACGTTTCAGCGGCCTTCTCGGTGCGCGATTTCAGATTTTCATCGAGGTAGAGCGTTGTCAGCTCATTGGTGACCTTCAGGGCCTGTTGCGGGCTATCACTTT
>CAVYIJ010000015.1:0-18521 GCA_963768575.1 uncultured Halobacteria archaeon
GTGATCGCGGCACGCCGCGACCGATTACTGGCGGCTATCGAACTGTACCTGGCGCTGGGCGGCGGCTGGCCGACGTCACCGTAAATATTTCAAGTGAATTAAAGGGGGTCAGTAGAAAAAACGCAGTCGTTCTGAATTGACACCACCCCCGTTACGGTGCCGCGTCATCGGACCACCCGGTTTCCTTGCTCCATTGTTTCCACCTCGCTTCAGCCGCACTCCGCCTGTCCTCTCGCGAGGACTCCTTGCGCAACTGTTGGGATTCCTGCTCCCAGAGCTTCCCCAGCTCTCTCAGTTCAAGCTCGGCCTGCCGGCGCTCCTGCGCCATGCGTTCCGCTGCACGTTGTCGCGCCAGTTTGCGCTCGGCCTGCCGGCGTTCCTGTTCCACGCGTTCCGCTGCGCGCTGCTCCGCCAGTTCGCGTTCGGCCTCCCGGCGTTCCTGTTCCACCCGTTCCGCTGCGCGCTGCTCCGCCAGTTCCTGCTCGGCCTGCCGGCGCGCCTGTTCCATGCGTTCCGCAGCACGCTGCTCTGCCAGTTCCCGTTCCGCCTGCCGGCGCGCCTGTTCCATGCGATCCGCCCCGGGTTGCGCCTGAATTACAGCACCCGCACTCTCCGGCGCCGGCGGTTTACTGCGTCTTGCTATCGGTGGAGGTTGAATGGATGGCTTGACAGGTACAGCATCAACAACCTGCATTGCATTCTGGTAGTCCTGATAAAACCAGCCAGCCGCACCAGCCACAATAACAACACCCCCCAGCACCCAGGAGGCGCCGCGCAGCTTACCCCGGCTGCCGCTATTTTTTTCCCGCTCCGCAACCAGCACGTCTACACCGGGGAACTCTGGCGAATGACTGTCCGGGACAGTTCGTCCGCCCGCGCCGCTTGCACCGGCATGAAAAACATGCCGTGGAAGATCCGGGTCCCGGTTAGCCGCAGTTGTTGCCGCCACCGGGCCAGCCGGTTTCCGGCCAGTGTCCGCAGCGGCCAGGGCTTCATCATTACCGACAGCAGCTTCCTTCTGCGGGGCGGGCATTTCTTTCGGGGCAGGTATTTCTTCCGGGACAGTTGTTTCTTCCCGGGCGATTATTTCTTGCGGAGCAGGCATTTCATTCGGGGCAAGTATTTCAATTTCATTCGTTCTGCTTGCCTCAGGCACCGGATTCGCTTCCAGGGACGGCATTGTTGCCATTGACTACAGGCCCTGTCTCGTCGCCGGTAGTCGGCCTGACCACCTTCGTAAATGCAGCAGCGCCGCGCTTCGACAGGCCGCCCGGGACCTTCTGCAAATTGCCGATATGCTGGTCCCTGGCCACTGCCGTTACAAGCTCCGGGGTAATAACATGACTTTGCTCTGCATACCCGTATACCAGGCTGAGTCCGCAGATCCTGTTAATCAGGCGGGGGATACCTTCGCTTAAGTGAAAAACCGTACTGCAGGCATCCCCGGAAAACAGGTCAGGTGAACCACCCGCATGACTCACCCGGTAGCGGATGTATGCACCGGTTTCCTGCTCGTCCAGACCTGTCAGGTGGTAATCAATGGCGATGCGTTGTGCGAACTGCGCCAGCTCGGGCCTGGTCAGCTTGTCGTGCAACTCTTTCTGTCCCACCAGGATGACCTGCAGCAGCAGGTCCTTGTCGGCATTGATATTGGACAACATGCGCAGCTCTTCCAGCGCCGGTACGGATAAATGCTGTGCCTCGTCGATAATCAGTAATGTATGTTTCCGTTCTGCATATTGCCCGATAGTGAAATCGATAAAACGTTTGTGCAATTCAGATTTATCATCGGCGCCGTATTCCAGTCCGAAGGAACCCATTATCAACTGCAACAACTCATCAAATGACGGGCGGGTATTGGTGACCATCCCGACACGGATATTATCGTCCAGGCGATTGAGCAGTTCGCGAACAAGCGTCGTCTTGCCAACGCCGATATCACCGCTGATGACGCAAAACCCGGATTGATTAATAACCGACAGCTCGAGCAAATCGAGCGCCGTCCTGTGTTTTTCGCTCATATACAGGAAGCCGGGGTCGGGCAGCAGAAAGAACGGACGCTCCCTGAACCCGTAGAACTGTTCATGCCGGCGAGGCTGGTTACTGTCAATCACTTTATTATTTTCCTGGTCGGTTACGTCGAGCCTAGCAGATTTTTTACCGCAATTCAGGGGGCAGTATTGCCGGTCAGGCCGCCATACCCTGCCGCCCGGCCTCCCCGCCGGGCCACACCGAATAAGCATAAATGACGGGGCCGGTGACAAAAGAGAAAAATTTTAGAACAGGCCAGACCCCCATTTAACCCTGCTGTTCGTACACCGGGTTCTTAACCTGCAACAGGGCGCAGTGTTATCCTGCCCGCCATACGTCGCTACAGTCATTGCCGTGATCAGGGTATCAGGATGAAGCAGGACCGAAGACGACTCACCCGCCGGATTGCGATGGTCTGCGGCGCCGTGCTGTCCGGTATATTGATAACCTGGCTGCTGATGCTTGTCCTCGGTATCTCGATACCGCTGAACGGCCTGCGGCAGCCGATCGAGACAGCCGCCACCCGGGCACTTGGCCAGGAAGTTTCCATTGACGGTGTGCTGCACATCAAGCCCACCCTGCCCCCTGCCCTCATAATGCACGACGTCCGTATCACGAACCCGAACATACCGGGTGGCCTGCTGCGCGCCGCACGGGTTGTTGCGCAACTGGCGCCGTTTGCCCTGCTACGGGGCGAACAACCGCACAGTAGCCGGTTGTTGATCGAGGACGCCAGCATCAACCTGGAGACCCCGGCAGCTGCTGCGCACAGCACGGGGGAGACGGATGCCGGCATACATCACCGATTGTTGTCGGCAGGCGCAGAACTGCTGGCAAAGCAACCCGGCTTGCAGGAACTGGTGCTGCGCAGGGTCGTGTTGAATGTCCGTGATGAAAATACCGGGCAACCCTGGCCGGTCGAACTCGACGAGTTCAGCGTGCAAACACGGTCAGGACAAGCACTCAAGCTGCAACTACGTGGTCGTATTCAACAACAGCCGTACACCGTTAACGTGACCGGCGGCCGGTTGGCGGACCTGCTGACACCCGCAGCCGCCTGGCCGTTGCAGGCCGCGGTAAGTTTTGCGGACACCCGGCTGTTGTTCGACGGCAACCTGGAATCGTCCCGCCAGGCGCTTGCCATGACATTTGAACTGCAGGCTGACTGGCCAGCCGGATTCGAACGTTTTGCTGTGCACCTTGGACAAGCACCACTGCCAGGGAGGCTGTCACTGCGAACTGACCAGGGCCGGACGGTGCTTGCCGGGGAACTGCAGTTACCGGCGCTCGATGCCGTGTTGCACCTGGGCGGAGGTGCGGGACCTGCGAGTGACGCCATCGCCCGACCGGTCGACGGTGGACAAATACAGGCCGATGGACCGATCAGTGTGCCGCTTACTGTCAGCATTGCCGAGGTGCCGTTCCACGGTCAGCTGCGCGTGGCCGGACATGATACAGAAGCCGTACTCGAACTGGCGCTCGCTGCCAGCGATGCCGACGCCGAACGGCTGCTGACAACACTGACCGGGATAACCGGTATCCGCGGCCGCGTCCGGCGAATCGGGGTCCAGGCCAGTGCCCGGTGGTGACACGAAGGGTATGGCGAACAGGGTGGCACTGGCACTGCAGGTGGACGGCGCCAAACTGTCCTACGGCAATGCCGCCGGCAAACGACCGGTGGCTGTCGCCGTTGATGAACTGGCTCTGTCCCTGCCCGCGGGCGAGACAGTAACGATACAGGCACGGGGAACCTTGCTTGACTGAGCCTTTTCACCGTCGAACTTGAAACGGGCGGCCTGGCGGAATTGCTGATGGAGGATACCTGGCCGATCACACTGCATGCCACGGGTAGCGGCGCCGTACTGGATGCCAGCGGCCCGCTTGCAGTCCACGGTATTTTGCCCACGCGCCTGCACGTTGGCCTGTATGGCGAGCGAATCGGCGACCTGGCTGCCTGGCTGGGCGTATCGCCCTGCACCGCCGCGCCCTACACACTGCGGGGCGAACTGGTGCTTGCCAGGAATATCGGGCGTTTGCAGTTTCTGCAGGTGCAGACAGAAACGACACGGCTCAACGGTGAACTGGACTGGTCAGGCGATGACCGGATAGCCCTGTTGCACGCGGTGTTGCAGTTCGAAACACTGGACCCTGAGGACATCGAGGCACTCATTCCGCTGGTAAGCCAGGCTGCTACTGCCGGGAGCACTGGCCGGGGTATTCGCCTTTGACATGCCGCTTCTCCCCGGGCATATCGAAATCATCAATGCCGATATCGACCTGGACATTGCGCAAATCCTGCTGAAGCTGGTCGACATTAGCGGGGTCTCGCTGGCCGCGAAGATAAGGGACGGGAAGCTGCAGCGCTCGCCGTTTGAGACACGGATCGGCAGCGCCGGTTATCGGGGTTACCTGGACCCGGCGACTGCCGAGACCGGCGTAGTGTTCGAATACGCGGGCGATGACGACACGGCCGGTGGAGTGATGGACAAACTGCCAGCAGCGCAGTGCGCTGGGTCGGCAGCAACGCCGTTGTTCCCTTGCGCTGGTTCTTCAGGAAAAAGCTGGCGGCGGCGGCAGACTGCGTGGCTGAAGGTGCCGAAGCTGCCAACTGACGAAACCGCCCGTCATCATGGACTTATCATATTGATTGTCAAACACTTATTACTCATTACCTGTTAATGTACGACCTCCGGACAATAGACGGCCGTAGCCGCTTTCAGCATGCTTTCAGGCATGATGAAAAAAGCCCGCCTGCATACGTTTCTTGCCCTTGCTGCCGTTGCGTGCCTGCTCGCTGCCGGCCCGGTGAATGCCGGGTATATGGATTTCACGGCGGACTCGCTTCGGGTTGAAGATTCTGGCGGTTGTTAAAAACGCCGGCTGATATGGATCAAGCGTCACGTGCCGTGAACGTCTACGGGAAGCTGCGCCGGCTCCAGATTGCTGACCAGCGTCCACCTGCCCACCCATGGAGCGCGCAAGCTGGTGCACCAGCGCCAGGCCGATCCCGGTGCCGACGGTCTCGCGGGTGAGTTCGTTTTCCGATCGATAAAATAATCTGAAAATCTTTTTCATCTGGTGGGCGGGTACGCCGGGGCCGTAATCCCGCACGCTGAACTGCACACTGCCGTCACGCAGTCGCTGGCAACCGATGTCGATGACTCTTTTTCTCCGCGTCGGCGGAGAACTTGATGGCGTTGTCCACCAGGTTGATAAAAATCTGCACGATGGCATCGGCGTCCACGGAAACTTCCAGCTGGCCAGCGCTGCCGCTATCGACGACCAGCTCGAACTGCGCTGCGGCAACCCGCGATTGAACTTTGGATTGCACCAGCTTCAGCACCGACGAAACATCCATACTGACCAGCGAGTAACGGCAGTTCCCTGCGCTCAAGCCGGGCCAGCTGCAGCACGTTGTCGATCAGTCGCGACAGACGCTCCGATTCGTCGAAGATAAATCGATAGTACTCGGGCTTGCGGTCCTCGGGCGCCAGCCCTTCGCTCAGCATCTCTCCATACATTCGAATCGACGTGAGCGGCGTTTTCAGTTCGTGGCTGACAGCGGAGACGAAATCCCGTTGCTGGCGGGCGAGCGTCAGTTGTTGCAGGCCCAGCCGGTACATCAGGTGCAGAACCGGCCAACAACACCAGCATGAATCGCCGCCAGCCAGCAGAATACTCGGCACCGGGTCCCGCCGGCAGCGGCTGATGCTCAAAAATCAGTTCCAGGTCGCTCAGCGGCGGCGACAGTCGCGTCTGGTACAGCAGCGTCACCACTCAGCGCGTCGGCACTGGCCGTATAGGCCGACTCCGCGCGGGCGTAGGCCGCAGCACGCCACCACGGTAGGCCACCAGCAGGTCGCTCATGTTCGACAGCGCCGTTTCCAGGAACATCGTTTCGATCAGGCGCTGCACAAACGGCTGCTGTTCGATCAAGGCGCCCTGTATGTAACGTTGCCCGTCACGCCACACCTTGCGGAACAACACAAAATGACCGCTGTCCAGCAGGCTGAATTCGAATGGATCGATCTCGCTCTCGAAGGTACGGATGCGGATTTCGCGCGCAAGGCGTGACGGCGCCGGCGCATCGGCCCCGGGCGTGGCTGCAAACGAACCGGCAGCGGCCGCATCCGCCGGTTCCGGCAATGCGCTGCGCTCCTTGCGCGCGCGTTTGCCGGTGACGGTCACTTCGCTCGCAACCTGGCGCCCGGCCGCATCCGCCGATTCAAGCCGGTAACGGGAATCCAGTTTCAGGTCCTCGACCCGCCCGAGGGTGCCGGCCTGTGATTTCTTCTCCTGCTCACGCGGGGCAATGGCCTTGTTTAGCCGGTCGAACGCGGCCTGGCCGGGCGCCTGTTCTTCCGCGAGTACCCTGCTTGCCGGCACGCTACTGTCATCCAGCGCCGGTTGTTCCGCAGCGTCCTTGTCCGTGCGTGTTTCATTCGCGTGCGTGAGTCCGCGATTGCCACGCGGTCCTGAACCAGCCGGTTCTGGCTGAGTATCTGTTCGATCTGTTGTGCCAATGCCCGCCGCTGTTCCAGTTCGTCTAATGAAATGCCGTAGCCCGACGCCACCGTTCCCGACGGCGGCACCAACGGTGTGGTGAAAGCGCCGTCGGCGTCGACCTGGAAGTAACCGAGCAAGCCGGGCAGCGACGCGGCAAGCGGCCAGGCCGACAACGGCGAACGCTGCAGGAAATTCGCCGCCGGGTCGCCCGCCACATTCAGGAAGGCATAATCGGCAAACGAGCGCGCTTCCTCCGCATTGATCAACTGCACGATACGGGCATCGATGCGCGCGGCCAGCTCTTCGGCCAGTACCCGGTGCTGGTGAAACGCCTCCCACTTCAACTGGCTATAGGCCTGGTAAACAAGGATCCCGGTCGGGATGGCCAGCGCAAGAAAAAATACCGTCAACCACCAGCGCAGCCTGTTCCGGTCAAGTCCTGTGAGCGAAGTGTCAAACATGGACAGTTACACTATTCCGCCACGAGTCGATAGCCCGCACCGCGCACCGTGAGGAGATAACGCGGTTTTGCCGGGTCCGGCTCGATCTTGCGCCGCAGCTTGGCGATATGAATATCGACCGTGCGCGTCTCGATATCGAGATTTTTTGCATAGCCCCAGACCTTCGCCAGCAACTCGTCCCGGGATACCGGCCGGTCCGAATTCAGCTGCAGGTACTGCAGCATATCGACCTCGCGGCGGGTAAATGACAATGCCGCTTCGCCGCACCGGCCCTGCAGGTTGCGGCAATCGATCGTGACGTCCTCACCCAGCCGCAGCGTGGCATCCATTTCCGCGCCGATGCGCGAACGGCGCAGCACGGCCTGCACCCGCAACACCAGTTGCGCCACCGAGAACGGCTTGGCAACGTAATCGTCTGCGCCCAGCGACAAACCCTGGATAATATCCTCATCCGTACTCTTGGCCGTCAGCATGATGACCGGCTGGTCGCGGTCTTGCGCACGGATACGGTTGCAGATTTCGAAGCCGTCAATCCCCGGCAGCATGACATCCAGCAATATGAGATCGAAGCGTCCGCTCAACGCCATGTCCAGTCCCGCCGGTCCGTCAGCCGCGAACTCCACGTCATAACCGTGGTAGACAAGCACATCCATCAGCCCGGCGCGGATGGCGGCTTCGTCTTCAACTACCAGCAGGCGGATCTTGCGTTGCATATATTGTTTGTCCCGGTTGGTCCTTGCCTGGCAGTCAATGTTCAACACATCCCGGCCTTCATACCGGTTCGAGCATTACCAGGGAAGCGCCGATTTATTCAATGACCCTGTGCAGGGTGCGCCATGCGCACCGAAAATAACATACCAGCTATTGGTACATGATGCGCATGGCACGCCCTGCACATTTAAAGCTTATCAGTTCGCCCGTTTCCCGGCATGTAAATCTTTTGTAAATAACCCGCCACAGGTTTTACCAAAGCCTGTCTACCACTGCGCCAGCCGCTCGCCCAGACTGGATTCACATTCCGATCAACCCGCAGGAGGTTACAACCATGGCACTTATTACACGCGTCTCGCGACTGTTCCAGGCGGATTTTCACGCCGTGCTCGATCGTATCGAGGAACCCGG
Organism: uncultured Halobacteria archaeon; assembly: GCA_963768575.1. Classification (GTDB taxonomy): domain Bacteria; phylum Pseudomonadota; class Gammaproteobacteria; order UBA9214; family UBA9214; genus UBA9214. The sequence goes on from CAVYIJ010000015.1 coordinate 8,121, forward strand.
GGTACTGCTCCGGCAGGCAGTCCGCGAGATGGAAGAGGAACTGGCCCGCGACGAACAACGCAGCAAGGTACTGCAGCACGAACAACGGCGGCTCGTTTCCCGAGAAACCGACCTTGAACAATCACTGCACGAAATCGAAACGGAACTCGACACCTGTTTCGAAGCCGGTAATGACGACCTGGCCCGCGCATGCATCAAGCGCAGGCTGGAGACGCAACGCCTTGGCAAAAATGTTTCCCGCAAACGCACAGTGCTCGGGGAAACCCTCGATGAACTCAACGCCCGGCTCCGGGAAAACAGGTCGCGCCTGGAAAGCATGCGGCAAAAGGCCGAACTGCTGGCAGAAGAAAACGCCCGCCCCGCGGACGACTGGAGTATCCCGGACATCACCGTGCGCGATGAGGACGTGGAAGTGGCCTTTCTGCGGGAAAAACAGCACAGGAGCCGGTCATGAAACAGCCCACATTCCTCGAAGGCGTCGCCGTCGCGCTTGCCATCAGCATTACCGGCAGCGTGTTGTATACCGCCATTGACACGGTGTTACCCGGCGTCCCGGTATTGCGCCTGCTGATTGCCGGCATTGGCCTCGCATATGTCGTCTACCTGCTAAGCCGCAGCCCCGAGCGTGTAGGCCGGGTCACAGCCACTGCTGCCTGGCTGCTCATCGCGGGCGTGCTCTGGTTCACGCACCCGCCACTGCTGCTGTACGTGTGTGTGCACCTGGTCGCCATCTGGCTGATTCGCTCACTGTACTTTTATTCCAGCGCGCTGTCGGCGCTTGCCGACCTGGGACTGAACGGGCTGGGCCTGGCAGCAGGCATCTGGGCGATCACACACACCGGCAGCGTGTTGCTGGCTATCTGGTGCTTTTTCCTGGTGCAGGCGCTGTTCGTTGCCATTCCGAAAAGCCTTCAGCGCGAACCCGTCACTGCGCAGGCCGGTCACGATCATGCAGACCGCTTTCAACACGCGTACCACGCCGCAGAAAACGCGGTACGCAAACTTTCATCCAGCCACTGAAACCTCAAGGAGACACTCACATGAAATCGAAACTCATCGCACTGGCATTATTTGCCGTTACCACGGCCACGGTTGCCCTGTTGCCGGCCTACCAGACCATCGGTGGCATCAACCCCGTCAACCCGCCCGATATCGACCCCGTCATCGACCCGATCACCAATGAACGCGCCCGCATCGACGTGGTGTTCGTACTGGATACCACCGGCAGCATGGGCGGCCTGATCCAGGCCGCGAAGGAAAAAATCTGGTCCATCGCCACCACCCTGGCATCCGCGCAGTCCGCGCCCGAGATTCGAATGGGACTTGTCGCCTACCGCGACCGTGGTGACGCCTATGTCACGAAGGTGGTGGACCTGTCCAGCGACCTGGATTCCGTGTACGCCACGCTGATGGATTACCAGGCCGACGGCGGCGGTGACGGGCCGGAAAGCGTCAACCAGGCCCTGCATGACGCCGTTCACAAGGTTTCCTGGAGCCAGCAGGACGGCACCTACAAAGTCGTGTTCCTCGTCGGTGACGCCCCGCCGCACATGGATTACCCGGACGACGTCAAGTACCCGGTGACGCTCAGTGCGGCAAAGAAAAAAGGCATCGTGGTCAACGCTATCCAGAGCGGCCAGGTGAGCAGCACCACACCGGCATGGCAACAGATCGCGAGGATGGGAAACGGCAATTACTTCCAGGTGGAACAGAGCGGCAATGCCGTGGCGATCGCCACCCCCTTTGACGAGAAGATCGCAACCTTGTCGGCAAAGATGGATGACACGCGCCTGTACTACGGCACCCGGGAGGAAAAAGAAAAACAACGACGCAAGACCGAAGCGGCCGACAAGTTGCATGCAGCCTCATCGGTCGAGTCGCGCGCACGCCGGGCGACGTTCAATGCCTCGAGCAGCGGTGCTGCCAACTTTCTCGGCGAGAAAGAACTGGTGGATGAAGTGAGCAGCGGCCGCGTCGACCTCTCCAGCATCGACCGGGACAAGTTACCGGCAGCGATCCAGGTCATGGCCCCGGCAGAGCAGGCAAAGGTCATCAGCGAGACGGCCGAGCGGCGCAACGAACTCAAGCGTCAGATCGGTGAACTTACAAAGGAACGCGCGGACTACCTGGACAAGAAAGTGCAGGAAGCCGGTGGCGCGAAAGATTCTCTCGATGACAAGATCTATCGCGCCGTGCGCGAGCAAGCCGGGAAACTGGGTATGTCCTACGAAGCCGACGGACCGGCCTATTGAGTTGCCATGTTCGCGGCCCGGCATTGATGCCGGGCCGTTTCTTTTATAACAGCCGATGACAACCGGTCAGGCGAGGCTGTCACCGGCCCGGCTTAATCACGGGAAGGGCATCATCTTGGCCGGTGCGGCCATGCGATTTACGTTATAGCCCATGGCGCCGACACTGCCGTTCAGATTACCCATCTGGTGGTTCATACCGGCAACACTCTGATTCATGTAACTGACATCCTGTCGCAGCCCGCTCATGTCCGCACTCATGACGCGCAGAAAGTCCATTTGCAGGTCCATGTTGCGCAGGTGGTCCATTTGCCGGTCCATGCTGCTGACGCTGGTATTCATGCCGCTCACGTCCTGCCGCAGGGCTGCCATACTTGTGTTCATACTGTGCATTGATTCAGCCATGCCCGGAATATGAACGATGGCGGTCGACATGGTCTGCATCAGGCCGGTCATTTGTTCCATATAGCCGCTCATGTTGTTCATATCCTGTTTCAGGGCCATAGTCAGGTAGACCACGGCAAAGCTCAGTAGCGAGACAGTGATAGCGCCCACCCGGATGATCTGCGTTGTGCGCCTGCCGATGCGAATGCCGAGATCGTCGCGCCGCTGCATGGCCTCGTTGAACTGCGTCAGGGAATTCTCGACGATCTCGAGCAGTTCCCGGTTATCGGGCTGTTGTTCCATATGACCTCTCCAGCATTATTATTCTAGTGTAGATATTGCGGAATTCCGCCAGCCAGGTCGCGAATATTCAGCACACCTTGCCCTGCATTTTTACCGTGCCGGCAGATGGCCCTGGCAATAAAACAGAAGTCCTGACAACCACAATACATCAATCAGTTGCCGGATCCACGCGGATAAACAGGGAAAATGACATTTTTCACCTCGCCCCGAACATCCCGGAACCCCGGGGGAAACCACTACCTGTAGCCGTTTATTGCGCGCGATCAGGCACTTCTAGCAGTAAAGATCCTCACGGGTATAGGGCAGACCGGAAGGACCGGTTCTGCGCTTTGATGCGAGGGTCTGGAATACGCTGACGGTATTCCGCTGGAAAGAAATGGCAAACAGGGAGAAATACAGGAGCCACAACCGGGTCTTCGGCCAGCCGATCTCCTTGCGGGCCGCCTCCCGGTTTTCCCACAGGCGGTTTGTCCAGTTTTCCAGCGTCAACTGGAAATGTTCGCGCCAGGACTCAACATCGTGCACCTCGAACCGGTGCCGTTCCAGGTTTGTTACCGTCAGTCCGATATAGTCCAGCTCGCCGCCCGGGAAAATGAACCGTGTAATCACATCCTGGTACGGGGTTTTCTTGCGGAAGTTATTTATATCGGGCGTTGCCATTCGCGTGCTGGCCTGGTGCAGGTAGAGACCGCGGGGACGCAACAGCTTGTGCATTTGCCTGAAATGCAGGTCATGATTGTCAAATCCCACGTGTTCGAACATCTCGATCTGGGCAATCTTGTCAAAGCTCTCCGGCTCATCCACGGTCCGGTAATCACGCAGTTCAACCCTGACCTTGTCTTCAAGACCAAGCCGTTTGATCTTTGCCCGGGCATAATCGTACTGCGCCTGCGACAGCGTGACGCCGTAGGCCTGCACGCCGTAATGTTGCGCTGCATGGCAAACCAGCCCGCCCCAGCCGCAACCCACATCGAAAAACCGGTCGCCGGGTTGCAGGCGCAAGCGCTTGCAGATCATATCCAGCTTTGCCAGCTGGGCCTCTTCCAGCGAGGTTTTGGCATCATGAAAATACGCCGAGGAATAGATCATCTCGGGATCGAGGAACAGCGCATAAAATTCATTGGAGACATCGTAGTGAAACCGGATCAGGTCCTGGTCGTTACGACCGCCGGAAATGCTTTCGGCAACCGTCTTGTCATAGCCCAGATCATTCCGGCCAGGATTACCCTTTGCCCTGAATACAAACGGCCATAACATTCCGGCAAGCTGCAGCTTGCTCATCGAGCGGGCGTAATTGAGGACACGGATATGGTCCCAGCGCCGCGCAGCCTGCAGCGGCGTGCCACCCTCGATATCGATCAGGCTTTCCGCGTAAAGCTCGAACACTGTCATCAATTTTGGCGAGAACAGCAGCCGCCGGACAACCTCGGGCGAATTGATCGACAACAGGATATCGTCCTTTGCATCCTGCCCGAGCGGCACCACATCGCCATTCCACAGCCGCACCGAGATTTCGGAATTAATTTGCTCACCTGCCGCCACCAGCCACTTGCGCAGCACATCCAGCTGTTTGCTCTCACGACTCATACAAACTTTACCTTGTTCAACTGAATTCGGGGGTAAATTCGGGCAATAGTATACCTAATTAATGCGGTCGGGCGCTGTTGTACATTTTCCTCTTCCAGGCAGAAAATAAAGTATTAGATCAATCAAGTCTGGCCCTATTGATCTCTTGTATCAGGTTACTGTAAGTTGGACGGAACACATCCATGATTGAGGGGGGGGGGAAAGACATGCAAACTCGCATACCCGGTATTGTACTTATTGCGGTTATTGGTACGGGCTGTAGCAAACAGGTCAGCTTTCAAAACGATGTTCAACCAATCATGGTATCCAGCTGTGTGATGTGCCATGACAGTGGCGGCGAGGGAATTGAAAAAAGTGGATTTGGCGTACAGAGTTATGAGCATATTATGAAAGGAACAACACTCGGTCCACTTGTTGTACCCGGAGACAGTGCATCCAGTACGCTGTACCTCGTGGTTGCTCATAAGGCAGACACCAGCATCCATATGCCGCCACATCACGAGACATCGGTGGCTGAGGGGAAAGGAGCCGCGCTCACACCGGCACAAATCGAAACCATCAAGATGTGGATCGACCAGGGCGCAAAGAATAACTGAGCATGGAATCCACTCCATTATTGAATTAAAGGTGAATTAAAGGGGACGGAGGAATTAAAGTCTGATACCTCCGTCCCTTTTGTCTCTTTATCGCTCCATATTGCCTGGAAACCGCGCGTTATATTTCCGGGGCATCGCCAATAGGTGTAGCAGGCTCCCCCGTTCCACGAATTTTGCCGTGCTTCTGCAGGACTGCGCAGTTGTTTGACCTGAATCAACGGTTATCATGAGTATTTAGTGTAGCTTCGGGACACTAAATAAATATTCCGGGGGGCATAGCCAAGACTATGGACACCACTCTGATTATTGCACTGATCCTGCTGGCCCTGGGGCTGTCAGCATTTGTATTAATCACCTGGTCAAACACCAGGGATGCGCGCAAACACACGAAAAATATTTTGCAGCAACAGAAACTGGTAAGAACCTCCCCAGATGCGCACCGCCTGTCCCAGGCGGTACATTTAGTCTGTCCGTCGGTACACCTGGGTTACGATTACCTCCTCAGGCAAGACGATGGCGAATTACCCTATATCTCTGAATGGAATACCGGCGGATGTAAACCGACGAAGGCGGAACTCGATGATGCCCTGAAAAAGGTGACCACGATTGACTCTACGGGCTATGCCGCCATGCGCAGATCGGAATACCCGTGCATCGAAGACCAACTCGACGCAGCATACAAGGCCCGCCACGGCGATACTGCCGAGCAGGAGGAAATTGACAAGTTGATCGAGCAAATCAAAAACAAGTACCCAAAATCAGACAATGCACTCTGAAAGGATGCTGCCGGCAATTAAAGGGGACGGTAAAACGCCCTGATTGCCAACATTCAACGCTCCGGCAATCCGCCGGGTATCTGGTCACCCTCAAGAAGCCGGCTGTCGATATTCCATGCCAGCGTGATGCGCGGAGATTTTCCGGTATACGGGGTGACGCAATGCATCACTTCACTGGGAAACATAACCAGCGTACCGGGTTGCATATCCGGGACCAGCGGCGTGGTCATGCGCCCCTCCTCGTCCTGACAACACGCCGCCATGCGCGGGTCTACAAAGCAAAGCTGCCCGCTGCGCGCATGCCGCGGGTCCGGATCACCACAGGTAACACTGTACACCAGGCTTGCGCGTGTACGGGTATGGCTGTGTGGCATGCAGTAATCGCCGTCCCTGAAAATATTCGCCATGGATACATCCGCCACAGGCGTCTTGCACTTGAATACCTGGCTGAAGAACGCCAGGGCGCGCAGGTGAATCAGCTCCGCCTCGGCACACTGCCAGCGATCGAGGTGATAAATCTTGACACCGCAACCTCCTCGCTCAAAGTCGGCCTTGTACCTGGACTTCTTTTCCTGCTCCAGAATTTTCCGGACCAGCTCGGGATGATAACGCGGCACATCCGCGAAACGCGTTATTAATACCAGCGAGTTCTTGAGATTGATGATTTCCTGTGCTTCCGGCCACACGGGTATCTCCTTGCCGCGGATACGCACAGTGCGCCTGCTCCAGTCATCAGCAGACAGCTCAGTCATAAGGCGGAATATGAAGGGGAGCAGTGAAAATGAATCCGGTACTCATCTGTCATCGATCCCTTTTATTCCGCCCGGCTCACGCTGGTCAGCAAATGGCACTCATTGATTGCGCCATCTCTTTTTAAACCCAGGTCTATAACACCATGCTCCTCGCCGCGCTCCAGTACGCCGGTAACCGTAATCTCCTTTGTCCGTCTTACGGCGCAATTGATCGAGGCCGGCTTGAATCTCAATGCTTTGATGTGCTCGCTGGCGGAATCGCTGATATGAAATACGCCGCGGGACAGGTCGCAACAGGACAATGTAAATGTATAACCGAAATTCGGTGATGCCGGTTGGGCCGTGGGCGGATTAGCTTTTACCTTGACGGGTCCGAATGTGTTATCAAAATCATTACTGACACTGTCGACATCAGACGCCTCGACATGCAATGTTGTCTGACCTTCAACACATGCATCGACCAGGGAACCGTTTATTCGAACACCGCTGTATTTCTCGTTAGCGGCAAACTGGCGATTTCCGGGGGATATCGCCGGTGGATCGGGATTGAAGTTGTTACCCCGGCTGGTGGACAGGTTATATCCTTGCTGGATAGTCAGGTTGTTTTTAACTGTAAACCCTGCTGTAAATTTACCATTGCAATGCAATATCCTGGAGTCCCGGCTGACAGACGGGTCCTGCAACTGCGCCCATGGGGAAAACCACCACCCCAGCACCGCCAGTGATACGACGACGATCGACAGTACAATCCGGTTCGTAAGGCCCATGACCTGCCCTCCAGTATATTTTCAGTCCGCTGTGCGCTTTCTGATGTATTCCCTATCCAGTTCACTGATGCAGTGACCGAGAAGCCGTACCTGCACAGGAGTGAGGCCGGCAAACCGTGCGCCGATCAGTTGCCGGTCCCGGGAAGTTATATTTTTCGAGTAACGCAACTCCACCACGCAAAACAGCCAGCCGGCATCGGGTAATTCGATCGCACATTCATGCAACAGGCCGGATTCCACGACGGGATCGCCATCCGGAAAGATCATGCCCGCCCCGCCTTGCGACAAATCATGCAGCACTCCTTCGGCCACTTTCCCGCTGCTGTTTTCGATAATGACGCGCAATCTCCGCGCCATCGGGATATGCGCCCGGTAGTCCATGCGCCGCTGCCGGTATTCGAGCTGCCCGGGCAGGTTTATATAGCATGTAACCATGTCGTCCTGTTCATCCACACGGTCCAGCGTGGTGACGAAGCGGATATCGATACCTTCCAGTTTCCCGGTGACCTGGAGCGCGCGCTCCGCAAGCAGTAACGGAGTGCCGCTGGCTGGCTGCAGTTCGTCCAGCAGGACATACGGCCTGTCGACGCCCACTATACAACTTGTATAGCGCTCCTCGTAGCCGGGTATCTCGATCGTGAGTGGTGTATAGCGCTTCGCCAGCCGTTCGAGCAGCCGCGCCATCCGTTCGGGGTCCGTGATCCGCTCACTGTCAGGCAGGGACCTGGATACGCCGGCGCGTGCTTTACTGGTCATAATGGCAAGACATTTTACTATGATGTTTCCTGTTTCTCGATGCCCATGGCTGACATATCGTTATCAGGGGACAGTTACTTATACTGGAAACGGGCGTGCTTCGATACTCGCCCCCTGTTCTCGCCAGAGTCACAGGCGACCAGTGCAATCCAGCGGTGAAAATAATAGATGATATCGATACCGCAGGCGCGCGTGGTCCACATGAAACGGGCGGTCAACAGAAACATGGTAAACATGATGGCCAGCGCAGAGAACCCGAGCGCGACCGCGAAGTCCCAGCCGAATTCCGTACCGGGCGGCACCCGCCCATGCAACAACATGACCAACTGCAGTATGACCAGCAACAGGTAAATGCCTGTCCACAGCACCCCGTGGACCAGGTAATGACGTTTCGCGACTGCGCCATTCACTCTGAATCACCTGCTGGCGGTTTGCCCGGATGGTTGAACTTCATACCGGCATTATACGGAAACAAGAGACGGAAAAAGGGGGCGCCAGACTTTCATTCCCTGCGGGGGGAACAGACGACAGGTAAACACGGAACTCACCCCTTTCGCCCTGTATGCTTGGATTATTCCACGAGAAATCAGTATGCTCTTTGCTACGGAAAAGGCATCCGCCGGTGACCGTCTACAAGGGGAAATATCATGAAAAAACTTTCGCTGGTGTTGTTCTGGTTCGGCCTCGTTTCCATCCCGATCTCCTGGCTGGCGTGGTTCGTTGCCCCGGAGATCGGCAGGGAAGTCATGTCAGGAATTGCCGATCCCGCACTGCGTGCGGTCATGGAGGAGGCGCATCGCGAGCGCTGGGGCATCTACGTGGGCCACTGGCCGCCGACGCTGCTCATCCTGAGTTACATCCTGGAGAAAAAGGCGGGTTGAGGATTGCTTCGCTGGCAGAATAACAGGGGGCCATATCCTGATCATTTTAGTAGAGGAAACCTGGACATGGTTCCGCCTGTCAGGGTTTCCGGTAATTGAACAACTGCAAAGCCCCCGGGCAAGGCGATTTGGACCGGATTACAGCGCCCTCGAACCTTCAGTCATGTAATCATTACTCGCAGGCCCAGCCTTATAGTCCCGTTTTTTTGTTCAACAAATGATTCGCGGAAATCTGTCACTGACGGAAATGTGATCGACAAGAAATCGGAACTACCTGCTCCAGCCAGGTATCCTTTGGTCTTCTGCTCAGCAGAGGCATGCTCGCGGGCATGCCCGCCCTCTGAATTTCAGTTTATCTGCCTGTGCGTTATTGAATATCGCTTCACGCCCGGGGTAAAACCTTCCAGTCACGGCAAGATACCGGGCCCTCGAACAATCATGTAATTGGCTGGAGACTGACTTGTTGGCGAAGTCGCCTGAAGTCCCGGGTGGTGAGAAACAGGTACAGCCCGGGCGCACTGCAAAGGAGCAGAACGACCAGGTAGAGGAATGCCAGCGCACCGGCATGGCCAGGGGACATACCCGCCGCGGCAAACAGACTGACGGCTGCGGCCTCGCGCACACCGAGGCCGCCAATGGAAACGGGCAATGTTGCGGCAATGAAAACAAGGGGCACGATCACCAGGTAATCAGGCAATGCCAACGTGGCGCCGAGACCCAGGCCGAGAAGGTAGTAGACGCCCGCGCACATCACCTGGAGACTGACACTGATGGCGAATACCCGTGCCACGAGAGCGGGATGGGCAAGACAGTCATGAACTGCATCGACGATGCGCAGCACGGTGGTGGCGACCTTGATTCGGCGCCATCGAGCAAACGCAGCATGTACGAACCTGTGGGTCCAGCGGCTGCCGATGAGCGTGAGCACCGAGACCGCGACCACCAGAAGCCATGGCAGGATGTTCGCAAGCACGCGCACATACGCATGTTCGCGCGACAGGAACGGCACAATAACTGCCGCCGTGGCAATCATCGCCACGAAGCCAATCACGCGTTCAGTGATGATCGGAGCAACTGCAACGGCCGCCATCTGGTTGTCCCGATATATGTAATACATACGAAACAAACTGCCGCCGATCGTGGTCGGCAGGATATTATTGAAAAAGACACCAACAAAAAAGGGGGCGAGTAGCGTCGCCGGACGGTAGCCACTTGCATGGTAATTCAGCAGTACCCACCAACGAAAATTGGCCAGCGTAAAGAGCAGGAGCTGCAATACAAGCGCCAGCGGGACAACCCACCACCTGACCTCCCGGATGCCGTCAATGATGCGCGTGATGAGCAATCCAT
>CAVYIJ010000016.1:0-94210 GCA_963768575.1 uncultured Halobacteria archaeon
CATAGGTCCCCGCTACAGGTATCTGCCGGCCCTGCCACGAACTCATCTGCACCAATATCACACCCACTGGTAATACCAAAGGCGGGACGCGGATCGCCTTCATAATCGAATAACGGGGCAATCCGCACGTAGACAATGACTGGCGGCAAAGGCCGGGGGCGCTGCACCAGGACCCTTTCTCCGCAGATCCCCGCATCGATCATCTGGGACGATGACAGGAGGTGATAGTCGCTTGCGGCGGCATCTACGAACAAGGGGGCGATATCGACATTATTGCCAATATCGTTGTAGGTGCCGTCCCCACCGGCTGCATTATTAATCACCACACGCCCGATATCGGAATAGCTGGCATTGACAACTGCCTCTGAATCCTGGGTGCCATCAACTTCATAAATGAGAATATCCTGGGTGCCATTGTTCCCCCAGATGATCGAATTGAAAATATCGACTGTTGCGACCCCGTTGAAAGAAGAATCAACAGTAATACCCTGGCCTGCATTCGCCGTGTTTTGGGTAATCGTATTGTTGACCAGGGAGACGTCGAAGGTGTTACCGGCAAAGAGAAACAGTCCCCCGCCCCAGTTTCCGGCGGTATTGCCTGCAATGATGTTGTTTACCAGATCCACCCCGGTTGTTCCAACACTGTTGCTTCGGACTTCTATGGCGCCGCCGTTACTGCCACTGGTGTTGTCCAGCAGCACGTTGTTAGTGAGTGATGCATTCAGTGTGCTTGAAGAGTTATAGGCATACACCGCCCCTCCATACCTTCCTGCTGTATTATCCGTGAACTTGTTATTTAAAAGAGCGATATCCAGGGTGCCCCCGCTACCCGCAACTGCACTTATCGCCCCACCGTCTGAAGTGCCGGCATTACCATTGATCATGGTAAAGCCATCGATTGCCACATCGATATTGATGCCGCTGGCCGTGATATTGAAAATACGATCGTTTCCAGCAGCATTGATTCTGGTGAAGAACGGATCAGTCGTGCGACCTGTATAGCCGGGCTGCCATCCGCCCTCGATAATCAGCCCGGTAAATGCGCTGTTGATGACGATATCATTTTCAATGTACTCACCTGAGCGCACCTTGATGACATCATTCGCGGTGGACTGGTTGATGGTGTGTTGTATGGTTCGGCACGGTGCCAGCAGCCCCGTACAGTCATTGATAGTCCCGATAAGGGTTGTATCACGACCGGAAAGACTCACATAGCGGTCAACGGCATACGCTTCCGAAATAAAAGGCAAAACCACGGAAATAAACGCAAATATCCTGAAGAGCCCGGGACAAACCATTACAACCCCCTCTTGTTTCTTCTATCACGCCAGGATAGTTCTGATCACCGCCATCCCTGAAACACGAGGCAAAGAAAAATTAAACCCCGGCAAAATGATCGCATCCTTTGCGAAGTTATCTCTATATTCAGGCTAGCAGACGCATCAGGCGTTAACATTGATCCCTATCAATTTCCGGGCCATCCAGGTTTGAGGTATTACGAACAATATGCGTGCGGGTAACAAGTCATACACACCGCTTCTTCAGTGTCCTGATTCCGGCATGTCGCGCATGCAGTTCAAGCGCACCTTGTTATAGAATTATTGTGATTGACTCGTCCGGGCCGGTTGTTCCTGTTAAGTGGTAGTTTATAAAACCTGCCGCTAAAAGTCCGACCTGGATCGGAAGTGGTCATCTGACTAAAATACCCGGGTATTTCCCCTGGAACTTCCGGGCCCGGTCAATAGCAACCCTGCAAAAACAATGTAGGGTGCGCCATGCGCACCATGATCTACTGGTGAAATCCTTGTACTTGTTCAGCTGCATTTGAAAAAGGGCACTGACCCCTTTTCACACTGATACATTAAAAGAGCACTGACCCCTTTTCACACTGACACATCCTCAGATGTTGCCTGACTCCACCTTCAGAATCATGTCCAGATTCTGCTGGTCCAGATTTGACATCTTCGCATAAAACAGATGAAGCCCGATGCGATTGGCCTCTTTATGCATGACCCGGCAACGGATTTTCATGGAGCCAGGTACGCCCCGTTTATGGTATTTCAGCATCAGCGACCCCATGTCTCCGGTTTTCGTTGTCGTATACTGCTGGAACTCCACCATGGCACCCTCCTGAGACAGATCTTGTGTTAAACCGCGAACCCGCACGCCAGTGCCAATCTGCAGATAACAACCTAACTTCACCCGCTTGCGCAAAAACTTTCTGCGTTCTATGAGGACTTCAGCCATCATCAGGACCCTTGATGTTTTCAGGAGCGCTCATCGTAACAGAGAGAGATGAATGGGGTCAGACTCTATTGATCCACATGAACCGGGAAACTACCAGGACTTGCCGTTCGCCAGACCGGGGTGAAATTATGTGATGCCAGCTACACCGGACGTTCCCATATTTGAGTGTAAATTATCAAGTCAGCGAATCGGCGAGATCTCTCAACAGCTTCGCACCATTGCCACTCCACGCACTGCCATGCATACAGGCCAGTGTTGCTGGTTCTGTGTCGGCCAATCGCTCAAGTATTTCGCGAGTGTTTTTATTATACGAAAAATAATCCATACTTTTCCGGAAGTTTTCACTAGGCCCGAGAATATCTGATTCTGTTATTGGTGGATGACCTGCGCCACCCTGCGTAAACAGATCGCCGCACAGAAAAGTCCGGGTTACTTCCTCTGTCAGAAATCCACAGTCCCAACCGTGTGGTATGTGCGGAGCATCCAACCAGCGTACGCGGTGTTTACCCAGAATAACAATCTCACCGTCTGCGAGGGCACGTGGACTCCGATCAGCAAGGTCATCAATTGAAACCATGGCAGCGACCGTGCCACATAGAGGCATGGATTGTGGAGCTACAGCAAGCCACTCGTTCAGTGAACCACACTCGTCTGCTTCTACATGCGAAAAAGCAATATAGCGCAGCTGATTGGCTGGCAATATGCTCGCGACTGCCTCGCGAACGAGAGGAAACATCTTTCTGGGTCCGGTATGAAACAACAATGGCTCATCGTCTTCAATGAGATACTGGTTAAATGAAAAGCTGTTTCCATTTTCAAACATAACCGGTGTATTAATACGGTAAATCCCATCTGAAACTTCGTGGACATTCGTCCCGGATTGGCTATTTGTAACAGTCACTTGGCGCCCCTCATTATGATAAAGATACAAAGTCCAAGTGTAGACCACTATCGCCAAAATCCACTGATTTCGGACAGGGGAAAGAAAATACCCTTTAGACCGGATACCGGGAACTTACCTGAATCAAGGCCCTGAATCGGCCAGCACACGTCCTTCACCAAATGCAGGTGAACGTCCGTTTAATGACCAGGCGGATATTCAGGTACAGCGTGTGATCTGTACCCCACCAACCCAATTCAGCAAATAACGCTCCCGTCTAATTCTGCCGAAGGCAGCCATTTGCATGGGCTTGTTTAATGTTTAGGCAGGGAAAGTGTCGTAGTGTATTGCCGATTTTTCCTCATCATGCCACCCGGCTCTCTCTGACCAGAAGATGTTGTCCTGAGGCGCAATATCAGGATTTTCATTTAGTGAACCCGCCGTCGTAAGCAGACCTTCAAAGCAACTCATCAAGTTCGGTGATCAGGGAAATTATCGAATTTTCGACAGGTGGTATTTTCAGGGACTGGTGGACGAGTGGATAGTCAGGCCGGCGTATCGATGTCCTTGATGACACCGCTGTCCTGAGTATCGATCAGCTCCAGCGTCTCGCGGTGTGTCGCGATGATGTCACGTGCGCCTCGATCGGTGTGCAATGCCATGAGCGCCGCTGCATGGCGTGTCGCAAAGCCGACCGGGTGGCCACGCTGTCCGCGACAGAGCGGTGCAATGATGTCCGCGCCGCGCACCAGCCCGTCGGCCACTGCCTGCATGACATCAACCGGGATGTTCGGCATATCGGCCAGCGCTATCATCCACCCGCCGGCAGCAGGGCTCGCGGCCACGCCGCAGGCAATGCTGGTGCCCATGCCTTCGCGCGCACGCGGATTGGCGATGACCGTAAGGCCCTCGTCTCCCAGTAACCGTGCGACCTCGCTGCCGCCGTCTTCGACCACGGCGATGCAGTGCGCCAGCACCGTGCGCAGGGTGCGCGCACTGGCAACGGCCATGGGGGTGCCGTCCGCCAGCGGGTGCAGCAGCTTGTTGGCGCCGAAGCGCGTGCCCTGCCCCGCGGCCAGCAGGATGCCGGTCGGTGACGGCTTCATGCGCCGGCGATTTCCTGCGCGGCGGCCGACTGGACGCCGGCGGTTTCCTGCACGGCGGCCGGCTGGATTCCGGTCGGGAACGGCATTACGCGCCGGCGGTTTCCTGTGCGGCCGCCAACAGAGTACCGGTCGAGGTTGGTTTCATGCACCGGCTGCTTCCTGCGCGGCGGTCTGCGCCGCACTGTTTCGCAGTTTCGTGACCTCGGCCATGATGGACAACGCGATCCCGGGTGCGGCGTGACTGCCGAGCGGCAGGCCGACGGGGGCATGCAGACGCTGCAGTTGTGCGATCCGTGATGCCCAGTGTCTGCAGGCGTTCGCGACGACGGTCGCTGTTCAGTTGCGAGCCGATCGCACCGACGTAGAATGCCGGCGAGTTCAATGCATCGAGCAGCGCCATGTCGTCGAGTTTCGGATCATGGGTGAGCGCGACGACCACGCTGCGCGGATGATTCGCATAGGTGCGCACCGCGTCATCGGGCATCATGCTGACCCGCTCGACACCGTCCGGCACCGGTTCCAGCCGCCGGCGCATCGCGCGGGTCGCAGATGATAATGCGGTAATCGAGCAGCAGCGCGATCTGCGTGACGTAACGGCTCAGCTGCCCGTCACCGATCAACAGCAACTGCCAGCGCGGACCAAACACCTTGCTCAGCATGTCATCCCGGTAGGTGAACGCATCGGCCGCTTCAGACACCGCGTGCAGGCTGACCTCGCCGGTCGCGATACACACGCGCCGCGTGAGCAGTTGCCCGGCCTTGATGGTTTCCAGTACCTGCTTGAGCGGCGCCGCGCTGTCGAGCTGTTCGATCAGCAGTTCCAGCCGCCCGCCGCACGGCAGGCCGAGGCGGGTCGCTGCCGCACGGTCGACGCCGTAATCGACCAGGGTCGGGAATTGATCGGCGAGCTGCCCGCTCCGGTAGCGCATGACCAGGTCTTCCTCCACGCAGCCGCCGGACACCGAGCCGACAAAGCTCCCGTCGGCATCCATCAGCATCAGCGCACCGGCCGGTCGCGGCGACGAACCCCAGGTCTTCGCCACGGTTACCAGCGCCGCGCGCCGGCCCGCCTCCAGCCAGCGGACGGCCGTCTCCAGTACTTCGCGATCGGTGCTATAGAGCGTGTTCATGCATGCAGGCGTTTCTATCGGGCAGGAGTGCCTGGAAGGTTGATTATTGCAAATAATCGGGGGTGAGGTGGGTTTTTGGAGGGGTTTATTCGGGGTTGGTGCGGTTCGCGCCTGACCGCTCCCGGCATCCTGCCTCCCGCGGCACTTGTACATCCATGTACATCGCAAAGCGCTCCTGCAGGTGTATCTATTGGGGTAGGAGCGCACGACTGCATGGAGAAGGTGGGACCGGGACGGTCGAGAGGCTGGCCTGGGCCATGCAGGAGGTACGAGTCCATGGACAAGGCTACGAAGTGGCCTTGTAGTTCAGGTAGAGCGAAGCAGGAGAAGGTGAGACCGGGACGGTCGAGAGGCTGGCCTGGGCCATGCCCGAGCCGAGAGCAACGCAGGAGCAGTTGCCGAGGCATGCGCGAATTTCGGCGGTCGACAGCTTCGCGGACAGCGTCCGCTCCTACATTGCCTGATTCGGCATCGGTGCAATTCGCGGACGCGGTCCGCTCTTACAGTGCTTTATTCAGGGCCGGTGCGGTTCGCGCCTGCAAGGCGCTCCTACGAGGGTTGATTCGGGGTTGGTGTTAATCACGGGTGCTTGAAACTTTTGTAACAAATGTTCAGGGAACCTCCTTTACCAGGCCGTGGTCATCTAGACTATGTATATGCACTACCTGATTCCAAAATACACCATCGCCGGGCTGCTGCTGGCGCTGCTGCTCTCTGCGTGCGCCTCGCAGGTACCGCTGAATATTCGGAAAGCGCCTGCCGACAGTCCGTCGCTGGCAGACGTGCGCGCGGATGTCGACACCCATGTTGGGCGGCCACTGCGCCTTGGCGGCACGATCATCGAGACGGTGAACCGGGCAGACGCCACGTGGCTGACCGTGCTGGGCCGGCCGATGAACAAGGACGGAAAACCCGAGACCACCGATGACAGCGCCGGGCGTTTCATTGCCATCGTGCCGGGCTTCCTGGACCCGCAGGTCTATGCTGCCGGACGGCAGGTCACCGTCACCGGCACGCTTTCACGCACCGAGGCCGGCACGGTGGGGGAACATCCCTATCGCTACCCGGTCGTGCAGGCGGATGCCTGGTACCTGTGGCCGAAGGAAGTCGCGCGGCCCTACGACTATGACCCCTGGTATGACCCCTGGTACGATCCCTGGTACGGGCCGTGGTACAGTCCATGGCGTCCGTACGGCTACCCTTACCGCCGTTGGTAATGACCCCGGAACCTCACATGCTGCGATACATCAACCTGTCTTTCATCCTGGTCCTGCTGTTGAGCGCCTGCGCGAGCGGCCCGACCTATGACCGGTACGGTGCCGATGGCACGCTGACGCCCGGGAAAGTCGCCGCCGCGCCGCAAATGGCCGCGGGCAAGCAGGTGCTGTGGGGCGGCGTCATCATGCAAACCGTCAACCTGAAGGACCGCACGCAGATCGAGGTGCTGGCCTACCCGCTCGATTCGGACACGCGGCCGAAGATCGACGACACGTCGCTGGGACGCTTTATTATCGAGAAGGAAGGTTTCCTGGAACCTGCCAGCTATGCCGCTCAACGGCAGGTGACGGTGGTCGGGACGGTGGAAGGCAACCTGCCCGGGCAGGTCGGCGAATCGGACTACAATTTCCCGCGCGTTACCGCCGGGAAGCTCACGCTGTGGCCCGCGTACCGGGAGAGCGACACCCGCAGCAACATCCATTTCGGGATCGGCGTGGGCAGTGGCGGGTCGTGGGGTACGGGTGTAGGGATCGGGTTTTGAATTGTATCCCCTCTCCCTGGCCCTCTCCCTGAGGGAGAGGGGAATTAATATTCGCGCCTGACTGCTCCATGCGTTATACGTACATGGCCCAGGCCAGCCTCTCGACCGTCCCGGTCTCACCTTCTCCATGTAGTCGTCCCCGAGGGAGAGGGAAAGTTATATTCACTCCTGCAGGGCGCTCCCGGCATCCATGTCTCACGCGGCACTCGCACACCCGTGTGCATCGCGCGATTCTTTTCAGGTTCAAACAATTCGCGAATGCGATCCGCTCCTACAAATCCCTATTTCGTTAATCAGGCACACATGAAACCCGGTGGATGATTAATGGCTGGGTCCCCGCTTCCTCGGGGATGACGGGGAAATAATTCGAATCACGACAGCAAGTCGCTCCTTCAAGTGCAATTCGCGGCACCGCTCCCGGCTGTTACTACGGGCATAGCCCGGGCCAGCCTCTCGACCCGGGCTATGCCCGTAAAAATGGTCTCACCTTCTCCTGCCTCCCGCGAATTAAACTACAAGACCGCTTCGCAGCCTTGTCCCTGTACATCGCGCAGTCCGTTCCTACAGCCAAAACATCTTCCATCTCATCCCGGTTTGACTATCCAGAGGTCACTCTGCCCCTATTCAGGTGTTTGACATGATGTAGCTTATAAGCTACTTTTTAGGGGTCGGATATGGAAATCCGGGAATATGTTAGTCGTGACGGGAAGGCGGTCTTTAGTAACTGGTGGAAAAAACTCAGAGACCAACGGGCGCGAGACGAAGATACAAATACAGCTTGACCGGCTTGAGCTCGGGAATTCCGGTGATTGCAAATCATTGGGCAATGGACTGCATGAGTTGCGCATACATTACGGGCCCGGTTACCGGGTTTATTTCGGCAATACAGGCAAGCACATCATCCTGCTGCTGTGTGGCGGCAGCAAGGCATCACAACAACGGGATATCAAACGGGCAAGGCAGTACTGGAACGATTACCGGAGTCGCGAATGGAACCAAGTCGACCCTACAAAGAATTCCTGAAAGAGGCCTATGCCGATCCGGTCGCAGCGGCAGGTTATCTGAACGCCGCCATGGAAGAAGGCGACAAGGAACTCTTTCTGCTGGCCCTGCGCAATGTGGCCGAGGCGCGTCTCGGCGGCATGAGCAAGCTGGCCGAGGCCACCGGGCTGAACCGGGAAAGTCTGTACCGGATGTTATCCGGCAAGGGCAACCCGGAATTGAAAAGCCTGGACCGGCTGCTGCACGCGCTGGGTTTGAAGATTGCCGTTGCAGTCGATGAGGATGCGGCGTAGCCGAGTGATTGCGGACGCGGTCCGCTCCTGCAGTTCACCGTTTCTGTTGCGCATAGCGCACCCTGCATTCGGACCTTTCCCGGAGTGAAAGGGAAAATACTGACCGAGGGCAGGCGTTACAAATTGCTATAACAAGCTGAAAATATCATGCACCAGGAACACCACGATTTCGAAGGCGATCAGCCAGATGATTATCCACTCCAGCAGCGATGAGTGTTTATGCTTTTGCTCGTCGGCCATCATCCCGAACAGCTCGTGGATGGTTTCAAGTTTTTTGCTTAACACGTCCACGCGCTGCCTGACTTCGAGGTAGTCCGCGATCATGTTGTAGTAACTGTCCAGCTCAGGGTATTCCCAGAAAAAGTCCGGCACGTCCAGCAGGTCATAATTGAGCATGACATCGCTTGACGCAAGGAACAGGCGGCCGCGTAATTTCGCCAGCTCCTTGCGCGACAGGCGTGAGGTCCCGGTTTCGGCGATATTCATGGGAATGTGGGCCGTATCATTTATGGTCTTCTGCACCTGCATTTCAAATTGCGCGAGCTTGGTGGACTGGGCAATGCCATGGGAAACCGCCAGCCGTGTCATTATCGCGTCATTATCCAGGTGTATGTGATCATTCTTGATGAACGACTTGTCCATGCCGCACTCGCAGGTGAATTCATCATCAACCACGAGGGCCAACGGGTCGATTGCGAACGCGCGGGCTTCCTGCAAATACTCGTCGCGCTCCCCTGCTGCGAGGCGCCAGAACACCAGCACGCCGTAATCAAAGATAAAAATCTCACCCGCCCGCCACTCCTCGTGCAGCACATTACGACAGGCAACGCTGCGATGCGTCTCGCCACGACGACTTTTCATCAAGTCGAGGTCAAAGCTTGCGCAATAACTGAGGGCGTATATATCAGCAGTTGTGTTCATCAATAACTCACCCAGCCAACGGCACGAACCGGCAAAACCCGTACGGTATTTTTATCGACATTGCGTTCATCAATAATTTATCACCGCTGTCCCACTAACTCCCTCTCCCACAGGGAGAGGGTTGGGGAGAGGGGATAAAATAAAGCTAACTGTCTGTTTTATACCCCCTCTCCCTGACCCTCTCCCGGAGGGAGAGGGGATGCTATGTTTGTTTTGTGGTGACTGGTATTAATGTCCAGCTGGCAATAACAAATCGTATAAATATTTTCTTTCATGGTGTTACAGGTAATTCTATAAGCAGTTATGGGACAGCAGTGATAATTTATCCTGTCCATGGAACGGCCCGGCTTGAACCTGCCCGCTATATTACCGGCCACGCGCTTCCATGCGGCGCAGGAATTCCGCCATGATTTCGACATACAACTGCTCACCCAGGTATTTGTCTTCCACCCCGGACTCGATACTGGGATTGTCATTCACCTCGATCACCACCACCCGGTCGTCGGACTGCTTGATGTCCACGCCGTATAAACCGTTGCCGATCAGGCGTGCCGACTTCACCGCTACATCCAGCACCTCTGCGGGGACCTCGAAGGTGGGCAGCGTGTCGAAATCGCCCGATTCGGTGGTCTCGCCATGCTGGTAGATCTGCCAGTGGTTGTCGACCATATAGTAGCGGCACGCATACAGCGGCTTGTTGTTCAGCACGCCGATGCGCCAGTCATACTTTGTATACAGGTATTCCTGCGCGATCAGCAGCGCGGATTTCTTCAGCAGCGTCGCCGCCCCCGCCGCCAGCTCCTCCATGTTGCTCACCTTGATGATGCCGCGCGAGAACGATCCATCCGGCACCTTCAGCACCATGGGAAAGCCGATCTCATCCGCCAGCCTCGCCAATGCCTTGCTGCCGGGCTGGTTGAGGATCACGGACCCGGGTGTCGGTATTTTATTCGTGCGCAACAGGTCGGCCAGGTAGATCTTGTTGCTGCAGCGTAGTATCGAGGCGGAATCGTCGATCACCACCATGTCTTCGGCTTCGGCCTTTTTGGCGAACCTGTAGGTATGATGGTCCACCGCCGTGGTCTCGCGAATAAACAGGCCATCGTACTCGGGCAGGCGAATATAATCCTTTTTAGTCACCCGCTCGGTGGCAATGCCCAGTTTGTTCGCGGCCGCTTCGAATTTCTTCAGCGCCTTGTCATCACAGGGCGGCATGTCTTCTTCGGGATTCACCAGCATCGCCAGGTCAAAACGCCAGGACTTGCGCGCCTTCGGCTTGCGCCACATCTTGCGACTGAAGTGCTCAAAAGTTACGGCAAAGGCCTCCTGCTCGTCCGGGCCGGTCAATGCCTTCAGCGAAATCGCCTTGACCTTGCTCACCTGCCAGCCGTGCTTGTTCACCAGGCTGATTTCCAGCAGGGGACAGGGAAATCTTTCGTAAAGACCCTGCGCCAGCCTGGCAAGGTCCTTGTCCAGGGTCTGCCCGAACCAGCAATGAAAGGTCAGTTTGTTTTCCCCGGAATCGATGCTGAGTTTTCCGAGGTGTTTGTTCGCATATTCCAGCTGCAGCGAGGCAAGGTCCTTGCGTCCGAGATCATTGATGGTCACCACCGAGGGAAACACGTGGTGGCCGCGCGCCTCCGCCAGCAACGAGCAATAATAACCGGTACCCAGGTAACGGTAACTTCGGCACAGGTTGATGACACGCACGCGCTTGCCTTCCGTGACGACGCTTTTCTCCAGGTAATCATTAAAGGTGATCACGTCCTGGCTGGGGTAATACGGCTGCCAGTCGCTCAGCTTATCAACCACCACAAAGAATGCGGTCATACCGGGCACTCACGAAAAAGAAGGGACTCCAAGGCGGCTATTTTTAATCCCTGTCTCCCCATAACACAACAATAATATTCGCTTGGTACGGTACTTTTTTGCAGAGTATTATCGACCTTTGTCACAGGCCTCCAAACATGCTGAACCTGACGTCTGACCTGGACCTGAGCTGCTTTGGGGCAAGCTACGCCGCCGCCCGGCAGCGCTTTGTTGACGGCCAGCAGCGCGTGGCGCCGGAGCTCGTCCGCGCGTTGCAAAGCCATGCCCATCCCCTCCCCGGCCCGCAGCAGGAAGCCCTGGGCTGCGACGTGCTGCAACTCGGCCAGGGCGAGACGCCGCAACAGCTGCTGGTGCTGATCTCCGGCACCCATGGCGTTGAGGGCTTCGCAGGGTCCGCCATCCAGAGCGACTGCCTGCCGCTACTCGAGGACGTGCTGCAACGCCACGCCACGCTGGGCGTGGTGATGATCCATGCCTTCAATCCCTGGGGCTTTGCCTGGCTGCGCCGCTACGACCACGAGGGCATCGACCTCAACCGCAACTTCGTGGACTTTGCTGCACCACCGCCAGCCAGCCCGGACTATGACCGGCTGCATACACGGCTACTGGCATCCGCCCGGTTGACCGCCGACAACCTGCACCTGCTGTACCAGGACATGGGCATCGACTCGGCCGCGTTTACCGCGGCCGTCACCGGCGGCCAGTACCGCCATCGCGATGGCCTGTTTTACGGTGGCGCCGCCCCCGGCTGGTCACGCACGGTCCTGGAGAATAATTACGGCGGCGCCGGTATTCGCCTCTGCCCAGCGCATCGCCGTCATCGATCTGCATACCGGGCTTGGACCTTACGGTTACGGTGAGGTGATTAACGACCACCCGCTGGACAGCGCCGGCTTTCGCGCGGCTGAAAGCTGGTACCGGGACAACGCCCGGTCCACCGTACTGGGTGAGTCTGTCTCCAGCCTCAAACAGGGGCTGCTGGACTATCACTGGCATCGCGTGATGGGCGACCGGGGTTGCTTCGTCACCCTGGAGTTCGGCACCTATGACAGTCGCCGCCTGCTGGCGGCATTGATCAATGAACAGGTGCTGCATAATCGTGTGACACAAAGCGCTGCAACGCGCGATATCAACCACGAGGATATTCAGCAACTGAAACGGTTTTTCGATCCCGCGGAAGCCTCCTGGCAGCAACAGGTGTTGTTTCGTGCTCGCCAGGTCATCTCCCTGGCACTGGAAGGAGTCATGCAGTGAACGCCAGCCGCCACCTGCGCGCCGGGCGCAGCGAGGACCTTGAACGGCTTATCGCCATCGAAGCAGCCTGCTTCGAAACGGACCGCCTGTCCAGGCGCAGCTTTCAGCACTTCATCAGGCCCGGCTCCCATGAGCTGATCGTGATCACTCAAGACGACACCGTGCTGGGGTATGTGCTGTTGCTGTTCCGTGCCGGCACCAACCTGGCGCGGCTGTATTCGATTGCCGTGACGCCGGATGCGCAACACCAGGGGCTATCGAGACAACTGCTGGGCGCCGCTGAAACGGCTGCCCGGGAGCACCGCTGCGTGTTCATGCGGCTGGAGGTGAACGTGAACAATGCAGCGGCCATCTCCCTGTATACCAGGGACGATTACAGGACCATCGATACCATCAGGAATTACTACGACAACGGCGAAGACGCCTTGCGCATGGAAAAACGCCTGCATTTCCGGGGCAGCGAACGCACCGTTACCAGGCCCTACTACCAGCAAACCACCGACTTCACCTGCGGACCGGCATCGCTGATGATGGCGCTCAAAACCCTGCAGCCGGACTATGTCACCTCGCGTCATGAAGAACTGCAAATCTGGCGCGAGGCGACCACCATCTTCATGACCGCCGGCCACGGCGGCTGCTCACCGCACGGCCTGGCGTTGAGCGCCTGGCATCGCGGTTTCGATGTTACCCTGCACATTAACCAGCAGGAGGCGCCCTTCCTCGACGGCGTACGCGCTGAACAAAAGAAATCCGTGATCCAGCTGGTGCACGAGGATTTCCTGGCACAGATCAGGGACACCGACATCCAGCTGAAGGTGCATACACTGGAGACCGACGAACTGGACCGCATCCTGCAAAAAGGCGCGCCCATTGTTGCGCTCATCAGCACCTGGCGGCTCAACCGCAACAAGGCACCCCACTGGGTGTACGTGGCCGACTCGGATGACGAGTTTGTCTACATCAACGACCCCGATATCAGCGACGATCCGCACACCACGCAGACCGATTACATCCAGGTGCCCATCGACCGGCGTGTGTTTCGCGACATGGCGCGCTTCGGCCAGAAGCGCTTGCGCTGCCTGCTGGTCATCAGCGGGCCGCGCCAGAAGGCCTGACGGGATTCAGGAAAAGCGAGGTTCGCGGACAACGTCCGCTCCTGCAATGGTTGATTCGGCGTCGGTGCGATTCGCGCCTGCAAGGCGCTCCTGCAAATCTCTATTTCGTTAGCCAGGCATTCTCAAAGACCCGTGGTTGATTGGTGGCTGGATCCCCGCCTGCAAGGCGCTCCTACAAGGTTTGATTCGGCAGCAGAGCAATTCGCGGATGCGATCCGCTCCTACAGTTGTTGATTCGGCAGCGGTGCAATTCGCGGATGCGGTCCGCTCCTATCCAGGCCGCATAAAGAAAAGACCCTGCGGCAGATGCATGCACATTGCATATCTGCCGCAGGGTCGTGGGAAATGACGGGAAAAAACCGTTTGTTCCCCTGTTATCTGTCAGTCAACAATCCCGGAGAAGAACTTCGGACCGGCACCAAACGGTGGTTGTACCAGGGTGGTATCCGGTGTGTTGTCCGGCTGGCCGATCTGCAGGCTCGAATCCTCAGGCAGATTACCCGGGTTCCTGGAGTCCACGGTGACCAGGCGGCCCTGATTGACACCGAACTGTGCCTCAGTCACCTCGTTGCCGGGCAGGCTGTCCAGGTAACGGCGCAAGGCATGCACGGGGTGCAGGAAGTTATCCGGTGCAACCTGTTTTACGTTAGGACCGATTATGACACCTTCCTTGTTGACCGGATCACTCAGGGTGATGTCACTGGTGTAATCAAGCGGATCGCTGAGCTGGAAGAACTTGTGATTGGCACCACCACCGGTACGGCAGACTTCGTCCAGCGGATTGCCGTGTCCGTAGCAGGAGGCAAACACGTAGCGCTTGCCGAGATCCAGCGGGACTTGTACGCCACCGACATCACCGATCATCGTGTCGACAATACGACCGCTGGAACTGCTGAAGGGCCGGTTCTTGAGGTCGATCGTCTGCGTCATGCCCGCCAGTCCCAGGTACCAGCCACCGCGCTGCAGGAAGGTGTTGCGGTTGAACACGGCGTTCAGGATGACATCCAGGCTGTTCTGCACGGCCTGACCGGAGAAGTCGGCGATATTGACCGCCGGCGCAATCGGGAACCAGGTGTACAGGTCGCGCAGGGTGATCGCCTGTCCGGGAAGCACGGCATTGCCGAAGCGGAAACCGTTCGCCATGGAGATGTCGACACCGTTTTCCCAGCCGGGCACGTTGCGAACGTCTGCAACGTTATCCGCTACGGCCAGGATACCGTCGGCGATGAAGTTGTTCAGCGTGTCTTCCAGCACGTGGTGCCTCAGCAGCAGGGTGTCGGTGTAACCGACCACGGTATCGAGGCCATCGACAAGCTGCAGGCCTTTAATGGCGGGATTACCGCCAAAGCCGCCCGGCAGGAAGGTATGTTGTACGAAGTCGGGACCGTTGAGAAAGGGTGCCTCCATGGCCGCCACCAGCTCGGCCATGTCCGTGTCTTCCGGCACGCTTTCATCCACCGGGATGGCCTGCCATTCAAAGTCGAACACACGACCATTGTAGACTTCCAGATCCAGCCGGCCGACATACATGTCGCGGTTGGTCTCGACGACAATTGCGGCACCCAGGGCCAGTTGTATCCTCTCTCTCCTGCTGAGTCTCTTCCCTGGCGTGGTGCGGGTGATCTTCCTTTTCCCTGCAAGGAATGCACCGTGCGTGACTTCATGGGTATGCGCCGAGTACATCACGTCGATGTCCCTGAAGCTTTGCGCAATCTTCAGGTTCTGCGACAGACCGAGCTCGGACTGGACCACGATCAGGCAGTCGCCACCACAGTCAGGGTCCTGTTTGACATCATCGATAATGCCCTGGAGTTCCTCGACGCCCTGGGTAAAGCGGAAGGTGATGTTGAAGGTATCGGCCTGCTGCGGAACAATTGACGCAGTCAGACCGATCACGGCGACCTTGGTACCGTCATGGTCGACGATCTTGTAGGGGTCCAGCACCCGCTGACCATGCAGCGGCGTTGGCAGGGGCGCGGCATTGTAGACGTTGACAGCCACAGCCGGGAAGCTTGCCTGGATGACGCTCTGGCCTGCCGGTGTCGGGTTTGGTGCAGTATTGATATTTTCGTTGCAGGTATAACCGCTGGCGGCATCCGTCAGACCGGCAATTACGGGAACGTCGCCACAACCGAGGTAACCGGCCATTACCCTGATATTGGGCGGAATCGTCGGCTTCGGCCCGAAGGTGGTAAAGCGGTTACGGAACACCGCGGCACCGTAGCCGAAGTCCCAGTTGCCGGGTGTATACACGTCAATGCCAAAGGCGTTCATCGGTATCATCATGGCGTCACCGACGGTGAACAGCGTCTCGGCACTGCCATGCGTCAGGTCACCGGTGGAAAGCAGGATAGCGTGCTCGTTATCGGCACGGATACGATCCACCACGGTTTTCAGCCGGGCAAGGCCACCGCTAATGGCGACTTCCCGTTCGTTGCCATCGCCATCCGTGAGTACTGCTGCATGCGGAACCAGTGTACCGTGCAGGTCACCCATCTCGATGAGTGTGACGGTATCGGTATACGATGCCATTGCAGGTGATGCAATGGCGCCAACCGACAATGCCAGCGACATTAGCCAGCCGTTGGCGATTTTAGCCTGTGTGTCCTGTTTCATCTTCGCTCCTCAAGAATTTATTTGTTTTGATGGCAATGCATGTCTCATCTCCGCCAGGGAGAATGAAATTGCAGACTACATGCCGCGAATTACAGGAGATATAGGGAATTTCCTTATTCCGTCTGAGACGTTTTCTCATTTAGAGAATTATTATTTACTGTATTACGGGGAGATGGCGCGGAATTTGCTCCGGCCTCACGCCAGGATCAATCTGCACAATGGAGAGCGTTCGCGGGCAAGCCCGCTCATACAGTCCATTATTCGAGGTTGGTGCAATTCGTGGACGCGATCCGCTCCTGCAATGGTTGGTTCGGCGGTGGTGCAATGCGTTCCTGTATATTATCCCCTCTCCCTGGCCCTCTCCCGGAGGGAGAGGGAATTTACTAATCGCGGACGCGGTCCGCTCCTGCAATGTCTGATTCGACTGCTGAGGTATTCGCGGGCAAGCCCGCGCCTGCAATACCCAATTTATCGGTGGAGCAAATCGCGCCTGCAAGGCGCTCCTGCAGTCCTTTATTCGAGGTTGGTGTGGTTCGCGGGCAAGCCCGCTCCGACAGCAACCTATTTGATTGAAATATCGCACATTATTTCAATGAATATCGATTATATTGCTGGCTATTGCGTGGATATTGCTATAGGATGCCCATAGCTACAGATTTTGTGATAAGCGGTTTTGGTTGTTCACTCCGTGTTACCCCCTGAATTCCTCGTTTCATTACCTGTATGCGACACACCAATTGTTTAAATTCAAGGTAAAAGTGATATGGCTACAGGTACAGTAAAGTGGTTTAACGAAGCTAAAGGTTTTGGTTTTATCGCCCCGTCTGACGGTGGTGAGGATGTATTCGTACATTTCAACGCGATCAAGGGTGATGGCTTCAAGACCCTGGCAGAAGGCCAGTCGGTCACCTACGAGGTAGAAAGAGGCCCCAAGGGCCTGCAGGCGGCCAACGTTACCGCCTAGCACGACCTCATCGGATAAACCGATAAAAAGGAACCCCGCTTCGGCGGGGTTTTTTTTGGCTTGTGATGCAGTGTGCCCGGGTGTTCGCGGGCAAGCCCGCTCCTGCTGAACAGTCCCCTCACCCTGGCCTCTTTCGCAGGGAGACGGAAAATATTTTTCGCGGCGTCGCTCCCGGCTAATACTACGGGCATAGCCCGGGCCATGCAGGAGGTTGAGCAACGCAGGTACAGTTGCCGGGGCATGCGCGAATTTCGAAGGTCGTCAGGTTCGCGGACAACGTCCGCTCCTACAGTGCTTTATTCGGCATCGGCGCCATTCGCGGATGCGATCCGCTCCTACAGTGCTTTATCCCACGCCGGTGCAATTCGCGCCAGCGTCGCTAACGCGCGTCCATGCGCTCCGCGACGTACCTACGATGTATAAGGACGTACGAGTGGTCGTTCTCGCACATCCATGTGCTTCGCGACACTCAGGCATCCTGCCTATCGTCGCCGGGAGGGCAGGACGCCCGGAGCGACCTTCCATGCAGGCAAAGGCGCTCCTGCAATTTATCGGGGAAGCTCCTAACCTGTGGCGTCGGCCTGGTGCAGGGTCAGCTGGGTGAACGGGATCTCCCAGCCGTTTTCGCTGCAGGCCTCGACGCACCAGCGTTGCAGGGCGCGGCGCAGGCGGTTGTAAAGGTCGGCCACTTCGCCGTCGAAGTCGGCAATGACGACAATATCCAGCGAGGAGGTGTTGGCCTTCTCGAACTCGACGCGCAGGTTGAGCAGGTGATCGCCGTAGCCTTCTTCGTCGACGCGTCGCTGGATGTGGTCCTTCAGCTTGTCCGGGATAACAGCCACGCTGTCGCGCTGCAGGCCATAGCTGATGCCGATGGTTTCCTTGAGGCGGAAATTGCGCGACAGGTTGAGCGGTGACTGCGCCAGGAAGTCCGGGCGTCGTGTAGGTGCGGCGCGCGCCGCCGCGTTCGATCAGTTCAACCAGTTCCTGCGAAATGCCCGTGACCTTGCCGCGAAAACCGTCGGCCAGCAGCACCCAGTCATCCTTCTTGCACGGAAACCAGGGATCGCCCTGCTTCATCGGCCGTGATTTCAGGTCGACCAGGTCGTCGATGCGCACCCGCTGGCTGAGATCGGCGGTCGGGTTTTCCAGCATGCTGAAGAAATTGATCTGGCGCACGCGCCACGCCAGCCCGTCAAGATCGATGCGCTCACCCTCGCGCACCGAGCCGATGTTGAGAAACAGCTGGACCACCTGCCAGTAGCGCGGCAAGGCATGCCGCAGCGTCAGGCCGATGCCGAGCAGCAGCAGGATGCCGAGACTGAACAGCACCCAGTCCTCCACCAGGTAGAACACCACCATCGGGCCCATGATGGCGAGGACGATGGTAATCATGCGATGTACCAGGTCCAGCAGGCGGATTCGAAAGCTGCGGTGTTCCTGGCGGTAGCCCGGTATCACCTTCACCATCGCCCGGTAACTCAGGCGCGACAGCAGCAGGATCACGATTACCGACAACAGGGCCTGCCCGAGGTACAGGCCGCGCTGCTGGAAGAAGGACTTCAGGTAACTCTGCGAGGCCTCGGCGAGCGAGGACTCCGAACTCTCTATCTTTTCAAGTTGCAGCTCGGCGGACTGCAGTTCGCTTCTGATGACCGTCAACTGCTTGCGCCATTCCGCCAGCATGTCCTCCAGGTAGCGCTCCAGGGACTTGTCTTCGTTGCTGGCCAGCAGGCCCGCGATATTGGTCACGGCCAGTTCGGCGACCGGCTGCTTTTCCCGGTAGTAGGCGATCTTGTCCTTCAGTTCGGACTTCACCCGGACATGGCTGGTCATGTCCCTCATTTCCTTGAGCGCGGGCTTCAGCAGGGAAAACAGTTCTTCCTGCAGGCTGAATTTCACTTCCTCCGTGGGCCGCAAACTGGCGATGTCCGCCCCGGCCGCGATCCCGCGCAGGTTGGTGGTAGTCGTCTGCAGGTCGACTTCGAGTTTATTCAGCTGCGCCTGGATCTCGTTCTTTTCCGACTCGGTCTGGGCAGCCTCCAGCTTCTGGCCCAGGGCCTGGAGATCGCGCTTCAATTCGGACTGCAGTTTGTACAGTGATTGCAGTGTGCTGATGGTGTCAGCCAGTTGTGTGATGTCCTCCTGCGCGGCAGCGCCCTGCTCATCTGCCGGGGTAACTGCCGGGGTGGCTGCCGGGTCAACTGCGCGGGGTAACTGCCGGGTCAACTGCGGGGGCAACTGCCGGGTCAACTGCGGGGGCGACTGCCGGCAGCAGCAGGCCGAGGAGGATATAAAGAATCAGCGGGTAACGGGTGAGCGGATGCAACATGTTTCATGGGACCTGGTTCGAACGCCTGGCAACGTGCCTGACTGTGTTCGGGAGGCGATGATATCACTTCCCCTGTTGCCGGAATATCAGTCCCGGCATTTCGAGGAGATTCGGGTTTGGACCCGCCCGGTCGGCTCGCGCCTT
This sequence comes from uncultured Halobacteria archaeon, assembly GCA_963768575.1. Classification (GTDB taxonomy): domain Bacteria; phylum Pseudomonadota; class Gammaproteobacteria; order UBA9214; family UBA9214; genus UBA9214. Next base: position 19,594 of record CAVYIJ010000016.1, read on the forward strand.
GCAGGCGCGAACCTGCTCCGGGGCTGATTTATTCGCGGGCAAGCCCGCTCCTGCGATGCACAGGGACAAGACTGAATAGCGCGGCCTTGTCGTTCAGGTCGCAAGAGGACAGGAGTCCGTAGGGTGCGCCATGCGCACCGAATGATCGCATCGGGAATTTATGGCGCGCACGGCGCACCCTACTGAAAATAATCCATTGTAGGAGCGGACGCCGTCCGCGACTGTACTCCGGGGTTGATTTGTTCGCGGGCAAGCCCGCTCCTGCGATGCACAGGGACAAGGCTGAATAGCGGCCTTGTCGTTCAGACAGCAAGAGAACAGGAGTCCGTAGCGACCAAGGCATCTATCGGGGCAGGAGCGCGGGAACGCGCGAATGACACCGCGGTAAATTCATTCGCGGACAACGTCCGCTCCTACAAGGGTTCATTTGAGTCCGGTGAAATTCGCGCCTGCAAGGCGCTCCTACGAGTGCGATTCACGGATGCAGTCCGCTCCTGCAAGACATCTATTGAGGCAAGAGCGTTTTCTGCAGTGGAAATAACCATTGCAGGAGCGTATCGCAGGGCCGTTCCAGTACATCCATGTACTCCACGGCACTCGGACATGGCCCAGGCCAGCCTCTCGACCGTCCCGGTCTCACCTTCTCCTGTCCATCGCGCGAACGTGCACCGAGGTGAGTTCATTCGCGGACGCGGTCCGCTCCTGCAATTCCCTGTACCCCGTGTTTCTTTATTTCGCAACGCCCCGCACGGTAGCGGCCACAGTGCTGGTGACATCACCCGTTTGCAGGTGGTCGCGGAAAAAGTCGCTGGCGGCCCCGAGTTCGGGAGCATCGCACAACTTGAAGTCCAGGGTATTGCCGGCGGGATCGATCGCACGGTAGAGGAACTTGCGTTGTCCCCTGACATACAGGGACGCCTCCTCGACGTGATATTCCCGTGAAACAGCACCATCAAGGGCCTGTGCGCAAAGGACCGGGTCAGTGCCATAACGCTGTATCCAGCTATGCAGGGTCGCATGCTGCACGGGGACGCCCCGCTCCAGCATCATCGCCTGTAATTGCAGGTAAGCGGGTTTATAACGCAGGTACCACTGGACGCAAAGCAGAATGAATTCTTTCTGGAAATCCTTCCACTCGACCTGGTCCGGGACAGTTTGGGGTAATGCGATCGGCTCGTCGAGCAGGCCGGAGGCCGGCTTGCCGATGTGGAATCCCTGCGCATAGTCGACGCCCAGTTGACACAGCATTGCCAGCGTCTCCTCGTCATGCACATATTCCGCAATGGTCTTTTTCCCCACCGCCCTGGCCACCTGGATAATCGATTTCACCATGGCCTGGTCAACCGTGTCGTTGGCCATATTCCTGATAAAGCCGCCGTCGATCTTGATGAAATCGACCGGCAGGTGTTTCAGGTAATTGAAAGAGCTGAATCCGGCGCCGAAATCATCCAGTGCAAAGCGGCAGCCGACTTTCATGAGGTCCTGGATCAGTCCGCGCGCCTGTTCCAGGTGCCGGACCGCGACCTGTTCGGTGATTTCCAGGATTACCGAGGACGGGTCGAGGCGATACTTCTCCAGGTTTGTACAGATGAATGCAACCAGTTCCGGATCGTCGAATACGTAACCTGAAAGGTTCAGGGTGAATGTGATGTCCTGGCCGCTGTCCCTGAATTGCGCCAGCGCCTGCAATGCATTGCTTATCATGAGGTGATCGACCTTCACCATCAGGCCGAAGCGATTGGCGGCCGGCATGAAAGCGGCGGGCGGTATGATTTTATTGTGCTCGTCCTGCATGCGCAGCAGGACCTCGTGCATGACCGGGCAGCCAGTGCGAAGATCGATGATCGGCTGGTATTGCAGCAGGAAAGTGTTGTCGTTCAGTGCCTGCTTGATCCTGTGTGACCAGCCGATATCTTCCGTCATGCGTTTTTTCTCGAGGCCGGACACCTCGTAGAAACGGTAGCGGTTACGGCCTCGTGTTTTCGCGTCGTGACATGCCATATCGGCCTGGGAAAGCAGCTCGTCAGGCGTATATTGCGCGGAAGTGATCATTGTCACCCCGATACTGCACAGCACATTGAGTGACTGGCCGTCTTCGACGAAGTGCAGGTTCTGCATGACCTTGACCAGCTTCTCGACCCGATGGGTTGCATCCTCCCTGGAGATATCCTTGAGAATGATGGTGAATTCATCGCCACCGAAGCGTGCGATCAGGTCGAGTTCGCGCAGTATGCCCTGCAGGCAACTGGCGGCCTGCACAAGCACCCGGTCACCGGCGGCATGTCCCAGCGTATCGTTGATGTATTTGAACTGGTCGAGGTCGACAAACAATAGTGCGCTACTGTTGCCGCCCTCCACGATCCAGGTGATCTCGTCTTCCAGACGCTGGGTAAAGTAGCGCCGGTTCGGCAAGCCCGTCAACGGATCGTAGTCCGCCAGCCGGCGTAACATCCTGTCGCGCTCGTTGAGTGCGCGAATCGTCGTCTGCAGGGCATCATTGATGGCCATGATTTCCTTGTGCCCGGTAGAGTCCACGTTGACCTCGGTCTCGCCGGCGGCAAGCCGGGCAAGCGGGGTCGCGAGGTCGGAGAGTGGTTTGAGGGCGCCCTTCAGGAATAACCGCCCGACCATCGCCACCAGCAGCAGTGCGATGGCAAGCGCCAGGCTACCAGCCTTGATGCCGGCAATCAGCCGGTCCTGGTAGCGACTGAAGTCCAGGCCGAGTTCAATGAACCCGATCAACTCGACCTGGTCCGCCGGTCCTGCTTCAAGGTCCAGGTCCAGCAGGTCGCCCGGTCGCATCGACTCTATCCAGACCGGCGCACTCGCCCGGAACAGCGACTGCCGCTCCAGCGCGGTATCGAGCAAGTAGGGTCTTTCCGTGCTGGTGGTGGTGCGCAGGTTATCCAGCTGAGCGTGCGTCGAGTGGCGGAAAACCGGGCTTGTCCGTCCTCGCATTGGCGTTCACCGTAAAGAGGATTTCCCCGGCCGGCGAGTAATAGCGTACCAGCGCTATTTCCGGGAAGTTTGCCACGTAGTCTTCGACGCGGAGAAAGCGCTCTTCATCCTCGGACTGATACAGTGGCGCACCGAGTTCCTCCAGTTCCATGATCCAGGCCTGTGCCCACTTCTGCAGGTTATCCTCGATGACGGTCTTTGATATTGCCCATAAACTGCCGATCGCCAGCACACCCAGGAAGGCCGCGAACACCAGTTGCAGCAACAGGATGTCGTTAACGATGCTGCGCGTGCGCCTGGCCTTAACGCTGCGATTGCGACCGCTGCCAGGCCACAGCCGTGACAACAGCGAGCGAAAATTCCAGGTTCTGAACGACGACGGCAGCTTACGGGACATCGGCCACGATCCGCGGTTTTGATGAAGGTGAAACCTTCAGCTGTTGCATGCGCGGCGCATTGACCTCGACTCGTATCTTCGTGAGCGGCAACAGGCCGGATGCAGGCGCTGCAGTGCCGGCGGATGCGGCACGCAGTGCAGCAATGACCTGTTCGGCAATATCGGCTTCGGTCCCGCTCGCGCTTATCAACCCGCCGAGCTTTAACAGTTCCGGGTGGAATACCAGCACCTGCTTGTTGTGCTTTATGCTGTACGCCATGGTATCCCGCAATACCCTGCGGCTGAGAATACGATCGTCCGGCAACAACCACAGGCCCTGGATCTCGGGTGTCAGGCGCTTGAAGGTATAAAGCATTTCTTTATCGGAATTCACCACACGGTGAATGAGTTCTATCCCGTGGCGCTGCGCACTGCGGCGTGCGCGCGCGATCAGCGCCTCATGTCCCGGTCCGGTTATCACACCGACCCGTTGCAGCCCGGTGTCGAGTTTTTTCCAGGCACGGAATTGCAACCCGGCAGGCGGCAGGCTACTCACTCCGCGCACGTGGGCCGCGGACAGGCTGTAATCCTGGTGGTTGAAGACCTGGCAGAAGACAATCTGCCGATTGCTGAGCCGGCTTGCGGCTTGCGCCGCCAGCGGACCGATGGCAACGATAGGGTCGCGGCCGGAATCATTCAGTTTGTTGATCACCTGCGCATCCGCCGCCGGGTTGCCGTGCAGGGAAAAGATAACGGGCTTGTGCGGCAGTCGCTTCACCAGCTCATCGGCGGTGCGCGTGTATGCAGGTCCGTCATCGCTCAACAGGATCGCAACAGGCGGCAAGGGCTGCGGGACCGGCGCGACCGGTGGTGGTATTACCAGCGGGGATTTTTCCACCTGCTGTTCCGGTGGTGCCGGATCCGGCGCTGGTTCCTGCGGTGCCTCGTCGACAACGGCGCAGCTCGTCAACAGTGCGCAAGCCAGCAGCCCCCCGAGAGTTATACGAAGGACATGACCCACGCGCTCACACCGGCCTGGAACGCCGGCATTCAGCTTGTTCATGAATACATATCCTGCTTTCATTCCGCCGTGATCCTTTATATGTCTTTGCTGGCTGCTAGTCGGCTGTTAAGGCGGCATACGGACGCGTTCGCTGGCAGGCACTGCCAGCACGCAGCCCGATTTCGATAACCTCAAGCCCCGGCACACAATTTTCCGGGCTGACTTTCCCAATGACTCAATCGACAAACCGGCCGGCAAACTTGAATGCAGCGCCTCGTGCCCGGGCGTCACCCGGGGACTGATTCAGCGAATAAAAGAGGGAACAGATCACACATTACTGTTTATAAAAGCATGAATGTGTCCCGGTACCTTTAGGCGGGACCCGCGCATGTAGTGCAACAGTGAGGAATTTCCTGGCGATCGGGCGCTCCTCTGGAGGTGGCGGGTAATGATTTTTCACGCCTGCAAAGCGCCCTGTAAGTGTGTCTAATTTGGGGCAGGAGCGGATTGCGTCCCGCAAACAGGCCAGTACGCACAGGAACTGTAGGGTGCGCCGTGCGCACCTTGAATTGCCGGTGCAATCATTCGGTGCGCATCGCGCACCCTACTGAAAATAAACCGCTGCAGGAGCGCCTTGCAGGGCCGTTCCCGTACGGTCGCTCCCGGCATCCTGCCTCCCGCGGCACTCGGACATCCATGTCCATCGCGCGAACCTGCTTCGGGGCTAATTTGTTCGCGGCGTCGCTCCCGGCCTCCTGCCTCCCGCGACACTCGTACGTCCATGTACATCGCGCAGCCCGCTCCTGCGATGCACAGGGACAAGACTGCATAGCGGCCTTGTCGTTCAGGTCGCGACAGGACAGGCGTCCGTAGCGACCAGGGTGTCTTTTGGGGCAGGAGCACTCGGCGCAAGCGAATATGCCTGAGATAAATTTATTCACGACCCAGGCCGACGCCTGCAATACATGATTGACTGCAAGTGACAGTTATATTGATGGTTATCCACGCCAGGCAGATAGACCTTGTTTAAAGCCCTGAATCCCATATCCCGACCATATTACTCGGCTATTATTGCACCTGATATCCTGTTCGAAGCCTGTTAAGATCATTTGAAATTACTACACGGAGATGGTCATGGAAGCGCGTATTTCACCTGAAAACATGATTACCTTTCTGCTCACGACGCCGATGTTCGCGGACCTCGACCCGCATGAAATCAAGGACATCATACATATCGTCGAGGTGCAAAAATTTTCTGCCGGGGATGTCGTTTTCAGTGAAGGCGAGGCCGGCACCGCCTGGTATGCCCTGTACAGTGGCGCCGTTAATGTCATTAAAAAATCGAACGGCGGTCAACAAATCATCCGGATACTCGAGCCCGGCTCCAGCTTCGGTGAAATTGCCGTACTGGATAACCTGCCGCGTTCCGCGACTATCAGCGCCGCGGAAGACAGTGTGGTGCTGCGTATCCCGCAGGACAAATTCAATGATCTTCTTGCCCGGGAAAACCCGATTGCGTTCAAACTGATCCATAATATGGCGCTCATGCTCGCGAGCCGGCAGCGTGCCAATACGGACAGCCTGTCGAAACTGTTGCAGGCGAGTGAAATTTCGACAATTCAGGACGGCATCAGGGAAATCGTCGGCGATTCGTCTATGCGGGAGTGAATGGTTCCGCGACGATCCGCAGACAGTTAGTATCCCCTCACCCTGGCCCTCCCGGTAACTGCTCCATGCGTTACTCCCGGCTCGGGCATGGCCCAGGCCAGCCTCTCGACCCGGGCTATGCCCGTATGAATAATCTCACCTTCTCCTGCTTCGCTCTACCTGAACTACAAGGCCACTTCGTAGCCTTGTCCATGGACTCGTACCGCCTTCATCCAAACAGTTGCCCCGAAGGAAGAGGGACGGTAATTTCCACGCCTGCAAGGCGCTTCCTTGTTACCATCGCCGAAGCAATTGGCTCCTGCTATGCGTTCATCATCGCTATACTGCCCTGACCATGTCGCATTCCAGCAAGTCAGCATTCCTGCCGTTGTCGCGTCGCGACTTTCTGCGCTTCAGCGCGGCGGGTGTGGCAATCGCCTGTACCGGTTGTCTCGGCAACCTCGGCGAACTGCGCATCGGCCTGGCACTGGGCGGCGGTGGCGCGAAAGGCCTGGCGCACATCCTGATACTGGAAAAGCTGGATGAACTGGGCATTCGCCCGCACGTAATCGCCGGTACCAGTATTGGCGCCATTATCGGTGCGCTGTATGCCGCCGGCCTGTCCGGGAAAGAAATCCGCGCAGAGGTCGAGCAATTTTTCGTCGACAAGGTCGAGGCGGAAAACAGCCTGTTCGCGCTGCCGAAGTCGATCCGCTGGCTGGACTTCATCGACCCGGCCTTCGCGGGCGGCGGCCTGCTCAACAGCAATGACTTCATCACCTGGCTGGGCGAGGTGTTGCCGACCCGGAATTTCAGCGGCCTCGAGATCCCGCTCAAGGTGATCACGGCGGAATTGCTGACCGGCCAGGAGGTCATCATGGAGTCGGGTGCACTGCTGCCGGCCCTGCAGGCAAGCATGGCGGTGCCCGGCGTGTTCCCGCCGGTGGATGTGAAGGGCTACTGGCTGGTCGACGGCGGCGTGGCCAACCCCCTGCCCTATGACCGGGTACGGGACGAAAGTGACATCGTCATCGCCATCGATGTCAGCGGCAGCCGCGATCTGGAGGAAGGCGAAACGTTATCGTCCCTGGGCGTGCTGCTGCAGAGCTTTACCGTCATGAGCAGCAACATCCTGATCGAGAAACTCCAGCGGGTCCGGCCGGACGTGTATATCCGGCCCGATATCCGTAACGTGAAAATTCTCGAGTTCTACAAGGCGCGTGAGGTGTTCGAGCAGGCACAGCCGTCGCAGCGGCAACTGGTCAATGAACTGAACAAGGCCAGGCGCCGTTATGCCCTGCGCCCGGGCTGCACCACGGGATAGGCAAGGAATTTCTTCTGCCAGGTACTCCTGCAGGTGTCACTGCATGGCGCCCCACTTCCCCGGGCGTGACTTTCCCTCAAGCCTGCCATACCATCGCCTCCGATTCGTCAACGTCACCCGGAAAACCTGGACTTGGAACGCTATCGTGTACTGGTAATTGGTCCGCGCCGCGCATTGCTCGATGCGTTGCGGGCACGGGAAATACCGTTTGCCGTGTGGCGGGAAATGGCCCGCTTTCCCATCGACGATGCCGAGACGCTGGTCACGGCGCCACTGTGGAATACAACGGCAAAGCTGAAACAGTTGATCGGCGAGACCTTCCGTGGCACGCGCTATACGCACGTGATCGCCGGCGGTGAAATGGCCGTCTACCCGGCGGCAGTGGCGCGGAGAGTACTTGGTGCACGCCTGTCGCCCGTCAGCACTGCGTTGCGTTGTCGCGACAAGCTGGCTATGAAGGAATACCTGTCGGAATACGACATCCCGATGACCGCATTCATGGCTGAATCCGGCGCGCACTCACCGGCAGCTGCGTTCGCGCGCCTCGGTACCCCGCTGGTGCGCAAACAGAGAAAATCCTCCGGCGGGCGCGGCCTGGAGATTATCCACCGTGAACAGGACCTGGTCTTGCGGCAGGACGGTCGCAACATCCTGGAACGCTACGTATCCGCACCCGAGGCGAGTATCGAGTCCTTCGTCAACGAGGGCCGCATCCACTTCGTCAATTCCACGCGTTACCTGGAAAAGGGCCGGGTGAATTTCGTGCCCGCGGGGTTCGATGATGCCTTGCTGGAAGATCTGCAGGCGCTCAACCGGCGTGTGATCGAGGCGCTGAAAATAAACTGGGGCATCACCCACCTCGAGGTCTACCTGACCGATGAGGGTTTGTTGTTCGGCGAAATCGCACTGCGCCCGCCCGGCGGTTACATCATGAACACCCTGCAGCAGACCTACGGGTTTGATCCGTGGGCAGCGATGGTGGCGATGGAGCTGGGTGAGGACTTTGCGTTTCCCGACGGTGCTGCAAGCTGGGGCGGCGTGGAAATCTTTCATCCCGGACCCGGACGGGTCGAGGCGATCCACGGGGAAGCATTAGTCAGGGCGCATGCGGCAACGCGCGAGTTCCGTTTGAAAGTGAAGGCCGGAGACGTGATTGAAGTACGCAAGAGCGTCGGCCAGGATGTCGGACACTTGCTGTATACCTGTGCGTCACCGGCGGAACGGGATGCGGCGCACCGGTATTTTCGTGATTGTTTTGCGATCGAGGTGGAATGACGGGGACGGATACTTGCCGAGTGCGGGTACGGTTCATTCCTGCCAGGCAGGATTCTCCGCTAATGAAATTCGCGCCTGCAATGCTTAGCTCAGGGCTGGTGCGATTCGCGCCTGCAAGGCGCTTCCTACAAGTGTATCGATCGGGACAGGAGCAAAGCGTGCTCGAATTCCGGAGGTCGACAGGTTCGCGGACAACGTCCGCTCCTGCAGTGCTTTATTCGACATCGGCGCCATTCGCGGATGCGATCCGCTCCTGCAGTGCTTTGTTCAGGGCCGGTGCAATTTGCGTAAACAAGGTGTGCATACAACGGCATGCGCACCGCTGCATCATTTAACTATGCGGTAACACGGTACGTATTCGGTGACCGGCAGTTTCATCCGTTGTTGCGTAACGAATGATTCCAGCAGCGAGTCCAGCGGGTCCATGATGGCGGCATCGCCGCGTATCTCGAAGTGGCCGTGCTCCTCGATGGCGCGGATACCTTCGTCCTTGACGTTGCCGGCGACGATGCCGGAGAACGCACGCCGCAGGTTGGCCGCCAGCGTGTGGCGTGGCAGGTCGTGGTGCAGTTCGAGATTGCGCATGTTTTCATGCGTCGGGACAAACGGCTGCTGAAATTCCTGTTCGATTTTCAGCGACCAGTTGAAGTAATAGGCGTCATCACGCTCCTTGCGGTATGCGCGCACTTCGGCAATACCCGCCTTCATTGCGCTGGCCACGCCCGCGGGATCATCGACGATGACGGTGTAGCGCCGCTGCGCCTCGGCACCGAGGGTGGTGGAGATGAACGCATCGATCTCCTTAAAGTAGTCCGCCGCACTGGCCGGGCCGGTAAAGATCAACGGGAACGGCAGTTCGGCGTTATCCGGGTGCAGCAGGATGCCCAGTAAATAGAGGATTTCCTCGGCGGTACCAACGCCGCCGGGAAACACCACGATCCCGTGACCGGTGCGCACGAATGCCTCCAGGCGCTTCTCGATATCCGGCATGATCACGAGGTCGTTCACGATCGGGTTGGGCGACTCCGCGGCGATGATGCCCGGCTCCGTGATGCCGAGATATTGCCCGTGCCGAATGCGCTGCTTGGCATGACCGATGGTCGCGCCCTTCATCGGGCCCTTCATCGCGCCCGGCCCGCAACCGGTGCAGGTGTCCAGGCCGCGCAGTCCAAGCTGGTAGCCGACCTCCTTGGTGTAGTCGTATTCAGCACGGCTGATCGAATGGCCGCCCCAGCAGACCACCAGGTGGGGATTGGTGTTCGGACGCAGGATGTTGGCGTTGCGCAGCATGTGAAACACGGCATTGGTAATGCCTTCAGAGGACACCAGGTCGAATTTTGGATTGGTGGCAATCTTGTCGCTGACATACACCACGTCACGCAATACCGCCAGCAGATGCTCGCTGATGCCCTTGATCATCACGCCGTCGACGAAGGCGCTGGCCGGCGCGCCGGTGACTTTCAGTTTGATACCGCGTTCTTCCGGCACGATCACGATATCGAAGGATTTATAACGTTCCAGCAACTCCTTGCCATCGTCCAGTTCACTGCCGACGTTCAGCACCGCCAGCGCGCAGTTGCGCAGCGTGGTGTACAACCCGCCCTGGCTGGTATCGAGCAACTTGGCCACCTCGGCCCTGGACAAGACTTCCAGGCTGCCTTGCGGGGTTATGACGGCATCAACGGTTTCATAGTGCATGGTTTGTGTTATCCGGTTCGGCCACCGGCTGTTTCATGCCGGAGCAATGCAGCGGTGAACGATACTTAAAAGGGTCGGAGCTGCGCAAGTTCCCGTTTCAACGAATATTCAGTCAAAAAATACGGCTTTTTCATCACTTATTGCGCTCTTTTACAGCCCGAAAACGATGCACCAGGCGGGCTAATCATTTTATTATTCCATTCATTTCACCCGCCAAATCATCCCACCAAGGTCCGGAAAGGAATCAAATTTTCAATCATTTGCCCGTTTTCCAATGGATTGAGGAGGTCCGACCCCCGGACTCCCCGGACTCCCATACTTTGCGCGGCCGGGAAATGAGGCGCATTATGCATCTAGCGCAGCGTATAAGCGCACGGCATACGGTTACGCCGACCCAAACAAACCCTAACAACACATCAGGAGACACCACCTTGAAACGATCAATCCAGATTTCCAGCATCCTTGCCGCCACGTTACTGGCCGGCTCGATGGTGATGACTACGGCCGCGGCCGGCGGCATGGGCATGGGCAGTTCCAACCAGGGTCCGCAGCGCGGCTATGGCCCGGGTGGCGGTTATGGCTCTGGCCCGAGTGATGACTTCGGCCCGGGTTACGGCATGGGCAACCGCGGTGGTCGCGGTTTCGGTCCGCGCGATGGCAGCGGCCCCGGTTTCGGACCGCGTGGTGGCCCCGGTTTCGGCCACCCGGCGGCCCTGGTTTCGGCTCGCGTGATGGCAGCGGCCCCGGTTTCGGACCGGGACCCGGCAACATGCAGGACAGCGATGAAGGCGGGGGTAGCGGCTTTGGCATGGGCAGTCGCAGCAACCGCGGCTACGGCCCGGGCGACGGCAGCGGCCCGCGATTCGGCATGGGCGACCGCGGTGGCCGCGGTTTCGGTCCGCGTGATGGCAGCGGCCCCGGTTTCGGACCGGGACCCGGCAACATGCAGGACAGCGACGAAGGCGGGGGTAGTGGCTTTGGCATGGGCAGTCGCAGCAACCGGGACTACGGACGTGGTCGCGGTTCAGGACCGCGCGATGGCAGCGGCCCCGGTTTCGGACCGCGTGGTGGCCGCGGACCCGCGGTTTCGGCCCGCGTGATGGCAGCGGCCCCGGTTTCGGACCGGGACCCGGCAACATGCAGGACAGCGACGAAGGCGGGGGTAGCGGCTTTGGCATGGGCAGTCGCAGTAACCGCGGCTACGGCCCGGGCGACGGCAGCGGCCCGCGATTCGGCATGGGCGACCGCGGTGGCCGCGGTTTCGGTCCGCGCGATGGCAGCGGCCCCGGTTTCGGACCGGGACCCGGCAACATGCAGGACTATGATGAAGACGGGGGCAGTGGCTTTGGCATGGGCAGTCGCAGCAACCGGGACTACGGCCGTGGTCGCGGTTTAGGACCGCGCGATGGCAGCGGCCCCGGTTTCGGACCGCGTGGTGGCCCCGGTTTCGAACCGCGCGGTGGCCCCGGTTTCGGCCCGCGTGGTGGTGGCGGCCCCGGTTACGGACCCGGACCGGGTTATGGGCCTGGTTTTGGCCCTGGTCCGGGCAATGCTCCCGGCGATATCGCACCGCAGGAATAACCCGCCCGCTGCAACAACCTGTCCGCTCTCCCCGGCACTCTCCCGGGGAGAGCGGATATACAGGCGCGCCAGCAATTGTTATGTAATAAACTATTATCTAATAGGGGATAAACTGGTATCCGCGGGGGCGGCACTAATAATAAGTTCAGGAGGTAATTCATGAAGTTATGCGTGAGTTTGATTAAGGCGGTTTTCCTGGGATGGGTGTTAATCCCCGCCAGTGCGTTCGCCTGCAGCCCGGAACAGGATGGCTGCCTGGGCTGTAACGACGACGAGTTGCCTGTTTGCCTGCAGCTCTTTGTGGCGGATGTCTGCGAGACCTCGGGCGACCCGGCCAATTGCGATATCAAGCGGGTTTATCGCGATGCGGAGCGGCACGTGATCATCAGCACAGGCAGCCACATGTCCAAGGTGCGTTCAATGGAGCGGAGTTCACGGAAGTACCAGAGGCATTAAGCTAGAGCATCAAAGGTCGCATTGACCGCGGCGGCGCTCCGGCAATCGTCCAGATCAGTCGCACCATCAATCGTTCACACCTGTGGAATCATCGCCTCTGCGCAACAATCGCACAGAGATCCCGTTATCTTGCACTTTTTAGCGTGAAGCTTGCCGGGTCAGGTGATCGAGGTACTGCTGCTTTTGATAGAGTTCGTCTTCCAGTTCGGCAATTTCGTCTTCGACTTCTACGCTTTTCTGTTCGAGTTTGCCGATCTCGTAGAGGATCAGAACGCGCTGTTCGCTCTTCAAGCCGTCTGAAATCAACTCGGACAACTGGTAGCTCTTGTCCTCCTCCAGCAGTTCAAGGACCTCCCGGCGCTTGTGGATTTGCGCACGGGCCCGCTTCACGGCGGAGCGGGCAAGGTAAATCTCCCTGCCCTGTTCATAGGCCGCACGAAAATCAGCCGAGATGTGCGGCGGGCATACAGTGGAAAGACCACGACCGGAATTACCCAGCTGGTAACCGGTATCCGCCTTGCAGTATTGCAGCAGTCCCTCGGCACGGCCAGCCCGGTATGCATCGAGGTCCGGCACCACCGCATGTTTTGCACAGTCCTTGCGATATTCGCCCATGACTGTCGATGACTTGCCGGCCACTCCGTCCTGGTAGCCGATCAAACGCCAGTCGGCGACCATGCATTCACTCTTGTTAAGGCTGGCACAGCCCTGCAGCAGCAACAGCAGGGAAAATACGCCAGCGATGCGGAGGATGTGCTGTGCGTCCGGGTTATTCCGGGGGGTACTGGTTATCATGGCATTACCTGCGTCATTCGTAGTTTCATGGAATCGTTGCCGTGTTGATTGCGGCATATCTACAGGGTTAACGGCAATTGACATGCCCCCCTTAGAGCGACTACCAACGATTGCCGCGGGCGGACGGTCCTGGCAGGGTCTCGGCTTGTCACCGGGCCGGGGGGTAACCCGGCACCACGATATAAGCTGTTGTTAGTTATTCGATTATTTGCCATACTCTGGCTGCGGCACGCGGCCCGGCGACTTCAGGAATGTCACTGGCCTGCCGTTACACTGGTTTGTATCTTGCCGGGTGCCGCGGCATTTGCCCGCCCACACGGCGGCGAGTAGAGTGAGCACCACCGGGGCACCCACTGGAAATGCCGGGACATGACCACACGACTGAGGACTACAAATATGAAAATGCTGCACAGGAAATTTCTCAACACACTGCTGGCGCTGGTACTGGCGGCTTCCAATGTCGCGTTCGCGCCGGCCAATGCAGCCACCGACATGTACGGAAACAGTGAGGAACCCACCAGCGGCACCATACTGGCCGATACTTTCCTGGTGCGGCCGGTGATGGTTGTTGCGACGGTAGCGGGTATTGCGGCCTTCATTGTCTCGTTGCCATTCAGCGCACTTGGCGGCAACGTGGATGAAGCCGGCAAAACACTGGTGATGGATCCGATCGAATATACTTTCATGCGTCCGCTGGGTGAGATGTAGTTTTTCCTGAGCAGACGTCTTCAGTCTGCTCGCCACCCTTCCCTGTTCCCGTCCGGGCGTGAAAGCACGCAATAACCTGTCGCGCCTGCAAGGCGTTCCTACAACGGATATTTCAACTGTAGGAGCGCCTTGCAGGCGCGATTATTTTTCATGCGCACAATTTTGCGGCGATTCGTGCGTGCACAAACGGTGTTAGCGGGTGGTGCGTGGCGGCAGGCCGGTGTGCTGAGTCAGTACCTTTTTACCGCGCAAGCGACGCTGGTGGGCGCTGGCGGTGTTTTTACGCCGCGGTGACTGGTAGGTCGTGTTGGCTTCGGGTTGGTCTTTGGGAATGAGCTGGTGCTCACCGCTGCCGATCAGGTCGGCGCGGCCCATCTTCTTCAGCGCGTCACGCAGCAGCGGCCAGTTGTCCGGGTCGTGGTAACGCAGCAGGGCCTTGTGCAGGGCGCGTTGTGCGGGGTCTTTGACGCTTGCCACCGTCTCGCTTTTGTAGCTGATTTTCTTCAGCGGGTTCCTCGCTGTATGGAACATGGCCGTCGCCGTTGCCATCGGCGAGGGGTAGAACGCCTGCACCTGGTCGGCACGGAAGTCGTTCCGCTTCAGCCATAGCGCGAGGTTGAGCATGTCTTCGTCGGTGGTGCCGGGATGCGCCGCGATGAAATACGGTATCAGGTACTGTTCCTTTCCCGCCTCCCTGGAATACTTTTCGAACAGCGCCTTGAAGCGATCATAGCTCTTGATGCCGGGCTTCATCATCTTCGACAGCGGTCCATCCTCGGTGTGTTCCGGGGCGATCTTGAGGTAACCGCCGACATGGTGGGTGACCAGCTCCCTCACGTATTCCGGATCTTCGACGGCCAGGTCATAGCGCAGGCCCGAGGCAATCAGCACCTTCTTGATGCCGGGTAATTTCCGGGCCGCGCGATAAAGTTGCGTCAGTGCCGAATGGTCGGTATCGAGATTCGTGCAGATACCGGGATATACGCAGCTCGGCCTCCTGCAGGCGGCCTCGATCTCCCGGCTTTTACAGGCAATGCGGTACATGTTCGCCGTCGGGCCACCGAGATCGGAGATCACACCGGTGAAACCCGGCACCCGGTCGCGGATCTGTTCGATTTCGTTGAGGATGGAATCCTGCGAGCGGTTCTGGATGATGCGGCCCTCGTGCTCGGTGATGGAACAGAAAGTACAGCCGCCGAAACAACCGCGCATGATGTTCACCGAGAAGCGAATCATTTCATACGCGGGAATTTTCCTGTTTTTATAGGACGGATGCGGTACGCGCGCATAGGGCAGGCCGAATACGTAGTCCATTTCCGCCGTCGTCAACGGGATCGGCGGCGGGTTCAGCCACAAGTCCCTGCCCCCGTGGCTTTGCACCAGCGCACGCGCATTGCCGGGGTTGGTCTCGAGGTGCAGCACACGATTGGCATGCGCATACAGCGCCTTGTCGTTGCGCACCTTTTCGAACGATGGCAGGCGGATGACGGTATTCTCCCGCTTGAGTTTCGGCACGGTGAACGCCACGATCTGCGCGCCGTTTTCATCAATACCGAACTGCTGCGCGTTGCGGCGCTGTTGCTCGCAACTGTCCATCGCCTGCGTGTTGATATAGGGGTTGACGATCTTGTCGATGCGGCCGGGGCGATCGATACGGGTGGAGTCGATCTCCTGGAAGCCGTCCGGGGTATCGCGGCGCAGAAAGGCGGTGCCGCGCACGTCGGTAATGGATTCTATTGCCTCATCCAGCGACAGCCGGTGCGCGATCTCGGCCACTGCGCGCTCGGCATTGCCGTATAACAGGATGTCGGCCTGCGCGTCCGGCAGGATGGAACGACGCACGCTGTCGGCCCAGTAGTCGTAGTGTGCGATGCGTCGTAACGAGGCCTCGATGCCACCGAGCACGATCGGTACATCCGGATACGCCTCCTTGCAGCGCTGGCTGTACACCAGCGAGCAGCGGTCCGGGCGCGCGCCGCCGCGCCCGCCCGGCGTATAGGCATCGTCCGAGCGCGGTTTGCGATCGGCGGTGTAGCGGTTGATCATGGAATCCATGTTGCCGGCGGTCACGCCGAAGAACAGGTTCGGTTTACCCAGCGCCTCGAACGCTGCTTTAGAATGCCAGTCGGGTTGCGCGATGATGCCGACGCGGAAACCCTGCGCCTCCAGCAACCGGCCGATCACCGCCATGCCGAAGGACGGCTGGTCGACGTAGGCATCGCCCGTGACGATGATGATGTCGCAGGAATCCCAGCCAAGTGCGTCCATCTCCGCCCGGGAGACGGGCAGGAATTCGGCTGTACCGTAGCACTCGGCCCAGTACTTCGAGTAGTCGTACAGGGCGGTGGCAGGCTGGGGAATCTTGATAGCAGGCATGAGAACTTACCGCCTATCTTACAGGAAATCAGTGTGTTAGTCCCGCAGCCAGTGCCGCTGCGGTCACAGCGGCGGGCACCGGCACACCGCACCACGCAGAAAAAGTGACGGTCCGCAACTCCGCGGAACAAGCCTTGCGCAGGTAACAACCTGGATTCAGTCAAGATATATGGCCCACGGTCGATCTTTTACCCAGGGAAAACAAACATGCGGGATTACACCTGCATTGACTCATTCGTGAAAGGGACTTCATGGATTCAACTTCATTATCCCCGCATTCGGGCGCACAACGACCCGGTCGACTGGTTCTGGCCGGACTGGCGACCGTTGTCGTATATGTGCTGTCCGCCGAGCTGGGCCTCCAGCTGGCACTGGTGCACCAAAACGTCACCGCCGTGTGGCCGCCCAGCGGCGTCGCCCTGGCCGCCCTGCTGATATTCGGCATTCGCCTGTGGCCCGCCATTACGACCGGCGCATTGATTGTCAATGTCATAGCCGGCACGCCGATCGCCGTGGCAGCCGGCATCGCGACGGGCAATACCCTGGCCGCCGTGGCGGGTGCGCTGCTGATACAAACACTGGTCAGGAACGGGAATCCGTTGAACTCCGTGCGCGGGACACTGATACTGATCGGCGGCGGCGGACTGCTGGCGACCTGCATCAGCGCGACCATTGGAACACTCACCCTGCTGAATGCCGGACTGGTCACCAGGCCGTTGTTTGAATCCATCTGGTTAACCTGGTGGCTGGGTGATAGCGGCGGCGTCCTGTTGATCGCACCGCTGCTGCTGACATGGAAACGGTTACCGAGGCCGGACTGGTCTTTACTACACGCGCTTGAAGCAGTCGCACTGGTCATTTTCACGCTGCTGATCACGCAACTGGTCTTCGGCCGTAATTCAACGCTGGCCAACAGCCACTACCCACTGGCGTTCCTGCCGCTGATGCCGTTGGCCTGGGCCGCCATGCGCTTCGGCAAACATGGCGCCACCGCCTGCCTGGCCCTGATTGCGGCAAGTGCGGTCTGGGGGACCATCGGGGGCAGCGGTCCGTTCATCCGCGACGATATGAATGATTCGCTGCTGTTATTGCAGGTGTTCATGGGCGTAGCAACGCTCTCCACGCTGTTACTGGCCGCCAGTCTCGACGAGCGCCGGCAAGCCCAGCATCTCCTGGAGCAGCATCACGAAGAGCGGGCCAACAGTCTTGGCGAGATCCTCGAACATTCACTCAATGAGATCTACATGTTCGACAAGGAAACATTCAGGTTTATAACTGTCAACCATGGTGCACGTAAAAACCTCGGCTACACCATGGAGGAACTGCTCGAACTGACCCCCCTGGACATCAAGCCGGATTATACCCATGAGTCGTTTTGCAACCTGATCGAACCCGTATTGAACGGCACGCGTCAACGCCTGCAGTTTGAAACCGTACACCAGCGCAAGGATGGTTCGCTCTACCCGGTCGAAGTCAGCCTGCAACTCTCCAACACCGGCGGCAGGCAGGTGTTTGTTGCGGTTATCCTCGATATTAGCGAGCGTTATTCCACGGAGAGTCAACTGGAACACGTGGCGCACTATGATGCGCTAACCAATCTGCCCAACCGCGTTCTGTTCAATGACCGGCTCACGCACGCCCTGCAGCATCAACAGCGCAGCAAGCGCCAGCTGGCACTGATATTCCTGGACCTTGACGAATTCAAAAAGATCAATGACTCCCTCGGTCACCAGGCAGGTGACGACTTGCTGCAGCAGGTGGCGCAACGCCTGCTGCTGTGCGCGCGCAAGGCTGATACTGTCGCGCGCCTGGGCGGGGACGAATTCACGATTGTTCTCGAGGACCTGGAAGATGCCGGGAATGTGCCCGAGGTTGCGGACAGGATCCTGGAGTCACTGGCCATGCCGTTCGACGTGTCCGGGCGGGAAATCTTCCTGAGCACCAGCATCGGGATCAGTGTCTATCCCCAGGACGGTAAAGATACCGCCGGGCTGATGCAGCATGCTGACGTCGCGATGTTCCAGGCAAAGAAGGGCGGCGGCAACAAATACTGTTTCTACCATGCCGACATGACCGTTGCCGCCAACAAGCGGCTGGCACTGGAGACCGATTTGCGTCATGCCCTGGCAAGGGAAGAGTTCGTCGTGCACTATCAGCCACAGGTCTCGCTCGAGTCCAACCTCATCGTTGGACTTGAAGCACTGGTGCGCTGGCAACACCCGCAGCATGGCATCGTGCCGCCGAACATGTTTATCCCGGTTGCCGAAGAATCCGGACTTATTCAGCCGCTCGGCGAGTGGGTCATGCGTGCCGCCTGCCGGCAGGCGAAGGCATGGCAGGAGTCGACAGGGACGACGATTCCCGTCGCGGTGAACCTGTCGGGCCACCAGATAAATGACAGCCTGGTTGAGAAAGTCAGTGACATCCTGGCAGAGACCGGCCTCGAGCCGCGCTACCTGGAGCTGGAGATAACCGAAAGCTGCATCATGGACCAGGCCGCCACTACAATCGAGCACCTGCATGCGCTGCGCAAGCTCGGCGTGCACCTGTCCATTGATGATTTCGGCACCGGCTATTCATCGATGAGCTACCTGAAGCGTCTGCCGATCAATACACTGAAAATCGACCGCTCCTTTGTGCGTGACATCCCGCAGGACAGCAACGACGCGGCCATTATCAAGGCGATCCTTGCACTTGCCCATACACTCAACCTGGTGGTCGTTGCCGAGGGGGTCGAGACGCCCGAACAGCGCGCCTTCCTGGCCGAGAATGACTGTGATGTCATGCAGGGCTTTTTATTCAGCAGGCCGCGGCCGGCTGAAGAGATAGAACTCCTGTTGTCTGAAAAACCACCCTTGCGTCTGCTCAAATAAAAAAGTCGCGCCTGCAAGGCGCTCCTGAAACAATAGACGTATCGCAGGAGCGCCTTGCAGGCGCGATTTCTCCAAAGACGTAATAAAAGATTATGGACGTGTTCGATGTCGCGGGGCCGATTCAATAACATCGCGGAGGCAGACGGTATTGCCGGCTCGCCTATGGTGGCAGAAATTAACCGGGTACACGGATCATGGGGCACTTTTCAGAATATCCGGACTAATCTCGTAGCCCGCCAGCTGCATGCCCTTGAGTATCAACTCGACTATCTGTTCAAGACCAAAGCGGTCCGAGTTGATGACGAGGTCAAAGACACTGTTATCCGCGCTATCCACACCGTACAACTTCTGCACATATTCCGCACGCTGCCGGTCGATGATTTCGACGCGCTTTTTTGCCGCATCGAGGTCAAGTTGCCTGCGCTCGGCAATCCGTTGGGCGCAGATTTCCGGGCTGCCGATAATACGAACGCGAAATGCGCGTTTGGGTCCGAGTATCAGGTGGGCACCGCGCCCGATGATGACACCCCCTTTTCTCGAGATGTTCATTACCACCTTCACCAGGTGGTGCAGATACCGCTCCTCGCTGAATGACTGCCCACTGAAAAAGTCCTTCCACGGTTCAATGCGGCTATGCCTGACGGTCTCGTCAAGTTTTGTGACCAGCTCGAGATCAACGTTGGCGCGACTGGCAACCTCTTCAAGGATGCTGCGATCACAGGCGCGCACACCCAGCCGGTCGGCCAGTGCCTGCGCCACCTGCTTGCCGAGCGAACCGTAACCACGCGAGACAGTCACCACATAGGTGGCCTTTCTGGCCGCACTGGCGCGTTTTTCGGCGGCCTTGCGGTCCTGTGCCAGGTCGACGGCGATCAGCGCCTCGATCAGGCGTTCTGCACTGCATTTCATTGCTGAAGCTCCTTATCGTCCGGATGTACCGGACAGGGTACACAGCACATCCCGGCCAGCCCCGCAAACAAGCCTGCAGGACCGGCATCACATTGACAGGGCGCCATGCCAGACCTGCATTGTATAAAAATCCGGAAAAATTATCGCATGCGCCACCACTGCCGATCGAGGCAAGAGGAAAAGGTATACTTGCGCATGCACCCGGCATCCGCCACAACAACACAATAATGCTGTCATGAACTGGTTTGGCCTCACCCTGCTGTCTGCATTTACGCTGGCCACGGCAGACGCGCTGTCGAAACGCTACCTCTCGCATTACCGGGCGGGCGAACTGGTACTGGTGCGATTCGGGGTGGCCGGCGCCCTGCTGCTGCCGGTGTTGCTGTGGCAACCGTGGCCTGCATTGCCGATGGCATTCTGGGGCTGGATTGCCGTGCTGCTGCCGCTGGAGATCGGCGCCATGTGGTTCTACATGCGCGCCATCCGTGAATCGCCGCTTTCGCTCACCCTGCCCTACCTGGCCTTCACGCCGGTGTTCAATATCCTCACTGGTTATATTTTCCTCGATGAAAGGGTCAGCAGCGCAGGCACTGCAGGCATCGTTCTGGTGGTGTTCGGCGCCTGGCTGTTGAATGTCGATGCCACGCGTCATTCGCGCGGACTGGTCGTGCTTGCACCGTTTCGGGCGATCTTGCATGAGCGCGGATCATTGCTGATGCTGCTCACGGCGGCGATCTACAGCCTGACCTCGGTGCTTGGAAAGGTGGCCATGCTGCATGTCACACCGGCCTTCTTCGGCCCGTTTTATTTCGTGACGCTCGCCATCGCCACCGCACTGGTGTTCGCTTCGCGCGACGTGTCCAGCTGGCGGGCGCTGGGCCGTAACCCGTGGGCACATCTTGGCATCGGTGCCTGCATGGCGGTAATGGTGGTTACTCACTTCTATGCCATTGAGCACATCGAGGTGGCCTACATGGTCGCGGTCAAGCGGACCAGCCTGCTGTTCGGCATGCTGTATGGCGCATGGCTGTTCCACGAGCAGGGCCTGACTAAAAACCTGGCGGCCGGCACCCTGATGGTGGCCGGCGTATTCCTGGTGGCCGGCGCCGGTCATCCGTAAAGGTCTTTAGTATCGGGATCTCCGGTAATTAATATCTTTTTTCCGGCCATTTAAGTTATGAAGACCGTGGCCGAAAGCCTTTTCAGGGCCGTGCCCATACAGCCATTGAACAGGTATCGCACGATGGAAAACGACAAACGCAAGGGTGTGCAGTTAATCACTGACGAGCTTCGTGCGGCGTTGAATTCGCAACAGCGACTGGCGCTGGGTGAACTGGAGCTGCTGGGCTGGTCGCTAAAGTGCGTCCGCCGCCCCTTGTTCCAGGACCCCGTTCTGGTGGTTGTCAGCGATGATCTTGCCGAAATCGGTCTACTCGACCCCGACGGCAAGATCGTCGTCGACAACAACGACGGCATCCGTGCAGACCACGATGCAGCGGACGAATTTATCGTGATGGAAGGTGGCGCCGAACCCGAAGTGGCCGCCGAGGCCGACTGGGAGGAGAAACGCAAGGGCGAATCACCGATACCGGACAACCTGGATGACTACCTGAACGACGATCAGCTGCAGGCGCTGGCACAGATAAAAAACTTCGGCTGGCAACTGAAGTTCGTCCGCCGACCGCTGTTCCAGCAGCCGGTGGCCGTTATCATCAACACCGACGGTGACAGGCTCGGGACACTGGAGTCAGATGGCCGAATTGAATTACAGGGCAACTTCGACCTGCGCAGCGAGCAGGCCGGGGCATCCGGCGAAAAGTCCGCCGCGCCCGTCGCGGGCAAGAAGCAGGTCATCTAAATCCGCCAGGACAAACGCTGCTTTTCGCAATATCCGCAGCGCTCCCGCATCGCAGCAACGAAAATCACCTTTTAGAACATCCCCTCACCCTGCCCCCACTCCCTGGGGGAGAGGGTATGGCCGTTTCAACATTGTGCAAAAACACCAGGTATCGCAAGATCACCGGACTTCCTGATGACGCCCCCTCCCCCTCAGGGGGAGGGTTGGGGAGAGGGGATAGAATAAAGTTGTCTGCCTGTTTTTATACCCCCTCTCCCTGGCCCTCTCCCGGAGGGAGAGGGGATGCTCTTCAAAATACTGTGCACAACACCAGGTATCGCTCAATCACCAAACTTCCTGATGACGCCCCCTGCCCCTGAGGGGGAGGGTTGGGGAGAGGGGATCTGAACAAGAAATTATTCCCTCTCCCTGGCCCTCTCCCGGTGGGAGAGGAGATGCTCATTAAAATACTGTGCACAACACCAGGTATCGCTCAATCACCAAACTTCCTGATGACGCCCCCTCCCCCTCAGGGGGAGGGTTGGGGAGAGGGGATCTGAACAAGAAATTATTCCCTCTCCCTGGCCCTTTCCCTGTGGCAGGGGGAATGGCTATATCATGCTTTGTTACAACACCCCGCACCAAACGAAATCCGGATTCTCCGAACTGGTTCCCTCCCCTCAGGGGAGGAAAAACAATTTTCGCGGCATCGCTCCCGGCAATGACTACGGATATAACCGGGGCAGCCTCTCGACACGTGCTTTGCCTGCGGGCTGTATCCGAAATAATTATTTCACCTTCTCCTGTCTATCGTGACAATATTCTCCAAGATAGATGTGTTCGAGGGCAAGCCCGCCCTGCACACCGGCAAACAGACGCAACAGGCATACACAATGACCTGTGGTTATTAATTGGCGGACCCCGCCGCGCGGGGACGACATTGAAGAATCGCGGGACTGCGGTAGGCTGCCCGCGACGACATTGAGATGAACTGCGGTTGTTGGGCGCGACGCGACATTGAAGAATCGTGGGCGTTATCGACGCCTACGGCTGTTTGGTCAACAACGTCTCGATCAGCGCGACCACGTCCGGGTGATCGAATTCACGGCCACCGATGGCCCGGTAGATGATTCGTCCCTCGGGGTCGATGAGGAACGATGTCGGCAGGCCCCGCACGCCGTAAAGTTCCGACACCTGGCTCTGCGGGTCGAACAGAATCGGGAAGGAAGGGAAGACGTTGAGTTCTCCCATATATGAGAACACATGATCCGCATCCTCCCACTGATTGACGGCCAGCACCCTGAATGCTTTGCCGCTGAATTTCGCGTACAGAAATTCGAGTGACGGCATTTCCTTGCGGCAAGGCGGACACCAGGTAGCCCAGAAGTTGACCAGCACGACGTTGCCGCGCAGCGCGCTCAGCGTATGCGGTTTACCGTCCATATCGTTGAGCGTGAAGTCCGGCGCCTCGATCGGGTCCACCGACGTAAGCGTGGTACTCAGCTCCGGGTCCTCGCCGGCGGCATGCACCACCGCCGCAACCAACCACAGGCACAGCAAGCAGCCGCTAGTTCGCCAGAACTGCCGGTGCACAGTGCATATTCCTGATGATTCGTTCATGTGTTTCACCCGCCTGTTGCCAGTTATAGTGCAGATCGAAGTGTGTACCCGGGGGCAAATTCACCGTGGTGAAGCCCTGCCCCCAATCGCCCACCGCGTAGGTCTGTGCCTCGTAGAGCAGTGACCAGCGAAACGCGATACCCTGGTCACGCCACTCCCTGACCCAGTCAGATTTTGGTTTTGCCCGGTGCTCGACACCATCGGCCGTAACGTAACGCCAGTCACGCATGTCATATGAAAGCGGCGTATCGGCCCGGTTGCGGATAATGGTGCCGAATACGCAGTAACCGCTGACGGCCTCGATCACGTTTCCGGGCATACCCTTGGCTTCAAAGACCGCGCGGACGAAGTCCGGAAGCAGTTGCACCAGCTCAAGGCTGAATGCCTGGTCGACGGTTTTCCAGCTGCTGAGGCCGCTGGCCGGGTTAGTCGTTTCCTCGACGGTACTATTCGTGCAGCCGAACAGCAAGACGCAAGTGATGGCTGTCAACAGGGTACGGTTCATGGTGAGATTGTCGTGGATGCTGATCGCGCCTGCAAGGCGCTCCTGCAGAAGGCTTCATTTCTGCAGGAGCGCCTTGCAGGCGCGAGTTTTTCGACATTGAGCAATTCGCACTGGCGGTGCACTTTTGCCTGATTAGACACACCCGCAGGTACGGGGCACCAGCAATGAAAAAACTTCTCCCCCTCATGAGAATCGGGGAACCATGAAGGGGAGAAGGACGAGCAATCAATAGGATGCCACCGTGGCGGGACTGCGTTTCCACGAACCGTCCGGTTGCAGGCAGGCAGTGCCATAAGCATCCACTTTTCGACCACCGACGATGACGGTTGTCTGGTACTCGCGTTCCTGCAGGCAGCTACCGTTATTTATTACCCGTTATTGGCCGGGTATGCGTTACTCGGGGCCGGGTACCGATCGTAGCTGATGTCATCCTGGTGCTGTGCGTTATTGATGGCATAGCCCAGGATTCCGCCGACGACCAGGCCGATCAGCAGCTTTTCATCATCATCGTCGTCACGGTAATAGTAATTATTGTGACTTCCCTGGCTGTAATGACGGCGCTTGTTGTACTGGTGCTTGTAGTGTGTGCTTGTTTTTGTACTTGCGGTGCTGCCTGGATCGATGACCGTCATACTGACCGCTGCGATGGCCACCGCGATGTCCGCCGTTATGGCTGCTGCCCTGTTGGCCATGTTGACGGTCGCCTGCCAGCGCCGTTGCAGGCACGGCCAGCGCGAATGTCATGAGCGCGGCTATGGCTGTACTGGCTATTGATTTTGTATTCATAAGGTACTCCTTTTGCTCGTTTTTTGTGCTTCGTATGCTGTTAACGGGGTGGCCGGCAAAAGGGTGACAATGCCACCGCATAAAAATCAGTATAGATCACGCAATCCAGGGGGCAGGCGCACACTGCGTGGCCAACTACACAGGTGGATAGTCAGCCAGCAAGGCGCTCTCGCAAAGGCGCCCGCCAGCGCAGGAGCGGCTTTAGCCGCGAATTTGCACCGAGGTTAATTTGTTCGCGGGCAAGCCCGCTCCTGCGGCAGCGTCTATTGGGGCAGGAGCGCACCGCGTGCGTGAATTGCTCAGCGGTGGAGGTGAATATCGGCGTCAGTGACAGTCGGCGCCGGGGTGCTTGATCAGGCCACCTGTACCGGGGTGGCGTTACGGGTGTCCTTGATGTGGTTGTTGGCATCAAGGTAGACCAGCGTCGGTTTGAAGATCGCGGCTTCCTGCCGGGACAGGATGGCATAGGTGCAGATGATCACACGGTCCCCTGGATTGGCCTTGTGCGCAGCAGCGCCGTTCACGGAAATTATGCCGCTGCCGTCCTCGGCACGAATGGCATAGGTGGTGAAGCGTTCGCCGTTGGCCAGGTTATAGATTTCGATCTGTTCATATTCCTGGATGTCTGCGGCAGCCAGCAGCGCCCCGTCGATTGCGCAGGAACCCTCGTATTCGAGTTCCGCATGCGTAACGTTGGCGTGATGAAGCTTTGATTTGAGCAAGGTAATCTGCATAAGTCGTGACAGTTCCTCTGACCGGTTACAAACGCGGGGAATTATGTCCTCTCTATCCTGAGACTGCAAGGATTCAGGATAGTTTCTGTGTTAACTAACCATCCTAAGGCATTGATATGCCGATATTGTCTATCAGGCGCGTCGCACCGAGCCTGGCCGCGGCAAGCACGCGCAGGTCACGCTCACCGGGTGACGGCAACGCGAGGTCCCGCGCACGACGGATACTGACGTAGTCCGGTTGAAAACCGGCCTCGGCCAGTTGCGCGCAGGCGGCCTGCTCGATGCCGGCATAATCCCGCTCGCCGGCTTCGACCAGTGTCCTGACGTCCAGCATGGTCTGGTACAGTTGCCCGGCGACTGCACGCTCGGCCTCGGCCAGGTAACGGTTACGCGAACTCCTGGCGAGCCCGTCCGGCTCGCGCACGGTTGCGACCGCGTCGACCCGGATCGGCAGACACAAGTCGGCCACCATTTGCCGAATGAGCAGCAATTGCTGGTAATCCTTCTCGCCGAATACCGCAATATTCGGCTGCACCATGTTGAAGAGTTTCGCGACTACCGTGGCCACACCGTCGAAATGCGTCGGGCGTTGCTCACCTTCGAGAATGGCATTCAGCTGCGGCACCGCGACCGTGGTCGTCTTCCCGGTACCGCCCGGATAGATTTCGTTCACGCCCGGCAGGAACAGCAGGTCAACGTCGAGGTTGGACAGCGCGGCCTTGTCCAGTTCGATCGTCGACGGGTAGCTGTCGTAATCCTCGCCCGCAGCAAACTGCAGCGGGTTGACGAATATACTCACCACCACGTGCCGCGCCACGGCCCTGGCGTGCTGCACCAGCTGCAGGTGACCGGCATGCAGGTTTCCCATGGTCGGGACAAATGCAATCCAGCCGCCCCCGCTGCGCAACAGGTGCAACTGCTGGCGCAGTCCGTCAACCGTGCTTACGATGTCCATAATAACCAGTATGCGGAATGCGCCATGCGCACCCTGCATCTATACGTGTTCGTTCCCGTTGCCATTAGTAGGTATGTTCGGGCGCCGGGTAGCTGCCGTCCTTGACCGCCGCGACATAGGCCGCAATCGCCGCCGGTATGCTGCCGCTGTCGCCGAGAAAGTCCTTCACGAAACGCGGCAGCCGGCCCTGCGTAATGCCCAGCATGTCGTATAAAACCAGCACCTGCCCGTCACAATCCGCCCCGGCGCCGATGCCGATCGTGGGTATGCCCGCCCTGGCCGTGACTTCCGCGCCCAGGGCGGCCGGGATGCATTCCATCACCAGCAGGCGCGCGCCGGCCGCCTCGAGCGCCGCGGCGTCCTCAATGATTTTACGGGACGCCTTCGCGTCCCGCCCTTGCACCTTGTAGCCGCCGGCTTCCTCGATGGACTGCGGCAGCAGCCGACATGTCCGCACACCGGTATGCCGTAATCAACGAGCGCCTGCACGGTCCCGGCCTGCGCAACGCCCCCTTCCAGCTTGACCATGTGCGCCCCGCCCTCGTCCACCAGGCGGCGGGCATTTTTCAGCGCCATTACCGGATCGTCATAGCTGTGTGCCGGCAGGTCAACCACGCGGTAGCAACGACGGCCAACGCGCGCCACGTTCGCCGCATGGTGCACCATGTCGTCCATCGTAACCGGCACGGTGGACTCGTATCCCATCAACACCATACCGAGTGAATCACCGATAATGAACATGTCGACGCCGCATGCCTCCAGGACCCGTGTGAAGCTGGCATCGTAGGTGGTCAGGCAGGCGATTTTTTCACCATGCTGCTTCATGGACTGCAAGCTGTCGAGGGTGACGGGGTCTGGCTGTTTATCGTTCATGTGGCTGCTGTCGATTCATTGCCGGCAAAGCATACGGTATGGCGAGGTGTAAATGCCACGACGCTCCCGGTATATAGTGATTTCGAGGAACACCGTGACGGGGCAATCCCTGCATGATGTTATTCACATCAGGGGATTCGACCCGTCCGCTCCCGGCGATTTTTACCGGCATTGCCCGGGCCAGCCTCTCGATCGGCCCGGCTATACCCTCTCCGCATACGACGCGCTCGCAAAGACAAGGATAATCCAGTGCCGGGGACTTATCTAGATAGCCTCTGCCACCGGGTTGAAATATTGCATGCCCTTCCTGGTCACCCGGATCTGCTCCAGCAGCGCGGCGTAGTCCGCCTCGCTGTCGACGAGGTTGATATTGGCCGCGTTAACGATCAACAACGGCGCGGCATCATAGTAGAGGAACATGCGCGTGTAGGCCTCTGACAAACGCTGCAGGTAGTCGGCGTCGATACGCCGCTCGTAGCGAATACCGCGCCGGGCGATACGCTTGAGCAGGATATCGACCGGCGCCTGCAGGTAGATCACCAGGTCCGGCACCGGCGCATCCACCGTCACGTGCTCGTAGACCTGGTTATAGAGCTTCAGCTCCTCGGGGTCGAGCGTGACCTCGGCAAACAGGCGGTCTTTCTCGAGCAGGAAATCGGACACACGCACCGGCTGAAACATATCGGCCTGCCGCATGCTCTCGATCTGGCGCGCACGCTGAAACAGGAAAAACAGCTGGGCCGGCAACGCGCCTGAACGCGGATCCTGGTAAAACCGCTCGAGAAACGGGTTCTCGTCCGCCCCCTCGAGCATCAGGTCCGACTCGAAACTATCGGCAAGCCGCTGTGCGAGGCTGGTCTTGCCCACGCCAATGGGACCTTCTACAACAATATAGCCAGGACGCCGCGTACTCATTAACCGGTTATCAGTTTCTTCAGCGAATGGTTTTCAACCTGGTTGATCAGGGTACTCAGCAGCCCGTGACCGGGTATTTTTATGTTACCGGCGATCTCGGCCAGCGGAATAATCACGAAATCCCGCTCATGCAGGCCGGGATGCGGCAGGATCAGATCCCCGGTACTGATCTTTTTCTTGCCATACATCAGCAGGTCCAGATCGATAACACGCGGGCCCCACTTCTCATCGCCCCGTTCACGCCCGGCCAGCTCTTCGATCTGCATCATCCGGTTGAACAGGTCCTCGACGGATAACAGGGTATCGATCGCCACCACGGCATTGACATAGTCAGGCTGGTCCTGCGGACCCATGGGCTTGTTGCTGTACAGGCTCGAGCGCGCTACCAGCAGGGTATCCGGCAGCATCTCCAGCTCCTCTATCGCATCCTTGACCTGCGCAACCGGGTCACCGAGGTTGCTGCCCAATCCTATATACACCCTGATCGTCATGTCTGCTTGTCCCCTGCCTCCACCCTGCCCTGCGGCCGGCGACGACGGCGGCGTTTGCGTGGACGCGTTTTGGTGATTTCCTTTTCACGTTTCTCCGGGTGCATCTCCTGAAACTCCGTCCACCACTCGCATAATTCAAGCGGCACTTCACCGGCCTCGCCGCGCAACAGCAGGAAATCATAGGCTGCCCGAAAGCGCGGGTGGCCCAGCACCCGCAGGCTGCGACGCCCGCCCTGGCGTTCCAGCCGTAACTGTAACATCCAGATGTCGCGCATGGGCAGCGAGAACCGCCGCGGCGTTGCCATCACCGCCGCCTGTTCGGCGATGATTTGCGAGCCGGCATGCTGCATGGCCTGGGCCTTCGACTGCCCCCCGGCCTCCAGCTCTGCCGCGCGTTCACGCACCGGTTGCCACAGGAATACCGCGAACAGGAAGGCCGGCGTGACGGGCTTGCCGGCCGCGACCCGGGCATCGGTATTCGCCATCCCGCGGCTGATCAGGGTCAGGGGGAAATTGTTTTCCTCGTGTGTCAGCGACTGCTCGGTCAGCGGGAACAACTGGCGGAACAGGTCATAGTGACGCAGCATCTCGAAATTCGCCAGGGCGCTGCCGCTCATGAATAACTTGAGCATTTCGTCGAACAGGCGTGCCGGCGGGATGTCGCCGAGCAACGGGGACAGTGGCCTGATCGGCCGTTCGGTCTCATCTTCAAGGCGGAAGCCCAGCTTGGTGGCAAAACGCACCGCGCGCAGCATGCGCACCGGGTCTTCGCGGTAACGGGTATCCGGATCGCCCAGTATGCGTAATACCCCGGCCTCGATATCCTGCATGCCCTCTGCATAATCGATGATCGAGAAATCGGCAACATTGTAGTACAGCGCATTGACCGTGAAATCGCGCCGCAGCGCATCATCCTCGATGGAACCGTAGACGTTATCGCGAACGATGCGGCCCTCGTCGTCCACGTGCTGCTGCCCATTGTCCCCGCCCGGCTCCTGCAAGGCGCGAAACGTGGCGACCTCGATAATCTCGCGGCCGAACATGACATGGGCGAGCCGAAAGCGCCGGCCGATCAGGCGACAGTTGCGGAACAGGCGCCGCACATCTTCCGGATGGGCATCGGTCGCAATATCAAAGTCCTTGGGCTCGCGGCCAAGCACCAGGTCACGCACACCGCCGCCGACCAGGTGTGCCTGGTAGCCGGATTCATTCAGCCTATACAGCACCTTCAGCGCATTAGGACTGATATTGGCCCGGGAAACCGGGTGCTCTGGCCGGGGGATAATCGTGGGTTCGTCTGTGAATGGGGATGTATCCTGCGTGCTGACTGTTGTTCTTGTGGATGGATAGAGTGGGCGTATAATACCACCGCTTTCCAGAGCATGGGTTAATCCACTCTGTTGCTCCCTTCGTCTAGTGGTTAGGACACTGGCCTCTCACGCCGGTAACAGGGGTTCGAGTCCCCTAGGGAGCACCATTTATAATCAAATAGTTAGCATAGCTCATTGCATCCAAACGGAACAAAAACTGAACACTGTCATGGATCAAACACACTGCAGGGGCAGGATGCCGCCTGATGTCCCGACTCTCATCACCCAACCTCACCATCGATAACTAGCCAAGATGGCAAAACATTTTTATCTTTGGGAAATATCGATAGGGTGTTATCCCTGCCATACATCGACTTCTTTTTTCGCGCGCTTTGCATTGAAGTCAAATACCCCGGATTCCAGGAGGATGGCAGCCACTTTCATGATAGGAACCGTTATCAAGACATAATAATTCAAGTCGCTACAGTGAGCCATTATGATTCAAGTTGTAACTTTTCAGGCACTAACGAATTTAACCAGGTAAAAATAAAGCCAAGGAATTCACTTCATACTTATCTGATCTATTTTCACTGGTCAGTGGCTCGAATTTTCCTTTATTGCTTCGCTGATCTTTACACCAGTAGCATCTGTAACCCAGGTCAAATAATGGCTCAGAAATCATCATATTTGTCTTATTAAAGGGTTGCAACGTAGATTTTCCATCAAATTCAAGGAGAATGATCGGTTTGGCTTCTCGGATAGTATTCATTGCACCTGGAATAATTTTAGCTTGATACCCTTCAACATCTATCTTTATCAGATCGGGTAGAAACCCGCTAATGGCACAGAAATCATCCATAGACAAGATATTTAGTTTAGTGCCACCTACAGATTCTGGTTCTTCACTTAACTGAAATTTGTTTATATGAACGTGTTTACCCAGCATTGTTTCATCTGAAAGGCCAATATTTGTACCATGACATGCAGGACTCCCTAAATGCTTGTTCGTTTGTATATTTTTACACAGGCCAGCGTAACTTTCCGGATTCATTTCAAAGCCGAACACAGTTGACTTAGGGAACATACTTTTACTTAACAAAGAGAAATAACCATAAAGCGCACCGATATCGAAAATCACGTTAATCCGGTTCAGGTATTGGTTACGAATAAAAGCAAAAGCCGCTATCGTCGATGGCTCATGTATCGAGCCATTTGAATGTTTGTTTTTGATCCAGCTATAAGAACCTCCAGCGACCTTTCCGCCAGCCTTGTTATCAAAATAAACAGGCAAAAAATTGTTGACCTTTAACGTCGACTCTAACGCATTCTCACAAAAACTGTATTGTAATAATTCAAGGTGTTTGTGTAGAAGCTGCAATTCATTCTTCATCGTGGAATCCTTATCCAGAAAATTAATATGTTACTTTTCCACCATCTATTCGTATAGATGACGGGCTGCATGGATCCAGGCAAGACTGATGAGATTTAGTGAAGATTGCTTGATTAGCCAGCCTGACGAAGTGACCACCTGTCCCTGAGTGGGCGTATAATATCACCGCTTTCCAGAACATGGGTTAACCCGCTCTGTTGCTCCCTTCGTCTAGTGGTTAGGACACTGGCCTCTCACGCCGGTAACAGGGGTTCGAGTCCCCCAGGGAGCGCCAATTTTGCCTGGAATCTGTCACATCCGGGACGAGGCAGTGCAGATAAGGGTGTACCCTGACCCATCCATGCAGGGTGTGCTTTACAGACCGGGATACCCCATCAGCACTCCCCCCCACCCGTGAAACGGGTCCGTGAGGCCGGCAGAGCCTGAGAATTATCCCGGGGATTGCCTCGACATACGATACGCAAATCAGAGGCCCCGACAACCTCTGCGATTACTCCGCAGCCGCCACAGACCATAAATATAAAACACCAGCAACAGTAATCCGTCGACTCGAAGTGCCCCGGATACCTGTCCTCTACTCAAGGTACAGCCGCCACCGGACGACCCCTGAGCAGGGGTCTGTGAGGGAATAATGACAGCTGCCGGGCCAGCAATTACGGCCTCGGCGGTATTGCCGTAACGCCCCATGTTGATCCGGCCGACGGCAGCGACCGGCTCCAGCGAGAAATCAGACCGCGGATCACCGGCATCCACCGCAGGCGAGTTCGGCTGCAGGTGATAATCTCCATTTTGCGGATCAACAAACAACGGGTTACCAATGATATTGCCGTTGAAACCTGCAAAGGATACGTTACCCGTCAACGAATAGCTGACGGCGGCCAATGGCACACCCACCAGATCGGCGGTGGTATTGCCGCTGATTATACTGTTGATAATCTGCACACTGCCGGTCGCACCGACTCTCACACCCACGTCATTGGCCGTCAGCGTGCTGTTTTCCAGCACCACACCGGCATCGCCGAGGACATTGAGCGCATCACCACTGGCATTGGCGAAGACACTGTTTACAAACTCAACCGAGGCGCCGGCATTGACATCGATATTTGCATTAAAAGTAACTCTCTCGAAGCGCAATGCCTGCCCGGTGATTTGCAGGCCTGCGGTAGTCACGGCAAGGTCACTGATGACAACCGTGCCGGGTGTTTTACTTTCCAGAAAGGTCGGGTGCAACACCGCACTCTGACCGGACGGACCCTTTAAATAAACGGGGGACTTGAAGAATATCGCACTATTAACATGGTCCCCTGGCATCAACATAATCGTATCGCCGGCCTGTGCAACACTATTGGCGGCAAAAACCGATTTAAACGGTGACTGACCGTTATCCACCCCGTTGACCGGATCCACTTCGAGCATGGCAACGACCGGGGCAGACTGACTGTCTGACGGGTCGGATGCGCGCGCAGAACTCGACCAGGTCCGTGAAACCGTCATTGTCACTGTCGCTATTGGCGTTCCCGCGTCAGGGGGTCCAGTTGATGATTGACCTCCCAGCCATCGGGTAGACCGTCCGCATCGGTATCGTTGTTCAAGGGATCAGTGCCCAATAGCGACTCTTGCTGGTCGCTGAGTCCGTCCGCATCGGCATCCGATAACAATGATGCAATCACGGCCTCGGCGGTATTGCCGTAACGCCCCATGTTGATCCGGCCGACGGCAGCGACCGGCTCCAGCGAGAAATCAGACTGCGGATCACCGGCATCCACCGCAGGCGAGTTCGGCTGCAGGTGATAATCTCCATTTTGCGGATCAACAAACAACGGGTTACCAATGATATTGCCGTTGAAACCTGCAAAGGATACGTTACCCGTCAACGAATAGCTGACGGCGGCCAGCGGTACGCCGATCAGGTCGGCCGTGGTATTACCGCTGATAATACTGTTGATGATCTGCACACTGCCGGTCGCGCCAGCCCGAATCCCGACGTCATTGGCCGTCAGCGTGCTGTTTTCCAGCACCACACCGGCATCGCCGAGGACATTGAGCGCATCACCGCTGGCATTGGCGAAGACACTGTTTACAAACTCAACCGAGGCGCCGGCGTTGACATCGATATTTGCATTAAAGGTAACTCTCTCGAAGCGCAATGCCTGCCCGGTGATTTGCAGGCCTGCGGTTGTCACGGCAAGGTCACTGATGACAACCGTGCCGGGTGTTTTACTTTCCAGAAAGATCGGGTGCAACACCGCACTCTGACCGGACGGACCCTTTAAATAAACAGGTGAGTTGAAAATAATCAGACCCGTAACATAGTCTCCCGGTAACAACATAATCGTATCGCCGGCCTGTGCAACACTATTGGCCGCAAAAACTGTTTTAAACGGTGACTGGCCGTCATCCACCCCGTTGACCGGATCCACCTCGAGCATGGCAACGACCGGGACTGACTGACTGTCTGACGGGTCGGTTGCGCGCAAGAACTCAACAATGTCAGTGAAACCGTCATTGTCACTGTCGCTATTGGTGTTCCCGGTCAGGGGGTCCAGTTGATGATTGACCTCCCAGCCATCGGGTAGACCGTCCGCATCGGTATCACTATTGAAGAGGTCGGTGCCAAGTCCCGTTTCAACCTGGTTACTGAGTCCGTCAGCATCGGTATCGGATAACGGGGTATAAAGAGTAACAGGGTAATAATCATAAAAAGTCTGCGACAAGCCGCTGGTGGAATTGGCACTGGTCACGGCCAGTCGCAGGACATAGTCACCTTCTGCAAGACCTGAAATATCCCAGTTTCCAAGTGGCATGTTGCGCTGGCCACCCGGCAGGTTCTGCACCCCGGACACAGGCAACCAGCTACCGTTCTGGTCACACGGGAGGAAGTCATTCCCGCTGCAGAAATCCACACTGTAGGTCGTGGTGACGTCCGCACCGGTACCGTTCAGGGTATCCCCGGTCAACGCCAGTGGCGAATCGCTTGCGGTATAGAAATTGTCTTTGGGAGCCCGGTTATCCGACCCGGCAAGATAGTGCAGATGGACCGCGACGGGAGAATAAAGCGGGTCGCCATACAGAATGCCGGAATTATGGGTTTCTGCAAACCAAACCGCGTCGCCGAGCGGCAGGCCACGCAGGAAATAAATCAGTGTCTCGTAGGGATGAGTGTCGAACGAATGCCCATTGGCCTCATGATGCGAAATATTCCCCCAGAAGGCGGTACCGTTCAGGCGACTCAGGAAGCTCGCAGCCGAATCACCACCCGAGAGTTGCCGGTGCCCGTCATTGAAACTCGGATTGACCAACGGCAGGGCAACGCCGTCTTCTTCAACAGAAACAGTATCGATCGCAAACTGCCCTTCAAAGTGTGGAGTGGCTTCTATCCTTATCTTTATGGCATCGTAGAGATACTGCGGGTGCAGGTGCAGAGCCGGATCCAGGGTAAAGGTGGCAACAGCATCTCCCCAGCTGACTCCATCGGCAGGGTCATCAGGTGCAGTGAGGGTTTTTACCCGGATGGAATTGTAAATCACCTGATTGGTAGCACTGATTGATATAATCCCATCATCATATGCTGATTCCCGTACCAGCAGACGTGCAGTAAGCCGAACATTCCTGTTCAGATCAAGGGCGCGATACTTGAAACGAACGGTGATTTTCTGTGGATTGGCCAGGTTAATTGGCCGTTCCGGGAATATAAATACTCTGGTTAATATTAATCCGTCTTGTCTTGCTTGCATCCATGCCCCGGGCGGCGTCTGGTAATCCTCTGTTCCGGTATAACAGGCCGATGGCGGGAATGTTGTCGGTATCCCGATACCACAGACTAAAGTTATCATCGAACCCTTCATCATTACGAACCTCGGGTTGCCCAGAGGTAGTATGTCGCCCCCCCGGTTAAGTCAAACGATGTGTTGTGCTAATCGAAGCGCTTTGATACCAGCCCGTTGGCCACGACGCCATCATCCCCAGCCGGATAGGAGCTAAACTGGTAACCCATAAAACCCTCTGCAACCCGGACACAGCGCGTGTCGATCTCCTTGTAG
This sequence comes from uncultured Halobacteria archaeon, assembly GCA_963768575.1. Taxonomy (GTDB): domain Bacteria; phylum Pseudomonadota; class Gammaproteobacteria; order UBA9214; family UBA9214; genus UBA9214. The sequence continues at coordinate 55,029 of CAVYIJ010000016.1, forward strand.
GCATCCGTCGATGCCGCCTTGCATGCGGCATCGCCCGGGCTACAAAGGGTGTTGCAACTGGCGTTGTCGCGCCAGTTCAGCAGATGGTTGAAATCATGATTCACGCTGAATGTATCAACATAGCCTTGATAAACAAGCGCATTATCCGGCGCGGGTATTCGCCCCCAGGGTGTGCCCGGGGGTTCATCACCGATCGGGAAACTATCACGATAGCCGCCACGATTAACCGCCGTGACACACTCTCCGGGAACCTTGCCGTTGCTGTCGTAACTCAGACACTCCGGGTTTGCGATATGACGAACCGCCAGGCCGGCCAGACTCTGAAAATCGCCGAACAGTCCATGCAGATAGCGCCAGGAAGGGTATACGGTCGCTATGCCGCCAGTCGGCAGCCAGCTTTTCCAGTAGGCGCCCTCCGGCCCGCTCGCCCAATGCGCTCCCCCCGAACTTGTTACCATATAGCTTGCCATAGATACCGTTCCTTTCCGCATTGATTGCCCGGTCGACAAGCCGCCTGGCACTCTCGATATCGACGCCGTCAATCCGGCCGACGATCAATTCACGATCGACGACGGGATCAACAGCTGCGCATGCCACGCCCGTCACCAAAGGCAATCGCCCGGTGGTTGATAGTGAAGACGACATCCTGTGAGAAATAATTGGTCAGCCAGAAACGCAGATAATTATCGACACTGGCTTCTGGATTGCCAAGCAACGTGCTACCGGTAAACCGGAAACGTATCGGGATCCCTTTCGTCGTTACCAGGTAACGAATCCTGCTGTGCTGGCGCAACTGGTCGACACTCGCCGGACAGTAATACCGGGTGTAGCCCTGTGAGGTATCGCAGGCAGCCGGCACCATACCCTGCGGGAGCGTGTTTTCCTGCATGTGCTTGATCAACTGGTCGCGCAGGGAAATAAACTGGTCCAGTTCGACATCGTTGGTGACCGGCACGCGCACATGCGCGACATTGGCGGGATTTATCCCGCGCTGTTCGCAATAGTAATCGCCCACCTGCGGGGAGGAGATGGAATTGTCGTTCACCACGACCAGCACGTCGTCGCGGAGTATCTGCGCAGGGGCGCAGGCGGCAACCGCCTGGCCGCTAATGACACAGCCGGTCCAGCAGGGCAAGCAGTATGTGTAACAGTGGTTTCATAGTTAACTCATACAGTGGACAGAAGTCACTCTAAAGGCGTAAGGCAGCGACTAAAATCTCGATGGATGTTTACGCAATCGACGTGAGCAGGGGCTACTGACCATCTATAAACTGAGCGTCAAAATTATTGACATGTTATTGGTCTATGTCCAACAAAAACCTTTCCGCACGAAACTGCAAATCACTGCAGCGCGCCGCATGCAGTATAGCCAAATTTATTTCCTTAATAAACAGTTAATTGCCTATTCTATTATCATGTTCACCGTCGCCACCCGGGCAACGCCAGGCAAGCTGCATGCATGGCTGTAAAAACTTTGTCCCGGTCAGAAAATAACAGTAGAATCCTGTGGTTGAATAAACCGTCAAATGCCGGCTGACGCGAATACTTCGCTGACGAACGATCGGCCCGAGGTTCCAGACAGCCACCGGAAAAATACGGAGCAATAAATCTCATCCCCTCTGTCACGGGCCTTGAAAGTAGATGCGGCGGCACTCACAAACGGAATTGCTATCATAAACAATGAAAGCCAGCTTGATAACTCATTATTTTTCCAGCGTATTCTGGACACGACACACTCTAAACCCGGTGTGCGGAACCCTTTCACTGCTGTTGCTGCTGACGGGCTGCGCACTGCACCCGATGCCGCCATCCGCCGCACCGGACCCTGCCGATTACACGGCAGCGCATGAAACGATTACCGGCAAAGATGCCGGGATCATTGCCCTGATAGCCGACATGCAGGCCGGCGAAACAAAAACCATCGACGGGCGGACGGTTACTGCGGGGCAAATATACGATGCGGCCAGTGGCCGCCCATGCAAAACCATCACGCTGATGGACTCCACTGATCAGGCTACGGGACAAACCCGACTCGCCTGCAAGAATGGTACCCGCTGGTTTTTTGTCGTCGATGTATTTTCCAGCACAGGCCGGACGAACCCAGATATTACGATGACGCCGCTGACGGGATTTCAGACCCAGTTGCAGATCATCCACGCGCTGGTATTGCGTGAGAGCCGTACGCGATATGGCGCCCATCAACTGGGATATATCTGGGCACTGCTGGAACCCCTGTTCTGGGTGCTGACCTTCTACGGACTGTTTTATTTCAGGAACCGGAATATTCCCTATGGCATGGATATCGTCAGCTTCATTACCACTGGCATTATTCCCTACCTGTTATTCAGGGAAACGCTGACCAAATCACTCAGTGCCATTCCGGCCAACAAGGCACTGCTGTTTTATCCCCAGATAAGACCCCTCGACCTGATCATTGCACGCAGCAGCCTTGAAGTTGTGACACTGGTAACCGTATTCGCCATTATCATGGGCGGACACAGCCTGTATTTCAGTGAACTACGAATCGATAGCCTGCTGCATGTTCTGACTCGGTCTCATGCTTGCCAGCCTGCTGGGTGCCGCACTGGGAGTTTTTCTCAGTTCACTCAGCGTCTATTCAAAGATGGTTGACAGAATTGTTCCGCTTATGATGCGGCCAATGTTCTTTATCTCCGGACTGTTCTTTACGGCGAATGAATTACCCGCACAAGTCCGTGAAATCCTGTTGTGGAACCCGGTACTGCATGCCGTCGAAATGGTCCGTGACGGCTGGTTCAATACCTATCATGCACATTATCTCAATGTTTCCTACCTCATGTTATGGATCATCGGTTTTGCCTACGCCGGGCTGGTACTGGAACGCCTGGCCCGGCGGCGACTGGTACTGTCATGATCGAAATCCGCAATATCTCCAAGGCCTATCCGGTCAGGCACGGCATGAACCAGGTGCTGGACGATATAACGCTGGAATTCCCGACCGGCGAGAGCATCGGCATCCTGGGACGCAACGGCAGCGGCAAGTCCACCTTGTTGCGCATCCTGGCCGGTATCGAACAACCCGACCGGGGCGAAGTTATTCGGAATAATCGCGTGTCCTGGCCGATCGGGTTTGCCGGCGGCTTCAATGGCAGCCTCACCGGCGAGGAAAACACCCGCTTCGTGGCGCGCATCTACGGAGCGGATGTGCGCAAGGTCTCGAACTTTGCATTCGATTTTTCCGAACTGGGTGAATATTTTTATATGCCGGTGCGCACCTATTCGACTGGGCATGCGATCACGACTGGCCTTCGCAGTGAGTATGGCGATCGATTTCAATGTATACCTGATCGACGAAGTCACTGCTGTCGGCGACAAGCCCTTCCAGAACAAGTGCAGAAGAGCCTTCTCGCCAGCGACGACAACGCTCATCGGTTATCCTTGTCTCGCATAACATTCGCACCATAAGACGGTTCTGCGATACATGTGCCGTATTGATCAACGGCAAACTGCAACTGTGCGATTCCATCCCGCAGGCAGGAAAAATCTACAGGGCAGCCTCAGGGCACTAAATCAGCATGAACCAGGGACGTTAACGAGTTTGAAATGGCCCGCAAGGCCAGGGCGGCACGGCTGCAGCGCCTGTTTCGCTGGTGGGTCGGCGTTCCAACGCTGCTGGCGGTCCTGTACTACGGCCTGATCGCCAGCGACTATTACCAGTCAGAGGCAAAATTCAGTATCCAGTCGACTGACCAGGCGGCTGTCGCCAGCCTGGATACGCTCATCGGTACCCTGCCGGGGGTCGGTTCCAACCAGGACGCCCTGATGGTAAAGGACTATATCCTGTCGCGTGATGTTTTGGCGCAGCTGGACAAGGACCATGCCTTTCTGACGCATTACCAGGAAGCCGGCGACTGGTTCTCGAAACTTTCCCGGAAATCAACGTTTGAAAATGCCTTTGATTACTACCTGGACCGGGTCAGCGTCGATGTGGACATCCAGTCCGGCGTTTCCACGCTCGAGGTGCGCGCCTTGACCGCCGAACAGGCCTCCCTGTTTGCCGGCGCAATCCTCAAGTACAGTGAAGCACTGGTCAACACGCTGTCTGACCGGGCCGAGCGTGACCGCCTCAACCTGGCGCGATCGGAAGTCACGGCCGGCGAGGAACGACTGGCCGATGTCCGCAGCAGGATCCTGCGCCAGCAACTGGCAGGCGATGACATGAACCCCGCCGAGTCGGCCGCGGCCATCATGGCGATGCGCAATGAACTGGAAGCGGAACATACCCGGGCACAGGCCGAACTGACGGAAATCACCGGCTACATGCGTGAAGACTCGCCCAAGGCCGTGGCCCTGAAAAACCGTATCGAGTCACTGCAGAAGCAGATTGACAGTGAGAACCTGCGACTGATCAACCCGGATGAGGGCAGTCTCAGCAGTTCCATTGCCGGGTTCGAACCACTGCTGGTGGAAAAGGAATTCGCGGAAAAGGCCTACGAATCCGCGTTAACATCGCTGGAAATCGCACGCGCCGAAGCCGCCAAGCAACACCGCTACCTGGCAACCATCGTGTCACCGTCTGCACCGGATACCGCGACCCATCCGAAACGCCTGATGAGCATACTGACCGTGCTGTTGAGTACCATGCTGGCATTTGGCATCGGGTCACTGCTGATAGCGGCCATACGTGAACATGCAAGGATATAAGGTAAAATTGATGATTGAAGATTTAATTTCCTGCAGGAGCGGGCTTGCCCGCGAAATGCCGTCCCGCTCACTCCCTGCGGAGAGGGTATATTGCTGCCCATACACCCCCTCTCCCTCAGGGAGAGGGCCGGGGAGAGGGGATATAAATAATGTACCAACCAATGTTAATCAGGCTTGTTATGTTCTTCATGTGCTGTTTGGCAATGCCATTACAGGCAGGCGAAGCACAGGAAAACACGCCCCCGTCCGGGAGACGCTGGAACCTGAAAGTGTTCAACCCTTCGGCGCAAGACTGTTTACCGGCAACTTTCTCAAGACCCGGGAAAACGGACTGAACCCCGATTATGTCGTTGCGCCCGGCGATCAGGTCAATGTACGCACCTGGGGCGCCATCAATATCGATGACAACTACACCGTCGATGGCCAGGGTAATATTTTCCTGCCCGATATCGGGCCATTGAAGCTGTCAGGCATCCACAACCGTGACCTGACACAGGCGGTGAAGGCCCATGTTCACAAGGTCTACGTGGATAATGTCGATGTCTACACCAACCTGGTGACCTCGCAGCCGGTTGCCGTCTATGTCACGGGACTGGTCAACAACCCGGGGCGCTATGCCGGCATCCCGTCCGACAGCATCCTCTATTTCCTGGACCAGGCCGGCGGCATCGACCCGGCGCTGGGCAGTTATCGCAGCATTGAAATACTGCGCAACAGCAAGCCAATCGCCGCAATCGACCTGTACGACTTCATCCTCAATGGACAAATCGCCACACCGCAACTGCAGGACAACGACACGATCCTGGTCAGGCATCGCGGCCCCGTCATCGAACTCGGCGGCAATGTGGCCCAGCCTGCCCTGGTTGAATTGAAGCCGGGCATGACGAGCGGCGCGAGTGTACTGGACATCATTCCGCAGGCCGCACAAGCCACGGAAGTGACGCTCGTCGGCATGCGCAACGATGCGCCTTTTAACCAGACACTGTCGCTGGAACGTTTCATGAATGCCGTCCTGCAGGATGGCGACGTCATCACCCTCCGGGACGACGGCCGGGCCGATACCATCCTGGTTTCCATCGAGGGTGAACATGGCGGACCTTCCATGCTGTCCGTCAAGCGCGGCGCACGGCTGGTCGATGTGCTCAACCACATTGCCGTGGACAAAAGACTGGCCAATACCGATGCCATCTACCTCCGCCGGGTGTCAATTGCACAGGCCCAGAAGGATGCGCTCAACGACAGCCTGTTCCGGCTGGAACGAAGCTCCCTGCTCGCACTGTCTGGAACCAATAACGAGGCCAGTATCCGTGTCCAGGAAGCGCAGTTGATGCAGACTTTCGCTGAAAAAGCCCGGCAAATCGATCCGCTGGGACGGGTAGTCACCGTGCAAAACGGCGTCCAGCAGAACATCCTGCTGGAGCCGGATGATGCGATTGTCATTCCGACCCGGACGCAGATTATCAAGGTGGCTGGCGAGGTCCTGATGATGCATGCCGCCACCTGGCGGGAAGGCTGGACGGCAAAGGACTACATCAACCTGGCCGGTGGTTTTTCCGACCGTGCGGACAAGACAAAGATCATCCTGCATCACCCCAATGCCGAGGTGGAAATCGTCAGTCCCGGCACAGCCATCATAAGGCCCGGCGACGAGATCCTGGTGCCACCCAAAATAGACAAGAAGTACCGCCAGTTCGCGATTGATCTACTGGAGGTAATCTACAAGATTGCGATAACGGCAAAGGTGGCGGTTGACCTGTAACTGCAATGAGGTAAAGAAAAGACATCAAATGTATAAATCTTGTTAGAAATATTGTTAACAATAAACGCACTCACAATCATTGCTCGCGGTACAAAATATTGTGTAGATTGAACGAAGTCGGCAATTAATTATAGAAGCAAACAATTATCATTAGTCGCCGCGCCATGCATTGAATGTTATCAACAAGAAGCTGTGATATGCCTAAACTGAAGTTATGATAAATTTTCTATTTGCAATGGGAGAAGTGTTTTCATGTATTCTCCGGCAAAGATTATTTAATACCTGAATTAACAGGAACGAGGTTGTAAATGCGTGCAGACCCAAGAAAACTGCGTGAAGAATTCAAACAGCACCTGACAAAAGACGAGATCACGTCTCTGGGCGTGGACCTTGCGGCAGGTGATGACCATTATCGCGCCCATGTTGGCCCACCGTTTAATTATGATATCAATGGCGCCCTGCAGTTTCAGTTCATGCTCGACCTCGGGTTACGCGAGTATCACAGGTTTCTCGAAATTGGCTGTGGAAGCCTGAGACTGGGCAGGCTGATAATGACCTATCTGCTGCCAAATCGGTACTATGGTATTGAGCCGAATCGAAAAATTCTTGAAGAAGGAATGATAAATAATCTCGGATCAAGTGATCCGGAAATCGGTTTGCCTGGTTTGAAAAAACCTGTATTTTCCTATAATTCAGACTTTGATTTCAGTTTTGTTGGCGACAAGGTGGACTTCGTTATTGCACAGTCAATAGCGTCACATACGGGTGTTTCCGAGACCGGGAAACTTTTGAGCGGCATCAACAGTGTTATGCACGATGACAGCATCGCGATGGTCACGTATATAAGGTGCGCCACCAATGAAAATAACAACACCAGGGACGGCTGGTTTTACCCGGAATGTATTACCTATACTGACAAGTGCATGGGTAAATTTGCCGCGGACCTTGGCCTGATTGCACATCGAACATCATGGCCCTTGCTAAATCGCAGGCCGGATGGCCTGGTTACCACTCAAACACCGATGATACTCACGCGCAAACCCTGGAGACCAACACTGGCCCAGCGGTTTGCCGGATTGAGCATAGAACCAGTCCGCAATATTTCAATTTAAGCTATAGTCGAGCATATTAAATGATCTGTAATGCTGCCTTCATCCTATATATCAAGCGCCATCCTTTTACAGCTATTATCATGAAATAATACAAACTACCTGTTTAATACAACTAGCGCCAACACTACACACACTATGATCGACAATCTTACTACTGGGTATAGGCGCCATGAAAGCCGGGACAACATGGCTTTATGCACACCTCAACAAACACCCCGATATTTTCTTCGCAAGGGAAAAGGAAATTCATTTCTTTTCTCATGCCAACAAAAAATACGATTTATCCAACCACCTGCGCATTCGAAATTTATGTAATGCAGTCGATAGACTCAGGGACACAAATAACCTGGCACAAGGCGCGCAAAATCCTGGCCTGGTACTACGGGTATATAAACCCCGGCATCAATGAATCGTGGTATTTCAATCTGTTTCGTGATCACGGCAATGAAAAATATGTTGCCGATTTCAGCAACACCTATGCGTTCATCGACGAAGAGGGATGGAAAACAGTCCGCAGGGTCTGTGAAAACGTAAAGGTTCTTTATACATTAAGGGATCCTGCCAAGCGCTTATGGTCGCATATTAAATTTCACATTAAATTTACCGGCAAGCAGATTAACTTTGAGGAATGGACCAGTAAAGACTATAGCGACTTCCTGAAGCCAATCAGCATATACTGAAACCCGGAGAATACTCAAAGACAATACAGGTTATGCGGAAAGCATTACTGACCAACGAGTACCTTGTCCTGTATCTTGATGATTTCGAAACCGATCCTTTAGCGTCGATAAGGAAAATTGAAAGCTTTCTTGACATCAAACCATTCGCTTATGACGAGGACAAGTTAAAGGCAAAAATCAACACCACTGAATCCGTCGGAATTCCGCAACCTCTCCTTGCCGTCGCCGCAGATCACATAAATGACGAAATGAACAAGCTTACAGAGCTCGGAATTCATGTGCCGGATTCATGGCATCAATCACTCAGCGCAGAGTAGCTCATGTGTGCTTCGTCAACCGGGCGTGATTTTTCCATGCAGCCAGTGCATGTTTGAAACATGAAATTACCCAAGCGCCTTAAACCAAACCCCTGGCGAAGTTTTTCCGCAATAAAATCGGGCGGCGGCTCGGCCGCGCCCTCGGCTTGTATTCTACTGTCACAACCCGCGACAGATGATCGCAACCTTACACCGCATTTGTCTCTTGCGCTGAAGTTTTCCAGCGATGAAACGCGAAAGACACCCGTCAGTGAACTGTTTCCCGCCAGCAGACTGGTCATCATTGCAGACCTGAATCTGCCGCAATGCAAGAAATACCGTGTTCTGCAAAAAATTGAATTACTGTCCGGACACGGCATCGAAGTGCTGTTTTCTCACTGGGAAGACCACTACCGTGCATTTCGCCTGATGCAGACCGCTACCTCGGTGGTGCTGTATAGAGTTCCCGGCAGCAACCTCTATAACGAATACCTGCATGAAGCCAAACGATTAAGATTGAAGATTGGATATGATATTGACGACCCGATTTATGACCAGTCGATATATATGAACAACAGTAACCTGGACTATCTTTCGGCCAAAGAGAAAAAAAGCTTGCTCTCGAGCTCCGTCCGCTACAGTGCCGCGATGATGGCAGCCGATTTTCTGCTGACAAGTACCACCTACATGCAGCAGCGGATGGCAAGCAGTTTTGAAGGCAAACCGGTTTATCGTTTGCAGAACTATCTTGATTCAGAATCCCTGTCTTGCGCAAACAGGATCCGGATAACATCAAATTCATCGCCGTCCACAGACACAATCGTTGTTTCCTATGCATCCGGATCCCGCGCACATGAAGCGGACTTCAGGGTAGCCGAAGAAGCCATGGCCAGGCTGTTAAAGACGCATAAGCAGGTACATTTCCAGGTGCTCGGACACCTGGATCTCCCCGCCTGCTTTACTGAATACTCAGACCGAATAACCCGTATACCCTTTACAACGCATTGTGGTTATCTCGAGAAGTTGAATAAGTCGGATATCGTTATCGTCCCCCTGGTACAGAATAATTTCAACGAATGTAAAAGTGCCATCCGTTACCTGGAAGCAGGCCTGCTGAAAAAAGCCACTATTACCTCCAATGTTGGAGAATTCAGGGAAGCCATACAAACAGGTGTAAACGGGATACTTTGTGACGAACCCGACTGGTATAATTCTCTCGATAAAATCGTCAGCGATGACTTGTTCAGAATGTCTCTTGGAAAAGAGGCACATGACAATGTATTGAGAAATTACACAAAATCAGCGGTACTGGGCCGAATGGAAGACGGGCTAAGGAAGATTCTCGTCAACGGGAGCGCGTAATGATAAGGATCCTGATTGCCAACGTCTACTTCGCGCCAAGCAGTTTTGGCGGGGCTACCATTGTTGCAGAAGAAGTTGCCATGCAACTCAAACAACGTGGGTATCTTCCACTAGTGGTCACATCAATATCCGACAAGACACTCCCTGACTACCACTTGATTCGTTATCAATCAAAAGGACTGGATGTAATTGCAGTCAACCTTCCCCAGAAACTCGAGTACGAGAAGGTTTACAAAAACCCGGAATTTACCGACATCTTCAGGGAAATTGTCCAAATCTTCAGGCCGGATGTGCTGCATCTTCACAGCGTACAAAGGCTGGGCGCGGAAATCACCGATGTCGCAATCGATAACGACATTCCATATTGCGTGACGATTCATGATTGCTGGTGGCTTTGTGAACGGCAATTCATGATAAATCGGGACGGGGTCTACTGCCATCAAAGAGAAATAGACGAGTCAGTCTGTCAATACTGCGTCGATGACAGCCACAGGTCTTCGATAAGATCAGCATACCTGCGCCGTGTTCTCGATAATGCGGACAGGCTGTTCTTCCCGAGCAAATTTCATTGTGGCCTGCATCTGGAAAACAACCTTGATGCGGATCGTTGTGTAGTGAACCGTAACGGAATACGCTTTCCTTCCGGCTCCTACCAACGGAATAGTGGGTCGACAGTCTCATTCGGCTTTGTTGGCGGGCCAGGCGCCATTAAAGGCGCCGATACGATGCTGGAGGCATTTCAGATTGATTGAATCAGCCGATTACCAGTTAATAACTGTTGATGCTGCGCAGAATCTTGGCAAATCCTGGTCGGGGCAAATGTCCAGACTGGAAAATACCCGGAAAAATCACCATAGCCAATGCCTATACCCAGGATTCTATTGATGACTTTTTCTCAAGAATAGATGTCCTTCTTTTCCCCTCCCGATGGAAAGAGAGCTTTGGACTTACCGTAAGAGAAGCACTCGCACGCGATGTTTGGGTTATAGCTACCGACGGTGGCGGAACGGTCGAAGACATCAGACCCGGTGAAAACGGAGAAATCATCCCGCTGGCAGCCGATCCCGCGACCCTTGCCGAAGCAATTGAGCGCTGCCTCTCTCGCGACTGGAGCAACTATATAAACCCCTACAAGGCAGACCTGCAAAGCTACGAAGGACAGGCAATTGAACTGGACCAGCAGTTTCGGGGAATCCTTGCACAACCTGTCATCTCTGAACCCAAACTTGCCGATACATGCTGATACGGAAGAGTCACCCGGGATTGTACGACAAACCATAATGCCGGCGACCGGATGAGTTTATCCCGCGTGCAGATGTTGCATGCTTCGACTGGAATTATGGCTGCCAACCACATCATGAATAATAACAGCGTGTCATAACAGTGAAATGAGCGCCGTCAGTTTCATAGCGACGAACCGCAGGCCCGAACTGTTCCACCAGGACCCGTCATTTATCTACCGCTGCGACAATCTGGCCCGGGCCCTGGGTTCGCAGGGCTGGCAGACCCGGACCGTGCACATCAAGAACCTGACGGTAAAAAATACGGAGCACTGTGCTGTTTTTCACCGCCCCCGGACTTCGCCCGGGCTGTCATGGCTGACCTGGAGGCTGCGCCGACGCGGTATCAGGCTCATTGCGGACTTCGATGACCTGGTATTTGACCCGGACTATGCCCGCTACAGCCCTGCGGTTTTGAATAACATCCTTCCACTGCACAAGGTAAAGCGTACATATTCAGCCAGCCGCAAGGCACTCGGCCTGTTTGACGTGATTACTGTATCAACGCAACCGCTGCTGGAACATGTACGGCGGCTTGTTCCCGACAAGCAGGTTCATGTGTTGCCGAATGCAGTACATTACTCCTGGATTGGTAACTCATCGGTCCCGAACGATAACTTCGACAGCAGGATCATCACCTATTTCCCGGGTACCCGCAGCCATGACCGGGATTTCGGCATGATCGCCCCGGTCATGGAGCGCTTTCTGGAAAAGTACCCGGATACACGATTGCGGATTACCGGTCACCTGAACCAGCGAATCAGGGCCAGGGATGGACAGGTAGAACAGATGCCGCGTGTCCCCTTTTCAGACTATGTCAATCACCTGAAGCTCGGCTGGGTCAACCTTGCCCCGCTTGAAACTACGCCGTTTAATTACTGCAAGTCTGCGCTCAAGGTACTGGAAGCCGGCTACTGGGGAATACCTTCTGTTTGTTCGCCGAACCCTGACGTTGAGCGCTTTGCCAATGCCGGAGCCCTGGTTGCTTCGACCGAACAGGAATGGTTTGATGTACTTGAAAAACTGAGAGAAAGAAAACACGACCAGGCAGAGACGGAAAACCTCAGAAATCGCGTGTTAACACTGGGAGATCCTGAAGAGCAGGCGGAAAGGTTCATCAGCCTGTTCGGCTGCTAGCGGGGAATGAACAACCGCATAGTACTTAAGTACAGTACGATTGATTTTTGTAGACAGCAAACCAGTGAAATGACTTGAATTCAGCGACTGTAAGTGCATAAAATGCATCTATCAGGAGTAAATATTATTATCACTAGTGATTACCATCTACAGTAAACACTTACCTCTACATCAAATATATCTGGAACCAGCAGGAGCAATAAGCATGAAGAAATTTTTAAGCGCAGTGATTTGCCTTTCTACGATTCTCGCCTGGCAACCTGCCCAGTCCGGCAGTTTCATAAACTGGCAGCCGTTATTAAAAGAAGTCGTGGCAACCAGTCCCGGGATTGAATCAATCGCTCCATTTTTCCTTTTCAAGGACGTGGACCAGGACGGTGATCGAAGACGCAGCTGTATCATATCATTCAGTGTCTGGTCGACCTTGCCACGAATACGAAACTGTTCAAGACACAACAAAGAGGCGTCAACCTGCCAGCACTCCCCTGTACCAATCCTGCCAGTTTTGATACTGATTTCGATGTTAAATTCACCAACGAGACTGGCGGTCGCAGCAACGTGGTTGTCCTGTTCGTCATGGAATGCACCGAGTCAGGTACATTTGAATTCAAAGAGGCCATCAAAACGATTGTGTACTCCGCCGATGTAACCAAGGCACCCGGCGCCGGAGCCGATACTTGCCTGGCTTAAAGCGTGGAATGAAGACACCATAGCCTTCAATAATCTTGACTGGGATAATGACGGCGCAAAAGGAAATAATACTTACCTTGGTAGTCGAAGATCCGGCAACCGGCGCTGAAGACGACGTTAAGGCTGATTATCCTGCGCAGGTGGACGGAGCAGTTGAGCCACTCCGCCCGCTATCCAATAGCAATTGTTACTAACTAGGATATCACCTCATCCCCCTGGAAACAGGGGGATGTTCACAATAAACCCAATCGCCGCATAGGTATCTGACGTCAATCTACACTACGTCATACCGCCCGGCGGAGACTAGATCAGGAGTACATTCGGAAATTCTGCCCGTAACAACGACTAAACGATGGTTTCTTGCATAATTAATTATCCATAGCCAACGATTTGGCAATATTGTCAGACCATGCATTACAGCATGATACTGGCAGGCTGGAACTTTCTTGTCGTGCCTATTCCCCCATGAGCTTACTATTCAAAGGCATATTCTATGCTATGCCATGCCTATTCATAATATACTATTCACTCGACTGGCCAAAGAAAATACAGCATGCCATTGCAAGATAAAAATCTCTCAACTGATACTGCCACTATATGCATGAAGGAGAATCCATATACGGACAGGTTCACCGTCATTATTGCAGGAACGCCTCGTGGTGGCACCAGTGCGGTTGCCGGTGTGGTACACAGGTTAGGCATAAATATTGGGGAGAACCTGCCTGTTAACTACGAGGATCCGGATTTTTTACCGAAAAATATAAGTGATATGGCCTCCCTAATAAATAGCAGGAATTCATTTCACAAAATCTGGGGGTTCAAGTCACCCTATGCAATATCATATATAAATAAGTTTAAAGATGACTTCGTTAACCCTGTTTTGATTATCGTCGAACGAGATGCGGTATCTTCGATGAAACGTCTCATGCGCCACAAGCGAAAAGATAATCCATCGGACGTAATAATAGCCATCTTGAAAAGAAAACTACAAATCGCCGTCTTCAGCAAAAGAACCGGGTGGCCTACTCTATTCGTCTCCTACGAAAAACTTATAAGGTACAGAGAATCATTTATTACTGAGATTGCTGATTATTTGAAAGTTGATATAAGCCATATCAACATCAATGAGATTACAGAATTTTTACAACCAGGAAGTTATAAATAAGTCATGTCAATAACCATTGTATCCACACAGTTGACACCTTCGTCCGCTATCATTTCCAGAGCCAATCATTAATGGATACCATTCATTTGACAAGAAATAAATGGAGGCCATGGCATACGAGCCATACATACCAACACCGTACGTTGTACTTCGTATTATTACTCGCCATTCTGGGCGTTTACTGTCTCTGTATGCCTGTACTCTCATCTGTTTATGCTGATGAAGTATCGAATGCACCACTGATTTCAGGGGTTCAACTACAACCACAATATATAGCCCCAAGCTCGAAGCTTAAAGACACCCTGAATATCAGGGAATTTGGCGCTGTTGGTAACGGGATCACAGATGACAGTCATGCTATCGATGCAGCACTAAAGGCCGCAGTTGCCGCAAAGCGTGCATCGATCTATATCCCGGACGGGGAATTCCTGCTGGGCAACCCGGTATTCGCCAAATTCGGCAAGGATATATCGATAACAATATATGGTAATTCGGCCGCGACAAGTCGTATTCTCGTTGCCAATGATCAGGGCGGCATTATTCTCAAGTCTACCTCCAGGCAGTCACCGGTCATCCTCCGGGATTTCGGCATTGTTACCAACAAAAAGAACGGCGGCACAGCATTTCAATACACGGTTCCTCCTGGCGGCACTTCCCCGAAGAGAATATTCGAGGCCAGAAACCTGCATATCGGTCCACAGGATCAGACAAAAGGTTATGACCAGTCCTTCAACCGGGGGCTCGTAAGTACCGGCATGTACAGACCTTACATTAATAATGTATATGTAACGCAATCGGTTGATGCCACGCACAAAATGGACGTAGGAATCAATATTGACGAAACCTGGTCGCCACATGTCGAAGACAATTATGTAAAAGCACTGGCGAGTATCGGCATATCCCATAAAAGTGAAATAATGAAACCTGAGGGTTTGTTTTTAATAAATAATATCATTGTCGGCCCTGATATTGGTTTCCATCATTACAACAAGAGCAGCCGCGAACCCCATTTCATTATCGAGAATAACCACTTCAATTGCGTGATATCGGGAATTATTCTTGATGGCGTCAAGTATGGTTGGGTGAGCAAGAACCTGATGTATGCGCGTAAGGGGGCGGTTGCCGGCTACATAGATTTCAATGTGTACAATGCTGAAGGCATAGAATTCAGGTCCAATATATACCGGGGTTCAGGCAAGACACGCAACCGTATCCACATCAATCTGGAAAAGAGTGATTCTGGAACAATAAGAGACATATACATCGATGACTTCGGTTACCAGGCATCTGCAGATACCGGCGTGAAGGTGGGAAAGAATGTGGAGCGTGTATTTATCCGGCAACCGAAACATATATCACGTGAAAAACACGTGTCATACAAAAAACTGGTTGTTACCTCCCCGGCTGCCAGGGAGGTTTACTTATTATCCGACCAATACAAACCAGAAAATTAGTTGCTTGAAACTTCAAGCACTTACGGCGGGCAATCACACTAATTCATACTGCATGTCACAGTGTTTGAATCACCTTGCTTACTTAGCGGCCTTTGTTTTAGAACCTCTGAAAAAGATTCTCTTTATCATGTCTTTCCTACCGTCTTTTTCCTGTTCTATTTGCCGCACACGGAAACTCCCCAGCCCGGGTACCTTGAAAGAACCTTCATCAACTGATTCGATCTGTTTGCCGAGTTCTGCCAGTGCCAGTCGAATAATCCTGGCCGCCCGCTTGTCCGGCACCCTCTCGAACACCTTCGGGTCTTCTTTTTTTATCAGGTCTACTATTTCAATCGGTTTCATTTCACTAACCTCCTGATTTCGGGATGAGCGAAGTATACTACTTTAAACCACGACCGAAATATCAATCTACAAGATTATCCAGCTGCGGATTCTGTCGGCTGGATTAATTGCGCCATAAACAGCGCAACCCGTTTCCCGTGTGAAATACAATGAATTGGCAACTTTGGGCTAGAATGGCCGGCACCTGTTTGGCAGCAGATGCGCTCTGCTCCTGGACTGTTGTTATGACACATACAAACCAGTACCGTGATTCAGGAAATACCTCGCCTGTAGCTCGCTATTACCCGGCCATGCTTGATTACCACATCGGCAAATGGCGGCGGCGGCAGGGCAAGTACGACAAGGCCACGCTGACCCTTTTGCAGAGGGCCTGGCGCAAGCAGCCCTCGCTGAAGAACCTGCTTGCTTACCTGGGCTTCCGGCGTGACCTGGGTTTCCTGCCCTCCCCCGCGCAATTACAGGAACTGGCCGGGCATCTCCAGAATCTGCCCCGCCACGCCCGGCACGTGATGGCGAATTTATTGTGCGAATGCGGCAGGGAAGCGAGTGTTCGCGAGTCTTTCGGAACGGACAGTTTGCGGGAAATCGCAAAACATTCCCCCGCGGTAGCAGAGCTCGCACGACAGGATGGGCTGGAACTCGATCATACCGCAGCGGCGCTGGCATCATTGCACGCCGGCCAGGCGCAAACCCGGCGGCTATTTGCAGAATTTCTGGACCGGCACCGGGGATCTATCTGCGTGGCCGGCAACGCGGCCAGGTCTGGCAGGTGCAGGGTTGGGAGAGAAGATCGATGCACATGAGATCGTCGTCCGGTTCAACCGCTACCGTTCCGACAGGTCCCGTCCGGAAGATACCGGCCAGCGGACCGATGTCTGGGTACGCGCGCCCGACCTGCGTCATGCCGATTCACCGGACAACCCGGCTGCAGAGTGGATCGTGCTGAGTGGCCCCGATATCCGCTACCAGCTGGCGGACTGGACGCCGCTGGTCCCGCACATCGAGGCCGGCCGGCGAATGCTGACAGTGCCCCTGGTTACATGGCACGCGCTGGTCAAGGAGCTGCACGCGCCGCCCAGCGCCGGCATCCTGTTGCTTGCCTGGATTATTGAACTGACGGGAAGTACCGCCGGGATTACCGCGGTGGGCTTTCAGTCAGCAGACAGCCCGATCGGGGTCAGGCAACCGTATCATCACGCACTGCCGCGGCAACGGCCGGGGCATCGGCATAACTGGGCGGGCGAGCGGGCGCTGTTGAGTCGCTGGATGGCTCAAGGACTGGTTCTGTCTGATGCCAGGTAATATTCGCCCAGACCGCCGGCGCTTCAATATCGGAATGCCTGCGGACGCTGTAATCCGCCCCCTGTAAGGCAAGCCGCCGCACATCCATTCCTGTCTTGCTCGTTGCCGCTGCGGGCCTGGCATAGAAATTACCGTTTAACTGGCAGGTTTGCAGCAGGTAACTTCTGAACTTCCGGTAAAGCTCCATATCGACCGTGCCCGGCGCCCGCCAGAAGTCATCCAGTTTGCCCTGAAAGGTCAGTCCCGGCATGTCGTAAACGGCATTCCCCAGTGCGATTACCGGTGTACTGTGCACCAGCGATGACAAGCCGACGGTACTGTTGATGACGATGGTGCCCAGCGCGTGTTCCAGCAGTGTCGGCAAATGCAGGTCATGCACATAGATCACCCGGTCCTGGCAACCATAGCGTTTGGTCAGCTTCTGGATCAGCCCGGTGTAGTTCGAATAGCCGCGATCGAGCGGGTGATGCTTGAATACCAGCAGCGTGTCATCGGGGGCATTGCGCACAAAAGAACCGATCGCACGACGGATAAAGGCCGCCGCCGATGCGACGTGATCACAGGTCCTGATCTGGCCGTCACAATGTACCTGCAGGGGCACCAGGTAATATTTTCCGGAAAACCCGCTTACCAGCTTGCCGAGTATGCCGCGCTGCTGGAACCGGTAGTAATACTTCCTGAAGGCTGCGCGCCACCACAGGAAGCACTCGTGATACGGGTTGAACGGCCGGTGATGCGTATAATGCGGAAAGTGATGACGGCCCAGCCAGCCGGCAATGTAATACCAGTTTGCAAACCAGCCCATGCGGCTATAGGCGCGCCGGACGGGTTTTGACGGCGGCGCGGAGATGACTTTCTGCTTGCGATAGAAATCAGGGTCCCGCGGCAGTGACGAGTGCGTGTTTACGCCATTCTCCTCGAGGGTCACGTACCAGGGGCGGAGGTAGCCTTCCTCGAACACGCCTACCCTGATCGAAAATCGCCTGGCGACGTCCAGCGCAAGCCGATGGTAGGCGCGGGTGTCGCCGAACAGGTAGAGCGTGTCGATCTGCCACTCTGCAATCTTGCCGGCCAGGAAATCCGGCCACTGTTCCTGTGTGCCGCGATAATTGACCGTGCGCTCACCGCGATAGAACAGCCAGTCGCCTGCATTGAAATTGATCTTGTAAACAACGCTGTCCCCCTGGCCTTCCAGGTCCCTGGACAAACGTTTGAAGAACGGCCCCATCGGCCCTTGCAGGAGTAATATATTACCTGGCATAAAATAGTCCGCTTACAAGGTTTCTCAGCCGTCTGGCTGTACGGTACAACTGCTGCGGGAATAGCCGCTTCGACTGATGCATCATCGCACGCCCGGACTTTAGCTGTTCGATGACCTTGTCCACGGTGGTAAATCTGCCCGTGGCAACAGACAGGTAACACGGATAGGCCAACAGGCAGCCGGCAACGAGTTCATCCAGGTCCAGCCTGCGGGTGCGGCGGGCAATTATTCCTGCCCGGTCCTCCGTCAAGCCCCAGCCGGCGTAGAATGGCTGACCGTAGGTCACAACACGCTTCCCCCTCAACAGTCCCTCGAACCCGACCAGTGAAGTCATGGTGTGCACTTCATCGACCGCGTCGAGACACTGTACGATACTGACATCCATGATCAGCAGATCATAATCGGTTTTATCAACAATACTACCGACGCCATCACGGTTGCCGCTGAGGACGTCGGGGTGCGGCTTGTAAATTATGTACGCTTGCGGGTCATGCTCCCTGACTTCGCGCAGCAGACGGGCATTGGTGCGGATATCCACGCAACCCCGCCGGATAGATGCATCTGTCTCGACCTGCCCCGGCACCAGGATAACCCGTTGTCCCGGACTGGCCTGATGCTGCAGCGGCTTTGATTGGTCTACATTGTATTTGCTAAGCCCATGACTGACAACCGTATTTTTCAGCGTCCGGGCCATCGCCCGATCTTCCTCTGAAAACGCGGTGTTTTCGAGGATAAACTCGAGATCGCTCGGCTGCGCCGGGTCAAAGTAGATGCCCCGCCGGTCGACCACCCAGGAGGCCGGGGCCGTCAGGTCCGAACCCAGCCCGACCGAGCGCAGAAAGCCGTCCTCGACCCGCCAGACGGGAATATCCCGCGCTTTTGCCAACGCCCTCAATCGGGCCGGCTCGCGCACCCCCCAGACGACGAGACGCGCCGTGTCCGCCGGCTGGTGCCGGGCCAGCCGCCATGGCGTACGAATAAAATGGACGCGGTTCCAGGGACAGCGCAGGTAGCTGCGTGCATAGCCGCGCTTCCAGAGACTGAAGCCGTAGCAATAGAGGTCACCGGCGTTGCGCTCAAACCAGTGTCGCTGCAGGGCGAGGTGATCGATGACCCGCTCGATTTCGCAGGCGGCGCCGGTCTCCGGGTCCCGGTAGCGTGCATAGAGCAGGTAGGCGGCCGCGAATACCTGCTCCAGGGAGCGCTGCCGGGCGCGCCGTGGCACATTGATACGGTCCTCAGTCAGGCCCCAGCCGGCGTAAAACGGCGCGCCAAAGCAGGTCACCGCTTTACCCAGCATCAATGCCTCGAAACCGGTCAGCGAAGTCACGACATACACATGGTCCACTTGCCGTATCAGGCTGAGCGGGTTGATGTTCTGATCGAGCAGACGGACACGCGGGATATTGCCGGCCGCGAGCAGGTGGCCGCGTTTCTTGCCCGCAACCACGTCCGGGTGGACCTTGACAAGGATTTCAGATTGCGGATGCTCCGCCAGGGCCGCCTCGAGCATCTGCTGGAAACTGTCCGCGCTGGCAAGCCCGCACTCGATGGAAAGATCGCCCGCGGTCTGGTCCACTACCAGCACCCGTGGCCGGTCAGCGGCGGGCAGCGTGGTGTCCGGGCTATTGTTGTACTTGGACAGACCGGATTCGGTGATCTTCGCAATGCAGCGGCGCGCACGTGCCTGCAGAGACGGATCTTCCAGCGGTTCCCCCGCGTACTGGTTGTAAATTTCGTCGATCGGTGCGGGCAGCGCCCGCCCGTGCAAGGCGTCAGCGGCGCCATTCAGGACCACTTCCAGCCGCGAGGGACGGGTTGCGTCGTAATAGATGCCGAGATCATCGATGACCACCGACAACGGTGGATCGCCATGCAGACCCAGTCCGATCGAGCGCAGAAAGCCGTCCTCGAGGGTCAGGTAAGGCAGGCCATGCCGGGCGGCATACTGACGCGGATAATCCGTATTCCGTTTGTTTCCCCAGCCGACGACACACTCACTACCGGTAAGCCTGCCCGCAAACGGGGAGTAGCGGCTGCGGCGCAGAACAGCTTCGACACCCAGCAATCCGGCGAGACCGGGGATGCGCCCGATACCCCTTGAAAATGTGATGGCACGCAAGCTCACCGGCACACGTCGCCCGGCAAGTCAGGTGCATTGATAAACCAGCATATAAACGGCATTATTGTGCCCGAATCCCCGCCAGCATACCGGGACATCCCCCTACCCTACAGGGTATCAAGCACCGTGCAGCCATTACATCGCATAATAAATGTCCTGTTTGCACTCGTCCTGGTCCTCCCCTCCGCACTGTATGCCGGGGACATAGCCCTGTTCGGGGGACAAGGTGCCGACGTCAATTTACCGGACATCATACCGAAGTTGCTGAAGGGTGAAATAGATATGGATCCCACCCGCTTCTGGGGCATCAACTACAGCCGCGATATCCCCATGGCAGGCAAAAACCGGTTCACAGGATTTCTGCTCGACCACGGGATCGCGGCCCAGTGGGAAGTACAGCTGACGAAGCACCGCGGGCTGCAGGACAATTATGAATCGCATGCCGCCGTCCTGTTGCGCTCCCGCGACCTGGAGCTGGGCACCGTGGCCGCAATCAATTTTGCCGCAGGCACAGGGTTTTCCTATGCTTACAGTGACCCCGTCTACGAGGACGGTCCGGACGGGCAACCGGGCACTGGCGATTACCCGTTCCAGAACTACGTGACATTTGAAATCGAACTCTCCACGCCGGCCCTGCCGAACTGGAGCCTGGCGACACGTGTCCACCACCGGTCGGGGATATACGGACTGATAGCACCACGCAAGGTGGGTTCAAACTTCTTTGCTATGGGTATCCGTTATGCCTTCAGATAAAAAATCAGAAAGGAAATTCATTGCTACCACGCCAATCCGGGAGACATATAAATTCCATTCAAAGTTACAAACCAGGAGTTACCCGCTTAAAATAACAATCCGGCATATATTAACCTGCTTTCTCCTCTCACTCTCTGTTTGCAATGCAGAAACAACCACTGACAATACCAGCAGTATGCTTTCTCCAGGCATGGCAGCACGGGAGTTGAAATGGGAGCTTGGAGTACTCTCCGGCGGTATTATTCTCTTTGGTCTAAACGAATGGAATTGGGGAAACACTTCATTTAATTTCAATGATGAAGGCTGGTTTGGCATGGATACAGGCAGTGGAGGTGCCGACAAATTAGGCCATCTCTACTCAGCTTACTTGATGGATGAGTTTCTCACTCACCGCCTTCACAAGAAAACAGGCAACGTCAAGGACGCGGCGAGAAATGGAGCTATTTTTTCCGGCGGGCTTATGTTGGCGGTAGAAATCCTCGATGGTTTCTCTTCAGATCACGGTTTTTCCCATGAAGACCTCATTATGAATGGCGCGGGTATCGGTATTTCTTACCTGAGAAGTACCGTACCGGGTCTGAAAAACAAACTGGACTTGCGTGTTGAATATAATCCCAGCAAAGGGGGTTCAGACCATCCTCTCACAGATTACACTGGTTATAATTATTCGACAGTTCTGAAATTAGGTGGCTTCAGTGAGCTGCGTAAAACGCCGCTTAAATTTCTTGAGCTTCAACTCGGCTATCATACGGAAGGCTTTAGCGAGAACGACAGGCCGTACTTTACCAAAAAGAAAGCAGAGCTTTATGCGGGTATCGGGATTGATTTATCCGAAGTGCTATTCAAACCCTTAAGAAAGCAAACAGACAGTGTATTCGTTAATTATGCAGATACCTTCTTCCGCTACTTTCAAGCCCCTGGAATTTATACAACAACATCGCTAAATACGAGAGAACGGGATCTCTAATCTGTATTTTCCGTAAGGTGATCATGATGACCACACCGGACCCTGAATTCACGAGGAATATATGAAGGAATGGAATAACAGCGCATATTTCCAACTGCAGAAAGTGCCTATCGGATCCATAGTACAAGCGCGGATTCACAAATGCAGTGAGAAATGTGTGTCAGGAGACTGCATGGAAAAGCAGCAACGGAAACCTTGATTGAGTTGCATTGAAATCCAACAATATAATTTTCCCCGGGATAATTTCAATGATCGTACAGACAAGGCACGGTACATCCAGATGGAAATGAAAAGGACCGGCCCACCTTTGCCGCCTGCCGGGATGCTGCGCCGGCTGGGCGCCATGTTCTATGACTGCCTGCTGATGCTTTCCGCCCTGCTGGTGGCAATCGCACTGCTGCTGCTGTTCAGTCGGGGCACGCTGACCTATCACAACCCCTTCTTCCGGGCCTTCCTGTTCCTGATCTGCTTTACTTTCTACGCCTGGTTCTGGACACACGGCGGTCAAACGCTGGGCTTGCGCACCTGGCGCCTGCGCCTGCAACGCGTCGACGGCGGCCCCGTCACGCTATGGCAGGCCCTGCTGCGATTTATGCTTGCCATCCCCTCATTGGCCCTGTGCGGGCTGGGGTTCTTCTGGATGCTGATCGACCGGCAAAAGCTCACGCTGTATGACCGTTTATCGCATTCGCTGATCGTGCAATTACCCAGGGAATAACGACTCCGCCTTGCGAAGAAGATGCGATTTGCTTGCGTGGTACGCGCCAGGCTGGCACCGCACCCGCTATGGATCCCCAGGATGCCGGCCGGTAAACACCCGGCAACATCGCACACAACGAGTCACAATCGCTGTACCGCCTTCACCCCGAACAGCACGAACAGCACAATCGGCAACAGCATGGCGAACAGCGGCGGCAAACCGTAGACCTGCCCCATCTGGCCGGTCAGCTGGCTGAAGATATAAAAACTGAACCCGACCAGGACACCAAAAAATATTCGCTGACCGGCGCTCACCGAGCGCAGGCTGCCGAACACGAAGGGCACTGATATAAACAGCATCACCAGTGATGACAGCGGCGTCATGAATCGCCCCCAGAATGCATAACGGTACTCCTGTGTATCAAGGCCATTTTCATCGAGGTAATTCACCAGCTGGCTAATATCCGCCACCGACATGTTCTTCGGTTTCAGCTGGACGATACCAAGCAGGTCCGGTGTCAGTAGTGATGGCCACACCACGGTATCGCTGTGACTGACCGTCAGCCCCTTATCGTCGAAGAATGACTGCCTGACATCCTGCAGGTACCACTGCCCGTCACGGAACTCGGCCTGTGCGGCACGGGTCGCAATCCGCAGTTGCTGTTGCTCATCGAACTCATAAACCGTCAGATCGGCGAGTCGCTCACGCGCCAGCACCTTGCTGGCGTTGATATACAGATTATCATCGCGCACCCACAGGCCTCGGCTGCCCAGAAAACTTATGCCCCGCTCCGTCGCCGATGCACGCAGATTCTGCCCGTAACGCTCGGCAACCGGGGCGATTACCTCGCCAGTGAACACGGCCACGACCAGCATCATCAGGCCGGTTTGCAGCACCGAGCGCACGAGTCGCCATATCGACAGCCCGCCGGCACGCATCGCGATCAGTTCGCTGTGCGTCGCCAGTGACCCCAGACCCATCAGGCTACCGAGCAACACTGCCAGCGGGAATAACTCGTACAGGCTTTGCGGCGTCGTAAGTGCGACTGACTGCAACATGATGGCAAATGTGTAACTGCCTTTGCCGACGTTACCGATCTCGTCGATTACGCTGAAAAAGATATCCAGTCCGACCAGCACCAGCAGGGCTCCAAGCGTGCCGCTGATCACGACGCGGGCGATATAACGATCGAGCAATATCATTTCGTCAGCCCCAGCCGGCACACCATGCGCTCGGCACGCAATAGCACTATCGTGAGCAGGACCGGGATCAACGGCACCCACCAGAGGCCGATAATCGGCTGGATCACGCCACGCCCTACCCATGCCTTGGCCGTAGCCAGCAGATTGTAATAAATGACGAACAACAGAACGGCCACTGCCAGGCGGCCGTAGCGGCCCTGCCGCGGCGATGACTTGCAGAGCGGCACAGCCAGCAATAGCAACACGATCACCGATACCGGCAGTACCAGGCGCCATTGCAGTTCGGCGATATCCAGCGGGTCACCTGAATTCAGCAGTTGCCGCGTCGGGACCGCCTCGCGCAATTCAGCCACATCCGTGATGTTCGGGAGTTCAACACGTACACCGTACTTGCCGAAATGCATGACCCGGTAATCCGCCTGACCGGGCCTGCCTTCATAACGGTAGCCATCTACCAGCACCAGGAAGTCTTCCCCGGTTTTCTCATCCAGCACTCGGTGCGCCGATCTTGCCGTCAACATTTGCGGCGTATTGTCCGGTTCATCCTGATCACGAAACACAATGAATACATTCTCCATGCGGTTTCGGTCGTCAGACAGTCGCTCGGCATAAAAAGTCAACTGGCCACTGTGCAACTCGTTGAACCGGCCTGCGCCAAATACCGTCAGGTCGGCCTGCTGTTGCGCCGTGGCCATCAGGCGGTTACTCATGCCCTGCACCTCGGGTACGATCTGCAGCGAGAACCACGCAAGTCCGACAGCAACCAGCGCGCCGACCGTCATCAACGGCTTGTAAATACGAGCGGGCCCGACACCGCAGGCCGACATCACTACCATTTCGTTATCACGGTAGAGCCTGCCCAGACCGAGCACTACGCCAAGCGCCAGGGCAAACGGCACTACCAGCACCAGGTATCTCACCATTTGCAAGCCTAGCAGCCGGAATATAACCTCACCGGCTATATCACCTTCAGCCGCTTCGGCGAGGTAACGTACCAGCTTGGTACTGACCAGCACCAGCGTCAACACGACCGTAACGGCAAGCCAGCCGCCGATTACTTCTTTCAGCAGGTAACGATTGAAAATCTGGATCATCCGGTTTGCCGGGGAAGCACGGTGAAAAATTCACCGGCTTCCAGTACACTCCCCTGTCATATAATGCATGGTATATATTCCCGTTACCGTATAACACAACGCAGGTAACCTGCAATCACAACGATGGTCGAAATGAGGAGTGCCTGATGAAATTCACTGTAAAATCCGAACATCCCGCCAGAGTTAAATCCGGCTGCGTCATTCTCGGTGTATTCGAGCGTCGCAAGCTGTCTGATGCCGCCAGTCGCTTTGACAAGACCACACGCGGCTTGTTGAGCAGGTTATTGCACGATGGCGAGATGGACGGTGAGTGTGGCCAGACATTGCTGGTGCATTATCCGCATGGCGCCAAATGCGAGCGTGTTTTGCTGGTCGGTTGCGGCAAGTCATCAGAATTCGACAGCCGCACCTACAGCAAGGTTGTCAGCAGCGCCGCACAGGCGGCCAATACATCCGGCGCTACGGATGCAATCAGCTACCTCGCCGAACTGGATGTCAAGGACTGTAACACGTACCACAAGGTCCGTTTACAGGTGGTACTGGCACGCAGCGCACTGTACAAACCGGACGAGCTCAAGAGCAAAAAAGATACCGCAAAACGTCCACTGCGCCGGCTTGCCGTCAACGTGCCTGCAGGCGAACACGATGAAGCCGTTACAGCCGTTAACAATGGCGAAGCACTGGCTGATGGTATCGGACTGGCCCGTGAACTGGGTGATTTGCCCGGAAATCTTTGCACACCGACTCATCTCGCGAATACCGCCCGTGAACTGGGCAAGACCAGTCGCCAGCTCAAGGTCAGCGTCATGGACGAGGCCGCCATGAAAAAACTCGGCATGGGTTCCCTGCTGTCAGTATCGCGCGGCAGCGATGAACCGGCAAAACTGATCAGCCTGGAATACAGTGGCGGCAACAAAGGCGACAAGCCGGTGGTACTGGTTGGCAAGGGTGTGACCTTCGACTCCGGCGGTATCTCCATCAAACCGTCGGCAGCGATGGATGAAATGAAGTATGACATGTGCGGCGCAGCCAGCGTGCTGGGTACGCTGAAGGCCTGCATAGAAATGGAAATGCCGATCAACGTGGTCGGCGTCATCCCGACGACCGAAAACCTGCCGGACGGTAAAGCCAGCAAACCGGGCGACATTGTCACCAGTATGTCGGGCCAGACCATCGAGGTCCTGAATACCGATGCGGAAGGTCGCCTGATACTGTGCGATGCCCTCACCTGGAGCGAGAAATTCAACCCGGCGGTGGTAATCGACATCGCTACCCTGACGGGCGCTTGTGTGATCGCACTCGGCAGCCACGCGGCCGGCCTGTTGAGCAACAATGAAAAACTGGCCGGCGACTTGCTGGCAGCAGGCGAAACTGCCTGTGACCGCGCCTGGCAACTGCCGTTATGGGATGATTACCAGCCGCAACTGGACAGCAATTTCGCCGACATGGCAAACATCGGCGGGCGCGAGGCCGGCACCATCACCGCGGCCTGCTTCCTGTCGCGCTTCACGAAGAAATATCGCTGGGCACACCTGGATATTGCGGGTGTCGCCTGGAAAGGCGGGGAGGAGAAAGGCGCCACCGGCCGACCGGTATCCCTGCTTACCCAGTTCCTGCTTGATCGCTGCAGCAGCTGATGACGCAGGTCGACTTTTACATTCTCGGGGACAAGGCGCCGCAGGCGCGGCCGCTGCTGACCTGCCGACTGACTGAAAAAGCCTGGAAACAGGGACACCGGATCTTTATCAATACGGATTCAACTCAACAGCTGAGCGAACTGGATGACCTGTTGTGGACATTTCGCGCCGGTAGCTTTATCCCGCATGCCGTCTATACTGGTTCAGGCGACGGACAACCGGTGGCGCTGGGACACGCTACCGAACCGGTAGACCACAATGATGTCCTCGTCAACCTGTCAAGCGAGGTACCGGCTTTTTTCAGCCGCTTTGAACGTGTCGCCGAACTGGTCGGTGCGAGCGAGGACGAACGTACCGCTGCGCGTGAACGCTATCGCTATTACCAGGACCGCGGCTATACATTGAATACTCACAAACTATGAATACAGACCACACCGAACTGGCACTTGATGCAGACGGCATACCAATCCTGACCGACCTGGTACCGGCGAAAGACATGGAGAGTACGCAGGCGATCACCGCCGCCGAACTCCCCGTACCGCCGACACCCAGGGAAATCACCGACGAATTGCTCGCCAGCGAAGCTGTACAGCTGCAACTCGACCAGATTGCCAACAACCTGGCCGAGGATGTCCGCCTGCAAATCGAGCAGACCCTGGCGGGTGCTATCGACGAGGCCATCAACAAGACACTCGACAAAAGCAGTGTGCTTAGCTACGAAAAGATTCGTCGGCAACTGGATATTACACTGGCTGAGTTCGTTGCAAAGGCCCTGCAGGATAACAGCCCGGTATCCTGATCCACACGCCTGCGCCCTCGATGGGCGGTGAGTTTACAAGCATCATTCAGGTATAATCGCCGCTTTCGGTCGGTCCCGACCGTAACTGACGCGGATTTCAGATGGACAAGACGTACAACCCACACGCAATCGAACAGCACTGGTATGAGACCTGGGAGCTGGCAGGCCATTTTGCGCCAGCCGGTGAAGGTGCACCCTACTGCATCATGATCCCCCCGCCGAATGTTACCGGCAGCCTGCACATGGGCCATGCCTTTCAGGATACCCTGATGGATGCCCTGATTCGCTATCACCGCATGCGCGGCGACAGGACCCTGTGGCAGGCCGGCACCGATCATGCCGGGATCGCGACACAGATGGTGGTTGAACGCCAGCTGGGCGCCGAAGGCATCAGCCGCCATGACCTTGGGCGCGAGACCTTCATTGAAAAAATCTGGGACTGGAAACACGAATCAGGCGGCACTATCACACGCCAGTTGCGCCGCATGGGGTCCTCACTGGACTGGCGTGGTGAACGCTTCACCATGGACGAGGGCCTGTCCGCCGCCGTCAAGGAGACCTTTGTCCGCCTGCATGACGAAGGACTGATCTACCGCGGCAAGCGCCTGGTCAACTGGGACCCGGTATTACACACGGCCGTATCGGACCTGGAGGTGGTTTCGGAAGAAGAATCGGGCCACCTCTGGTACATGCGCTATCCGCTCGCTGATGGCCCGGAGCACCTGGTGGTCGCCACCACCCGTCCCGAGACCATGCTGGGCGATACCGCTGTCGCCGTTCATCCAGACGATGAACGCTACCGGTCATTGATTGGCAAACACGTACGGCTGCCGCTCACCAACCGCGAGATCCCGATCATTGCAGACGAATATGTCGACCCGGAATTCGGCACCGGCTGTGTAAAAATCACACCGGCGCATGACTTCAACGATTACGAGATGGGAAAACGGCATGATCTGCCGATGATCAACATCTTTACCATCGACGCCTGTATTAATGACGAAGTCGAGAGCGACTATCGTGGCATGGACCGTTTTGCAGCCCGCAAGGCGATTCTCAAGGACCTCGAGACACAGGGCTTGCTGGAAAAAATCGAGGACCATCGGCTGATGGTGCCGCGCGGTGACCGCTCAGGCGCAATCGTTGAGCCATATCTGACTGACCAGTGGTTCGTGAAGATCGGCCCGCTTGCCGGGCCGGCCATCAAGGCCGTTGAAGACGGCACCATTCGTTTCGTGCCCGATAACTGGAAAAACACCTATTTCGAATGGATGCGCAACATCCAGGACTGGTGTATTTCCCGCCAGATCTGGTGGGGCCACCGCATTCCGGCCTGGTACGACGATGCCGGCAATATCTACGTCGGCCGTGACGAGGCCGAAGCGCGCAAAAAACATGGTCTGGCGGATGATGTCGCGCTGCAACAGGACAGCGACGTGCTGGACACATGGTTCTCCTCGGCATTGTGGCCATTCAGCACACTCGGCTGGCCTGAAGATACCGAGGCAGTCAGGACTTACTACCCGACCAGCGTCCTGGTCACCGGCTTCGACATCATATTTTTCTGGGTCGCGCGCATGATCATGATGGGACTGAAGTTCATGGGCGATGTACCGTTTCGTGAAATCTACATCCACGGACTGGTACGCGATGCACATGGCAACAAGATGTCCAAGTCAAAGGGCAACGTACTCGATCCGATCGACCTGATCGATGGAATAGACCTCGAAACCCTCGTCGCCAAGCGCCGTGCTTCGCTAATGCAACCGCAAATGGCAGACAAGATCGAAAAAATCACCCGCAAGGACTTCCCGAACGGAATTCCTGCCTATGGCACCGACGCATTACGCTTTACCTTTGCCGCCCTTGCCTCGACCGGCCGCGATATT
Organism: uncultured Halobacteria archaeon; assembly: GCA_963768575.1. Classification (GTDB taxonomy): domain Bacteria; phylum Pseudomonadota; class Gammaproteobacteria; order UBA9214; family UBA9214; genus UBA9214. The sequence goes on from CAVYIJ010000016.1 coordinate 84,715, forward strand.
AATTTCGACCTTGGGCGAATCGAAGGGTATCGAAATTTCTGTAACAAGCTGTGGAATGCCGCACGCTATGTTCTCATGAATACCGAGCAACAGGACTGCGGCCAGGAAGGCGGCAAGGTCGATTTGAACAATGCGGACCGCTGGATTATCTCACGCCTGCAGATAACCGGGCAGGAAGTGACAGAGGCCATTAACAATTACCGTTTCGACCTGGCAGCCAATGCCATCTACTCCTTTGTCTGGGATGAATATTGCGACTGGTACCTGGAGCTCTCCAAATCGGTCCTGACCAATACCGACAGCGGCCCCACCGAAAAACGCGGCACCCGCCAGACCCTGGTCCGCGTAATGGAGTCCGTGCTGCGCCTGCTGCACCCGTTCACACCGTTTATTACCGAGGAAATCTGGCAGCGCATGGCACCATTGGCCGGCGTAACCGGCGAGACCATCATGCGGCAGCCCTACCCTGTCCCGGATACCGGGAAAATTGATCAGGCCGCCATCGAGAGCATGGACTGGGTGAAGGAATTCATTGTCGGTATACGAAAAATCCGCAGTGGCATGAATATTGACCCGCGCAAGCAGTTGCCGGTACTGCTTGAAGGAGGCTCGGCCACCGACAAGGCGCGCCTGTCAGAAAATCTGCACTACATCCGGAGTGTGGGTAGAGTCGAGTCAGTTACCTGGCTGAACAACGGTGAAACTGCACCCGAATCCTCCACGGCACTGGTTGGCGATATGAAATTACTGATCCCGCTGGCCGGCCTTATTGACAAGGATGCCGAGATCAGCAGGCTGAAGAAGGAACTGGAAAGGAAAAAGAGCGATCTCGAACGCTGCGAAAAGAAACTGTCCAATACAGATTTTGTCGACAAGGCACCTGCAGCCGTTATCGAAAAAGAAAAGGCTCGCGCGGCGGACCTAAGCAGCGCAATTCGTAATCTTGAGGAACAGCAGGAGAAAATTTTCGCGCTTTGAGTCAGGCCCCTGCAAGGTGCATGACCAGCGTCACCACCCCCCAGATTGAAAGCACGAACACCGTCGTCACCAGCAGGCCAACGATAATAAACTGGGACGGCTTGCCGTGAGTGAAGTCCTGCTCGCGATTTCGATTGCTCTGCACACCGAACATGCTCGCCACAACGCTGCCGAGCACGCCTAACAGAGAGGGCGCCTCGCTCGTCCGGTTCTTGTCTGGTTTAGTTTCGTCCATTTTCATTGCACTCGCCGCGCACATTCTATAAGCCGTCACCCGCCCGCAACAACTGAAATCCTTGCCCGGAACCGGTGCGCACACTGCCGACAGGCCGGGCCTCCGGCGGGGTCTGGAGCTGCATCCTGTTGAAATCCTTTATTTTTCCCCCGCCCTGCCGATAACAAGAGTGATGAATAGTAACAGTATGAATTAGTTAAATATTTTCAGTTGGTTACGTGACCGGATCACAGGCGTCCGCAAGGTCCAGACAGCTCGTAACTGACTGAAATTGTGCCGATCACAAGGAAACGAGGTCTTTGAGATAACAATATGAGCACCATTCTTATTATCGATGACCAGCTAACGAGCCGGCAAATACTGAAACAACTCGCCTCGAGTATTGAGGAGAATATCACCACGGTTGATTTTGCAAACCCGGTTGAAGCGCTGAAGTGGAGCATTACCAACGCATCAGACCTGGTGCTGGTCGACTACAAAATGCCGGAAATGAATGGCGTCGAGTTTATCAAAAAATTTCGTAGCAACCCTGCCTCCGAACATGTCCCGGTGATTATGGTGACGTCAATGGAAGACAGGAGTATTCGCTATGAAGCGCTGGAGGCAGGCGCAACGGATTTCCTGACAAAACCAGTCGACCATCACGAGTGCAGGACTCGCTGTCGCAATATGCTAATGCAGTATAACCAGTACAGGATTATCAGCGACAGATCACGCTGGCTCGAACGCAGGGTTGCCGAGGCAACCAGCGAGATCCGATTGCGTGAACGCGAGACATTACTCCGACTTGCTCGTGCCGGCGAATACCGTGACGAAGACACCGGCAACCATATTATCAGGATGGCCAAGTATTCCAGGCTGATAGCCGAGGAACTCGGGCTTAGCCAGGAGGATGCTGATGTTATCGAAATGGCCGCACCGATGCATGATATCGGAAAGATAGGTATCCGTGATGGAATCCTGCTCAAGCCCGGCAAACTGACCGTCGATGAATTCGAAATCATGAAAACCCATACAATCATTGGGCATGAAATCCTCAAGGACAGTCCATCAAAGTTTCTGCAAATGGGCAGCATTATTGCCCTGTCTCATCATGAAAAGTTTGATGGAACCGGTTACCCGTACGGCAAGAAAGGCGAAGAAATCCCGATAGAGGCCCGTATTGTTGCAGTGGCAGACGTATATGACGCCCTGGTATCCGAGCGCCCATACAAACATGCCTGGTCTATGGAAACAGCACTTGAATACCTGGAAAGACAAAAGGGAAAACATTTCGACCCTGATGCTCTTGAGGCGTTTACCAAGCAGTTCGATGCTGTCACCAAGATTCATGGGATGTTGCCTGATGCAGTTGGAACCAACTAATTGCTATTTATCTAAATAACTATAGTTCAACATTTAACTATGTCGTCCAGTTTACTTGACATGTACACCAAGGATTCTTCCGGGGAGCATGAACAAGCTATTCTGCGTGTTGTGATTGGCGGCATAGTATTAATATATTTCCACATTCACTATTACATAATTGGGTTGCCAAATGTACTAGAGCATCCTGTTATTATTTTAACAAGTCTTTACGAGATCAGTGCATTCCTAAATCTCCTCTCATTTCGTATTGTCTGTGGGAAAAGCGAAACAAGAAGAGCATATACGCTATTCACAGATCTTTTTGTATTATCATGCGGACTTCATCTTGGCGGCGCTTCCTCTACTGTTTTCTTTTCAATTTACTTATGGGTAATAGTAGGATTCGGCATGAGATTCGGCCAGAGATATCTCGTTGCCGGCACTGTTCTGGGCTCTTCTTTATTCTCAGTGGTTCTATTAAATACTGAATACTGGATTGAGCAAAGAACAGCTGGTATTGGATTGCTTATTGGTTTAATTGTCTTACCCATTTTTTTCTCATCACTGCTCAAAAAATTAACCACTGCAAGGGCAGCTGCTGAAGACGCTAATCGCTCGAAAAGTCAGTTTCTGGCTAATATGAGCCATGAAATACGCACACCGCTGAACGGTGTAATTTGTATGTCCGATCTCCTGAACAGCACCGAGTTATCCAGGGAACAGCAGGAACTCACCAAAACATTGCAATCGTCCGCCAGCTCATTGCTTTCGCTTATTGAGGATGTGCTGGATATTTCAAAAATCGAAGCGGGACGTTTCAGCATCGAAGAAACAGACTTTGACCTGCACAGCCTGATTAACAAAACGATTTCCATTATGCGCGCGCAGGCTGAAACAAAAGGGTTGTCGCTGGTATCATCATTTACGGCAGCGACGCCTTATCGGCTTGTAGGTGATCCGCACCACCTCAGGCAGGTTTTTATAAATCTAATAGGTAATGCCATCAAATTTACCGAGACTGGCTCAGTCTCCCTGAATGTTTCCACAACGAATGAAACCGGTAATTCCGCGACGATTCGTTTCGAGGTTACTGACACTGGTATAGGGATACCGTTAGAAGCCCAGGCACAGATATTTGATAGTTTTACCCAGGCCGATAGCTCAACCACCAGGAAATATGGCGGCACGGGTCTTGGCACCACGATATCCAAGCAAATCGTGGAGTTGATGGGCGGAAGCATCGGTATTCATAGTTCTGAAGGATCCGGCAGCACGTTCTGGTTTGAAATCGACTTCATGAAACAGCAGGCTGCCAACGATATTGATTCTCTCGATGATCTCGACAGTCTGCGCATCCTGGTCGTGTCAAGTAATGCAGATGAGAGACTAGGCGTTTACCTGGATACATGGGGTGTTTCTTATGACGTAGACGATGATCCAGAAACTGCCTTATACAAGCTTGCCAATAGCGAACCGGCGAATAACTATACTTCCGTTATTCTGGACTATGAGTGTATCGCCAGTCATGCATCTGATTTCGGTGATTATGTTAAGAGCTCTGATTCTGTACCAACCATACTGATTAATCCCGATAATTATATAAAACAGGATCACACGTATAATTTTTCATACATACTGGATAATCCGTTAAATATATCATCCCTTTACAATGCATTACATGCTGCCAATGTTTCTGTTATCGACGACAAGGATGTAATTGACTTCAGAAAGTATTCCAGTTCAGCATTAGACAGGAAACTCGATATATTGATTGCTGAAGACAATAAAACCAATCAAATGGTTATCACGAAAATCATCGAACGGGCGAATCATATTCCCCATATAGTAGGTAATGGACAGGAGGCCCTGGATGCCCTTGAAAACAGTACATACGACCTTGTCATTCTCGATATGCAAATGCCGATAATGGGCGGAATAGAGGCCGCAAAGATTTATAGCTTCATGAGCGGAGAAAATAAATCACCGGTAATTATATTAACTGCCAATGCCACGAAAGAAGCATTATTGGAATGCGAGAACGCCAACGTCGATGCATATTTAACAAAACCGATAGATATTGACAAATTACTCCTGACCATTTCACGACTGACAAAAAACAGGAAAAAATCTACATGCAGCAATACTGCAATGAGTACGGGTACACCGGATTATTCAGGCAGCAGCAGTGGGGACAGCGAAAATGCAGCCGAATCCAGTTTGATAAATTATGAAACGTTGAAAGATGTAGGTTCTTTATCAGATGAGAAGAGTTTTCTTTATAGTCTAATAAATGATTATATTGCGGATACAGAAATACTTTTGTCTGACATGGAAGCCGCTATTACAACCAAGGACTACTATTTATATAGCGAGAAACTACATGCTCTGAAGGGGAGCTCGGGAAGCATCGGGGCAGAGGTTTTATATGAAATGTGTAGTGAAGTGAATAATGATATACAGACTGAAGTTGATTATATATCACACCTCAGGTCAGTCATCTCTGTTTACAATAAAACCAGGTCATTGCTAAGACAATGTATGGATGCCTCGGAAGGCAAACATACATTTATCAGTTAACTTCATATCTGCCAAGCTATCTTCCATCCGGCTTACAATTATTCAGACGTCTGCAATCCCAGGATATAAATTTTCAATAGTGGTAATTCTGCTACAGAGACCTTTCTGTACAAGAAACATCGAATATTATCAGGATTACATACTGACGCCTTTCGGCATAACCGGCAGGATAGGCAGCTATTGGCTATTATGCTTCATTCACATTGTTTCCCTCTTTTCTGACGTCAACTTGTTTACGCAATTGCGCTTTGGAAAGTCTTTCCATAACACGCAATTCTTTTTTACTCAGATTCATTGCCGCATCAACCCATATTTCGACAACTTTGTACATATCGTTGTAATCAATCGACTGCTCCAGATTGATCACTCTATCTATAGCGCAATAACCGTTATGATGACGATCATGCTTATTTATGATTGATTTTGCTGCAGCAATTCCACCTCCCTTTTCAGCCAGATGATCAACAATACCCATATCGAAGAACTCTTCTGCAGTATATAACTTACCATCAGTAATGATTTTCTTGGCAAGAGAAGGCGAAACTCTCCTAGCTAACAGGCTATAAGCCCCCATACCTGGAAAAAGGCCGAACAGAATCTCCGGAAATCCGAGCTGAACACCACGCTCCGCTATGATTATACTTCCCGAAAGTGCGGCTTCCAATCCGCCACCAAGTGCATCGCCACATACAAGTGAAATTGTTGTAATCGGGAGTTCATAATTTATCGCATTCGGATAAACAACATCGATGCACGATATGCCATATTTCAGTAGCGACTCATGATCATTTCGATTGATCGCGTATAACAGCAATTCCAGATCACCACCATAGTTAAATACGCCATCAAGATCTGAAGTCAGAACTTCGTATTTAACGGGGTACAAATCCCTATCGCTTATGTAATTTCCCCTCCACTTCATCAAACCTTGTTGATACCTTTTCAGTTCTCTCAACAAGCCTTGTGTAAAGCAACCACGACCGCGCGGCATCATATGCAGCCAGATGACACCTCCTTCATGATCAAATTCAACTCCCAGTTCTTTAAAATATTTTGGATCATGAAAATGATCAAGCTCAAACTGGCCCATTAATCGCACCTCTGTTCCTAGTAATTATTGCGTTGCTACAGTAGTACTCCATAATAACCATACAAGTCAAGATGTTTTCATCGTATACTATTGTAATATATGATATTTTTTCTATTTACAGTGCCTATAATCGAGGCTTGCTGCTACATGTTGTTAGCCGCACGCCTACAGACCCAATATATTGGACATTCGCGATATTCAGTTATGAGCGCCTAATTTTAACCAGTATTAAACAAATGCCACCCGCAACAAACAGGACTAGCAATGAAAGTATCCCAACTCTCGAACTATCGGCGAGTACGCCTACCCAGCCCATCATGGCCGGGCCAATGATCGCGGCAAATTTACCCAGCATGTTATAGAAGCCAAAGAACTCGGCTGTTCTGCCTTCCGGGATCATGCGCGCGTACATGGAACGGCTTAACGCCTGGACACCACCTTGCGCAAGGCCAATCATGAATGCCAGTACGAAAAATTCAAAAGTAGTATCCATTACAGACGCACGAATTGTTACCAGCACATAAATAAACAACCCCAGCAATATACCCTGCTTGGGTCCAAAACGACTTCCCAGCCATCCAAATGCCAACGCGGACGGAAAGCCGACAAACTGTGTAATCAGCAGTGCGATGATCAGGCTGTTCTGGTTAAAACCGAGTGACAGGCCATAATCAACGGCCATCCTGACAATTGTATCGACGCCATCAATGTATAACCAATATGCAACCAGGAACATCCAGACATTCGGCAATGCCCGCACTTCGTGCAGGGTGCGCCAGACTCTGCTGAAACCCTCTCGAACTAGTGTAATTGGCTGACTTCCGGCTTTATGACCGGTCTCGTCAACCAGGTACATTAGTGGCAATGAAAAGACCAACCACCAGGCGGCAACGATCAGGAATGACAGCCGCACCGCGGTCGTGCTGTCCGGAATGCCGAATACTTCGGGTTTAATCGTCATCAGGACATTCAAGGCAAGCAGTAATCCACCGCCAAGGTATCCCAGCGAAAAACCCAGCGCTGAGGTTCGATCAACGTCCCTCTCCACGCTAACAAATGGCAGCAACGAATCGTAAAATATATTGCTGCCGGAAAAGCCGATTACGGCACCAATGTATAAAAACGCGGCCAGCAACCAGTCACCCTGTCCGACCAGATACAATCCGCTTGTCATCAGCATGCCGAGAAATGCAAATGCAAACAACATGGCCTTACGGCGGTTCATGTTGTCAGCAATGGCACCCAGCAGTGGTGCCAGAAGAACAATAATCAGGCTCGCGATCGAGTTCGCCATGCCAAGCCTGAATGTACTCTCGGTCACTTCCAGCCCGGCATTCCAGTATTCCTTGAAAAATACCGGGAAAAACCCCGCCATCACGGTTGTTGAAAAAGCCGAGTTGGCCCAGTCATACAGCGCCCAACCCCACTTCTGGCGTGCAAGGTTTGATGGATTCATATCACTCTACGAGCAGTAAATTGGTGGATAATACACATATCAGTGCTGAAGACTAAACGTGGTTGAAAATAATGACAGCTTTCTGGGAAGAAAAGTCACTCGATCAGATGACGCGGGATGAATGGGAGTCCTTATGTGACGGCTGCGGCCGGTGCTGTCTGCACAAACTGGAAGATATTGATACCGGCAATTATTACTACACTGATGTTGCCTGTCGATTGCTGGATACAACTACCTGCCGCTGCCGGCACTACGATAAACGCAAGCAGCTGGTTGATGATTGCACGGTTATCGAGCCGGGCAATCGCGGACAATTCGCATGGCTGCCAGCGACCTGTGCCTACCGGCTTCTTGCCGAGCACAGGCCGCTTGAATGGTGGCATCCTCTCATCTCGGGCAACCGCGATACCGTGCATGAGGCCGGTATTTCCGTGCTTGGACATACCGTGAATGAAAACGATGTTGCCAGGGACGAACTGGAAAATCATATCATCCACTGGATCGAATTTTAGAGAGACCTGGATATATCCTGACTGCGTGAAACAAGGTAACGACCCGATTTACTGCAAGTATCCCGAATGATTCAGCGACGGTACCCGGCAATACCGCCACGGACTCCTGTGGCGGCCTCGTTACATGGTTTGCTGAACGGCGCCTGCCCCCCCCCGAACATGGCATGGGGCCGACAATAACGGGAATGCTCCCGTCAACCAGGCTTGCCTAGTGCTCCCGCGTGGCGTGAAACCGGACATTTGCCCACTTCTCAATCGCCAGGTCGAGATTGACCCGGGTTGGCGCGATATAGACCAGCGCACCCCCCTGGTCTAGGGCAAGGTTTTCATATGCTTTTTCACGGAACATCAGCTCGGTTTTCTCGTCCGGACATTCAACCCAACGGGCTGTTGCGACCGTCACTGTCTCGAACTGGCATTCCACATTGTATTCATCCTTCAAACGATGCGCTACTACGTCAAATTGCAAAATGCCGACGGCGCCCAGAATCAGCTCATTATTCTTCAACGGGCGGAAAAGTTGCGTTGCACCCTCCTCGCACAACTGATCGAGGCCTTTCTGCAACGCCTTCATGCGCAGCGGGTCCTTTAGTATTGCACGGCGAAACAGTTCCGGCGCGAAACTCGGTATACCGGTAAATTTCAGGTCTTCGCCCTGCGTGAACGTATCGCCAATCCGGATAGTGCCGTGGTTATGCAAGCCGATAATATCGCCCGTATATGCTTCGTCGACGTGTCCCCTGTCAGAGGCAAGAAATGTCACCGCATTGGAAATCTGCACATCCTTGCCAATACGTACATGACGCATTTTCATGCCTTTCTTGTAGCTGCCCGAGCATATTCTGAGGAAAGCAATCCGGTCCCGGTGTGCCGGGTCCATGTTTGCCTGGATCTTGAAGACGAACCCGGAAAACTTTTCTTCAGCCGGGTCCACAGTTCGCGTTGTTGTCTGCCGTGGCAATGGGGGAGGCGCTGTTGCGACAAAGTGATCGAGCAATTCATCCACACCGAAATTATTGATTGCGGAGCCAAAGAACACGGGGGTTAATTTACCTTCCAGGTACGCCCCGCGTTCAAACTCGTGGCTGGCGCCCTTGACAAGATCTACCTCGTCGCGCAATTCAGCAGCCTGGTCGCCAAGTAATTCGTCCAGCATTGGATTATCCAGCCCCTTGATGATATTCACATCCTGGCGCTTGTCGTTCTTGCCGGCTTCATACAGGTGCACCGTGTCTTCCAGCAAATGATAGATTCCCTTGAGGCGCTTTCCCATGCCAATCGGCCATGTAACCGGCGCGCAC
>CAVYIJ010000017.1:0-256458 GCA_963768575.1 uncultured Halobacteria archaeon
TGAGACCCAATCCGAATTATTTGCGAGCTTGCGCCGTCGTAAACGCACTACTGACCTCACCATCGTGCCGGATGAACTTGATCAGGACAGTGTCTCGCTCAGCGGTTATGCGCGGGAAGCCTGGGACGAATTGCTGGAAGATGCCGCCATCTGATCCAGTGGCACAGGATGCTTTACGGCTGTTCTACCGCCTGAGCCAGCAGGGAGAGCAGGTATGAAACTTTTGAGACTGGCACTGGAAAACTGGCGTGGCGTGCCCTCACGCGAGATCGAGTTTGCCGATGATGTGACGTTAATCGAAGGCCCGAATGAAATTGGCAAGTCGACCTTTGTTGAGGCATTGCTTACGTTATTTGAACGAACTCGATTCGTCAAACAAAAAGACCGTTAAGGCAATTCAGCCGGTCGGACAGGATGTGGGCAGCCGGGTCGAGGCAGAAATCATCACGGGTGATTATCACATTGTCTATACCAAGACCTATAACAAGAACAAGCAAACGGAGCTGCGAATACTGGCGCCAAAAGCCGAGCAGCTAACCGGGCGTGAGGCCCACGAACGGGTCGAACAGATACTGGATGCAACCATCGACATGGGTTTATGGAATGCATTGCTGGTAGAACAGGGCAAGGAAATCATGGGAGTACATCTGGCTGATTCCGATGGGCTTGCCCGTGCGCTGGACGAGGCGGCGGGCAGTTCTTCGGCCGAACCAGGACGATTCCGATCTGTTTCGCAGCGTGCAGGCTGAATACGAACAGTACTTCACCCTGAAATCCGGTAAAGCCGAAATTTGCCGGCCTTGAAAATGAAATTGGCTGAGGCACGTGTAGCAGTGGATGTAGGCGCGTGATGCATTGTCAGCGATTGATACGGACAGCACTGACTTACGAGCGTAGCATTACCGAAGTCCGTCGCCTCGAAGGCGCACTACCCGAACTGCAGAAAAATGTCCCCAAGTATCAAACCGCCTGGGAGGCAATCAGCTCCTTGCAGCAGCAGGTGGCGACCAAACAGTCGGAACTGGATTCGGCGCAGCAGTTGCAGCAGGCGGCTGTCGATGAGCAGAATCGGCGAACACGCATTGATTGACGATCTGTCAACCAGTAGCCAGACTCTTGAGGAGAAAAGCGAACAACTTGCACCGCTTGACGAGCGCACGAAGACCACTGAAAACTGCAAGCGATGAAGCCGACAGCGCGCTTAAAGACCTCAAGGCAGAACTAAAACAGGCACACGCAACAGTTGAACTGGCCAAGGCAGACGAGCAGCACCTGCAGGCCCTGGCAAAGCTGGACGAAGAAAAGCAGCGACTCACACGCTTGCGGGAATTCACGGAGAAAGCAGAGGCTGAGCGCACCAAGCTGGCCGAGATTCAGATCGATACCGCTGGACTGGAGACACTGCGTCAGGCCGAGAGCGAATTACAGGTCGCCATTGGCAAGCGGGACACGGCAACCTCTACAGTTGAGATTGCGGCTGAACAAGACCTGGAAATTTCTTTCAACGATGAGCAGCTGGAATTGGCTACCGGCGCGGTTGAGAAACGGAATGTTGCAGCCGAACTGCGTGTCGGTATTCCCGGGGTGGCAAACATTCGGGTCACACCTTCGCAATCTGCGGCCGATCTTGAGGCCGACGTCGTGGAATATGAAGAAGCCTTGACTGCTTTACTGGACAAGTATGCCGTTAAAAACCTGGCCGATGCGGTAGCAACCGAATGCCAGGCGTATCGATGCTGTACGTGATCTCAAAAGCTGGAATGACAAAATCATCGAGTTGCTGGGTGATGACAGCGAGGCGGACATCAAAGCGACTGTTAAACAGTTGCAGTCACGTTGTAACACCTATGCAGCTGAACGCGCAGATGAAACACCAATTCCCGAGAGTATTGAACAAGCAACCGTGCAGACTCAATCAGCCGAGACAGGACTTTAAGGGATTGCGATTGCGGCCGTTGAGTCGCAGCAAGAGGAATGCGATCGTTTACGCGATGATTATCGAGAAGCTGATGCAAACCATCGTGTCGCGATACAGGAGGTGGATGGGCCTGAAACAGGACAGTCAGCGCAGGCAAAAGCAACTGGATGAAGCCCGCACTGCAGAACCAGATGATGCAGTCAAAATCCGAGTTACAGAAAAAACCACGGGCGTGGAAAATCTACAGGGCGAGTTAACTGATCTCAATAAACAGCTCGAATCTGCTTCGCCTGACACAACTGAAGCACTGTTAACAAACGCACAGGCATCCTACCAACGTGCGGAAAACGATCTTCAAGACCTAAAAAGAGACCGCGCGGTACTTGAAGACAGGCTCACGCAGGCACAAGCAAATGGGCGATTCGAAGCACTGGAGGCAGCCGAACGCGAACTCGAGGAACTGGAGGTTCGCTATGAAGGAACTACAAACCGCGCTGCAGCAGCGGAGCGCTTATGGCAGACGCTGAACAAACACCGCGATGCCACCCGCAAGGCCTATGTTCGCCCATTGAAAGACGGTATCGAGCAGCTGGGAAGAATTATGTTTGGTTCGGATTTTTCTGTTGATCTCGGTGACGACTGGGCAATTCTTTCGTGCACACGCGATGCCAAAACCATACCGTTTGAGTTCCTCAGCGTAGGCATGAAGGAACAGCTGGGTATCCTGACTCGTCTGGCAGCCGCCCGAATTGTTTCAAATCAGGGTGGCGTGCCCCTGATCATAGACGATGCACTAGGATTTTCGGATCCCGGCCGGCTTGAAACCATGGGCGCGGCTATTACAGCTACAGGCAAGGATTCTCAGATTATCCTGCTGACTTGCACGCCTGGTCGGTTTACTCATGTCGGGAGTGCGGAAGTCGTGCGATTATAGGCCAACACTGCTCTGAGCTTGCTAGTGAACCACTGGTGAATACTATTGACTGCTCATTGGCCTTCCCCTCATGCTCGCATGATAAGCCGGAGGTGAACACTAGACCGGGGAAAGTCCAATCGTCTATGCTTGATATTGATGAACGGATACAGAACATTGAGAATCGGACAGTTACTGCTCAAAGTCGGCGGCGTTGCCGTTGGGCTTGTATTTGCGCTGCTTGCCACGCTCAGGGATCTATTTTCCGCGGTCGAGGTTGGGCAGAACGAGGAGCGCCGTCTCCACGACTCCGACCTCTCAGGAGAATTGAACCACCGGACAGGCCGCCTGGATTCTGGCCTCGATCCTTACGGCTGGTACGATCGAGACTAGCACCCTCGTCGCCTAGCGACGCATACCTTTACTAGCCACGGCTTTTGCGATCGATCCGCCCTGCTTACCGGCATCTTCAGCGGGTCTGCCTAGAAGCGCCATCGAATTCGAAACAGATCTACCGACGTGCATTCCTACCCACGCCATCATCCCACTCCACAGCAACGGCAAGCCCAAGATAGAGACTGGTCGTAATCATATTGAGCAGCATGCGCTTGGTGTCGTGCTCACCGGGATTGGCGAAGATCTGCAGGAAGACGTTCACATCCGGGTACATGGACTGGATGAGATTCTGATCGACCCACATCGCCAGGTACCAGAGCACGCTCCAGAACTTGACGGTGAAGATGGCCATGGCGCCGACGACCATCATGGAGATGGAATAGCGCGACAGCACCACGACCATGGGAAGCAAGGCATAGATACCGAGCAAAAGCACGGCCTGCACCATCGGGAGCGCCTGAAGGACGGCGGTCATGGTGACGGAAAACAGCGCCGATGCAGTCAGCACGCCACCCGCTGCCAGACCACCTTTGGCGACATTCTCTACCGTGCTCAGCAATCCCGTGCTGCCTGAATTGTGGGCCACGAGGTCGTTGTTCGACCACGTCGGCGGTGAGTTGGTCAGTACGGTCCTGGCGACCGCATCGTTTTGCTGTTCGCTGGCCAGCGCCGGGGCTACCGCGACGACCAGGCCTGAAAAACCTGCCGAGGTGGCATCGGCCTCGTTAATCAGCTTTTCCCGCAGGCCAATCGAGCCGTCTTCCCACCACTCCTTGCAGTAGGGCTTGCCCCAGGTGGGTGGTGCGGCCGGATCGTATTCGGTATCGCGCGCCGCATTGTAGGCCCAGCCGGCAATCTGCGTGGTCGGGCGCAGGGTGTCGTAGTAACCAGTCGTATTGCGATAGACATGGGAACCCATCCAGTCCGGATCATCCGGCCCATAGGTCGTCAACGAGGCATTGACCGCTGCGGTGGCCGGGCGCTCGGCCTGATATTTCGACCGCGCCGGGATGTAGCACTGGCTGAAGAAGTCGCTGACTTCCTGACGCAGACGCGGATCGGCAATGGTCGCCAGCCGCGCCTGTTGTTCGTAGGTGCGCATATCCGCCGCAGTCGGCAGCCCTTCGACCACCGCATGATTGAATCCGGAGGTCATCGAGAGTACGGCATACCACCACACCGGAATGTTCACCGTCGCCGGCGAGCCGGTAAACCCGGTGGAACCATAGGTGCTTTGGGGTGCGGCAACGGTCGCCGTTGGCTGGTGTCGGATCGATCAGTGTCGGTGGCGGCGTGTAGTTGAGTGCAGCCGCGTTGAGCGGCGTCAATGCCGCCGGCTGCCCGGCCAGCACGACCACCAGCAGCGCAATGAAGAGTTCCAGCTCCATGCGCCGCAGCGACAACCCGGTGACGGTACCGAACTCACCGCCTTCCGCGGGTTCACGCCAGTTATCGATCAGGATACCGAGGAACGGCAGGAACACGATGCCCGTGCCGAGCAGCACATCCCAGAGGATGCCATAGAAGGTCCAGCCGAACAGCGTGGTGAAGAGCTCGAGATAGCTGTCGACGGTCATGCCCTACTCCCCTGCAGCACGGCCAATACCTGACCGAGCAGGTTCTGGCCCAACACCAGTTCGATCACCACGAGCCAGGTCACGATGCGCCAGCGTAGGGCTAGCAGTGTTGTTGCCTGTGCCTCATCGATCTGTCCCCAGCGATGGAGACCGTTCGTCAGGAACGGCCAGGCCACAGCCACCAGGGCAATCAGAAACAGTCGGAATCCGGTAAAGACCGGCTTCATGGCATCGACCCGGGTCTGAATCTCGCTGATCGAGGATGTCTCGACCGAATGCCAGAGGATGCCACCGGTAACCAGCGCCAAGACAAATGCCAGCAGGGTCAGCAGGAGGAACCAGCGCCGGCGCAAGGCAAACCCGTTATGGAACACGGCCATTACTCAGCGGTCGGGGATCGATCGTGGGCACCCGCGGGGTATTCAGGGAGGCCTGGCGTCGGGCCGCAGCACGCTGGAGCAGTGTCGCGATCGTGTCGGAGACCACTTCCTTGCGTACCCGGGTCTCGAACAGGAGATTCTCGATCTCCTTGTCCAGCTCGGCGATGGAGATATCCGCATGCTCGCGGGCCACCTCGGTGGCATAGACCTCCGGCACCTGCCGGCCGGACAGCAGCAGGCGTCGGGCGTACAGCGCCTTTTCCACCGTGCGGGCGGTACTGATCTCCGAGACCAGCCGGCCCATGATGAGACTCTGCTCGGAGGCCGGCATCTCGCGGATCGCCTCGATGACCTGGCGGGTGATGGCCACACCGGGGGCTGTGATATTGTCCAGATTGGCCAGTGTCAGGGGTGTCGCACCACTGACCAGGTTCTGTATTTCCACGGTGACGGCAGTCGCTTCCTGATTCAGTTTCGGTAACAGGCCGGTGCCGGGAATACTGTCCTTGCGGCAGGTATCACAGGTGGTCACGATGTTCTCACCGACCACATCGACGACCCAGTCGCGGGCATCGGTCGGGGTCGTCCAGATCTCCGTCAGGCGGGTGGCCGATGCTGGCGGTACGGGACCCGTCGTCGTGATCGGCCGGTTCATATTGATGTTGTAGCCTGCCTTGACGATGTCACCGGTGAACTCCAGTACGGGCTGACCTGCTCCCCCTGCCTGGCCACCGACCCAGGGAATACCGCTGTCACCGTTCGATGTTTCGACGGCATCCTTTGCCGTGACCGCATCATTGCCACCAATCCCCATCTGCAGTTTCCAGTCATTACCCTTGGATAGCGTGATGAGATCGGCATAGGGATTCTTGCCCTGCGCGATCTCGGCCTCCATCTGCTCGCAGGACTTGGTGGCCAGCTGCATGGTCTCCTCGGCCTGCAGCAGGGCATTCTGGAACATGTCGTAGAGACCGGGATTGGCACGCTGCAGAATCAGCGCCGGGAGTGCGGCAATGGCGGCACTGGCCGCGGCCGTCATGGCATTCATCATGTTGTCGACGCCGGCACCGATGTCGTTCAGCGTGTTGGTCACGGCGGCCACGGGATCGAACTTGCCGCAGCTGTAGCCCAGTCCCAGTTGTGCGGAACCACCCAGGGTCACCGACACGACGGACGGATTGGCAGGTACCGACACCGGCTCTGCGCCGCCGATCTCGTAATACCAGAGGCTGTCTTCCGTCGGCCCTTTGGTGACGGCCTGCGCATTATTCAAACCAAGCAATCCGATCAACAGCCAGGCAGTAAGCTGCCGATACCGGCAGGTTTGTAGAGAAGTTTGCATTCATGGGGGATAGGCCATCCAGTCGATAGAAAACAGAAACCACTGGCCGCGACGCCGGCAGCACTTGTAGGGCCGCCACAGATTCCAGACGTAATCACCCTCGCTATCGACGCGGCCACCGCCCCAGCCGGTGAGACTGGCAAGATCATTCGTACCGAAGACGTTGCAGCTCGATTCAGGCTGCGGCACCAACATCTGCCAGGTCCCGGTGCTGCGATCCTTCTCCATCAACGGGCCCGGTGGCCAGACCTTCACGGAACCGGATGACCCGGTCACCGGGACATAGACGTGCGGCTGACCGGTGCGCGTGACGATGTCACCGGCACGCTGGGCGTTGATGGCCGCGGCCTTGGGTTCTTCGGCCTGGGTGGTCCAACCGGTACGTGGATAGACACCACCCCAGGTTTGCAGGGGCCAGGTACCCAGCTCGCGCAGACCGGGAATGAAGCTTGCCGGATAGAAGATCTCCGGCACCTCCTGCCGCCAGGACAGGGCATCGAGTCCGGACTGGAAATAAGGGAAGAAGGATGTGGTCTGGGACGGACACAACAGCCCTACCCCGGCGACGAGACCGGATAGTGAACTCAGCGGATGACCGATGGCATCGGTTTCGCGGTAGACGAGGTTCTTGTGATCGCGTTCCGAGGTGCCTTCCGTCCGGTTGCCGGCACTGTCGATCGGCACTGGCAACAAAGCATCCCAGCAGACCCGTGGCAGCAGCTTTCTGTGCAAGACCCAGAGTTGCCCGGATCTCGGCCCACGGATTACCGCCCAGTTCGTTGTAGGTACTGACCACCAGATCCGGGTTGTAGTGACCAACCTTGATCGAGGTCCTGACACTGCAACCAGACCAGGAACAGCGCAGCCAGAAGCAAACACCGATTGGCATCCACTGCATACAGGATAATGCTGCCGCAGTGGTCTGGGTGATGATCTGAGGTGACGTAGTCGTGCCGGTAAATCCAGTGACAGGAACGCATAGCGAAACAACAAGTAGGAGAGAGATGGATCGTGAGCGGATCATAGTTTGGCCCTGGCCTGCCATTCTTGGAGGTACGCAAGCGCAACCTTCAGATCCGTAACGCCGTAAACGACAGTCTGACCATCAAAGACAATGGCAGGGAATCGGTCGATACCGTATTGCATTGCTTTGGCTAACGCCATCGCCGCAGATTGCATTTCCGATCTAGATTGCTCGTCCAGGTTATGAATGCGTCGTAGAACACTCTGTTTCGCCTCATTGGGATCAGCTGATAGGTCCCTGGAGAGTTCTGCCTCGATATGTTGAATCCCATTCAACCGATAAAACTGCAGAATAATGTTCTGATGTGCCTTTTTATTGCTATCTACATGTTCCCACTGACCCACCAGGTCCGAAGTGGTGAATATCTCCACCACCATTGCCTCCTGATACGAAGGACTCGAATATGCCGTGCCAGTAACTGTGAACAAGATAATTATTGCTACAATATGTTGGGAGTAACGCATAGCCTGAAGTATTGCTGAAGGCAAATGGTGCTCCTACTAGAAATCAAGACAACTACTGTCGTAGTTTCAGGAAATCACGATGCGAATTTTGTGTCTCGGATGGGGTTCTTTGATCTGGAAACCAGACGGTCTTCCGGTAAAAGGTGAGTGGCAAACTGATGGTCCTTCCTTACCCATAGAGTTTGCAAGGCAGTCAGGCGATGGGCGTCTTACGCTTGTTGTGGCTCAGGGCTGCCGGAATGTGAAAGTGTTGTGGGCCGAATTGGACGTACTTACCATTGAAGATGCGAAATCATCCCTTGCCGACCGCGAAGGGATTAAAAACCACAATATTAAGTATTCAATAGGATACTGGACCCAAGATAATCAATCCCGGCATTCTGAAGCTTCTACCATAGGTGATTGGGCAATAAATGGATCTGTTGACGGCATTGTATGGACAGGCCTCAAAGCCGGCTTCAAAAACAGTAGGGGCAGTGTCCCCACATTAGCGGCCACCTTGGAGTATCTTCGAGGGCTGGAAAGTGAGTCCTCAAAACTCGCGGAAGAATACGTGCGTAGGACACCTCACCAGATTACTACTCAATATCGGGAAACTTACGAACAAGAATTTGGGTGGAACCCCATTATATAATCTCGACTAAACCGCCTTAGCTCACCTTGCCTCCACGATTTTCGGCAATACGTTTCGCGATGATATGCACAGCCTCGAGCTCGCTGCAGTTCTGCTCTTGCATAATCACTCCACGTTCGGCCTTCTCATACTTCTCCGTCATTGCAAGCGCCAGAGATAGCGGTGGTGGCACATTACGAAATAATGCCTCAAGATTATCTGACAACACTACACCCTCGACGTATTTGCCCGGCTCCTTGCGGGCCGATAGCAACAGGCTGCGCTGTATGTCCGTGAGATCCTTGAACCGGGCAATCTGTTCCACTTCTTCTTTGGGCATGACCAGGCACAACCACCACTCCATCATGTTGAGCATTTTGCGGCTGGTATCCGGGAAGTCCTCAAGATTCTGAGTAGCAATCCAGAACCATGCGCCGAGCTTGCGCCACATCTTGGTGATCTTGACGACATAGCGGGCTAAGAGTGGATTAGTGGTAATAATGTGTCCTTCATCCGTCACCACCAATGTCGGCCTTTCATCGTGTTGGTGACGTTCCACCAGATCGTTAATGTGGCTCATCATGGAGATGTAAGCCACGGTGAGTTGGTCCTCATAACCTTCACGAGCGAGGATGCCCATCTCCAGAATGGTCACATCTGCTTCGGGCCAAGGTGTACCAGGGCGATTGAAGAAATGGCCTGCTAAGCCTGAGCAAAACAGCGCCATGCCGTCGCCCATCTCAATGGCTCGGTTGCGCCGGTGGTCAGGCAGTGTCTCATCGTGACCGATATTTTGAAGCGCAGCTACCACGTCTTCCGTAAGCACCTGATCGCGACCGGCCTCTTTAAGAGTTTTGGCGGCCAGGAAGATCGCATTGCGGATCAGTAGCCGGTCGGCCCGGGTCATGCGTGCATCCTCGCGCTCATCACCGCCGGTGATCATGATACGGGCGGCGATCTCCATCTCGCCCAGAATGTCACGACCGACGCCTTCTTCCTCGTCGTCATCGGCCAGCGCATCCGGATCTTCGCGCACGTGGCGCTGACGCTCCTTCTCTAATACGCGCAAGGCGTCTGCAAACGGCGGCAGACTGACATCTGCATTTGGATTCAGCGTGACCTGATTGACGGCCAGCCCATGGGTGCGGAATTGCTGACCCAACAGGGAGAATGATCCGCCTGCCTCGATGATGAATATCCGCGGACGGTACATAGCAACCATCTGCTGTAGTAAATAGACGAGCATCGCGGACTTACCGGCACCGGTGGGACCGAGAATGAGCATGTGCGCATTCTTTTTCCGGTCCGATCGATGTAACGGATCAAATACGAAGGGCTCCGCACCCCGGTTGAAGAAAACCAGTCCAGGATGGCCTGTGCCTTTCGATCGACCATACAGGGGCAGCAGGTTGGCGGTGTGGCTGGAGAACACCAAGCGCGATCGTCGACTGCTCTTTTCCAATGCTGCATCGTATGCCATGGGTAGATTGCGCATATAACTATCGAGTGCTAACAGATCTGCCTCATGCAGGATCGGCTGCAGCCCATTGGGCAGCAGGAGTGCGTTCAGTTGGTTGACGTTGGCGCGCAATGTCTTTAAATCTTCACCACGCAGATAGAAACCGATCCCGAGCGGATAGAGCTTGTTCCCTCGTGCCATCTCCCGCTCGACTGCTTCAGCATCTTCGTGAGCGAGTTCGGCTTCTGCAGAATCTCCCACTGATGCGCGTTTGACCTGGGCAATGTGGTTGCGGGTAAAATCCTGGGGTTTGACAGTCAGGGTCAGCACCATAACAGTGTGTTCCGGGAATCGATCAAATAGCGAAAACACATAATCACCGGCCTGGCGTTCCGCTGTCATGTGCCCAACCTCCGGGACCCGACGCAGTCCCTGTATGGTCACGTGAGTGTGTGGCAGGTCATCAAACCACCACGTGGCGGTGGCCTTCTCCGAGCGTGGCATCGTGAGTGTTAGACGCTCCGCCAGATCATGACCAAACGGCAGGTCATCATCACCGGGATACGGAGCAATTTCGATCAGCCTGTCGGGATCACCATCGGTAATCTCAGGTTTCGGATTAAACCACTTGAGCAACCACTCGTAGAGATCCTTTCCAGCCCCACGGTGCGCACGTATTCCCGCCGAGGCCAGTGAGGCCACCCACTTGGTGGCCACATCGTTCAGTGCCTCCTCAACTTCAACGGCTGGCGGCAGTCGGCCATTGGGTTTTAGTCGTCGGTACAGCGTCGCCCGCACACGTCGGACCTGGCCGCGCCAACGGGTACCGGTGACGGCAGTATCCTCAAAAAGACCACCGGGGCGCGTGATCTGTGCGAGATGCTCACGCATCGTTTGCTGAAAGTGTTGGGTGTAGGCCGAATCTCGCGCACTGGGCTGCGCATAATTCGCAACCTCTTTCTGAAAGCTTTGCAGGCTCGGTTCATCCTGAACGTACACTTGCAATATCCATGGAGATTCATCTTCTTCAGGGATCGCATCCGTCAGTGCGGTCTGGATGGCATCGCGCAATTGCGTCATGAATTCCGGCGTGCGCGCCTCGGTACCGGCCGGCGTAATCTCGAACAGGGCACCGACACTGATCCCGTCTTCCAGCAGAAAGGTTCGGCTCGCCGGGTTGTACTCCATCCACGGCAGGAGATCGGTAAACGATGACGGGCGTTCATAGAGTTGCTTGACCTGCCTCGTGGTGATCGGCGCTTCCTTCCCTTCATCTTCCACATCATTGGATGATTGTTGCCTGATAAAACTCACTGTTTCTTACCGACGGGCTGGCCAGCGACTTCGCCGGGCAAGGCATACTCTACTTGCTCGTACATCGAGAATGCGGTTGTATAGCCGGGCACCGGTGCCCGTGTCTTCCCTGCCAGATGTGGGAACACATACATCACCAATGTCGGGTTCGGCAGGCGCGGAAACAGAACATCGATCTCTGTAAAGGCATCCCGGGTATAACCCTGCAGGGCCGCCTCCCCGGTGTTAAGGCGACGGTTTCCCAACTCATGGCGGAGAACCTCCGGGTCCCGCGCATTCATTTCATGGACATGACCGTCATAAATAGCCTTCATCGAAGGGCCATCCTGAGGCAGAACGGACTCCTTGGTACTGGCGCAGCCTGCCAATGCCAGACTAATCAAGCTGAGTGCGGAGATAAGGGTCAACGGATTTTGCATGAGTCAGTTTCCTGCCAGTGGTATCAAGATCGATGGGAAGCTCGTGGTCGACGTGAATAGCAATGCGAGTGCCGGCAGGTACGAAGACGGCATCAAAGCTCTGGGACTGGCGCTCCAGCAACCACTTCGAGACCTCGTCGCTGCCACCAGAAATCGTCTTACCCAATATGAAAGTGCCAGTATCTCCGGTAACACTGCTGGTCACACCGCCAACATCACTCACAACAGATGTCGTCTCGGCACTGGCTGCGGCTTCTGCTGCGGCCTGTACAGCCATCACTCCGATACGTTGGGCGAGAAATGCCGGCGCATTGGTCTTACGCTCACCTGTGATACAGGGAATACCCTGTGCGTCCGAGATCCAGCCAAGGGGCTTCTCCGAACCGCCACTCTGGTTACCTCGGTCATCACTGGAAATAGTGCGGATAGTGCCATCCTCGAAGACGAAGGTGACCGAGTCGAGACGCCCCGTCACACACGACAGTGTCCAATCTCCGATAGCCGTCCCGCTCCACACCATGCCTTGTACACCGGGTACAGACAGTCCGTTCGCGGCAAGGTTATCCACACCTGTGATCACCTTGAATGGCATCGGGTCTCGCACCTGTCCCTGCACTGGCACGCGACCCACCAGGGCGGTCATGGCGGTCGAGCCGATGAGTGTAGCGTTGCGGGGTACTGTGTATACGGGATGGATGGAATTGAATTCCTGAGTAACGTTGTTGGTCTTCTCACGGGCCGGGTCCAGCGCACCATCAGTAGACTGGCCCACACGGCGCAACAGGCCATTTGTACCCGTTGGGTTTGAATCAGTCTCAAGGGCATCCAGCGGATCGATCCAAACCAGACTGTCTGTTGGGACACCACCTTCCCCAACACCGTCGAGACCCAACCCCACCGGGATATCATGACTGCCCTGGGGTGAACTACCCCGGGAGAGCGACTGCGAAAGTGCATCCACGCGTGCTGTCAATGATGAAAGCACACCAGCATCGATCCGGCTGCGCGCCTCCTGGCCCTTGTCGCGTGACAGCATCTCGCGCTTGAGCCGGGTTGCGACGTTCTCTTCGATCTGATGACGGTTGGCCAGCAAGTCGTGATTCCCCTTGCGTAACTGGTCATTGTCCTTGCGCAATGCCTTCACCTCTGCAGTCATGGCCGCAACGTTAGCTGTCAAGGTCTTGATGGTATCCGCGGGGCTATCCGCATCCGGCGCCGGTGCCTGGGGTACGGACTCCATGACGAGCGATGCTTCCTGTTCTCCATTACAGGATTTCAGGGTAACGAAGGCCAGCATCAATACCACGGCGCCAGCGAGTAATGGCAGCAGTCGATTAGAAGTTGCGATGGCCATAGGTTTTCCTAGTACGAGATTTCAAATGGTCGTGCCGAAATCAGATACACGGCCGTGGTGTCGGCTTCATTGCCCTCGGGTAACAAGAGATGATGTTGAAAACTTGCCGTTAGCCATGCACCTCGCAGATTACGCGGGTCCAGGATTTGGGCCTGACGGGTTCGGTTGGTGAGTTTGACGGCCGTGACATAGAGTCCGTTGGCTTGCCATGCCACCAATGG
Source organism: uncultured Halobacteria archaeon (assembly GCA_963768575.1). Taxonomy (GTDB): domain Bacteria; phylum Pseudomonadota; class Gammaproteobacteria; order UBA9214; family UBA9214; genus UBA9214. The sequence goes on from CAVYIJ010000017.1 coordinate 13,395, forward strand.
GGTTGCCTCAACCATTCCGCCGTAAAGTAGGTCAACAGAATCCCGTGAAACGGGGATGCGAATTATGGCGGGGCTGTCTTTGACCAGCCGGAATGGCGCATAGAGCTGCTGTGCCGCAAATCGTGTCAATTGAATATAATCTGGTTGCCCTGGACTCGAGTTATGCTGCCCAGTGCCAGGATCATTGGCCCCTCGTTCGTCGGTCATATAGATTTGAAGGGGATGGCCTGCAACACCGTCCTGGGTGGACGTGACATCGAACAAATAAATTGTGCCGCTGTCGAGTTCGCGCACCATGAGCCGGCTTGTATCAAACGGTGCATGCGCGAGCAGATAAACCGTTCCGTTGACACTTTGCGTACGCAGCAGAGGCTGGATAGATGCTGGCACACCCACCTTGACCGCGGCCGGGAATTCAATCCGCTGTTCCTGTCCGGCCGCGAGTTCCAGACGAATCGGTACTTTCTTCCACTCGATCCGCTCAATAGTATCGGTCTCGGCATGGGACAGCGACTGCACCAATAACAGAAACACGCCAAGCCATGTAACGATCACGCGCTGAATAGTATTGGTTTTTCGCATAAGTGAACTCCTTGCTCTGCTACTTTTTCTGTTCAGCATCTTCATTCAATTCCGATTCGCTTAATCGACGAGGCCCTTCGCTTGAATATCCATCCAACGCCAATCCCCAGGGATTTGCTTCAGGATCAACAGCCAGATTCACGACTCTAAGGGGATAACGGATCGCGGTCTTCTTCACGGTCATGCCCTTAACCGACTCCAACAGGTCGAGATCCAGCCAGACCACCCAAACACCGGGTGCGAGCACATCGACACGGCGTTCCTCGTAACCATGCCCGGCAATCTCTTGCACACCTCGCACGCGGTAGGACAACTCGCCCTGCCGCCCTTTCAATTCCAGATCCGCCATGAGTTCCGCTCGATAACGCGGTGTCACATAGGGTGAGATCCGGAAGATGGCCTTGCCGTAATCTTTTGCACCATTTTCCGGCCAGCGGTTAAGCTGCTGGAAGATATAGAAGGCGAAGGCATACACGTTGGACGCAGGTACTTCGTTGACCGACATTGTTGCGCCAGAGCGAAGATCCGGTGGCACATGCACGGTCAGTTGCGTCGGTGCCTGACTCCAGCCGAACCAGAGCGCAACGATGACGACAAACTGGAGGCAGATGACCACCCACAGTGAGCGCACGTGGGCGCTGACGTTATCAATCTCGTTGCGGTAACGTCGCATACCGTGTCCTCCCAATGTCCCAGGCGCCACTGCGCCGAATAAACGGAGAGCGGCGTAAGCCATGGTCTGCCAACCAGATGCTGGCGTGTTGCTGGTAGTACCCGTCCGGACGGCCCCGTTTCAGGCGCTGAAACAGACCAGCCATGACAATCACGGTACCGACCACACCAACACCGGCCATGCCGAAACCCATGGTGACCGCGCCCATCATGCCCGTGAGGAGGAGAGACACGGGTAACCAGACGAGCGCGGCCACACAAACAATGATGCCCAGTTCCGACGACGAACAGCCCTTGAAGATCGCCGGCTCCACATTGAGCCGGTCGGCCAGAATATCGTCGCGATCGGGCATCGGTTAGATGACGCCTGCGGCTTCGGTGAGCAGGTAGCTGGCAAAGATCAGCACGACTGCACCGACGATGCCGAGCACACCTACCTCGGCCCACTCGGCCTTGCCCTGGCGTGCTTCGTTGAATTTGGCAAAACCGAGGTAAGCCACCCATACGAAGCCAAGCACTGCAATCGCCAGCCCCAGAACCAGCCCGCCGTCCTTGATGTAACCCTGAATAAGTCCGATCCAGTCGCCGGCCGCCGGGGCCGTACTCGGTGCAACCGGGGTCGGTAACACCGCCCATACCGATTGACCTGCCGCCATCGCCAACAATCCAACTGCCGTGGCGATCCGCTTTGCTGATTTCTTCATAATTGCTTTCTCTCCGAGGTAACGGGGTTGCCCCCTGTTATGAATACCGGGGACGTCCCCGAACCGATGCGGTCTCGACCCAAGGCCCTTACCGCAGATAAAATCCCAACACCATAAGTACAATGCTGGCGCGCAACGTGGCCCAGACCACATCGAACAAAGCGACCTGCCCGTTCTGCCAGGCACGGAAGGTGCCCAGTGATACCCAGATGACCCAAATAAAGGCGAGTACCAGCACGACAGATGCAATACCGATCAACAGAGTCGCTGACGTAAAACCGGAACCTGCCTGGAATGCCGTGTTTTGTGCTGCGGTCATGACTCGGCATCACCGGCGGTAATCGCCACGCAGTGGCGGGAAGGTTCTGGGTTCTGAACGCGGGGTGTCGATGTGCGACTGAATACCGAGACGAATCCGATCGAGATCTTGGCGCAACCAGTCATACTGAAATCGAATCCGGGCATCCGTGTTGGCCTGCGACGCGGCTTCTGCTATTAGTGACTCAATGGCCTGGAGTTCATGAGTGAGCCGCGCCAGTGCCGCCCGTTCACCGTCAGCATCGGCAATAGCAAACTGAACAGGCAGTACAGTGCTGAGTAGTCCTAAAAACAGTAGTTGGGTAATTCGCATCGTTGTCCTCCCCGTATTGCGTGTGAAACGCATGGTGGGTGATCGGGGGAGGACTAGCTATGGGAAATCAATTCAGGAGTCTGCGGGGTTCTTCTATCTCGCTGAGAATAGAGATGAGTAATTGTAGGGTAGAATACTAACCGCGAGCGACATCAAGACTTATGTACGACGACAATTAACCACCATTCTACATACTTTCACTAACTGGTACTTACGGCACCACCGTTGGGTGTAAGAAATAAATGACATGAAGCACCAATATTTCGGCGACATTAACGATTACAAGAAATATGGTCTTTTGCGATCCATAACATCTGCAAGTGGTCTAGGCCTTTTAGTAGCGTGGATGCTCACACCAGATGACGGTAGTACCGATGGAAAATTCATCGAGTATCTAGGAAATCCAAATAGATGGGAGAGATATGATTCCGCTCTTTATCGAGGGCTGGTGAAATTACTAGATGAAGTGCCTGAAAGGAATGTATCTCTCATTGAAGATTCAGAGCTTTTGAATGGTTGCGGTTTCTTTTCTGACTATGTGCCAGATTCTAAACTTGAGCGAAAAACCTGGTTTTCATCATTATTAGATGCATCAAGAAGTAGCGATTTAGTCTTCCTAGATCCAGATAATGGATTGGAGATTAAGTCGAAGCCTTATGGACGTAAAGATTCGTCGAAATTTCTATACTGGAGAGAAGTGTCCGATTTATGGAGGTCAGGCAAATCACTTCTTATTTATCAGCATTTCATAAGAGAGAATCGAGAACAGTTTATACAACGCATGTTGATATCTCTAAAGGACATAGCTAAGAGTTCAGTTGTTGAGGCATTTTATACTCCGCATGTCGTTTTCCTCATGGCACTACAACCAGAACATCAGAGATTTCGCCAATCAATTATCAGTGCAGTCGAAGGATCGTGGGAAGGTCAAATTAAGAATCGGGGGCTAAATGAACTCGACAAGTAGCTCAAAGGTACTTCTTAAACGTACTTGCCGTGACTGTCACGGTCAGCGCAAACAGCGTCGCAAAGGGCACCACAACAAATGTCGGATGCAAACTGAACGGTAAGGCAAGATAGATAACCCAACTCAATACCACTATCGGAAGTGCCGCTTTCTTCGCATAGTGATAGACGAACGAACTTTCCCTCCCTCCTCCCCATCGACGAAGATCACGCTGCACTAGCCCATCGACGAGTGCAACCAAACTAAACAGCAGGAAGATCGGTAGCGCCAATGTAAGAATCGCCAGACGTACCGAGAACACTTGGGTCACTTGCATCATCGCGATCACAAATTCGGCAATAGGGTTGTATATTTTGTGCAGTCTTGGCCTGAGCCCTTGCTCGTTATGCGACGGTGATGGTGAGACCCAACGAATAAAGTCGACGAACCTCGTTATCTCGAATAGGTAATGGTAAGTGTTATCTGCAAACCGTTTGGCAAACTGTGCCGGGTCTGATGTGACAACGCTACGTCTGAAGTCGTTATCGAGATAGCTGATCTCCGTTGCAAGCATAGTGCGACTGTGATCGAGGCCTTCATCCGGCCACCAGAGCACCATACCAGCCCATTCGACGATGATCGAAAATAAAAGCGAAAGCAGCAACCATTGTATGATTTTTGCAATCGCTGTCAGGCTTTTCGAGATTAGCCCTTCCTGAACCACCCTGCGGCGTGGATCTACAACCGCTTCAGCCATCTGAGACCTCTACTTCATCAGTAGGCTCGGTGATATCTGCTACCGCTCCCCACCAGGGTTCCTGAATTCGATACCAGTGATCGTTGGTTATATAGGTGCGCTCCATCTCGGAGGCAATTTCGGTAAGCGATTCCGGCATGTCTAAATCGGTTGCCGGTAAGGGCATACGGATCTTCCAAAGCTGGCCGCCCTCCAACAGCGCAAACGCCTGCCCCTTGGGCAATGTGATCAGTTCAGCCGGTGTGAGCATTGGTACCTCGGAGACACTGATACGGTCCTCGTTGCGGGACTTGAAGTCGACACCTGATCCTGGGTCAGAGGAGTCGTCAACGCCGGACACACTCATCAGCGTAAAGACCTCAACCCTCGGAAGCTGCTCAGTGAGCATTTCTGCAGTGGCCAGCTCTTTGACCCGGAGCATAATCATCGTGTTGAAGTTACCGGCCACCTGTCCGGCCTTGGCCCGACTGCCAATACGCGCCTCCACGTCCGACCAGGTCTGAGTGTAGGCAGTGACCTGAAACCCGGCCCCGCCTGCCTTGTTTAATAGAGGAATGAACTCGTCGCCAATCAGCTCGTTGAACTCGTCTGCGTGCATGGAGATCGTCGGTGGGCTATCCGTGGATTCGCCAGACACGCCGTGCTTATAGATATGACCCGCGACGGAGACCAGATCCGCAAACATGGAATTGCCAACGGCACTGGCCACAGTCGTATCGGTCAAGGCATCCAGACCCACGTAGACGATCCCCTTACGGCGAATCACATCCATCCATTCGAAGATCGGCCGCGCATCGTTCTCATCCAGATAATCTGGAGAGATGAGTTCTGCGATATTGCCGGTGGTGAGCTTCTCCATCAATGGCCCGACGGAACTGACGATCTTGTCGAAATAGGTCTTGTCGTATTTGAAGGCAGAGACCAGTCCATCGAGCACCGGATCATAGATGTCCTGTGTTTGCAGGTGCCGCATCAGGGCAATGGCGTCTCTATTGCGACCACGCAATGCAGCCGGCAGATTACGTTCAGAGATCCTGTTCGCAAGTTCTTCAACCTGTGCCTTCCAATCCTCCGCACCATGCTGATTCAGGTGGGCGCGTGCGTATTCCATAAACAAGGGTTCGATGTCGTTGATGTAGCGCCGGACTTGTTGATAGTCCGGGCGACGACCCAAATCCACGAGCGCTCTTGCGATGATATTGACGAAACGCCAGGCAAATTCTTTGAAGGCGGCCGAGTTACCTTCGCTGGGGAGTTGGTTGGCGATCCGGGTAGCGACCTCGGTGATACGCGAAAAGTTACCGATGGCGTTGTATCGGGCTGAGACCTGCGGAAACCCGAGATGGAACATATAGAAGTCCTTGGCCCGACCAGCCCGCTTAGCCTCTGCGTATACCCGCCGCAGCAGACCGGCGTCGCCCTTGGGATCGAATACAATCACGACATCCCCTCGCCGGATATCCTGGGTTATGAGGATCTCAGCCAGCCGCGTTTTACCAACTCGCGTCGTGCCCAATACCAGGGTGTGCCCTACCCGCTCGCCGATATCCATCCAGACATCCTGCTCTTCCAGTTCGACGGCATGCAACGCCGGCTTACCGCCGACTTCGGGTAATGGCGCCAACGGATTCCACCAAGCGCGCACTCGAAACAAGTGTGCAAACCAGCTCAGTACAGGGACGGACTCCCATGCCTACTTCCTTACGGCGCACCCATTGATAGAGGGAACCGGGTTGTACGTAATCTTGAACTTCTGGGCGAATGGTATCGCGCAAGCGCTGGGTGTGTATCTGGCTCCAGCGGAAGCCCCGGCCAAGAAAAAGTTTACGACGACTGAGCGGGATCTTGTTGGATCGCATTTTGTAGGTGGGCATCCGACGCATGTTGCGTTGGTAGCGCAGTACCCGCCAGGCCTGCCGCCCCCGGATCACCCCCATTAACAAAAGCAAGCCTCCGGCACCGTATGCCACCCCCGGTGGCATCATCAAGGACCAGGGTGCCAGAATGGCGATTGCTGCTGTGGCAAAAGCCACCAACGTCGACCACAGCTCGACCGGAGGTCGCAACAGGGCCTCGATGGGATGCTCGCTCACTGCTCAATGCCGTGCGCGGAAATCAATACGGGGTAATGCGAGATCCCCAGTGCTTTCCCGATATCGCTCGCCGATGCCGGCAGGATGGATAAGCCATCGGCCAATTCGGCGATCGTGCGCAGATCATCCACGGTGTCGGCTTGCACCAGCATGCCCATGGCACCGATTTCCTCGAGCCGGTCCCGGTGATCCTGTAACCATTGCCGGGATCGCACATCGGAACCGATCAGGAAGAATGGACGCGCAAAGGGCCGGTCATGCGACCGTGCCTCTACCCTCCCTGGCGTCAGGCCGGGTGATTTAATGGGCAGTAATGCTTCTGGATCGGCTGCACCGAGTTGTGGCTTTGTCGGAATTTGACTTTGCTGTGGAGTTTCATCGGCCGATTCGAATACCTCGAAAAACGGTGCGATGGGCTGGGTATTGCCACTGTCATAGATAACGGTGAGCTCGGCCTGGGCCATGACAGGGACAAGTACACAGGCGATGGTCATTCTTCGCTGCCAGTGACGACAATTTCGAACCATTACACTACTCCGCACTCGCAAATCGCTTCCATCTGGATTCGACACGGCGCCGGTACTGCTTGGCCCGCTGCGGATTCGACGGTGCAGTGGTAGCACCCCACGCTGGCCCACCAGTCCTGCCGGGTGGTGTAACAGTCCTGCAGAATCCCCGCACCGACACGTAGATTGAAATACGGATCGAGTGCCTGCCATGGAGTACCGAGTCGTTCCTGGTGGTAACGCCAGTTGACTTGCATCAAGCCGATATCAATCGAGCGCTTGCCCTTCTCAAGCCAGTCGGTCAATGCCTGCCAGGCCGCTTGCCGCGACTCAAAGTAATAACCTTGGCCCGCAACGTTCAATGTCCAGGGCCAGGGCCGGTAAGCATGTGTCGACGTAATCTGCTTACCACTCTCGGTAAGGGCTACTGCGTAAAATATGGTGTAGGGAATACCACTTTCCGCCGCGATAGACCGGTAACCCGCCGGCACTGCCTCATTACTCCAACCTGGACCTGGAAAGACAAAGCTAATAAACACGATCAGCCAGATCTCATGACATCTCAACCGGATCATTTTCTAAAGATCCGATGCCCGGAGCTGCAACACATCTGCACCCCGGCGGCGCAAAATGTAGGGAGCCTCTCCCTGCCCGCTCGTCAGGCTATCCAGGGCACCGCCATCATGATTGAGTGTGATCCGTCGACTACGCACCCATTCGGGATCGATATGGTGAGTCGATGCCCAATCCCGTACTGCCGCATCATCACCCGGTGCTATGTCCGTGAGGTAGATATCGATGCCACTGACTTCATCGATCCGCTTCATCAGCTTGCCCACCAGCATGTCACAGGCCGGACACTCACGACGGGCAAAAAACAACAAGCGATCGGTGGATTGCAACACGCTCGTCTCTTCTGTCTTTCCAGGCAATCGATCGACATCAATTAGTGGCTCATTCGGATACAGGCGTTTTCCTGCCGCATCATAGGCACGCTGGAATGCGAGAATACGGTCGACATCCTCCCGCATGGCGCGCGCCCACACTTCGGCATACCGCTGGCGCTCTGCTTCATCCCGCGCATGAATACCCAGCACTTCGATTGGCGAAATCGTCTCCGGGCTGATGCTGCCACGAATCCCTTGCATCAGCTCCCGGTAGCGTCGCCATTCCGTCTCCGACAGATTCCAGGTGCGGGCACGAGCCCGCTCCGAGTCGGACAGGACACTCGATTTACTGGTCGATGTCTCCTTTCCGGTTTCGGTTGTCAGTGTGCTCGCGACATTGCCGGCATAGACCGGTACCGACATCGCGAGGACCAACCCCAGTGCGGTGAAGCGAAATCGACTACTCATCCCAGTTGTCGTCCTCATCGTCATCCGTCTGCGTCGGCTGTTGAACCACCGGTTGCGCGATGGGGACCGTCAGGTCCCGATAGTGCCGGCCAGACCCGCTTGCCTGACATTTCTGTAGGGTGCTGGTAGTGACGGTCTGCGTATGCTGGCCGGCTTCATCAGATTCAATGCGTGTGGTGTGTGTCTCGTGGTCGGTGCTGTCGGAGGTGACGGCGCCCAGGGTGAAGGCACCAAAGAGCAAGAGAAGTCCCAGAACGATTTCCATGTCAGTGCCTATCCGTTAGAGGCGCTAACACAACTTCCTGAACGGCCTGCCACTCCATCTCACAGCGTTCAAAGATAACCAGACGGTGGACGGGATCTTCCACCAGACGGAAGGCGGGTCCGGCCAGGGTATCCAGCGCCCGTTTCAAGGGCATCGGCCCCAGGCTTCGGTGCACGGCCGGTAGCGGCAGCGCCATCAGGTAAGCCGATGCCGACCCCGTGGCCTCAGATCCAGCCAGTCGATAGCCACTTTGCCGCAGGACATGCCGTATGGCCTCACCTACTGTCCGTACAGCATCCGGGAACTGCACCGTGATGGTTGCCTGGAGTGGATCGGCCTGTGCTTCGGTCGGGGTGGCGGCAAATAGCGAGTAGCGACCCACCTGGATATCGTTCGCCTGCAGGTTCACGCTGGCTACGGTACAGATGCCGGCGACACAGATCGCGATCGCCGTAACCGGGTGTGTGGGATTGAAGAATGGATTGTTTCATGATGAACTTCGGCCTCAGTGGTCTTGTACAATCAGGCACGCATCATTACGAAGCATCGTCGCGCTGGGAATGGAAAATCCATCCAGCCCGTTGCGCCGTTTCCTGAATACACTTTATCTTCCAACGTAAACTGAAGTAATCTGCTCGCGAATGTGCCCCAGCTCCTGACTGATGGTCCTGCGGGCTTGACGATCCATCACCTTCTGGCCGGGACTCAGTGCTTTGGCTAATGGGTCCACCCGCGGCCGGTGCCTTCCAGCCAGTGAGTTCTTCATATCGGGCCTGTGCATAGGCATGACGCAGACCATGTAACTTGGACAGCCCGGCATTGGTTGTCTGGCGTTCGTAGACACGTAATTGCTGGACGTAGTTGCGGCCACTCGGGATGAGCGCACCCTTTCCCGCCAGTTGGTGTGCACGCCTCAGTACCTCGCGTTGTTCATCCGTTCGGATCGGGACTTCGCGCGCCTTCCCGCCCTTGGTCCACGTCGACTTGAGCGTGAGGTGATCACCACGATCTGCGAAGGTCGGGATAAACTTAATCGCCTCTTCCCGACGCAGGCCGAAGGCCTGCTGCAGCTCGAGACTCATGCGTACGTACGGATCACTGATTTTCTCTAAATCCTGTCTGTTCACCTCCTTTGCCTTTGATATATTGGTGACATATTGCCGATCAGGTATCCCGTAGTGGGCATTGGACCGGGCCACGACCTTTCTCCTGTCGACTTTCTCCGCCCACCAGCGCAACACCGACATGCGGTTTTTGATCGTCCCGACCGCCAGATCCTGGCGCAGCCAGTCTTTGACCAGCGCCTCTACATGCTTTTGTTTCAATGATCGGGACTTCATACCCTGAAATCCCAGGTCATATAATTGGTCCGCGATCTGCATCAGGTGCTCCATGCGCCTCGCTTGTGTTGCATAACTTCCGTCCCGGTTTCGGTGACAGAGTTGTTTGAGTTGGTAGTTCAGGTCTCTCACGGTGTTAACTCCAATAGGTAAGTGTTGATGGTCACCTGGTAACAAAAGCTACCGAGGCCCGCTTGCGCGATACGACCGTGGGACACCACGCCCATGACCTGAATATGCCTGGTCTCAGGCAACGCTGATTTTCCCTTTTGGGTAATGGCCCAGCGCTGGCCAACTTGGCCCTAATGGGCCTGCTTTTAGGGTGGCTTCATAAAGCACCTCCTTTCGAATGTGCGGAACACCTCCGCGGTTTATGGAAAATGAACATCAACGGGACCGCCAGGGGCGGGCGTGTCTGCTCGTCGAGTAATTGCAGGCGACTGCCTGCGAGAATGAGCCGATCTTGGGATCGGTTCGGTTTGGAAGATGGGTCCACGGCTGACAGCCGTTGCGCGTCACAGGACCCGAATGCGCTCAATCGCCACTAGTACACGCAGTGGCCACGGTTAAAATCGATCGAGGGCGGCAGTGTAATAACACGTCATCGGACTGTCATCGGGAAATCCGATCGCAAACCCGCGCCGTTAATGGGATTGCCGCCCTCGTCACCACCCCGCTGCGCTTAGTAGTGACGAGGGCGCCTTCGGGTCAAGCAAGCCCTGCGCCAGGCATTCGCCTGTCACAGGGCTTGCTGTTGTTCAGTCTGGTGCCGAGACATTCGTAGCGTTTATACCTGCCCACTGGGGTCCACAGGCGCCGCTGAACGCGGCCCCGCCCTTGGCACGCGAGTTAGAGGCTCGCGTTGCCGTGGCGGGCAAGACCTGGGGACTCAGTGGACAGCTATGGATTATCGGTTCGATAAAATTGCTGGTACTGATCTCGAATCAGCAAGACCCGGCTATCGAAGCTGTTCGGACAAACAAGAGAGATATCTAACGAAAAATCAGAGAGAAAAATCAAGAATGCCAATATATACGTGCCTGATACATATGTATTATCTGACGATACAGCTAGGAATTAGCTTACAGACTAGCACCTGGCGGCACAGTATATTGTTCCTGCACCTGAGCGACCAAGGCCTGCCCCTCCCTGGCCAGGAACTGTCAGCGATCCGACCGAGGCGAGTAGCCGGGAATTGTTGGGGACGGTGCACTTCTTAAGGGCAACTTTCGGCAAGAGTTGCCGTTCCGCGGACACAGAAAACCCCGCTGATGCGGGGTTCCTGTACTTCCGATTACGGCCAATAGCAGACCTTCATGAACGATCAAGCTGTGCGGCACACCGAAGCGCAGCGTAGTTTGTCTTCGCGAACGAGCACCTTGTTATGCGTTGTCATCATCTTCGATAGCGATTGACTTAATCTTCTCTCGGTACAAAACACGCTGTGCGGTCCCTTCGATTTTTTTTAGTAAGCGTCTTCATGTTCTTTTCGCCCACTTCAGCTAACTTTTCGGCAAATGGTTTGCCCAATAACTGCATTTCGATATTCATCTTCTGAAATGCCTTTTAGCGCGTTAATGATTGCGAATGCATCATTTCGTTACCTCTGACACATTTTTCTTAACATTAGAGTAGATCCTTAAGTAGGAATACTAGTGCTGCAACCCAAAGATTATCGACATTAACGGTAATCTCTGGCGGAGAAGTTACATTAAACCTATCTAGCTCTCCGCCTTTAATATCTTTTAAAGGCTTACTACGAAAATCTATTTTTGAATTAGGCTTTATTGAATCTCGACACTTCATTAACCGATATACTTCATCGATGGTTTCAAACGCATCGATTGCTCTCGAAAGCTCCGGTATGCTCGTTACTGATTTATTCTAATTTTAATGTTACTAGCATTGAGGATTGCTCACGGTTTTAGACACATAACGGTTGAGGCCAGCGGCGGCGAAGTCGCGTCGATTTGGAGGCGTTTGTTAGAACGCGCCTCACTTTTAGAACAAGTGACCACGCGCATAATCCCGGAGATGTAATAAAGCATCAGGCCCTCCAATTTGGGCATAATCAAAGTGTATCTCGTGGCGGTTCGATAAGTCTGCGTGCACTCTGGCGATTTCATAAGGTCTTGCATATCGACCGATTTAGATTCTATTTCGGCTCCGAAATGTCGTGAGCAAAGGCATTACGAATTTGATAAACCAAGCGATTCGACTCTCTATTTCGTTTTGAACTGGGTCTGGCAAAGCGAATCCAGCTTCTTCCGGCAGCGGTTTCAGAGTTATTGCAGCTGCCCCGAATGCAATAGATACATTGTTCTGGCATGCGTTAATGAAGTCGTTAGGATTCTGAAATACCTTGTCTGGAGGGACGAGCATTGCTTCCCCATCCCCCAATGGTTAGCGACACATCTATTTCATCTAGGCTGACTGCACCTTGTTCAGCTGCATGCATCAACTTAATCGCAAATTTTAGTTGTGCAAATGCTGTATCTAGATAATGCCATGCCGCTCCTAGCGCTCTAACGTTCCCAATGAGCTGCGGCATACCCGAAGCAAAGCGTAGGGTTTGACGTCAGCTCGATTGGATTGTTAGAAATAGCCATCACAATTGCATTGCAAGGTTATCGAAAGTCCCATGCGTTGCTGAAACATCCACTTCTATAAGAATGAGCACTTCTGATGAGTTTTTACTGTTTAGCAACCTATCCATCTTGATACTGAGACCATTGATAAGATTGTCATCCTCGAAAAGGCAATGAAGAGGTTCTTCATTTTTCGTTTTTTCTTCACCGGCGCCAATCTGATTAACATTCGGTATGGATAGTGCGTCCAACAACGTCTTTATCCGATTATCGATATCACCACCTTCAGAAATCAGACCTCCTGGTTCTTGAGGACGCAGGAACGTAATATTCATCTCTGCAATTAGGTGATTATTTTCGTTAATAACTGAGGAGTATTTATGTCCTCCCACTTCTCTTATCGCAGTCCCACTATAGGTAGGATCCAAGAATTCGTGCGCCTGACTTTTTAAAGGCGTGCGATTCCAAAGGTCGGCTAACTGTGGATGAAAATACTCACGCAGTACGTATTTGTCACGCGCACTTCCATTGCTTTTCAGTGGGCCGCGATAGTGCAGTGAGAATTTCATACTGAGCCCTTTTTATTTCTAACAGGTATTAGGCTGACCCGTCGGTCAGCCTAAGTAGATTTAAGAGTTTTCTAATGTTCTGGATTTTCATAACACCTATCAGCACGTTATTGGATTCCTGTCAGTATAACAAGCGGATGATAGGCTGACAGATAGTACAAATGTATTAGTCGTTCTTGTATGAACGGGAATGTCCGATTTGGGTCGGTTGTTATCTTTTAGTCATTGATTATATAAGCAGCGGCTAAAAGTCCGAGTAGAAGCCTATTCGAGACGTTCCCCCTAGCCATGATTCGAATGGCCAAGGGGAATATGCCTTACTACACCTGCTGTGTTTAATCCTCGTTAGGCAACAGGATGGTGATCACCGGTTCACCGGCATCACCGGGTCCGACGATAAGCCGTAGCGTTATCAGCTCAGCTTCCATCGATTGACCATCACGCGGCACACGATAGAGCTGAAACAAGATCCGGTCGCCCGAATCCTTGCTGGTCCGAATGGCATGGGATGCCATATAGAGCACATCCCACAACCGTCCCGACTGATCCTGATGAACCTGCTTCTGGCTGTCATCATCGGTCCAGGCCACACAATCGGCCCAAGCATCGGTAGTCAAAGCGACCGGCCACTTAAAGCCAGCCTCCTTGGCCATGGAACCCGGGTCGATCAATATACCGTCCTCAATTGCTTGAGCACGGGTATAGGTAGAAATGACCTTACCGAAAAACGATTCGGCTGTTTGTTCATTTGAGGTATTGCACATGGTGTTTCTCCTTTGATGGATAGACGCCAGGTCACACCTCCTTCCCTGCAGGGGAAGAAGAGTCTTCCCCGGCAGGGTTTGTGAAAAGTAGTGGATGTCAGATCAATCCACGTTCTGCAAAAGAAACGCTCTCGCCGCCCGAGACCACGAAATGGTCCAGCACACGCACGTCAACCAGTGCCAGTGCCTCGCTCAGCCGGCGGGTAAGCATTTCATCCGCACGGCTGGGTTCAGCGACACCCGATGGGTGGTTGTGGAAGAAAACCATAGCGGCGGCATTCACCTCCATGGCCTGCTGCACCACGACCCGTGGATGGACCGAGGCCCCATCGATGGTGCCCTGGAACAGTTCACGCACCGCAATGATCCGGTGACGGTTATCGAGAAACAGACAACCGAAGACCTCATTCCGGTAGTCTGCCAGGCGGAGACGCAGGTAATTCCGCGTCTCCTCCGGCTTGCTCAATGCCCTTCCAGCTCGATGTTTAATTGCCAGCACCTTCATCGCCAGTGTGATGAGTGATTGTTTCTCCACATCGTTCAAGTCTGCTGGTTTCAGATCGGACAACCGGTCCTCTACCAACGTCTCTACGGATGAGTCCGTTTTCTTCATGACTGATCTCCTCAAGATAAAGGGAGACCAGTCCCTCGGAGGAATGATCCCCCGATGGGTGGAAGGTGGCCGGGTAACTGAGTTACCCGGCCGGTTTTGATTTACGCCGCGTCTTCTTGTGCGGTGTAGAACGGTTGCCCGTCGACCTTGGCCCATGCAATACGCAGGAGTCGGGCCTTCAGGCTGATGCCAGTCTCGCCGGCCTTGTCACCGTTTTTGAAGGTAAAAGTTTCGGCATAGAGATCACTGAGTGTGAATCCAACCAAAACCTTCGAACTGCCCTCAACGGCCGGCTTGAGCTGACGCACAAGTTCCTGCGCCTTCTTACCGGACACGCGACACTCAAAATGGGTGTACTGGGCGTTGTCGACACTGCCCCGAAGGGCTGCGATGGTGACACTAAGAAAGGGAGTCCCCTCGTTCGGTGTCACTTCCCGGATCCGGTTGAGATAACCGATACCCTGGGTGTGAAGATCGAAATACTTCGACGTTTCGTTTGTTGACATAGCGCTTTCTCCTTAAGGATTGGAAACCCGGAGAAAGCACGTCCCTGACGGGATTGCTTCCCCGGCAGGGTGATGGGAATGGAAACTTGTTCCACTCCCTTGAAGATGGACCGACGACAATTGAATAAAACAATGCCGCTGTGCACCTGTTGCACGGCCCGAAGGTGCCTCAATTGCCACTGAACCGCAGTGACGACGGATAAAATCGGTATTGTTGATACGCTCAGGCTGCATCGGAGGCCTCGCAGACATAACGCAGGTACTTGAGCATGCCGCGGGCATTGGCGAAGGCCGGGTGTTCCGCGACCGCCTGATGCGGGAACCAGTTGGCGATGTTCTCTGCCAGGGCGACGGTCCCGCCGCCGACGAACAGAACGCGATCCAGCTCTACGCCTAATCCAAGTTGACGACGGGTCTCTGCATGGAGTTGCTCGACGACCTCGCGCTTGGCCGCCTCGACCAGGTCCGCCACGTCATGCTCCTTGCCTTGCAGGCGAACGATCTTGTTCTCGACTGCCTGAGAAACGAGTTGTTCGCTCAGAGTCTCCAGATCGAAACGCGCCTGGATGCCATTGGCCACATGCTGTTTCACGTTCAACATCCCGCACTGCAGCGAGCCCGACGAGGCATGCAAGATGCCCTGATCCTTCACCACCACGTAGTCGGTCGTGCGTCCACCAATATCGACAATGGCGACCGGGACGGATACACGATCCGCATCCAGGGTGACGCCGTCATCCTGTTCGACGATCACATAGTCATACCAGGCGGCCAGCGCTTCCGGGATCACTTCGTGGAAAGCAATACCGGCTGACAAACCATCCGATAGTGGTTGAACCGCCTGCTTGAGACTGTCGCGCTTCTTGGTAATGGTTTCCTGCCGATGCTCACCGCTCTTGCGGTAAAACGTACTGACGGGCAGTCCGGAAACAGCATGTACGGTTCGGCCCGTGAGCCCCGCCTGTTGCAAAGCATGTTGTACGACAGCCCGGTTCAGACCGGACCACGGGTAGCCTTCAAAATGGGTTGGCGCACCATCAACAGCGCCGACCGAATACACGGCATCCTCTGTCTCGTACTCAAAAAT
The DNA here is from genome assembly GCA_963768575.1 of uncultured Halobacteria archaeon. GTDB lineage: Bacteria > Pseudomonadota > Gammaproteobacteria > UBA9214 > UBA9214 > UBA9214. Next base: position 29,373 of record CAVYIJ010000017.1, read on the forward strand.
GCGCTGTTCGGCTCCGTTGATCCAGGTCACGTCGGAATGGCCTATCTGGGCACGTGAGGGAATCGCGATCAGTCGCCCATCCGGGAGCGCGACCTTGGTGAACGCATAGCCATCATCGAGGCCAACCGGGATCGGGATTTATGGAAGAAGCATCGGTCATGTGTTTTGTATCCTCTGGTTCGTTACTCATTGAGCAAGCTGATTGTCCTGTCCTAACCGATCACTTTGCCCAGCGCCGCGAAGGGTTTGTTGGCCGTATTCACTGGCGAGTGCGTTACCGTTGACGACAACCGGTTCTGGCTGTGCCAGGCTCACTGGCTTTTGTGCATCGCTCGCCTTTCGATTTTTCAATCCCATTACTGGTCTGCGCGTTGTTTCATCCGATGGTCTGCGTAGTGCCTGACACTCGGAGAGAAATCCCTGAACCAGCAGCCCGCGTAACCACTCTTGCCGACGGGTTGCTGGAATGCGCTCCCGACGGTTCAGAATGATTTCCTCCAGTGCAACCCGTGGATCGAGATACAGCACGATGCGGTACCCTGATTTTGCTTTAGCCATGGACTTGCCGGCACGTCATTGCAAAATCTGGGACAAGATTATTGGGAGGAGTCGAATTCATGCCAGTGAAAACCCAATACACTATCCGTCGTCGTTTTTATCAATGGACGAGTTTGTGTCGGAGACAGAAGCTCCTGGGCGCAACATGTACGTTTCCGGAAAATCCTGAGGGAAACGACACTTTGCGGGGTACCAATGGAGCCTGGCGTTCACCGCTCAGCACATCGCCGGGCACTTCACCCATCAGCTGGCGGGCCTCGTGACTGCGGCCCATCGCGTTTCTCACCTGTTCGCGATTGATCTTCAGCAATCGGTAGCTTTGCGGGATCACAAATATCCCACGCACTTTCCGTGCACATGCCTTGAGAATGTCTTCACTGGCCTGACCGTCCATCAACCCAACGTGACGGGCAGTCAATGCCATGCATACTAGCTTGTCGAATTCGGCCAGGAGCTTGGCGCCCCGGTACGCATAGGGATTGGCAAATTTCAGGGGAACCCGATAGGGACGTTGGGATGCTGCAACACCAACCTCCATGGCATCAATCTGTTCCAGCGACTTTTCGAGATCCACTTGGCTGCTGCGAATAGAAACTCCAGCAATCTCAATGGCCGTGTGGATCTTGATCAACCACCAATCCGCATAGGGGTCATCACCCCGTGCGCCCTGCCAGATCACACGCAAGCGATCGGCAAAACCGACTAGGCCGACGATGCTCGGTTTGTCTGTGGTAGCAACACGCCCGTGAAATAGGCGTTGCGCATGGATAGTCTGAAGCGTGAGCCAGACCTCGCCTCGAAGTGCGCCGGGCTTTTCTGGCAGGGTCATATGCTCGGCGGGTATTGGCTCCAGATCGGGAATGGCATTATCTGTCTTCATGGCGACATTGAGCCTTGCCACTGGCCGTGCTGCCAAGCAACAATCCCTTCTGGGTAAGGCGTCGTTTCCTATGGAACACCAACAAGTGGGGAGTCGATATTCGACACAGGTGATAGATGAACCGCCGATTCACCCGGTGAATCACTAAACTGGTTTAAGTATTGCCCTTAACACACTGATTCTTAGCCTTGTCTCGCATGCCCATCATCTTTTTCAACTCAGCAATGTGTTTTAATCTACTGGCTCTTCGTTGTTGCCTCTGCTCATCGGTTTCTCTGGATGGGCGAGGCATTGTGCTTTGAGATAATTTTGATCCGGCTGTTTTTTTCTTCTGCCGTCGATCGCGGACATTAACACCCAGGTTTGGTAAAAACTTTCCCCGTCGCATCTTCTTGCAAAGCGAGTTCAGAAAACTAATTGGATCATAGACAGGATCCATCCCCTTTGCTTCTGCCTGAAAGCGACCTTCCAGTTCATCGAGGACAGGCTGGCGCTGCTCAGGCGCCAGTGTATGGAGATAGCGGCCAGCAATTTCTCGGTGGTTTTCACAGAGACGTACCGGGTACACCAGTGGCTGATTATCTTCTCCTGTCAGTTTAAAATTCGACACCTTCCCGGTATTGGTAGTAGTAGTATTATTAATATAACTACTACTACCCGAGTTCGATTTTTGTGCGTTCGTATTTCGACCTCGGTCTCCCACCGTGTTCGAATTTTGGTCATGGTGAATTTCCCCTCTCTTCTGATGGATCGAGTCACTACGCAACCGTTTCACGACGTTCCTGGTGAATGAAAAAAAACGACGAGGATGTCCACTTTGGGTGGCCACTGTACTTTGTATCCGATGCTCAATCAGATGGACCCGAGCACAGATATCCTGACCAGCCTGAATATCCTCATCCATTGAATCAAGAACACCTTGCGCCACTGTACGGACACGTGCGTGACCATGGCCACGAGAATCATCAAGAAAGGACATATAGTCGGTATTGAGATGCAATGCATCGACGAGTGGCAAGGGTTCGTCGTGGAGTGTATAGACATTCCCGTGAAAACGACCACTGCTTTTGCGTACCCGAGCACACAGCGTCAACCAGCGTGTCGCACGCAGTATGGCAATGGCACGGGCAATCGTTGATCGGGACGACACATTGGCCATCTTGCCAATTGCGTCATACCCCGGAAATAAGGTGGCGCCACCAGTCTCACGAACCGAGAGCATGACGACCATCCAGACCAGTTTGTCGACCGGCTCAAGTACAGGGTCTTTAACAACGGCTGTCGGAAACGACTGGTGTCGATTCCCGAGAAAGAGCATTCTGTCAGCTGATCCTTGGCCCGTCGCGGCCTCAGCCTGTGCAATGGTCTCCTGGATCAGCGCATCAAGCGCAAGCGTCTCCGGTCGAATGACGGCCGGTTCTTCATTCATTGGCACCCGCCTGAACAGCTCCCTTATCGGTCTGGCCATTCAGGCTTCCGTACTGATCCCAACGCTGTGTCTGGTTCCAGATAGCACGCATCGATAGACCGGTTTCACTATGGATATCCAGATACTGCCCAGGTGTCAGTAATCCGGATTCCTCCCCGTCGACTCGGCTCGACCAAACTTCCCATAGCTGGTGCGATCCTTTCTCATCCAGCTCAGGTGGACGGCCTATCGTCGGATCGACAAGAAGGATCCGGCGCAGGCGTGTGTAATCGCGCTGATTCAATCCAAACAATATCTGCATCATCTCCTGCGGCGCGTCTGCAGAAATCAATGTCTGTATCGTGTCTTCCATCGCCCTTTGCTCACCCAGATGCTCAATCATGGGCCAATACACCTGGCGGTTGAGCACGATATCCAAACAGTGCGCACGTAGCGACTCGACGCGATAGAGATCCCCGACGCGCATCTCGCGCAACGCCTCGATTTCCTTGACACCGAAGTTCATGTTACGCAGTGCCGTCTGGTCGCCTTCTGCCAGACAACGCATCGCATACATCAAGACAGCGGTAATCAGATCTGCTTCTTTGGTGCCTTCCATCTCATTTATTTCCAGATCACCGTACCGGTTTCCAGGGCCAAGTGGCGAATAGACCGATAGGTATCCATGAGATTGAGCAGGTCACGCCAATCTCGATCATGCAGCGATTGCCAAAGGCGATAACCGGTATGCCCGGGATCAAGCGTCCAGATACTATTGAAGAGCAGTTCAGCATCCTGATCTTCAATGGCACGACGCAGGATTGAGTCACTCGGCAATGTAGGTGCGATAGATTCAATCGGTGCAAAGGTCATTTCCGAACACGCAGCAAGCTGCCACCAGAGCATGTAAACCTGGGCCAAGGCATCCTCATCGAGTTGATCTGACAGAACAGGATCGGGCACATCACGCAAGACAAAACCAAGCCCCCTGCCCGACAACGGCATGACCAGATCACCAATGCCATTTCGTTGTGCAAGCCGTGCCGCCAAGGTCCAGGCCCTGCCTCGCAAAGACTTGAGATCATTTGGCTTAGAATCGCTCTGGTCAATCAGCGTCTCGGAAACATCTCCAGGCACATCATCCAGATTGTCCTGCGAGGTGGTCGGAGCGACTTCTGAATCTGAAATTATTTCACTACCCGAGTCTAAACCTTGGTCGTTGTCCTCGTGGTCGTTGAGGTCATCAGTTATCACCGAATTCTCATCGGTACCGTCACGCTTTTCTGGCTTGGGTGGTTCTTTGATGGGTACAAAATCCGGGATGGACAATTCCCGCCCATCAATTTCAGCATCAAGTGCCACGCGGACGGTATGGATGCTGGTCTCTGCTTCTTCGGCGATCTCGGTTTCAATCGCGCCCTGCAATACGTCAGTGTCCCAATCAGGTCCGTCATAACGTCGGCATAATGCGGCAAACACTTCATCAAATGCACTGTCACCACCAGAGCAGTATCGCTGCCAAAGTGTGCGGCCGGCTTGCACAAGCGTTCGAATACGTACCACCTGATGACCCCCAATACCTGATTCCAGTGCTTGCGGAATGAGTGGTAGCAACTTTCGAACGGCATACGCCATTTGACATATCCGAGTGGAGCCAATGCTATAACCAGATGATCGCAACTTGATAACAAGATCCTTGTGGGTAATTTCCCCAATACACGACTCTTCTTCAAAACATTGCTTGGCCTCAAATACCGCCCTCGCTTTGTCAATAAAAGTCAGACTTCCACGCAAGTCGTTTTCCCTGAGATGCGCCAACAGGACATCTGACTCACAATTCCAGGGCCTGAACAAACAGGGAACACGAGAAAACCGCGCATCACCAGTTTCCTCATACAGTTCTTTCAGTATCAACAGGCGGGTATTTCCTCCGGCATGCACGATATAGTCTGCAGTACCTGGTCGTTGAGTGATGACCAACGGTTGATCCAGACCATTGCTCCGAATAGAGTCCTTGATCCGATCGTATTCTGGGTTCTCGCTGCGGCGCGGGTTGCGCTCATAGGGCTTGATGCAACCTACATCCTGCATCACCGTCTCGATATTATCGTCGACACCATGGTCCACTCCTACGCTAGATTTCTGGATAGCCATGGACAACCCCGCATGTATGACGTTTCTTGTTTAGCTTCTGATGTTCTTGGCATCCCGTACAAGTCGCTTTCCACCTGCCGGCAGGACGATATTCAATTGGGGTTCCGCAGCCGCGGCAGCGACGCTTAAAGTATTCTGCGCAGGCTGGACAGGTCGATCCATCATTGCCCAGTGGGCCGATATAAGATATGCAGCAGTGATCACAGGACTGTTCGTACCATGCATTTATGGTAATCAAACGAGGCACAAAGAAAGCACGTGTCAGCGTCAAAAGCGGCGCATCCATAATCGCTGAATACGCTTCGTATACATGGACCAACACACTGGATGTGCTACGTCCAATTTTCTCCAGGTGCTGGTACAGACGCCACACCACATTCGCATGCAACATGCGTCGATTGCTTTTCAGGTACCACGTATCCGTGAATGGCACCTGTCCGGGTGGTGATGGCATACCGGTAAGCGGCGGATACAGACGACCGACAACTTTCTTTGTCAGACCGGTCAACTGACACACCAGCGCAGTCCGGGCTCCCAACTGAATCAAATGAACGGCCTCAAGAGTGTTTCGCGCTTGAATGACGACTTCAATGTCATCGAGAATTCTCGATTCATTTTTCTGTCCGCCAACGAGAGCACGCAACTGGTTGTGGTTACCTACATGCATTTAACGAATACCAGCGGGAATTAGGAAAGTACGGTCAGACTCGCGGCTTGAAGTACCGCGTCAATCTCTTCCGGGTTTCCCTCAGAAAGCGCAGTGAAAAGCCGATACCACCAGACCGCATCACCACGTGCGGCTAGCAGCGGTACTTTGACCTCTGAGATTTTGGTCAGATATTCACTTGGTGCTTGCGCCAACAGGGTGGCTAGTTCTGGCGACATTCCCAGCAGTGGTGCCGCAACGTCGGGTGCTTCCCGCGCGATATCTCGCACGTGAATCAAATACTGAAGGTTAACGCTGGAAAAATCGATCTTCATTACTTCTTCTCCTTGTTGTACTTCTTCCCTGCGCATGTTAACGGTCGGGACAGAAATGAATGTGCTCGAAAGCCCGTCCCGGGTGAACCGCTTTCCAACTTGTTTCCCAACCACCCGGATGGTATTGACCATGGATTGTGAACAACCTTTAATTGTCTCCCACTTTGGTTTTATGTTCTGGGACACATGCACGCTTTTCGTGAATACTGAATAATGTTAATTACGCTCAGAACACATAATTAAGCACTATTCAACGGGGTAATAGCCCTATTGGCGTATGTCCTATCCAGGGAATCGAGAATGGTCCGACGTAGCGACAACAGCCGTAAGGGGAGCCGCGTTATGACTCTAACGGCGGGCGAACTAATTATTCTGGATCAAGGCCATGATGGGCTGACCACGCCCAAAGTCGCAAGCGAAATAGGCTACCCTGCGGGTAGGATATATCTGTTTTTTGAGAGCGTCGATGACCCGATCAAGCGGCCTGCGCACTTTCGGCAGGCCTACACGGAATCTACATACTGGACATCAATCAAGAGTATGGCGATGCAGGCGAGGATCAGATTCAGGATTTCGAGATCTGCCAAGGTTAATCGTTTTTGGCTGAATATACTTAAGCGGTAATAGCAAGCACGAAAGACCCACTCAAAGACATCACTTTCAGACAAGTTTAAATCACCTCACCTCGTTAGAGTCTGCACATGCCTGTTTTACAGTCAACGCAATGAATTGGACCTCTATCGAGTCGGCAAAGTGACCAGTAATTCAACAATCAAGATGTTGCCTTCGATTGGCAAGCCTGATGTTCAGGCTGCGGCAAGTTACGTGTTACCCTTGCTGTTGGAGGGCATGTCCAGTGAAGAAAGAAACGAAAACAGCGGCAATCTATCTGCGATCCAGCAAGGATCGGAAGGATGTCTCCATCGACGCCCAACGCCGGGAACTCCAGAATCTGGCGACTAGCCAGGGCCTTATCGTTGCCAAAGAATACTCAGATGTTGTGGAATCCGCCAAAGATGAAAATCGTCCTGGTTTTCAGCGTCTACTCTACGACCTAAAATCCTCTTCCCGCACCTGGACCACGCTACTGGTGGTCGATACCAGTCGCCTTTCGAGACGACGCTATATGGCTCAGGTGTTCAAACACGAAGCCAAGAAACGAAACATTCAGATCCTTTATTCCAAACTTCCCGAGTCTGATCCCATTGCCGATATGGTGATTGTGGGAGTCATGGAAGTTTTCGATGAGCTGCACAGCCTCATGTCCAAAGAAAAGGGGTTAGCTGGAATGGCTGAAAATGTGCGGCAGGGTTTCCGCGCAGGTGGACGTGCCCCAAAGGGTTATCAACTGGTTAAAATACCAACTGGTGCCATGCGGGAAGGTGAAGCAGTCACCAAATCTAAACTGGAACCCAGCAAGGATGCACCCGTGATTACCCGCTACCTTAAGAAGCGTGCTGAGGGAATCTCGCGAACGCGGATTCTTATTGACCTCGATTTGCCAATCGCAAAAACAAGCGCAGTAGGGATGGAATGGAATGCGTTGACCTACGCCGGACACACTGTTTGGAATGTTCACAACGAAAAGACCAAGGGTTCTGGATACAAAGGTGGCATCAAACACCGCCCCCGATCAGAGTGGGTGGTCGCAGAAAATACCCATGAGGCATTAATCACCACGGAAGAAGCTGAGGCAATCCTAACCCAGCTGGAGAAAAGCTCGAACTCAAGAAGCCGTAGGACACCTGCCAACTATCTGTTGACTGGGATACTCAAAACACCGAAAGGCGATCCTTGGCATGGTAATGGCGGGAAGAGGTACGCGACACCAGCCAAGTCGACTACGGAAAACCGAAAGGTCTGCCAACATCGATTGGAAAAAGCCGTGCTTGATCAGGTCATGAAAGACCTACTATCGCCAGATTTCGTCAAACAACTGACTCGCGAAGCAATGAAGTACCGTGAGGCGCACCAAGCAGATCCCGCACAAAACCAACGCACAGATGCTGCGGAACTTGAGGTGCGCATATCGAAAATGATGGAAATGGCATCCGGCCTGGAAAATCCTGCCCCTGCCTTGCGAGAAGTCGACAAACTGGAACGCGCCCGGAATGCCCTGCTGTCTGAAATTGGCCGCTTGGAAACCGAATATACAGCCGCATCAATGCTCGACAATATATCCGAGGCGAAAATTGAGCTGTTTCTGCGCGGTATCGCCGAGAATATGGAATCCCTGAGCCGGGAAGCCCTCAAAGACTTCCTGACAACCGTTATTGGCCGGGTCACGCTGGACCCGGCTACGCATGAATGCCAGATTGATTACCGTATTGGCATCAATCTGGGGGATAAGATGGCGTCCCCAAGGGGATTCGAACCCCTGTTGCCGGGATGAAAACCCGGTGTCCTAGGCCGTCTAGACGATGGGGACCTGGACTGTTGCCGGGATGAAAACCCGGTGTCCTAGGCCGACTAGACGATGGGGACCTGGACTGTATCAATCTGCCTGACTGTCTAACCTTTCAACTCAAATAACATAATCCTCACCGGGGGGATGACTCCGTACGTACGTCCGGGTTGACACCTTCGCATCCCCCTGTACCTTGCCGGCAGCGTCTTTCCTGCCTGGACCCCGGTTGTCACCTGCCATTCATGGCAAGGCACTTAAATGGTGGAGCTAGGCGGGATCGAACCGCCGACCTCTTGCATGCCATGCAAGCGCTCTCCCAGCTGAGCTATAGCCCCGAAAAGGAAGCGCGCAATTTACGTGAGGCGGTCTTCCCTGTCAAGATGAGAGGGCGGCCTGCATGGCCGGTTCAGGCACCATGTGCCTGAACCGGCAGGCAATCTGCAGCTCAGTTCCGGAGTTTCTGCTCGATTTTTGCCCAGGAATCACGCAGCGTGACCGTCCTGTTGAATATCAGCGTCGCGCCGTCCGCCGGTTTCGCATCCAGGCAAAAATAACCCTCGCGCTCGAACTGGAAAGACTCTCCGGGTAACGCATCCTGCAGGCACGGCTCGGCAACACATCCGGTCAATGTGAGCAATGATTCCGGATTCAGGTAGTCTTTGTAGTCCTTACCCTCTTTTGCCGCATCAGGCGCAGGGTGATTGAACAGGCGGTCATACAGGCGCACCTCGACTCCAATTGAATGCGGGGCCGAGACCCAGTGAATAACGCCCTTTACCTTGCGACCTTCGGGTTTCGCCCCCAGCGTTGCGGGATCGTAGCTGCAGTGAAGCTCGATAATCTCACCGTGTGCGTCCTTGATGACCTCATCACAGCGAATCACATAGGCATTGCGCAGTCGCACTTCCCCGCCCGAAACCAGCCGTTTGAACTTCCCGGGCGCTTCTTCCATGAAGTCATGCCTGTCAATGAACACCTCGTTTGAAAATGGAACAAGGCGGCTGCCATGAGATTCATCCTGGGGGTGGTTGGCCATTTCCAGTTGCTCAACCTGATTGTCCGGGAAATTGGTAATAACGACCTTCAGCGGATGCAAAACCGCCATTCGACGAGGCGCACGCGCATTCAAATCTTCCCGAATGCTGTTCTCGAGCACACCCATTTCAACGGTATTCTCCGACTTGCTGATGCCGATACGCATGCAGAAGTCCCTTATCGAGGCAGGCGTGAATCCACGCCTGCGCATGCCCGCAATCGTCGGCATGCGCGGATCATCCCACCCTTCCACGTGGCCCTCTTCCACCAACTCGGTCAGCTTGCGCTTGCTCATAACCGTGTATTCAAGATTCAGCCTGGAAAATTCGATCTGCTGCGGATGACATCCGATAGAAATATTATCGAGTATCCAGTCGTACAGTGGCCTGTGATCCGCGAACTCAAGCGTGCAAAGAGAGTGTGTAATTCCCTCGATCGCATCAGACACCGGGTGCGTGAAGTCATACATCGGATAGATACACCACTCCTCTCCAGTCTGGTGATGTATGACCCCATGCCGGATACGGTATAGCGTCGGGTCGCGCATGTTCATATTCGGCGAGGCCATATCGATTTTTGCACGCAATACACGCTCGCCGTCACTGAATTCACCGGCCCGCATCTTTTCGAGCAGATCAAGATTTTCCACAGCAGTGCGATTGCGGAAGGGGCTTTCACGGCCCGGCTCGGTCAACGTCCCGCGATATGCACGGACATCATCCGCGGACAGGTCGCAAACATAGGCTTTTTGCGCCTTGACCAGCTCGACTGCGTATTCGTATAACTTCTCAAAGTAGTCAGATGCAAAATATAACCGGCTTTCCCAGTCGAACCCAAGCCACCTGACATCTTCCTTGATGGCCTCGATAAACTCGACATTCTCCTTGTGCGGGTTGGTGTCGTCAAAGCGCAGGTTGCAGGTGCCATGGTAATCCTCGGCTATCCCGAAGTTCAGGCAAATGGACTTCGCATGCCCGACATGCAGAAAGCCATTGGGTTCCGGAGGAAAGCGCGTAGCAACACGCCCGCCGTTCCTGTTCGCAACAATATCCTGGTCGATAATCTGACGTATGAAATTGCCTGTTGCCGTTGCTTCATTCTTACTCATTTGGCACTCTCTGAATCACGTTCACGAATGTAATCAAGCGCCCTGTCTATCCGCCTCAAACAGGCTTCACGACCGACGAGATGGAGGGTCACATCGATACCCGGCGAAGCCGCCCTGCCAGTGATTGCAACCCGCAGCGGCTGTGCAACCTTGCCGAGTTTCAGTTCCAGGCTGTCGGCCACATCCTTCACCAGCTGATGCAGGACCTCCGGCTGCCAGTCAACCACCGCCTCCAGCCTGTCACGCAGAATTTCCAGCGGTTCCCTGGCAATTGCCTTCAGGTTTTTTTTCGCCGCCTTGTCATCGAATTCGTCGTAGTCGGTATAGAAAAAAGCGCTGATCTTCGCCATTTCGACGAGTGACCTGGCACGTTCCTGCTGAGACTTGACGACTTCAACGAGGTCCGGACCGGTTGACGGATCGATCCCCAGGTCCCCCATATGCGGGCTTAACAACCTCGCGATACGTTCGGGACTGTCATGCTTTATATAATGCTGGTTTAGCCAGAGCAATTTATCCGTGTTGAACGATGAAGCCGCCCTGTTTACATTACGGATATCGAATAATTCAATCATCTCGTCCAGCGTGAAAATCTCCTGGTCGCCGTGCGACCACCCGAGCCTGACCAGGTAGTTCAACAACGCCTCGGGCAGAACCCCCAGTTTGCGGTACTCCATCACGCTCACGGCACCATGGCGCTTTGAAAGCCTGGCACCGTCATCACCCAGTATCATCGGTACATGTGCATATCTCGGTGGTTTTTCACCCAATGCGGCAAGTATATTTATCTGGCGCGGGGTATTGTTCAGATGATCATCCCCCCTGATAACGTCAGTCACGCCCATATCCAGGTCATCGACAACGACCGAAAGATTGTATGTCGGGGCGCCATCGGTTCTCCTGATAATCAGGTCATCCAGCTCGTTATTGTTGAACATGATTTTTCCGCGGACAAGGTCCTCGACAAGGACGCCGCCTTCCCGCGGGTTTATGAAGCGCACGACATGAGGCTCTTCGGCGCTGATCCCGGCCTCCCTGCAATGCCCGTCATAACGGGGTTTCTGTTTTTTCTGCAGCTGTTGCTCGCGCAGGGCATTCAACCGCTCCTGGCTGCAATTACAGCGATAGGCCTGTTTATTCTCCAACAGGCTGCCAATAACCTCGTTATAACGCTCAAACCTGTGCGTCTGGTAAAAAGGCCCTTCATCGTATTCGAGCCCAAGCCACGTCATGCCCTCGAGGATGGCATTGATGGATTCTTCCGTCGAACGCTCCAGGTCGGTGTCCTCGATGCGCAGCACAAACCTGCCACCATGCTTGCGCGCATGCAGCCAGGAAAATAACGCGGTACGCACCCCGCCAACGTGCAGATATCCGGTCGGACTCGGGGCAAAACGGGTTTTTACACTCATACTCTGGCTACTTGAACCGGCAAATCGGAGGATTATATACCGGAGTTGATATCCCTTGTATACATGACTGGAATTTCCCGGCGTTGCCGCCGATCGAAACCGCCTGTTATTGACTCGACACGAGCCTGTCTTCGGCCTGGCCGATATAATGCTGTATCAGGTCCCTCATCCTGTCGATCCCCACCGGCTTGGCCAGGAATGATTTTACCCCGAGCTGCTCACATCGCCTGCATATATCTTCAGTGGCATCACCCGTTATCACGGCAACCGGTATTCTATCGCTCTCGCGAGTGGAGGCATGATATTTTTTCAATACGTCTATCCCCGACATCTCCGGCATTTGCATATCGAGTATCATGAGCCCAAAGCGATCTTCAGCAAGCTTCTGCAGCGCGGTGACGCCATTTTCCGCGAAATCGACTTCGACGCCCAGGTACCGGTACATGGCCAGATAAACATAACGATTTATTTCGCTATCTTCCGTCACCAGCACCCTGAACGGAACGGATGCGTGACATGCCGCGCTCGATCTTTGTGCCGTTACTGCGGTAGTCGCAGCAGCTTCATCAGGCTGACATTCATGCAACTCTATAGTGAACCAGAATCGACTGCCTTCTCCATATCGACTTTCCACCCCTATCTCGCCGCCCATCAATTCAACGAGATTCTTTGCGATCGCCGTACCCAGACCGGTACCGGCATGCTGACGCTGCGCCGTATCATCTTCCTGTCTGAAACGTTCGAATATATTCCCCTGGAATTCCCGGCTGATACCTGGCCCGGTATCTGTTACATCGAACCTGATCATTTTCCTGTTATCCTGCACCGTCACCGGTTTCGCCGTGATATCCACCCTGCCCCTGTCCGTGAACTTGACTGAATTCCCTACCAGGTTAACCAGCACCTGTCGCAGCCGTTGCACGTCACTCATAACCCGGCAAGGTATCGCATCATCTACATATGTCCTGTACTGGATTCCCTTCTCGCCGGCCTGCAATGAGAATATCCCTTCGATTGATTCCAGCAAGGCACGAATATCCATTCGCGCCATTTTTATTTTAACCTTTCCGGATTCTATTCTTGAGAAATCCAGCACCCCCTCCACCAGGGCCATCAGGCTTTCGGAGGCATCATTGATATGATTCATCATCTGCTTTTGCCGCGCCTGATCATCGACTTTACCCAGCATACTGCTGAAGCCGACGATTGCATTTAACGGCGTTCTTATTTCATGGCTGATATTCGCCAGAAAGCGGGATTTTTCCTTGCTTGCAATAACAGCTGCATCTTTTGCCTCTTGCAACCTTTTAAGCATTATTGCCACGTACATTGGAATAACTGACAGCAACATTATCTCCTGTTATCGCCAGCAAATAATTATTCATCCAGTAATCAGTTGTTATAAATACATACGATAAAACCTGTTAACGACAGTGCCGCACACAATACAAGCTCCGGTAGCCATATCTAAAGCCGTTCCCGACAGTAAGCCACAAATAGAACGACAAAAAATGGAACACCATATTCATCGAAATTATGCAATAACAACAATCTTACATCATATCGAAGAGCATATAAACAGTATGCCTCCACTTGCTACCATTCGGTATGAGGTATACATGAATCACCGATACCGCTGAAACTAAAGTATAGAAATATCCTAACATATACTATCGAATAGTAAGCCCTTTTGATCAGCTCTCCCCATGCGATTACTGTAAGACCATACAACAGTTCCCGCTAACCACAAGAAGCAGCCTCATAAATGACTGCTCAAGCTCGAGGTTACGAGGTTTTCCTTTAGACATCGTTCCACCCCCCGGAAATTTTTTACTTTACAGCATTATTTTTTACACAGTTTAACGCTTTCTTTTTGATTGACAACATATTTCCAGTAAACACGCTCTATATGAAGACATTCATATACTGTATATAATCACAGTATATGAAAAATCCTACAGAAACTGTCGGAAACTTCCCAATGACATGGCCGGTCGCGATCATGTTGATCGACATGAATGCCTTCTTTGCCTCGATCGAGCAGCGCGACAACCCCGAATGGCGGGGACGCCCGGTGGCGATAACCAATGGCATGCAGGGCACCTGCATCATCACCTGCTCCTACGAAGCACGCGCCTACGGCATCAAAACCGGCATGCGGCTGAAACAGGCGCTCCGTTTATGCCCCGGGCTGATCCGGTGCCCGGCGCACCCGGAACGTTACGCGGCAACCTCTGCCGCCATTATGGCTACCCTGCAGGAGATAACGCCGGACATCGAGATATTCTCCGTCGACGAGGCCTTCCTGGATGTCACGCGCTGCCAGCGGCTGTTCGGCACGCCACTGCATATCGCGCGGCTCGCAAAGCGCAAGGTCCTTGAAGTATCCGGCCTGCTGTGCTCGGTCGGCGTCAGCGGCGACAAGACCACCGCCAAGTTTGCCGCCAAGCTGAACAAGCCGGACGGCCTGACCGTGATCCCGCCCTGGGAAGCGGCACAACGCCTGCGCGATGTGCCGGTAACCGCACTGTGCGGTATTGCGCAGGGTATCGGCGGGTTTCTTGCCGAGCACGGGGTTATTACCTGCGGGGACATGCGGCGCCTGCCGATCAGCGTGCTCGCACGACGTTTCGGCAACCCCGGGCGGCGCATCTGGTATATGTGCCAGGGTCAGGATCCCGCCGCCTTGCAGCAGGAGGTCCCGCCCCCGAAATCCATTGGCCACGGCAAGGTCCTGCCGCCCGGCACCCGCGACCCGGAACTGCTGCTGACCTGGCTGTTGCACATGAGCGAAAAAGTCGGCGCCCGGCTGCGCCGCCACCAACTGCAGGCAAGGACATTCTTTATCGGGCTGCGCACCGGCGAGGGCTGGGTCGGCGGCAAGCTGCGCTGCGCCCTGCCCACGGATGCCGGCGCCAGCATCATGGCGCTGTGCCGCAAGGTCATGAATGAAACGTGGTCGGGACAGGGCGTGCACCAGGTCCAGGTAACCGCGCTGGACCCGGTCGACACCGGCAGCCAGCTGGAATTATTTGCCGCAAATGACCCTGCGCAGCAGGAAATAAATGCCGTCATGGACGCGGTCAACCAGCGCTACGGTGAGCTTGTCCTGGCCCCGGCGCGACTGATCAACCGTTCCAGCATGCCCAACGTCATCGCGCCGGCCTGGAAGCCCTTCGGCCATCGCCAGACTATCTAGCCGTCATGTGCGGTGCTGTCTATTACTCGGTAAACGGCGAAGACACCCGGGTCTACTTTCCCAATCCCCGCGCACAGCTGCCCGTCAGGACCCGTGCCGGCAATACCTGTCTGCTGGCCTGGGGACGGCGCAGCGAACAGGCAGGCAGGCTGCCGCTGGGCGGCTGGGCGCGGCTGGATGCAATCTACGCGGGACGCTGGGACCGCTGGTTTCCGGTACCGGTCAAGATCCCGGCCAGGAGCTTCATGGAAAAGGACCTGGAGGGGCACACATGCTGGTATGACCTGACCCGCGGACAATGGATACAGGGCCTGGTCGCGCGCCATCGGCACGAACGCCGCCTCTACATCGTGACACTGACGCCGGAACTGGCAGACGCCATCCATGATCGCTGGCCGCGCATCATGAGTGGTTAACCCGCTGCAATATGAAGGCTAATTGGTGCCCGGGGCCGGAATCGAACCGGCACGGTGTTGCCACCGAGGGATTTTAAGTCCCTTGCGTCTACCAATTTCGCCACCCGGGCAAACAGCAGGTTGGGGAATTTTACAGAGGCGGCCGGGATATGTAGAGGAGTAATTGGAGGCTGAGGCCGGAATCGAACCGGCGTACACGGCTTTGCAGGCCGCTGCATAACCACTCTGCCACCCAGCCGGTGAGAAAAAACAGCATCTAATGGCAAAAAACCCCGGTTATCTAGCCGGGGTTTCTGGCCTGGAAAATTTGGAGCGGGAAACCAGATTCGAACTGGCGACCCCAACCTTGGCAAGGTTGTGCTCTACCAACTGAGCTATTCCCGCATACGCCAACCCATTATTCTATATGACAGTAAAAAGCTGTCAAGCATCTCATCTATTATCCGGGTTGGTATTACCCGTAATGATGGGCCAGGCCGCCCGCATGTATACCAGCATCGACCAGATGCGTCAGCAAGGCAGCCATATACAGCAAGGCCACGCCCACCTCGTGCGTGGGAAACGGGCCGATTGATGCCCTGTATAACAACAGCAGGATCGCCACCATCTGGGTAATCGTCTTTATCTTGCCGATGACGGAAACCGCAACACGTGTGCGCTCGCCGATTTCGGACATCCATTCACGTAAAGCGGATATCGCTATTTCACGGCCGATAATGATGGATGCCGGAATGACGAACAAAACACTCGGGTTATCCTGCACCAGCAACACCAGTGCGACGGCAACCATCAATTTGTCGGCAACCGGATCGAGAAAAGCACCGAATACCGAAGTTTGTTTCAAACGGCGCGCGAGATAACCGTCGAGCCAGTCAGTCACCGCGGCCAGCCCGAACACCATCGCACTTACCTGATAAGACCATTGAACCGGCATGTAGAAAACAATGACAAGTACAGGTATCAGGATGATGCGAAGCAAAGTCAGAATATTTGGCAACGTCCACTTCATTCATTTGTCCCGGTCAGTCTAGTCCCCATGAAACGCATCATATATAAGCCGTGCAAGCTTGCGATTGATACCCTTGACCCTGGACAGGTCCTCGACACCCGCCCTGGCCACCTCCCTGATACCACC
Source organism: uncultured Halobacteria archaeon (assembly GCA_963768575.1). Classification (GTDB taxonomy): domain Bacteria; phylum Pseudomonadota; class Gammaproteobacteria; order UBA9214; family UBA9214; genus UBA9214. The sequence goes on from CAVYIJ010000017.1 coordinate 46,066, forward strand.
CAGTTGACGCAACAGCTGCTGGCGTCGCTTTGCTCCGATTCCCGGTATCGACTCCAGCGGCGAAGTCGTCCTGCTGCGTGCTCGCCGCTGCCGGTGCCCTGAAATAGCGAAGCGATGTGCCTCATCCCTGATCTGCTGGACCAGGTGCAGCGCAGGCGAGTCAGCCGGCAAGTCGAGCATCTTTCCGGTTGCGGCAATATACAGCTTTTCCAGTCCCGGCTTCCTGCCTTCTCCCTTGGCAACACCCACAACCTGCATATCCGCAACCTGCAGCTCGTCCAGTACTCGGCAAACGGCGGAAACCTGCCCCTTGCCGCCGTCAATCAACAACAGGTCAGGCAAACTGCCTTCACCCTTGATTATCCTCGTATAACGCCGCGTCAGCGCCTGCCCCATGGCCGCATAGTCATCGCCGGAGCGGATATCACGAATATTGAAGCGGCGATAATCGGATTTTAATGGTCCCTCCAGCCCGAATACAACGCAGGAGGCAACCGTGGCCTCCCCCCCGGTATGGCTGATATCAAAACACTCGATTCTCGCGGGTAACTCGTCCAGCATCAGGGCCGAGGCCAGTTCACGCAGCCGCCCGGCGTATCCAGTCCGGGAATTGATGTGGGCATGCAGGGCCAGATCCGCATTATTCAAGGCCATTTTCACCCAGCGTGCACGATCGCCACGCACCTGTGTGCTGATGGTGACAGCATGCCCGGCGTGGTCACTCAAGGCCTTTTCGAGAACGGCAGCATCATCAGGCCTGTGGCTGAGTAACAGTTCCGGCGGAACCGCCTTGTCGAGATAGTACTGGGGGACAAACGCCGCCAATACCTCGGCTGCGGGACTTTCCATGGGGAGTTTCGGGAAAAATGCCGTATTGCCCAGGTTTCTGCCGGCGCGCACAAAGAACACCTGGACGCAGGCACGACCATGTTCCGCATGGCAGGCAACAATATCGAGATCTCCGCGCTCGTTGCTGACATATTGCTTTTCCTGGACATGCCTTAAACTGGCAATCTGGTCGCGATAAACGGCTGCCTGTTCGTACTCGTGCCCGGCCGAGGCGCGATCCATCAGTCGGGCAAGTTCGTCGATGACCATGCCGCTCTTGCCATCGAGAAACATCGCGGTATGCTGCACGTCCTCCGCATAGTTCTCTACAGAAATATTTTCAACACACGGCGCCGTACACCGCTTTATCTGGTATTGCAGGCAGGGACGACTCCGATTACTGAAAAAGCTGTCTTCGCACTGCCGCACCCTGAATAATTTCTGTAACAGGTGCAGGCTCTCGCGTACCGACCCGGCATTCGGATACGGCCCGAAATAGCGGCCCTTGCGCCTGCGTGCACCGCGATGCACTGTAACACGCGGGTATTTCTGTTCCGTAGACATGTATATGTAGGGATAGCTCTTGTCGTCGCGGAGTAACACGTTATAACGCGGCCTGAGACGCTTGATGAGGTTACTCTCGAGCAACAGGGCCTCACCTTCCGTGTGCGTCACGGTGATGTCTATGCCGGCTATCTGTTCAACCAGGGCATGCGTCTTCGGGCTCAATCCGGTTTTTCTGAAGTAACTCGATACCCTTTTTTTCAGATTTCCCGCCTTACCGACGTACAGGACGTTCCCGTCGAGATCCAGCATCCGGTAAACACCCGGCATGCTCGTCAGGGTACGTAGAAATTCCTTTACATCGAAGGTTCCAGCGGTATCTGCCATATGTGGAGAACTAGACAGCTGCAGTGTTTTCAGCGCGATCGAGCAACTTGCCGGCTGCCTGAAAAACCTGTGCAAACATAGCAGGTGTCAGGCGCCGTGTCTGTGTGTTGTAACGGCTGCAATGATAGGAATCGACCATGAGCAGCGAGCCGTCAAGTTCATGCACCTGTTTGTGTCCAAACCGGAAAGCGCTCAACCTGAGATCAAGCGCGCGTAAAACCGCATCATGCGCCAGCTTGCCCAGCGCGACCACCACGGCTGATTCCGGCAGGTTGCTGATTTCTGCGAGTAAATACGGGTTGCAATTCTTCACTTCGTCCAGTTGCGGCTTGTTCTGGGGCGGCAGGCATTTTACTGCATTGGTAATACGCACGCCGGTCAACTTCAGACCGTCATTGCGCGACAGGGATTGCGGCTGACTGCTATAGCCGAAATCGAACAGGGTCTGGTACAGGAGGATACCGGCATGGTCACCGGTAAATGGCCGCCCGGTAGCATTTGCACCGTGCATGCCCGGCGCCAGTCCGACAATCAGCAAGCGAGCGTCCGGATCACCGAATGGCTCTACAGGGCGGGCGTGATAGTCGGGATGCTGGTCAGCTACCTGGTCGAGAAAGCTTGCGAGCCTTGGGCATTTCCTGCAATCGGGTTCAAACGTGGGCGTGATCTTCTGTGACATTCAGCGGTTCGGCTTGACCATTGTCCGGATTCAGACGCAGGACCTCATGGGCATTGGTATTCGCAATGTACAAAATACCACTGTGAAAAGCCAACCCGGACGGCTGGTCCAGCTGCCGATTCAGGATTACATTGGAAACATGCCTGGTCTTGACACCTATCCGCTTGATCTTATTGTTATATGTATCGGTCACCCACAACATCCTGTGCTCCAGGTCAGCCTCTATGGCAAGCGGATATTGCAGTCTTGCCGCTGTCCCGGTTCCGTCCTGGTCGCCAGATTCATGCAGGCCAACCCCGGCCAGCGTGGTAACAGACCCGCTATCCAGATCAATGCAACGAACAGCTGAAGAGCTGGCATCCACACAATAAAGATTTCTGCCATACACGGTCAGGCCGGATGGCTGGGCAAACTCCGCCTTGCTGGGCTGGCCATCCAGCAATCCCTCACGACCACAGCCGGAGAATACCTTGATGGTATTGGTGATCAGGGAAAGTGCCCAGATTTGATGCAGTCCCGTCATCGCAATGTAGAGAGTGCCATTCTCCAGCGCGATATCGGCAGGTGAATTGAGCTGCATTTCTGCAGGTCTCGAAGATGTGCCTCCGAATGCGCTGCCAGGCGTACCTGTTCCGGCAACCGTGGTCACCTCTTCCGTGCGAAGATTGATTCTGCGAATGGCATGATTTCCTTCATCGGCCACATAGAGAAGCTGGTCGCGGAGCGCCATACCCTGCGGGTTGTTAAATGCAGCAGACAGTCCTTCTCCGTCCAGAAAACCGGGACTGGTACTGCCAAATCGCCGTATGATTCTGCCCTGGCTCGAGGTAACCAGTATTTGATTGTGCGAACTGTCGGCGATATATATGCGATCACCGGATACCAGAATTCTGCCCGGGAATGATAATGCGGTCTGTGGCTCAGGCTGCCGATTCAAGGTGATGACCTCGCTGTCTGCTGCCCGGTACTTCGACTGGCGCCTCGACTGGTATTCAATAACCTCTTCAAGCCGTGATCGTTTACCGTCACCAGTCAGGGCGCCGACGATATAGCCCTCCCGATCGATCAGGACCTGGGTCGGCCAGGACTTGATCCCGAATCGTTTCGATAATTTCAGCTCGGGATCGTGGATGACCGGGTGCCTGACATGATGCTTGTTGAGCATCTTCTGGACGTAGGACCGCTTCATCTCGGCCGGAAAACTGGTCACGTGGATACCTACAATGGTCAGCTCCTTGCGGTATTTGTTGGCCAGGTAGTTGAGATCGGCCAGGACATGCCGGCATTGAACTGAGGAAAAAGAACCAAAGCAGGCAAGGACTATGCGGCCGCGCTGGCCTGCCAGGCTGACCGGTGCGTTGACATTGAACCATTCAAGTCCATCGGGAAATTCCGGTACAGGACTTCTTGCCGTCGACATTCAAATCTCCCGCCAAATATCAATTTCCAGTCGTGCTGGTTCTCCACAAGGAAACCACGGCACGGCATATCATGCCAGCCTGATTGCTCAATACTCTGACGAAGTTCACAATTTAGCAGATAAACGGTGGAAGCGGATAGACAAAACGATCCGGGCCGGCCATCAATACATTGACGGCCGGCCGTTAGTCAGCGGCTCAGTGTGACACGTTTTCCTTGATCAATCCGTAGCGGATGGCAAATCGCGTCAGTTCCACATCGTTCTCAACACCCAGCTTTTCAAACAGCCGATAGCGATAAGTACTGGTCGTCTTGGGACTCAGGCAGAGTTTCTCGGAAATTGCCTTGTTGGTCTCTCCATGAACCACCATCAGCATAACCTGCGTCTCCCTCGGTGTCAGTCGTTCAAGCGGCGACTTATCGCGTTCATTTACAAAAGACAATGCGAGTTTGTGCGCGATCTCCGGTGTTATGTACTGTTTGCCGTCATACACGGAGCGGATTGCACTGATAATCTCGCGCACATCACAACCCTTGGTGAGGTAGCCGGATGCACCGGCTTCCAGCAAGCGTGCAGGAAACGGGTCATCATCGTGTATTGTGACCGCAATAATTTTAACGCCAGGAAGTGATTGGCTGATTTTACGTGTAGCTTCCAGACCGCCGATACCCGGCATACTGATATCCATAAGGATCACGTCCGGCTTTTCCTTGCGGACCTGGCTGATGGCCTGTTCGCCATTCTCAGCCTCGGCGACAACATCAATCCCGCTCACATCCCTGAGCAACCGCTTGATACCGGTACGCACCAACCCGTGGTCATCGACCAACATGACATTGATCATAGCTCCTCCTTGGTTCATTTTTTATCGCGGCCCGATTCACTCCGGGCCACGTCATGTGCCAATCGAGGCTAGCACCGCTCCTGGCGGAAAACAATCGGACATCACCTACAGGTATGTCGCCGTTTCGTCAGCGCCGGACGGGTATATCCTAATTCGGCTTTTTACCATGGAACCAGTCTAATTTGTCATGCAGTCTGACGACTTCACCGACAATTATAATGGTCGGCGGTTTCAGCACGCCACGATCGGCGATGGCCGGCAAGGAGTCCAGGGTCTCTATGTAAACACGCTGCTCACGGGTCGTGCCCTTCTGCACCAATGCAACCGGCGTAGTACCTGGCAGGCCATGCGCAATGAGTTCACGACTGATAATCGGAATACTGTGCATACCCATATAGAATACGAGGGTCTGGGCCGGCCGTGCCAGGCTTTCCCAGTCCAGGTCAACGGTACCGTTCTTGAGGTGGCCGGTGACGAAAACACAGGCCTGCGCATAATCACGGTGGGTTAACGGAATTCCGGCATACGATGCGCATCCGGCCGCAGCTGTGATACCCGGCACCACCTGGAATGGAATACCTTCCTGTGCCAGTGTTTCAATTTCCTCGCCACCACGTCCGAAAATAAACGGATCACCGCCCTTCAGACGCAAGACACGTTTACCCGCTTTTGCGAGACGCACCAGCAGTTCGTTGATACTCTCCTGGGTCAACGTATGCTGATCGCGTTGCTTGCCCGCATAAATCATCTCGGCATCGCGCCTGACCAGGTCCAGGACAGGTTCCGACACCAGGCGATCATAGACGACCACATCGGCCTGCTGCATCAGGCGCAATGCCCGAAACGTGATCAGGTCCGGGTCCCCGGGCCCCGCGCCGACCAGGTAAACCTCGCCGCCGGTCTCGAAATTCTCGGCCGAATCATCGATCGCTTCCTGCAATGCCGCGCGCGCCTTGTCTTCCTGGCCGGCAAACAGCAATTCGGATACGCGGCCCTGCAGGACGTTCTCCCAGAAATACCGGCGTTGCGCGGGTTCCGCAAAGCGCTGTTTCACCGCCTGCCGGTAATCATCGACCAGCCTTGCCAGCCGGCCATAGGCAGCCGGGATAAAACTTTCCAGCCTGGCTCTCAGCAGGCGTGCCAGTACCGGGGATGAGCCGCCGGTCGATACCGCGACCTGCACCGGCGATCGATCGATAACGGACGGCATTATGAAATTACACAGTTGCGGGCTGTCTGCCACATTGGCCGGTATATGCCGCAATGCCGCCATCTCCGAAATATGGCGGTTGGTGGCCTCCTCATTGGTGGCCGCGATGACCAGAACCGTGTCGTCCAGATCACTGTCGAGAAACCTGCGTGTCACGAGCTGCAATTCACCATGCTCCGCCATCTCACGAAGCTCGCGACAGAATTCCGGAGACACAACGGTAGTACGGGCGCCGGCCCGGTTCAGCAAAGCCGCCTTGCGCATGGCCACCTTGCCGCCACCGACCACCAGACAGGGCCTTCCTTTCACTTTGAGAAATATCGGCAAGTAGTCCATCAGTTTTCCGTTTCAGTTACCCACAAGCAATGGTTCAAGACCGCCATCTTTATCCAGCGCCGCGAGGTCATCATATCCGCCGATATGCCGTTCGCCGATATAAATCTGCGGCACCGTCCGCCTGCCGGTCAGCTTGAACAATTCATTGAATCCGTTCTCCGCACGATCGACAAATATCTTGTCGATGGAATCCACTCCCTTTGCCTGCAGCAGCATTTCCGCCAGTACACAATACGGGCAGAAGGCTGTGCAATACATTCGTATATCATTCATTACAGTCATGTCACCCGCTGCTTTGCTCCTTCAATATATTTATCTGTTCCTGGACCGGCCCGGTGATCGGTCTGAGCTTTTTGCGCATCACACTGCCAATCGCGTCTGACCTGGAGAAAACAGGATTGAGTACCGGCTCGTCCAGCATGGCCAGGACCAGCATGGCGCGAATAAACGGCCTGTCCTCCGGTAATGCAGCTACCAGCTCATCCAGTGCATGGTGCGGACGCAGGTCCTGCTTGCAACCATCATTCATCATTTCACCGGCAACCCGTGTTATATCATCGACATCGGTGTAACGCTCGTGCGCCAATGGCAACGCGGCGCTGTAAGCTGCCAGCGCGTGCATCAGTTCCACCATCACGTCCTGGTTGGACGGCTTCTTCATGACCTGCCCTACAGTATCCAGGAACGCCTGCCCTGCCGGGCTTAACAGGCGACACAATTGCATGGCAAACGGATTGCCAGCCGCAAGCAAGTCCGCCAGTTGCTGCTGCATTCGCCCCCACGCCTTGCCTTGCGACCGTTGTTCCGGCAAGTCGTCCGGCAGTGCCTGCAAAAAACCGACCTGAAAAGTATTTCTGTTGCGTCCCTTTTCCCATAACCGCTCGCGTTGCGCCTGACTGATCAGGTTACCCTGCAAAACCAGGCGGACAGACCTGATCTGGTCGCGGGCTTCTTCCTCGAACGGCAGGAACTCGATCAGGAATTCAGCCAGCTCCGGCCCCATACGACCGCTTACCACGGCTTCCTGCTGCAGCATACAACGTGCGTTGTCAGAAGTTTGTGCCGTCCACCATGCGCGGCTGGCCAATTCATCGGTTATACCCGGGGCATTGACCACTGCGACAACTGCCTCGGGCTCACCCAGCAACAACAGTGATTCAAGAATGCCATCCCTCGCCTGCCCCATGCGCGTCCAGCGCTTCAGGTATACAGGGTATCCGCCTGGAGAGCCAAGCACATGACTGGAAAGTGTTTCACGCACTCTCCGCAGATAGGAATCATCCCGGCAATTCGGGGTCAGCCTGATACTTGCCTCGCCCTTATCGGTCAGCGCATGGAGAGTCATGCGTGACTCGTCGATGCGCACTGCTTTCAGGTTGCCGGCGAGCAACACGTTAATCCGCAGGGCATCTTCCGGTGAAAGATCCATAACATCGAAAAACCCGGCTAATGACCAGGCGTCAATTCAAAGTTCAAAACCGGCCTGTGCGTAAAGCCGCTTCGCCTCTTCCGGGTCCTTCTCCACGCCATTGCCCTGCTCATACATCAACGCCAATGTAGTCAATGAACCCGCCAAACCCTGGTCTGCCGCCTTGCGGAACCACTCGGCCGCCTTGCTGCTGTCCTGCTCGACACACTCGCCTTCAAGGTACATAAATCCCACGCCATGCTGGGCAATGGCATAACCTTGCTCGGCCGCTGCCAGCATCATTTTGTACGCGCGCAGTTCGTTTTTGACTACGCCGAGGCCGTTCTGGCACATTATAGCGATACGGTGCTGGGCATCGGCATCACCGGCATCTGCCAGCGGTGACAGTAATTGCATGGCAAGCGAGAAATTCTTGGCCTCAAAAGCCGCCACACCACTGGCGTGATCCTGGTTTTCCATATCGTCGTTTGGCATGACGGACCTCGGTTCGGTTAAGCAGTGCGCTATGCTAGCGATTCATGTAGCGGTAACGAATACCTCTAAAGAGAGAAATTTTCCTGACTTTCATACGCATACGACAACATAGTAACGACACCATCACTCTCCCTATCGGGATATACGGGGTGTTTTTGGCCTCCTGTATACTCCTCCACCAGGTAGTAACCCTAATTGAAACAATGAACTAGGCGTCTACAGGAGTCCTGGAGCGACTCATTGCAGCAGCGGTGAAAAATGACCGCGCCCCTGTTCCGCCGAGTACGGCTGCATGCAGCAAGCTGCCAGCGGGCCACGGTACAGCATGTGCCTTGCCTTCGGGAAGGCTGTTGTTGTGACCTGCAAGACTGTCAAAGGCCGAGTTCATACGCAGCCGTAGCTGCGGCAAATGAATACATTTAATCTGCAACAAACCGAGAGCCAACGAGGAAATTACGATGAACCAGGAATACTACGATTCAGTAACCAAAATGGAAGAAATGGGTGTCGACGCCGAATACATCCAGGGCTGGCAGGGCGGCTACCTGCTCAACCCGGAAAGGGAAGAGCAGCGCGTCACCGAGGCCTATTCGGCCGGTTATGAAGATGGCAAGGCACACAACATGGACAACTTCTCCAACTGGGCCAAGTAATCACGTTTCGACATCAATGTCTGCTGCCTCTGAAAAAGGCGGGCTGGTTGCCCGCCTTTTTCATGTAAACAACTCGCGCAATGCCTTGTTCAGCGGCGGCAGCACCTCCGGCACCTCTACTTCCATCACCTGGTCGGTAATCCACTGGTTGTCCCTGTCCCCCATCACCGCCCTCACATTCTCGCCAAAGTATCGCTTGAACGCATAACCCGGCATGTTATCGACCATAGGGAATTCCGCATAGTCCGCGGTGCGCGCATTGATCAAGTCGATCAGCGGTTGACGGTATTCGCCCTTGCCCTGCGCGTCAGTACGGTTTTCCTGCATGCGATCGGCCAGGTGACGCGCCAGCGAGGAAATAAAGGCCTGCCGCTCGTCCTGGTCCAGTTCTTCCGATTTTAAACGATCAGCAAGGTGCAACAGGAAAGCCGCAAATTCAGCCATCGCATCCAGGCGTTGCGCATTGGTGTCGGTCTGGAATCCCTCGTTCTCGAGGTTGAGCACGCCCTGCTGCGCGATGCGCCAGATGATGAACGCGGCGGCACCGCCGATCTCGGTGAGCGAATGCACCCTGTCCTTGTTGTTCCACTTACTCTTGACTCTCAACGACATGCTCCCCATATACTACTGCGGCCGTAAACGCATATGGCGGCCTGTATAATCACATGCTAGCATAGAATCAACCCGTTGATTTTCAGGGTAACCATCGTGACGAAATGCTCCAGCACAACGCGGCCATGCGCACCATCGGAAAACCCGGCATTGATCCCCGTGCTGGACGCTGTACGCACCAATTGCCATATATCCGATGCCCGTCATGCCGGTGATTACACGTTGTGTATTTATCTGCTCAAGATGCGAGAATACTTTCGCTGGGAACAGGAAATCCCGTATAGCGAACCCCTGCCGCATGAAGAACTGACCAGTTGGTTGACGCAACGGGAATCTTGCTGGGACGAGCTTGAAAACAGCGCACTTGAGGATATTCCGGTCAATGGAACCGGTCAGGACCCGTTCGACGCCCGGGTAATCAACGCCGAATTGAACCGCATGGGTTATGTTTACAGCAGCGGCTATGGCCGCAACATGAAACCGGTATTCTTTCTGGGCGAACTGGAAAGACACGAGCAGCAGGATGGTTACACATTGCTGATATCCGGACGGGAACTGGCACGCGACCTGGCTGCTCCACCGGCAATGAGCCGGGACAGAACAATATTCATTCGCCGCGAATCACTGCGTCGCATGATCTGGGAGAAAGTCGAGGAATGGCGCTGGAACAGGCCCGACAACGCCATGAAACAGGTACTCGAATTTTATAACTTCGCTACCGACACCGGACGCTCGCTTGATGCAATGACCGACATGGCGCTGGAGGCGGTAATCCTGCATGAAATCGGCGAGGTCAAATCCGGTGATCTGCTGGGACCCGACTGGCAGGCAATGCTGGCGTCAATCGGCAACTGCAAGGCGGAAATCATGGCGCGCGCGGTGCGCGACCACCTGGCCGATGCGTTATCCACCCTGCCCGGTCTGCTGGCGGACCCTGATCCGGTAGCACTGCACTTCTATATGGCGAATATGTCCAGCATGCGCAAGGACCTGTTTCCGGAACTGGTATCTGCCTACGAGATCTGGACAGTTACCGGAGATTACCGCGAACTGCAACGGCTCGTCACACGTGCGGCATCGCACTGGCAGGAACTGGCCACCGACATCCTCGAACTATTCTCCGCACAACGGGACAGTTGCCAGCGGGCGCTGATCAAGACCGTCGAGTCGCGCACACTGTAGTTTCGCGTCTTACGCATATACCGATGACCCGCAAGGCAAACAGCCAGGCAACCAGCCTGCATACAATCAAAGAGGTAAAACCGTACACGTTCATTTTCGAAAAACAGCGGGCGCTGGGTCTTGATATCTGCAATGAAATGATTCGTCGCTTCGAGGAAATGACAAACGAGCAATATCCCGGCCGCATCGGGCAGACGGTGGAAGAAGACCAGAGCATCAAGCGTTCCACCGATCTCGTCGTAAGCGGCAAGAAACACTGGCAGGACATCGACCGTGAACTGTTCCGGTCACTGGGAATTGCCATTCGGGAATTTCGTGAGGCCAACCCCTTCTTCAAAGGCCCGTTCAAGGACAGTGGCTATGCGATCCAGCGCACCGATCCCGGCGAGTACTATCACTGGCACATCGACGGCGGCAGCCATGAATTCAGCCAGCGCCAGCTGGTTGCTGTCTGGTACCTGAACGATGTCGAGGGGCCGGGCGGTGAAACCGAGTTTTCCTACCAGGACGTGAAAATCAAACCCGAGGCAGGAAAGTTACTGCTGTTCCCGCCCTTCTGGACTCATGAACACCGCGGCGTCATGCTGGAAAAAGGCGTCAAGTATATCGCGACCACCTGGGTCGTGTTCGCCTGATAACATTTGTCCTGCGTGGAGATTACCGAACCGGCCACCGCTGACGAATTCCGGCAATATTATGAACTACGCTGGAAAATCCTGCGCGCGCCCTGGAAGCAGCCACGCGGCAGCGAACGTGACTCAATGGACGCGGACAGCACGCACCTGATGCTGGTCAATCCGGCGGGCATCGTGCTGGGTGTCGGACGATTACACTTCAATAACATACGCGAAGCGCAGCTACGCTACATGGCAATTGATTTCACCCGGCAACGACAGGGCCATGGCAGTCGACTGCTGCACGCGCTGGAATCGAGGGCACGCGAGTTCGGCGCTGCACGCATAGTGCTTGATGCGCGTGAAACCGCGCTGCGCTTCTACTATAAACACGGCTACCGGACGGTCGGACCGGGACCTGTGCTCTACAAAAGCATCGCCCATGTAAAAATGGAAAAGGCACTGTAGTTTCAGATTGCTCAGGTGAAATGACCGGCAGCGCGTGCAAACTGCAGTAGCGCATTGCCCGCCGGATAATCAGCAGCCAGCTGTTCACGATTAGTTTGCCACTCGGCATATTTCGCCGCCTGCTCCGGGTCGGTGCCGTGGCACCCGAGTAATGTAATGACTGCATCACCCACTTTCCAGGGTCCATCGCCGCGCAACCGGCCCGGCACGAATCGGATGCCTTCCGCTAACGGCATGCGGTACCGGAGGAATGGCCGGATATATACCAGCACCCCGGTGTGCGGCAGGCGCTCGACCATGACGCCCCTGTTACGATCCGGGAAACGTATCAATAACGGCGCCGTCAGGAAAAACAGGTCGGTCATTCGTTAATACGCGCTTCTTCCAGATCAGATGGCCCATATAGTCTTCAACGCAGCCACGTCACCCGAGAACGGGCGGCTGCATTATTGCGTTGCCCGCGACAACGATATACATGCGATCCGTCTAGTCAATTACCAGCTCTGTTTCGAGCATCTCGCCGTTGGTATCGATGCGAATGCCGGCGACGCCCGGCACGCGCGCGAGGACATATGCGCACAGCAATATCATCAGTTGCTTGTTATCGTTGTGCAGGGCGGTGAGCATCTTGTCACCAACGATCTGGCAACGTTGCTCCTGGTTTGGCTTATCGACCCAGTCACGACTCATCTGCCACCCCTTGTCCATATCACGATCAAGCTTGCTGAAAAACTCCTCGCCTTCCGCCACAATGGCATCCGGCACAGGCACGGGGTAGACCTTGTCCTCGATAACAACTTTCAATTCCATAGCTGAGGCCTTATTCTGGTTACAATATTCAACGATAATTTTACTCCATTTATTGCTGTAAATGCAGGGTATAAAGCATGTTGACGCACATCAAGGGGGTACTGAACGGCGCGCAGCTCGCCGCAGCCGCTAAATTACTGGCAGCCGGCAACTTTACGGATGGAAAACGCTCCGCCGGCATGGCCGCGCGACGCGTCAAACACAATGAAGAACTGGCACTGGATGACGCCCGCCTGACGGAACTGAATAACCTCGTAATGGGCTGCCTGGTCAAACATCCCGACTATCGCAGCGCGGCCATGCCATTGAAAGTTGCCGCACCCTACTACGCACGCTACACAAAGGGCATGGCCTACGGTGAACACGTCGATGACCCGGTAATGGGTGAAGGACAGCTGTACCGTTCCGACATCTCGGTCACGATTTTCCTGAACGACCCGACCGATTACGATGGCGGCGAACTGGTAATCACCACCGCATTTGGCGAACAGGCAGTGAAACTGGCCGTCGGCGATGCCGTGCTGTATCCGTCTTCCAGCGTCCACCGGGTGAACGCGGTTACCCGCGGCGAACGGCTGGTGGCCGTCAGCTGGATCCAGAGCATGGTCCGCCATCCGGAACAGCGCGCCCTGCTGCATGAACTGAACCAGGCGCGGGAAGTGTTATTGCGTGAACAACCCGACAGTGATGAAACGCGCCGGGTCAACCAGTCTTACATCAACCTGGTGCGCATGTGGTCTGAGGTATAAGAAAAAATCATCTCGCGCAAAGACGCCAAGGCGCGAAAATGCCTATAATATTTGCCACAGAGAACACAGAGAACACAGAGAACACAGAGAACACAGAGAAAAGTAAATACATGGAACTAAAATCAATACAGTCATTCCCGCCTGCGATGGAGTGACAACAGAAATATTGGTTGGAGCAGTTCAGACCTGATCTGACACCTGATTAGTAAAACATAATCGCGCCTGCAGGGCGCTCCTGCTGTATATTCTTCACAATTTTTCAAAATCCCGAACACTACGAGATTGTTTCAGGCTGGATTCCCGCCTTGCCGCTACGGGCATCCTTCCCTCTCGCGGCACTCGTGCATCCATGTATATCGCGCAGGGAATGACTAAAGGGATTTTAGTTCTGGATATTTCTTTTCTCTGTGTACTCTGTGTTCTCTGTGGTAATTAGTTATCTTTTCTTTGCGCCTTGGCGGCTTTGCGCGAGATGATTTTATAATCGTCGGTTTTAATCGTCCGCCGGTCCGACATTGAAGGCGACAGACAACCGCATCTCCGGGCTATGGTTAACAGTCACCTCGTGCAGTACATCGGGCGAGAACATTACAAGCTTGCCCTGCTCGTGGCTGAATTTCGAGACCGTGTGCCCGCCATCATGCAGGATCAGGTTACCGGAGTTTTCAGGTACGCGAATATAATAAACCGCCGAGAGCAACTCATCGTTCTCATCATGGTGATGTGGCGCGGTCAGGTGACCCGACTCCATGGCATTGAACCAGAAGCCGGCCTTTAGGGTATCCTCCGCGACACCCAACACCTGCCCGGCTCGTTGCTTCACAACAGTCAGCAGTGCTGTAACATCGGGAATATCTGCCTCATCTATGTAAATATTCTCGAAGCGGCCTGCAAAATGATGCGATTGCCTTATCCGGTCAGTAGCCGACAATTCCATAAACCGGGCATACAAACCGGTATTGAGTTTATGCGGGTCTTTTAATGTGAATTCATGAAATAACATGCTATACCGGGCTGGCGACACCTGAAAAACAGTATATTACCTGCTGCCGGCCCCTCCCTGAAACTGCGGTCCATGGCCAGCCGACAAGAGGAAATACCCTATCAGGAGCGGTGTTCCGGACAGCACCGGATAACGCCCGGACCTCTTCCGATACAGGCCATATTGCAATACAATCCGAACCCGAATTTTCTTTTCCAACCTTGAATCAGGAGCATGGAGATGGCACTGGAAGTAAACGGCAAGAGCATCGAGACCGATGAAAACGGTAACCTCACGGACCCGGCTACCTGGGATGAAGATGTCGCCAGGGCACTGGCCGCCGTGGAAGGCATTGAGCTGACCCAGGAGCACTTTGACGTATTGAATTATCTGCGTACAGAATACCTGGAAAACAACGGTGAGCAGCCGATGGAGCGGGCAATCAATAAAGGCATGTCCAAGATCTGGGGCAGGAAAGTCACCAGTAAAGACCTCTATGCCCTGTTTCCGCTTGCGCCCAGCAAGCAGGGCAACAGGGTTGCAGGATTGCCGTACATAGCACGTAAAGGCGGTTACTAGCCGACTGGCTGCAATATCAGCCTCAGCGCGAATTTAGAATTAATCGTTTATCCCCTCTCCCTGACCCTCTCCCGAAGGGAGGGGGGATACAGAATGTTCCTGATTTCCCGCCCTCTTCTTTAACAGGTTTTAGCGGTTTTCTCCGCGCCTTTGCGCCTTTGCGTGAGATGTTTTTTTAATTAATTCCAGCACCAGCCCAATAAAAAAGCCGCAGCCTTTCGGTATGCGGCTTTTTCATGAACTGCAATCAGGCTAGCGATGCGAGCCCTTTTCAGTATGTGCCATGTCAACCAGCTTGTTGGCCAGGTCCGTGTATTCCTGGCGAAAGCCGTCCAGCATATGGCCCTTGTCCGGGGCAAAATAGTCCTTCATTTCGACACCGTTCTTGTGTTCGTAGTCGATGAATTTCTTTTGCATTTCCATCAGTTTCTTGATGATTTCCTGCTTTTCACTCATGATGCGGCCTCCGGAATATAGGTAATTCTTCTGCTAATTCATCAGTTAGGCGAAACTATAGCCACTACCCCGTGAGTCGAACATATCCCATATGGGCAGTCAGTGCAGCGGTAAATCACTGAAAATGATGCGTGGCCCACCGGCCCATTCCAGCATGTGAAGCAAAAAACAACGCCCGGCCGGGAGCAATAAAAAAACCCGCCGGTTTACTCGTCGTCGCCGGTGACCGGCTTGATGCCCTTGTGCGGCAGGAACAGGCCACAGCCAAAACTGCGCCCCGGCCCCAGCCCTTCCTGTTGCAGGCGAACCGACTGCTCCGGCTCGAGGTCGGCCACCATCAGGCTGCGGGTAAACACAGGTCCGTCCGGGAAATTCATGCTATGCGCGATACCACCGAGTATCTTGCGGCATGGAATATCCAGTTCCTGCAGTTGTTTTACCGCCTGTTCCAGGAATTCGTTTTCGTCGCTGTCTGCATCGGTTATGACATAGCGTGCAAACAACGTCGACAGGCTGCTCAGCTTGTACACAGTCGATTCACCCACTTCGATCGAATGCCCGGCGATATCCAGGGTTTTACCGGTCAGTCCACGCGCTTCGTCGAGACGGTGACCGGGCACACGCAGCCGCATGCGGCTGCGCCGCGACAGGTGGAGGAATGCATTCGTCGTATCTTCAGGCCGGTACCAGCCGTTACCGGAAGCTGCACCGTGAATCAGGTGTACGCCCGCATGCGGCTCATCCGCCAGCCAGGGCAACACCGATAATAACTCGCTCGACAAGGCATGCGCATGATCCAGCGGCAGTTTCGGACAACTGAACCGATAGGCCAGATCGACCACGTCATCCGGGACCTTGAATTCCTGCTTTCTATCCTTGTCATCACTCCAGTACATGGCTACCTGTTTCCTGCTAATTGCCCTGCGCGGAGGAGAATGCCGCCTCCAGGCGCTCTTCCCAGTCTTCCGGCGTATCATGGAACGGCGGTCGTACGTCCATGCGGAAGAACATCTCGCCGGCGCGCGCACGCTCGCCGATGACCGCCTTCAACGCCTCGAACGAATCGAGATCATGCTGTTGTAACAATACCTCGCTCAACCAGAGCATGACTGTTCTCCATTATTGCTCGCCATCATTTCCGTACCTTTTATGCGGTCATGGTAACGCGCACGGTACAACAGGCGTACCGAACCGTCCCCGTCCCTGAATGCTTCGCGTCCGTGTATAACATTATTGCAGATTATTCCCTCGCCGGCCTGCAGCCTGTGCCTGAAAATACAGTCTGAAGCGCCGTTCAGCAGCTCGCTCAGGAACCCCGTAGCCATAGGCATGACCGGGTCGTCCTTCCACTCGATGCTGCGGGTGCGTGCCGTATACCTCATATGCAGGCTGCGGGTGGCATTTTCAACCGAGAATACCGGTCCGCTCTGTGCCGGACGGATCTCGGTCCCCGACTCCACGTTGGCCGGGATGGTCATGGCGTCAGGCTGCATGAGCACCCGGACATAGTCCGGGTTTTCATCGCGCAACTGTAAATAGGCCAGCTCGGGGTCCAGGAACAGACTGCCGCCGCCACTGGCTGCGGCAGAAACACAGTGCATCACGATACCGCGCACCTGCTCGTCCAGCCGGTTGTAGTAACCGTCGGTATGCCAGTTGAGCGCGTGGTCGGTGTAGGGGATGTAATGGGTAGCGTCTGATTCCGGTACGAGCCGGATCGACGTAATGCTGTCTTCGTCAGCACGCAGGTTCATGTCCAGCCGTTGCAGCCCGAACTGCCGCCCCAGTTCGCGAATCGCCGCCTTGTCGGCCGGCTGTCCACCGACCACCCGGTAGATCGCCATATTGGCTTTGCGGCAGCATGCCAGGATGGCCTGGTGCTCCTGTTCTGTCAGCCGCGCCGGATCCTGCACCGGCACCATCAGTTCAGCAATGGATGCAGGATAGTGCGCCAGCTTCCATTCACGCCAGGCAGCGTAATCGTCGTTGCGATCAAACCTGAAGGGCTGGAAGTCGTCGAATGTGTGTATCATTGGCTGAAACATGCGCTAACCTTTCCGGGCTGGCCGAATAGTGTACGGACCTGCACGCCATTAAAATACCGCGGAACATGATTTGGAGGCATAACGCCCACTAACTGCTAATGAGAGTCATTCGCACTTAAACGACTGATTTAGCTGACCTGTAACTCGGACAATTCTTTACAATGCTTGTATAAGTCCGCGTTAATATAAGAAAAAATTCTGCTCGTATTAATTTACCAATAGACCTTCACTAACTTACGGAAATTAAATCATAAAATTGCCAATACCTCTTTCGAGATAGAGGGCTATAACCGCGCCACCCCAAAGGCAGGATATGTTCACAGGATAGGCCTCCCTAAAATGCCTGTTAGCAGGGTTACATCATTATTCCCAGAATGTAACTCACTGATTTTCAGGTTACACGCTGCTTAATTATCGAGTAACCGTCGCACGTGCGAAAACAGCTTTGTTTGGTGTAAGCAAAAACAATCCAGGAGATTAAATGCCATGGCCAAAAACACCTACCCGACTCCCATGCTGGATGATCTTGAAAACGGTCCATGGCCGAGTTTCATCACCGGCATCAAGCGCCTCCGCGATGAACACCCGGACGAGCGCATCAACAAGGTCACCAATGGTCTGCTGGGCCAGCTGGAACATTCTTACGAAACCCGCAAGGGTTACTGGAAAGGCGGCACCGTCAGTGTCTATGGTTATGGCGGCGGTATCATCCCGCGCTTCTCGGAAGTCGGCGACGCCTTCCCGGAATCAAAGGAATTCCACACACTGCGAGTACAGCCGCCGGCCGGCAACTTCTACACCACTGACATGCTGCGCCAGCTCGGCGACAGCTGGGAAAAACACGGTTCCGGCCTGGTCACATTCCACGGCCAGACAGGCAACATCATGTTCATCGGCGCCACGACCGAAAACACCCAGCACTTCTTCGACGAAATCAACGAATACGGCTGGGACCTCGGCGGCGCCGGCCCTTGCGTGCGTACCGCCATGTCATGCGTCGGTGGCGCACGTTGCGAAATGTCCAACTGCAACGAGCACAGCATTCACCGCTGGATGGTGAACAACTTCACGGACGACGTGCATCGTCCTGCCCTGCCTTACAAGTTCAAATTCAAGGTCTCCGGTTGTCCGAACGACTGTCAGAACGCCATCGAGCGCTCCGACTTCGCCATCATCGGTACCTGGCGCGACGAGATGAAGGTCGACCAGGACGGCGTCAAGTACTACCTGGAGAAGAAGGGTCGTCAGTACCTGATGGACAATGTCATCTCGCGTTGCCCCACCCAGGCCATTATCCTGAACGACGACGACACCATCACCGTCGACAACCACAACTGCGTCCGTTGCATGCATTGCCTCAATGTCATGCCACGCGCCCTGCACCCCGGCGATGACAAGGGCGTGACCATTCTCATCGGCGGCAAGCGCACTCTGAAGATCGGCGATCTTATGGGTACCGTAGTGGTCCCGTTCAAGAAACTGGAGACCGAGGAAGACTACGAGAGCATGCAGGAGCTGGCTGAAGAGATCATCGACTTCTGGGCGGAGAACGGCCTGGAGCATGAACGCTGCGGCGAGATGATCGAGCGTATCGGCCTGGTGAACTTCCTTGAAGGTATCGGCGTAGAGGTTGATCCGAACATGGTCGGCAGTCCGCGCCAGAGTTCCTACGTCCGCATGGACGGCTGGGACGAAGAGGCAGAGAAGTGGTTTGCGCGCAAGGCCGAGGCCGCGTCCGCATAGCACAACTTTATTCTTAAATTGACGGCAATCCCGGTGTCATGCACCGGGATTTGCTCAAAAACAGAAGAATTTTCAGGAGAATCACATGGCACAAGAAATGCGTTCGCCAATTGAATCCGGATGTCCTGACGGGTTCCAGTACATGCATCCAGTGATGCGCAAGAATTACGGTCAGTGGGCCTACCATGAGGACCCGCA
Organism: uncultured Halobacteria archaeon; assembly: GCA_963768575.1. Lineage (GTDB taxonomy): Bacteria > Pseudomonadota > Gammaproteobacteria > UBA9214 > UBA9214 > UBA9214. The sequence goes on from CAVYIJ010000017.1 coordinate 65,268, forward strand.
GCCGGGCGTGCTGGTGCATGTTTCACGCAATGGCGACAAGATCTGGACCGTGCGTGCCGGTACCCAGCGCATCCTCGATGTGTTCACCCTGCGCGAGCTGTGTGATATCGGTGACAAATACGGTGAGGGCTACATCCACTTCACCATTCGCAGCAATATCGAGTACCAGGTAGCCGACGAAGCCAAGGTACAGCCACTGATCAAGGCACTGACCGATGCCGGCTACGTGGTCGGTGGCACGCGCAACTCGGTGGCCATGATGTCGCATACCCAGGGCTGGCTGCACTGCGATATCCCGGGCACCGACGCATCCGGTGTCGTGAAATCCATGATGGACGAGCTGATCGGTGAATTCAAAGGCTGGAACATGCCGAACCGCGTGCACATGACCACTTCCTGCTGCCAGATCAACTGTGGCGGCCAGGGCGACATCGCCATTAACGTGCAGCACACCAAGCCGCCGAAGATCAATCATGACCTGGTGTCCAATGTCTGCGAACGCCCGTCGGTAGTCGCGCGTTGCCCGGTCGCGGCCATTCGCCCGGCGCTGGTGAACGGCAAACCATCACTGGAAGTGGACGAGAAAAAATGCATATGTTGCGGCGCCTGCTACCCGCCGTGCCCGCCGATGCAGATCAACGATGCGGAACATTCCAAGCTGGCCATCTGGGTCGGTGGCAACCACTCCAACGCCCGCAGCAAGCCGACCTTCCAGAAACTGGTTGCCTCCGGCATCCCGAACAACCCGCCGCGCTGGCCGGAAGCGACCGCCGTGGTCAAGAAGATCCTCAAGACCTACAAGGAAGATGCGAAGGACTGGGAACGCATGAACGACTGGATCGAACGTATCGGCTGGCCGCGCTTTTTCGAAAAGACAGGCCTGCCGTTTACCAAGTACCACATCGATAACTGGCGTGGTTCCCGTGCCAGCCTGAATGCTTCAACGCATATCCGTTTCTAGGAGGATAATCGATGAAGTTCACAATTCAGGTCAATGAGGGCCCGTATCAGCACGAGGCGTCTGATACGGCCTATCACTTTGCCAAGGCGGCCCTGGACAAGGGACACGAGATTTTTCGTATCTTTTTCTACCATGACGGCGTCAACAACGGTACCCGCCTGACCACCCCGCCGCAGGACGACCGTAACATCGTCGACCGCTGGACGAAGCTTGGCCAGGAGCATGATATCGACATGGTGCTGTGCGTCGCAGCGGCCCAGCGTCGCGGTATTGTCGATGATGGCGAAGCCGAGCGTAACGGCAAGGACGCAACCAACATCGCCCCCGGCTTCCGCATATCGGGACTGGGTCAGTTGATCGAGGGCGGCGTGGAAAGTGACCGCCTGATCGTGTTCGGCGACTGAACGGGAGAACGGCAATGCCTGAAGCAAAGAAAATGATGTACATCAACCGCAAGGCACCCTACGGGACGATCTATGCGTGGGAGTCGCTGGAAGTGGTACTGATCGGCGCCGCCTTCGAGCAAGACGTCAGCATGGTCTTTATGGATGACGGTGTTTACCAGCTAACCAAGGGCCAGGACACCAAGGGCATCGGCATGAAGAACTTCTCGCCGACCTATGCGGCGCTCGGTGATTTCGAGGTCACCAAGATCTACGTCGAAAAGGAATCACTCGAGGAACGCGGCCTGACACTGGACGATCTGCAACACCTGGTATGGGAAGACGAGGATGAGGACTGGGCAGAGAAAGACTCGATTCGCCTGGTCAGTCGGACCGAGCTGTCCGATGTCATGGCAGACCAGGATGTACTGTTCAACTTTTAATTCAGAAACGGCGGAATTATGTCAATGTTACATCTGGTAAACAAATCACCTTACGATGGCAACAACCTGAATACCGCGGCCTCGATTATGAAAAGCGGCGATTCACTGCTACTTATCGAGGACGGTGTCTACGGCGCTATCAAAAAAGGCAAGGCAGCCGCATTGCTTGCAGGCCACACCGTTTTGGTCCTGGGGCCTGACCTGGCTGCTCGCGGAATCACTGAAGACAAACTGGTGGATGGCGTGAATATTGTCGACTACGCCGGTTTTGTCGATCTGGTCGAAGCCAACGACAAAGTTCAGTCGTGGCTCTGATTTACAATTTCATTAACTGGCGTCGTCCAAACAGGAGACAATCATCATGAGTAGTATTGAAGCAAACGGCAAGACTTACGAAACTGACGAAGAGGGTTATCTGGCTGACCTGAATACATGGGACAAAGACGTCGCCGATGTTATGGCCAAGATCGATGACTGCGAGCTGACCGATAATCACTGGGAAGTTATCAACTTCCTGCGCGAGTACTATGAGGAATACCAGATTGCTCCCGCAGTTCGCGTTCTCACCAAGGCCATCGGCAAGAAGCTGGGCAAGGACAAGGGCAACAGCAAGTACCTGTACGAACTGTTCCCGTATGGCCCGGCCAAACAGGCCTGTAAATACGCCGGCTTGCCGAAGCCGACTGGCTGCGTCTGACGCACCTGCCTGGCACGCAGGGGTCACGCCCTGCGTGCCGGCATTTCCTCTAATCTGAAAGGAGCCCGGAAAGCATGCCGTTCTGGACAGTTGTTTATGCTTTGCTGTTCTATATCGCCACCGCCCTGCTGGTGTTCGGGCTGGCGTACAAGATCAGGCAATATGCAAAGACACCAGCACCGCTGAAGATACCGACCACCCCGGCACCGGTCACACGCCAGGGTGTCGTGTTGCGCATGTTCCGTGAGGTTGCTTTCTTCGAAAGCCTGTTTCGCTCCAACAAGTGGATCTGGATATTCGGCTACCTGTTTCATTTCGGTATGTTCCTGGTGCTGGCGCGCCATTTACGCTATTTCACAAACCCGGTCTGGACCTGGGTTGACCTGATCCAGCCGTTTGGACTGTACGCTGCATTCGCGATGGTGGCCGGACTGGCGGGCCTCTGGGCACGACGCTTCCTGGTCGACCGGGTGCGTTACATTTCCGCATTGTCCGATCATCTGATGCTCGCACTGCTCATGGCAATTGCCCTGACCGGCATGGGCATGGATTACATCACCCACACCGACATCGTGTCTTTGAAAGCATTTTTTCTCGGGCTGATGTACTTCGACTGGCATCCGTTACCGGAAGACCCGCTGTTGATGGTTCACCTCGCGCTGGTCGCTACCCTGATGATCATTTTCCCGGTCAGCAAGCTGCTGCATGCGCCCGGTGTATTTTTCAGCCCCACCCGCAACCAGGTGGACAACCCGCGCGCCGAACCCGGCCTGCGTGCCCACGATTCACGGCATATCGCGCCGTGGGCGGCTGAACTCGAAAAATAACCGGCGCAACGGCAACCCCTGGAGCAAAACGTGGCTGATTTCGAAACACCGGAAATGAAGGAATATCCTGTCATCCCTCACATCCATGAGGGCGTGATGGCGCACAGCAAGCCGTTTGTCGCCAAGGAAGAATTCCAGGAGGCGCTGGGGTTCCCGGGCGAGCTGGTCGACAACTGGCAACAGGTTGCTTACGACAAGATGGAGGAACTGAACGGAAAGTACCGGTCGCTCGCGGTATTCCTCGACTCTTGCGTCAAGTGCGGTGCTTGCACGGACAAGTGTCATTATTATCTTGGCACGATCCGATCCGAAAAACATGCCGGTCGCTCGCCAGGACCTGTATCGCAAGGTCTACCGCCGCAAATTTACTTTTGCCGGCAAGTATTTCCCGAAACTGGTCGGCGCCGTTGACCTGACAAAGGAAGTACTGGATGACTGGTACAGCTACTTCCACCAGTGTTCACAGTGTCGTCGCTGTTCGGTGTTCTGCCCCTACGGCATCGATACCGCCGAGATCTCGATGGCGGCGCGCGAGGTCATGGACTCCATTGGCGTCGGCCAGAAGTATTGCAACGAAATTATCGGCAAGGTGTTCAAGATCGGTAACAACCTGGGCCTGCCGGAACCGGCACTGGTGGACACCCTGGAAGGATTGGAAGAGGACATCGAGGATGATACCGGCGTCAAGGTCAGGTTGCCGGTGGATGAGAAAGGCGCCGACATCCTGGTCGTTACCCCGTCAGCCGACTTCTTCGCCGAGCCGCATGTCGACGGCCTGATGGGCTATGCCAAGGTCTTTCACGAGGCCGGCGTCAGTTGGACGCTGAGTTCGCATGCCTCGGAGGCCGCCAACTTCGGCATGTTCATCGGCAGTTACGAGAATATGCGCAAGCTGTCGCTGCGGGTACGCGAGGCGGCCCTTGATCTCGGTGTTAAACGCATCATATTCGGCGAATGCGGCCATGCATGGCGTGTTGCCTACAGTTTCCTTAACACGCTGGCCGGCCCGTTTGATTTCCTCGACCCGAACTACCCGGTCCCCCAGCATATCCTGGAATTCACGCACGACCTGATACAGCGTGGCGGCATTACGCTCGACAAGTCGGCCAACGACGACATGCGCCTGACCTTCCACGATTCCTGCAACATTGCCCGCGCCTCGCGCATGGGCGACAAGCCAGGTGGCCAGTTCACCATCCCGCGGGACGTGATCAGGGCAAGTTGTAACCACTTTTTCGATATGCCGCAGGACACCATCCATGATGCGACCTATTGCTGCGGTGGCGGCGGCGGACTGTTGACCGATGACCTGATGGAACTCCGTGTCAAGGGTGCCCTGCCTCGCATGGAGGCACTCAAGCACGTCGTCGAGGAACATGGCGTCACCCACATGGCGGCAATATGCGCGATCTGCAAAAGCCAGTTCGCAAAAGTGATGCCGTACTACGGTTTTCAAATGGACAGCATCGTCAGCGTGCACCAGCTGGTCAGCAACGCGATTGTTCTTGGTAACAAACAATAGATTTTAATCCGGTCCGGGTCAGGTACCCGATCTGATAACAGGAGAACTGGCATGGCAACTTCAAAAGAAGACATGGAAATCAAAAATCTGTCTTTCCGTCGCTTTAAGGACGGCGATCACACGTATGCGCGCAAGGGCGATGATATCTTCAATGAAGACAATTCCTACAAATGTCCGACCTACGTGCACCGCACCCCGCCCTGCCAGGGAAGCTGCCCGTCCGGTGAAGACATCCGTGGCTGGCTGCAGATCGTGCGCGGCATCGAGAAACCGACCGGCGACATGAGCATGGAAGAATATGCCTTCCGCCGTTCTACCAATGCGAACCCGTTCCCGTCCATGATGGGCCGTGTCTGTCCGGCACCCTGCGAGGACGGCTGTAATCGCAATAATGTAGAAGACTTTGTCGGCATCAACTCGGTTGAGCAGTTCATCGGTGATTCCGCCTTTGAGCAAAAATTTACCTTTGAGGCCCCGGAAAAAATGTCCGGCAAGAAAATCGCCATTATCGGCGGTGGACCGGCCGGTATGGCCGCCGCCTACCAGCTGCGCCGCATGGGTCATGCCAGCACCATCTTCGACGATCACGCGGAACTCGGCGGCATGATGCGCTATGGCATTCCCGGTTACCGTACTCCGCGCGACGTGCTCAACCATGAATGCGAGCGGATCGTGGAGATGGGCGGCATCGACCTGCGCATGAATACCCGCGTTGGCAAGGATGTTTCCATCGAGGAGATCGAAAAGGAATACGATGCCATTCTCTGGGCAATGGGTTGTAAATCGGGCAGGAAACTGCCGGTGCCCAACAGTGACGCACCCAACTGCGTGTCCGGCGTTGCCTTCCTGGAGGCCTTCAACAAGGGTACCCTGCAGGTCACCACGGACAAGGTGGTCTGTGTCGGCGGCGGTGATACATCCATCGACGTCGTTTCCGTCGCAAGACGCCTGGGCAAGATCACGAAAATCAACAAGGAAGAGCGCCCCGAACAGGTCATCGGCGGATATGTTGCCCATGATTCCGCCTTTGCTGCTGCACGTGAAGGTGCCGAAGTAACCCTGACCTCGTTGTTCGAACGCGAGGAAATGACCGCCACGGAACACGAGGTCGACGACGCGTTGCGGGAAGGCGTGACAATCCTGAATGGTGTCATGCCGGTTGAAGTCGTACTCGACAAGGACGGCCGCGCATGCGCACTGAAAATGGCCAAGTGCGAGATGGTCGATGGCCGTCCAAACCCGATCGAAGGCACTGAATTCGAAATCGAATGTGACCTGGTCGTGTCCGCCATCGGCCAGGGAGGCGATCTGTCCGAGGGACTGGAATCACTGGACAACGGCCGCGGCCTGATCGATGCCGATTCGTTCTACCAGGTCCCGGGGCGTGATGGTCATTTCGTGGCCGGCGATATTATTCGCCCGCACCTGCTGACTACGGCTATCGGCCAGGCATCCATCGCCTCGGAAAGCATAGATCATTACCTGAAGCAGGAAGCGCAGAAGAAACGCCCGAAGGTTGACGTGCATCACTTCGAGCTGCTGGAGAAACTGCGCGAGACCAACCACGCACCGGTTCCTTTCGCGGCGAATGAGATGGGCGACCTGCGTGGTACCGATCACTCAAGCTTCGCCGTACACAACTACGAAGACCGTTCCAGCGCCGAGATTATTTCATCGGAACGGCTGTTCCTGGGGCATTTCCCGTTTACACCACGCAACAAGCGCTCGGCCAAGGGACCCTCCGCGGAGGACGTGCTGGGACACTTCGAAGAACGCGGCATCGGCCTGGTGAAAGAACAGGCCATCAACGAGGCCGAACGCTGCATGAGTTGCGGTATGTGCTTCGAGTGCGACAACTGCGTGATCTATTGTCCGCAAGACGCCATCTTCCGCGTCAAGAAAGACCAGGCGACCATGGGGCGTTACGTGGACACGGACTATGACAAGTGCATCGGCTGCCATATCTGTTCGGACGTCTGCCCGACCGGATACATCGACATGGCCATGGGCGACCACTAGGACGCAATCGCAGAAATGATTAAACACGTTCTCAAGATCCTGTTGCTGGGCACACTGCTTGGCAGTACCGGCCTGGTAGCGGCGGGTGATTCCATGCTGCCTGTGTTACCCGAGGCGCAGGCGCGCTTCAGCGATGCCCAGGGCTGCGTGGAACCGACCGAGGACATGCGCAAGAATCACATGGAATACATCCTGCACCAGCGTGACGAGACCGTGCACGAGGGCATTCGTACCAGGCAATACAGTCTGAATGAATGCATCAATTGTCATGTCAGCGATGCACCGGATGCGCCGCGAGTCAGCAGCGAAGAGCATTTCTGCAACAGTTGCCACACGTATGCAGCGGTGAAAATCGATTGCTTCCAGTGTCATGCCGACCGGCCTGTCAGCACCAAACCGCGGCATTCGCTCACCGGCGGCAGCAATGGCAAGCCGGCCGGGTCGACAACCGGGAACCTGCAGGTGCTGATGACAGGAGGCAACGCGCAATGAGTGAAGAACGGGGTATAGACGTCTACCGTCGCCGCTTCCTCGGTAGTGCGGCGAAGGTATCCGCAGGGCTCGCGGTTGCACCGGGCGTCATGTTGACGGACCTGGGGCATGCCAAACCGGTAGATGAAGCCGTGACCGACCAGGTACGCTGGGGCATGCTGATTGACTCCAACAAGTGTGCCGAGGGTTGCAATGACTGCGTGCAGGCATGCAACGATGAGCATGGCCTGACCGGCTTCGATCGCCCCGAGACCGACGCTCAATGGATCCGCAAGGTCAAGCTGAAAGACAAGCTGACCGGGCATGCGCAAACGCTGCCCCTGCTTTGCCAGCACTGCGAACACCCGCCCTGCGTGGACGTCTGCCCGACCGGCGCTTCGTTCAAGCGCGAGGACGGCATCGTGCTGGTCGACAAGCATATCTGTATCGGTTGCCGTTACTGCATGATGGCCTGCCCGTACAAGGCCCGCTCGTTCATTCACGAAACGCTGCAGGACCAGCTGCCACATGCGCCGCGCGGTAAAGGTACCGTCGAGTCCTGTACATTCTGCGTCCACCGCGTGGACAACGACCGGACACCGGCCTGTGTCGAGGCATGTACCGCAGAGAACCACCATGCCATGGTTTTCGGCGATCTGAATGACCCGTCCAGCGAGATATCTACCGAGCTCAAACGACACAGTACGCAACAGATTCGTGCTGACCTGCAACTCAACACCGGCGTGCGTTACCGGGGGATCTGATGAAGCAAATCGATTTCAGGGAAATTGACGGTGGACTGCCGTTCTACATGCTGGTCGGTTTTATCGGCCTGTTCGTCCTGGCAGGACTGGGGGCCGCGTACTACATGGAGCACAACGGCCACTGGGTTACCGGCATGTCCAACCAGATTATCTGGGGCACGCCGCATGTATTTGCCGTATTCCTGATCGTCGCCGCCTCCGGTGCCCTGAATGTCGCATCGATCAGTTCGGTATTCGGCAAGACCGCCTATAAACCGCTGGCGCGCCTGTCCGGGCTGCTTGCGATAACACTGCTGGTCGGCGGGCTCGCGGTCCTGGTACTCGACCTCGGTCGTCCCGACCGCCTCATCGTTGCCATGACCTATTACAACTTCAAGTCCATCTTTGCCTGGAACATCATCCTCTATGTCGGCTTCATGGCCGTGGTCGGCGTTTACCTGTGGATGATGATGGAGCGCAAGATGAACAATTTTACCAGGGCTGCCGGCATGGCCGCCTTTATCTGGCGTCTCATCCTCACGACCGGTACCGGCTCCATCTTCGGTTTCCTGGTCGCTCGCCAGGCCTACGATGCCGCCATCATGGCGCCGATGTTCGTTGTCATGTCGTTCTCCTTTGGCCTGGCCATTTTTATCCTGGTGCTGATGGGGCTGTACAAGTGGTCTGACCGCCCGCTGGGTGATGCCATCCTGTTACGCCTGAAAAACCTGCTGGGCGTATTTGTGGCTGCTGTCATGTATTTCGTGCTGGCCTATCACCTGACCAACCTGTACGGCACGGAAAACCATGGCGTGGAACGTTTCATCCTGGTGGATGGTGGCATTTATACGCAGTTGTTCTGGATCGTACAGATCGGACTGGGCAGCCTGCTGCCGCTGGTCCTGTTGTATAGTCCGGCCGGCAAGTCACGGCCCTGGATCGGCGTTGCCTGCCTGCTGGTCATTATCGGCGGCCTCGCGCAGATGTATGGCATCATTATCGGCGGCCAGGCCTGGCCAATGGAAATGTTCCCGGGCAAGGAAGTCAGCAGTACGTTCTTTGACGGCGTGGTTGCCAGCTATACACCGAGCCTGCCGGAATTCCTGCTCGGACTCGGCGGCGTCGCGCTCGCCCTGGCAGCGACCGTTGTCGGTGCCCGCGTACTGCGCTTCCTGCCGGTCAGTCTGGCCGATGAGCAGGTCGACCCGCACCACGCCCAGCCACCGGGTCTGCCGGCTGACGGCGGCTTCAGCGCGTCAGGTTTCGCCTGACAGTCAATCATGTCACGCCTGCTGATATCGGCAGCCCACAAGTCCTCAGGCAAAACAACGGTAACGCTGGGACTCTGTGCCGCTATTGCCGAGCGCGGCATCCGCGTTCAACCGTTCAAGAAAGGTCCCGATTATATCGACCCGATGTGGCTCGGCCAGGCCGCCGGCCGTCCCTGCCACAACCTGGATTTCTATTGCATGTCATCCGCCGAGATCCTGACCTCGGTCGGTCACAATTCGCAGGGCGCGGACATCGCACTGATCGAGGGAAACAAGGGCCTGTATGACGGCCTGGATCTCGACGGCAGCAACAGCAATGCCGCACTGGCAAAGCTGGTCAAGGCCCCGGTTATACTGGTACTCGACGCACGCGGAATGACCCGTGGCATTGCTCCCCTGATTCTCGGTTACCAGGCTTTTGACAGGGAAATATCGATTGCCGGGATCATACTGAACCAGCTGGGTGGCAGCCGTCACGAAGCAAAGTTGCGTGCAGTGATCGAGCATTACACGGATGTCCCGGTACTCGGCGGCGTCCATCGCGATACCTGTCTCGAGATAAACGAGCGCCACCTGGGCCTGGTGCCGAGTAACGAGGCCGCTGCGGTCAATGAAAAAATCGGCATAATCGGCAAGCACATCGGCAAGCAGGTCGATATCGATCAACTGCTGTCTCTCGCCGGGACGGAACCGCTGGATTACCTGCCGGTTGAATCCCCGCCGCCGGTATCAGGCGAAACCGTTCGTATCGGTATCGCCCGTGATAACGCCTTCGGTTTCTATTATCCCGATGACCTGGCCGCACTGGTCCAGGCAGGTGCAGAACTCGTCCCCGTCAATACCCTGCGCGACACCGTCTTGCCGGAGATCGATGGACTGTTCATCGGTGGCGGTTTCCCGGAAACCTGCATGGAAGAACTCGAAGCGAATGCATTGCTGCGCAATAACATCAAGAGCGCCATCGAGAACGGCCTGCCCGCCTATGCCGAATGCGGTGGCCTTATGTACCTCTCGCGCAGCCTGACCTGGAAAGACAAAAAATGCAGCATGGTCGGCGTAATACCGGCAGATACCCGCATGCACAGGAAGCCGCAAGGCCGCGGCTATGTACGCTTGCGCGAGCGGCCGAACACCCGCTGGGCAGCCAGGCAAACGAAGGATGTCATCGCCGCCCACGAATTTCATTATTCGTCCCTGGAGAACCTCGATGGTGAACAGGATTATGCGTATGACGTCGAGCGTGGTACCGGCATTGACGGAAAACATGACGGACTGATGATTCACAACCTGCTGGCTTGCTACAGCCATATGCGGGACACGGCACAGAACCACTGGGCCGGCCGGTTCGTCGACTTTGTCAGGAAAAACAGACGCTGAGAAAATATTTCCCGGACTGATTATAATACATTCATATATTCAAGGAGTTAGTATGATCACGATCACGGCTGCCGCCGCCGAACAAATCCGCGCCTCCGCCGCCGAAGGCGGCATGGAAGGTCTTGCCATGCGAATTGCGGCAAAACGCAACCCGGATGGCAGCATACACTATGGCATGGGCTTCGATGACAACGAGCTGGAAGGTGATACCCATGTGACTACGGAGGGCATCGATGTGGTCATCGCCGAAACCAGCAAGATATTACTGGACGGCATGACCCTGGACTATGTTCAAATAGAGCCGGATACTTTTCAGTTTATTTTCTTGAATCCCAATGACGTAAATTATGCACCTCCGGAGGACCGGTAATACCCGCAAATAATGAGCCAGATCGTCGACAAGGCATGCTGCGCTATCAAGTCCTGGACGGAAAAAATGCGTCCCGGACACGGTGCCGCCCGAAACCTGTCCCGTAACGTCAGTTCGATCCCCGGGCTGGCCGCAGGTCTCGACAACATCGGCAATCGAACATCTTCAACCGGCGGAGGCACATCATCCGCCAGCGGGTTAACTGCAAACCTGGAAGAGAACTCCCTGCAGATACTGTATGAAATTGTATCCGGAATCAGCACGGCGCATGGCCTCGATGACCTGCTTACACGTTTCCTGTTCACGCTCAAGCGCTTTATGCATGCCAGGGGAGCCGCTATATGGGTTGAAAATGAACAGCATATTCCGGAACTGGCCGCCAGCAGCGGTATCGATGAATCCCTGCTGCTGCCGAGTCGTCAGGACGTAAGACGCTGCCTGTATGAACGCGCAGCGACGGAGGGGAAAATCTGGGTGGAGAGCAGCTTGTCAAAATGCGAGAAGATCGCCGGACGCAAGTTTTTTGAACAGGACGACACCGGCCTGGTATCGCTGCCAATGCGTTACCGCGGCAGGATCATCGGCGTTATCAATCTCTTCCTGGAATCCGACACTATCAACAGCATCGAGAGCATCAAACCTTTGCTGACCAGTATTGCCCATCACATCGGTATTGCGATCGAAAAGTCACGTGATGAGGACGAAACCCGGGAGCACCTGATCAAGGAGGAGCGCACCCGTATCGCACATGAGTTACACGATTCGCTCGCCCAGAGTCTCGCCAGTCTCCGGCTGCAAGTCCGTGTTCTGGACGAGACCCTGCACCAGGGCGATGAATCGACCACCTGGCAACAGCTTGAACGGATCGAGCACAGCCTGGACGAGGCAAATACGGAGCTGCGCGGATTAATAGCCAATTTCCGGGCGCCCTCCTCCAACCGCGGGCTGGTTGAGGCCATCGAGCAGATTGTCAGCCAGTTCAGGAACGAAACACGCATCAAGACCTACCTGCAGAAGGACTGTACGCCCAGATCATTCCCCAGGGACACCGAGGTCCAGATACTGCGTATAATCCAGGAGGCACTGTGGAATATACGCAAACACAGCCATGCCAAGACCGTGCGTGTATTGCTGCGCGACATCCAGGGCAGCCAGTGCCACGTGCTGATCGAGGACGACGGAGTCGGCATCAACAAGCAGGTCTATGGATCACCAGGGGAACATATCGGACTAACTATAATGCGTGAACGGGCAAGCAAAATTGGCGGTAATTTGAGAATCGAGAGCGAGCCCGGAGAAGGAACCCGGGTGGTCCTTGAAGTCAACAAAACAAATGAAAGCAAGCCGGCATGAGTCTGAATATACTGCTTGTCGATGACCACACACTGTTCCGGGAAGGCCTGGAAGGCCTGCTCAGTCGCAGGAACATCAACATACTTGCCGCCGTGGGTAGCGGTCAGGAAGGGCTGCGACTGGCGGCCGAGCTCAAGCCCGACGTGGTGCTGCTGGATATGCGCATGCCCGAAATGGACGGTATGGAGGTACTCAGAAAATTACGCAAGAACGGCTTCACCAACCCGGTAGCCATGCTCACCACCAGCAGCGATGAACGGGACCTGGTCGAGTCCCTGCGCAGTGGCGCACAGGGCTACCTGCTCAAGGACATGGAACCGGACCAGTTGGTACTGGCGCTGCGGGATATCGTGGCGGGTAAGACGGTGGTCGCCCCGGACCTGGCCCCGGTGCTTGCACGTGTTGTACAGGGAGAGAGCATTGTTCCCGCCAAGGAAAGCCCGTTCGCCAAACTGACACCGCGCGAAAACGAGATTCTCTCACTGCTTGCCGAAGGTCAAAGCAACAAGGTCATTGCCAGAAACCTGGGCATTTCGGATGGTACCGTCAAGCTGCACGTAAAATCGATTTTGCGTAAACTCGGCGTTCATTCCCGTGTCGAGGCCGCTGTTATTGCAGTCGAACAGGGCATGCGCAACGGTCGTGGTAGCGACCAGAACAACCCTTCATAAGCAGGTCAATCCATTGAAGCGCTACAGCGACCTGGTTGCGGAATGTCTTCCGGCCATTACCGAAATATTTCCGTGGGATGCAGATGAACTGCTTGACAGTGACAGCAAGCCACTGCTGGTGGATATACGCGAGCTGGATGAATTTGACGCCATGCATATAGACGGCGCACTGCATGTACCACGGGGCATCCTCGAAACATCCTGTGAATACAATTACGAGGACACGGTGAGAGAACTTGTGGAGGCACGGGAACGGGATGTGATCATTGTTTGCCATTCAGGCAATCGCAGCGTGCTGGCAGCCTATACCATGCAATTAATGGGTTACAGCAGGGTGATGTCGATGAAGACCGGCCTGCGCGGCTGGAACGATTATGAACTGCCACTGGTCAACGCCGGTGGCATGATAGTCCCGGTAGAAGTTGCTGACGAATATTTTACTCCGCGCCTGCGCCCGGACCAGATAGAACCGGGCGAGTAATGCTTCTTCAGGTATAGTGCTTGCGGTCCGCACGCCGCCGTGTAGCCTGCTGGACAACCACCCCTTCAATAGCACTTAGATCGGGTATCTCGATGTCTGCGTGGCCGTTCTGCAGGGTTTTCAGATAATAGGTCCCGCTACCGAATATCAGCTGCCTGAACAGGTAACCGTCGTCATGGCGCACCATGACGTATGACCCGTCGCTGATGACACCTTCGGGGTCGATAATAATAATACAACCGTCCTGAAATTCCGGTGACATCTCGTCACCGATGACGCGCAACGCGAAGGGTTCCCGCCCGCAACTGTTTTCCTGCATAACCCTGTCCACACCCTGATATAAACGACTGGAAGTATCTTCTATTATAACAACAAGTTATATCGCATATCTATTGACAATATAAAGGTTATTCACACTGCGTGATAGTCCCGGTACCAGGCCACGAAATTTGCGATTCCCTGCTCCACGGACATGTCCGGTTTGTAACCGACATCACGCACCAGGTCATCGACGTCAGCATAGGTGGCCGGCACATCGCCCGGCTGCAGCGGCAGCATGTTCTTTTTCGCCTTGCGTCCGAGACAGTCTTCCAGCACTTCGATGTAATGCATGAGCTCAACCGGCTTGTTATTACCGATATTGTAGAGTCTGTACGGGGCGGTGCTGCTGGCAGAGTCCGGCGAATCGCCGCTCCATTCCGGATCAGGCACGGGGATCCTGTCCAGTGTACGGATTACGCCTTCTACTATGTCATCTATATAGGTGAAGTCACGACGGTGATTGCCGTGATTGAAAACATCGATTGGCTTCCCCGCCAGGATATTTTTCGTAAACAGAAAGAGCGCCATATCCGGTCGTCCCCACGGTCCATACACGGTAAAAAACCGCAAGCCTGTAGTTGGAAGTCCATACAGGTGACTGTAGGTATGCGCCATAAGTTCATTGGCCTTCTTGCTCGCGGCATACAGGCTGACAGGATGGTCAACATTATCGTGCACTGAAAACGGCATATTCGTATTGGAGCCATAGACCGAACTGCTGGATGCATAGACCAGGTGCTCAATGCCGTTATGCCGGCATCCCTCAAGGACATTGGCAAAACCGACGAGGTTGGTGTCTACATACGCCAGCGGATTCTCGATTGAATAGCGCACACCGGCCTGCGCAGCAAGGTTGACGACCCGGTCCGGCTTGTGTGTCGCGAACACCTCGGCCATGCCTTCGCGCTCTTCAATATTGATCCTGATATCCGTATAGCCGGGTTCCGGGAGCGTGCGTGCAAGGCGTGCTTTTTTCAGTTCGACGTCATAGTAATCGTTAAGGTTATCAATACCGATGACCTCATCACCGCGCTGCAACAACCGTATTGCCAGCGCCGAACCGATAAATCCTGCCGCACCCGTGATCAAGACCTTCATATAATGCTACCCGTAATATTTCCAGAAGCCCTGTCGGCCACGCTAAAGCCTGCCATCGACCTTGTCCGCCGGCAGCAGGTACTTGACATCGAAAAGTATCCCATCGGGCCTGCACAGCGCCCGCAACCCGTCTGCGCCCATATCACGAAAACAATTATGCCCGACCGCGATAATAACTGCATCGTATGCACCGGTCGCGGGCGTATCGATCAGGTCGATCGCATATTCGTCATTTGCCTCCTGCACGTCTACCCATGGATCATACACATCGACCTGGATACTGTAGCCCTGCAGTTCCCTGAACACATCGATGGTCCGGGAGTTACGCAAGTCCGGGCAATTTTCCTTGAATGCAAGACCCATGATCAACACGCGTGAACCGGATACCTGTATCTTGTTACGCAGCATCAGCTTGACTACCTGCCCCCCCACATAGCCACCCATTTCATCATTTATACGTCGGCCTGCCAGAATGACTTCCGGGTTATAGCCTATCTCCTGCGCCTTGTGCGTCAGGTAGTACGGGTCCACACCAATACAATGGCCGCCGACCAGGCCGGGGCGGAACGGCAGAAAATTCCACTTGGTTCCGGCAGCCTCGAGCACCTCTTCGGTATCGATGCCGAGACGGTTGAAAATCAAAGTCAACTCGTTGATCAACGCAATATTCAGGTCACGCTGGGTATTTTCGATTACCTTGGCTGCTTCGGCCACCTTGATGCTGCCGGCACGGTAGGTGCCTGCCTTGATGATGCTGTTATAGAGCGCATCGATGTAATCAGCGATCTCCGGTGTCGAACCCGACGTGATTTTGAGGATATTGACTATGCGGTGTTCCTTGTCGCCCGGGTTGATTCTTTCCGGACTGTACCCGGCGAAGAATCCTTCGTTGAATACCAGCCCGGACTCCGCAGCGAGGATCGGCACACAGATCTCTTCCGTCGCGCCCGGGTACACGGTTGACTCGTATATGACGACATCACCCTGCCTCAACAGGCGGCCGACCGTCTCGCTGGCTTGCTCCAGCAGGCTGAGATCAGGTCGCTTGTAGTCATCGATTGGCGTCGGAACTGTAACGATGTAGACATTACAGTCAGCCAGATCATCCGGATTGTTCGTGTAGACCAGCTGCCCTGCGAGCGAAAGTTCTTCGGCTGTCGCCTCGCGGGTGGAGTCCCTGCCGGCCCTGAGTTCCTCGATACGTTCCCGCCTGATATCGAGTCCGAATGTCGGATACTGCTTGCCGAATTCAAGGGCCAGCGGCAGCCCGACATAACCCAGGCCGATAACCCCGATTTTTGTGCTACTGAGATCAGGCATACATGATTTTCCTTATGCGACCATCACTGATCGGCGCATTCGCTCGCTTCTGAAGGGGCGATATTCTACCAGAGGAAGTGAAAAAAACAGGTAAAAATGAATGACAAAGCCGGGAATATTCCGCCCCCTTTGCCGCGTCACGGTGCCCATCGGGAAAACGGGTGATTTACCAGGCTGGCATTGTAGTAGCGCGGGTCGCCGGTGACCTCCTCGCCAATCCAGTCGGGCAGATCGAAGGCCTGACTTTCCGATTCCAGTTCAACCTCGGCAATGACCAGTCCTGCATTCTCACCGGAAAATACATCGATCTCCCAGGTCATGCCATGGTATTGCACAAGATAGCGGATTTTCTCGATCAGCGGGTGCATGCATAACGAATCGAGTATTTCTTCGGCGTCGTTGACCGGGATCTCGTACTCGTATTCGGCACGTGCAGCGCCACGGGTGACACCCTTGATTGTCAGCCAGCCCTGCTCATCAACCTGCCTGACCCTGACTGAACGCTCCGGGTCAACCGACAAATATCCCTGCCGGTAGCGCCGTCCTGTTGCCTGTGCACGCCATGCGTCGCTGACAACAAGGAACTTGTGCTCGATTTCGAGTGGCATGCCGTACTTGTTTACTTCTCGGCAACAATGAAACACACCCAACCCGGGTCTGCTTCACCGACGGTTGCCGGTGAATATTCACCGGTGCCATCATCATCCTCGTCAACTTCTTCCCAGTAGACAGTCACCTTCGAGTAACCTGCTTCGGTTAATAATTCCTGCAACTCGGGCAGGCTCCACAGGCGCCAGTCATAAGTGAACGCCTCCTTGAGTTTTGATCCATCCGGAAATGCAAAATGAATATGGCAGAGTATATCGCCATTGATCGGGTTATAACGCGCATGCTCCCAGATATACTTGAAGCCTTTCTGTTTGCGTTTCTCACGCATTTCCATGTATGCCTCGTAACCGCCGAAGACATCGATGATAAAAATGCCGTCGTCAACCAGGCCGTCGCGGACATGCCTGAAATAACCACCCAGCTTCTCACGCGTTTTGAATACCTGGTAACTGAAATTCATGGCAAGTATGACGTCCACCGGTGACGGCGTAGTGACGGCACAGACGTCTTCCTGAACCAGTTGCAGCCGCATTTGTTCATCGGCTTTCAATTTCGACAGGTTGTGCTCCCTGCCCCACGCCAGCACCCCGGGATCGAAATCAACACCAATGGCCGTATTTCCCTTGTCCCGGCTTACCCACTCGCAAGACATACCCGCCGTGCCGCAGAAGTCTTCCCGCAGAGAGACCGGCTTCCTGTCCCGGATATCGTGGAATGTTTTGATAACGAAATCGTATTCATCAGCCACATCCTGCACTGATTTTTCATACAGCTTGTGCCGGTCAGCACGTTCCGCCATGGTACGCCCGCTTTTCTTCTTACTTTCTTTCATATCCGGTTTCATAGTTTCTCCATCTGTACGATTCCAGCGATGACCCGTATAAACCCGGTCAGTAAGTGCAGCTGTAATATGCCATATTGGACGACAAAGTGGTATGCACAGCCACTCGCAGCGACTGCCCGGTCTGCCCTGTCAGCGTAACGATGGATTTCGCGGGAGAAATATTGCCTTTCTCCTGAATTAGCCGCTTCAGCTTTCAGGATAATGCAGGGAACACGCGGCAAGCCGCCGTGTGATGGCGCAACCGTGTTACAGGGCCAGTTGCCAGCCGATCGTTGCCGTCCAGTCGGTTTCCAGTTGCGGGCCGTCAAGATTCTGATAGATCGGCATACCGAACTCGATGCCGAACCGGTGGCTCCTGAGCGCGCCCGTGGTCGGTGCAATCGAAGCACCCAGCAACGCATCATAGCGCCTGCCGCCACGCCGGTCAGGATCAGCAGTCGGTACCATCATCGGTGCCATAGCCGGCAGATTGCTGTCGGCGCCATCGATATTCCCCCACCAGTCGGCAGCCAGTCGTACGGACGAACTGAGTGCGGCCGTCCATGATTTGCTCACCCATCCTGTCAGCCGGAAGCGGTTTCCCAGCGTATAATCATTGTCATTCTCGCCCAGGCGCAACACGGCCGCCGCCTGTGCACCCCAGTACAGGTCATCCGTGTGGCCGGTATAGGTGATTCCCGGCAGCAAGTCCCAGGTACCGGAACCGAGCTGCATCGGGTACGGCAATGGCTGGTCCGGGCCCATCGGCGTGGCATCGCGCTCATCGATGGAGCCCGTAGGTACACTGATCCCCGCATTCAGGTTGAAGTCATGATGGCCGTACCGGGCGAGTCGATACAGACTGTTCAACCTGATATCACCCAGGCCGCTGCTCCTGGTAGTAAAATTGACGCCCATTCCGGTCACGAGGTCCATCTCTAAATCCAGGTAAGGGGCCATGACCATAACCGTCAGGTTATCATTTACCCCGTACATCGCGCCCAGCATGTGCATATCCATGGTCATTGCGAGCGGCACAATGGAAAATCCCTGGTTAAGCACGTCCATGGTACCCAGCCGCATGCTCCCGCTCCTGTTTCCTTCCATATCCATGCGCATGGCACGATAGGAGAACATCCAGTCGCCCGTCGCATGTGCGTGCGCGCCCATGACACCAAACGGTTCACTCGCAGTGTGTACATGGCTGTCGTGCCGGTGGTCTGCATGCCCGTCGGCGGCAAACACAGCTCACGGGCAACACGCCGGCCAGCAGAAAGCATGTTATCTTTTTGATTATATTCAACATTCACAGGTTCCTTTGATTGGCTTCTGCGGACACAAGGACAGATAAAACAGGCGCATAATGCTACCTGTCGATGGGTATTTTGGTAATGCGGCAAAGTGTCGCAGCAGGCGATGTTCACTTGTCAGCCCACTCGACTGGCTGCACTATTATTCAATGATCAGTGACGACATAGCCCCGCTTGACGAAACGGCACACAGGAACCTGCGGCGGCTGTTCGTGCTGCGCAATGCGGAAATCGGCGCTATCGCGCTGGGGTTGGTGATTGCATCAGTATTTTTCGAGGTCGATCTGCGTTTGACGCCGTTACTCATCATTCTTGCACTGATAGTCGCCCTGAATATCTATACCCGGGCACGACTCAAGACCGGCAAACAGGTCCATGACCGGGAAATCTTTGTGCAGATGTTGCTCGACGTCGCAGGACTCACCGGTATCTTTATTTATACAGGTGGCGCATCCAATCCATTTGTCTGGTTCTACCTGCTACCGTTGATGATTGCGGCGACCATTTTACCGCGCAGGCATACCTGGTTCATGGCTGCAATTACAGTGTTGTGCTATACGTTGCTGTTTTTCATCAATGGCTCGCCGGACACCGGGCTGCATGCACATCATGCAACCGGCTTTCAGATGCATGTATTCGGCATGTGGACGGGTTTTGTCATGAGCGCAGGTTTTGTTGCCGTCATTATCGTCGGCATGGCCGACAGCCTGCGCGAGCGCAGCCGCAAGCTGGCGGAGGCACGCGAGCAATCATTAAAGAACGAGCGCCTGGTCGCGCTTGGCACCCTTGCCGCGGGAACTGCGCATGAGCTCGGCACACCACTTGGCACCATGGCAATATTGACTGCCGAACTGGAACAGGAATATACAGGTAGCACCGATCATGACTTGCAGAACAAGCTTGGTATCCTGTCCGCGCAGATCGCTCGCTGCAAGGAGTCGCTATCGGTGCTGTCGGCCTCGGTCGGCGCAGAGCGCGCGGAATCCGGCCATCGCATGCCGGTAGCCCGCTACCTGGAGGAAGTCGTGCAGACATGGCGAGCGCAACGCCATGCTGCGGTTATTGACCTCCGCCTGGACAACAGCGCACCTGGGTGCGAGATTATTGCCGAACGCACACTGACGCAGGCATTGGTCAATATACTCAACAATGCCGCCGATGCATCGCCGGATGAAGTTGTTTTGCACGGCACGTGGACAACAACGGAACTGACACTGACCGTTACCGACCGTGGCCCGGGGTTAACAGACGAGATCCACAGTCAGCTCGGCAAGCGGCCTTTCACGACAAAAAGCGAGGGGCTCGGCGTAGGCCTGTATCTGGCCCATGCAACAATCGAGCGTCTTGGCGGGCAACTGACGATCCATAATCGCGACACGGACGGTACGGTACTGACCATCGTATTACCGCTGCTGAAGCCAACGGCCCGGACATGAAGACGGAACAGGCGAATACCGGGCAGCCGGTTCTGTTGCTGGTTGACGACGATGAGGTTTATTGCCAGGTGCTGGGTGATGCCCTGCGCAAACGCAACTATGCCGTATCGATTGCACATAACCTGGCGGATGCACTGGAACTCGCCAGGCAAACGGAACCGGAATATGCGGTGGTCGACCTGCGTATCGGCACCGAGTCGGGACTGGAGCTGGTCAGGCAACTTTCAGAACTGGATGAGAATACGCGCATCGTCATGCTGACGGGCTATGCCAGTGTGGCAACGGCCGTGGAGTCGATCAAGCTCGGGGCCGTACACTACCTCACCAAGCCGGCCACTGCCGCCGAAATCGTTGCGGCACTGCACCGTGATGAGGGCGATGCATCAATCGAGCCGGCAGGACAACCGCTGTCGGTAAAGCGGCTGGAATGGGAACACCTGCAAAAAGTACTGACCGAACACAATGGCAACATCTCCGCCGCCGCACGCGCACTCAACATGCACCGGCGAACCTTGCAACGCAAGCTGGTGAAGCGGCCGGTGAAGGAGTGACGACTACCGGCAGTCCCTGATGCTTCGCCAACAAACGGATTGGCATGGCAAAACGTCAGGCAGTCGATGGTAATCCGGAATACCATGACATGTCGGCGCAAGTGATTATTCCGGCCCCTGCAGTCTCAACCGGTAAATAGAGCAGTCCGAAGCGCGCCCCCCCGAATATCCTGAGACACAAACTACGGCGTGGTAACACCGAGCCGGATTGCGAGGCGGGTCAGCGCAGCCATATCGGAAACACCCAGTTTTTTCCTGACGCTGGTACTGTGATGGCCAACCGTTTTTGGACTGATGTTCAGAATCTCGGCAATCTCGTTAACCGACTTACTGTTTGCCAGCAGGTTGAATACCTCGAATTCCCGGGGTGACAGGTCAGCAACGGACGCATGTTCCGGTGATTGCTTCTGTTTCACAAGGTATTGCATCATTTCCTGGCCGATAAATACCCTGCCTGCCGCAACCTGTCGAACGGCCTCGACCATGACCTGCGAGGCACTGCGTTTTGAGATATAACCAAGGATTCCCGCATCAACGGCCCGGCGCAGGAAAACTTCATTTTCATGGACACTGAACACCAGGATTCTGGCATGTTTGTCACGCAACAGGATCCGCATGCTGGCCTCCAGCCCGCCCATCCCCGGCATCGACAGGTCCATCACCAGGACATCCGGATGGTGTTTGAAGAATTCAGTATAGGCATGCTCGCCATCGGTGGCTTCGGCGATAACGCGAATGTCGTCGGTTGCTTCCAACAGACGACGATAACCGGCACGTACAACCTCGTGATCGTCCACCAGTAATACGCTTATTTCACTATGCCTGTTCAACGCTCTCCAGCTATACCTGTACCGGTATGGTAATCGTGAATGCAGTACCCGAACCCGGCTCCGACACCAGCTTTATAATGCCACCGAGTCCCTCGACCCGTTCGCGTATGCCGACCAGCCCCAGTCCGCCCCCCGTATTTGAAACTACTATACCAAGCCCGTCATCATTAATCTCCAGCACCAGGTGATCGCCTTGTGCAGCAATATGAATGGCCGCATGTGCTGCATGCGCATGCTTGGCAATATTGGTCAGGCATTCCTGAACAATACGGTAAACTGTTATGTTGGTCCTCTCGCCCAAATCGGCAAGATTACCGGAAACAACCAGGGTATATTCCGTATCCGGGTTTCTCTCTTGCCAGGCAGCAACCTCATCCTTCAATGCCTCGACCAGACCGAGATCATCTAGAACGCCCGGCCTGAGACTTTGCATCATCGAGTGAACCACTGCATAGATTCGTGCTGAAACCTCAAGAATGGCTGCGGAGCTGGCCTCTATCCTTTCATCACCCTGCCGGGATAAATCACGTATCGATTCGGCATCTGCCTGGATCGCGGTGATACACTGGCCAAGCTCATCATGGAGTTCCCGCGCGAGGTGTTTACGCTCGTCTTCCTGAACAGTCAGTGACTTCTGTATGAGCTTGCGATTCTCCGCCAGCAATGCCCGTGCACCTTCCTCTGCCGCTTTCAGTTGCTGCGACCTGCTCGAAACCTCGGTCACCATACGATTGAAAGCCGCTGCTGTCATGCCGACTTCATCTGCAGCCTCGACTGGAATATGAACCTGGTAATTGCCCTTTCCCACCTGTACGGCGGCAGCAGAAAGAATGCCAAGCCTGCGAGTGAGGCCCAGCCCTATGAGAATGGTTACGGTAACGGTGAGAACGATTTCTGCAGCTGCAATTGAAATACCGCGTATTCTCGACTCCCGGATTGCATTTTCCATCAGGCCCAATGAAAAGCCCATCAGTACCCGGCCCATGGGCTGACTGGCAACGGTAATAGCTTCGGCAATATCATAGTTCCCGTCATCCACCAAGGCCGGGTGCTGGTCCAGCGAAGGCAATTCTTCCGTTGGCGTCTCGCCAAGCCTGATGACAGGTTCACTATTCCGGTCCAGCACAACCAGGTACGACAGTTCCTTGTAGGTCATGATCTTCCGCAGGTATTCCTCCAGCGTGGCATAGTCCACGGCGACCATGTAATTTCCTGAAGTATTGGCGATTTGCTGGATAATACTTGCTGCAGTGTCGCGCAGGCGGTCTGTATGCGTGGTGTGGATAATGGTAATCTGGTTCCACACCAGCAACGAAAGCATAACGACTTCGATTGTTACGATACTTGCTATCAGGCGAAAGCGCAGTGAATTATACAGTTTTACTTTTTCTGTCTGCATCGATAATTACTGATACAGCAGTTCATTCAGTCGCTCGTAATCACGTGGGTCCGCACCCTTGAATCCGTTGAAGCGAATATGTTTCAGTACCGATTTCCCGTCGGAAGTTTCCGACATGTTCACCAGTACAGCGGCTATTTCCTTTGCACAAGACTCCGGAATCCAGGGACCTGTACTGATCGGGATATGTGGCGTGGTCTCCGAACGGGCGATGATACGCATACCTCGCCTGACTTCCTCACTCGCCGCCGCATAGGGTGGTTGCATGAGTCCGGATGCATCGGTAACTCCATGATAGGAAGACAACAGTGATGCATCGTGGGATGGCGTAATCACCAGCTCGAGGTCGGTATCCGGATCGATCCCGGCATCCGTCAGCGTCTTTCTGATCAGAATCGCCGCCAGGCTGAAAGGATGAACGGTAGCCAGTCGCCTGCCCTTCAAATCCTGTATGTTGTTAATACCGCTGTCACTCGGGGCCACGATGACGGCCCACATACCCGGCGAATCAACGCTCGCAATCAGGCGGTAGTCGGCTTTACGCTTCGCTCGTGCATATAGATGAGGCGCTGTGTACAGAATATCGTAGCGCCGGTCCTCATGTGTACGCCGTGCAAATTCGATAAAGTCCGGCGCCGTCTCCAGTTGCACGGGCACCTGGAGGTGTTCTGACAGGTAATTGACCAGCGGGGAAAATCGTGCGACCAGCTGCTCAGCGCTCAGCAAAGGCAGAATACCAAAGACCAGCGGCTCCTTCTGACGGCATTCAGCGGCATCTGCAGCACTGCCCTGCATGGCATAAAATAGAAAGCAACAGGAAGCAGACGATGGCAGGCAATCCACCAGGATGATTCTTTGTATGAGTGCGTACGAATAACACGGCTGGCTGTTGCCTGGAATGAATTATTTCTGGAGGCAGCCCCGAATAAAAAACCTGCCTCATACGACTTCAGATCACGTTTTCAGCTTATCACAGGCATATTCAACATGACACAAACCTCCCCCGAACCACACAAACCACTAGTCCGCAGAGGGCGGTAATTCCCTCATGCCCACTGTGATGCGGGATATCCCCTGAACGACGTCTGTAAGGCCTGCAGGGAATCGCAGACCCGTACCTTGCCCCTCACACATGACCTGCAAGTGATACAGGCCGCAATCGCCTGCTACCTTGCCTTGTTACCCGGCAGACCCTGCGATGCGAAACATAAACGTTTCATTGACCGCCAAATGTCAACGTTCTAACATTACAGGCTAGTAAGAAACGGGCGATTAGCTCAGCGGGAGAGCACTGCCTTCACACGGCAGGGGTCACTGGTTCAATCCCAGTATCGCCCACCAATTCACTCGGTATCGTATTGTCGCCTCATACTGTAATAGGCCTTACGGTACTTCTTGCTGCCTGGTTTCAGTTCAAGGGCCCTGCGGTAGTGTTTCAGCGCCTGCTGATAATCGCCGAGTTGCCGGTATGTCTTTGCCAGCCAGTAGTTCCGATTCGCGCTGTCCGGTTTCTCCTGCAAGCGCTGCAGGGTGATACCATGCGCCTGTTCTGCATGCTGACGCGCCTTCTCCTGGTCACCCTGCTGCCGGTAGCTGTTGGCAAGCGACAGGTTGGTTGAAACCTTGTTCGGTTTGGCAGCTAAACAGCATTTACCACGGACGAACTATGCCTATGGCATATTTACTAATATAATCAGATGGTTAGCCAATGTAATCGAATCACAAACAGCCGCTCATTGCAAAAATAATCCGACAACAAACAGGGGGGTGCCGCCCTGGGCATTACTACAATTATCATTAAAACATGAACTTATTCTAAATCCCGCGGTTCAGTCGTACGTGTCAGGATTTCCGACAGTCTACGCTCAATCCCGTCCCGGCAACCGGTCAAAGCAGCCTGCATCGAATCGATGGATTGCCGGCTGTCGCCCGGACAGGTGCCCGCACCCGACCGGTCGGCATCCTGAGTCGCCAGGACCATCCATTATACAGGCACGGATGCCCGGGATGCGGCAGCCAGCAAATGAAATCCTGCTCGCGGCAGCCGCGGCGGTCACCACTGATATATTGCCAGACCGGTGTATCACACCCTCTGATCTGACTATGCAGTAGAAGCGAAGGCCGGACCACGCGGTTTGCCCCTTATTTTCCCATCGATCCTGCCGATAAACCGGCATCAGGGACAGATTGGAACATATCTAATGACAGGGAACAGTCAAAGCCAGTCGGGCTTCACGCTGATCGAGATCGTGCTCGTGCTCGCGATCCTCGGCATCCTCGCGGCCATCGCCATTCCGAAATTCATTGACCTCAGCGAAGATGCACACGATGCATCTACCAGGGCTACCCACGGCGGTTTCAGCAGCGCGGTCAACATCATCCATGCCGAATGGCTGGCGCGCGGCAGCAGCTCTGTGGCGGTCAGCCCCACCGGCTGGCCGATCGGGTCCGGCAGTCCGCCGATGACGCACCCGCGTTGTACGACGGTCTGGACCGACATCCTGACCAGCCCGCCACCGGCCACCCCGGGGTTCAGCGCGGGCACCGATGGCTGGGGGGCGTTAGGTTCTGGTAATTTCTGCTTCTATATTTACGAACCTGATACCTCACCGTTTCGCTACATTCGCTACAACGTAGTGAACGGACTGGTTGAGTATTTCGTTTTTTGAATCATCCGCTATCGCATGCATTCGGCCGGAGGTTGTCCGGGTTGACGGATTTGCGTTCAACAGGCAACTTGCCATAGAGTTCCGCTCTCGACTACACACCCTGCAGTAGACAATTAACAGACCTTTCCTTAACAAGGTATCGCGCCGCCGCCGACCAGGCCTGCTGCAGCGGATGCAGAAACACGGAGGTAACGCATCATGTGGTCCATAACGCGTATATTGCTGACGATACTGGGCACTGTCTGCCCGCTGACCGCGTTTGCCGCTGACAGCGGAAATGTCATGGATTTCACCCGGCACTGGTCCGGGTTCGCGGCACTCGGGGTGTTCTTCATCGCCTACAGCCTGGTGATCGCGGAGGAAACCCTGCACTTGCGCAAGTCCAAACCGGTGATGGTTGCGGCCGGTATCATCTGGACCATCGTTGCAGTGGCTTATGCGCAGCATGGCGATACGCACACGGCCGAGGTCGCGGTGCGGCATAACCTGCTGGAATTTGCCGAGCTGTTCCTGTTTCTGCTGGCCGCGATGACCTATATCAACGCCATGGATGAACGCGGCGTCTTCGATTTGCTGCGCGTCAGGCTCGTATCACAGGGTTATTCATTA
Source organism: uncultured Halobacteria archaeon (assembly GCA_963768575.1). Taxonomy (GTDB): domain Bacteria; phylum Pseudomonadota; class Gammaproteobacteria; order UBA9214; family UBA9214; genus UBA9214. The sequence goes on from CAVYIJ010000017.1 coordinate 91,832, forward strand.
CGGTCCATATTCTGGATTACCGGCGGTCTCGCCTTTTTGATGTCGCCCGTCGCCGACAACCTGACGACGGCGCTGTTGCTGGCGACCGTGGTGATCGCCGTGGGTGGCAGCAATACAAAATTCGTGGCCATTGCCTGTATCAATATCGTGGTTGCAGCGAATGCCGGTGGCGCATTCAGCCCGTTTGGCGACATCACCACCCTGATGGTCTGGCAGAAGGGCATTGTCGAGTTCCAGCAATTCTTCGTGCTGTTTCTCCCCTCCGTCGTCAACTGGCTGGTACCCGCCGTCATCATGAGCATGGCGGTCGGCAAGGGAGCGCCTGATGCCGTCAAGGACAGCGCTGAACTGCAACACGGTGCCTGGATAGTTGTCATCCTGTTCCTGCTCACCATCACCATGGCGGTCTGTGCCCATAACTTCCTGCACCTGCCGCCGGTACTCGGCATGATGACCGGCCTGGGCCTGCTGAAACTGTATGGCTACTACCTCAAGCGGCGCGACCATTTTTTTCCGGGTGCGGGCGAAGGAGTTATGGGCGATACCGCGCTGGCGCTCGAAAGTACCGAGCCCGAGATACAACCGCAGAAGGCAAACGAACCCTACAATATATTCAAGTCACTGGAACGGGCGGAATGGGATACCCTGATGTTCTTCTACGGGATCATTTTGTGCGTGGGCGGCCTGGGGACGCTGGGTTACCTGGAACTGGGCTCGGAGTTGATGTATGAAGGGCTCGGCAACACCAATGCCAACATTCTGGTCGGCTTCCTGTCGGCGCTGATCGATAACATCCCGGTCATGTTCGCCGTGCTTGCCATGTTGCCCGAGATGGACCATGGCCAGTGGTTGCTGGTCACGCTGACGGCCGGTGTCGGCGGCTCCCTGCTGTCGATCGGCTCGGCGGCGGGCGTGGCAGTCATGGGGCAGGCACGCGGCGTTTACACCTTCTTTACACACCTGAAATGGAGCTGGGCAATCCTGCTCGGTTACGCGGCCAGTATCTGGGTCCACTTCCTGGTCAATGCCAGCGCCTTCACCTGACCGTTACAAAGGCAGGCATGACCGGCCGCAGGGCATGGCACTGGAGTTGTCCGTGTGAAGCGCCGGATGACCACGCCGGCAGTATTATGGTCCACCTGCGGGTCAACGCGGACACCTTCTCCACGCCGATATAGAAAACACGCAGTGTATTACCTGCGCCAGACCGACGGCTTTTCACCCTGCCGGTCGATGGCATCGAGTCGTGCTTCATGGGCCTCCAGTTCCGTCTGACTGGCACGGATCACCTTCAACGCCGGCCGGTCACCGGCCAACGGTCGAATGGCTGACCCCGCCGCGTCGCCCTGCCCGCCGGCGGAGGCATCCAGTGACAGACTGACCTGGCCGCCGGTCATGGCAAGATACACATCCGCAAGTATCTCCGCATCAAGCAATGCACCGTGCAGCTCACGCTGTGAATTGTCTATTTCATAGCGCCGGCATAAGGCATCGAGGCTGTTGCGCTGACCGGGGTGCAATCGACGCGCCAGCATCAACGTATCGAGCACTCTGCAATGTTGCTTGACGAAATCCTTTCCCTGGTCCAGCAGGTGAAACTCATGGTCAATGAAACCCACGTCGAACGGCGCGTTGTGAATAACCAGTTCGGCGCCGCGAATGAAATCGGTGAATTCGGCCTCGACATCAGCGAAGCGCGGCTTGTCCTGCAGGAATTCACCCGTGATGCCATGCACTTCCACGGCCCCGGGATCGATTTCACGATCGGGCTGAATATACTGGTGATAGGTATTTCCGGTCAGGCGTCGATCGACCAGTTCGACACAACCGATTTCGATAATCCGGTGGCCGTCGGATGGTTCGAGGCCGGTGGTTTCAGTATCGAGTACTATCTGACGCATAGTTGTTTACCTGAATGATTGTACCGCAACAACCCTGATTATCACAGCGCAAAGATCGCAAAGGTCGCAAAGAATACAAATGAATTATAATACAATCGAAATGATTCCCTCTCCCTCCAGGACGACTACATGGGCGCAGGAGTAGAGTACGAGAGCAGTTACGAGAGGGTTAGGGAAATAATTAAACATCATCATTGATCCCCTCTCCCCGGCCCTCCCCCTGTGGGAAGGGTGCGACCATGCTGGTTGTTGATTTGAAAATTATCTTTGCGACCTTTGCGCCTTTGCGGTGGTCGCTGATATATTTATGCAGTTAAACCTAGCCGAGCAACTCATCGATTGCCCTGTTTGCAAGTTCATCCGCCATCTCGTTTTCCGGATGTCCGCTGTGACCCCTGACCCAGTGCCATTCTACGTCATGACCGTTGGCCGCGCTGTCAAGCCGCTGCCACAAATCGACGTTCTTGACCGGCTTCCTCGCAGCCGTCTTCCAGCCGCGGCGCTTCCAGCCGGCAAGCCACTCCTGGATGCCCTTCTGCACGTACTGGGAATCAGTCGTAAGACTTACACGGCAAGGCCGTGTCAGCGACTCGAGACCCTGTATGGCGGCCATCAATTCCATCCGGTTGTTGGTTGTCTGCGGCTCAGCCCCGTACAGGACCTTTTCATGCCCGTTATAGCGCAGCAACACACCCCAGCCGCCCGGCCCGGGATTGCCGCGACACGCGCCATCGGTGAATATTTCGGTTTCAGGGGCTTCTGCGGACATTGCCCTGGCTCGAGCTCGGGATACCGACAGGAAACAGCTGTGGTTGTTTGCGCGCCATGTTCCGCACAGGTGTCATTACGAAAGTTCGTTTGCGCGCAACCAGGATGTATGCGCCCGACAGCAGCATGAAACCCACACCGTCGGCAGGTTCCATGAACTGCAATCTGCCCAGTAGACGCGCATGCTGGACCGGCGGCCGTTGAAACAGGAAATGACTGTGCAGGGTATCGAAACCCAGCAGTCCGAGCCAGTCACGGATGCGGCCCATGCTCTGGAAGCGGGTGTCCCAGGGGAGTTCGCCACGCTTGCGCGCCAGCAGGCGCCGCATGCCCCAGAGACTGCGCGGATTAAAACCTATTATCACGAGGTGACCATCCGGGACCAGGCAGCGATCGGCCTCGCGCAGCACCTGGTGCGGGTCCCGCGCCAGCTCCAGCGTATGGGGTAACACGATTGCATCGATGGCATCCGTCATCAGCGGCCAGTTCTCCGTATCACCCGTCAGTTCGACGCCCGGCTGCGCATCATTATCAACACGCTGAATGACCCGGTGAGCGATGCGGCTGTCATCCAGCCTGCAGTCATCCCAGGGCGGGTCGACGACGACCAGGTGATAGCCGAACAGGTTTGGCAACTGTGCCGCCAGCGCAGACAACTCGGCCTCGGCCAACTGGTGACCGAGGGGGCGGCGGTACCAGGCACGCAACGAGCGCGCACGGGCAGATAACGGCAGATCCACACTCATCTTGCTGAAATCATACAGCATTTACGCTTTTCATGTGCCATAAAAACGTCCCTGCCTGAATATTATTGACCTGACCGTAGCAGGCTGTCAGCATAGCCCGTCACATAATGACCGGGCACCTGACTAAAGCCTGTTTTCCGGAATGTCGATAACCGAATAATGAATCCTGCACGCAAAATTCTGCCATTCCTGCTTGTCCTGCTGGTGACGAACTGTGCCACAGTCGATCCCGTGGTTACACCGCTGGCGGAATCCGCCCCCTGCGAAACCATGGAACCGGCCGCCGTGACAGACCCGGTCGCCGCACCGACGGTACAATCCGTCCCCGCGACCGTTGCTGAAATCGATCAATATGCCCCGCCGGCTGCCGGCCTGATAGCGCCCCGCGCGGACATCTGGACACGCATGCGCCAGGACTTCAGATTGCCCGGTGCAGACAAGCCGGTCGTCAGCAAGGCTATAAAAAAATACAGCCGCTCGCCACAACACGTGGAGGGCATGTTTCAACGCGCCGATCCTTATATTGCATATATCCTCGACGAGGTACAGAAGCGCGGTTACCCGACGGAGATCGCACTGCTGCCATTCGTGGAAAGCGGTTTTGACCCATATGCCTATTCGCACGGCCGCGCAGCCGGTCTCTGGCAGTTCATACCGGGCACCGGCAGAATGTACGGCCTTAAACAGGACTGGTGGTACGACGAGCGTCGCGACATTATTGCCTCGACCGAGGCCGCCATGAATTACCTCGGCAAGCTGCAGGACGAATTCGAGGGCGACTGGCTGCTGTCACTCGCAGCCTACAATTCCGGCAGCAGGACTGTCCGTGTTGCCATTAAAAAGAACCGCAAGGCAGGCAAACCCGTTGACTTCTGGCACCTCAAGCTACCGAAAGAAACGCGTGTTTACGTGCCCCGGCTGCTGGCCATCGCCGCTATCGTCAGCCGGCCGGACGAGTATGGAATCACCCTGCCACCGCTGGCGCTCGAACCCGCGTTTACCGAGGTGGATACCGGCAGTCAGCTCGATATCGGCGTTGCTGCCGATCTCGCCGGCGTGAATACGGACATTCTTTACAACCTGAACCCGGGATTCAATCGCTGGGCCACACACCCCGATGGTCCGCACCGCTTGCTGGTCCCGGCCGCACACGCAGAGACGTTCATCGGCAACCTCGACGCCTTGCCGACCGACAAACGCATCAAGTGGGTCCGGCACCGCATCCGCAAGGGCGAGACCCTGTCGCACATTGCAGGGAAATACGATACGACTGTGACTATCCTGCGCAAGACCAACAAGCTGTCCGGCTCCAACATTCGCGCTGGCGGGCATTTACTGGTCCCGGTTGCCGCGCGTGACGCTTCGCAGTATGCCGCGCTGGACCGTCGCATGGGCGCGACCGGTGGTCGCGGCAGCAAGACCACCTACAAGGTACGCAATGGTGACAGTCTTTGGCATATTGCAAAGAAACACCAGGTGTCTGTCAAACAGGTTGCACGCTGGAACCAGCTGGGCACGGGCACCGTAATCAGGCCCGGGCAGAAACTGGTAATCTGGACGAAAGGCGCAGGCAGCCATGGCAAAAACCGCTTGCGCTCGATCATGTATACCGTGCGCAGCGGTGATTCACTCTATCTCATCGCGAAAAAGTACAGTGTCAGCATTACCGATTTACGTCGCTGGAACGATCTCGAAGAGAACAAGTACCTGCAACCGGGTCAACGTCTGACGCTGTACGTCGACGTGACGCAGCTTAGCAGCAGCTAGCCGGCGTTTACGCCGGGAATTCCAGACCGGCACGCATAAAAAAAGGGCTGCGCGTCAGGACCGGGACTGCTGCATGATATCCATCGACCGCATCAGTTTTGCAGAGCCCGCACCGCAACTGATAATCGAGCGCATGGCATCCTGCACCGGCATATCGACCGGGTGCACGTTGCTCCCTTCCAGGTGATAGATCAGGCCCGAGGTCGGATTCGGCCCGGTCGGGACGAACACCGTAAAACTGCCGTTATCATGCTTGTCGGTGATGAACGCCGTCATCAGGGTATCGTTACCGAACACCCGCACCAGCGCCACGGATGAAAACGGTGAATCCTGTTTGCTGCCGAAGACCTGAAGGACCGTTTCCTTGACCATTGAATAACCGGGCATGAGCTTCAATATGCGCGTCTCGATCAGGCGGTAGAAAAAGTCACCGAGCCTCGTTCGCACCAGCACCCCGACAAAGAAACAACTGGCCAGGATCAGAATAATTACGATTACTTCTGCCGCATATTCATTAAGTTGCGAGTCCTTTATGAGAAGCCGGGTCAATGGCTCTATCAGTCCCGTGACGAGATTGAAGACCCACAAGGTTACCGATACCAGGATCGCAACCGGCAGAATGACAACCACGCCACCCAGCAGCGAAGTCTTCAGAAAACTTTTAAGCTTGTCCATGCGTATTCTCCTGCAACCGGCCGATCACGCTTACCATCTACTCCGGTCGCATATGCGGGAACAACAACACATCGCGTATTGACGGCGAATCCGTAAACAGCATCACCAGCCGGTCAATGCCGATTCCTTCGCCCGCTGTCGGCGGCATGCCGTGTTCAAGTGCACGGATATAGTCTGCATCGAAATGCATGGCCTCGAGGTCTCCTGCATCTTTTTCCGTGACCTGCTGGCGAAAACGTTCCGCCTGTTCCTCGGCATCGTTCAGCTCGGAGAAACCGTTGGCGATTTCACGACCACCGACAAAGAATTCAAAACGGTCGGTAACAAACGGGTCCTGGTCGTTGCGCCGCGCCAGCGGCGATACTTCCGTCGGGTACGCGGTGATAAATGTCGGGTTGTCCAGGCGTCCTTCGACCGTCTTCTCGAATATCTCGATCTGCACCTTGCCGAGACCGTAATTGTCTTTCAGCGGCAGGTTCAACCCGCCGGCAACGGCACGCGCCCGCTCCAGGGTATCGATATCATCCGCAACCAGGTCCGGATTGAATTCAAGAATGGATTCCCGGACTGTCATGCGACGGAACGGTTGCCCGAAATCGTACTCATTGCCCTGGTAAACGATTTTCGTATTTCCGCACAGGTCGTTTGCCATCTTGCGCAGCAAATCTTCCGTCAGGTCCATCAGGTCATGATAGCTGGCATAGGCCTGGTAAAATTCCAGCATGGTAAATTCGGGATTATGCCGGGTGGACAGGCCTTCGTTACGGAAATTCCGGTTAATCTCGTATACCTTTTCATAACCGCCGACCACCAGTCGCTTCAGGTACAATTCCGGCGCAATACGCAGAAACAGGTCCATGTCCAGCGCGTTATGGAACGTCGTGAACGGCCGCGCCGTCGCTCCACCCGGTATCGCCTGCATCATCGGTGTCTCGACCTCCATGAAGCCCAGTGCGTTCAGATACTCGCGGATAAACTGCATAATCCGGCTGCGCTGGCGAAACGTATTGCGCGAGGCCTCGCTCATGATCAGGTCGACATAACGTTGACGGTAGCGGGTTTCCTGGTCGGCCAGGCCGTGAAATTTTTCCGGCAAGGGGCGCAACGATTTTGTCAGCAGGCGCAGCGTATCGGTTCGCACCGATAATTCGCCTGTTTTGGTCTTGAACAGCGTAGCCCTCTGCGGCAATGATGTCGCCGATATCCCAGCCCTTGAAGGCCTGGTAGAGCCCCTCGGGCAAACTGTCGCGCTGCAGGAACAACTGTATACGCCCCGACATGTCCTGGAGCTGTGCAAAACTGGCCTTGCCCATCACGCGCTTGGCCATCAGGCGGCCGGCGACCTTGACCCGGACCGGTTCCGCCTCGAGGAAATCGTTGTCCTTTTCACCGTACTCTGCGTGCAGCTCGCCGGCCATTGCATTGCGGCGGAAATCGTTCGGAAAGGCGTCACCCGCCTCCCTTAACGCCTGCAGTTTGCTGCGTCGCTGGGCTATGAGTGCATTTTCGTCCTGGTCAGTCATAAATTTTCACTTTAACTTCATTATCCCCCTCTCCCTTCGGGAGAGGGCCGGGGAGAGGGGACCAAAAAATAACAGCAAATCCGGTTGCTATTAAATGCTGTAAACAATATCCGGTCCTGGTCCTCATCCAGCAACCAACCTACAGCCCGCTCTTCAAACTGGCTTCAATAAACGGATCGAGGTCACCGTCCAGCACGGCCTGGGTATTGCCGGTTTCGTGTCCTGTCCTCAGGTCCTTGATACGTGACTGGTCAAGTACATATGACCGGATCTGGCTGCCCCAGCCGATGTCAGACTTGGCATCTTCCTGCACTTGCTGATCGGCGTTGCGTTTCTGGATCTCAAGTTCATAGAGTTTCGATTTCAGTTGCTTCATGGCCGTGGCCTTGTTTTTGTGCTGCGAACGGTCATTCTGGCACTGCACCACGACCCCCGTCGGTTCATGGGTAATACGCACCGCGGATTCCGTGCGGTTCACATGCTGGCCGCCGGCACCGCTGGCCCGGTAAACATCGATGCGCAGGTCAGCCGGGTTGATGTCGATTTCAATATCATCGTCGATTTCCGGCGACACGAACACCGCGGCAAACGAGGTATGCCTGCGGTTGCCCGAATCAAACGGCGATTTGCGGACCAGCCGGTGCACGCCGATCTCGGTACGCAACCAGCCGAATGCATAAGGGCCTTCGACCTTGACCGTGGCGCTCTTGATGCCGGCAACCTCGCCCGGCGACACCTCGATCAACTCGGTCCTGAATCCATGCCGCTCGCCCCAGCGCAGGTACATGCGCAGCAGCATTTCCGCCCAGTCCTGGGCCTCGGTACCACCGGAACCGGACTGGACATCGAGGAAGGCGTTTGCCTCATCCATCTCGCCTGAAAACATGCGGCGAAATTCGAGCCGGGCAATATCGGCTTCCAGCGACTGCAGGTCGTCCTCGATGGCATCGAGGGTATCCTGGTCAGCTTCCTCGGCCGCGACTTCCAGTAATTCGCCGGCATCCTGCAGACCCTGCACCATATTGTTCAGCGTCAACACCACTTCTTCCAGGCGCGCGCGTTCACGACCCAGATCCTGTGCGCGTTCGGGATCGTTCCAGATCGCCGGGTCTTCCAGTTCCCGGCTGACCTCGATCAGCCGTTCGGCACGCGTGTCGAGGTCAAAGATACCCCCTGAGGGCAGCGCTACGCCCGTCGAGGTCTTTGATGATATTGCGGATAGTTGTCAGGTCTGCCATGGATCACGTTTCTGCCTGGCGGCACTTAAAGCGCGACATCATACTACTGTTACTACAGTCAGACTAGCCGTCACCGGCAGTCTCGATGTATTCGACGATCAGTTGCGGCGTCAGCAGGCCGCGATACTCGTTCACATCCAGCCGGTAAGCCATGCGGGCCTGCTCGCAGCCCGGCGGCAAGGCCGGCGTATTGAACGCTATGCCGTCGATTCGGCTGTGGCCGGCAACCGGTTGCAGGGTTAATTTAAGGTGGTGATCGCCAACCACGCGCTGACCGAGAATCGTGAAGTCGCCATCGAAAACCGGCGCCGGGAATCCCTGCCCCCAGGGGCCGCCTTCTCGCAGCAACCGCGCCGTATCAAGCGACAGTTCGTCATCGTCCAGTTGACCGTCAGACCAGATAACCGTTGCCAGGTCATCCGCCGACAGGTGTTTTGAAACTTCCGCATCGAACGCGCGGCTGAAGGCATCGAAATCCGACTCCGCGAGCGTCAGGCCGGCCGCCATGGCATGCCCGCCGAATTTTCCTATCATCCCCGGGTAGCGGGTTGCCACGGTGCCCAGCACATCGCGGATGTGCAGACCGGGTACCGAGCGCGCCGAGCCCTTGATCTCGTCATTCTGGCTGCGGGCAAAAACGACCGCCGGGCGGTGAAAACGTTGCTTGATGCGCGCTGCGAGAATACCGATAACGCCCTGGTGCCATTCCGGGTCGAACAGGCACAGGCCGGTCGGCAGATCATCATCCGGCAGGTCAAGTTCACCCAGCGCTGTCAGGGCCTGCGCCTGCATTTCCGCTTCAATTTCCTTGCGATCACGATTGAGCGCATCCAGTTGCTGCGCCATGTCACGCGCAGCCGATTCATCATCCGCAAGCAGGCACTCGATGCCGAGCGACATGTCGTCGAGTCGTCCCGCCGCGTTCAGGCGTGGGCCAACGGCAAAACCGAGATCGTCGGCAACCGCGCCGAGCGGATTGCGGTTCCCTGCATCGAGCAAGGCGCGGATGCCCGGCACGCAACGCCCGGCGCGAATGCGCATCAGACCCTGTTGCACAAGAATGCGGTTATTACGGTCCAGCGGCACTACATCGGCCACGGTGCCAAGCGCAACCAGGTCGAGATATTGCGCAAGATTTGGCTCGACAATACCCTGCTGCCCGAACCAGCCGCTCTCGCGCAAACGGGCACGCAACGCCAGCATGACATAGAATGCCACGCCGACACCGGCGAGATACTTGCTGGGAAACGGATCGCCCGGCAGGTTTGGATTGACGATCGCATCGGCAGCCGGCAGTGTTTCGCCCGCCAGGTGATGGTCGGTTATCAGCACACGGATACCAAGCTGCCTTGCCGCCTCTACACCATCATGGCTGGAGATGCCGTTATCGACGGTAATAATCAATGCCGGGTCCAGGTCCGCTGCAACCGCGACGATCTCCGGCGTCAGTCCGTAACCGTAGTCAAACCGGTTAGGAACCAGGTAGCGCACATCACTCGCGCCCATGGCGCCCAGTGCGCGCATGCATAACGCACAGCTGGTTGCACCGTCGGCGTCAAAATCACCCACTACCAGGATACGGCGGTGTGCAGTTATTGCATCCTGCAACAGGTCAACAGCCGTCGACAATCCGCCCAGCGTGGCCAGCGGCAGCAGCCGGTCCAGGGAATACTCATAATCTTCAGCACTCTCAACTGCGCGCGCTGCGTATACACGGCGCAATACCGGATGCAATTCAACCGGCAGGTCGGCAACCGCCGGAGGTGCATTACGCCGAACGATTCGTTGCGTCATCAGGAAAGCACCTGTTCATAGGGATGAATACGCCGCCAGAACCTGCGCAACCGGTTACGCGACAGCGTGAAGCTGGTGCCATTACACGGGTGCAGCCGCAACGTACTCACAGTGCCGCCCGCGATTGCATCCAGCAGCGGCGCAATCATTTTTTCATCGAGTATACGCAACGCATCGACCCATGCCTCGACCTCATTGTAACGGGCCGGCCAGTGCAGGGAATCCAGCACGGCCAGCGTCACACCGTCATTCACCTGCGACAGTAATTGTTCGGCACTTTCCGCCATGTCGCCTGTTTCAATACCTGCCATCACGGCCAGCGCAACAGCCAGCGGGTTTTTCGCCACGACCCTGCCGACTTCGGTGTTGACTCCTGTCTTCGGCAGCATACCACCGCCCCAGGGCCACAGGCTGTTGATTGCCGGCTGGCCGCGCTGTTCGCGAGCGCGGTTTACCGCGTGCTCGTGAAACAGCATCTGCACTTCGTTCAGCAGGGTGTGCCAGCCACGCGCCTCGCCACCTTGCGGTAGTGACCGGTTGATATCCATGCCGGCCACGTCAGCCAGCGGGGTCATCGTAATAGCGGGCGCCTCATCCAGCTCCAGGTACCAGCGATGCGGTACCGGCGTCCTGATGCGCCGGCCCTGCCCCGCCTGCGTCGCATAATATTCATTAAATGAAGCGGCCAGGGCATCGGCCTCTTCCTGCGTAATGGTAAAACTGTGCGCCTCGAACAGCCGCAGACTGCTCTGGTCTGCATGCAGGTGAACCGGGTCGACACGCATGACGTATCCTGAAGGCAGGCTGCCCGTATCGTGAGCGAAGGTCAACGGCGCGACCGCTGTATCGCTATCCAGCCCGAAATAGCGAAACAAAACATTCTCAACGCAAGTGCCGGGAAACACTTCAGGTTGACTGCGTGAAACCAGGCGGTCAAGGGATGCGGGACGCTGGTCCAGGTAATCGGCAACCGGATGGTCTGATTGCGGACCCTCCAGCCCGGGGACCAGCAGGACAATATGTTTGCCGCGCGGCTTCAAACCGGCATGTCCCTGGCTCCGCACCAGGAGGCGTGAGAATTGCACATGTTACGCTCAGCAGTACCCATGACATGGGTAGTCAGCAAGTCTCACATATTGTCCAGGATTGCTTTTTTCACCGCGGACAGCTCGGCATCAACGGTCAGCATGCCGCCTTCGCACTGCTTGATGGCCGTATCAGGATCTTTCAGGCCATGGCCGGTCAGTGTGCACACCACGGAACTGCCTTCCGGAATCTTGCCGGACTGAATGTCACGCAAGGCGCCTGCGACCGACGTGGCCGAGGCCGGTTCGCAGAAAATTCCTTCTCTGGACGTCAACAGTTTTTGCGCGGCCAGGATCTCCTCGTCACTGCACTCGTCGAACCAGCCGGCCGACTCTTTCTGCACGCTCCATGCGTAGTCCCACGACTGCGGGTGGCCGATACGTATAGCCGTGGCAACCGTTTCCGGGTGATCGACCATTTCTCCACGCAGAAATGGCGCTGCGCCGGAGGCCTGGTAACCGACCATGACCGGTCGTTTATTCACCAGCCCCCTGCCACCGTACTTGCAGCTGCCCGCGCAGAACGCGCAAGCCGCCGTGTCCTTGCCGGCATATTCGCTATAGCCGATCCAGTGTGCGGTGATGTTGCCGGCATTGCCTACCGGCAGGCAGTGATAGTCCGGCGCCACGCCCAGTTCGTCGACGATTTCAAAAGCAGCGGTCTTTTGCCCCTGTAACCGGTAGGGGTTGATGGAATTTACGATGGTCACGGGCGCGTGCTCGGCAACCTCCTTGACCAGCGCCATACCGGCATCGAAATTGCCACGTATCTGGATCACCACCGCGCCGTGTATCATCGCCTGCGCCAGCTTGCCGAGCGCAATTTTGCCCTCCGGTATCAGTACGAACGCAGTGATGCCTGCCCGCGCCGCATACGCTGCGGCTGCGGCCGACGTGTTACCGGTTGAAGCGCAAATAATTGCCTTGCTGCCTTCCGCGACGGCTTGCGTCACGGCCATGGTCATGCCACGGTCCTTGAACGAACCGGTCGGGTTCAGGCCCTCGTACTTGATATACAGGTCGACATCCTTGCCGATAGTGCCGGGTATATTCTCCAGCTTCACCAGCGGCGTCGCGCCCTCACCCAGGCTGATCAGCCGTGTACTGTCGGTAACCGGCAGGCGATCACGATAGTGCTCGATCAGCCCGGTATAGCGTTTTTTATCAGACATATTTATAACCCAGAAAACATTGCCTCGCGCGAAGACGCAAAGGCGCCAGGAAAATAATTCTCAATACACAGCATGGACCTTGAATACAATGTCACGCTGCCACTTTAACACTGCCAACATGTCGGCGATTATCGATTGCAGATCAATAACCAGGCACAAACGCCCTCGCAAGTATTCGACAATCACTCATATACAACACAATAATACCTTTGCGCCTTTGCGCCTTTGCGCCTTTGCGCGAGTCAATCCTGTCAATGATCAGGTCACATCCAGGTGTTCCAGCCGAATGCGCGTCACCGTGCCCTGTATGCTGCCGAGTGATTCAATCTGCTTGATCGCTGCATTCATTTGCCGTTCCACGACCACGTGCGTCAGCAGGATGATCGATGCCCGGTCAGCGCCGGCGGCCGGCTCCTTCTGCAGGATCGCCTCGATGCTGATGCCGGCATCGCCGAGAATACGGGTGATTTCCGCCATCACGCCCGGTTTGTCCGAGACCTGCATGCGCAGGTAATAGGCGGTCTCGATTTCGTCCATGGCCAGCACCGGCGTGTCCGTGATGGAGTCGGGCTGAAAGGCCAGGTGCGGCACCCGGTTTTCCGGGTCAGCCGTCAAGGTACGCACAACATCGACGATATCTGCGACCACGGCCGAGGCCGTTGGCTCGGAACCGGCACCCGCACCGTAGTAGAGTGTCGGGCCAACCGCGTCCGCATTGATGAGTACCGCATTCATGACTCCATCGACATTGGCGATCAGCCGGCGCTCGGGAATCAGGGTCGGGTGCACGCGCATCTCGATTCCACGATCAGTGCGCCGCGTATAACCGAGGTGCTTGATGCGATAGCCGAATTCCCCGGCATAGTCGACATCCTCACGTGTTATATGGCTGATACCTTCGGTGTAAACCTTGTCGAACTGCAGCGGAATACCAAACGCCAGCGAGGCCAGGATCGTCAGCTTGTGCGCGGCATCGATGCCTTCGACATCGAAGGTGGGATCGGCCTCGGCGTAGCCAAGCGCCTGCGCTTCCTTCAGCACCTCGTCGAAATCGCGGCCCTTGTCGCGCATTTCGGTCAGAATGAAATTCCCGGTACCGTTGATGATGCCGGCCAGCCAGTGGATCCGGTTGGCGGCGAGTCCTTCACGAATCGCCTTGATGATCGGGATGCCGCCGGCGACCGCCGCCTCGAATGCGACCATCACGCCCTTTTCACTGGCCGCAGCGAAGATCTCGTTGCCATGCGTCGCGATCAGCGCCTTGTTGGCCGTCACTACGTGCTTGCCGTTGGCAATTGCCCTCAGCACCAGTTCGCGCGCCGGTTCATAACCACCGATCAATTCGACGATGATATCGATATCCGGTTGATCGACCACGCTGAAGGCATCATCGCTGACTGAAATTTTTTCGATGCCCGGCAGACCGGACGGATCATACTCGCGCGCGCCCGCATGGGTGATACGGATACCGCGACCCGCACGCCGGGTGATTTCTTCGGCATTGCGGTTCAGCACGTTGAAGGTGCCGCCGCCCACTGTACCCAGGCCCAGCAGGCCCACATTAACCGGTTTCAACTTTACTGCCCTCCAGAAGCTTGCGGCTGACCAAGGTCATTGCGAAACATATCGCGGATGCAGCGGATTGCCTGCCGCGTTCGATGGGTATTTTCGATCAGTCCAAAGCGGACATAATCATCACCGTACTCACCGAAGCCGATTCCCGGCGACACGGCGACCTTGGCATCGCGTAATAATTTCTTGGAAAATTCCAGTGATCCCAGCTCGCGGTATTCGTCGGGAATACGCGCCCAGACGAACATGGTGGCCTTCGGCCTCTCCACCGGCCAGCCAATCGCGTTCAGACCGTCACACAGCACGTCGCGCCGCTCCTGGTACATGTCGCGTATTTCAGTCACACAGTCCTGCGGCCCTTCCAGTGCCGTAATCGCGGCCACCTGGATCGGCGTGAACATGCCATAGTCGAGGTAGGACTTGATACGTGCCAGTGCCGCGACCAGCGTCTCGTTACCGCACATGAATCCGACCCGCCAGCCCGGCATATTGTAACTCTTTGACAACGAGAAGAACTCGACCGCGACGTCCATTGCACCCTCGACCTGCAGAATGGATGGCGCCTTGTAGCCGTCGAACACGAGGTCGGCGTAGGCCAGGTCCTGCACGACCCAGATTTCATTCTCGCGCGCAATGGCGACGACCTTCTCGAAAAAATCCAGCTCTACGCACTGCGTGGTCGGGTTGCCGGGAAAGTTGAGTACCAGCATCTTCGGCTTGGGCCAGGAGTCCTTGATGGCCTTTTCCAGTTCGGCAAAAAAATCCACATCCGGACGCACGGGAACATGGCGTATGTCGGCGCCGGCGATCGCAAAGCCGTAGGGATGTATCGGGTAGGCCGGATTGGGTACCAGCACCGCGTCTCCGGGCCCGCAAACTGCCAGCGCCAGGTGCGCGAGCCCCTCCTTGGAGCCGATGGTGACAATGGCATTCCTTTCCGGGTCGAGCTTGACGTCGTAGCGCCGCCGGTACCAGTCGCAGATAGCCTTGCGCAATCGCGGGATGCCGCGTGACAGTGAGTAGCGATGGGTATCGCCGCGCTGGGCGGCTTCGGTCAGCTTGTCGACGATGTGCTGCGGGGTCGGCTGGTCCGGGTTACCCATGCCGAAATCGATAATGTCCTCGCCACGCGCACGCGCCTCCGCCTTCAAGTCATTGACGATATTGAAAACGTATGGTGGCAGCCGCTTGATGCGGGCGAATTCCTGAATCACACTGATGGCCGGTTATTTCTTTGTTTATGAAGAGATTACAGTAACATTCCAGTGCAGCTAACATTACGGAAAAGCGCCCTGGGACACAAGGAAAATCTGGGCCGCACAGGCGCGTCCCGGCAGGCGCGCCATCAGGCAGGCCTGCCGCTTGTTTACAGCACGCCCCCTGCGTATCTTGACAGCATGCGCTTCGCCGAGAACAGTCAGCCGGCCCACAGCATCCAGTCCTGGAGCGAGAAGGGTATTGTCATCGATGACAGGCTCATCAGCCACAGCGTACTGGTATCACCGGACACGCTGGAGCCCTGGCCCCCGCTCGAAGTCGCACAACTGACCATCGCGCATATCGACCAATGTACGGCCCTGCAACCCGAGATCGTCATTATCGGTACCGGGAAGACGCTGGAATTTCCGGCGGCACATCTTTCAGCCGGCTTGCAGCAACAGGGCGTCGGCGTGGAGATCATGGCCAACGACGCCGCCTGTCGTACGTTCAACGTGCTGCTGTCTGAAGACCGTCGAGTGGTGGTGGCGTTGATGATCGGTTAATGAATTTGTCTCGCGCAAAGCCGCAAAGACGCCAGGAAAAAAAACAGCTACATAAGAGCATGCATCAGTCCGGATTCAGCCTGAGAATCAGCGTCGGATATGTTTGGTCAGAATATCTGCTGTATGCCAGGACCGGTTCTTCGAGAAACATCGCAGGGTGCGCCGTGCGCGCCGGGGGATTTTGCCAGTAAATTATGGTGCGCATGGCGCACCCTGAATTTCTTACTCCAAATATCAAGACTGCTTCGCTTCGCTCGCAATGGAACAAACCGCCCCGGCATGCGCCATTGCGGCCAGGTAGCCCGGGTTTGTATCAATACGGCTATGAACGAAACTCGATACCGGGACACACATTGAGCGCGCCATCTTCTTCAAGTGTTCCCAGTTTATTGCCATCAGGGTGCAGCAACACCGGAACAGTTTTCTGAAACAATGGCCTGCGTATAAACGCAAGTATCCAGCCAAATCCTTCCATTTTGCTCAACGTCGACAACTGCGTTTTGTTCAGCACTTCTTTCAGTCTTGCAGGGACCTGGTTCCCCTCACCTCGCCTGTCTGTGTCCATATCTGTGGAAGCTCCCGTCATGATTATTATTGTATTCGGTCGATCATTCACCTCTTTTATGGCAAGGGTAACTCTCTCACTGTCCACGGCGCTATCGTACCAAGGTACAAGCCGGATGAACGGCAGACACGGGGGACTTTCAGGACTTTCAAGTAAAAACAACAGATAACGCCGGATTAAAACAATATGCGCCGGTATTGGCTGATCATTGAAAAATAATCAAATCCGGACTGAGTACCACTGGTTGCCCGCCTCCGCGGGCATGACGATAATCATTTTTCCCTGTGTTCTCTGCCGCCTGTTTATTATTCAAGCGCCTTTGCACGAGACCGGTATTTTTGACTAATTGCCGACCGGTTCGACCGGTATTACCCTGCTATCGACAGGCAGGCGCGTTTCCGGGTCAATCTCGATCGGGGCGCGTTCACCGGATTCCAGGGTGCCGTTGCTGCGCCAGGCCCTGGCAGACAGGTACGCCTTGCCCAGCTGCAATGGCGGGTAGGTAAAGCTTGGCCAGAGAAATACTTCCGTCGTGCAATAACACTCCCCGGCCTTTATCGATTCACGCAGGCGGTTGGCCTTTTCCGAGCGCCATATCTCGCTGAAAGACTGTTTGCGAAGATTCCCCAGCGGTTCATGAATTTCACACACACCGACATCTCCATTGGCGTAAACCACCGCGCTGAGTGTCCCGGCACGACAGGGAACCACCTGGCGTTGCTGGCGGACGGTTTCCACCTTGGCCCACTGCAACATGGGCTCGACGACCGAACCGTAGCGCCCTTCTTCGCGCGGCGACCACAGCCTTTGTATGTAGTCGTAAAGGTCTTCGTACTGCTTCAGGCTCGGGCCCTCGAGAGTCGGGTTCTTCCGGTCACCGCGGATAATCGCAAGGTTATGATGATCCATGTCCGGACAGCGATCGTACAGGTAGGTCGTCAGCTGGCGGATCTGTTCCATGTTGGTGTCCGTGGCCGTGGATATGCAGTGAATCCGCAGCCGGGGGTCCTGCTTTTGCAGCTCGACCAGCGCATCGTAGGTTTCCATCGCCTTGCGGAAGGAGTTTTTCGCCACTCGAAAAGTATCATGAAAGTCCGGCATCCCGTCCAGGGACAACTCGATGACAAATAACTCAAGCTCGGGATTCGCTAGCGTGCGGGTTATCTGCGTGATGGTCCTTTCCGTGAAATACCCGTTGCTCGGGACATAGATCTGGCGCACCTCGTTGTGGCGGATAAACTGGCTGCATACCTCCGCGAAGTCCTTTCTCAGGAAGGGCTCGCCGCCGGAAAGATTCAGGTTTTCTATTTTACCCAGCGATTCCGAGAGCTTGACGAGTTCGTCAAATGTGAGGTCGTCCTTTTTATTCAGGCTGGTCCAGTAGAAACAATGTTCGCACTGCATATTGCAGATCGAGTTGATAAACAACACCAGGAATGGAGGGTCCGGGGCCTTGCGGTAGGCCTTGCTTGCGATTCGAATGTGCCGTCTGACACGCTGCGCTATGTTCATTTCCCGTCACTCTCCGGATATGTACGATTTAAGTACCTGAACTGTAAATCGTAACACATTATAGCCATTAGGAATTTACGTCAATTACCAAGGTAATTAAACCCGTGCGGAACAAGCATCTCCTCCTGCAGGGAATATTATCTGCATGTGAACAACGCACAAGAGCTGCCGGCTTCGAGATGGCTGGATACGGCGGCTACATTCGCTGCGTGAACCTGCTCGGTCGCCCCGTAAGATAACCGGTGAATTCGCCCATGGACCAGGACAGGACCAGCAGGAGGGTTACCGGCAGGACCTTAAGAAATACACCCACCAGGCGTTGTTTTGCCAGCACGATGCGAAACATTTTCACCAGTATGATGGCTGGAACGGTAACGGACAGGATGCAATACACGGCACGCGCCGGCAACCCGGATTTTTCAATCCGCTTGCCGGCAAAGTAGCGCCCCCAGATAAAACGCTCCCTGATAGCGCGGGCAAGTGTAAGCCCCTGCCGGTGCTGGTACACGATCAAATCCGGTGTCAGCCACAATCGTTCACCCTGGTCCAGCAGGGCCTGGTGCACCAGCGGCTCGTGAAAGCGTTGTTCCCAGACATGGCGGATGCCATTGAATGCCTCCCGCTTGTAACCGACATTGACATCAGTGAGATAACGGGACAATCCCGGCGAGAGCGGGAGCTGGTAGCGGCCAAAATCGAACAGGCACGTGGCCTGATTGACCGGCCTTTGAATATCGTTTTCAACCGCGCCACCAACGGCGGCATATGAATTTTCGTGTGCCGCCAGCATCTGTTTGCACCAGTCGGGAGCAGGAATTTCATGGTCTTCCAGCAACGCCATGATCCTGCCCCGTGCCAGGCGAAGGCCGGCCGCGCGCAGTTCATCAAAATGCTCGTGGCACAGGCCGGTGGGCGCCTCGATCGACAGGGCAACAGGCTCGAAACGGACAGCGGGATAGTTTGCCTGCAGGCCGGGAATATCCATGTCGCGTTCGTCATGGGGAACGATGACCTCCTGCTGCGCCGGGTCGCAGCCCACCTGGCCTGCCAGGGCTGCAAGACATCTTTCCAGGTGGCTGGCGCCACTGACGATGGTGATTACGATCGACAGCGCCGGCCTGTCGTGATCAGAAACAGCAGGCTGTGATTGCGTTGATTGTGTCATACGATAGTTTCAGTGTTGGCGGCAATATTCGCAGCCCGTACGGCACCGGCCCGCAGTGCCGATAATTTCACGCGCCGGACAGCACGACTGCCGGCGCGGATGCACGCTGACTGGCGATCATCATACAGGGGGTGGACAATATTATTTTTTGCGCCCTGACATCCTGGCGCGGAACGGGTATTTATTTCAATAACACCTCTATCGAGATTCCTTCCTGTTCGAGGATCCGCTTCAGTTTTTTCAGTGCATCCATCTGGATTTGCCGTACTCGCTCGCGCGTAACGCCGATTTCCCTGCCGACTTCTTCCAGTGTAGAAACGGAGTACCCGTGCAACCCGAAGCGCCGTTCCACCACCTCGCGCTGTTTGTCGCTGAGCTGCGTAAGGCATTCCTCGATGTTGTGATGTATTTCATCTTCCTGCAACGATTCGGTCGGGTCCACGCTGTGCTCATCCGGAATTGTATCCAGCAGGGTTTTGCCGGAATCATTCATGAAGGTTGAATCCGTCGAAGCCGTGCGTTCGTTCAGGCCCAGCATTTTTTCCACATCCTTGAGGGGCTTGTGCAGCAGTTCGGCAATTTCCTCGGCACTCGGCTCATGGTCGAGTTTCTGCGCGAGCCTGTGCGCAGCACGCAGATAGGTGTTTATTTCTTTCACCACGTGTATCGGCAGGCGGATGGTACGTGTCTGGTTCATGATTGCACGTTCGATCGTCTGTCGAATCCACCAGGTCGCGTAGGTCGAGAAACGAAAGCCGCGCTCCGGGTCGAACTTTTCCACCGCCCTTATCAGGCCAAGATTACCTTCCTCGATCAGGTCGAGCAGTGCGAGGCCACGATTGAAATAACGCCGGGCGATTTTCACGACCAGCCGGAGATTACTTTCGATCATGCGCTTGCGCGCGGCCTCGTCACCGCGCTGCGCGAGGCGCGCGAACTTGACTTCCTCCTCTGCAGTGAGCAGCGGCGAAGCACCGATTTCGTTCAGGTAGAGACGCGTAGGGTCGTGACTTTCGGCGGAATATCTGGCTGCAGGGGTTTTGCGGGCCGGCGATTGACGGTCAGTGGAGTATTTTTTATTGTCGTCGGAGCCCTGTGCCATGGCACACCCCACTCGTCAGGCGCTCCCTGCAGCATAGCCGCCGGAGCGCGATGCGAATAAACCCGGTCAGTTCCTCGGCAGGTAGTTCATGGGATTTACCGGTTTGCCATCCTTGCGGATTTCAAAATACAACGCAGTCCGGTCAGCGCCACTATTCCCCATCTTGGCGATCATATCGCCTGACTTGACGAAATCGCCCTCTGCTACCAGTAGCTTGCTGTTGTGCCCGTAGGCACTGAGCAGGTTATCGTTATGCTTGACAATAATAAGCCTGCCATAGCCCACAAGTCCACTCCCCGCGTAAACGACCTTGCCGCTGGCAGCCGCCTTCACGGGTTGCGCGTGATGCCCGCCGATATCTATCCCCTTCTTTCCTGTAGCCTTTGGCTGGAATCCGCGCAATACGCGGCCACGCGTGGGCCATTGCCAGGTGCCGTCATAGGCCACGGCCGCCGGATGTGCTGACGCCGGTTGCGGCGTGAGTGCGGGAGCAGGTTTGGCTGGCGGCGGTGAAGCGGGTTTGGCCGGTTGCACTTGAGCTGTCTGCGGCGCCTGCGCAGGTGGCAGCGACTGGCCCCGGACCGGTGCATAGACCGCTGACGACCCGTTTACCCGCAGGCGCTGACCGGGATAAATGGTATAGGGCGGGCGAATGCCGTTGTATCGCACAAGATCGTTGACGGCAAGGCCGTGCTGCCAGGCAACCGAGTACAGGGTATCGCCACGGCGAACCACGTACTGGGTGTCTTTGCCGGCAAGCGGCTGGCTGATGGTCTTTGCCGGGCGTGCTACGGCCCCGCGCGGACTGGACGCTGCCGGGCGTGCGGCGGCACCGCGCGGACTGGACACCGTAGGTTTTTGTTCCGGCGTCGTTCCGCGCGATGACATCGGCGCATTGATCGGGGTTGTCGAACAACCGTAAAGGACAACAACCAGCAGACAGGTAAGTGCGATGCGCATGTGATTCAAACAATCCTACCTGAAATAAAAATAGGCCCCGATTGCCAGCACGACGACCAGCCATCCAAGCCACTCCACCCAGACGCGCAGGCTCTCCTCCATGCGCGGGCCACCCCAGGCCATGAGTCCGGCAACGAGAAAAAACCGGCCACCACGACCAAGGAAAGAACCCGCGACGAACAATGGCAGGTTCATGCCCAGCGTTCCGGCCGCGATGGTAAAGACCTTGTACGGGATGGGCGAAAAGCCGGCAACCAGGATCGCCCAGAAACCATACTCGTCGAACCATTCCCTGACATGCAGGTATTTTTCCCAGTAATGGCTTTCCTGCAACCAGGGCTGGATAATTTCAAACGCATAGGCGCCAATCAGGTAACCGAACAGGCCACCGATGACGGAGGCGATCGTGGTTATCGCGGCGTAAGACATGGCACGGTCCGGCTTTGCCATGCTCATCGGCGCCAGCATCACATCGGGCGGGATCGGGAAAAACGAGGACTCGGCGAAACTCAGTGCGGAAAGGTACCTGACGGCATGACGATGCCGCGCCCACTGCATACACTTGTCGTACAAGCCGGTGAATATCTTCATTACGCCTGTCCTGTTAAAAGCGGTACGAATATGACAGGATCCAGGTCCTCGCGTTCAAAGACATCGCCCTTGCGGGTGACCAGCGTCAGCGTCTGCCGCCCCCGATCGCCGAGCGGAATGACCAGGCGGCCGCCATCCGGCGACAACTGCTCAAGCAACGCGTCCGGGACGGATTCGGCGGCGGCGGTCGTGATGATTGCATCATACGGTGCAAACTCGGGCAGCCCTTCGGTACCGTCCGAGTAGCTGGCACGCACGTTGCGCAAGCCCAGCTTGCGAAAACGCTGACGCGCCTGCCGGGCCAGTGGCTCGATGCGTTCCACCGTATAGACTTTTTCGACCAGCGGCGCCAGGATGGCGGCCTGGTAGCCGGAGCCGGTACCGATCTCAAGTACCTTGCGCGGGTTGTCGCGAATAATCAGGTCAGTCATCAGCGCCACGATATATGGCTGCGAGATGGTCTGGTTGTAACCAATCGGCAATGCCGTGTCTTCATAGGCACGACTGGCCAGCGCCTCGTCAACGAACAGGTGCCGCGGCGTATTACCGATCACGTTAAGCACTTTTTCGTTGCGGAAACCCTTTTCACGCAGGCGATTGACCAGCCGATCGCGCGTGCGTTGCGAGGTCATCCCGATACCGCGGTCAGTCGCAATCAAGGGTTTTTATCCTGTTCATCAAGCCAGTGTGCCAGTTTATCAATCGCATCATAGCGTGTCAGATCAACATCCAGCGGAGTCACCGACACATACCCGGATTTTACTGCATGAAAGTCCGTGCCGGGCCCGGAATCCTGCTCCAGGCCGCAGGGACCCACCCAGTAGACCGGACGACCGCGCGGGTCTTCCATCATCACGACCGGCTCGGACTTGTGACGGTGACCAAGCCGCGTGGCCTGCACGCCCTTCAGCTGGTCCCAGGGTACGTCCGGCACGTTAACATTGAGGATGGTATCCGCGGGCAAGGCACCGGTCATGACCCGCTCGACCAGGTCCACAGTCACGCGCGCGGCGGTCTCGTAATGTGTTGGCCGCTCCGTCACCAGCGAAACGGCGATCGCGGGAAAGCCGAGGAAGCGCCCTTCCATGGCAGCAGCCACGGTCCCCGAGTACAAAACGTCATCCCCCAGGTTGGCGCCCGAATTAATCCCGGCAACCACCATATCGGGCTCCTTTTCCAGCAAGCCGGTAATGGCCAGGTGCACGCAATCGGTGGGTGTGCCATCGACGAAGGTAAAGCCGTTATCCGCCAGGCGTGCGCGGATCGGGGTATCCAGGGTCAGTGAGTTGCTCGCGCCACTGCGATCACGGTCCGGCGCCACCACGTGAATATCGGCAATCTTTTCCAGTGCACGGGCCAGTGCCGCGATGCCATCGGCACGATATCCGTCATCGTTGCTGATCAGTATTTCCATAGAAGCGGTACTGTCGTCAGTATCCCCAAAGCCGCGTAGCATACACTATATTGCATGCTGATCAGGATATGGGTACGGTGGGTTGCCGCAAAACGCGATTCAGCAGTGGAAGCCAATGGCCTCGGACAAAAAACCTACTGACGAAGAGATCGACCTGTTCCGTCGCAGCATCGGTCCGGTGCGCAAGGTCGGTCATGACAGGATCGGCCCCGCCAGCAAGCGGCTGGCGCCGCGGCCGCGCGTGCGTCCGGAGCAGGACGACACCGGCCTTGCCGACACCTTTTCCGACAACTTCGATGCCGGCGAGGTGGCGCCGGATGAAGCGCTTTTTTTTGCGCGCCCCGGCCTGCAACAACGCCAGCTGCAACGCCTGCGACGCGGCCAGCTGGCCATCGGCGCCGAACTCGACATGCACGGCATGACGGCGGCAGCGGCGCGCACCGCCATCATGGAATTCATCGCCCTGTGCCGTGACCGTCACGTTCGTTGCGTACGCATCATACATGGCAAGGGGTATGGTTCGGCGGGTGATGCGCCGGTACTTAAAAACCGTCTCAACAGCTGGCTGCGGCAACACCATGACGTACTTGCTTTCAGTTCCGCCACCCGGCGGGACGGCGGCGCCGGGGCGTTGTATGTGTTGTTGCGTTCAAAACGCGAGTAATAAACTGTCAAATAGTTCTCGCGCAAAGACGCCAAGACGCAAATAACACAAGAATTATTGCCACAGGGGACACAGCGTAAAACATGTCATTCCCGCGAAGGCGGAAATCCAGCCTTAAGTTTGGTCGTTGGTTAAATTTAACCTATAGGGTCACTATTTTTCAGTTTCTGATTGCCTTGCCGGTTTCGCCCTGCCGGGGCGCGCCGGAAGCTTGCCTGCCCTCTCGCGACACGCGTGCGTCCTTGTACATCGCACACTGACGGGATAAGGAACCAGGGATTATTTATTTCTGTGTTCTCTCGGTAACTGCTCCTGCGATACTCTACCTCCTGCATCCATGTAGTCGTGAGCACTCTGTGGCTGTTTTTTTGATTTTCTTCGCGTCTTGGCGGCTTTGCGCGAGATTATTTTTTCGTGCCTGCCATGCCGCTCCTACACGACCATGGAATCACGATATATAACCAGTTCCCGCAACACCGCGGTCGCATAGCTGCCGGCCGGCAAACTGAAATTCAACTCGATAGCATCGTCCGTATCCCGGCGCCACGCCAGGTCGGCGACGGCTACCCGCAGCGCACGCCGGTCGAGCCGCACGCCGGCCGCAATCAGGCCGGCGAGGAATTCGCTGTATTCTTCCAGTATGCTCGATTCCAGCGCCTGGCACTCGCCGGTGACCGGCGTATCGCCACGACCGCACAACGGTCCGGTCGGGTGAATATCCTGTGCGGCGGTGCGCTGCAGCAGCTCGGCATCCACGCACCCGGCAACAAAGTAACTGTGACTGCCGGCCAGCTGCATGGCGTCACCCGCAACGGGCCGGTCCCAGTTGCCAGCCGCAACCCGCTTCGACAGTACCCGGTTGAATAACAGCGAACGCGCCGCCGACAACGCCATGCTGCGCTGGTTGCGTGACAGCCGCAGCCGCGGATTGGCGAACAGCCGTTCTGCGCTGCGAAGATTGCTGTTATTGCGGCCGAAACGCTGCTCGCCGAAATAATTCGGCACACCGGCATTACGCACCTGTTGCAGGCGTTGTTCGAGCACCGCGGCCTCACCCGTGATGTTGCGCAGCATTATCCGGAATGCATTGCCGCGGAGCGCACCGCGCTGCAGCTTGCGCGCATGGCGGGCATGCCGCAATACAGTGACGTTATCCATATCCAGTGCTGACCAGTCCGGATCGGCACGTCCCGGCAGGTGCACAGAGAACCACTGCTCGGTGACGGCATTGCGGTCTTTCTGGCCGGCATAGCCGACATTCCGTGGGTGCACGCCGGCATGTCTTGCCAGCCCGTCTGCAACACTGGTCGTGTTCTCACTGCGCTTGCGCACCAGCACCCAGGCATGCTCGCCGGACCCGTCCGGCTCGAGTAACGGGATTTCAGTAACGCGGAAGTCTTCAGGCGACTGGCGTATCAGGCCGCTGACGGGCGGCTCACCCTGCGCGTAAGCCAGTGAAGGGGGCGCCTGCTCGAACACGCAGCAGTGTGTCTTCAGTCTTCCAGCAGCGCGACGGCAAAGGCGGCAATGCCCTCGCCCCTGCCGGCAAAGCCGAGGTGTTCGGTAGTGGTTGCCTTTATGTTGACCTGGTTGGCCGTCACCTGCAGGTCCGCGCTGATGTACTCACGCATTTCGGCGATATAGGGCGCCAGCTTCGGGGCCTGGGCGACGACCGTTATATCGGCATTCAACAACTTGAAGCCTTCCTCCCTGATCAATTCGTTGACCCTGGATAACAGCACCCGACTGTCGACATTACGCCAGACGGAATCATCCGGCGGAAAAAACTTTCCGATATCGCCCAGTCCGGCCGCGCCCAGCAGTGCGTCGCACAGGGCATGCAACAGCACGTCGCCATCCGAATGCGCCTCCAGTCCGTGATGGAAGGGAATCGTGACCCCGCCCAGCACAACGGAGTTACCCTCTCCGAAAGCATGTACATCCACGCCCATTCCAACTCTCATTCCGTCGACCTCGACTGCAGGTAGAATTCAGCCAGCGCCAGGTCCGCCGGCAGGGTGATCTTTATATTGTCCCTGTGTCCCTGCACCATGCGCGGGAGGTGACCGGCGAATTCCATCGCGCCCGCTTCATCCGTCACCAGCCTGCCGTCCGCCAATGACTGCAGCAGCGCCTCGCGCAACGGCCCCAGGCGGAACATTTGCGGCGTGAGCGCATGCCACATGCCGTCACGCGACAAGGTTCGTTCGACTGTTCCTTCGGCATCCACCAGTTTCATGGTATCGGCAACCGGCACGCCCAGCAATCCACCCACGGCATCGTCGTGCAGCGCCTCGATCAACGCCTCGATATCGTCCGTCCGCACACAGGGTCGTACTGCGTCATGCACCAGCACCCAGTCGTCATCGTTCGCCGTTTCCGCCAGGTAATCCAGTCCGCTGAGCACCGAATGACAGCGCTCGGTCCCGCCGGTCACGGTCTCGACCGGACGGTCGCTGTAGCGCGTCTGTAATTGCGGCCAGCGTTCGTCATCCGCCGCAACGGCAACAATGACAGAGGTGACATAACGGCACGATAACAACGCGTCGATAGCATGCTCCAGTACCGGCTTGCCGCTGATATCGAGATACTGCTTGGGCACCCCGGCCGCCATCCGCCTGCCGGCGCCGGCCGCCGGAACCACAACCCGGTATTTCTCGTCTGCGCGCATTTATTCAATAATCTGGTAGAAAGTTTCGCCGTCCTTGACCATGCCGAGGTCTTCCCGTGCGTGCTCCTCGATCGCGTCCAGCCCCTCCTGCAGGTCACGGACCTCGGCGTCCAGCGCATCGTTACGTTCGCGCAGGCGGATATTCTCATCGCGCTGGGTCTGTACTTCGTTTTCCAGCTGCATGACCTCGAACAGGTTGCCGTCACCGAACCACAGGCGGTACTGGAGATATACCAGCACCAGGACCAGCAGGATGAGGACGGCTTTCATATCTGCATATGTCCGCTAATGTACATGGCGTACGTAGCGGCCGCCTGCATTCAGCCGGCCACCGGGTGTCTGAACGCGGCGATCCCGGCGTAAGTGGCCTGCTTGCCCAGCTCGTCTTCGATGCGCATCAGCTGATTGTACTTCGCCACACGGTCCGAACGCGACAGCGAACCGGTCTTGATCTGCGTAGCGACGGTCCCCACGGCAATATCCGCTATCGTCACATCCTCGGTCTCCCCGGAGCGATGCGACACCACCGCGGTATAACCCGCCGCTTCGGCCATGCTGATCGCGGCCAGCGTCTCGGTCAGGGTGCCGATCTGGTTTGGCTTGATGAGGATCGAGTTGGCGATGTGCTTTTCGATGCCTTCCCCGAAGATCGAGGTGTTGGTTACGAACAGGTCATCGCCGACCAGCTGCACCTTGTTGCCGAGTTTCTCCGTCAGCACCTTCCAGCCGTCCCAGTCACTTTCATCGAGGCCGTCCTCGATGGTGATGACGGGATACTTGTCGACCCATGCAGCAAGATAATCGACGAATTCTGCAGCGGTGAATTCGCGGTCCTCGGACGCCAGTACATATTTACCATCATGGTAAAATTCGGAACTCGCTGCATCCAGCCCCAGCCAGATATCCTCGCCGGCGGTGAAGCCGGCCTTGCCGATGGCCTCGAGTATCACCTCGATGGCTGCTTCATTGGATGGCAGGTCCGGTGCAAAGCCACCCTCGTCGCCGACGGCCGTATTTAAACCGCGGCCGTGCAGGATCGACTTCAGCGCATGGAAAACTTCCGTACCGTAACGCACCGCCTCGCGCAGGCTGCCTGCCCCGGTCGGCAGGATCATGAATTCCTGCAGGTCAACGCTGTTGTCTGCATGCGCGCCGCCATTGATGATATTCATCATCGGTACCGGCATCACAAACGGGCCGTCGCCACCCAGCAGGCGGTACAGGCCAACCCCCTGTTCACGCGCGGCCGCCTGCGCGGCAGCCAGCGAGACGGCCAGCAGCGCATTCGCACCCAGCGAGCTTTTGCTGGGCGTCCCGTCAAGCGCAATCATGGCCTGATCGATCTCTGCCTGCGCCGTTACATCCATGCCGATCACGCACTCGCGTATCACGGTATTGATATTGGCAACGGCCTTGCTGACGCCCTTGCCGCCGAAGCGCCCGCGGTCACCGTCGCGCAATTCCACCGCCTCGCGCGAGCCGGTGGATGCACCGGACGGGACGGCCGCGCGAGCGACTGTTCCCGATGCCAGCGTCACCTCCGCCTCGACCGTGGGATTGCCGCGCGAATCGATGATTTCACGCCCTAACACCTCAGAAATATCTGACATTTTTACCTCATGGATCAGCAGTTTGTTAAAACTTTAGAGAATGGCGTTTAATCACGCCATCAGTTCATTTTCAGGCAATTTACCAGCCTTGATCGTTGCATCGATCGCCTGCAGCGTGGCCAGCAGGGTCTGCATGTCTCCCAGCGGCCAGGCATTCGGCCCGTCACTCATTGCAACTGACGGGTCCGGATGTGTCTCCATGAACAATCCGGACACGCCGGCCGCGACCGCCGCACGCGCCAGCACCGGCACGAATTCGCGCTGTCCGCCTGACCTGTCTCCCTGCCCGCCCGGGCAATTGCACCGAGTGTGTTGCATCGAACACGACGGGGACAGCCGCAATCACGCATCACCGCCAGCGAACGCATATCGGACACCAGGTTGTTGTAGCCGAACGATACGCCGCGCTCGCACACCATGATCTGTTCATTACCCGTGGCACGCGCCTTGTCCGATACATTCTTCATGTCCCACGGCGACAGGAACTGGCCCTTCTTGATATTGACCGGCTTGCCCTGGCGCGCGACATTCTGGATAAAATTGGTCTGACGACACAGGAAGGCCGGCGTTTGCAGCACGTCGACTACCGCCGCCACTTCAGCCAGCGGGGTATCTTCATGCACATCGGTCAGCACCGGCACGCCGATTTGCGACCTGACAGTCTCCAGTATTCGCAGGCCTTCCTCCATGCCGGGGCCGCGAAAACTCTTGTGCGAGGAACGGTTGGCCTTGTCGAAAGACGATTTGTAGATAAACGGGATGCCGAGTGCCGCGGTTATTTCCTTCAACTGGCCGGCGGTATCGATAGCCAGCGCCTCGCTTTCGATGACACAGGGTCCGGCAATCAGGAACAGCGGGTGTTCAAGTCCTGCCTCAAAATCACATAGCTTCATAACAGCACAATCCGGGGAATCGTAGTTAGTCAGGCGTCGGCGTGTGCCGCGACGGCGGCAGGGACTGCCGCCAGGCTGCCTGTCTGGTAGTCATGCGCCGCCTTGATAAAACCGGTAAACAGCGGATGACCGTCGCGCGGGGACGAGGTAAATTCAGGGTGAAACTGGCACGCAAAGAACCAGGGGTGATTACGGATTTCCACCACCTCCACCAGCTGGCCGACGGCGGAAATGCCGGACAGCACCAGGCCCTTTGCTTCCAGCTGTTCGCGGTACAGGTTATTGAACTCGTACCGATGACGATGACGTTCCACGATTTCATCCTTGCCGTACAGGGTATGGGCGAGACTCCCCGGCATCAGCCTGCAGGCCTGGCCACCGAGCCGCATGGTGCCACCCAGGTCAGACTCCTCGCTGCGCAGTTCCTTGCCGCCATCCTCGCGCAGCCACTCGGTAATCAATGCAATTACCGGGTACCTGGTTGCCTTGTCGAACTCGGTCGAGTGCGCACCCTGCAAGCCGGCAACGTTACGTGCAAATTCGATGACCGCAACCTGCATGCCCAGGCAGATGCCCAGGTAGGGAATATTGTTCTCGCGCGCATGGCGCACCGCCTCGATCTTGCCTTCCACACCGCGCTCGCCGAAACCACCCGGCACCAGGATTGCATCCACACCATCCAGTGTGCCGGTGCCGTGCTTTTCGATAGTCTCCGAATCCACGTACTGGATGTTGACATCGGTACGCGTATGGATGCCGGCATGTATCAGCGCCTCGGACAATGACTTGTAGGACTCGGTCAGGTCCATGTACTTGCCGACCATGGCAATGGTCACCTGGCGATCGTGGCCGCTGCTGTCCCGCACGACCTTTTCCCACTCGCCGAGGTCGGCCGGACCGGCATCGATGTGCATCTTCTCAACGACGATATTGTCGAGTTGCTGCTCGTGCAGCAGCAGCGGGATCTTGTAGATATTGTCGACATCGACGGCGGAGATTACCGCGCGCTCCTCGACATTGGTAAACAGCGCCATCTTGCGGCGCTCGGCCGGTGGCAACGGGCGATCGGCACGGCACAGCAGGATATCCGGCTGGATACCGATGGAGCGCAGTTCCTTGACCGAGTGCTGGGTCGGCTTGGTCTTGATCTCGCCGGCGGCCGCGATGTACGGCACCAGCGTCAGGTGCATGAACAGGGTCCGCTCATGCCCCAGTTCCACGCCCATCTGGCGAATCGCCTCCATGAACGGCAGGGACTCGATGTCACCCACCGTACCGCCGATTTCCACCATGGCGATATCCGCATCACCCGCACCCTTGCTGATGCACGACTTGATTTCATCCGTGATGTGCGGAATGACCTGTACCGTGGCGCCCAGGTAATCACCGCGGCGCTCCTTGCGAATGACGTTCTCGTAAATCTGCCCGGTCGTGAAATTGTTGTCCCGGGTCATGGTGGTGCGGACAAAGCGTTCATAATGACCGAGGTCCAGGTCGGTCTCGGCGCCGTCGTGGGTCACGAACACCTCGCCGTGCTGGAACGGGCTCATGGTGCCCGGATCGACGTTGATGTAGGGGTCCAGCTTCAGCAGGGTGACCTTGAGGCCGCGTGCTTCCAGCAGGGTACCGAGGGATGCGGATGCGATGCCTTTGCCCAGCGAGGACACAACACCACCGGTGATGAAGATAAATCGGGTCATTGATAACCTGGAAACAGGGTGTGACATTTCTGCCACGAGACGGGCGTAAACTCTAACAGATCATTACGGACACCTCAATCTGATTGATGCGCAAAGTTCCTGTCATTACGACCCTGGCGTGGCTATTCCGTCGTCCCGAATCAGTGGTTTGGAGACTGCTTCGTCACTGTGTTCCTCGCAATGACGGCGCAGCAGGGCCTCCCTGGCTGTCCTCCCAGTAAACCCGGTAACCGTCCTCCTGCGGCCCTGCCTGGAACGGCTCACAGACCCATAACCCGGCAACGGCGGCGAGCCGGTCACCAATGTACAGCAGCGGGATGCGGCCACGTTGCCACGGCGGAATGCCCGCCTCCTGGAACAGGTTTTTCAGTGAATGGCGGTGACCACGCCCTGCCGGCCGGCAGGATTCACCACCCTGGCGCCAGCGAATGCGCACCCCGCCGTCCGCGAGGGCCGCACTGCGGATCCCCTGGCCGACGGCGCGGGTGGCCGTGAGCACACCGCCCGATAGCGGCAATGCCAGCGGCTCATCCAGTTGCCAGCTGCATTCCGCAAACTCGCCGGACGGTTCCCGCGCCGGCAAGACGAACAACTCGTCACGGTAGCGGCGCACCGTATGCCGGCCCCAGCGAACGCAGGGGTCGGCGTCAGCACGGCTGCACAGCACATCATTCAGCACGCGCGCCAGCACCTCGGTGGACGGCGCGTGGCCGGACAGCTGTTTCATCCAGTGGCGCAACACATTGCGCTGTCGTGCCGGCGACAGCCCGCCCAGCGCCGACAGTGACAGAGTATCCGCCTGCCGGCCGCTGACCGACATGCGGTCCATTTCCGCCATTTCATCGAGCAGCCCGGCGGCCTCGGCGGCATGCCCGGCACTGCGCGACAGGTTGCCCGCTACCGCCGGCCAGCGGGACTGCAATAACGGCATCACGTCATGGCGCAGGAAATTACGGTCAAAGCCGGTTTCTGCATTGCTGGGGTCCTCGACCCAGCGCAAACCTTCCGCGACGGCATACGCATGCAGGGACTGCCGGGACATTGCCAGCAATGGCCGCGAGTGAGTCCCCTGTCCGAACCGGGTCCATACCGGCATGGCCGCCAGGCCGTGCACGCCGCCGCCACGCAGTAATTGCAGCAGCAGCGTCTCCGCCTGGTCATCCTGGTGCTGCGCGGTCAGCAGGCAGTGGCCTGCCGGCAACCATTCGGCCAGCGCCGCGTAGCGCGCATGCCGTGCAGCCGCTTCCGGACTTTCGCCGCTGGCGTGGCGCGCGTCCACGCGCAGCACGGTCAATTCAAGGTCGAGTTGCTCACACACTCGCCGGCAATGTGTTTCCCACTCTCCGGCAGCAGCCTGCAGGCCGTGGTTGACATGCACCGCACCCACCGGCAACTGCAGGCGGTCACGCAGCCCGGCCATGGCCTGCAACAGGACACGGGAATCCAGTCCGCCGCTGTAGGCAACCTGCCAGGCGTCCGGCAAAGGGCGTAACAGCAGTTGGCCGCAAAGTGTATTCGGAGAGAAATTCACGGTCTGGTTAATACATACAGTTTGGCGCAGGGGCGCCTTGCGACGTACATGGAGTTACGAGTGCCGCGTGAGGCAGGAGAAGGTGAAATCATTCATACGGGCATAGCCCGGGTCGAGAGGCTTGCCCGGGCTATGCCCGTAGTAATAGCCGGTAGCGGCCAGGCGCAATATCTTATGGCAGTCAGTCATTCGCTCCCGCGCGAGAATTGAAAAATTGGCGAAGAAGGCGACAGTACCCTTCGTTACAAAGCCCGATCGTACTGTAAATATTGCACCGGGACGAAAAACGGGTACTGACCCCTTCCCCCTTCTTTCCCCTTTATTCCGGTTATTTCTCGGTATAATGTCCGTAGCCCTTGAGGCGTTCGTAGCGCGCGTTGACCAGCTCATCGGTTGATTGTTTTTTCAGCACGGCGAGTGCTTCAACCAGCACCTGCTTGATATTCACCGCGGTGGCATCAACATCCCGATGGGCGCCCCCGAGCGGTTCTTCGATGACCTGATCGACCAGGCCCAGTTCCAGCAAGCGGCTCGAGGTAATACCGAGCGCACCGGCCGCTTCGGCCGCCTTGTCCGCGCTCTTCCAGAGAATGGATGCACAGCCTTCCGGTGAAATTACCGAGTAGGTGCTGTACTGCAGCATCAGCGTGCGATCACCGACGCCAATCGCCAGCGCACCGCCCGAGCCACCTTCACCGATGACCGTGCAGATGATCGGCGTACGCAGTTGGGCCATGACCAGCAAGTTACGCGCAATGGCCTCACTCTGGCCACGCTCCTCCGCGCCGATACCGGGATAGGCGCCGGGGGTATCGATAAAGGTCAATATCGGCATGCTGAATCGTTCCGCCATCTCCATCAGGCGCAGGGCCTTGCGATAACCTTCAGGGCGCGGCATGCCGAAATTTCTCAGCAATTTTTCCTTGGTGTCACGTCCCTTCTGCTGCCCGATGACCATCACCGGCTCGCCATCCAGGCGTGCAATACCGCCGATGATGGCATGATCATCGGCATAGTGCCGGTCACCATGCAGCTCCTCGAAACCGGTGAACAGGCGAATGATGTAGTCCAGCGTGTACGGACGTTGCGGGTGGCGGGCGAGTTGCGAAATCTGCCAGGGCGTCAGGTTCGAGAAAATCGACTCGGTCAGCGTACGGCTTTTTGCCTTGAGTTTTTCGACTTCGTCACTGATATTGACGTCGGCATCATCGCTGACGTAATGCAGTTCATCGATTTTTGCCTCGAGCTCGGCAATCGGCTGCTCGAATTCCAGAAAGTTGAGGTTCATCAGGTATCCGTCGGATTTTTCAGAATGCCGCCAATGGTACCGGTTCCAACACGCCCGGTAAAAGGGGAACTTGCCTGTTTTTAACACTGCAGGCCTTATCGTGCCGTAACAGTACCGAAAAAGGGACTGAACCTGTATTGGATACCGGGACCTGAATCCCGTTTCACCGCAAATCATGATTGCGCCCCCCTCTCCCTCAGGGAGAGGGTTGGGGAGAGGGGATAAAAGACAGCTGCCCGATCTTATCCCCTCTTCCTGTCCTGCTCCCGGCAGGAGAAGGAACGCCGACGTTTGATTCTGTTATTACGAACAAAAAGGGCACTGACCCTTTTCACCTCATGCATATTCGATCTGCACGCTGTCCTTGCCGGCGAGGTCACGCAGCCGGTGCAGCAATTCGTCGGTTGGATGTACCGTCCATTCATTACCCAGGGCCACCCGCGCGCACGCCTCACCACCCCGGTAATCGATACACACGCGACAATGCCCGTCGCGAAACGGCTGCAGGATATCCGCCAGCGTGCCGACAAAACCATTCCCGGCGAGTTGTGATTCGACACCCACGACCAGCCGCCGCGCGAACAGTTCCCGTGCCTGGTTAATGTCGTAGATGCTCTGTGCGGTCACCTGGTAGCCACCGGTAAAATCATCAAGACCGAGTCCGCCCTGCACCACCAGCACCTTGTTTTTCGCCAGCAGCGCCTGGTGTTTCTCGTAGACTTCCGGAAAGACACGCACGTCCAGCCGCGCGGTCCGGTCATCGAGTGTCAGGAACGCGATTTTGCCGCCGCGTTGTGTCTTGCGAATGCGCATGCTCATCACCAGTCCGGCAATGGTCACCGCCTGTTCATTATTCGTCGGCCGGCCGCGCTCGCGCCTGCCGGAAGGCACCGGCAGGTTTGCCGTCATTTCCATCATGTCCGTCAACCGCCCGGTGATGATATTCGCCAGCTCACCGGCATAACGCTCGATGGGATGGCCGGTCAGGTACAGTCCCAGCGCGTCCATTTCACCCTGCAGTCGCTGTTCCTCTTCCCATTCCGGCAGAATCTGCCGATTGGCCGGCGTGGCGACAACCGCATCGGACGCACCGAACAGGTCGTTCTGGCCGGTATCGAGATCACGGCTGCGCTGTTCGGCCAGCTTCAGCGCCTGGGCCAGGTTGGCCTGTTGCGTGGCGCGGGTTTCACCCAGCATATCGAGCGCACCGGCACGTATCAGGGCATCGAACACGCGGCGGTTGACCTTGCGCAGGTCAACACGCTGGCAGAGGTCATACAGATCGGCAAACAGTCCATCGTCAGTGCGCGATTGCAGGATGCTTTCAATGGCGCTCTGGCCGACACCCTTGATCGCACCCAGTCCGTAGATGATCGTGCTGTCGTTCTGAACGGTGAAGTGATTGCCTGACTGGTTGATATCCGGCGGCACCACCTTGAGTTTCATGTCACGACACTCGGCAATCAGGTGCACGATCTTGTCCGTGTTGTCCATATCAGCGGACAGCACAGCCGCCATAAACGCAGCCGGGTAATGCGCCTTTAACCATGCCGTTTGATAGGAGATCAGTGCATAGGCCGCCGAGTGACTCTTGTTGAAACCGTAGCCGGCAAACTTTTCCATCAGGTCGAAGATGTAGCTTGCCACCTTCTCGTCCACGCCACGCTCCTGCGCGCCGGAGAGGAAAATGCTGCGCTGTTTCGCCATTTCCTCGGGCTTCTTTTTGCCCATGGCACGGCGCAACATGTCCGCGCCACCCAGCGTATAGCCGGCCAGCACCTGGGCAATCTGCATCACCTGTTCCTGGTAGAGAATGATGCCGTAAGTCGGTTTCAGGATAGGCTCGAGGTCCGGATGCGGATATTCGATGCGCGCACCGTGCTTGCGCGCAATAAAGTCATCCACCATTCCCGATTGCAGCGGGCCCGGCCGAAACAGTGCAACCAGCGCCACGATGTCCTCGAAGCTATCCGGCTGCAACCGCCGAATCAGGTCCTTCATGCCGGTCGATTCGAGCTGGAACACCGCCGTGGTGGAGGCGGCCTTGAGCAGCGCGAACGCCGGCCGGTCGGTCAACGGCAGGGCGGTGATATCGATCGGTTCCTCGCTGTTGGCCGCGCGCCGTCGATTGATGGTTTTCAGCGCCCAGTCGATGATGGTGAGCGTACGCAGGCCAAGGAAATCGAACTTGACCAGCCCGACCGCCTCGACATCGTCCTTGTCGAACTGGCTGACGATCGCGTCACTGCCCTGCTCGCAGTACAGCGGGGTGAAGTCGGTCAGTTGCGAGGGTGCGATTACCACGCCACCGGCGTGTTTGCCGGCATTGCGCGCCAGGCCTTCCAGCGAGCGCGCCAGGTCGATGACTGTCTGTACGTCTTCGTCCGTGTCGTACAGTTCGCCAAGTGCCGGCTCCTGCTCCAGCGCCTTGTCCAGCGTTATGCCGATTTCGAACGGGATCAGCTTGGCGATCCGGTCAACGAAGCCGTACGGGTGGCCCAGCACGCGCCCGACATCACGCACCACGGCCTTGGCCGCCATGGAACCGTAGGTGATGATCTGCGATACCTTGTCGCGCCCGTAGCGCTCCGCGACGTAATCGATGACGCGGTCGCGGCCTTCCATGCAGAAGTCGATGTCGAAATCCGGCATCGACACGCGCTCCGGGTTCAGGAAACGCTCGAACAGTAAATCGTAACGAATCGGGTCCAGGTCGGTGATGGTCAGGGCATAGGCGACCAGGGAACCGGCACCGGAGCCGCGCCCCGGCCCGACCGGAATGTCATTGGTCTTCGACCACTGGATAAAGTCGGCCACGATCAGGAAATAGCCGGGGAAACCCATCTGCAGGATAACGTCGATTTCGAGCTGCAGCCGGTCGAAGTAGCGTTTGCGCTGCGCTGCCGAGTCGTCGGCAGCCGGGTCGAGAATTTGTTCCAGCCGTTTCTCCAGGCCGGCCCTCGCCTGCTGCGTGAAGAAATCTTCCAGGGTAATGCCGTCCGGTATCGGAAAATCCGGCAGGTAGTTTTTACCCAGCTCCAGCTCGAGATTGCAACGACGTGCGATCTCGACGGTGTTCTCCAGCGCTTCCGGTATATCGTGAAACAGCGCCTGCATTTCTTGCGGTGAGCGCAGGTATTGCTGTTGACTGAATTCCCGCGAACGGCGCGGATCATCCAGCGTGCGGCCCTCGTTGATGCACACGCGCGCCTCGTGTGCCTCGAAATCCGAGGCCTTGAGAAAATGCACATCGTTGGTCGCCACCACCGGCACGTCATGCCCGGCCGCCAGGCTGACCGCCGCGTGCAGGTATTCCTCCTCGCCGGGCCGTCCGGTGCGCTGCAGTTCCAGGTAGTAGCAATCGGGAAACAACGCCTGCCATGCTGCCAGCAGGCGCGCGGCCCGCTCCGGTTTTTTGCCGAGCAACGCCTTGCCGACATCACCGGCACGTCCGCCGGACAATGCGATCAGTCCGTCGGTGTGTCCTGTCAGCCAGTCGCGCTGCAATACCGGTATGCCGCGGTGCTGACCTTCGATGTAGGCACGCGACACCAGGCGGGTGACATTCAGGTAGCCCTGCCGGTTTCGGCACAACAACACCAGCCGGTCAGGCGGATTGTTGTCACCATTGTCGGCGACCCAGACATCGACACCCACCAGCGGCTTGACGCCCGCCGACATGGCGGCACGGTAGAACTTCACCATGGAAAACATGTTGCACTGGTCGGTCACGGCGACCGCCGGCATGCCGGCGTCCGCGACGCTGTTCACCAGCGGCTTGATCCGGACCGTTCCGTTTGCCAGCGAGTATTCCGTGTGAAGGTGCAGATGGACGAAGGCGGGTTGCATGGTGGAAGTGTCCGGGTTTCGCGGGCCGGTTTCAAGCCATCATCGACATTCAGGCACTGTGGCAGGTAGTTATTATAACTGACTGTTTATACAGGTGTCTGTATCATTCCGAACCGGGCGGGATCAGTACGGATCATGCCCGGATTTCCAGGCTTCGAGTTCCACGATGTAGGGGGGCTGACCGTTATCGAAGAACCAGGAGTCGACGGCGTAACGCACCCCGGTGTCATTTTCCCTGATCACGGCCGTGGTATGCGGCATGCCGATAAACAGTCCGAAGCGCGTCGATCGCTTTGCCACCGTGTGAAACCTGAACAGGTCATATCGCTCCAGCATCAGCAGGTAGGTGTTGGAGTTGGTGGACTCATCGATACAGTCGAGCTGTTTCGGCCTGCCGAAACCCTTAAAGTTGCCGCCCCTGTCACTCGACGTACCCAGGCGCTCGCCGATGATGTCCTCGAATATGGCGATGGACTCCGCAATCGCAGCGCGTTCCGCTGACGCGTTGCTTGCAGCCACGGCAAGCGGGGCCGTTGCCCGGCGCCACTCCTCCCCGTTTAGAGAAACCGTCTCAATACTGGTGCAGGAATGATCAAAACAAATGGAAAACCGGTCAGGCATTGGCTGTTCGATGATTTCCGGCCGGACATGTTCATCCGCAGCCACCGGCAGCGCCGACAGGCAGAGCAGCAAACAGGGGACAGACCACGTTTTCGGTCCTGCCTGACATGTTTCTGAGCCCATCACTGACATACCATTCAATCTTAAAGGCCAACAATAACAATACCCGAATCCCTTTGGTACAGGTTCACTGAATGCCGCGACGTGCCCGTCTTGTTATACCTCAAAATTGGGGACAGACCACGTTTTATTACCAACCTGTCAATCTGGATGTCGGAAAATCGTGGTCTGCCCCCTATTGTTTATTGTTCTATTGTTCGAAACGGTGCCGGACGATATTTCAATTGAGAGGTCCAGGGCACTGAGCCCTTTTTGGGGTTGGTGATGGAATGAACCTCCCCCATTCCGTGACACAGATCACATTTCCCGCAATCCACGCCCTGATTACCCCCGTACAGGCATATAAGCGGATGATTCTGCTAAACAAGTGGTTGTGCATGACGATATATGGACTCGTAGACAGCATTCAGTAAATCGGAACCAAATATGCAGCCATCT
The DNA here is from genome assembly GCA_963768575.1 of uncultured Halobacteria archaeon. GTDB lineage: Bacteria > Pseudomonadota > Gammaproteobacteria > UBA9214 > UBA9214 > UBA9214. The sequence continues at coordinate 130,530 of CAVYIJ010000017.1, forward strand.
CGCGTTAAACGGGACACGACCGATTATCACGCTGAGGAACTGAAAGGATTCTCCCGCAGCATGGCGGAACTGCAGTGGTTACTGCTGATCCTGGTCATCCTGTATTTCTTCATCCCGACACGGGAAATAACCAACACCGATGCCCTCGTTGTTACGATGGTGCTGTATTCCGTGTTTGTGATTGTTTTTCGTTATCTCAATTTCCAGGCACGCGAAACCCGTTTTAAAATGGCCGTGGAAACCTGGACTATGGTGGCCTTTATTACCATGGTGCTCTGGCACACCGGGTACACTGAAAGCCCCTTGCTTAATCTCTACCTGCTGGTAATCATTGCCTGCGCCATAACGCTGGGCAAGGTAATGACCCTGCTGGAAGTCGGCCTGATCGCCTGTTGCTACCTGTGGATGGGCTACCAGGTACATTCAACGGACATATTCGTTCCCGGCACGTTCACCACGCTGATGGCCAAGTTTTCACCGTTCCTGCTGGTTGCCTATGTGACCTCGATGCTTGCATCCGACATCATCGCCGCCAAGCACAAAATCGCGCAGCTGTCGCAAACGGATGACCTGACCGGCCTGCTGAACATGCGTGCATTCAATTTATTGCTGGACAAGGAAATAGCAAGCGCAAAGCGTTATGGCACGCCGGTAACAATCATCATGGTCGATGTGGACGGGCTAAAGGCCATTAACGACAGGTATGGACACTCAGTCGGCAGCCGGATGATACAGACGGTATCCACGGCACTGAAGCAGTGCGTCAGGACATCGGACGTACTGGCACGCCTGGGTGGCGATGAATTCATAATTCTGCTCGGTCAGTCAGGCGCCGGTGCAGCGCAAACGATAGCCGAACGCATACGCGTGGCAATTGCCAACACATCGTTCGATGTCCTGGGTGAGTGCATCTCCACAACCGCGAGTGTCGGCATCGCCAGTTTCCCCAGGGATGTCGCCAATGTGGAAGATGTTATCGACAAGGCGGACATGGCACTCTATAAAAGCAAGCAGGGTGGACGCAACAAGGTGACTTACTACGACAGTTCCCATGAACCACTGTCTGCCTGCGCCTGACAGGCCCGGGCGCATAAACGTATACAGGGGCCGGTGTCATTCTTTCTTCAATAAAATGACACCGGCCCCTTTAATTTTTTAATCTCCTTACTCTGTCTCAGTGACCGCACACCCGTCTCTTTCCGCAATGCGCCTTACCGGCGCATAGGACATCCGGTGCACGGGTGACACACCCAGCAATTCCAGTGCCTCTATGTGCGCCTTGCTCGGATAACCCTTGTGTTGCGCCAGGCCGTAACCCGGGTAGCGCCTGTCCATCTCGATCATTTCCCGGTCGCGGGTAACTTTTGCCATAATCGATGCTGCACTGATCGCCGCCACGCGGCTGTCGCCCTTGACAATCGCCTGCGACGGGCAATCGAACTCAGGACAACGATTTCCGTCCACGAGGGCGTACTCGGCCACCGGCCGCAAGGCACTGACAGCACGCTGCATTGCCAGCATCGTGGCCTGCAGGATATTGATATGGTCGATCTCATCGACGTCCGCACGGCCTGTCGACCAGGCGATGGCACATTCACATATCTCCTCGTACAGCTTCTCCCGCCGGTTCGCCGTCAGCTGCTTGGAATCGCGCAGCCCGTCTATCGGTCTTGCCGGGTCAAGTATGACTGCGCCGGCAATCACCGGCCCGGCCAGCGGCCCCCGGCCCGCTTCATCCACACCGGCGACCAGGCCTGCCGGAATATAAAGTTCATCGCTCATATTCCCTCCCCTTCGCCCCGGGCAACCTGCAATACAATCCCTGCTGCCGTACGGCTGGCATCGCGGCGCAATTCGTTATGAATACCGGCAAATGTCGCCGCCATCTCCGCACTGCGCTGCGGGTCTTCCAGCAGTGACATTACTTCCCGACCAAGATTCTCCGCAGTAACCTCGTGCTGGGTAAACTCACGCACAACCGGTTTTCCGGCGAGTTGGTTCGGAAGCGAATAAAGCGTAGTCCTGATAAGCATACGCATCATCTGATAAGTCAGCGGTGACAGCCGGTAAGCCACGACCATCGGCCGTTTTACCAGCAAACATTCGAGCGTCGCGGTACCCGAGGCCAGCAGCACCACATCGGCCGCCGCCATCACCTCCAGTCCCTGCCCTTCGACCAGGGTCAAAGGTATCGCGACGCCTGCATCATCGAGCAGTTGCTCGAATACCTCGCGACAGCGGTCGGTAGCCAGCGGCACCGCGAAATGCAGGTCCGGCCGGCGTTCATGACACCAGGCAGCCGCTTGCAGGAACACCGGGGCAAGCCGCTTGACTTCGTTGACCCGGCTGCCTGGAAGCAATGCCACCAGCGGACGGTCCGGGTCCAGTTGCAGGTGATTGCGCGCCTGCAATTTGTCCACCCGGTCTGCCACCCGGTCCGCAAGTGGATGCCCCACGCAGCGCGCCGTCACGTTGTGGCCGTGATAGAAGCGCTCCTCGAATGGAAACAGTGTCAGGATGCAATCTGTACTCGCGGCAATCTTTCGCACCCGGTACTGACGCCATGCCCACACGGACGGGCTGACATAATGCAGCACGGGTATGCCCGCTTGCTTCAGGCTACGCTCCAGCCCCAGGTTGAAATCGGGCGCGTCCACGCCAATGAAGATGTCAGGCCGGCTGGCGATAAAATGCCGGCGCAACTGCCGGCGCAGCGCAATCAGCGCGGGCAGGTGGGCAATAACCTCCGCCAGCCCCATCACCGAAAGCTGTTCGATCGGGGCCAGGCTGACGCAACCGGCGTCCTGCATGCGCGGACCGGCAATGCCCTCGAATTCGGCGTCTGGCAACCGCTCGCGAATTGCTCTTATCAGGTCCGCGGCAATGTTGTCGCCGGACGATTCGCCGGCAACGATCCCCACCCGTAGCGGACGGTTATCTCCGCTCATACCCGGACAGTTTGTGCCTGTAAATGCACAACGGTAATCGGATTTGAAAAACGAAGCATCCGCATGCTGACGACTAGCGCACAATTCCACGCGTCTGCTTTTCAATAAACTCGACCAGCAAATTAATTTCATCGCAATCGTTGGCCATTCCGCGCAGCCTGGCCAGTGCGTCCTGCAGGGAGAGGTTTTCACGATAGAGTGCCTTGTAGGCGCTTTTCAGCTGCTTGCGCACATCTTCGGGAAATCCGCGCCTGCGCAAACCTTCCATATTCAGGCCATGCGCACGCGCAGGTATGCCACCGACCGTCACATACGGCGGAACATCCCGGCTGATACCGCTACCATATGCCGTGAGTGAATGCGCACCAATTGAACAAAACTGGTGGACCAGGGTAAACCCGCCAAGTATTACGTAATCTCCGATCCGGACATGCCCGGCCAGCGATGCATTGTTCGCGAATATCGTCTTGTTCCCGACCCTGCAGTCATGGGCAATGTGAACATAGGCCATAATCCAGTTGTCATCGCCTATCCGCGTAACACCTTCATCCTGTATCGTGCCGCGGTTAAACGTTACAAATTCACGGATGGTATTGCGATCACCGATTTCCAGCCGGGTCGGCTCGCCGGCATATTTCTTGTCCTGCGGCGCATCGCCGAGAGAGGCGAACTGGAAGATACGGTTGTCTTCGCCAATACTCGTCGGACCCTTGATCACGACATGTGGCCCGATCTCGGTACGCGCACCGATCTTCACACCGGGACCGATAATTGTATACGGGCCGATACTGACGCCGTCCCCCAGTTCTGCAGCGGGGTCAATTATCGCGGTAGGATGAATCAAGTGTCGATATCCTGTTCAGTACACATAATCTGCGCGGTGGCCGCCAGCTTGCCATCGACGGTGGCACTGCAGTCGAATACCCAGATTCCCCGTTTTTCCCTGAGCAGCTGCGCCCGCAATACCAGCTGGTCGCCGGGTTCGACCGGGCGCTTGAACCGTACCTTGTCCATGCCGACAAGAAAATACAGGCTGTCCCTGCTGGCACCGCGTTCGACTGTCTTGAACGCCAGCAGTCCGGTGGCCTGTGCCATGGCTTCCAGCACCAGCACGCCCGGCATGATCGGACGTTCCGGAAAATGTCCCTGGAAAAAAGGTTCGTTGTAGGTCACGTTTTTGTAACCGACGAGTGATTCACCGGCATTGAATTCGGTCACCCGGTCGATCAGCAGGAAGGGGTACCGGTGCGGCAGGTGTTGCAAAATATGGTTTATGTCCATGCGGAAAACCTGGATTGGTTACTTTTTGCCCGGCAGTTGATGTTTATGTTCATGCCGGATCCTGTGTCTTGCCTTCCCCCAGCGAGCGTTCAAGCTTCTGGACTTTCCTGGCAAGCTTGTCGAGTTGACGCAAGCGGGCGTAATTACGGTTCCAGCTATCGTTGTCCTGCGCCGGCACGCCTGATGAGTAGACGCCGGGACGCGATATCGAACGAGTCACCATGGTCATACCGGTAATGACCACGTTGTCGGCAATCTCGAGATGACCTACGATGCCTGCGCCACCGCCGATCATACAGTGTTTGCCGATACGCGCACTGCCGGAGATGCCCACACACCCGGCAATGGCCGTGTGGGCACCTATGTGTACGTTATGCGCAACCTGTATCTGGTTATCGAGCCTGACGCCTTCCTCCAGCACCGTGTCTTCCAGTGCGCCGCGGTCTATGGTCGTATTAGCACCGATATCGACGTCATCACCGATACGCACACTGCCCAGCTGGGGGACGTTGATCCATTTGCCATCTTCATTGGCAAGGCCAAACCCGTCACTGCCGATAACCGCGCCCGGCGCAATGTTGACCCGCTCGCCGATCGTGACGCCATGACAAATCACTACGTTGGCCGACACACGGCTATCGGCGCCTATCGTTGAGCCGGCCCCGATATAACAACCGCCCGCGATCTGTACACCGGCACCGATTGACACATTGTCTTCGACAATGCAATGCGGGCCGATCCATGCACCAGGATCGATGCGGCAATCATCACCGATCGCTGCCGCGGGATGTATTCCCTTGCGTTTGGGCTGGCGTGGTGCCAGCAGCGTGGCTGCGCGCGCATAGGCCAACGTAGGGATTGTCCGTGACAATAGCCGCCACAGGGCAATCCGGAAGATTATCCGGCGCGAGTATTACGGCGCTGGCGCACGTTGACAGCAGGTGTTTCCTGTATCGCTTGTTGGCGAGAAAGCTGACATCACCGTCAGCGGCATGCTGCAGGGTTGCAACCGACCTGATTTCCCGGCCGGGCTCGCCATTATGCAATGTTCCGCCAATCTGTTTTGCCAGCGCGCCGAGTGTAAGCGCCATCCCGATATCTCCGTAAACAGGCGAAAGATGTTACTTTCCGTCCAGCAATTTCTTCAGGATGAGATCGGTGATGTCTGCCTGTTTAGCGGCGTATGCGACCCCTTGAGTCAGTATCAGGTCATAATTACCCGCCTTTCCGAATTCCACGATGTACTCGAAAATCTCGGTGTTGACCTGCCTGCGCATCTCGTTGATCCTGATATTCAGATCGTCGCGGAACTCGTCCTGCGTGCGTTTAAGCTCGCGCCGCTTGCTGAGGATGTCCCGCTCGAGTTTACCGCGCTCGGTGTCGCTCATCACAGCGCCATCCTTGGACAATTGTTCTTCCAGCTTGTCCAGCTTTCGCTTCATGGCGTTGAGTTCATCCTCCCGGGATGCGAATTCCGCACTGATCTTGCTCTCCGCGGCCTTGATCTGCGGTGCGCTTTCACTCAACTTGGCGGTATCCACAAAACCGATTTTCATTTCGGCGGATGCGGCAACCGGAAATGCCGACACCGCAGCGACCATCATCACACCACCAGCAAATTGCATATATTTTTTCACTTGAATTCTCCAATTTATCCTGATTGCCATAATTTATGGCTCCCTTCGAAAAAACGAGCCGCATTGACACGGCTCATCTCCGCGCCGGATTACGACATCGAAACATGCAGAAGTCCTGCTGTCGTCAACAGCGCCCCTGCTGCATTGAATCGCCGGCATGCCGGCGATTCACTATTACTGCGCTCAAAAGAACGTTCCAATCGTAAACTGGAACTTCTGCTCTTCATCCCCGCTCTTTGCATTCAGCGGAAAACCCAGGCTTACAGAAATCGGGCCCAGCGGGGATGCCCAGACACCGGCAAGGCCCGCAGAGTATCTTAACTCACCCGCATCAAAGGTATTAAAGTCTTCAAATACATTTCCGATGTCGACAAATGCACTCAGCCGCGTACTGTTGGCGCTCTCCGCAAAGGGTACCGGGAAGATGATTTCCGCATTAAATACAGTAAGGAAGGAACCACCAATGGCCTCGCCGAACTGGTCCTGCGGACCCAGCGTATTGTCTTCAAACCCGCGCACGGAGCGGATACCGCCAGCGAAGAAGTTCTCGAAAAACGGCATGGTCGCGAAATCACCGTAGCCATCGCCATAGGCAAGCCGCCCCTTGAGCCCCAGCGTCAGGTCCCTGGTGAGCTGGAGAAACTGCTGCTGCGTATAATCAACCTTGTAGTACTCAAGGCCGGACCCGGGAACAGTACTTTCCAGTGCGATGCTTTGCAGGCTGCCACTGTCCGGAAACAGGACCTTGTTGCGCGAATCACGTCGCCAGCTCGCTGTCACGACAAGGTCACCGAAGCTGTTACCGTAGGTGTCCTCGAAGTCAGTGACATACCTGGGCGAAAAAGCCGTCGAAGTGAGATCGAGTCCGCGATAGCCGCCACTGAACCGGATAGTGTCATACTCGTTGACCGGAATACCGAAGTTGATATCAAGCCCCCGGGTATCAGTGGAATAATCGGAAAGATTGGCTTCGCTGGCGTCTGTCTCCCGGTAGAATGCGCCGAAGCCTCGACTGATTCCGTCTACAGTCCAGTACGGGTTTACGTAAGAATAACTGTAAATGGTATTCACCGAACTGTTATCAAAAGTAAAACCGACCCGTTTGCCGCTGCCGAGAAAATTGTTCTGCTGCACACTGGCATTGAACAGAAACCCCGAGCTTTGCGAAAAACCGACACCGGCCGTGACACTGCCCGAAGACGTCTCCTTGACGGAGTAATTCACATCGAGCTGGTCGGTCGTACCGGGAACCGGCGGTGTTTCCACGTTAACATCCTCGAAGAATCCGAGTCTGTTCAGGCGCGTTCGCGAACGCTCGACCTTTTCCGCCGAATACCAGCCGCCTTCCATCTGGCGCATTTCGCGGCGCAGCACTTCATCGCGCGTGGAACTGTTGCCTGAAATATTGATTCGCCTTACATAAACCCGCTTGCCGGGATCAACAAAGAAACCCAGCGAGACTTCATCTGTCTCGTCGTCTATTTCGGGTACTGTATTGACATTGGCAAAGGCATAACCCCGGTTGCCGAGTAATGTGCTGATCTGGTCTACCGATTTCGTAACCCGCTTGCGGGAAAATACGTCACCGGGATTGATATTGATCAGTGGATAGATTTCCTCGGCGGGAACAACCAGTTCACCCGACAACGTAACGATTTTGATCCGGTATTGATCACCTTCCGTAATATTGATGGTCAGGTAAATATCTTTTTTATCGGGAGTTATCGATACCTGCGTGGAATTGATTTGAAACTTCAGATAACCGCGATCAAGGTACCAGGTGCGCAGGATTTCGAGGTCTGCCGACAGCGCCTGCTTGGAATACTGGTCACGCTTGCTGAAGGCCGAGAAGAATGTTGGCGTGGTCAGACTGAATTCGTCAAGCAACTCTTCATCAGTATACGTATTGTTCCCGATAATATTGATCTGCCTGATCCGCGCGACCTGCCCCTCGGAAATGTCTATCAGTATGCCGACCCTGTTCCGTTCCAGCGGCGTTATGGTCGTGTTGATCTTGACCGCATATTTCCCTCGACTGAAATACTGGCGCTGCAGCTCCTGCTCGACTTTCTCCAGCAAGGAGCGATCGAATACGCGCCCCTCCGCCAGGCCGATCTGCTTCAGACCGTTCAGCAATTCATCAGTGTCCAGGTCCTGGTTGCCTTCCAGTTTGATACTGCTGATTGCAGCGCGCTCCCTGACGGACACCACCAGCACATCGCTTTCACGTTCGAGACGCACATCGTCGAAGAAACCGGTCTTGAAAAGCGCCCGAATGGCTTCAACGCTGGCACGCTTATCTATCTGCTGGCCGATCTTGACGGGTAAATAGTTGAAAACAGTGCCCGCCGATATCCGCTGCAGCCCCTCCACCCGTATATCAGACACCGTAAACGGTTCGAAAGCATGCGCACTGCTGCTGAGCAGCAGTAGCAGGGCTGGCAGCAACAGGCCTATCCATTTAACTCTTGCGTACATTTTTCTTGTTTATTCGATCAGGCGTAATATGTCGTTATAAAAAGCGACTGACATTAATGCCAGCAGCATGGCGATGCCGATTTTCTGTCCGACCAGCTGTGCAGCTTCCGATACCGGGCTGCCTTTTATCATTTCCACCAGATAATAAAGCAGGTGACCGCCGTCCAGCACCGGAACCGGCAGCAGGTTCAATACGCCGAGACTAACGCTGACAATCCCGAGAAAGCCAAGAAACGCAGCCAGTCCAATGGCCGCCGACTGGCCCGCATACTGGGCAATGCTGATAGGACCACTGAGGTTCTCGACGGACGCCTTGCCGGTCACCATCTTCCAGAGGGTCCGCAACGTGAGTGTCGTCACTTCCAGGGTTTTTCCCAACGCGGCCGGAACTGCATCCAGCAGGCCATAACGTACCACGACGCGCATTGTATCACGCTGTTCTTTATCCGGAAGCAGTACACTCGCCCCGATAAAACCTGTCTCGGTACCGTTTTCGGACTTGCTCGCCGGGACCAGCGTCAAATCGACCTCGCCGGCATTCCTCTGCACAGTGAGTTGCAGCACCTGTCCCGGCCGTTCGCGGACATATTCAACCCAATCCTGCCAACTTTTGATAACGTTGCCGTCAGCAGACAGAACCCTGTCGCCACTTTGCATACCGGCTTCTTCTGCTGCACCGTCGGGGATGATTTCATCGATTACCGGCGGCAACTGCCACAAGCCGATGCCGAAGTTTTCCAGGACGCCGCCCTTCTCGAGCAGCTCACCCTGCCCGCGCAAGCCTGCCTGCAGGCGGCGTTCCCGGCCGTCAGCGCCGCGCACCGCCAGCGTGATCGTTTTTTGCTCACCCAGGCCGGCGTCGAGCAGCACCATGACCGCGGTTTCCCATGTCGGGGTTGGCCGGTCTTCGATAGAAAGGATTTCATCGCCGGCCAGCAATCCTGCCTGTTCGGCATAGGAATTCCCGTGTACATCACCCACAATCGGGCGCAGCCCGGGCACACCCGCTACAAACATGGCCCAGTACACAAAGATCGCAAACAGGAAATTGAACAACGGTCCGGCGACCACCACGGCGATACGCGTCGAAAGTGGCTGGTTATTGAACGCGCGATGACGCTCATCCGCAACAACCTCGCCTTCGCGCTCATCCAGCATTTTGACGTAACCACCCAGGGGAATGGCGGCGATGACGAGTTCCGTGTCGTCAGCACCGAAGTTCCGTTTCCATAGCGGCTTGCCAAAACCCACAGAGAAGCGCAGTACCTTTACACCGAGACGGCGCGCCACCCAGAAGTGACCGAATTCGTGGACAGTGACCAGAGCGCCTATCGCTACAATGAATGCAGCCAGCGAAAGAAATACACCATTCATTGCGCAACTACGACCTTTGCTTCCATAATTAGTTCATCTGCCACACGTCGTGCCCGCGCATCGTCATCGAGAATGATTTCCAGTGAATCCGCCGCGCGCGAATTACATTGTTCCAGCGTATCACTGATGACACGGTGAATAGCGGTAAACGGAATACGCCGGTCAAGGAAGGCTGCAACAGCAACTTCATTGGCGGCATTGAGAATCGCCGGCGCAGTTCCCCCCGTTGCAAGCGCCATACCGGCCAGTTCCAGGCAGGGGAAACGCTGCATGTCAGGCGCCTCGAATTGCAGCATGCCGTTTTCCAGCAAATCGAGGCTGGCTGCACCCGAGGCAATCCTGTCGGGCCAGCCAAGCGCATGACTGATGGGAATCCGCATGTCCGGGTTACCCATCTGCGCCAGCAAGCTGCCGTCATCATACTCGACAAGGGCATGCACCAGCGACTGCGGGTGCAATACTACCCTGATGCTGTCAGCACCGAGCCCAAACAACCAGCTTGCCTCGATCACCTCCAGCCCCTTGTTCATCATGGTAGCTGAATCCACGGAAATCTTTCTGCCCATGTCCCAATTCGGATGCGCACAGGCCTGTTCCGGCGTCACCTGGTCGAGTTTCTCGACTGGCAGTGTACGGAATGGACCGCCGGATGCGGTCAGCATTATCCTGCGCACACCGCGCGGCGGATCACCGGCGACATAGTCGTCCGGCAGGCACTGAAAAACAGCGTTGTGTTCACTGTCAACCGGCAGCAGGGTAGCACCGTGGCGACGGACCGCCCGCATAAAAAGTTCGCCGGACATGACCAGCGCTTCCTTGTTGGCCAGCAATATGCGTTTGCCCGTATTCGCCGCCTCCAGCATCGGCAGCAGGCCGGCAGCACCGACAATGGCCGCCATGACGACTTCGATCTCCGGCAAGCCGGCCATTCGAATCAGGGCTTCACTGCCCGACAATACCTCGACATCCGGCGCACTGTTCAACAGGCCCTTGCGCAAGCGTTCAGCCGCATCCGCGTCCACCATGACGGCATATCGCGGCTGGTAGCGGATACACTGCTGCGCCAGCTGTTCAACACTGGAGTGCGCAGTCAATGCCACCACCCTGAAACGGTCCGGGTGGCGCGCAACCACATCCAGGGTACTAACGCCTATGGACCCTGTGGAGCCGAGTACCGTGATACCGGCAGGTGTGCCTGGCGCGGTCACAGTTCCAGCCACCGGTAACCTGATAAAAACAGCGGCGCGGCGGCGACGAGACTGTCAATCCGGTCGAAGATTCCTCCATGACCCGGAATAATGCTGCCGCTGTCCTTGATGCCACTCTGGCGTTTCATCAGGCTGACGAGTAAATCACCCACCACGGAGAACATCATCGCTACCAGCGTCACCAGCATGAATTTCGCGGTCCAGGGCAACGCGGCACTCAACAGCCAGCCGGCCACGCCTGCAAACAGCAGGCTGGCGAACAGACCACCGTAAACACCTTCCCATGTCTTGCCCGGACTGATAACCGGGGCCAGCCTGTTTTTGCCGAAGGCCCGACCGGCAAAATACGCACCGCTGTCTGCCAGCCAGACCATCACCAGCAATATCAGCACCAGTCGAGGGCCATTTTCACCAGCGCCATGCAGCAGCACCAGTGCTGCCCATGCAGGCACACAAACCATCGCGCCGGCCAGTAATTTCACAGCTGTGCATGCCGGCGATTCTGCCGAACAGAGTTGTGGCCGGGTCAACCATACAAGCGCGCATAACCACCACGCACAGGCTGCCAGCAACAGAGGCCAGGCAATCGTTTGCAGGCCTGCCACGTAACACAGGTAAAACAGGCCGGCGATAATTACGATGTATGCAATTCTGGCCGGCGCTGCGCGCAGGCCGGCGAGCCGCCCCCACTCCCACATCCCGGCCAGCAGAATGGCGCCCAGTATCAGCATGAAAATGTCTGTCGACAGGTACAGAACCCCGTAGACCACCAGAGGGATCATTATCGCAGCTGAAATCAGGCGTGTTTTAAGCACCCTTTAATCGCTCCACCTGATCGCCGGTGCGTCCGAAGCGGCGCTGACGATTGGCATACCAGTCCAGCGCCTTGTTCAGCTCTTCCTCGTCAAACACCGGCCAGAGAATATCGGTGAAGTACAGTTCAGTGTATGCCAGCTGCCATAGCATAAAATTGCTGATGCGCCGTTCACCGCCGGTTCGAATGAACAGATCCGGTAACGGCAGATCTGAAATACAAATCTCGGCCGCCAGCTGCTCTTGTGTAAGCTCGTCCGGTTTCATTTCCCCGGCCATGACCTTGCCAAGCAGTTTGCGGCATGCCTGGGTGACATCCCATTGACCGCCGTAATTGGCGGCGATCACCAGTTCAAGGCGCTTGTTACCGGCAGTCTGCGTTTCCGACTCGCCAATCAGCTGCTGCAGGCTGTCGGAAAAAGCGGAGCGATCTCCAATAAAGCGCAGGCGAACATCGTTGCGGTCAAGCGCATCAACTTCTTTTTTCAGGGTGTTCACGAACAGCGACATGATCATGCTGACCTCGTCACTCGGCCGTCGCCAGTTCTCGCTGCTGAATGCAAACAGGGTGAGCGCCCCGATCCCCCTGTCGATACACGCTTCGACAGTACGCCTGACCGACTTGACCCCTTCACGGTGACCGACGGCACGCGGTAACATGCGGGAACGCGCCCAGCGACCGTTACCATCCATGATAATGGCAACATGGCGCGGCAGGCTTGTCGCATTGCTGTCAAACTGCATCAAGAAAGCTCACCTGTTAACGCATTGCACTCGTATTCATTCAACGGCCCGCATACTGTCACAAGTCCGCCGCAGTAGATTCACTCCCTGGCGGAAAGACACCTAGATTTCCATCAACTCGGCTTCTTTCTCCGCCAGCACCTTGTCGACTTCAGCGACACGTTCATCGGTTAATTTCTGGATATGATCCTGCGCCTTGCGCTCGTCATCTTCCGAGATTTCCTTGTCCTTCACCAGTTCCTTGAAATCATTGTTCGCGTCACGACGGATGTTACGGATAGCGACCTTTGCAGCCTCGCCATCCTTGCGCACGACCTTGACCAGATCACGCCGTGTTTCTTCCGTCAACGGCGGCATGGGAATACGAATGACTGTCCCCGCAGTCGCGGGATTCAGGCCGAGGTTCGAGGACATAATCGCCTTTTCTATAGGCTGTACCATCGTTTTTTCCCAGGGCGTCACCGTCAGCGTCCGCGCATCCTCGACACCGATATTTGCAACCTGGGAAATCGGCACATCAGAACCGTAGTAGTCCACCTGGAGATGGTCCAGCAGGCTGGGATGAGCGCGGCCGGTGCGCACCTTGCCCAGGGCCTGCTTAAGCGACTCGATACTCTTGCCCATCCTTACCGCGGCATCCCGGGTTATATCATCGATCATTATTAGTGCCTCTCTCGCTGTACCAGGGTACCGACCGCTTCCCCGGCTATGATCCTTGCAAGCTGGTCCTGCTCGAAAACATTGAACACGCGGACCGGCATGTCATGCTCGCTGCACAGCACCAGCGCCGTGGCATCCATAACACCCAGCTTCCTGGACAGCGCCTCGTCATAACTGATGAAATCAAACAGGGTTGCGTCCGGGTTAGTCACCGGGTCGGCCGTATATATGCCATTGACCTTGGTTGCCTTTAACATTATATCTGCGCCGATCTCGATGGCACGCAGGCTGGCGGCCGAGTCGGTGGTAAAGAATGGATTGCCGGTCCCGGCGGCAAAGATCACCACGCGTCCCGCATGCAGATGTTCGATTGCCTGCCTGGCCGTGTACGACTCACACACCTGGTTCATGGCGAGCGCCGACATGACCCGACAGTCGCAACCGGCGCGCAGCAATGCGTCCTGCATGGCGAGCGCATTGATGACCGTGGCCAGCATACCCATGTGGTCTCCGGTAACCCGGTTTACGCCCGCCGCGGCCAGGCTGGCGCCGCGCAGTATGTTACCGCCGCCGATGACCAGCCCGATCTGGGTGCCGTTGGCGACCTGTGCCCGCATCTCATCCGCCAGGCGCGTCATCACGCCCGGGTCCAGCCAGTGGCCCGCTTCGTCCATGAGGGCCTCGCCACTCAATTTCAGTAGTATCCGCTGATATCCCATTTTTAACCCTTATCTTTCATATATATAGGGTATGCGTACGCCCTGCCCGGGATGCATTGTCTTACTTTTTCTGGCGGATTGCCATAAAAACGGGGCCATGTTCGGCCCCGTTCATGATACTGAAAGCGGTCAGCAGGGCCGTCAGCTGTCGTTAACCGCCTTTCACCTGCGCCATTACCTCATCGGCAAAGTTCTCGCTCTTTTTCTCGATGCCCTCACCCAACTCGACGCGCTCGAAGCGGCCGACACTGGCATCGGCCTGCTCGAGCAATTTACCAACCGTCAGGTCGGGGTCCTTGACAAATGACTGTCCGAGCAGGGTGATCTCGCCGAGGAATTTACGAATACGGCCCTCGATCATCTTTTCGATGATGTTGTCCGGCTTGCCGCTCTCACGCGCCTGCGCGGTGAAAATATCCCGCTCACCGGCAATCATTTCTGCCGGCACCTGGTCTTCGGAGACACAGACCGGACGCGGGTCATGCGCTGCAATATGCATGGCGAGGTCCTTGCCAAGCTGTTCATCGCCGCCATTCAGCTCGACCACCACGCCAATGCGAATACCATGACTGTAGCTGGCAAGCGGCACGCTGGATTCGACGCGCGTGAACCGCCTTACCGTGATGTTCTCACCGATGGTAGCGATGAGCGCCTTGCGTGCATCTTCGATTGAAGCAGCATCGCCGTCATTCAGCGGCATTGCCAGCAAGGCATCGATGTCTGCCGGTGAATCAGCGAGCACCCGCCGGGCGATCGCCACCGCAAATGACTGGAAATCTTCTTTCTTGGCCACAAAGTCGGTTTCACTATTGACTTCAACGATTGCCGCGGTCTTTTTGTCATCACTCAATTCGATGACAACCACGCCCTCGGCCGCCACACGGCCGGCCTTCTTGTCAGCTTTTGCCATGCCGGACTTTCGCAACGCCTCGATGGCGACTTCCAGGTCGCCATCGGCCTCGACCAGTGCGTTTTTGCACTCCATCATGCCGGAGCCGGTGCGTTCGCGCAGTTCCTTGACCAGCGCTGCAGTTATTGCCATTTCAAAAGTCCTCCAGGTGAAACACGCATATTCCCATTCATGAAAGGCTGCAGGCTACTCGGTTGCAGCATCGGCACCGACCTCTTCTGCAGCAGCCGCGCCAGTTGCGATTTCTTCAGGCGCCGCCGCTTCCGCATCGGCTTTTTTCGCGGTTGTTTTCTTGCTTGCCGCCTTTTTCGCCGGTTCCTTCTTTGCTGCTTTCTTCACCGTGACTTTCTTTGCTGCTTTCTTCTTCGGCGCCGCTTTCTTGCGTGCCGGTTTTGCGCCGGACTCGTCATCGAGCTCGACGAACTCGTCGCTCGAATCAGCCACGGCATGAGCGACACTCAGCTTGCCGGTGTTGGCGGCATCTGCCGCACCTTCAACGTACAGCTTTATCGCGCGAATCGCGTCGTCATTACCAGGAATGACATAGTCGATACCATCGAGTGAATTATTGGTGTCTACAACGCCGATGACGGGTATACCAAGCTTCCTGGCTTCTTTAATAGCGATTTTTTCATAACCGACGTCGACAACCAGCATGGCGTCGGGAATTCCACGCATGTCCTTGATGCCGCCCAGGCTACGTTCCAGTTTTTCCTGTTCCCTCGTCAACATCAGGGCTTCCTTCTTGCTGATGCGATCGAAGGAACCGTCTTCTGCCATGGTCTCGAGATCTTTCAGGCGCTTGATCGATTGCCTGACGGTCTTGTAGTTGGTCAACATGCCGCCGAGCCAGCGGTGGTTTACATAAGGCATGCCGCAGCGGGATGCATTTTCCATAATTGGCGTTTGTGCCGAGCGCTTGGTCCCGACGAACAATACCGTTCCGCCATTAGCCACCATGCTGCCGATGAAATTCATCGCATCGTTGAACATCGGCAGGGTTTTTTCAAGATTGATAATGTGGATCTTGCCACGCTCACCGAAGATAAACGGGGCCATCTTCGGATTCCAGTAACGGGTCTGGTGGCCAAAGTGCACTCCGGCCTCCAGCATCTGGCGCATCGTAACTTCTGACATACTTAACTCTCCAATATCGGGTTAGTCTTCCATGTACCCCATGACAGCAACCCGGTGGTGAGCGCTTGAAACAGCCACCAACCGGGCACCCTGCTGCATGTGCCGGCACATGTGTGTAGTTTTGTCGGGCGGGCCTGGACGGCCCACTTAACAAGCCCGCCTTTATACCATACACTGCACGTCCCGACAATCAGCGACTTGACCGGCGATTGTCTAACTATCACCAGATCAGGGTGTTACATGCCTGTCACCATCAAAACACCCGCGGAAATCGAGAAAATGCGCGTCGCCGGCCGCCTCGCCGGCGAAGTGCTGCGCATGATCAGGCCGTACGTGGTACCCGGGGTGAGCACGGAGGAACTGGACCGCATCTGCCATGATTACATCGTCAACGAGCAGCAGGCGATCCCCGCGCCACTCAACTATCGCGGCTTTCCGAAGTCGATCTGCACCTCGGTCAACCACGTGATTTGCCACGGCATTCCCGGCAACAAGGTGTTGAAGAAAGGCGACAGCGTGAACATCGATATCACCGTCATCAAGGATGGCTTCCATGGCGATACCAGCAAGATGTTCCATGTCGGCGAGCCGAAAGTTGCCGCCGAGCGCCTTGCGCGCATCAGTCACGAGTGCATGCGCATCGGCATCGACATGGTCAGGCCCGGTGTACATCTGGGTGATATCGGACACGCCATCCAGGAGCATGCCGAGGCGAATAATTGTTCCGTGGTGCGCGAATATTGCGGCCACGGCATCGGGCGGGAATTTCATGAAGATCCGCAGGTACTGCACTACGGCAAGCCCGGCACCGGCATGAGAATTGAAGCCGGCATGACATTCACCATCGAGCCGATGATCAACGCCGGCAAGCGCCATACCCGGCTGCTACCGGACGGCTGGACGGTCGTCACCAAGGACCACAGCCTGTCGGCGCAGTGGGAACATACCATCCTGGCGACCGAAGACGGCCATGAAGTACTGACCTGTCTGCCCGGCGACGAAATCTGATCCGTCCTGCATGACACATCGGCAAGCAAGCACCCGGGACGTACCTGACTTCACGACCTGGTTCAACCTCGATGCGGTACACCGGGAATACGAGACCATCAGCGCCCTGCTGACCCCGTTCAAAAAATGCCTGCGCGATGGCAACCGCGCACTCGCAGAACATTTCACCGAGGGCGCGGACCCCGCCGTGCTGCAGAAAGCCCGTTCCTGGCTGGTCGACCAGGTCCTGGCACAATGCTGGTCGCGCTTCATGGGTGACGATGCAGACGCGCTTGCGCTGGTGGCGGTCGGGGGCTATGGACGCAGCGAACTGATGCCGGGCTCCGACGTGGACCTGTTGCTGCTGCTGCCTGAAGTCGAGGACCCGCGCGTGAACAGGCAGGCGGAAGCACTGCTGACTTTCCTCTGGGACATCGGCCTGGAAGTCGGGCACAGCGTTCGCACGATCGCGGATTGCATCGAGCAATCACTGGCCGACATTACCGTCATCACCAACCTGATGGAATCCCGCCTGCTGGCCGGCTCAACCGGCCTGTTCGAAGCAATGCAAAAGGCCACGTCAGCGGAGGAAATATGGTCCAGCCGTGAATTCTTCGAGGGTAAAGTCAATGAACAGCGCGCGCGCCACCACAAGTATCATGACAGTGGCTACAACCTTGAACCGAATATCAAGGAAGGTCCCGGCGGATTGCGCGATATACAAATGATCGCCTGGGTCACCAACCGGCATTTCGGCACCGCATCCATTGAAGAACTGGTTGAACGAAGTTTCCTTACCGCGTCCGAATACCAGACCCTGGTCGAAGGCCGCAACCTGTTATGGAGAATCCGTTTTGCGCTGCATACCCTGACGGGGCGTGGCGAGGACCGCCTGCTGTTCGACTACCAGCGCACGCTGGCCGAACAATTCGGCTACCGCAACACAGAGAATCGACTCGGTGTCGAGGCCTTCATGCGGAAATACTACCGCACCATCATGGAGCTCAGCCGGCTTAATGAAATGCTGTTGCAACTGTTTCACGAGGAAATTCTTTATCCGGAAGGTCCGGGAGAACCGGTCCCGCTGAACAAGCGATTCCAGTCGCGCAACGGATATCTGGAGGCGGTGAATACCGGTATTTTCAGCTACAACCCGATCGCACTCCTGGAAATATTCCTGGTACTGGAGCAGCACCCGGAGCTGAAAGGGGTCCGTGCCGACACCATTCGTGCAATCCGTACCCACCGCGACCTCATAGATGATGAATTTCGCAAGGATATCCGGGCACGCAGCCTGTTCATGGAGATTCTTCGCCAGCCGTACGGCATCACCCATGAACTGCGGCGCATGAATACCTACGGCGTACTGGCGGCCTACCTGCCCGCATTCGGGCGAATCGTCGGCCTGATGCAGTATGACCTGTTCCATATCTATACCGTCGACGAACACATACTGATGGTTATCCGCAACCTGCGCCGCTTTACCACGCACGAGTTTATCACCGAGTTCCCGCTGTGCAGTCACATCTTCGGCACGCTGCCAAAGCCGGAACTGATTTACATCGCCGGCCTGTTTCATGATATCGCCAAGGGACGCGGCGGCGACCATTCGGAACTGGGCAGCGCCGATGCGAGAAAATTCTGCGAACGCCACGACCTCAGCGCCTACGACACCGACCTCGTCACCTGGCTGGTCGAACAACACCTGCTGATGTCTTCAACGGCACAACGGCAGGACATCGATGACCCGGTTGTAGTCAACCGCTTTGCCGAAAGTGTGCAGGATACAGTACGCCTCGACTATCTCTACCTGCTGACAGTAGCGGACATTCGCGCCACCAACCCGGAGTTGTGGAACAACTGGAAGGACTCCCTGCTGAAACAGCTTTACTACAATGCGCGCCGCGCACTGCAGCGCGGCCTGCAGAACCCCATGGAACGTTCCGAACTGATCCAGAAAACGCGCGAGGCGGCGCTTGAAATGCTGGACGGGCCGGCCGAAGCCTACAGGCCTTTATGGAACAAGCTGGGCGAAGAGTATTTCCTGCATCACCTGCCATGGCAGGTGGCGCAACATATCAGCTTGCTGAAAGACTATAACGAAGACGACGGCTGCATCGTCAACATCGAACCGGTCAGCGAACGCGGCGGCACGGAAATATTCATCTATGCAAAATCCAGTGAACACCTGTTCAGCCGGATTACCGCCATCATCGAGCAACTCGGCCTGAACGTGGTGGATGCCGGCGTCATCACAACCGGGGACAATCACGCCCTCGACACCTTCCACGTACTGGAAGAGGACGGCCAGCCGGTCACCGGTGACCTGCGCATGGACGAAATACAGGTCACCCTTAAACAGGCCATCGATGGCGACCGGGACGGGGGCTGGCATATTTCACGAAGGACGCCAAGGCAGTACAGGCACTTCCCCATCAAAACCCTTATAACCTTCAGGCAGGACGAGCATAACCAGCGTACTGTCATGGAACTGATCACCGCGGACCGCCCCGGGTTGCTGTCACGCATCGGCCGCGCATTTGCCGACTGCAATGTGCGTCTCTGGAACGCCAAGATTGTAACGCTTGGCTCGCGCGCGGAAGACTTCTATTACATCACTGACGTTAACAACAAGCCATTAACCGAAGAAAAACAGTTCGAGTGCCTGGAACAAGCAGTCGAGCGATACCTGGATGACCGGCCGGCAGACTGACTTCATGCATTTTCGACCAGCTCGATGACATTACCGTCCGGGTCGCGGCAGAACAATGCGCGGCGGCCGGAGCGACTGAGGGTGTAATCAATCCCTGCTTTATCCAGGGCACTGGTGACCGCATCGAGGTCTGTCACAATCAGCGCGAAGTGACGGTCCCTGCCGCCATGCCCGGATGTCTTCGCCCTCATCGCTCGCAGACGATAGTTCCAGCAGGTGGATTTGCCGGCTGTCGCCGATTTCCAGCCAGGCGCCGGGGAAGCCGAGGTCCGGACGGTCATTGCTGACGGCAAGACCGAGCAAGCCGTTATAAAACCCGAGCGCCCGTTGCGTATCCCTGACCGTCACACTGACATGGTCGATGCGGGTGATGCGTATCATGTTTCGTCCTCCGCATGGATGCGCGCCGCCAGCCAGGCGGCAATAATGATCATGCCGCCACCCACCCATTCCCGCACCAGTATGATTTCGTCGGTCAGTATCAACGATGACACGGCACCTGCAACCAGTTCGAACAGCAGGATAACCGCCGAGCGGTGTACCGGCATGCGTGTCACCCCGTAGAGCACCGTCAGGGTCATCACCAGGAAACCGCACAGGCCCAGCAATACTGCCCAGCCATATACCTGCGCCTCGATATCCGGAATCCCGGCATGGCTGATGACTATCCAGGCCAGCGCAACCAGGACATTACCGCACCAGCTGCAGGTCGATTTCAGCAACACGCCCACGTCCTGCATGCGGCGTACAAACACATTGCTCAGTGCAAAGGAAAACCCGGCCGATACGGCCAGCCAGTCGGCCCTGCCGTCAGGCCAGGGCAAGCCGATATCCTCGTTCCACAGCATGACGAGCGCACCGACCACCGCGATCACGAACACCTGCAGCGAGCGTGCATCCAGCTTTTCGCCCAGCATAAACCAGCCAAGGCAAACCGCCCAGAACGGCGACAGGTAAAACAGCAGCAGCACGCGCACCACGTGGCCATCGAGCACGGCTATGATAAAGGCGACATTGGTCCAGCCGGCAGCCAGCCCCATCAACAGCAACGGCATGGCATTGCGCCTGAGCGGCCCGATATCGCGCACGAACACCCACGCGAACACGCCGAGCGCGGCGCCATAACAGATCAGCGCACTCCAGGCGCCCGTCAATCCCTGTTGCTCCAGCAATCGCAGCGGGTACCACACCACACCCCAGAGCGTTGCAGTAAACAGCAGGCTGAGTACCGGCAGCAGGCGGTTTTCCGGTTTTATCGTATTCATCATTCGCTGGCAGTTGCCCTTCCCCGCAGCCGGGGTGCTATTTCAGGTTAATGCTTCAAGTGGAATCCATTATACTTTCGTTCCCGTTCCAGACAGGCCAAACAATAATCATGCGATTCCCGGTCATTTCGGGAGGCGACCTGAGCAGATCACCATGAACCCCGATATGTCACTGCTGCAACCCTACCCGTTTGAACGGCTGGCGAAACTGTTCCGGGGTATTACCCCGCCGCAACACCTGCACGAGATTGCACTGTCAATCGGCGAACCGCGGCACACAACCCCCGGGTTTATCGCGGAAGCGCTGCTCGAACATCTGCACGGGCTGTCACGTTACCCGCTGACGCGCGGCAGCACCGAACTGCGTACCGCCATTGCCGGCTGGCTGACACGGCGCTTTGCATTACCCGGCGTTGACCCGGAAACGCAGGTGCTGCCGGTCAACGGCACCCGCGAAGCCCTGTTCGCCCTGGCACAATGCATTATCGATCGTACAACCAGGCCTGTCGTTGCAATGCCCAACCCCTTCTACCAGATTTACGAAGGCGCCGCACTGCTGGCCGGGGCCGAACCCTACTTCATGGCTACCACGCGCGCTACCGGCTACCGGCCGGACCTCGATGCCGTGCCCGACCCGGTCTGGGCGCGCTGCCAGCTTGTTTATATCTGTTCCCCGGGAAACCCGAGCGGCGCGGTGATGCCACTTGAACAACTGCAACGTCTGATCGAACTGGCCGATCGCCACGACTTCGTGATTGCTTCCGACGAGTGTTACTCGGAAATTTATTCCAGCGATGCAGCGCCGCCACCCGGCCTGTTACAGGCAGCGGCCGCCATGGGACGCGACGATTACCGTCGCTGCCTGGTATTTCACAGCCTGTCAAAGCGCTCGAACGTACCCGGCCTGCGCTCCGGGTTCGTGGCCGGCGATGCCGGGCTGACCGCCGGTTTTCTGCGCTACCGCACCTACCACGGCTGCGCCATGCCGCCGGCGACGCAGGCGGCCAGCGTACGCGCCTGGCAGGACGAGCGCCACGTACAGGACAACCGGGCCCGCTACAGCGAAAAATTTACCGCGGTACTCGATATCCTGTCACCGCATCTCGATGTACACGCACCGGAGGCCGGTTTTTACCTGTGGCCGCAAACACCCGTTGACGATACCGAATTTGCCCGCGGCCTTTGGGAACAGCAACATGTAAAGATCCTGCCGGGCAGTTACCTGTCCCGCACATTCAATGGCGAAAACCCGGGCAAAAATCATGTCCGCATGGCGCTGGTCGCGCCGCTGGAAGACTGCATCGAGGCCGCCAATCGCATTAAATCCTGCCTGCCGACACTCCGGGCGCCTGTTTGAACGATGGCGGAACGATTGCAAAAACAGCACTGCAGGCTATATATGCAAATTAACGCAAGCCATGCCCGCCACCAGCCAATCGCGATGATCCGGTTAGTCGGACAGGCCCCGAGCGGTTATCATTACCGTTTCAGCACCCATATCACCGGAGAAGCAATGCAATGAGCGATATACAGGCGACCATCGAAGAGGCCTTTGAGCGGCGCGCGGACATTACGCCGCGCAGCGTGGAAACCCACGTCAAGGAGGCTACGCTGGAGGCCATCGACATGCTCGACCGGGGCGTGGCGCGTGTTGCCGAGAAAAAGGATGGCGACTGGGTGGTCAACGACTGGCTGAAAAAGGCCGTACTGCTGTCGTTCCGCATCGAGGACAATGCCTTCATCAAGGGCGGTTTTACCAACTATTATGACAAGGTCCCGTCGAAATACGCCGATACCAACTCGCGCGAATTCCGGGAAGGCGGTGTACGCGTGGTCCCGCCCGCCACCGCGCGCAAGGGTTCCTACATCGCCTCGGGCGCGGTACTGATGCCCTCCTATGTCAACATCGGCGCCTACGTCGACAGCGGCACCATGGTGGACACCTGGGCGACGGTCGGTTCCTGCGCCCAGATCGGCAAGAACGTCCACCTCTCTGGCGGCGTCGGCATCGGCGGGGTGCTGGAACCCATCCAGGCCGCACCCACCATCATCGAGGACAACTGTTTCATCGGCGCGCGTTCGGAAGTGGTGGAAGGCGTCATCGTGGAGGAAGGCTCGGTCATTTCCATGGGCGTTTATATCGGCCAGAGCACCCGTATATACGACCGCGAAAACGACGAAGTTCTCTACGGCCGCATTCCGGCCGGCTCCGTGGTGGTATCCGGCAACCTGCCGTCAAAGGACGGCAAGTACAGCCTGTACTGCGCGGTCATCGTCAAGCGCGTGGACGAAAAAACCCGCTCCAAGGTCGGCATCAACGCGCTGCTGCGCGATATTTAATACAGGTATCAATGCAAAGGCGCAAAGGCCGCAAAGAAAATAATTTACTGACCGGCGCATAAGCCTCATCCGCCAGTCCTGCAATATCGAACTTCTTGCCCTGGTTTTATTTGTGCCGTAGTTCCGTATGGCATAATCAGGTGGCTGGGGTTTTGGGATTGATTGTATTGGATTTGCTTTGCGCACTTTGCGCCTTTGCGGTGAAAATTCTGTCTGGCAACCGGTAAGGTATATATACGTGACTACGCTCTACGGCATCAGGAACTGCGATACCGTCCGCAAGGCACGCCGCTGGCTGGATGACAGCGGCGTGGATTACACATTCCACGATGTACGCAGCGACGGGCTGGATAAAAAAACCCTGCAGGCCTGGGAAAAACAGCTCGGCTGGGACATATTGCTGAACCGTCGCGGCACGACGTGGCGCAAGCTGCCGGAAACCGTTCGTGACGGTATCGACAGGGACAGCGCTGTACAAATCATGCTGGACAACCCGGCAATCATCAAACGCCCGGTGCTGGCCGTCGGCAAGCGACTGTATCTCGGTTTCAGCGCGGACAACTGGCGAGAAATCCTCTGGCTGATATGAGCGACACACAGGACCTGGCCGGCGACCTGATCGCACGCGCCTCCGTCACGCCGAATGATGCCGGCTGCCAGGCACTGCTTGCCGAACGACTGGCAGCGATCGGCTTCGGTATCGAACACCTGCGCTTTGGCGAGGTGGACAACCTGTGGGCACGCCGCGGTACGGCAGGACCGCTGTTCGCCTTCGCCGGGCATACCGACGTGGTGCCGGCCGGCCCGCTGGATGCGTGGGACTCCGACCCCTTTACCCCGACAGTGCGCGACGGTTATCTGTACGGACGCGGCGCATGCGACATGAAAAGCAGCATTGCCGCCATGGTGACCGCCTGCGAACGCTTTGTTGCCGCGCAACGGTCATCACAACGGTTCGATTGCATTCCTTATTACCAGTGACGAGGAAGGGCCCGTCCATCGACGGCACGGTGAAGGGTAGTCGAGCACCTCGAGGCACGCAGCGAAAAAATCGACTGGTGCCTGGTGGGCGAACCATCCAGCAGCGAACGGACCGGCGACACGATCAAAAACGGCAGACGCGGCTCACTCAACGGCAAACTGCGCATACATGGCAAGCAGGGGCATGTCGCCTATCCACAGCTGGCCGACAACCCGATTCACCGTGCGGCGCCGGCCCTGGCGGAACTCGCCGCCGTGGAATGGGACCGTGGCAATGACCATTTCCCGCCAACCAGCTTCCAGATATCCAACATCCATGCCGGCGACGGTACCGAGAACGTGATTCCCGGGCACGCTGGACATAATGCTCAACCTGCGCTTCTCAACCGAATCGACGGTCGAGTCGATTCGTTCGCGTACGGAAGCAATTCTTGACCGGCATGGACTGGATTACACACTTGACTGGAAGCTGTCAGGACAACCCTTCCTGACCGCTGCCGGCGAACTGGTGGATGCCGCAACCGCTGCCATTCGGGCAGTCACCGGAGTCGATTCGCGGCTCTCAACCAGCGGCGGCACCTCCGACGGGCGATTTATTGCGCCCACCGGCGCGCAAGTGGTCGAACTGGGGCCGGTGAATGCCACCATCCACCAGGTAAACGAATGTATCAAAATTACAGAAATTGACGATTTATCTGTAATATACGAGAAAATCCTGAAACAGTTACTCACCTGAGAATCTGGCATGCAGGCATGGCGTGAAAAACAACTATACAACTGCCCGGCAACCCGACTGCCCGGCTTGCTGTTGCTGATCGCGCTCCTCGGCGGCTGCTCGATGGGCCAGATGGTGGTGCGCGGTTCGCTGACCATTCTCGACAGCGGCTTCGACGCCATGAACCGCGAGACCGATCTGCAGCTTGCACGCGATGCGATGCCGGCGAATATCAAGCTGCTGGAAGGCATGCTGCTGGAGGACCCTGATAATACAGAACTGCGACTGTATGCCGCAGAGGGTTTCTACGGTTACAGTTATGGCTTCATCGAGGCGGAAGACAGTGACCGGGCCAGCCGGTTGTACCGGCGCTGTTATGACCATGCCAGTCAAACCCTCCGTCAACTCGGCCTGCCACTCGATCCCGAAACCAGCAGCACGGAACAACTCGCCGCCGCAACCCGTAATCTTGACGTCAATGCCGTTCCGGCCCTGTTCTGGACCGCTTCCTGCCTCGGCAAATTGATCGACCTCAACCGTGACAAGGTCACCAGCATTGCCGCCCTCGGCAACGCCGCTGTCCTGATGCAGCGCGTCATCGAACTGGATGATGACTTCTATCATGGCGGCGCGCACATGTTTTTCGGCGTTTATTACGGCAGCCGCGCACCGATACTCGGTGGTGACTTTCCGCGCGCCGAAGAACACTTCCGGCGTGCCGCGGAAATCAACCGCCAGAAACTGTTGCTGGTGGATTTGCTCAAAGCCGAGTACCTCTACCGACAGCAACTCGATCGCAAGGCTTTTCACGAAACCCTGAACAACGTGCGCGCCGCGCCGGACAACCTGTACCCGGAGATGGCACTGGTCAATGTCATTGCCAGGCAAAAGGCTGCCGCCCTGCTGGCCCGCGAGGATGAGTGGTTTTGAACGACGACCGGTCACGCCATCAACCCGGCATGGTCCGGGCCGGCCACTCGACCCGCGCAATGCCTGCGGGCCATGCCCGTAAAAAACGGCTCCACTTCCTCCTGCTGTCGATGCTGGTATTGACGCTCACCTGTACCCCGCTACTGGCCGCCAAGACCTACGAATTGAAATTTGCCACCCTCGCACCGACCGGCACCACCTGGATGAAGCTGCTGGATGAATGGGCGGAAACCGTCAAGAGCGCAAGCAATGGACGCCTGGTATTCAAGATTTACCCGGGCGGCGTACAGGGCGACGAACCCGATGTATTGAAAAAAATCCGCTTCGGACAATTGCATGGCGGCGCCTTCACCGGCTACGGGATCGGGCGTATACATTCACCCACACGGGTGCTGGAACTGCCCTTCCTGTTCGAAAATATCGATGAAATCGATTACGTCCGTGAACGCCTGATGCCTGATATCAGGCAGGGTTACCGGGACAACGGTTACGAAATGCTGGGCTGGATGGAAGTCGGTTACATTTATTTCTTCTCCAGGAAACCCATACGCTCGCTGCAAGATCTTGCGCATGCCCGCCTCTGGTACTGGCAGGGCGATCCGCTGGGCAAGGCGTTCTTCGATGCCAGCGGCCTGTCCCCGGTACCGCTGTCGATCATCGACGTATACACCAGTCTGTCGACCGGCATGATCGATACCGTGTATGCGCCGCCACTCGGGGCACTGGCATTGCAGTGGTTCTCGAAGACGAAATACATTACCAACGTGCCAATGGCCAACGGTATCGGCTCACTGGTTGTATCGCGCAAGTTTTTTCAGGGGCTACCGCAGGACCTGCAACTGTTGCTGAAGCGCAGCGGCGAGGAAACCGGCAGGAAACTGGTCGCGGCCACCCGCCAGGACAATACCGAGGCACTTGCTGTCCTCCAGCAGCATGGACTTGAACTGGTGGAGGGTGACGCCGACCTGATCTCGGGCGAAATCGAGGTCATCAGCCGCAATGCCAGCCAGGCACTGGTCGACAACGGTTATATACCTGCCGCCGTGATCGAGCGCGTGCGGCAGCTGGTCCTTGAATATCGCGAGTCTGCCGGGAAAACGCTACGGGATGTTGAAGGCTGAACCACGCTGGGTGACCAGCCTGCGAAGGTCGCTGGTGCGCCTGGATGGTTTCATGGCATGCACCTCGTTGTTGCTGTTATTGCTGCTGATCGCAGCACAGGTTTTGCTACGCAACCTGTTTGACAGCGGCATACCTCACGCGGACATCCTGTCCCGCTATCTTGTACTGTACGTGACCTTTTTTGGCGCCGCACTCGCTATCGAGAGTCACCGGCACATTCGTATCGATGCCCTGTCCATATTCTTCGAACCGCACCGGTTGCATGCCCTGCGGCGCCCGCTGTACCTGTTCTCGGCCGTCATGTGCGCAGCATTGACCTGGGCCGCGATGCGTTTCTGGTACGACGACTGGCTGTATGCCGAGCATGAGCGCTGGCCATCGGTACTGGCACTGATTATACCGTTCGGTTTTGGCCTGCTGACCGTGCATTTCCTGCTCGGGGTGTTGTTTCCTGCCGGCACAGAAGACGGGCAGACATGACCGGGCTGCTGGTCGTTGTCCTGGTACTGCTGGCCCTGCTTGGCATGCCATTGTTCATTGCGCTGGCCGGCGGCAGCCTGCTGGCGACACATAACGCCGGCCTCGACCCGGCAACGCTGATCATCGAGTTGAACCGGCTTGCCTCGTCACCCTACCTGGCCGCAATTCCCCTGTTCACCTTCGCCGGCGTTGTGCTGGCCGCAGGCGGTGCACCCCAGCGCATGATCCAGCTGTTCAACGCCATGGTTGGATGGCTGCCCGGCGGCATGGCTGCAGTGACACTGACATCCTGCGCCTTCTTTACCGCGTTCTCGGGGGCATCGGGAGTCACTATCCTGGCCCTCGGCGGCCTGATGTTTCCGATGCTGCTGCACGCCGGCTATCGCGAGCGTTTCACTCTCGGCCTGCTGACCACGTCGGGTTCCCTGGGACTGTTGTTTCCGCCGAGCCTGGCCATCCTGCTATACGGTATCGTCTCCGGGGTCAGTATCGACCAGCTGTTCCTGGCCGGCATCGTGCCGGGTGCTTTGCTGATGCTTATCCTGGGTATCTATTGCATGTATTCCGGCAGCAAGACGGCCGTGCCCCGCCACCGTTTTTCGATCAGGCAGCTGGGCCTGGTGCTGCGCGAGAGTATCTGGGACCTGCTGCTGCCCATCGGCATTCTGGTCGGGATCTTCGGGGGCTTCGTCACCATCAGCGAAGCCTCGGCCTGCACGGCTGCGTATGTATTGCTACTGGAAGGCGTCATTCACCGGCAAGTCCATCTCGTCCGGCACCTCCCCGCGCTGATGAAAGACACGGCCATTCTCGTTGGCAGCATCCTGATCATCCTGAGCGTCGCCATGGGCCTGACCAACCTGCTGATCGATGCGCAGGTGCCCATGAAAATACTCGGCTGGATGGAGTTACACATCGACTCCAGACTGCAGTTTCTGATACTGCTGAACGTATTCCTGCTGATCGTCGGCTGCATGATGGATATCTTCTCGGCAACCGTCGTGGTCGTTCCACTGATCCTGCCAATCGCCGCAAGCTACGGTATAAACCCGGTACACCTGGGTATCATCTTTTTGGCCAACCTGGAGATTGGCTACAGCACGCCCCCGGTCGGCATCAACCTTTTCATTGCCAGTCAACGCTTCGGGCGACCGGTGCTGTCCCTGTTCCGCGCCACGCTGCCGTTTCTTGTCCTGATGCTGCTGTGGCTGGCGCTGGTCACCTACGTTCCCTGGTTCACCCTGTGGTGGCAATAGCGATTGCAGCGGAGCAGGTTCGCGCCTGGCAGACGCAAAATAATTATTACCTCGCGCAAAGCCGCAAAGGCGCGAAGCAAGACAATTTAATTCAAAGTGCACCCTGAATAAACAGACACGGCGTCCCGATGGAGAGGGAGCAAACTATCGCGGTTGCGGTCCGCTCTTGCACCTCACTTCTTTCGCGCCGGCAAGGCGCTCCAACAAAACCTTAATCCTGTCTTTGCGCTGCGCCTTTGCGCGAGATTATTTTTGTGGCTAGCGCCGCTCGTCCGCCACGTTGTTGCGCAGGTAAACCGGCACTGCCCCGGCCGCCGGCAGCGTGTGCCCGTCGCGATATGCATCCGCCGCCAGCAGCGCAACGTCATAGGCACG
Organism: uncultured Halobacteria archaeon; assembly: GCA_963768575.1. Lineage (GTDB taxonomy): Bacteria > Pseudomonadota > Gammaproteobacteria > UBA9214 > UBA9214 > UBA9214. The sequence continues at coordinate 159,603 of CAVYIJ010000017.1, forward strand.
CGGCTCGAGGTCCGGCATGATGCGTACAATACGCTCGCCCAGCCGCTGTATCAGGATGCTTCCGTACGCCGCCCAGCCGCTGCCCACGCCGACCCAGTCGCCGTCGCCCGGCACTTCCACCACTGCGGGCGCGCACACACACTCCGCACCGAGCAATGCCAGCTTGCCGTCAGCAGTCAACCGGTAGGCGCCCAGGTAGACCTCCTGCTTGCGCGCATCCAGTGCAGCGAGGACCCGGGGCACGCCGCTCTCGCGTATACCACCCTGCGCGAGGCACGCCAGGGTCGAGACCGGCACCACCGGCAGGCCGGCGGCAAAGGCAATCCCCTGGGTCACGCTGGCAGCAATCCGCACACCGGTAAACGAACCCGGTCCGCAGCCGAACGCAACGGCATCCAGTGCAGCGGCCGTGAGTTGCGCCTCGACCAGCAATGACTCGATCATCGGCAGGATCAGGGCCGCATGCTGTCGCGGGGCCAATGCATGGCGCTCCTCGATATGACCATCGACGTACAGCGCCGCCGAACAGGCGACGGACGATGTCTCGATGGCAAGCAGGCGTGTCATTCCTGCACGCCGTTCGTCAGTGGTTCGGCAATGGGCGGCACCGGACCGGCGAAGAATTCGTGCACGTCATCGACAGCACGGGTTCGCGGCATGTCCGGCAGACTGTTGAGAAATATACGGCCATAAGACTTGCCGAGCAGGCGCGGATCGCACAGCACCAGCACGCCCCGGTCCGTGTGATCGCGAATCAACCGGCCGACGCCCTGTTTCAGGGTGATTACCGCGTGCGGCAACTGGTATTCCATGAACGGATTAGCGCCCTGCTCCCGCATCGCCTCGATGCGCGCCTGCAACACCGGGTCACCCGGCGAACCGAATGGCAGCTTGTCGATAATGACACAGGACAGGGCTTCCCCCCGCACATCCACGCCTTCCCAGAAACTGCTGGTACCGAGCAGTACGGCATTGCCTTTCAGGCGAAACTGCTCGAGCAGTTCACGCCGCGGCGCTTCACCCTGCACCAGCAACGGATATTCACAGTCGCCGGCAAGGAGTTTTGCGGCGGTACGCAGCGCACTGTGGCTGGTGAAGAGAATGAAGGCGCGGCCCTCACTGGCCACGAGCACTTCGCGCGCACACTTCACCACGGCTTCCACATAGCCACGCTCGTTCGGCCCCGGCATGTTCTCGGGAAGGTAAAGCAGGGTATTGCGTTGATAGTCGAACGGACTGTCGAGCTTCAGGGTACGGGCATCTTCCAGTCCCAGCTGCGAGGAGAAATGCGTGAAGCTGTCGCCAACGGCAAGCGTTGCGGAAGTGAAGATCCATGCGCTGGACAGGTTATCCAGGCACTCTCGAAACACCGGTGCGACATTCAGCGGCGTCAGGTTAAGCCGAAACGATGTGCGCCAGGACTCGAACCAGTGAATATATTCACCCGGCGTGTGTTCCATCAACAGCGCCAGCCGCTCTTTCAGCAAGACGGCCCGCTGGCGGCAACTGTCCAGGCCCTTGCCGCGCTCAGCGGCAATCGTCAGCCAGTCCGACAAGTGCTGCAGCGCCCCGGCAAGCTCCTGCAACACCGCCTGCAATTCACTGTTTGCGGACACCTCCGACCAGGACGCGCGCCGGTCGTTCTGCCCGAGCGCCAGGCGCAGACGGTGTACCAGCCCTTCGAGACGGCCGGCGGCATCCGGCAGGTCCTGCATGTCACCGGCCTCGCGCAGATGTTCCAGCCGCACATCGCGCGCCAGGTCGCGCAGCTGGTGACTGCTGAGCGTGGTACCGAAAAATATCGAGGCCACTTCGGGCAACTGGTGCGCCTCGTCGATCACGAACGCATCGGCACCCGGCAGGAGTTCACCGAAACCCTCTTCCTTCAGCACCATGTCCGCAAACAGCAGGTGGTGGTTGATCACCACCACGTCCGCTTCCATGGCATTGCGGCGCGCCTTGACGACGAAACAGTCCTGGTAGTATTCGCACTCCTGGCCAAGACAGTTTTCCGCCGTGGACGTTACCCGTGGCCAGACCGCCGAATCCTCCGACAGCAGTCCCAGTTCGGCGATATCGCCCTGGCGGGTCCGTCCCGACCACGCGCGCACCTCTTCCAGTTCGTGCAACTGCCTGTCATTCAACCGCTGGCCATCATCGGCTGCCGTCGCCAGCCGGTGCCAGCAAAGATAATTGGTGCGCCCTTTCAGCAGGGCGGTATTCACGCCCGACTGCAACGCCTCGCGCACCACCGGCAGGTCCTTGCCATAGAGCTGGTCCTGCAGGTGGCGGGTCCCGGTGGAAATAATGACCTTGCGACCGGAGCGCAGCACCGGCATCAGGTAGGCGAAGGTCTTGCCGGTACCGGTGCCGGCCTCGACGATCAGTGTCTCCTGCGCGTCTATGGCTTCTTCCGCGGCCGCGGCCATATGCTGTTGTTCCGCGCGCGGCAGGAAGCCCGGTACCGCACTCGCCAGCGGCCCGGTTGCGCCTAACAGTTCGGTGATTTCAGACATGCGATTTAAAAGGCGCCAGTCAAGATAATTGCAGGAGCGCCTTGCAGGCGCGAATAACCCGAGATTCCATAAACCATATAATCGCGCCTGCAAGGCGCTCCTGCCCAATAACACCTGTAGAAACGGACCGCGTCCGCAAACGGTTCAACCCCGGAGCAATTTCGCGCATGCGATGCGCTCCTGCCCCAACAAGACCGCCTGCTGCGCGGCTAACGCCGCATATGCACCGATAACCGGCAGGGTGCGCCGTGCGCACCGCATACCCTAGCGCAACGCGCGCGCTTTCGCCTCTGCCTCGGCGGCACCCGCGGTATCATCCTGCGAGCGCCGTGCGCGCGCGATCAGGTTCCAGTTGCGGGCCAGCTGTACGTTGTTGCCGGTTGACAGGCTGTTGGACTTCACGGCCAGTTGCTCGGCGGATTGCGCATCGCCCTGCGACAGGCGTACCGTGGCCAGGTGGTACCACAGCGTCGGGTTTCGCGGGTCTATGCGGATCGCGCGCTCCAGTGACGCCGCGGCGGCCTCCAGGTCGCCATCATTCGCCTGTCGCTCGGCAGTATCCAGCAGCGCCACCACTGCCGCCGGCTGCGGCCGGTCGACGGGCTGGGCGCTCCGGTACCGATACCGATACCGATGGCCGGGTATCGGGTACCGGCATGCGTTCTTCAATCGGTACCTGCGTTCCTTGCTCGATGACCGGGGGTGAATAGACCGGGGTGCGCGGCGGGTAGTAGGTCGGCGTGCTGCACCCCTGCAGCTGCACCAGCAAACCCAGCATCGCCGCAACTGCACCGCTACGTATAGATGTCATAGACTTCAACCGAATAACTTCCAGAAACAGTCAGCCGGCCACGGCCGGTCTGCACAGGGCGCCGATTCAACCGGCGCACTGCCTCGAATGAACGGTAATTGTACGGCATCAGCGCAGCTCTTATTCGCAACAGCACCACTGCGTGTAGATGTTATCGACTTCAACCAAACAACTCCCTGAACCAGTCAACCGGTCGCGGCCGGTCAGCGCAGGGCGCCGATTCAACCGGCGCGCTGCCGCGAATGAACGGTAATTGTACGGCATCAGCGCAGCTTTCATCAGCCAGCAGGCCGGTAAAGGGGTCTATCCACTGGAATTCGATATCATCACCCGGGTATGGCAGCGCGGCTGATTCTCCAAAATCGGCAAATACGTCACGCCAGACGCGCAGCGCGCCGCTGGAACCGGTCAGGCCGGTCGGCCGGTTATCGTCATAGCCGACCCAGAACACGCCCAGCCGGTCACCGGTAAAGCCGACGAACCAGCTGTCACGCAGGTCGTCTGTGGTGCCGGTCTTGCCGGCCACGTCCTGCGCGGCGGGCAATGCCTGGTACACCGCCTGGCCGGTCCCCTCCCGCACGACATGCTGCATGGCCGTCGTGATCAGGTAGTTGGCCGCCGGCTCCACCGCGGCCGACACATTCAGCGGGTAGCGCTGCAGCGGCGTCTTGTCGGCGGCAAGTACCGCGGTAATGGAACGCAGCGGCGTGGCAAAGCCACCGCTGGCGAAGGTCTGGTACATGCGCGTCACCTGCAGCGGCGACATCTCCACCGCACCGAGCATGAGCGATGGATAGGGATTCAGTTTCTGCTCGACGCCCAGCCGCTTGAGCGTGCGTACCACCTTGTCAACGCCCAGCGTCAGGCCCAGGCGCGCGGTGCTGATGTTGTAGGAATACGCAAGCGCCTGGTAGAGCGGCACCTCGCCATGATTGAGCTTGTCGTAGTTGCCCGGCTCCCAGACATCACCGTTACGCGCGGTAAATACCAGCGGGCTGTCATCCAGCAAGGTGGCCAGGGTAAACCGCTGCGGCTGCTCCAGCGCAGTCAGGTAAACGGCCGGCTTGATCAGCGAACCCACCTGGCGCTGCGCATCCAGCGCACGGTTGAACCCGGCAAATTTCGGATCACGCCCACCGGCCAGCGCCAGTACTTCACCGCTCTCGGTGGCAGTGATCACGGCCGCCCCTTCCAGTTTCCCGGCTTCCGCGCCGGTCGCGGTTTCCAGTGCCTGCAGCCGGGACGTCATCACCCGCTCGAGCTGCCACTGCACCTGTGGATTCAGCGTGGTGAAAATACTCAGGCCTTCCGAGGTGATGTCCTCGTCGCGGTAATCACGTTGTAACTGGCGTCGCACCAGGTCGAGGAAGGCCGGGAAGGTATTGATCGCCTTGCGGCCCGTGCTGCCGACACCCAGCGGCTGCGTTTTGGCACGCGTGGCCTCCTGCGCGGTTATCAGCCCGAGCTCCGCCATGACATTGAGCACCAGGTTACGGCGAATGCGTGCTCGCTCCGGGTGCTTCCACGGGTTATAAAAAGAAGGCCCTTTTACCAGCCCGACCAGCAACGCGTACTGGTCGACACGCAATTCCGCCAATGGCCGTTCGAAATAGAAATAACTGGCAAGACCGAAACCGTGCACCGCGCGCTGCCCGTCCTGCCCCAGGTATACCTCGTTCAGGTAGGCCTCGAGGATCTCGTCCTTTTCGTAATGCAGCTCCAGCAATATCGACATGATCGCTTCGTTGATCTTGCGCACCAGTGTGCGTTCGCTGCTGAGGAAGAAATTCTTGACCAGTTGCTGTGTCAGGGTACTGCCGCCCTGCACGACACCGCGGGCACGCAGGTTGGCCCACAGCGCGCGCACGATGGCCAGCGGCGCAACGCCATGGTGTCGGTAAAAACCGCGGTCCTCGATGGCAATCAGGGCATCGGTCAGGCTGACGGGTACCTTGTCGAGTTGCAACAGCACCCGGTCTTCATTGTGTGCCGGGTAGAAACTGCCGACCAGCACGGGGTCCAGGCGCACGATCGTCTCGGCCCGGCCGCTGTCGCGGTTTGCCAGCGCGCTGATAGAGCCGCCGGCAAATGACACGCGCAGGTTCTTCGAGGATTCCTCACCGTCCCAGAAACTGAACGACCGGGTGTTGAGGTGAAAGGTTTTCCGGTTGCGCGAATACTGCCCGGCCTGCTGCACCGATCGTACCGGCCGGTAGTGCAAGGCATTCAGCTCGGCCGCGAACTGGTCGGCGGTCAACGCCTGACCGGCATACAGTTCCAGCGGCCGCGCATAGACACGCGCCGGCAGGGACCAGCGCTTGCCCGTGAACTGGGACGTCACCTGGACATCCAGCCAGACGACATAGCCGGCCAGCACCAGCAACAGGGTGAGCGACAGCTTGATCCACGGGAATGTTTTACGGGTCGTCTTGCGCCTGGACTTTTTTCGCCCGCGCTTGAGGCGTCGCGCCATTAAATCCCTACCTTTGGGTCATAAATCTACGACGCCTGCCGCCGTACTCAGAAACATACGAAACCATACCACATGAGAAGCGGAAAAGACGGCCGGGCAGCGCCTGTTCGCGCATGCGATGCGCTCCTGCAAGGGTAACTATTAGTGCAGGAGCGCCTTGCGATGTACATGGATGTACAAGTGCCGCGGGAGACAGGATGTCGGGAGCGGTCAGGCGCGATTGGTGAATGCCTAGAAACTGCCGAACACTTTTTTCAGCAGGTCGGAGGTACGTGCGACCGGATTCTCGCGAATACGTTTTTCCTCTTCCGCCACCATCAGGAACAGGCCATCGAGCGCTTTCTCGGTGACATAACCGTCGAGGTCGGTTGTGTCCTTCGATAACAGGCTGGTGAGGCCGCCCGCCTTGTCCGTCATGGCCTTGTAATTCGAGGTAACGCCCGTGCGCGATGTGGCCTGCTCGACAATCGGCCGCATTTTTTCCGTCAGCGCCGCCGAGGTGGTCCTGCGAAAATACTGCGTCGCCGCATCATTCGGACCGGTGAGAATACCCTTCGCATCATCCAGTGACATGTCCTGGATAGCGTCGCCAAAAATGCCGGCAGCTTCCGGTACCGCCTGTTCCGCGGCATGGTTCATGGAGGCCACGAATTCATCGGCCAGCCGGTCCTGGCGCAGGGTGCGCAGCGTCTTCTCCACCCAGGAAAGACTCTCCGGCATGGGGATCCTGACCTTCGCATTGTCCAGGAACCCGCCCTCCTTGCCGAGGTTGGTGACCGCGTACTGCGTGCCCTTGTTCAGGGCCTCCTTGAGGCCGGCAACCATCTCACCGCCGCTCGGTTCGGCGGATGTGCCCTGGCTCGTCGCCGGCGTGTCCGCGGACCCGCTATCCTTGAGCACATCCAGGATATCCGCCCAGCCGGCATGCAGGCGGCTGCTGGCAAGCAATACGACCATTACGAAAAGCGTGAAAAAATGTGATTTATTCATGACCGGGCGTCCTTTTCACCATTTGATGGGGGAAAGCTTAGCGGATTCGAGTGATGGATGCGCGCATCGCGGGAGAGCGGTAACGAATTTTCACGATTTGACGCCACAGGTTCATTCAACTCAACGGGTTATCGTGCAATATCGGGCAAAATTCCGTCTTTGCCGCGGAGTCACTCCGCGTCCGGTTGACGCACGGGCGCAGAACAGCACCCGAGAATAAAAAAAACGCCCGGCCGCTTGGACGAACCGGGCTAAATTCACAGAAAAAGTAACAGGCTTGCCCGTCGGCAGTCGCGAGCCGATTATCAGTGCATTATCGGGACCTGCGGCGGCGGGCGATGCTGACGAGTCCCAACAGGCCGGAGCCGAACAGCCAGACGGCGGCCGGCACCGGCACGACTGTACCATCTACCAGGCGATCGCCGTAGAAAAATGCGCTGGAAATATCATCACGGACACAATCGTCGCCGCCGTCACCATCACCGCCGTCGCCCCGCAGTGGAGCGCGACACTCGCCGATGGGCAACTCAAAACCGGCCACGTGCGCGGCGAAACGGCCGAATACATCATCCAGCGTCAGGTCAAGTACCGAGAAATGCAGCGGGTCCTGGCGGCTGTAGCCCCGCCCCATCAGGCGCACGTCGAATTTACCGGCCTCGCTCATACCTTTCTCCAGGAACTGCACCGTCCAGCCGTCGGGCAGCGCGAAGTCATCCGCTGAAAGCCCGGAATGAAGATCATCGCGAAGATTGAACGCAAACGACTGGATTCCGAAATTGTCACCGGCGATATCCGTCAGCGCAGACTGCGGCTCTACCCAGAAATCGAGCTGGCCCTCGTTGTCATCAGAGAGGGTGACAGTGAGATAATCGACACCGTCCTCAAGTCGATTGGACTGATCGAGAATATAGGAGACCGTGGCCGCCCCGGCGTGTGACGCAAAAGCTGACAGCAACAATATAAAAAACACCTGTATCAGTTTTTCGGCTTTCATTCTTTTCCCCTGGATTTGTTATTACCGTTTTCGTTGTTTTTCCGTTAGCGCCACTAGCGACCTGACATCAATTTGCGATCGGGGAGAGCGGACTCCGCGGCGGCTTCCGGTTGTTCAGTGGTATCCGCCTGGCAGGCACTGCGCAGCACCTCGACCAGGCCCTTGTAGGTCGAGAACGGTTTGCCGTTTTCCTGATTTCCAACCCGCTCGACCAGGCCGGCGATTTCCCCGGCCTCGCCGTTGTTGCGGGTGACGTGTCGGTAGACCCGTACGATGTAACAGTCCATAAGTTCTCCCCCGTATATTTATTGGTCAATTCTTGTTTTTCTTTAACTCGAGCTGACTTTAGCCGGGGGGTACTTACGAATAACTTACAGATTGAAAATGAGCGGAATGGCCGAACAGGCCGGCAAGAATCACCATGAATGACGGTTAATTAGCGGAGAGAACCTGCCGGGGGACCGGTCGGCAGATTGCGCCGGGAAACGGGGCCACGGCCCTGCCATCGATGGCCGGTGCGGTTAGTGGCGCAGTGCGGCGCCAATGCTGCAATCGGGATATTCAGGCCGTCGCGTACGCCTTGCTGCGACCCGCGATCAAACGGCTGGTTGCGACACTGATACCGTTATATCGCAACTCACTGCACGGCGGACGGGCGGCGGCACGACCGCCATCGATCATGACGGGTAGCGGGATAATCCGTGAAAGCGGTAACTGCCGGCGGGTCAGCAGGCCTGTTGTTCGTACTGCGAGAGGATAGAGTGATAGATCTTCTGCGTTTCTTCGGTCGGCTGCAGGCCCAGTACCACGTCAAGCACATGCTCGCATTTACGGTAACAGGCCATGGCTTCCGGTTGCCTGCCGGTCCGGTGCAGGCATAGCATCAGGCGCTGGTAAAACGTTTCGATCAGGTCATCGACGTCTATTCCCCGCTGGTAGCAGACCACCGCCTTCGCGGGCAGCCCCTGCTGCTCCCAGAACCTGCCCATGGCGAGCATACTGTGGACAAACCGGCTCCTGAGCCGTTCTTCCAGGGATACCGACCAGCAGGTGGTCTGTTCCCGCGACAGGAAATGGCCCTGGTAGATACGCATAATGTGGTCTGCACAGACACTGACCTCGTTGACCTTGTCTGCGTCCATGTAATGCGCCAGCAAACCGCGCATTTTCGTGAACTGGCGTTCACACTCCCAGACATCGACCCATACCCGCTCGCTATTCAGTGTCAGGCGGCCGTCCTCCATTATGAGGTAGCGGTCATCGCCGAGATACTTGCGCAACCGGTGCAGCGTGATTTCAAAAGTTCGCTGCGCCAGGTCACCTTCCTTGTCAGGCCATATGATGGAAGCCAGTCTGGATGTACCGACCTGCCGGCCACCGGTTGCGATCAATCCCTTCAGTAACAGCAGGGGCTTGGCGGGTGATTTACGCGCGAAGCGCACGGGCTGGCCGTCGCGTACCAGGGTGAACCGGCCAAGGGTATATATCCGCAACGACGGTTGCGGACGAACTGGACCGCTATCTGACGAGTTGGCATCTCTCGCAGCGTCCATGGCAGGCAAGGTGAACTGTTTTTCCATAATAAATCTTTGTTCTAGACCATTGAATTACCTGCACATACTACGCCAAATTCTGTATGCATCTGATAAAGTTACAATTTTTCACATACTGCACGGTTCGCCGGGCACCGGAACTGTAAAACACCCTGACACCGGGAGGAGTCATACGCAGCCGGGACTCACCATTATTATCCATTTACACTAGTGCATTAGCGCCCATGTTCAGGGTTATTCGGGAATTCTTACAATATTTTGACGGAGGCACTGATTATCAGGCACTTACAAAAACCGGTAAAAACAGGGGTTTTAGCGATCCTGTCAGTCTGTAGATAGCTGTATTCGTAATATTCTTCATTAAACACGAGCATGCCCTGAATAGTTTTTTATAATGCCCATGCATTGTTGCCCATACCCGCGTTAACACAGTGACTCAATCAAGCAGAGAAATGACCTCACTCGAGGCCCGTGAACTGGAGTGCATCCGTGATGACCGCACCCTGTTCAGCAAGCTCGCATTCCGGCTGGACCCCGGCCAGGCATTATTGCTGGAAGGACGCAACGGCAGCGGCAAAACATCATTGCTGCGAATATTGTGCGGCATCCGTTTACCGGACACCGGCACAATCTGCTGGAACGGGACCGACATCCAGCGGCTGGGCGCCGATTATTACCAGCACATCGCCTATGTCGGTCACCGCGACGGCATGAAGCTGGACCTGACGCCACGCGAGAACCTGGCCATGGCACGCGCCCTCGGCAGGCCGAATGACGTCTCGCCGGAAACAGCACTGGAGCAGGTTGACCTGTCCGGGTTCGAGGATACCCTGACCCGCAACCTGTCAGCCGGGCAGCAGCGCCGCCTGGCGCTGGCGCGCTTGCTGGTCACGGATGCGACCCTGTGGATACTGGATGAACCGTTCACCTCGCTGGATATACACGGCATCAGCGTCATCGAGGAATTGCTGGAAAACCATACCGCACGCGGCGGCATGCTGGCCGTCACGTCCCACCATGCCGTCAACCTGCACGCCACACCGGTGCAACGCATCAACCTGTCCGCATGAACAGCGACTCACTGACACGCGCGTTCCTGATCCTGATTCGGCGCGACCTGGTCCTGGCGGCCAGGCACCGGGCGGAAATGGCCAACCCGATACTGTTTTTTATCCTGGTGACCAGCCTGTTCCCGCTCGGCATCGGCGCCAATCCCAACCTGCTGCAGGCCGTGGCCCCCGGCGTTATCTGGGTGGCGGCCCTGCTTGCCGCCCTGCTGTCCATTGAGAACGTTTTCCGTTCCGACTTCGAGGATGGCAGCCTGGAACAATACCTGATGAGTTCGCACCCGGTCTCGGTACTGGTGCTTGCCAAGATCATCGCACACTGGCTGATTACCGGCCTGCCCCTGCTGCTGATCTCGCCGCTGCTCGGCGTCCTGCTGGGACTGCCGGTGGCCGGCATAAAAATCCTGTTTATCACGCTGCTGCTGGGCACGCCGGTGCTGAGCCTGATCGGCGCGGTGGGTGTGGCGTTGACCGTGGGCCTGCGCAAGGGGGGCATGATCCTGTCGCTGCTCGTGCTACCCTTGTACATACCTTTGTTGATATTCGCCGCCAGCGCCGTGGATTCAGCGGCAGCCGGTCTGCCGGTTACGGCCCACCTGTTACTGATTTCCGCCCTGCTGGTACTGGCGCTGAGCCTGTCGCCCTTCGCGACAGCCGCGGCCCTGCGCATCAGCCTGAGTTGATGGAAAATGAAACACAGTTCCCGTAAACATGTCCGTATAATTGCGACAATGCCTGTTTCAGGAGCAGACATGGTCGCCCACCGGTCACCGGCAGGCCGGCTCCCGCAAGGCCCTCAGCGAGATAGTAGTCATGTTTAACAATTTCTTTCACCGAATGGCCTCGCCGAAACATTTCTACCGAATAGCCGGTATGCTGATTCCGTGGCTGGCCACCGCCTGCCTGTTGCTGGTGCTGGCCGGCCTGTATTACGGCCTGGTCAAGGCGCCGCCGGATTACCAGCAGGGCGACAGCTACCGCATCATGTTCATCCACGTGCCGGCCGCATGGATGTCGCTGTTTGTCTATATCGTCATGGCCGGCGCGGGCGCCATCGGCCTGATCTGGCGCATAAAACTGGCCGAAATGGTTGCTATCAGCAGCGCGCCGATCGGTGCCTCGTTTACCTTCCTGGCACTGGTCACGGGCTCGATCTGGGGCAAGCCGATGTGGGGTACCTGGTGGGTCTGGGACGCGCGGCTGACCTCGGAACTGATCCTGCTGTTCCTGTACCTGGGCGTCATCGCACTGCACAGCGCCATAGAAGACCGGCGCACGGCAGCGCGCGCCGTGGCCATCCTGGCGCTGGTCGGCGTCATCAATATTCCCATCATTCATTACTCGGTTGAATGGTGGAACACCCTGCACCAGGGCCCGACCGTGACGAAATTCGACAAACCATCCATTCATATCAGCATGCTGATCCCGTTATTGCTGATGGCCGTCGCCTTCAAGCTGTACTATGCCTTCGTGGTGCTGATGCGCACGCGTTGCGAGCTGCTGGAGCGCGAACGCAACACCGGCTGGGTCAGGGAACTTGTGGAGCAAAAATGAATCTGAATGAATTCCTGCATATGGGAGGTTACGCGTTCCACGTGTGGAGTTCCTATGGCATTGCACTGCTGGTACTGCTGGTCAATATCATCGCGCCGTTACGGCAGCGCAGAAAACTGCTGAATGAAATCGCACGCAAGGCAAGACGTGCGCGGAGAGAGACATGACCCCCAAACGCAGGCAACGCATGCTGCTCCTGGCGAGCATGGTCATCGGTGTCGGCATTGCCGCCGGCTTCGCACTGAAGGCCTTCAACGAAAACCTGATGTTCTTCTACACGCCCAGCAAGGTGATCGCGGGCGAGGCGCCGGTCGATCACCTGATCCGCGTCGGCGGACTGGTCACCAATGGCAGCGTGCAGCGCCAGGCGGACGGCCTGACAGTCAATTTCGATATTACCGACAATGCCGAAACCATTACCGTCCAGTACACCGGTATCCTGCCCGACCTGTTCCGTGAAGGTCAGGGCATCGTCGCGCACGGTCGCCTGCAGGGCAACCGGATGTTCATCGCCGACGAGGTGCTGGCCAAGCACGATGAAAACTACATGCCGCCGGAAGTCGCCGATGCACTGAAAACCGCCCATGACGAAGGTGTCGGTAACGCCGCCGTAAAAACAGACTGAACAAACACGATGAAGCTTGAGTCCGTTGCACGCATCGAAACAGACAATCCCTTCCCCCCCGGGAAGAAGGCCTGGATGCGGGGACATTTAATCCGGCGGTTAACAGCCTGTTTCGATCCCCTCTCCCCAACCCTCTCCCGGAGGGAGAGGGAGCTTGAGAAAGGCACTCGCAAACCGTTGAGATTCCAGGCTGGACATACACAAAGCACATGAAAATTACATACAAATGTTCAGCTAATGCGTCCCCTCTCCCGCAGGGAGAGGGACAGGGAGAGGGGATATTCATCAAGGTGTCTTACTGTATCCTGTTTCTATCAACCCTCTCCCGAAGTGAGCGGGAGTTTAAGGAGCGACCCTAACCATGATTCCTGAACTCGGTCATTTCGCCCTGATACTGGCCCTGTGCATGGCGCTGGTGCTGTCAATTTTTCCGATGATCGGCAGTCTCAACAACACGCCGGGCTGGGTCGCCCTGGCACGTCCGGCCGCGATTGGACAATTCTTTTTCACGGCACTGGCATTTGCCTGCCTGGTCAACGCATTCCTGGCAAATGATTTCTCCGTGCTGTACGTGGCACAGAATGGCAACAGCCTGCTGCCGGTTATCTACAAGGTGTCCGCGGTCTGGGGCGCGCACGAGGGTTCCCTGCTGTTATGGGCGCTGATCCTGAGTGGCTGGACAATCGCGGTGGCACTGCTCTCGCGAAACCTGCCTGCCGTGATGCTGGCGCGCGTGCTGTCGGTGATGGGCATCATCAGCATCGGCTTCCTGTCCTTCCTGCTGTTTACCTCCAACCCGTTTGAGCGTGTCTTCCCGGTGCCGCTCGAGGGCAGCGACCTCAACCCGTTGCTGCAGGACTTCGGGCTGGCCATCCACCCGCCCATGCTTTACATGGGTTACGTCGGCCTGTCGGTTGCGTTCAGTTTCGCCATCGCCGCGCTGATCGGCGGCAAGCTGGACGCCACCTGGGCGCGCTGGTCACGCCCCTGGACCACGGTCGCCTGGGTTTTCCTGACCATCGGAATCACGCTGGGCAGCTGGTGGGCCTATTACGAACTTGGCTGGGGCGGCTGGTGGTTCTGGGACCCGGTCGAGAATGCCTCGTTCATGCCGTGGCTGGCCGCAACCGCCCTGATCCACTCGCTGGCCGTGACCGAAAAACGCGGCGCCTTCAAACGCTGGACGGTGCTGCTGTCATTGCTGGCCTTTTCACTGAGCCTGCTGGGCACCTTCCTGGTCCGCTCCGGCGTACTGACCTCGGTGCACTCGTTCGCCGCCGACCCGGCGCGCGGCCTGTTCATCCTGATATTCCTGTGCATCGTCATCGGCGGTTCGCTGATGCTGTATGCCTGGCGCGCACCGGATGTCACCAGCGGCGGCCGCTTCTCGATGCTGTCGCGTGAAACCATGCTGCTCGGCAACAACCTGCTGCTGATAGTGATCACGGCCTTCATGCTGCTGGGCACGCTGGCCCCGCTCATCTACGACGCCATGGGCTGGGGCAAGATCTCGGTCGGCTTTCCGTGGTTCACCACCATGTTCGTGATCTTCACACCGTTCATGGTGGTACTGATGGGGCTGGGGCCGCTGACGCGCTGGAAACATCATGCGCCCGCCGATCTCCTGCGCACGTTCCGCGTTGCCCTGTTCGTCAGCCTCGCCGCCGGCCTGCTGGTGGCGCTGCCGATCCTGCACGATGGTTCTTTGTCGGCCGGACTGGCGGTGCTGCTGTCGGTGTGGCTGTGCTCGTCAATGTTTCTGAGTCTGCGCCAGCGCTTTCGCAGCCGCGCCAGCGTGCAGGCACTGCTGAAGAATCCCGCGTCACGCGGCAACGGCAGTTATTTCGGCATGGTCATCGCCCACCTGGGCGTGGCCGTGTTCATCATCGGCGTCACCTTCGTCACCCAGTTCGATGTCGAGAACGACGTGCGCATGTCACCCGGCCAGTCCATCGACATGGCCGGCTACACGTTCCGCTTCGATGGCGTACGCAGCGTGCAGGGACCCAATTACCGGGCCGACCAGGGCATGATCGTTGTCACGCGCGACGGCAAGGAGGTCGCGCAACTGAAGCCCGAGAAACGCACCTACACGGTACAGAGCAAACCGATGACCGAGGCCGGCATCAACGCCGGCCTGATGCGCGACATCTACGTGTCGCTTGGCGAAGGACTGGGTGGCGGCGACTGGAGCCTGCGCCTGTATTACAAGCCGCTGGTACGCTGGATCTGGCTGGGCGGCATCATGATCGCCATCGGCGGACTGTTTGCAGCGCTCGACCGGCGATACCGAATCCACGTCAGGCGTGACGCTTCAGTCCCCGCGCGACACACGCGTCGGCGGCAGCGCGCAAAAGGCCAATGCCTGATGTCACGTTACCTGCGTTACCTGGTACCGTTGCTGCTGTTTGCCCTGCTGGCGGGATTGCTTTACCGCGGCCTCAGCCTGGACCCGAAGATCGTGCCCTCCCCCCTGATCGGCAAGCCGATGCCCGCGTTCACGCTGCCGCTCCTGAAAGACCCGGCGTCCACCATCAGTGACAGCGACCTGCGGGGCAAGGTCAGCGTGCTGAATATCTGGGCCACCTGGTGCGTCTCCTGTCGCGCGGAACACGAGGTGCTGCTGCAGCTTGCAGATACCGGCAAGGTCGCAATCTACGGCCTGAACTACAAGGACCAGCGCGCGGACGCACAACGCTGGCTGCGGCAGCTTGGCGATCCCTACGTGGCCAATGCCTTCGACGAAGACGGGCGCACCGGTATCGACTGGGGCGTTTACGGGGCGCCGGAAACATTCGTCATGGACAAACAGGGTATCATCCGGCACAAGCACATCGGCCCGCTGACCCGCGAGATACTGCACACGGAAATACTGCCGCTCATCGCCGAACTGGAATCCGCATCATGACAAGAACAACCGCAACCCTGCTGGCAGTGTGCCTGCTGCTGTGCACAGGCGCATTGCAGGCGGCCGCCACGCTGGAGTCCTTCAAGTTTTCATCGACACAGGAAGAACAGCGTTTCAAGGACCTTATCGTGGAACTCCGCTGCCTGGTCTGCCAGAACCAGTCACTGCTGGATTCCGATGCCGAACTGGCGCACGATCTGCGCGCCGAGGTCTACGGGATGATGCAAACCGAAAAAAGCGATGACGAGATTACTTCGTTCCTGGTAACCCGTTACGGCGACTTCGTGCTTTACAGTCCGCCGGTAAAGCCGTCCACCTGGCTGATCTGGTTCGGGCCCTTCGTGCTCCTGCTGCTTGCACTGTTCGTGCTGTTTCGCGCACTCCGGCGTCAACAGGCAACAACAGAGCATGAAATATCCGGCGAGGACCGCCGGCGAATTGAACAGGCCCTGCATGACAATGCCGGGGAAGACAGCCGGTCATGAGCGTCTTCTGGAGCCTCGCCATCGCAATGGCACTGGTGGCACTGGCATTTGTCCTGCCGCCACTGCTGCGCGAACGCAAAACACCCCTGGTCGCCACGGATGATCTCAATACGGCAGTGACCCGGGAAAGGCTCGCGGAACTCGAAATGGACATGGAAAGCGGCCGGCTGGAACAGGCGCAATACGAGGCGGCCCGCCAGGACCTCGAACGGGAACTGCTGAACGACCTCGAGGCAAGCGGCAGCAAAGCAGATCCGCGTGTGCGCAGCGGACGCTGGGCGGCGCTGCTGATTGCCGCCGCTGTCCCGGTCGGCGCCACCCTGCTGTACAAGGCCATTGGCAGTGAACAGGTCATCGCGCTGCTGGAGGAAAATCCGGCGGCCCGCCAGACACAGCAACAGGCACCGTCGCAATTCTCCGTCGAGGAAATGGTCAGCAGTCTTGCCGCGCGCATGGAAAGCGAGCCGGATAATCTCAAGGGCTGGATGATGCTGGCAAAAAGCTACGCTGTTTTGAACCGCTATGCACAGGCGGTGCCGGCCTACCGCAATATCATGCGGCTGGGCGGCGGCAACAATGCCGCCGTGCTGGCCGACTTCGCCGATGCGCTGGTCGCGTCCGGCAACGGTGCCTTCACCGACGAGGCCGGCAAACTGCTGACCGATGCCCTGGAACTCGAACCGGACAACGTCAAGGCGCTGTGGCTGGCGGGACACTGGCGTAACCAGTCCGGCGATGCCGCGGCCGCGATCCGCCACTGGGAGCGCGCCGCCAACCTCATGCAGGCGGGCAGCGAGGACCGGCTGGTAATCGACCGCCAGATTCAGCAGGTGCGGCAACAGGCCGGGCTGCCGGAGACGACCGCACAACCGGCCGCCGGCGCGCCGACGACCGTGGCCTCGAAGTCCGCCGCCGGCGGCAGCTAACTGCAGGTTACGGTTTCACTGGACCCGGCATTAACCGGCAAGGCGAATGCCGAAGACACGGTCTTCATCTATGCACGCGCCGCGAAAGGTCCGCGCATGCCGCTGGCGATCGTGCGCAAGCAGGTCAGTGAATTACCGGTAACCGTCACACTGGATGATTCCATGGCCATGGCGCCCGGCATGGTGCTGTCCGGATTTCAGGAAGTGACGGTAGGCGCGCGCATTTCGAAATCCGGCAATGCCATGGCACAGAGCGGCGACCTGCAGGGAACGAAGTCCCCGGTACGCCCCGCCGACACCACAAGTCTCGCGATTGTTATAGACAGCGCGGTCCCGTAACAGCGTAGTTCCCGCGTCCCCGGATTGCACTGGCGGCCAGACGTACAAACCTTCAGTCAGCTCCTGTCTACGGATATTCCGAACAAGCAAGGCACACCACAAACCCGGCCGGCAAGCCAGACCCGGCAACCCGTAGCGGGGTCACCGGACGATGACCCCGCGATGTGATCATTGATTACTGGCTGTTGGACACCATGTGCTCGACTGCAGCCGCGATATCCTCGGCTGAACAGTCCATGCAGGCACCCTTGGGCGGCATGGCGTTCTTGCCGTTCGTAACACTGGCCACCAGTGCATCCATTCCAGTCGCAATACGCGGCGCCCAGGCTTCCTTGTCACCCACTTTGGGGGCACCGGCAGCGCCACTTGCATGGCATGCCATACACTTGGTGTTGTAGATCTCCGCACCACCCGCCTGTACCTGCATGGCAGTACTCAAGGCAACCAGGCTGCCTGCAATCACAGCAATTCGTAAATTCTTCATGACACTCATCTCCTGTTTAAACATCGAAATTGAAATTTACCGACAACAGTCGTAGCAGCCGTTCGCTGCTGGCCGTTGCCCTTTAGGATCTCGTTGTACAGTATATAAGGGTATTCTGATGCTGTCAGTGATTTTGTCACTCAAATCGGGGGAAATGCGGAAAAGTGAGCTATCTGCTGCCAGTGCGGAGAGGTTACGTCAAAGACATGGCGCCATAAGGCAAGTCTGATCGAGTATCTTGCGCCAACGTGCATTGCTGAAATTACCGGCTCTGTCTGACCCGTAAAGATGTGTTTCCGGTTAGAAATTGTAGTTGAGCTTGAAGATTACAGTGCTGACGTATTCACCGGACTCAGCGCCGAAGGCACAGCTGCCACGAAACACGCCGGCCACCCGTTCGAGGTGCGCGGCCTTGTGGACAGTAATGGCGTCGTGTTCGCGACCGAGCTGCGCGATCGCGGCATGGGTGACCCAAACGATGTGCGTTTACGTGGTCCGACGACGGACACCTGTGATTCGGGTTCAGGGGACACCAAGCTGACAATCCCGGGCGTGACGGTGGATACGGCTTCAAACGCCATTCCGCTTGCATTCTTCAACGAGACGCCAGCTACGCCAGTACCGCTGGCAGACAACACGGCCCTCTGTGCACTGATCAGCGCGGGATCCGGTGTCAGGCCGAGAACGGTGTGTTCACCAGCCTGCCGCCGGGAATTGACCATGCCGAGCAGTACAGTATCGAGAATTTATAACCAGACTCGCTATAGAAACTGCAACCGTACACATGGACGGTCGCAATATTTTGCAGGGTTCGGCAATCTTGCGGATACTCTCTGTGTAATGCAGCGCCAGCCGAGAAACGAGGCCTGCGCTATCTGACAGGCCGGGTTCGATGTTTTACAAACCCGGGGCACCAGACTCCGCGGCGGGATCCAGGTACACATCGATTCCGCAACGGCCGTGAATATGCGCAATCGGCAGGTCCTCGCCGCGTTTCCAGCGCTGCACCGCGGCGTGGCTGGCCCTGCCGGTCACCATTGCCAGTACCCTGGTGCTGTCGTTCAACGCCGCCGCACTTAAACTGACGCCGTCCGCCGCTGAGCCGGGAACACCGTGTACCGCGTACACCGACTTGACGTTGCATTGAGTCTGGCCAGGAAACAGGCCGGCGGTGTGTCCGTCTTCGCCCATCCCCAGCAACACCATATCGAACGGGCGCGCCGCATCGATGACCGCCGAATACGCGCGCGCCGCCGCTACCGCGCCAAGCCCGACCGGTATCAGGTGTATGTTTTCCGGTGGAATCGTCACCCGGTCGAGCCAGTTGGCAGCCGCCATGACACTGTTGCGTGCGGGATGTTTCTCCGGCAAACAGCGTTCATCGCCGAAATACAGCTGCCAGCGCGACCAGTCGGCATCGGTATCGGCCAACTCGCGGCACACGGCCTGCGCAGCAGCGCCCCCGGCCAGGACCATGCGGAATGTTCCGCGTGCCGCAATGGCCGCCCGCGCCGCGCGATAGATGCACACACCGATATCGTTGACCAGCGATTCCATCTCCGGCATTACATGCCAGCGCGTGAAACGGCTGTAGTCAGCCACTGCCATGCTGTCCGTTGCCATTGCCCGACTCCCCTGGCGGCACGTAGTCCGGCACTATCGATGACAGTGCGTACCCGGTTTTCCGGCCTCATCGGCGCCACTTGCCGTGCAATACCGGGTATCTGCATGTTCCCGCTTGCCGCGGCCTGCCGTTTTGATGCAGATCAAGCCGCTACCAAACGCACCGGCCGCGGGACCCGCACCGCATTGCGCCAGCGCATAAATCGATATAGGCTGTTGCAGTCGAATCTGCTACCACAAACCAATGTACCGGAGTCCCGATAATGACTGAAATATCAGAGGAAATGATCTTCGAGTGTTTTGCCGCCGCCCGCCAGGGCAACAGCCTGGGCGCTACGGCCGAGTCCTTTGTCGACGTGGAGGAGTACGAAAACCGGATCATGTATCCTGAATTTGCGCGCTGGGCGCGGCAGGCCGGTTATCCCAAGCTCGCCACGCTGTTCCTCAAGGTCGCCGGTGAAGAAAAGCTGCATGCGGTCTGGTTACGCAAGCTGTACGAGAAAATGGGTGTTCCGCAACGCGGCGAAGACACGCAACGGGCGATCGATGCCCTCTCCACTATCCGCGAAAACTGTGACCGGTTGATTGCAATGAATCCGGACAGTGTTGTCGAGAAGGCCCTGCGCGTCGCGATGCGCGTGGAAGAACGTGAATTTGCCGAAATCTACCCGCACTTCCGCGACCAGGCACAGGCGGCCGGTCAAACGGAGGAAGTGGCCGTTTACCAGAAAGTGATCGATTCGGAACGCCAGCACTATGGCTGGTTCCGTGACGCACTGCAGACCTATTTTCCGCAAGCGGCGGCCGCCGCGACGGCCTGATCCGTTACCCCCGCGGGAGCGGCTGTCGTGCAGCCTGCACAAGCGCCTGTCATCCGCTGGTGGCAGGCGCTTGATCCGCCCATCTACCTGATCTCGGTACTGCCCGGAGCGGCAGTCTGGCTGCTGGCCGGCATCGAGGGCCGCCCGTTGGCCGCGGTTGCCGCGGCAACACTCGCTGTCATCCTGCTGCAACACGCCATCAATGTTCTCAACGACGTCAGCGACTGGCGTCTCGGTGCCGATATCGAGAAATTCCATTCCTGGGCACGATTTCATCACCAGGACCTGCGCGTCGCCGCGGCGCACGGTTATGTCAGCCTGCTCGCCGGCGGCCTGCTTGGACTCGTGTTGCTCGCGCAGGCGGAAAAGTTCTGGATACTGGCAATCGCCGTCCCGCTGGTGTTACTGGGTTATCTCTATAATGCCGGACCGCGGCCACTGGCCTACACGTCGCTGGGTGAGTGGGTCACCGGGCTGTGTTACGGGCCGGGCGTGTTCGGCTGCCTGTGGCTGCTGGCCGGCGGCGGCATGACGGTCGAACTCGCGGCCGGCAGCGCGGCGTTCATGGCGCTGGCGATGTCCCTGTTACTGTCGCACCAGCCTGCCCAGGTCGACACCGACCGGCAGGCCGGCAAGCACACGTTCGCCGTCCGCTACGGTGTAGCTGCAACCCGGCGCACGTCACTGGCACTGTTCGTCGGATTTCTGCTGGCGCTGCTCGTCGCCGTCAGCCAGAGCGGACTGTCCGCGATCAGTGCAATCACCAACCTGCTGTGCGCGGTCATCGTCGGCGGCTACTCGCTGCGGCTGCAGCCCGTCCCGCGCCGTATCCTGGCCGGCGCGACGGTCGTGCTGCTGGCGACAATGCTGGTCGAACTGGCGATGCACATCCCGGGCAGCTAGTCCGGGGATTGTTAGCGTCCTGTTAGATAAACCGGCATCAAGGCCGCCGGCGTGATGCCATTTGACCTGGATCAGTTAACTTATAGCGGCGCTCTGATACAAAGAATTCCCGGCACAATGACCGGCCCGATTTCAGCGGACTGACCAGACAAACCATGATCAAATTAAAACGCGGGCTGGATATTGCCATTAGCGGAAAACCCGAGCAGCGTATCCATCCCGGGCCGGAAGTCCGCACGGTGGGCGTGCTCGGCCAGGACTACGGCACCTACAAGCGCCTGCCGACACTGCTGGTCAACGAGGGCGACCGCGTGCGGCTCGGGCAACCGCTGGTACGCGGCAAACACCTCACCTCGGTCACCACCAACTCACCCGGCAGCGGCGTGGTCGAATATATCGAGCGCGGCGCACGGCGGTTTTTACGCAGCATCACCATTCGCCTTGAAGGCGACGACGAGGAGACCTTCAACGCCTGGCAAGCGGAGGAACTTGCCGGCCTGAACCGGGCACAGGTGCGGGACAACCTGCTTGCCTCGGGCCTGTGGCTGGCCTTCCGCACGCGGCCCTACAGCCTGGTCCCCGACCCGGAATCGGAACCCTACGCCATTTTCGTCACCGCCATGGATACCCGTCCGCTGGCCGCCGATCCCGCAGTCATCATCGCGGAATCGCCGGACGATTTCAGCAACGGCCTGACCGTTATTTCCAGGCTGACGCCGGGCAAGGTCTTTGTCTGCAAGTCGCCAGGCACGACCCTCCCGACCGCCGGCACGGATGCTGTCAGCGTTGCCGAATTCGCCGGCCCCCACCCCGCCGGCCTCGCGGGAACCCACATCCATTTCCTCGCACCGGTCGGTGCGCAGCGCACTGTCTGGCACCTCAATTACCAGGATGTCATCGCCATCGGCCGGCTGTTTACCAGCGGCCGCCTGTCGACAGAGCGCATCATCGCGCTGGGCGGACCGCAGGTATTCAACCCGCGGCTCATTCGCACCCGTCTCGGCGCCAGCATCACGGAACTGGTCAGGGACGAACTGCGCGCCGGCGAGTCCCGCGCCATCTCCGGATCGATTCTCTCCGGGCACCACGCGGTCGGCAAAACCGCGTTTCTCGGCCGCTACCACCTGCAGGTGTCGGTCCTGCGCGAGGGCCGCAAGCGCGAACTGTTCGGCTGGCTGGCACCCGGTTTTCAAAAGTACTCGGCCAGCAAGGTGTTCGCGGCCGGCTTTCTGCCGAACAGGGAGTTCAACCTGACCACGTCACGCAATGGCAGTCCGCGCGCCATGGTGCCCACCGGCTCGTTCGAACGCGTCATGCCGCTCGATATCCTGCCGACCCAACTGCTGCGCGCACTGGTGACCCGGGACACCGAGGCCGCCATGGCGCTGGGCTGCCTGGAACTCGACGAGGAAGACCTGGCACTGTGCACCTTCGTCGATACCGGCAAGTATGACTACGGCCCGATCCTGCGCCGGAACCTGCAACAGATAAGGAAGGAAGGCTGATGGCGCGAACCGGTGCAACACGACGCTTCCTCGACCGCATCGAACCGGTATTCAGCCGCGGCGGCGCACTGGAACGGTTCGGCGCCGTCTTCGAAATGGTCGACACGTTCCTCTACACGCCGGCGGATGTCACTGCCGGCGCGCCGCATGTGCGTGACGCCATTGACCTCAAGCGCCTGATGATCGCCGTGGTGCTGGCTGCCACGCCCTGCTTCCTGATGGCGATGTACATGGTCGGACACGAGTCCAATGCCGCCCTGGCCGCACTTGGCCTGGAAACGGCGGACGGCTGGCGCGGCACGTTCATCGCACGGCTCGGCATCGGCCTTGACCCGGACAACCCGTGGTCCTGCATGGCACATGGTGCGTTGTATGTTCTGCCGGTCTATATCGTCACGCTCATCGCCGGCGGTTTCTGGGAAGTCCTGTTCGCGCTGGTGCGCAACCATGAGATCAACGAGGGCTTCTTCGTGACCTCGCTGCTGTTCGCCCTGACGCTGCCGGCGGATATCCCGCTCTGGCAGGTCGCCATCGGCATCTCCTTCGGCGTGGTGATCGGCAAGGAAGTCTTCGGCGGGACCGGCAAGAATTTCCTCAACCCGGCACTCGTCGGGCGCGCATTCCTGTTTTTCGCCTATCCCGCGCACATGTCGGGCGATGCCGTGTGGGTGCCGGTGGACGGTTACAGCGGGGCCACGCCCCTGTACCTGGCGGCCGAGGGCGGCGTCGAGGCGATACTGCTTGGCGGCGTGACCTGGATGGATGCCTTCCTCGGCCACATACAGGGTTCGATGGGCGAAACCTCGACCCTGGCCTGCCTGGCCGGCGCCGCGTTCCTGGTCATCACACGGGTTGCATCCTGGCGCATCATGGCGGGAGTCATGCTCGGCATGATCGCCTGCAGCACCCTGTTCAATGTCATCGGCAGTAGCAGCAACCCGCTGTTTGCGCTGCCCTGGTACTGGCACCTGGTACTGGGCGGGTATGCCTTCGGCATGGTCTTCATGGCCACCGATCCGGTCACCGCCTCGATGACCAACACCGGACGCTGGATTTTCGGTGCCCTGATCGGCGTGATGGTGACGCTCATTCGGGTACTGAACCCGGGGTTTCCGGAAGGCATGATGCTGGCGATCCTGTTCGCCAACGTGTTTGCCTCGCTGATCGACTGGTTTGTCGTGCAGGCGAATATTCGCCGCCGGGAGCGTCGCAATGCCGCCTGACAACAACCCGCAAACGGCTGCCAGCGGCTGGAATTTTCTCGCCCTGCCCAATGACGATCCGCGCAAGATCGTCGCGGTGGCACTCGTTCTGTGCCTGGTATGCGCCGTGCTGGTGTCGTCCGCCGCCGTGTTGCTCAAGCCGCTGCAGGAGCGCAACCAGGCGCTGGCCATCAAGCGCCAGATCATCAGCGTTGCCGGGCTGGCGACGGCGGACGCCGATACGGAGACGCTGTTCCGGGAACGCATCGACACGCATATCGTGGACCTCGATTCCGGGGAATACGTCGACACCATCGACCCGGCGCGCTTCGACCCGCGCGCTGCCGCCCGTGATCCGGCGACCAGCCGCAGCCTGGACCGTGCAGTCGACAGCGCCGGCATCAAGCGGCGCGCGCGCTATGCGCCGGTCTACCTGGTCAGCGGGGAGAATCGCATCGAAACCATCATCCTGCCGGTGCACGGTTACGGCCTGTGGTCCACCATGTACGGCTTCCTCGCCCTGGCCGGTGACGCACGCACCATTAGCGGAATCACCTTTTACGAGCATGCCGAAACGCCGGGGCTCGGCGATGCCATCGAGCAGCCGGCCTGGCAAGCCGGCTTTCACGACAAACTGGCCTATGATGAAAACGGCAAGGCACGCATCACGGTGATCAAGGGCAACGTCGACCGCGAGTCGCCACAGGCACGTTACCAGGTCGACGGTATCGCCGGCGCCACCCTGACCAGCAACGGCGTCGACAAGCTGCTGCGCTTCTGGCTGAGCGATCTGGGCTTCGGCCCCTACCTTGAGAAACTGCGACGTGCGGGAGACACGCAATGAACCTGGAAGACAAGCAGATACTGTTCGAACCACTGGTCGACAACAACCCCATCACCCTGCAGGTACTGGGCGTGTGTTCCGCGCTTGCGGTCACGGTGAAGCTCGCGCCCTCGCTCATCATGTGCATCGCACTGACCTTCGTCATCACCTGCGCCAGCGCCGCCATCAGCCTGATCCGTCACCACATCCCCACCAATATCCGCATCATCGTGCAGATCACCATCATCGCCTCGCTGGTCATCGTGGTGGACCAGGTGCTGAAGGCCTTTGCCTGGGAAATCAGCAAACAGCTGTCGGTGTTCGTCGGCCTGATCATCACCAACTGCATCGTGCTCGGCCGGGCGGAGGCCTTCGCACTGCACAACCCGGTCAGGGAGAGCGTGCTGGATGCGCTTGGCCATGCCATGGGCTACAGCCTGATCCTCATCCTGGTGGCGACGCTGCGCGAACTGTTCGGCTCCGGCACCCTGCTCGGCTTTCGAGTGCTGCCGCTGGTGCGGGACGGTGGCTGGTATGAACCCAACGGGCTGATGCTGCTTGCACCCAGCGCCTTCTTTATCATCGGCCTGTTGATCTGGGCGATACGCGCGTGGAAACCGGCGCAGGTCGAAAAAGCGGAATACCGTATCCACTCTGTGCACCGCACGCAGGTTAACTGAGAACGGGTCCGGCGCATGGAAAATTACCTCAGCCTGTTTGTCCGCGCGGTGTTCGTCGAGAACCTGGCCCTGTCCTTCTTTCTCGGCATGTGCACGTTCCTGGCGATCTCCAAGCGCATCGAGACCGCCATCGGGCTGGGCGCCGCGGTGATCGTCGTGCAGGCCATCACGGTGCCGCTCAACCACCTTATCTACGCATACCTGCTGAAGGACGGCGCGCTGGCCTGGGCGGGCCTGCCGGACGTCGACCTCGGCTTCCTCGGCCTGATCAGCTATATCGGGGTCATCGCCGCCATGGTGCAGATCCTGGAGATGACGCTGGACCGCTACTTCTCCGCGCTCTATAACGCGCTGGGTATCTTCCTGCCGCTGATCACCGTGAACTGCGCGATTCTCGGTGGCTCGCTGTTCATGGTGGAACGCGACTATACGTTCGGCGAGAGCGTGGTATTCGGCATCGGCAGCGGCTTCGGCTGGGCGCTCGCACTGGTGGGGCTGGCCAGCATTCGGGAAAAACTCAAGTACAGCGATGTGCCGGCCGGACTGCAGGGCCTCGGCATCACCTTCATTATCACCGGCCTGATGTCACTGGCCTTCATGTCCTTTTCGGGCGTGCAACTCTGAGGAACCGGCCGCATGCTCGAGATCACACTCGGCGTTACCCTGTTCACGGCCATCGTGCTGGCACTGGTCGGCATTATCCTGCTGGCGCGCGCACGCCTGGTTGCCAGCGGCAATGTCACCATCACGATCAATGGCGAGCGTGAGCTGGAGACGCCAACCGGGCTGAAGCTGAACACCGCACTGGCGGCCGCGGATATATTCATCCCTTCCGCCTGCGGCGGTGGCGGCACCTGCGGCCAGTGCCGCGTCAAGGTACATGCCGGCGGCGGCGATATCCTGCCGACCGAGACGGCCCATATCAACCGGCGGGACGCCGCCGGCGGGGCCCGCCTGTCGTGCCAGCTGGTCGTCAAGCAGGACCTGCAGGTCGAGGTGCCGGCCGAGGTCTTCGGCGTAAAGAAACTGCAGTGCAGCGTGCGCTCCAACCGCAGTGTTTCCACCTTCATCAAGGAACTGGTACTGGAAATACCCGCCGGCGAGGACATGGACTTCCGCGCCGGCGGTTACATCCAGATACAGTGCCCGCCGCACCGGCTGGCCTACCGCGATTTCGATATTCCGGAGGAATTCCGCGCGGACTGGGACCGCCACAACCTGTGGCGCTATTCTTCCGCGGTCGACGCGCCGGTCTTGCGCGCCTATTCAATGGCGAATTATCCCGGGGAAAATGACATCGTCATGCTGAACGTGCGCATCGCGACCCCGCCGCCCACCCAGCCCGATGTCCCGCCCGGCATCATGTCGTCCTGGATTTTCAGTCTAAAACCGGGGGATACCGTAACGATATCAGGCCCGTACGGCGAGTTCTTCGCGCGCGACACGAATGCGGAAATGGTCTTCATCGGTGGCGGCGCCGGCATGGCGCCGATGCGCGCCCACATCCTCGACCAGCTGAAACGGATCGGCACGGACCGCACCCTGTCGTTCTGGTACGGCGCCCGCAGCCGACGCGAAATCTTCTACCAGGAGGAATTCGACGCCCTGCAGGCCGCGCATTCGAATTTCGAATGGCACGTCGCCCTGTCGGACCCCCAGCCGGACGACCACTGGGAAGGCTACCAGGGATTCATTCACGAGGCCCTGTTGCTGCACTACCTGAGCTATCACCCGGCACCGGAAGATTGCGAATACTACCTGTGCGGACCGCCGATGATGAATACCGCCGTGATCGGCATGCTCGAGGACCTGGGCGTCGAGCGCGACAACATCATGCTGGATGATTTCGGTGCATAAGGCCCGACGCCGTCCTGCCCGGACAGCTGCTCGCAGCCGGCGTTACGCGGTGGTCGTCGTACTGGCGTTACTGGCGGGCGCCTGCACCGACCGCGCAGCGCAACCGGTCGGGTTTTCCGGCATGACCATGGGCACCGCCTACAGCGTCAAGGTGGGCGGCCTGCCGGACGGGCTGGAGGAAGCGGCGCTCGGCACGCAGATCGAAAATTTACTCGCGCGCATCAACCGGCAAATGTCGACCTGGGACGCTCAATCCGAACTGTCGCGCTTCAACGCCGGCGCTTCCACCGACTGGATAGACGTCTCCGCCGATCTTGCCGCCGTGGTGACAACAGCACTGCATGCAAGTGAACTGACTGCCGGCGCCTTCGATGTAACCGTGGCACCACTGGTCGACCTGTGGGGATTTGGTCCCGGCAAGCAACAGGACCGGGTCCCGTCTGACGCCGCAATTGCGGCAGCGACTGCACGCATCGGCTACACCCGCATCAGGGCGCGCGGCTCACCGCCGGCAATCCGCAAGGACCTGCCCGAACTGCACATCGATCTCTCGGCCATCGCCAAGGGTTACGCGGTGGACCAGGTCGCCACGCTGCTGGAATCCCTCGGCGTCATCGATTACCTGGTGGAAATCGGCGGGGAATTGCGCGGCCGGGGGCGCAACCCCGTGGGCGGCCACTGGCGCATCGGCATAGAACAGCCGTCGTCGAGGCACCGCGACCTGCACGCCGTGATATCGGTCGATGACAGTGGCATTGCCACCTCCGGCGACTACCGTAATTATTTCGAAAAGGACGGCGTCCGCTACTCACATACCATCGATCCGCGCAGCGGCCGGCCCATCGCGCACCGGCTGGCCTCGGTGACCGTGATCGACGACAGCACGGCGGCGGCCGATGCCCTCGCCACGGGCCTGCTGGTGCTGGGCCCGGAGGAAGGTTTCCGGCTGGCCGAACGCGCAGGCGTCGCCGCCTGGTTTATCATTCGCACGGATGACGGCTTCATTGACCGGCAAACGCCGGCCTTCGAGCAGCACCGGAGCGGGAGGCGCAGCTGAGCATGACCGAATTACTCGCCAGCATCCTGATTTTCATACTGGTGGCGATCGGTCTCGCGCTGGGTTTACTGTGCGGCCGCCGGGGTATCCAGGGCAGTTGTGGCGGACTGAACAATATTCCGGGTGTAACATCGGATTGCGGCGGCACCTGCCGAAAGCCCTGCAGCAAGCGCCGCAAAGCCGCAACAGAACCAGACAACTGATTCACGACGAGGCACTACCCATGTCCGATGACAACACAGTCAGCGCCTGCATGTCGGCCAACCTGCTCACGCTGCATCCTGATATGGACATCATGGAAGCGGTCCAGGTGCTCACGGAACGGCGTATTCCCGGCGCACCCGTGGTCGACGATCTCGGCAACCTGGTGGGCCTGCTGGCGGAGAAGGACTGTCTCGAGGCCGTACTCAAGGCCAGCTACTTCGGGGAATGGGGCGGGCGTGTCGCGGAATACATGCAGACCGAAGTCCGCACCATCGAGGCCGGAACCAGCATCGTCGATGCCGCCAGGCTGTTCATCGAGACGTCGTTGCGCGGCTTCCCGGTGATGGATGACAACACCATCGTCGGGCAGCTGCACCGCTCCGACCTGCTCAAGGCGCTCATTCGGCTGGGCAATCCCGAGCACCGTACGCGATAACAACCGGACACCATGCCGGCCGCATCAGCGCCGGCAGTATCCAACAAGCAAGGAGAACAAAATGAAAAATATCGTAATCCTGGGAGCCGGCACGGGCGGCACCATCGTCGCCAACATGCTGAGCCACAAGCTCGACCAGAAGGAATGGAACATTATGGTCATCGACAGGGCCGCGGAACACCATTACCAGCCCGGCAACCTGTTCATCCCGTTCAAGCTGTACGGCTACGAGGAACGCGAGGATATCGTGCGCGATATTACCGACCCCCTGCCGAAGAGCGCCACCTTCATCAAGGCCGAGGTGAAGCGCATCGACCACGAGCACAAGAAAGTCGAAACCAGCCGCGATGTATACGATTATGACTTCCTGGTCTGCACGCTCGGCTGTCACACCGCCGCCGACGAGGTCGAGGGACTCGCCGAGACCATGGGGCAAAACGGTGTCCATACCTTCTACAACCTGGACGCGGCGATCGCCATGCAGCCGGAGCTGGAGGCAATGAAATCCGGCAAGCTGGTCATCGATATCGCCGACATGCCGATCAAATGCCCGGTAGCCCCCATCGAGTTTGCCTTTCTCGCCGACTATTACTTCGCAACCAAGGGTGTCCGCGACGCTATCGATATTACCCTGGTCACGCCCTATTCCGGCGCCTTCACCAAGCCGAATGCCAACAAGGTGCTGACGAAGATCGCCTGGGAGAAGCACATCAATATCGTGCCGAACTTCGCACTGGAACGGGTCGACGGACCGGGCCGCACCATCCACTCCTACGAGGGCAGCAGCATGGACTTCGATCTGCTTTGCATCATTCCGCCCAACCTCGGACCGACGGCCCTGGAAGAATCCGGCCTCGGCGACGGTACCGGCTACGCATTGACCGATCCGAAGACGCTCAGGCACCGCAAGGCCGATTGCATCTACCTGCTGGGAGACAATACCAACGTCTCGACTTCGAAGGCCGGCTCCGTCGCGCACTTCGAGGCCGAGACCGTGGTGGACAACCTGCTGCGCGAGATCGACGGCAAGAAACCGCTGCCTTCGTTCGACGGGCACGCCAATTGTTATATCGAGTCGGGCTACCACAAGGCCCTGCTGATCGACTTCAACTACGACATGGAACCGCTCGAAGGCAAGTTCCCGATGCCGGTGGTCGGACCGTTCGACCTGCTCAAGGAATCCTACATGAACCACATGGGCAAGATCATGTTCGACTGGATCTACTGGAACATGCTGCTACCCGGCTTTTTACCGATGGTGCCGATGTTGCCGTCGCAGATGAACTTCATCGGTAAGGACATGACCACTCATCCGAAGATTCGGCAGTCGGAGCAGGTCAAGATCGGTGACATCATGACCCGCGACGTTATCAGCGTGCCGGAGGGTACTTCGCTGAACGCCGCCGCCGACCTGATGGCACAAAACGGCGTCAGCAGCCTGCCTGTGGTCAACGGCGACAACGTGCTGACCGGCGTGCTGACTGAGGCGGATTTCCTGGCCGCACTCAATCTCAAGGAAGGTTCATCAGTACTGAACATGTTCAACGTCATTATCCGCCGCAAGCGGCCCGCCAAGAAGCGCGGCACCACGGTCGACGGCCTGATGACATTGAAGCCCGTCACCGTGCGCGAGGACGACACGCTGCAGACCGCCATTCACCTGATGGACCGTAACCGCATCAAGCGGCTCATCGTCACGGATGACAATAACCATGTCATCGGGATCGTCTCGCGCCCGGACCTGATCGCCCTGTTTACCGGCAAGAAGCGCCAGAAAATCACCGGCTAGCGGGCGCTCCAGCCCTGCGTGTGAATGACCGGTGTCGGCGTACTGCGCGGCTGCGGGGACGGTCTTGCGCGGCGCCGGGCCTTGAAGAGAACTGTCATGAATATGACCCGTGCCTGCACAGGCGGCTGGCCGACAGACCTGCGGTCAGTTACTGCCATACAGCACGGCCGCGCGCTCGCGAAAGCGTCGGTAGATGTCGCGTGTGAACAGCTCCAGCAATCGCCCGCCGGCAGCCTCCAGCAGCAGCGAGCGCATCTCGATATTCACCGCCAGCGAGACCAGGCAGCCGTCCCGCGCATCAGGCTCGAAATGCCAGTCGATCTGCAGCCGCCTGAACGGCCCCGCTGCCGAACTGATCTGCAGGTGCTCGGGCCGCTGCAGGTCGGCGTGTGACTCGAAATCAAGCTGCAGGATACCCAGGTCGACCCCTTGCGTAACTGTCAGGGCATGACCGTCACGGCGGGTAATACTGGCGTGCGTCCAGCCCGGCAAAAACTCGGGATAGCGTTCGATATCAGCCACCAGGTCGAACATCTGCCCGGCACTCCAGGGCAGGTGGCGCTCTTCATGCCAGGACCTCATATTCTCATATGCTCATATTCAGTTAATTTAGTCACTTGAACTTGACCTGCATCAATTAAGCCTGTTCCCCTGCCTATAGCTGCTATGATAATTTAACAGTAATAAGTTCCGCGTAAGGCCACAAGGCACACATATAAAATTTTAGGGGATTCCTGCATGCAATCATTTACCTACATTCGCCGCTTCCGCGAGCTCGGCATCGGCGATGTACCCCTGGTTGGCGGCAAAAACGCATCACTTGGCGAAATGTACCAGGCACTGTCGGGAGAAGGCGTCAAGGTGCCGAACGGCTTTGCCACAACCGCCAGCGCCTACCGCGACTACCTGCAACACAACAACCTCGATGAACGCATCAGCCAGGCCCTCGAACAGCTGGACGTGGATGATGTCGACGCACTCGCCGTGACCGGCGCGCAGATACGCGGCTGGATTGTCGATGGAGAGCTGCCGCCGCAACTTGCAGACGAAATCCGCGCGGCCTACCTGGAAATGGAACAGGAATACGGTAGCTTGCCCGATGTGGCGGTGCGCAGTTCCGCCACCGCCGAGGACCTGCCGGACGCTTCGTTTGCCGGACAACAGGAAACCTACCTGAACATCCGCGGCATCGACCATCTGCTGCGCACCTGCAAACGGGTGCTGGCGTCATTGTTTACCGACCGCGCCATTCATTACCGCGTGGACAAGGGCTTCGAACACATGAGCATCGCCCTGTCGATCGGCGTGCAGAAGATGGTGCGTTCCGACCTCGCCTCGTCGGGCGTCATGTTCACGCTGGATACCGAAAGCGGCTTTCGGGATGTTGTCATGATCACGGCTGCCTACGGGCTGGGTGAAACCGTGGTCCAGGGCTCCGTCAACCCGGACGAGTTCCTGGTTTACAAACCGACCCTCGAACAGGGGTACAAACCGATCATCCAGCGCCATCTCGGTGAAAAAGCCATCAAGATGATCTACACGAAAGACCCGGTCACTGCCGAGGCCACGCGTATCGTCAAGGTCAAAAACGAGCAACGCACGCAATTCGCCATCACTGATGACGAGATCCTGCAGCTCGCCCGCTATGCAGTGGCCATAGAACGGCATTATACGGCACAGGCCGGCAAAGCCCGTCCCATGGATATCGAGTGGGCGAAAGACGGCGAAAGCGGTGAACTGTTCATCGTGCAGGCACGGCCGGAAACGGTGCATTCCATTCGCACGGACGCCTACCAGGAGATTTTCACCCTGCAGCAGCGCGGGCCGGTGCTCACGCAGGGCAAGGCGGTCGGCGCGAAAATCGGCGCCGGCAAGGCGCGCATCATACTCGAAGCGGCACAAATGCATGACCTGCAACCCGGCGAGGTACTGGTTACCGACATTACCGATCCGGACTGGGAGCCTGTCATGAAGATTGCCAGCGCCATCGTGACGAACCGCGGCGGCCGGGTGTGCCATGCCGCCATCGTGGCGCGCGAACTCGGCATCCCGGCAGTGGTCGGCGCCGGTGACGCCACACGCAAGATCAGTGACGGGCAACATGTGACGGTGTCCTGCGTCGAGGGCGACACGGGATTTGTCTACGACGGCAAGCTGCGGTTTAACAGCGAACGGGTGGACCTGAAGGGGCTCGACCAGCCGAATACGAACATGATGCTCATCGTCGGCAACCCGGTCCGGGCACTGGAGTTCTCCGCCCTGCCGAATACCGGGGTCGGGCTGGCGCGGCTGGAATTCATCATCAACAACAGCATCGGTATCCACCCGCGCGCCCTGCTTGAATTCAACCGGCTGCCTGACGAGGTCCGCAAGAAGATCACACCGCGTATTGCCGGCTACGCCAGCCCGCGTGACTACTATGTCGACCGCCTCTCCGAAGGCGTCGGCACCATTGCCGCCGCCTTCTATCCGAAACCGGTCACGGTCAGGATGAGTGACTTCAAATCGAATGAATACGCTGCCCTGCTGGGCGGCAGTCAGTTCGAACCCGTGGAGGAAAACCCGATGATCGGTTTTCGCGGGGCATCCCGCTATCACTCGGAGAACTTCGCGGAATGCTTTGCACTGGAATGTGCGGCGATGGTGAAAGTGCGCGAAACGATGGGTCTCGACAACCTTGAACTGATGATCCCGTTTGTACGCACCGTCGAGGAGTTACAGCAGGTTCTGTCTCTTATGGCGCAATACGGACTGCGGCGTGGCGAGCAAGGCCTGAAGATCAAGATTATGTGCGAAATCCCGTCAAATGCCTTGCTTGCACAGCAGTTTCCTCAAACACTGCGACGGGTTTTCCATCGGCACCAACGACCTGACCCAGCTCACCCTGGGCGTTGATCGGGACTCCGGCATCCTGACCGGCTACGATGAACGCAACCCGGCAGTACTTGCGCTCATGGAGATGGCGATCAGTGCGTGCCGTGAGCAAAACAAGTTCATCGGCATTTGCGGCCAGGCCCCTTCGGATTTTCCCGAGATAACCCGCTGGCTGGTGGAAGAGGGCATCGACTCCATCTCACTCAACCCGGACAGCGTGTTGAAGATGACCCAGGTGGTACTGGATATCGAGCGGGAACTGAATAAAACGCCCGCGGCCATCCACATCGAACACGAGGGACAGGTACCGCACCAGGCCATTCCCGCGCCCGGGGGAACACCGCCGGGAAAGAATGAAAAGGCAGGCCTGCTTGACTGAACCTGCCGCGTGACCTGTGACAACAGGCGGATATCGTTAAATCAAGGCCAACCCGCTGTCGCCCGACCCAATCAACCTGACTCGATACCCTACCCGGCCAGCGCCGGGCGTTGCGGTATTGGCCGGGTTGCATGACACAACGTTGGCGGGATGGATCGGCACCGGGGTGACATCCCCTGTCATGCGGCAACAAGCCGGCATGCGACAATTAACGGACGCCACGCACCGTGACGGCCGTTCCCCGGGCGCGCAACGCGCCATCGGATAGTGCATACTATGCTTTTTTACGATGTGTATTGAAAAGGTTGCGGTCGGTATGCTAATTAATGTCCCTCGGACTGCATACACATCAAGACGAAACCCTGAACCAGGCAAACCTGACTAACCCGGAAACAGCATGGACCAAGCAAACACCAACGGCACCTCCTTCACCGTAGAAATACAGGCAACATTGCCCAAGCGTTTCGAACGTCTCGGCGAGCTGGCGAACGATCTTTATTACAGCTGGAACCGCGGCGTGCGGCGCCTGTTCCGGCATCTCGACCCGGAATGCTGGGATGCCTGCAGGCACAACCCCCGCGTATTCCTCCGCCGCATGCGCCAGGAACGTATCAACCCGGCTGCTACGGACCCGATCCTGCTGACCGAGTACCGGAACGTGCTGTCGGCCTACGACACCTACCTGGAACAGAAACCCGCCACCACTATCGATCAATTCCTGTCCCCGGACACTGACCTGGTGGCCTACTTCTCGGCGGAGTACGGTTTTCACGAGAGCGTGCCGATTTATGCCGGCGGCCTGGGTATCCTGGCTGCCGACTACTGCAAGGCGATGAGCAACCTGTGGGTGCCGTTTATCGGTATCGGTATTCTTTACCGGCACGGTTACTTCACCCAGCGCATCGACTGCAATGGCAACCAGATTGCCGACTACAAGCGCAGCGATCCCTGTGACCTGCCGGTGACGCCGGCGCGCGATGCGGACGGCAAGGAAGTGCGGGTACATGTCCCCCTGCAGGACCACGACCTGGAACTGCGGGTCTGGGAAGCGCGCGCCGGCCATATCCGCCTGCTGCTGCTGGACAGCGATTTGCCGGAGAACAAGCCCGAAGACCGTGTACTGACCGCACAACTCTATGGCGGGGACAACAAGATCCGCATCCAGCAGGAAATCATCCTCGGCATCGGCGGCGTGCGCGCGCTGCGCGCGCTGCACCTGGAACCCACCGTGTGGCACATCAACGAGGGCCACGCCGCCTTCCAGATCCTGGAACGCTGCCGTGAACATATCGGTAACAAGCTCGATTTCGAAAGCGCCCTGGAACTGGTCGCCGCCGGAACGGCATTCACGACACACACACCGGTGCCGGCCGGCCATGACTTTTTCGAACATGACACCATGACGGGCTTTTTCAGCAAGCTGATCGGCGAACTCGGCATCAGCAAGGAGCGTTTCCTGGGACTGGGCGACAATCCGCAAAATCCGCAGAGTTTCTGCATGACCTCGCTGGCCCTGCGCGGTTCGCGTTTCCGCAACGGGGTGAGCCGGATCCATGGCGGTGTTGCGGCGGAAACGGAATCCTATGTCTGGCCGGAAATCAGCGTCGAGGAAAATCCCGTCGGCTACATCACCAATGGCGCCGACGTGGATACTTATCTGTCACGTTCCTGGGTCGCGCTGTTCGAGATGTACATGGGTGGCGGCTGGCGCGCCAAGCTCACCGACGCGCGTTTCTGGGAGACATTCATCGAACAGATTCCAGACCATGTCTTCATGAGTGTACGCCAGCTGCTCAAGGCCGCCGCAGTCGAGGACATCCGGCAACGCGCCGTCTACCAGTACGAACGTTGTGCCCGCACCAAGTCGCTCACTTCACGGCTGACCGCCAACCTGACCACGCATGACATCAACACCTTGCTGATCGGTTTCGCACGCCGCTTCGCCACCTACAAGCGTGCCGGGCTGATCTTCCGCGACCTCGAGCGCCTGGCACGGCTGGTCAATGACCCGGAGCGCCCGGTCATACTGGTGTTTGCCGGCAAGGCGCACCCGAATGACAAGCCGGGCCAGGCACTGTTACGCAAAATTTACGAATTGAGCCTGCACCCGGACTTCCAGGGCAGGATTATCCTGCTGGAAAACTACAACCTGTCGATGACGCGCGAATTTCTGCCGGGCGTCGATGTGTGGCTGAACACCCCGGAATATCCCATGGAGGCCTGCGGCACCTCGGGCATGAAGGCCGCCATCAACGGCGCCCTCAACCTCAGCGTCACGGATGGCTGGTGGGCCGAGGCCTATAACGGCGAGAACGGCTGGGCCATCACGCCCCACCCCGAATTCGACCCTGACATACGGGAAGAGCTGGAGGCTGAGGAACTGATGAATATCCTCGAATACGAGGTTATCCCAACCTACTACAACCGCAACGACGAGGGCCAGCCGGAAGAATGGATACGCATGGCGCGCGCGTCGATGAAGACCATCATTCCGCGCTTCAACACCATTCGCATGGCAGTCGACTATCTGGGCCAGTCGTATGCGCCGGCCGCCCGCGAGGGCAGGCTGCTGGGCGCCGATGCAGCGGCGGGTGCGCGTGAACTGTCCGAATGGAAGCACAAGGTGGCGCAGGCGTGGCCATCGGTCAATGGTCGCCTGATCACGGAGGTCCCGCCATCGATCAATGCCGGTGAACCGCTTTCCTTCGAGATGGCGATACACCTGAACGGCCTGCAACCGGACGACATCGTGGTCGAATGCGTCAAGGGCAAGACCAGCGAAGAAGGCAAGTTCGACATTACCAACTCGGTACTGTTCTACCTCGCGGGTAAGACACCTGAAGGGGACACCCTGTACCGTTGCGACATGTTCGATCTCGGTGACATGTGCACGGCCAGCGGCCTGCAGCAGTTCAAGATCCGCTACTACCCCTGCCACCACCTGCTGAGTCACCCCTTCGAATGCGGCCTGATGCGCTGGCTCTAATTGTGCCCTGACCCTTTTTTTCGAATTGCAGCACCTGACTGTGGCGATTAACTACTGAAAACTGGACAGATCTTTGTTACATGGGTTTTGTACCAGTTCAATCATTCAAAACAAGGAATTCTCAATTAATTTTGTAACGCCTAAAGTTACCAACGTTGCGCCATCGTAGGTCTTTAATGCAAATTGGCCGAATGTCTGCCCACTGTTGCCGGGATATTCCTTGTCCGCAGAATAGCGACTGATATTCACGAGGAATGCAGATGTGTTGCCGACACCAGGGAAACGCGCAGCCATGAAGTAGTTCATGTCCCGTAACCGGCCTACTCCCGCTTGTTGCCAGCCACAGATAGTGGCTGTTGTACATGGTATGTAATTTTTCAGATCCCCGAATACGAGCTCATACGCAGAAACCCGCTGATTTGTTCGCTTGTCCTTGTAGTAAACATCGTAGTCAGGGTCTTGCGCTTCCCAATGTCCGCTTTCCGGATTCAATACATCCAGGAAAGTATGACTTTGGATTGAATCAGAAGCATCAGAATAGACCTGCACCTCTCTACTGGTAATCCCCAATTGCACCAGGATCCACTGCATTGCACGGGCGCGTGGTCCGCACGACAGGTGCGGCGGCTCCCCGAGACCTGCATGATGATCGTAGATCATAGACAGCGTCTGATTGATAAATATCGCATGATCGCCCCACGCATCATCGATGGCGTGAAGACTATTGGTATTGACAAACTGTCGCACGAAGTCGACTTTCTGTACCCAGCCATCCTGGTTTTGCTCATCAAGGAGTTGCCGGAACTTTTCAGTAAGTTCAGTTTTTTTGTACAAGGGCAGCTTTGATGAATCCTCCACTTCCGGATTCGCTGATATATTAAACGATGAGAAAACTTTCGGATGGTGTACAACGATAAATCCAATATTTGCAGCGACGCTGACTGTAAAGATCGCAATAAGAAAAATCCCGGGAAATGTCATATTTTTCTCATTTAAAGCAAATGGGGTCAGAGCACAATTGTTTTAATATCAGGGTCAATTGTGCTCTGCCCCCCTTCTTTTCTTATTCGTTTACAGCCGCCTCGTCATCACCTTCAGGCACTGCATTTTGAGACTGACTGGCCGGCAATGCCTTGCCGGCCTGGCGCGCGGAATAAATTTTTCCGGGCCGGCCTACCTGCATGCCGGCCGGTTCAGTCAAGCGGTCCTGCACGCCCGAATACAGCGCCAGGTACTGCATCGCGCTGTTGTGCCAGCCGAAGTCCTGCTGCATCGCGGTCTGTTGCAGCTGCGCCCAGTCCGCGGGTTTATTGAACAGCGCAATGGCGCGCAACAACGCGTCATGCAATGACTCTTCCGTGGCCTTATCGAATACCACCCCGGTAGCCGTTCCGGCCGCCAGGTTATCCTCGCTCGCATCGACCACGGTATCCGCCAGTCCACCGACGCGATGCACGACGGGCGGCGTGCCATAGCGCATGCTGTAGAGCTGGTTCAGGCCACACGGTTCATAGCGCGAGGGCATGACGAAGAAATCCGCCGCAGCCTCGAGCAGGTGCGCCAGTTCCTCTGAATATCCGATAAACAGCCGCACATGGTCGGGATAGGTGTGCTGCAATTCCATCAGCTGTTCGATGTACTCATGCTGGCCGTCACCAATAATGACGAAGGACGCCTTGTGGTGGTCCAGGATGTGCGATGCGGCGGATACCAGCAGATCGATACCCTTCTGCTCGACCAGCCGGCCTACCGAACCGAACAGGGGGCCCGCGGACGCACCGTCCTGCGGTTCCCAGTCCAGCGCCCTGAAGAGCGCCTCGCGGTTGACCGACCTGCCGTCCGTACGATCACCGCGCCCGTAATGCCGGACCAGGTAGGGGTCATCGGCAGGGTTCCAGATGTGATCGTCGATGCCGTTGACGATCCCGCTAAGTTTGTGACTGACATGCCGCATCGCGCCATCCATGCCACAGCCGAACTCCGGGGTGAGTATTTCCTTTGCATAGGTCTTGCTGACCGTGGTGACGGCGTCGGCATACACGACCCCGGCCTTGAGCATGGAAAATCCGCCGTAAAATTCCACCCCTTCCGCATCCCACCACTCACTCGGCAACTCCAGCCGCTGGAACTCGGCGTGGGAGAACAAGCCGTTATAGGCGAGGTTGTGGATGGTAAAGATGCTACGCGGCGGTTTGGACAACCTGGCCAGGTAAGCCGGCAACAGCCCGGACTGCCAGTCATGGCAATGCACCACGTCGGCCCGCCATCCATCGGCATTTTTTCCCATTGCAAGCATGGCCCCTGCTTTTGCGAAACAGGCAAAGCGCTCGGCATTGTCCGGCCAGTCCATGCCATCGACATTCAGGTATGGATTGCCGGCGCGCTCGAACAGCGTCGGACAGTCGACCAGCCAGACCGGCACTTCGAATTCCGGCGGCAGCACTTCGAGTATGCGGACATGCTGCAGCACACCTGCCATGGTGATTTCGAATTCGGCGATAATTCGCTCGTTCTCGACCGTTTTCAGCACATCGCCATAACCGGGTATCAACAGGCGGACGTCCTCGCCAAGCTGTTTCAGGGCATGCGGCAGGCTGAAGCCGAAATCGGCCAGGCCGCCGGTTTTGATGAGCGGGTAACACTCGCTCAGTACTTGCAGAATTTTCATGTTTCACCCTTTAGAAAGACGCCTGCCAGTGGCGGCAGGGTCAACTTTATGGACTGCTCGAAACCCATCCACGGCACCGCTTCGGTGTCCAGTGGCCAGTTACCCAGGTTGCTGCCGCCGTAATAGCCGGAATCGGTATTGAGTATTTCGTGGTAATGCCCCGCCTCCGGCACGCCGATTCGATAATCCTGCCGCGGCACGGGGGTAAAGTTCAGCACGCAGACAATGCTCTGCGCCGGATCATCGCACATGCGCAACAGGGCAAGTACGGAATTGTCCCTGTCGCTGCAGTCGATCCAGCGGAAGCCGGCGGGCTCGTGATCGTAGCGGTGCAGTGCCGGCTGTTCGCGGTACAGGTGATTGAGATCGCAGATCAGTTTCCTGATGCCCTGGTGTTCCTCGACATCCAGCAGTGGCCAGTCGATCTGCGTCCGCTCGTCCCATTCCAGCCACTGCCCCAGTTCGCTGCCCATAAACAGCAACTTCTTGCCGGGGTGTGCGTATTGCCATGCATAGAACAACCGCAGGTTCGCCATCTTCTGCCAGTTACTGCCGGGCATCTTGGACAGCATGCTGCGCTTGCCGTGCACCACCTCGTCGTGTGACAACGGCAGCACGAAGTTCTCGTTCCAGGCGTACAGCATGCTGAAGGTCAGTTTGTCGTGATGATGTTTCCGGTTCAACGGGTCTTCATTGATATAGACCAGGCTGTCATTCATCCAGCCCATATTCCATTTCATGCTGAAACCGAGGCCACCGGCATCGATCGGCCGCGACACCATGGGCCAGGACGTGGACTCTTCCGCGATGGTAAGCACGCCCGGGAACAGTCCATGCACCACCCGGTTCATCTCGCGTATAAATTCGATGGCCTCGATGTTTTCCCTTCCGCCGTACTGGTTGGGCGCCCATTCGCCCGGATTGCGCGAATAGTCCAGGTAAAGCATGGAGGCCACGGCATCCACGCGCAAACCGTCGACATGGAATTCCTCGATCCAGTAGACCGCATTGGCAATCAGGAAATTACGTACTTCATTGCGACCGTAATCGAATACCAGCGTGCCCCAGTCCTGGTGCTCGCCGCGTCGCGGGTCCGCATGTTCATAGGTGGGCTCGCCGGTAAAACGCGCCAGCGCGTGATCATCGCGCGGGAAGTGCGCCGGTACCCAGTCGAGAATGACGCCGATCCCGCAGAGATGGCACTGCTCGATGAAATAACGCAGATCATCCGGACTGCCATGACGCGCAGTCGGCGCATAGTAGCCGGTCACCTGGTAACCCCAGGACGCATCCAGCGGGTGCTCGTTTACCGGCATCAACTCGATATGGGTGTAGCCCATTTCCACGACCCACGGGAGCAACTGATGCGCAAGTTCGTGCCAGCTCAGGAAACCGCCATCCGCATTCCGGCGCCAGGAACCGGCATGACATTCATAGATGCTCACCGGCTGGTGCTGCCAGTCGAAATCCTGGCGGGCCTGCATCCAGTCGCCGTCAGCCCAGGACCATTCCGTGTCTTCCGGAATGATCGATGTGGTTTCCGGCCGCAATGCCATGCGGCGCGCGTAGGGATCGGTCTTGATCAGGATTTTGCCGTGGGCCGCGCGCAGCTCGTATTTGTACGCATTCCCCGGCCCCAGCC
Source organism: uncultured Halobacteria archaeon (assembly GCA_963768575.1). Taxonomy (GTDB): domain Bacteria; phylum Pseudomonadota; class Gammaproteobacteria; order UBA9214; family UBA9214; genus UBA9214. The sequence continues at coordinate 200,777 of CAVYIJ010000017.1, forward strand.
CCGGTATGAATAATTCCCAGATGCCGGAGTCACCCAGGCAACGCATGGGGTGGCGCCGTCCGTCCCAGCCGTTGAAATCGCCCACCACGCTGACACGCCGCACGCCCGGCGCCCAGACGGCAAACTGGCAACCCTCCACATCATCGATGCGCATCAGCCTGGCGCCCAGGAATTTCCAGGCATGCTGGTGCCGGCCTTCCCGAAACAGGTGCCGGTCCAGTTCACCGATCTGCGAGGTAAAGCTGTAGGGCGATATATGGTGATGAATGTTGCCGCTGTGTTTCTCTTTCCACGTCAGGCGGTAGTGCTGTTCCGGCAACTCGCTGTCCTGCAGTTCAAATACGAAGCAATCACTGCCCGGGATGCGCTCCATCCTGCCCACACCATCAAGCGTCACCGATTCCGCCGGCGGCAGAAATACACTGATCTCCCGGCGGTTGTCCGGTGTTTCATGCAGGCCAAGCGCCTCGAACGGATCGTGTGAACTGCCCGTCTGGATACGCGCACGGGCGAGTCCAAGGCGATGTAATCTGCGCTTTGGTCCATCAACAGCGTCCGGCATAACTGCTCATCTCCTTCAAATGCGTGGCTCTCTCCGGCGTGATCTGCGACCAGTCGAATTGCCAGCGCCAGTGGTTCCCGTCATCGCCCGGTAAATTCATGCGCGCTTCCGTACCCAGCTCGAGTACATCCTGCAGCGGCAAAATGCACAGCTGCGCCCTGCTCTGCAGCGCGGTATTCATCAATGCATCGACCACGCCGCCAGTATCGCTGATTTCCAGTACGTCGAGCACATGCTGCTGCTGCTCGTGTGACAGCGAGTTGAACCAGCCCAGCGTGGTATCGTTATCGTGCGTACCCGTGTAGACAACCGTATCCTCGGTAATATTGCGCGGCTTGTGCGGGTTATCTTCATGATTATCAAATGAAAATTGCAACACGGCCATACCCGGCAAGTGGAAGCGCTTACGTAATTCTGTCACTTCCGGGGTGATGATGCCAAGGTCTTCTGCAACCAGGGGTATTTCCCCCCGCTGCTGCTGCAGTCGGGTCAACAGTGCGTCGCCGGGTGTCTTGACCCATTTCCCCCGCTCGGCCGTCGCGCAATCGGGGTCGATCATCCACACGGACTCCAGGCCACGGAAATGATCGATGCGCAGCAGGTCGAACCACTCGAAGTTGCTATCCAGCCGATGCAGCCACCAGTCGAAGTCCTCGTCCTGCAAGACTTGCCAGTTATAGTGCGGGTTGCCCCAGCGTTGTCCGGTGGCTGAAAAATAGTCCGGCGGGACGCCCGTGGCGTATAACAGCTGGCCCTGTTCATCGAGCAGGAAGCGTTCGGGGCTCGCCCATACGTCGGCACTGTCGTGGGCGACGAAAATCGGCATATCCCCGAAAACGGAGATGTCCCGCTCGCTGGCCGCTTCCCGAATGGACTGCCACGAGACGAACACCTGGTACTGCAGCCAGCGGACCCGGTCGAGCTCGTCGGGATATTCGTCCCGCAACCTGCCGAGGTCGGCGGTATGATAATTGCGCCAGGGTTCGGGCCATTCATACCACGGCCGCTCACCGTGCAGGCGCTTCAGCAGGATAAAAGCGGCGAAATCCTCCAGCCAGAAATCCTGTTGCACCAGCCACTGCCGGTAGAGCGGGTTGTCCGTCCGTGGCGCCGTGGAACCGGACGGCGGCAGCAGCGCAGGATTTGCCGCGAAGGCGGACAGGCACTGGTAAGGCGAGTTGCCGGTACACGGGATACCCAGCGGCAACACCTGCCAGACTGACTGCCCCGCATCGAACAGAAAATCCAGCCAGCGCAGGACGGCACTGTCCAGTTTCCCTGACGGCAAACTGGTGGGATGTAAAAGCACGCCGCTGGACCTGCTTGTCAGGGGATTGTTCATCGCCGCTACTCAGTGTCTGCTGACAGGGCGTCTATGCATTACGCTGCATGGCGCCTGAATCCCCGCGCAATACGTTGCTGCCATGCGAGACCGGAATCTCCAGTGTGGGCGGCGGCGCCAGGTCCATCAACTGGTACAGTCTGCGCAACTGGCTGCGAAACAACGCATCGAAGTCCTGCACGGACTCGCTGGGATTGTAATCACCAAACCACCAGAACCAGTCCGAACCCTCGCAAATTCCCAGTTGCCGCGTGATGCGCGCACGTAGCTGCTTGTCGAGCTTCGTGTTGGCCATGACCTGGTCGTAATCATGCTTGGCCTCGACCAGCAGGTCCCATGCACGGTTCTTCTCCGCATCACCGATCCAGGTGGAGAATGACCCGTACACCCAGCTTCCCGGGCAGATTTGCGGCAACTCGGTGACGTGCAGTTTTACAGCATCCGAGAATGTAACGGTTTCGATTGTCGGCTCTTCAACCAGGGCCTTGTACAGGCGGTCGAGAAAGTGGAAGCCGTTGTCGGGGTAATACTCCCAGGCATTTTCACCGTCCATGATGATACTGATAACGCTTTCATCGCCAGTGTCCGACATGAACTTGTCGATGTTCTTGATATGCGTCACCAGGTTGGCAACCGCGTCAACGGAATCCCAGTCGCGGTACTCGAAACCAATCAGGTCGGACAGGCCGTCATCGCGAAAAAAGATCCTGCAGCCGCAGGCAGTATGATGAAACGGATGAAACAGCCCGCGCTTGCTGCTGATTTCCTTGTCATCGAGCTTTGACAGGCGCGCACTGTTGCGCCAGACGCTTTCACCCGAGGCGGTCCACTGCATGCCGAATTCATCCAGCAATTCGAGCGAGCCGCTGCTGATGCTGCCCTCCGATAGCCACATTCCCGCGGGGCGATGACCAAAACAGCGCTCGAACAGCTCGATGCCGTGCTGCACGTGCCAGCGACTGCGCTCCCTGCCGCCCGGATAGTAAGCGGATTCCGGGCGAGGCGCATCCGGCAGCGCGCAACTGACATTGTCGAAATCATGCAGCAGGGGAATGATCGGGTGGCCCCATGGCGACATGGAAAGTTCGACCTGGCCGCGTTCGGCGAGAGCACGGTAACGCGGGATTATGCCGTCGATACATTTATGGATTATGCGTAACAGCACGCGGCAGTCGTCAGTCGTATACCCGCTGCCCTTTTCAATCAGCCTGTGCGCTTTTTTCTTCTGCTTGAGCGAATGACCCAGCCAGCCGAGGTGATACCAGACCAGCAGGTCACGAAAATACTGTTCGCTGAGATAGTCCATGGCGCCCGGGGCGGTCGACTTTCCGCTGTCCGTCCCGGCCATGCAGGCAGGAATCTCCGTCAGCATGCGGTAGGCCGGCCAGGGCTTGATCATGGTATCGGCGTTACAGCGCTGGCAATCCTTGATAATGCGCAGGCGTTCCCTGGCATCCGCCGGGATCGGGGTCACGCCTGCCAGCAGGTTCAGCATGCGGTCATTCATTGCCTTGCCGTTGTCGAGGAAGTCCCTGATCCGGGTCGCGTAATCCAGCAGCTGCTCGAGCAGTACCGGCGCAAAATTGACCACCAGCCGCATTTTCGGATGCCGCTCCAGGTGCCAGGCCATGTCTGAATAATCCTTAATGGCGTGCAGGTAGACCCATGGCAAGTGATACTCGCCATGCAACTCGTCACGATAATAGGGTTGGTGCATATGCCAGCACAGTACCAGTTTCATTTATCTTTCCTTTTGCGACCAGGCATCAGTCAACCAGCGGTTCTTCAAGATCATAGAGGTTCTGTCCCATCATCGCCGGCGTGACCAGGCGTATGCCATTGGGCGTGATATGAAAGCGCTTCCCGTCAACCTTCAGGTCCTCACCGATAACAGTGTTATCCGGAATAACGCAACCCTTGTCAATAATCGTGTTGCTGATGCGGCAGTGCTCGCCAATTGTGACCTTGGGCAGGACCACGCTTCGCTCCACCTTGCTGTAACTGCCGATCCGGGTGGCGAAGAAAATAACCGAGCGTTTCACGCGTGCACCGGAGACGATACAGCCCGCCGATATCAGTGAATCAATGGCACAGCCGCAGCGGTCTTTCTCGTCGAATACGAACTTGGCGGGGGGCAATTGTGTCTGGTAGGTCCAGATCGGCCAACGGTAACTGTAGAGGTTCAGCTCCGGCTCGACATCACACAGTTCGATGTTCGCCGACCAGTAGGAGTCCACCGTTCCGACATCCCGCCAGTAAGCCGGGCTGTCATCCTGGTTGCGAAACGGATAGGCGAATGTGCGGCATTTCTTGATATAGGTCGGCAGAACATCCTTGCCGAAGTCATGCGTGGATTTGATGTTGATCGCATCACTGTGCAGAATCCTGTACAGGAGCTCGGTGGAGAAAATATAGATGCCCATCGAGGCAAGCGAGGTGTCCGGCTTTCCAGGCATACCTTCCGGATTGACGGGCTTCTCGGCGAACTGCACGATACGCAACTCCTCGTCGATGCTCATGACGCCGAACCTGCTGGCCTGCTCGCGCGGCACCTCGATGCATCCAACGGTGATGTCCGCGCCTTTTTCCACATGCTGTATGAGCATGCGTGAATAATCCATGGTGTAAATATGATCGCCACCCAGGATCATGACGTAGTCGGACTTATGGCGGCGAATGATGTCGATATTCTGGTAGACGGCATCGACCGTACCCTTGTACCAGCGTTTTTCCAGTGTTCTCTGCTGGGCGGGGATTATTTCGACAAACTCGCCGATCTCGTTGCGCAAAAAACTCCAGGCACGCTGGATATGGCGAATCAGCGAATGCGCGCGGTACTGGGTCAGCACGCCGATGCGACGCAGGCCCGAGTTGATACAGTTGGACAGGGTGAAATCGATGATGCGGAATTTTCCGCCAAACGGGACCGATGGCTTGGCGCGCCACTCGGTGAGATCATACAGCCGCGACCCCTCGCCACCGGCCAGCACCAGCACCAGCGTTTTGCGGGTCAGGTCATTACATTTCACCGGTTCCATGTGTCCGGGCTCCCTTGCCGGCTTGTCCGCCGCTCTATTGATCACGTCAGTTCCCTGGCGCTGACACTTGTCCGCCGCTCCAGGTGACCTGCCCCCCCGTAAGATCGACGGGCCTCTTGCCGTGCCGAACACCGATACGACAATATTACACGCTACAATACTGTAAATTGACGCAAATCAAACCCTGAATTGAAAATTTAACCTGGAAATGACCAGAATGCCTTGTTCCCCTGAAGTCTCCGTTGCTGCTCCCCGCCGGGAGGGCGGATGATGAACATACTGGTGGTCGATATCGGCGGCATCAGCGTCAAGCTGTCGGCGACAAACCACGAGGCGTGCCGCTTCCCCACCCCCGCCGGCATGACCCCGCAGCAATTGATGCAGGGGGTCAGGGAAACCACCGCGGGCTGGCAGTATGATCATGTCTCCATCGGCTTCCCCGGCCCGGTACGGCATAACCTGCCGGTCCGTGAACCGGTCAACCTGGGCAGCGGCTGGGTCGATTTCGATTACCGGGCGGCATTTACCTGCCCGGTACGCATGATCAATGACGCCGCCATGCAGGCACTTGGCAGCTACCGTGACGGCGTCATGCTGTTTCTCGGCCTGGGGACCGGGCTCGGCACCGCGCTGATCCACGACGGACACATCGTGCCGCTGGAGATCGCCCACCTCCCGTTCAGGGACGGCAAAACTTTCGAGACATGCCTCGGCAATGCAGGCATGAATGCGCTGGGAAAAGAACGCTGGAAGGAATATGTTATCGAGGCACTCGGCTTGTTTAGCTACGCGCTGTTGCCGGACCACGTGGTGCTGGGCGGCGGTAACGCGCGACAGTTCAGCGAGGCGGAACTGCCGGCGGATGTTTACCTCGGTGATAATGTCAACGCCGTCAGCGGGGGCATCCGCCTGTGGGACGAACGGTATTCGGGCGCATGCGGCTGAACTCCGGACGACAAAGTGAAGTGGAATACGGATAAATTATCGGCAACATGTTTTAGCAAGGGGGAATCATGAGCCTGAAGAAACAGTATCTGAAATCACGGCCCGTCTGCAAGGTGACGTTTCGCCTGCCCGCCGAGGCCGCACAGGATGCACAAAGCGTGCATATCGTCGGCGAGTTCAACAACTGGAACGCCGGCGCCATCCCGCTGAAAAAACTCAGGGACGGCACCTACACCATCACGCTGGACCTCAAGCCGCAGCATGAATACCAGTTTCGCTACCTGATCAATGAAAATACCTGGGAGAATGACTGGAACGCCGACAAGTACGTTCCGTCACCTTATGGCACAGTGGAAAATTCAGTTGTCGTGGTGTAGTTGAACCGTTAACGCGTCGACCGGCCGCGACAGCAGCGGCGGGTACAGATAAACTCGTAATCACGCTCGGCCGTGTTGGTCAGTTGCAGCAGCTGGCCCAGTGTCTCGATATGGACATCGCCGTATTCCATCAACAGCACCTGGATGCAGTCCTTGGCCTCCATGATGTCAGCGGACTTATCGGTCATTTTTATTTCCTGAATAGTTTGCACGTACCCCCCGGCGGTGCAATGGTGCCTGACAGGCCGATCCCTGCCTGTGTCGCGCAAGTTTAATCCCGAAAGCTATGTGACCGCTTGATATGGATCAAACCCGCCCTGCATTGGTGCATAATATCACAGGATATACCGGCCTGTGATCATTACCCGATAGATTCCGGTGCATGCCGGGCGGACTCGCGCCCGGATTCAGAGCGTGCAGCCGTAGATGCCTGCCGCGAGGTTTGCACTCAACAGGGCCGGATTGCGCAGGCCCCTGGCGGCGGCGGTACCGGCAATACTGTCCGGGATGCCCGATAACAGTGCGTAGGGCGAATCCGGCGATACCGGCAAGGAATTCCTGCCGGCGACGACGAAGCTGCTCCGGTCGCCGGGACGCCGGGCGCTGCAACGCTCTCTCAGGAGACCGGCCGCATCCAGGTAGGCGACCGGCAACTCGACCTGGTTGCTGCTGACCTCCTCGTCCGGCGACAGGATGCTGATGGTGCCATCGATACCCAGTTGCGAGGAGGCATTCAGCACGCTGCCTGGCGAACTGATGAAGTGATCGGCGACCACGGTAATGTTGCCGCCGTTGCCGCCAATGGCGCTGGCAAGGATATTGCTGCCCGACAGGACGACGAACTGCGGATCGATATCGACGTTACCGCCGTTGCCCAGCCCGCCACCGACCGCCGCGGTGATATCACTGTTGACCAGGTAGACCAGCTCACTGGCCGTGACCTTGATATTGCCGCCGTCGGCATTGGCAGCCGCGGTCGTGATCGAGGCGTTGCCCAGCTCCACGGCATTGACCGCGGTGACATTGATATCACCCGCATCACCCGTGCCCAGGCTTTCCGAGTTGATCGTGGCATGGTCCGCCAGCGCGACATTCGCGGCACTGACATCGACCACGCCGCCGGCGCCCGAGCCGATGGTCTGGCTGTAGAGGCCGCTGCTGAAACCGTCACTGGCCTGGCCTGCCAGGCTGACGTCTTTAGTCGTCGTGACCGTGAGCGCACCTCCCTGGCCGGTCCCGTCCACGCTGGTGCTGATCTGCGCACCCGCCTGCAGGGAAACCGAGTCGAGGCTGGCCGTAATGCTGCCGGCATCGCCGGTGTTCACCGAAGAGACATTCACCGCGCCGCCATCCATCAACAGGCTGCCCCCCGAGATCACGATATTGCCACCCGCCCCTGTCCCGGAAGCCGTGCTGAACACACCGCTCTGCACGCCGCCCGCCGGACTGGCAATGTGCAACGCTTCCGCTGCGCTGATCGTAATATCACCGGCCTGACCGGCATTCTCGCTTTGCGTGGAAATCTGTGCCAGCCCTGAAACGTTCAACCGATCGGCCTGCAAATCGATACTGCCGGCCCGTGTCGCGGCCGTGGCGGGCGGCAGCCCCGGCAATTCCGGACTGACACCTACACCGGCCTGGATCGTTGCACCTTCCCCCAGCAGCATTTCACCCGTGGTAAGAACCACCTGCCCACCATCACCGCTACTGAACGCATTGCTCGAGATGCCGCTACGAACAAGCAAGGTACTGCCGTCGTTCCGTGTAATCAGCTTGCTACCGCGAATATCGACGCTATCGCGCATTAACATCTATCGATCCACCGCTTCCGGCACCGCGTGTAGCTGCAATTATGCTGCCGCCACCGGTCAATTCAAGTGTATCGACATCGATATCCAGGGTTCCGGCATCACCGGCGCCAAAGGTATCCGTAACAATGATGCCTCCATCCATAACCGTTAGCTGTCCGGCGTCAAGATCCAGCGTGCCGGCATCGCCATTGGTAAAGCGGCATTCAGTTCAATCCCCAGCATCGCCGATAATCGTTACCTGCGGGGAATTGACGATGATGGTTCCGCCATCACCATTATCGAAACTGTCGGCATACAGACCGGAACTGATTTCACCTACGTATGGCAGTCCGGCAGGACTTCTGCCGGTTATGGAAACAGACCCGCTGGCATTCACCTGCAAGTGGCCACCCCGGCCGTCACCGAAATTATCGACCTGCAGGAGTCCCCCATCCTGCAGCACAAGGTCCGTGGTATCGACATTGATTACACCGCCATCACCGGCACCGAGACTGTCGGCGGTGACGCGTTCTTCGTTGCGCAGTTCGATGCGCTCACTTGCATCGATATCCACCAGGCCACCACTGCCATCGGTGTTGTCAGCAAAGATATAGCCCAGGTCCATGACCAGCTGCCCGCCACGAATATAGACCTCGCAGGCGGAATCACCGCTGGTATCGATATTGGCGACCCGGCGCCGGAAGAAATTACCGGTATGGTTTACATCAATCGCACCCATCGCAGAAAAATTACCGGTATCGATGCCGTTAGCGGTTATAGCGGCCTCACCCCGGAAGCCACGCTGACCAACTGTATTTTTCCCTGCGGCGCATGCAGGATGCCGTCCTGTATGCCGATGTCACCCGCAACGATGGTTATCTCTTTCCCATCAGGCACCGCCGAGTGTTTGGTTGTATCGATGCTGACGTTTGCCGGGCTGCCCAGAAAGCCGAAGGCGCCTGGAGGCGCACTGGTCAAAACCGAATTACCGGGTGCAACGGCGTCGAAACGCCCACCGTCTGCCAGCACCAGGTAACCCGCGGTGCTGGCATGAAAGGAACCGCTGACGTTCAGACTGGCATTGGGTCCGAAAATAATGCCCCCCGGGTTGATCATGAACAGGTTGGCGCCGGCGATCGAGGAATTGATGGCGCCGTCGATGTTCGAGGCACTGCCGCCGGTGACGCGGCTGATGATGTTGTTGATACCGGCCGGACCACTGAAGTTGGCCGACTCGGTGTCGGCGATATTGAACACGCTGAAACTGTGGAACAGGTTGCCGCCCTGCTGCTGACCAAGGGTCGCGGCAATATCGAAATTGGGCCGGCCAGCGCAGTGGCCGCGCCCACCGTGCCATCGGTGGTTACCTCCGCAAACGCGGCCGCCTGCAAACAGGCCAGCAGGGGCAATGCCAGCAGGCGACTCAAGCGGTATTTCATACGGTTCGTGTTCACACGAAAGCCCTCGGTTGTATCTTTCCCTACCCTAATCATCTTTAAAAGCCAATTATAAGTCAGTAACTTATTACATGTATCTCATGTGAATATTCACACTCAGGAACAGCGTCGCCTCGATCACCCCCTCAGGGGGAGGGTTGGGGAGAGGGGATCAAAACATGAGGTTTAATGTTATCCCCTCTCCCTGGCCCTCTCCCGGAGGGAGAGGGAATGCCGGTTTCCATACTGTGCGTAAGCTGGATCCCGTGCAATGCCCAAACCTGCTGATGACGCCCCTCCCCCTCAGGGCGGGGGAGGGCTGGGGAGAGGGGATCAAATTGATCTTTTAAATCTACCCCCTCTACCTAACCCTCTCCCCGGAGGGAGAGGGAATAACGGTTTTCATACTGTGCGCAACCTCCGGATCCCGTGCAACGCATTAACCTGCTGATGACGCTCCCTCCCCCTCAGGGGGAGGGCTGGGGAGAGGGGATCAAATTGATCTTTTAAATATACCCCCTCTCCCTAACCCTCTCCCGAAGGGAGAGGGAAATATCTATTCAACACTCTGCAACAACATCACAACCAGTTCCCTAATATCTATTCAACACTCTGCAACAACATCACAGCCAGTTACCGATCAGCAGGTAAGGTGCCCAGTAGGCCGGGTGCCGGTAGCGCAGGTCGGACAGGATTTCGAGCTGGGCCTGCTGCAGGGCCGCGGCCTTGGTGGTGTCCGGCCTGAGATTGCGGTAGAACGTGGTGACCAGTTCCGAGGTCACCTGGTCGTTGACGTACCACAGGGTGGCCAGCGCACTGCGCGCACCGGCCTTGATGGCGATGCTGGCCAGCCCCAGCCCGGCCCAGTCGTCGCCGGCGGCGGTCTGGCAGGCACTCAGGGTGAGCAGCTCGACCGGCTGGTCACACGCGCACCGGCTGAGGCCGATGTACTGCTCAAGGTCGTCCATGGTGAGGCCGGTCGTTATAGGTCAGGATGAAGGAGTCACTCACCCGGCCCTCGAACTTGCCGTGCGAGGCAATGTGCACGACGCTGTAGGGTGGTCGGCCAGTGCCTGGATTACGGCTTTTGAATTCGGCATGGTCGCGGACCGCCGCCATACATCGATTCCAGTGTCTCGAGTTCGGCCGCGACATTCGGCAGGGCGGGGAAACCCTGCACCGCCTCGGTGAGCCCGTTCAGCAGCAGGTCGATATTCTGTGCGCGGATCGGCCGCGGGTCGGTCAGCTCGAGGCTGGGTGTGCTGGCCAGCGCGTATTGTGCACGAGGTAGTGCTTGCCGTCGTGCAGTGCCGCCATCGGGATGGTGCGCAGGGCGGCATCGGGCACGATCACCAGGGTGTCGATATCGCGTGAGGCCAGTTCCTGCTCGAGCGGCCGGATCAGCCAGTCGTACAGCTGGCGGGCCGGGCGCATGTACTGGCGCGTGGTGCGCTTCTCCAGCTTGCGGCGGAAGTCGCGCACCTCGGCCGTCATGTCGGCAGCCGTGACGTTCACGGTGTGGCGCGACAGGCCGTCGCCGGTGCTGACCAGCAGCTCGGTGCGGTCCGGGAACAGGATCGGGTAGATCACCGCGGTGTGCGGGACAGCGCCTGCTCCAGGCCCTGCACGCGCGAGCGCGCCAGCGACACGCAGTCGTCCTGGAAATAGTCCTGCAGCTCGACCGTCTTCAGCAGCTCGACGGCATCGCGCGCCTCGACCAGCGCGCTGCGCTGCACCGTCGCGTCGGTCTCGCCCTCGCGCAGCAGCAGGTCGGCCAGCGCGAGGAACAGCGGTGAGGCATCTTCCCGGAAAGTGGCGGCAATCGTTTCGTTACTGGCAGTAAATTCCGCACGAATGGATTTGCAGGGTCGCCGCCGCCCGCCGGTAGGCATCCAGCGCCTGCAGCGACCTGCCCTGCGCGACAAGGATACGACCCTGTTGCCATTCCCAGCGATAGCGTAACTCGTCGGCGTGTGCCTGTTGTGCCATAAAGACGGCTGTGTTTGTCAGTGCCAGCGCCTCATCGTATGGTGGTGCTGTTTCTGTTCATACAAATCGCCCAGATAGCCGTAGGCCCATGATGCGGTACGCCGGTCACCCACGGCATCCGCGGTATCGGCAGCAGCCTGCAGACGCAGCGCAGCGTCATTCAATAGCTGTGTCTCATTAGAGGAAATATCTGCAAGCTGCTGTAAGGCTTGTGCATTATTTACCGACAGCAAGGCCCTGCTGCGTGAAGGCTGTAGTCTGGAAGTCGCCTGCCAGGCCTGCTCAAGCAAGGCCTGTGTATCTCCGGCATCGCCTCCCCGTTCCAGCTGCATTACCGGCGGCACCGAGGGAAGCCTTGGCCAACAAGGCCGGATTACCGGCACGTTGTGACAACACTATGCCTTCCCTGAACCGTGCCAGTGCGCCGGTTGTATCGCCCTGTTCCTTCAGCAAGTGCGCCAGGTTATTGGTGAGAGCCGCCTGCAGGCTGGCATCACCCAGAGACAAGGCATTCTGCAAACCGGAGCGTAGAACCTGCGCTGCCTCGTCCGCCTGCCCGGCGGCCAGCAGGGCGCCACCCAGTTGCCCTTGCAGCAGCACCTGCCAGCGGCGGTCAGTACCCTGCTCCGCAAGTGCCAGTGCCTGGCGGAATTCATCAACGGCCCCGGCATGTTTGCCGAGTGACTGCAGGGTGCCGGCCGACTGTGCGCGGAAATGACTGGCCGCCTGCTGGTCAGGTACGGCAGCCTGCAGGCTGCCGCTCAGCAATCCCAGCAGGATCAGCCAGTGAAAGCGGCGCCCGATAATCAAACCCGGAAGATGCGGCATCTCAATATCCCGGAAAATCATGGTGCAGCGATAATTGCCTGCCATAACAGCATCAGGTCAGCTGAATCGATGACGCCTGCCGACGCACCGTTATCATTCAAATTGCCGTGCGCGATATCCAGTGCCGTCTGCGTGATCAGCCCCAGTGCCATGCGCTGCATCACCAGCATGTCGGCGGCATTGACCAGGCCATCATAGATGCCGAGCGGCGCCAGGTCGCCGTCCGCAGCCGGATATGGACCACTCGAATTGTTGGGATTGGTCCCGGCGCCAACCTCAACGCCATCTCCAAAGCCGTCACCATCGGTATCGCGCAGGAACGGATTGGTCAGGTAGATATTCAGCTCATCGCTGTTCGTCAGTCCATCACCGTCCGTATCCGTCCCGCTGGGTATCAGATTGATCGTTATTGCAGGATCCTGGGTCGCATCCACGCCGCCCGCGCTGTTCGATAGATAGCCGGCAAGGCTGGCCTGCACCGTATAGAGTCCACCGGACGTACTTACCGCCGGCTCCACCACTACCGTGTATTCGCCGTTGTCCTCGTAAACATCAAGCGAGGTATTGGGCTCTGCGACCGTCACCGTGGCGCCGTTCAGCAACACCTGGGTCAGGTTTTCGCGCAAGGTCGTGAAAATTACGCCCGGAATTGAATTCCCGCCATCATCGGGTGTGAATCTGCCCCAGGGATTCCCGGTATCGGAATGGGTCGCGACCGTTTGCTCGCCGAAGTTATCCACCGCGATTACCCGCCAGAAATAAGGGATCTGGTCCTGCAGACCGGCACTTGCGTCGACCACCAGGTGTGTGGCGCTTAGTTCTTCGCGCCGGTAAACAATGCCGCCAAAGCCGCTGTCGGTCGCAATCTCCAGTGTATAGGTGAGGCCATCCGCGTCATAACTTGGATTCCAGTCAAACACCGGCTGGGTCGACGTGCTCGCACCATCCGTCGGCGTCAGCATCAGGAAATTGCCCGGCTCATTGGTCGTTACAAAATCATTGTTGGCCTTGTTCTTGTAGACCACGGATCGTTGTGCCGGCGAAATGGCACCGCCCTCGTTCTGGCCCGGCACCTTGTCCTGCACGAAGTAGAACACCTCGTATTTACCCGGCGTGGTAAAGGCGTTGTAGGTGACGAACCAGTCATTGATCGTACCCGCTATCGGCGCCGCCAGCAGCACCTTGTCCAGCGTCGGGTCAATCTGGATGGAACCGCTCTGCAGCAGGTAACTGGTCGCCGGCGAGCGCACCTCGATCCAGGCCGCGAACACCTCGCCGTCGGCATTGGCGGTCAGCCGCATCAATTCATTATCATCCGTTACCGGCAGGTACTGCGTTGGCGTGACCTTGACGATATCCGCTATATCAGTACCGGAGGCATTGGTATTGATCGTGGGCCCGACACCCAGGTACAGGCCTTTCAGGGCATAGCCGTCCGGGTCCGCGTTCGATCCGGTCGGATTTTGCAGGGTATTGGAGCCGGCACCATCTCCATTGGTGTCCACCAGCGGGTGCTGCACGGCATCGTCGTTATACGGCACCTGCGGACCCGTGCCGTCGTTACGCCGGGTAAAGGTCTCGGTCACGCGCGTGGCATAGTCGAAAGCATCGTGCAGGTCCTGTCCGCGCCCGGCCTGCAGGAAGAATTCCTCCAGGAAGTACTCGCCCACGCGGACACCATCCGCTTCCTGTCCGCCCTTGTATGACACTTCATCGGCGGCAGCACTGGAAATTATGTACCGGTTGGCTCCCGACAGTTCATCTATAAAGCTGCCCGAATAGCACATGCCAAGAATCGCGAAGCGCGGCTTGTCGAGTGCAAGCGGATTGACTGCGCCGACATTGGTCTCCAGGGTGTCGAACATGGTCTTCAGCTCAAGGGCCTCGATGATCTCCTCATCCGGCGGATTGGTTTGCGTGCTGGCGTTGTTATAGAAAATATCCGGATCGCCGTGGTCCACCTCGATAAAGTAGAACGGCGCCGCGTTGTTCTCCAGCAGGTTGGCAAGACTGCCCGGCGTCGTGGTTGGCTCGGTGAACACCGCGGCAATAGCGGTCTGGGTCGGCAAGCCGTCAATACCGTTGGGCGCTCCGGGGAACGCGTGTCCCGGGTGGTTGTTGCAGCCATCGGCATCGTTACAATCCACACCGTCCAGGGCATCCAGAATGCCATCCTGGTTGGTATCCGGGTTGAAATACCAGATATTGTCGTCCTGGAAACCACGCGCTATCAGGGTGTCGTATATACGGTTGGCGGTCTTGTTGTGTGCGTCGAGCCCCTCGTTGATGCCCTGGTCCTCCAGGCGGCCCTGGACGATGACCGCGTAACCGGCTGACTGGCCTACCAGCAGAATACGCGCCGGCGACACCGATGCCTGCTGCGAGAGCGTCGCGTCGAAGCGCGCCTGGATAGTCCACGTACCTTCGATATTGAAGCTGATGCCTGACCCGGTCGCGCCCAGCGGCGGCGGTGTCAGCGGGTCCGGGTTGAGCGAGACGGACCCCAGGCTGTCTGTTGTATAGGTCAGCGTCGTTACCGGCGGCGTACAGGACGGATCGATCACCGGGCAGGGTTCGGTGATATCGAGGTACAACGTACGGCCGGTCAAATCCTTGCCCGGGTTGGCCGGCTCATCAAGGATCAGTTGCACGCTCGCCTCACCGTTGGTCAGGATGCTTGACGAATCCAGGGTCAGGCCCAGGGTGGTAAACGCCTGTCCAAGCGTGTAGTAGGTAAAGTTTACAGTCTCGATGGCGCTGACATTACCCGCCTCGTCGTAGGCACGAACACGCATTCGATAACTCTCCCCCTCTGTAAAGGGGTTGGAATTAATCTGCAGTAGCCAGCTGGCCCAGTCATTCGAGGTTGCGGCATCCAGCCAGGTCGGGGTTGATACCGGCGAGATGGCAAATCCGTTCTGATCAAGACGCAGGTACTCATCGTTGACGGTATCGTACAACTCGACCTGTACCAGTCGCACTGTGGAGCCGCCCGGCTCGTCCAGGGCTGTCCCGGTTATCGGCTGTGTTGCCTGGGTAACGATACCGCCATCCTGGTATATCGCCTGGTCCACTATCAGCGTGGGTGCCTTGACATCGATGGTATAAACGAAACTCTGCACCGAGCTGCAGTTAGCCGGCACTTGTGCATCACATGCGATGAACTGCAGGTTGGTGGTCGTGGTCTGGCTGCCGACCGCCTCGATGGTGATGGCGCCGGTATACAGCGTCGAGCTTACTGACGGTGTACTCCCATTGGTGGTGTAGTAAATCGTGCTGCAATCATCACAACTCAGGGTGACCAGCTGGTTTGCGCTGTAGCTGCCGCCCGGCAACGAACCCCCGGGGCTTGTGAAGGAGGTGTACACAGCGCCGAAGTTGGTACCACTGCCATCGACGTCCTCGAGATGCGCACCGAACACCAGGGCATCCAGGTTAACCGCCACGGCCTGCGGCGAACCGCCACCCAGTTCATCATCGGGCTCTGCGTCATCGGCCATTATCTTGTCGCGCTGCGACCACACCCCGCCGGCATTACTGAACAGGTAGCCGGCGCCGGCATTGCTACCGGCCTCGTCATCACCCGGTGCGCCGGCCAGTATCCGGTCGCCAAACAATGCGATGGACTCGCCGAATTTCACGCCCGCGGCGGCATCATCGGCATACAACAAACCTAGCGGGTCGTCATCGACCCAACCACTGCCCACCAGGGTGTAGGTATTGATCGCACCGGCATTCGTCGACATATCGCTGTTCGCGCCGGGGACACCCAGCGCAAGGGTGTGCCAAACAGCGCCACGGCACTGACCGGGGCATTCATTTCACCGAGAATCTGTTGCTGCGTCCAGCCGCCACTGTTCTCGAACACATAGGCATTGGAAGCAAGCCCGGCTGCCACCACGTGATCGCCATCCACATCGACCGTGCTACCGAAGCGGTTGGTGATCATGCTGGCAACCAGCGTGTCCTGGTAACTCCAGATCGAGGCAAAGTCGAACACTTCCACCACGCCGGCGTCCGCCAGCGGGATCGAGTTAATGGTGGCCGCGCGCCCCGGCACACCCACCGCGAGACGGTCGCCATCGACCGCGACCGACTCGCCGAAGGCGTCATTGGCCGCCGGCGACTGGCCGGTCAGCTGCTGCTGCGGGATCCAGACAGTACCGTTGCGCGTGAACGTATAGGCCGCGCCACTGTCGGCGAAGACACCGTTCCGGTCCGGCGCGCCGACCACGAGCGGTCACCGCTGATATCGACCGACCAGCCGAAGTGATCGTCATTGGCGGCGTTCGAGGCCGTCAGTTCCAGCTCGTTTTCCCAGCCATCGCTGGTACTGTTGCGGCGATAGATATAGACGGCGCCCTTGTTGTCATTGAGGGGCACTGAATGATCGTGGTACGGCGCGCCGACCACCAGGGTGTCGCCACTGACTGCCAGCGAATAACCGAATTGCGCATCGACTGTCCGGTCAGATGCAACCAGCTTGTGCACCGGGTTGGTACGGATCCGGAAGAAGTACACGGAACCGGAATCGAGTCCGTTGTCATCGTCTGCCGTTGCGCCGATGGCGACACGGTCACCGTCCAGCGCCACTGCCCGGCCGAATTCATCACTCAGCGCCGCATCCGCTGCACTGATAATCTGTTGCTCGTTCCAGACCGATCCGGTGCGCTGGAAGATGTAGCCCACCCCGGAGATAAAGTTCGGTATCGGGTTGAGACCGTCGAAGGCGCCGATCAGCAGCGTATCGCCCTGGATATCCACCGAGATACCGAATTCCTCGCCGGATATGGCATTCGAGGCAACCAGCTTCTGGTCATGGCTCCAGGTGCCACTGGCGGCATCACGACTGAACACGTGTGCGGCGCCTGAGTCCGGGTGACCGAGGTTATAGAAGATCGCCCCCACTACGATGCTGTCGCCCTCGATGTCCAGTGCGCGGCCGAAGAAGTCGGGCTTGTCGATGGTGGGCTTCAGCAGCGCCTGCCGGTAAGCCCAGCTACCGCCGGTAAATTCGTAGACCAGCGCCACGCCCTGCGAAACCGGGTTACTTTCATAAGGCGCGCCGATCACCAGGCGGTCGCCCTCCAGCGCGAGTGCGGCGCCGAAGTCCGAGCCGTTGGCGGAAATACCGGTGATGCTGCGAACCTTGACGGAATCGATGCTCGCCGTTTGCGACCAGCTGCCGGCATTCATCCCGAAAATGCGCACGCGGCCGTTATTGGTACCGTTGATATCCGCACCCGGCGCGCCGACCGCGATACGGCTGCCGTCGATGACAACCGCTTTGCCGAATTCATCGCCGGCATTGTCAAGGCCGTCGCTGATCAAAAGCTCCTGGGCCGTGAAGGTTGCACCATACACATAGGCCTCACCCGCGCCCGGCGAACCCACTACCAGCCAGTTACCGTCGTAAGCGACCGACGCGCCGAAGCGGTCACCCGGATTATGCAGGTCCGGTTTCACCAGCCGCGCAATCTGTGACCAGCCGGCAAGCGGGTCACGCTGATACACGGCAACGGCGCCACTCCTGATACCGCCGCCGTCGAGGTCATCCGGCGAACCCACCACCAGGATGTCATCGTGCAGGGCGAGCGTGAAGCCGAAGTCTGCATTCATGTCAGCATAGATATTCGTATTGTCCCTGTCGGTCAGCTTGTCTTCCGGCAGGAAGCCGGTGTCGTCCAGGAAGTTGACCACCAGGTTGGTCTGGCTGGCGGTACCCGTGCCCAGCAACGGGTCACTGTTGGTCACCGTAACGTTATTGATAATTTCCTTGGTGAATGCCGGCGTCATGATCTCGATCTGCAGCGAGACCGTTACACCCTGCGCCAGCGTCGGCAGGCCGCACACCGCGGTCGGGTTCACCCCGGACTGGAAGTCGGTGCAATCCCAGCCGGCGCCGTCCGGGTCCAGCATGGCCGTGATGAAAGCGTCTTTATCGAGGATACTGGTGAGCACCAGGTCGGTCGCCGGCGCCGCACCCACGTTCGTCACGTTGATGGTGTACACCAGCGTGGAATCCGCCAGCACGATCGGCGATACGGGATCGAAGGTAATGGCGAAGTCACTGCCGATGCCGACTGTCGTCACCGAAGGCAGGCCCTGGTGCAATTCGGCATCGGTCGCGACGAATTCGATCAGGCGGGCCGCCGGGGCCGGCACCGTAGCGGTATTCAGGAAACCGGCGGTGGCCAATGCAGATATATAGTTCGCCTTGCTGACATTGCCGGTCAACAGCTTGTACGTCAGGGTCGACGAGGCATCGACTGCGATACCCAGTGTGTTCAGTGTCACTGTGTCGACGGTCAGTTCATCACCCGGCGCCGGGTTGCTGATGGTAATCGCCAGCTGCGACAGGTTGGCGCTGTCGACGTCCAGGATGTCGGCATCGCTGTCGGCAATCGCCACCGGCGTGACCGAGCCGGGCGTAAAGCGGGCGATGAAACCCTGCCCCGCGTTACCGGCCACCGCATCGTCACCGTTCAGGTCGACGATGGGTGCGGCCGCGACCGTGATGGACGCCGTGGCGGTATTGCCGGTGTTGCTGCCGTCGTCGGTGACTGCGATATCAATACTGCGTATACCGACCGGCGTCGAAGGCAGTGCATTGATGAAGCCCAGTGCACGCAGGGCGGCCTGGTAATCAGCCGCAGTGGCATTACCCGACAGGCTTACGCTCGCCGTGCCGGCACCGGTTACCGTGATGCCTGCCGGCATATTGCCCGCCTTCAGGACATCACCGGTCTCGGCATTGGTGATCGTGGCCGTCGCCGCGGTAATCTCCGCGCCGTCGTCGCTGATGCTGACATCACCATCGACAATGGCGACCGCGCCGGACCCCTGCCCGGTGACGAACGTCCCGGCATATCCGCCGCTGCCGGCGCCCGAGCTGTCATCGGCATCCAGGTCAAGCACCGGCGGATCGTCGCTCACCAGTATATTGACCGTGGTAAAGGCCGCGTTGCTCGGCGTGTCGTTGTCGTCATTGATCACGAAGGCGATGGCGCGCGGCGTGACATTCGGGCCCACCAGGGTGTTCTCGAACTGGACCAGGTCCAGCGCCTGTTGCCACAGTGCGGTTGCCGCCAGCGGTGATCCATTCAGCACGATATAGGTACCGGCCTCGATAGCACTGATGCCGGACGGCAGGTTCGATGCCGTCCCCTGTATGGATAACAGGTCGCCCGTCTTCGGATTGGTGATGGCGATGGTCGCGCTCTTCATGTTCGGGCTGTCGAAGTCGGATATCACCGCACCACCGGTCAACAGCACCGCACCGGAGCCCTCGCTGAACGCCGTCGTGTAACCCGTGGCGCCGCCCGCGACCCCGTCGAGTTCCAGCGCCGGCGCATCGTTCAGCCCGGTGACCGTGATATCCAGGTTGCCGCTATGCGTAAACGCACCGTCCGTGGCCTGGTAGACGATGGTGGTTTCCGGACCGGAGAAATTCGGGTTCGGCGTGTAGATAATGGCGTGCCGGTCCGCGCTGACCGTGGCCGTACCGTTGGTTGGCGGTGTCACGATCCCGACGGCATTGGGAGAGACGATAGTCGGCTCGGTACCGTCCGGGTCGATGTCGTTCGCGGTGACGTTCAGGACATTGTTGACCGTGTCCTCGCCGACAACGAATACATCATTCGTAACCGTGAAGTCGCTGTTGACAGCATTGATGGTGATGACGGCTGCCGCGACCGGCGATGAAATCACGCCATCATCGACTGCCACGGTGACCGTGCGCGTCGGCGGGATATTCGGCGCACTGGAGCTGTTGTCGTAACGCACCAGTTGCAGCACGGCAAGATAATCGGCCGGTGGCGCGGCCCCGGACAGCGTGATGGTCGTGCCGCCCTGAACGGCAAAAATATTGTCGTTGATGAGGTTAATCGCGCCCTGCCCGCCGAGTATCGTCAGGCTGTCCTCGGCGGTCGGACTGGTGATCATGAGCGTCGCGCCCTGTATGTCGACGGAATCCGCGTCGGTCAGGGTGGCGTCCGTATCGGCAATGGCAATACCCCCGGCCCCTTCCGTAAAGCCGGTGGCGAAATTGATACCGGCGACACTGCCGTCGAGATCGAGCACCGGTGCATCATTGACCGGCGATGGTGAGGGTTACCGTTGCAGCCGTCGAAACGGTGCCATTGAGGTCCTTGATGGTGTAGGTAAAGCTGTCGCTGGTCGTATTGGTGCCGTCATGGGTGTAGTACACCGTGCCGTCGGGGTTGACCACCACGTCCGTGGCTCGGTTGATCGGCTGAGCTGACGATGACGATGGAGGCCGGGTCGAGATCGCCGTTGGCATCGCTGTCGTTGGCGGCCAGGTCGATGACCTTGCTGCCGCCCTCGACCAGTGAAGCGGTGTCGTTGTCGGCAACGGCGGCAGATCGAGCTCAAACACGTAGGTCGATCCGGAATCCGTACCGTTGTCATCATCAAGGACCGCACCCAGCAGCACCCTGCTCCCATCCATTGCACGAGCAAAGCCGAAAGCATCATCCACTGCGCCATCATTTGGCACCAGTTTCCGGTGCTCGCTCCAGTTACCCTGGGCGTCCCGAATGAACAGGTACGCCGAGCCAGGACCAGTCAGGCTTGCCGCAGTAATTTCCGGGGCACCAATCAGCACCCTGTTTCCTTCAATGGCAACACCTCTACCGAAAGCCTGTTCTGCCATGCCATCACTGGCCAGTAACTTGGCCTGCTCACTCCAGAGGGTACCGTTACGGACAAACACGTACGCTGCACCGGAATCATTGCCCAGGGAATCATGCTGCGACGCACCGACTACCGCGGTATTTCCGTCAAGCGCGAGATCAAGCCCAAAAGTGTCATCTGCCGCACCGTCACTGGCCAGCAGCTTGGCCTCCTGACTCCAGGCGGTACCGTTGCGCACAAATACATACGCGGATCCCGAACTGTTACCCAGGTCGTCATCACGCATTGCACCAACCAATGCGGTTTCACCAGAGATAGCGACATAGCGACCGAAGAAGTCGGTTGCTGCACCGTCACTGGCCAGCAGCTTGGCTTCCTGACTCCATGCGGTACCGTTGCGTACAAATACATACGCGGATCCTGACGCGCTACCCGCGTCATCATCGCCAATGGCCCCGACTACCGCCGTATCGCCCTGGATGGAAACATTTTCGGAACCGAAAAAGTCATCCGCCGCACCGTCACTGGCCAACAGTTTGGCTTGCTCACTCCAGGTCGTACCAGTACGTACAAACACGTAAGCCGAACCCGCATCAGTACCCGACGCGTCATGGTTACCTGCACCAATCAGCGCCGTATCACCATCAAGGGAAACGCCAAATCCAAACAGGTCACCTGCTGCGCCGTCACCAGGAATTAACTTGGCCTGCTGGTTCCAGTTACCCTGTGCATCCCGGACATATACGTATACCGCACCCGAATCATTTCCCAGATCGTCATTGCGGGGTGCGCCTATGAGGGCAGTATCATTATCGATGGAAAGGCTGATTCCGAACGAATCACCCGCGCCACCATCATTCGCCAGTATCTTGTAGTGCAGCTGGGGAAGCAATTGTGGATCGTCGTCAACAATCGGGTTGGTACCGATGCGGAACTCGGTTTCACTGTCGAAACCGTCATTGTCGGGATCGAGTCCGGCGTCGGCCGGATCGAACGGATCCAGCTCGTAAAGTATTTCGAAGCTGTCCGGCATGCCGTCGTTGTCGTCGTCCGGGTCGATGACATCTGTCAGGCCGTCGCCGTCGGTGTCGGTTACGTCGAAGGCGTAAACTGCACCGGAGGACCAGCCCATGTCGTCATCGCCCCCTGCACGGATCAGTGCAGTTACACCATCGAGCGCGACGTTGCCACCGCCAAACCAGTCACCCGGCGAGCTATCATTTGCTTGCAGTTTCTGTGACTCGGACCAGTTGCCCTGTGCATTGCGCACGAAGATATATGCGGAGCCCGCATCCACCCCCTGGTCGTCATCGGCATATGCACCGATCAGTGCCACATTGCCGAAGAGCGAAATCCCCCAGCCGAACCCGTCACCGGCAGCCCCGTCACTGGCGGTCAGTTTCTGCTGCTCGCTCCAGACGCTTCCATTACGGCTGAATACGTAGACCGAACCCGAATCAGCCCCCTGGTCGTCATCGGCGTATGCACCGATCAGTGCCGTATCCCCCTCCAGAGTTGTGTTAAGCCCAAAATAATCTTGCGCGGCTCCATCCGCGGGGAGCAGCTTGGCCTGCTCGGCCCAGACCGTCCCGCTACGGACAAACACATAGACTGCACCCGAATCCGTTCCCTGGTCATCATCGCCCACCGCCGCGATCAGCGCCGTATCCCCGTCGAGGGAAAGCCCGAGACCGAAATAGTCGTCCACTTCACCATCGGCGGGCAACAGCTTGGCCTGCTCGCTCCAGTTGCCAAGTCCGTCGTCCACGAACACATACACCGAGCCCGAAGCACTGCCGTTGTCGTCATCGCCCGCCGCCGCGATCAGTGCCGTGTTACCCTGAAGCGCGACGCTGTCCTGGCCGAACCAGTCATTTGCAGCGCCGTCCGCGGGCAGCAGCTTGGCCTGTTCGGTCCAGGTGGTGCCGCTGCGGGTGAAAATGTACGCCGATCCCGACTCACTGCCGTTGTCGTCATCCCCGTAAGCGCCCACCAGTACCGTGTCCCCGTCAAGCGACACGCCGCCATAACCGAAATAGTCATCCACAGCGATATCCGCGGGCCGCAGTTTCTGCTGCAGGTTCCAGTTACCCTGCACGTCGCGTACGTAGACGTAGACACCACCATAATCGGCGCCCCCGGCATTGTTTACGAAGGGACCGCCGGCATCATTCAGTCCGCCACCGATGACGGCTGTGTCACCATCGATGTCAAGACCATAGCCAAAGACGTCAACCCCGCCGCCGTCATTGGCCAGAATTTTGTAGTGCTGCTGGATGACTGTGTCCGGGTTGTCATTAATGTCGCCTGGACTTGTGCCGGCATGTAACTCCTCGGTGTTGTCATAGCCGTCTCCATCCAGATCCAGTGTCGCATCCAATGGATCATGGAAATTGAGGCCGTAACGGTATTCATAGGTATTCGGCAGCCCATCGCCATCGGAGTCTGCATCGCCCAGCGCCTGCAAGGACCCGTTACTGGACCCGAAATAGAGCACACCATTGTCGCCAAAGGCAGGCGACGAAATTGGTGTGTAACCGATATCTGCGATATGCAGCTGGTTACCGGCATTATCAAAGACATCAAGTCCGCTGGCGGCGATGTAGATCAGACCATCCGGCCCGACGACCGGTGGCGAGAAGCCGATATTGTCCTTGGGCACCGCCCAGTTCTGCAGGGTCAGCTCTGATGTATAGGAGACCAGCTGCTTGGGACTTGATGTGGCGATATAGACCTCCCCGTTCGGACCCAATGCCACATTGGTCGGACTGACGCCAGCCGCAAGTCCCGGTATCGCCGCGGATACCAGGTTGGCCGCACTCGGCGCGGTGCTGATATTCGGCAGGTAGTGGATCTGGCCCGCGGCACCGACATAGACGCCGTCCAGCGTCGCATCGATCACCGGGGTCTTGGAGTTGCCGGAGCTTGAGTTGTCAGTGGACATACCAAGGTCCACGCCGCCAAAGGTCGACAGACCGGTAGCAGGATCGAGCACGTCCAGGATAGTCTGGTTGTTGTCCAGATCGACGTAGACGACGACCACCTGACCGGCCGCATTGATGGCCACCGAGGAATTGACACCCATGGCACCACGCGGGAGGGCGATGCGCCACTCCTCCACGCCGGCCGGCGACACCTTGAGGAGCTCGCCGGAGTAACTGCCGTCATTGGAGCCGGAGGCCACGTAGATATCACCGTTCGCGTCGATGACCGGCGAGGCATACACGGGCGCGGAGAACTGCACATCCGGGTTGTTCATCCAGACCGGGTCTTCCGCACCGGTCGCCGTATCCAGCTTGGCCAGACGACCACTGTTCATCGACGGGTCAGCAACACCGATATACAGGTTATCGGCCGAATCCAGCGCCGGCGACGACCAGATTTCCCCGCTGACGGAAACAAACCACTTTTCACTGCCATCCTGGTTGACAGCAAAAACATTACCGCCGACCGATCCTGCATAAAGGGTGCCGTCGCCATCGATGGCAGGCGACGAATGAATGGAACCACCGGACAGATCTCTGTTTCCGGAATAGATAATCATATGGGTCGGCAAGTTCTGCGGACCGAGATAAGGACCCAACCCGGTATGCAGCGGGGTCCGGCGGAACATCGGCGAGGGGCCGCTAGCCGCGGTCACCGTATCCGGCACCAGCGGATTGGTGCCGTTGGCGATTTCTTCCGTGTCCAGGATGCCGTCGTTGTCGTCGTCGAGATCGGCGTTGTCACCGGTGCCGTCACCGTCCGTGTCGGTGTCTTCGGCGGGATCCAGCGGGAAGGCATCACTGCCATCCGGCGTACCGTCGTTGTCGTCGTCCGGGTCGGCATTGTTGCCGATGCCGTCACTGTCGGTATCCAGCCACTCTGCAGGATCGCCCGGGAAGGCATCGACATCATCCCGGAATCCGTCGCCGTCGGTGTCAGGGGAGAAAGAAGGATTTTCTGCGCGGAAAACGTCATCCACACCGTTTGTGTCTCCGCTGACCAGATTGGTAGCGGTCGAATGAAATACAACATAGCGGCCATCGGCGCTGAGGCCAGGCAGCTCGCTTGCGCCGCCAGCTTCAACACCGGCCGAATCGGTACTCACGCGGGTGGTAATGCCCGTCAGGGTATCTTTGACAAAAATATCCTGCAGACCGTTGATGTCGCCGCCCACCAGGTTAGCGGCTGATGATTGAAACACCACATAGCGGCCATCGGCACTGATGTCATGACTACCATCAGCGGGGCCTGGTCCACCGTTCGACTCGTTGCCGGCGCTGTCAGTGCTGACCCGGGTGGTCATGCCGGTCTGCAGGTCCTTGACGAAGATGTCACGAAAGCCATTGGTATCGCCGGCTACCAGGTTGGTGGCATCCGACTTGAACGCCACGTAGCGACCGTCGGCGCTGATGGCGGGCTCAACGGAAAACCCAAGCGCCTGTGCCCCAGCGCTGTCGGTACTTACCCGGGTGGTGACACCGGTCTGGGTATCCTTGAGGAAAATATCCAGGGCGCCGTTGGTATCCCCGGCCACCAGGTTGTTCGCCAGTGATTCAAATGCAACGTAGCGGCCATCGGCACTGATTGCGGGGTCACTGGAATTATTATTCGATTGACTGCCGGCGCTGTTGGTACTGACACGGGTGGTGACACCGGTCTGGGTGTCCTTTATGAAGATGTCACTGCTGCCGTTGGTATCGCCCGCCACCAGGTCGGTTGAAGCAGATTCGAATACCACGTAGCGGCCGTCGGCGCTGATGCTCGGCTGTGTACTGCCGCTGCCGCCACTTGCCTCGGCACCGCTACTGTTGGTGCTGACACGCGTTGTAGTTTGCAGTTGCCGATCGTAGACGAAGACATCGTTGGTACCGTTGGTATCGCTTGCCACCAGGTTGCTCGCGTCCGACTGGTACGCCACATAGCGACCATCGGCACTGATGGCTGGATTGTCACTTTCGCCATCGGCCCCGCCGCCGGTAGTGTTGCGACTCACCATGATGGTCGCACCCGTTTGAGCGTCCTTCAGGAACACGTCCCAGTCGTCACCATTAGGGTCGCTCGCAACCAGGTCAGTGGCATTGGCTCGAAACGCGATATAGCGGCCATCAGCACTGGTGTCTGCGGTCGTGCTGTTGCCAGTAATCGCCTGAGCACCATCGCTGGCAGTACTCACCCGGATCGTGCTGCCCGGTGAGCTGGCCGCGCTCAAAGGATCGGTTCCGAGCGCCAGTTCACCACCATCGAGAAAGCCGTCGCCGTCGGTGTCGGGATTATTGGGATCGTAATCCGTGCCCGGCGTGTAGTTGTTCGGGTTGCCGTCGACATTGACTTCATCGTAGTCACTGATGCCGTCATCATCCGTATCGGTCTTGTTGATATCCGTGCCCAGCGTGGTCTCGACATCATCGCGCAGGCCGTCGCCGTCGGTGTCGGGGGAGAAAGAAGGATTTTCTGCGCGGAAAACGTCCTCCACACCGTTTGTATCTCCGCTGACCAGATTGGTAGCTGCCGAATGAAATACAACATAGCGGCCATCGCCGCTGATCGACGGAATAAAGGAATCGCCGTTGGATTCCGCCCCGGCACTGTTGGTACTGACCCTGGTCGTGGTCCCGGTCATGGTATCTTTGATAAATACGTCCGGGAACGTATTGTTGTCAGACGCCACCAGGTTGGTAGCAAAAGACCAGAATGCCACGTAGCGGCCATCTGCACTGAGCGCGGAATGGATGCTGTTATCATCACCCTGAAGCCCGCCGCTGTCGGTGCTCACGCGCATGGTGACACCCGTTTGCGTGTCCTTGACGAAAACATCCAAGACGCCATTGGTATCGCCGGGCACCAGGTTGGTCGCATCAGACCTGAACGCCACGTAGCGCCCATCGGCACTGAGCACCGGGTCGAAGCTTTGACCATTACTTTCAACCCCGCCACTGTCGGTGCTCACGCGCGTGGTGACACCCGTTTGCGTGTCCTTGACGAAAACATCCCAGCCATTGGTATCACCGGCCACCAGGTTGGTAGCAAGGGACCTGAATGCCACGTAGCGGCCATCGGCACTGATAACCGGCGAGTCGCTGCCGAAATTTGCCTCGACCCCGCCGCTGTCGGTGCTGACCCGTGTGGTAACCCCGGTCTGCGTGTCCTTGAGAAAGATATCCCGGGTGGTATTGGTATCCCCGGCCACCAGGTTGGTCGCATCGGAATAGAACGCCACGTAGCGGCCATCGGCACTGAGCGCCGGGTCGGAGCTGAAATTATTACTTTCATTCCCGCTGCTGTTGGTGCTGACACGCGTTGTAATTTGCAGTTGCCGATCGTAGACGAAGATGTCATCGAAACCGCCGGTATCACTGGCCACCAGGTTGGTAGCTCCCGACTGGAACGCCACATAGCGGCCATCGGCACTGATGACGGGATTGTCACTCTCGCCATCGGCCCCGCCACCGCCAGTGTTGCGGCTGAGCATGATGGTCTCACCCGTTTGAGCGTCCTTGAGGAACACGTCCCACAAGTCGCCATTCGGGTCACTGGCGACCAGATCGGTGGCATTGGATCGAAACGCGATATAGCGGCCATCAGCACTGGTGTCTGCGGTCGTGCTGTTGCCAGTAATCGCCTGAGCACCATCGCTGGCAGTACTTACCCGGAGCGTGCTGCCCGGTGTGCTGGCGGCACTCAGCGGATCGGTAACGCAATTGAACTTCAATGCCGTCCCAGAAGCCGTCACCGTCGGTGTCGGGATTGTTGGGATCGTAATCGGTACCCGGCGTGTAATTCGATCGGATCGCCGTCGACATTGACTTCGTCGAAGTCGCTGATGCCGTCGCCGTCGGTGTCCGTCCAGGTTGATGTCGGTACCCAGCGTGGTCTCGACATCGTCGCGCAGGCCGTCGCCGTCGGTGTCGGGTGAGAAGGAAGGATTCTCGGCACGGAAGATGTCCGATGCGAATCCGTTGGTATCGCCAGGCACCAGGTGGTGCACGTCGATGTAAAGGCCACGTAGCGGCCATCGGCGCTGATAGCCGGCCAGAACTGCCATATCGCCTCACTGCCACTGCTGTCGACGCTGACCCGAGCGGTCACGCCGGTCAGAGTGTCCTTGATGAAGATATCGAAAGCACCATTGGTATCGCCGGCCACCAGGTTGCTGGCTGCAGACTGGAATGCGACATAACGGCCGTCGGCGCTGATTGCTGCATAATGACTGATGGCATTCGCCTCGGTACCACTGCCGTCGGTGCTGACCCGGGTGGTGACGCCGGTCTGGGTGTCCTTGACAAAGATATCCTGCACGCCATTGGTATCGCCGGCCACCAGGTTGCTCGCTTCGGACTCGAATGCAACATAACGGCCATCGGCACTGATGTGCCGGACGATTACTGGCAGCCCTTCGCCTGTGTGCCGGCACTGTCGGTACTCACCCGGGTGGTCACACCGGTCTGGGTGTCCTTGAGGAAGATGTCGTATACACCGTTGGTATCGCCGGCGACCAGATTGGTGGCAAGCGACTGGAACGCCACATAACGGCCGTCGGCGCTGATATTCGGTACAAAGCTGGCGCCATCTGACTGCGTGCCGGTACTGTCGGTACTGACCCGCGTGGTGACGCCGGTCTGGGTGTCCTTGACGAAGATGTCGGACGCGCTGTTGGTATCCCCTGCAACCAGGTTGCCGGCTTCGGACTGGAATGCCACGTAGCGGCCGTCGGCGCTGATCGATGGCACGCTACTGGCGAAGCCAGATGTACCCTCACCCCCAGCGCTGTCCGTACTGACACGCGTGGTCGTGCCCGTCTGCATGTCCTTGACGAAGACATCCCAGACGCCATTGGTATCGCCGGGTACCAGGTTGGTGGCGTAGGATGTAAACGCGACATAGCGGCCGTCCGCACTGATCGTTTTGTGGAAGCTTGAACTATTTGCCTCGTTACCAGCGCTATCGGTGCTAACCCGTGTCGTGACACCGGTCTGGGTATCCTTGACGAAGATATCCGCCGCGCCGTTGTTGTCTCCAGCTACCAGGTTGGTGGCATCAGATTCAAATACCACGTAACGTCCGTCGCCACTCGTGGCCGAGGCACTCGTGAACGGGGTGCCGCCACTGCTCGCGTTCGCCTCGGTTCCCGCACTGTCGGTGCTGACGCGCAGGGTGCTGCCCGGCGTGCTGGCCGCACTCAGTGGATCGGTGCCGAACTGCACGCTCGACACCGTCCGAGGAAACCGTCACCGTCGGTGTCGTTGTTGTTGGGATCGTAGTCGGTGCCCGGCGTGTAGTTGGTCGGATCACCGTCGACGTTGACTTCGTCGAAGTCGCTGATGCCGTCGTCGTCGGAATCCGCATCGTTGGGATCGGTACCCAGGGTGGTTTCCAGCGCATCTTCCAGGCCGTCGCCGTCGGCATCCGCCAGCAGTACCATGGAGTGATCGAATCCGGTACCGATGCCGATGGCGCCGGTTACGCCGCTCACCTGCACCGGTAAATCGCATGGCGTGACGCACACACCCGCGTCACCTAACTGACCCTGGGTATTATCGCCCCAGGCCCACACGGTGCCGTCGGATTTCAGCGCCAGGTTGTGATTGGCACCGGCGAATATCGCGACGATGCCGGTCAGGCCGCTCACCTGCACCGGGGATCCGCTATCGATGGGCGAATTTCCATCACCCACCTGGCCAAGTGCGTTGTCACCCCAGGCAAAGACGGTGCCATCGGTCTTTAATGCAAGCGTATGGAAAGCACCGGCGGAAATAGCCACGGCATCGGACAACGGACTCACGGGAAAGTCACAGTCCGTGCCACAGGAACCGTTGTCTCCCAGCTGGTTGATGAGCGTTGTCCCCCCAGTTGATGACCGAACCATCGGTGAGCAGGGCCACGCTGTGAAAACCACCGGCTGCAACGGCCACTGCAAAGACGCCCGCGCTGACCTGTAGCGGCGTGTCGCGGCCTGCACTCAGGTCACCCAATTGGAAATTGCTGTTTCCACCCCAGGTCCAGATGCTGCCGTCCTGTTTAGCGCCACGTGTATGGTCTAAACCACCCTGCGCATGGATCACGCCAGTGAGCACGGAGACCGGGCCTGGACTGTCGGTGGGGCTATTACCATCCCCCAGCTGACCCAAGTTGATTCTCACCCCAGGTGTAGAGCGAACCGTCCGCGGTAATGGCCATACTGTGTTCCTGGCCACGGCCGACATAAACGGCGTCGGTTAGTGACGAAACAAAGGTCGGTGTATCCGTTGGCGTGGTACTGCCGTCACCCAGCTGGCCGGACGCATTCGCACCCCAGGAACGCACCGTGCCATCGGTGTGCAGGGCCAGGGTGTGGTTGCCACCACTGATTTGGGTGATACCGGAAAAACCGCTGATACGCTACCGGCACGTTGCTGTCAGTGGGACTGTTGCCTTCTCCCAGTTGGCCGCTTGAAGTTATCGCCCCAGGTGAACACGGCGCCGGGGCCACTCGGAGATTCTGGCCACGGAACATATCGTTGCCACCGGCATAAGCGGTCTGTGCTGCGTGCCTGGTGGGAAGATCCGTCGACAGGGTGAGACCGGCGACCAGGATGTCGCCACCTGGGGCCACACCTACACCCGAGATGATATCGAAACCGCTGCCGCCGAAATAGCTGCTGCGCAACCGCGTACCGTCCAGCTGATATTCACTGATAAAGCCGTCCCCGCCACCTCCATAGACGGTCTGATACGCAACGGAAGTGACCGGAAAGTCCGCAGACGACGAAGGTGAAACCAGCCACGACGACCCTGCCGGTGAGGTCATCTACCGCGATGGCCCTGGCCTTCATCGTTATCGCTGCCGCCCAGGTAGGTGGCGTACTGTTTGACACCGGCGGCATTGTATTTCACCAGGAAGGCATCGGAGCTGCCGCCGATAGACGGTTTGGTCCGCGCCACCCGTGGCGAATCCGCTGGCACTGTCGGTATGACCGGTGACGTAGGCATTATCCAATGCATCCACAGCCACGCCCAGGCCCAGGTCGTCACCGCTGCCGCCGAGGTAGGTGGAATAATTCAGGTTGGTCGCCGTGGAATTGACCACAGTGAAAAATGCGTCGAACAGGCCGCCGCCGAATGTTGCCTGGTCCGGCGTGCCGGCGGTGGGAAATGGGGTTCCACCGGCTGAATTTGTCTCACCCGTCACATAGGCATTGCCGCTGCTGTCCACGGCGATGGCGCGACCCCAGTCAATGCCGTCACCACCCAGGTAGGTGAAATAGATCAGCGAGCCGGTTAAATCGTACTTGGCGACGAAGGCGTCTGCGCCAACGACCAATCGCACCTTGAAAGGGCGAGGTTTCAACCGGTGTGTTAAAGGTCAGAATGTTGCTGGATATGCGTGTCGCCGGTGACATAGACATTACCCGATGCGTCCAGCGCAAGAGCACTACCCCTTTCGCCGCTGGTACCGCCCAGGTAGGTGGAGAAAAACAGCGTATCCGCGGCCCGGTTCAGGCAGGCTATCACTGCAGAGTCCGAACCCTGGTTAGCCGCCTGCTCGGGGCTGACAGTGGGAAAATCCGTGGAATCCGTGTACCCGACTATGCAGGGTCTCCCCAGGTCATCGACGCGGATATCCGTACCGTTGTCGGAACCGTCAGTGCCGCCCAGGGTGGTTGAGAACTTGACGTTACCGAAAGGATCGAAACCGGTAAGCAGGATACGGGTGCCGGTGCCCTGCTGACCTGCGCCCAGACCGCCGACCAGCGGAAAGCTCAGTGAACTGGTTTCACCAATCACAAAGGCATTACCGAAGGCGTCCACATCCATCCTGGAACCGACGTCACTCCCGCGTATCGCCCCAGTAGGTGGAATAATTCAGGACCGGGTCGATGACCAGCGCTTTGGCGGTATCGTACTGTGCCAGCTGGAAACCGATGCGGTTCTCGGCCAGTTGCACAAATTGACCTTCGACGGGTATGCGTTCTCCCTTCTCTTCCTGGTACACCACGGGCGGCTGCATCTCTACAAAACTGTCATCGCCCATGGCCAGGTGCAATGCACCCCGCTCATCCACGCGCAGGGAATCGGCGCCGGTAAACTGCAATCCGGATCTGCCCGGGATCCTCGCCCGGCGCCACCACGAAGTCATACTCCAGCTGGCCCTGCCGGGTGCCGTAGTAGACGACATCGATACCGGGATAGACGTCCTGGTAACGCACGGCGCGGTAGCTCGTTATGCCTTTGAGCCACTTCGAGGGATCATTACCGACGAGATAATTGGATACACCCGACAGCGGGTCCTCTCCGTGCGCCGGTGCCGAGAGATCGGCCCCCAGCATTTGCATGCGCAGCGTTGCGGATCCTGGAGCCGTTGTTTTTTCCGGCTCGCGACTGCGTACCACCGGTAACCGCCACTGCCTTTTGCAGGCCCAGCACCGCTTCGCCGGGCGTCAGGTATAGGGTGTAACCCTGGCCGCGGACGAGGAAATCGACCGTTCCGTCCGTCTGTCCAACATTGCGTTCAAAACGCAGCGGCAATCTGGCGAGGGATGCCTGCACGGCGTTGCGTTCCGCAACCGGCAATTGTGCGGTTGCCGGTACGACCGAATGACGAACCGCCTCAGCCGCGCCATCGCCCGGCGCGCCTTCCAACAGGCGTGTGGCGGGTAATACGATGACCGCCAGAAATAAAACGGCCAGACAGGAGGCGAGTAAAGCCGGATGCCGACGCGTATTCACAAGGCAACCTGCGGACGGACCCGTGCGGGAAGAGTCAGGGATTGCTCAAGGATGTTTGCCGTGCCGGTACGGGAAATACGCGACACAACGACACTCGCGGGGAAGCAGGCCACTTCCCCTGATGTGATTGCAGCATTCGATTGGCCTGCAATCAGAAAGACGTCATTCCCCAATGCGCTTCTCATATTATTGTTTTGCTTGGTTACTCGGCGCTGCTCTTTGCCCGATTGCACAGACTTGTGCAAACGAGGCAATGCATACGCCCTCGGCACAACCTGCTGTCCTGCAAGCGCTAGACTAACAGTTTTCAGACAAATTGGTAGGTTGTGGAAACTACCTAGCGCATACAATCCGACTGCACCATGATGATACATTGCTTGATTAATCAAGAATATATAGGGCATTTCTCACTTCCTGGCTTAATACTGAATTCTCCGCAACCTGCAAGTGAACACGGGGCACTGGAACAGCTTCCTCCGCCTCAGCAACCATCGTCCTCGACCTTTTCCTCACCGGTCTCAGCGTCAATCACGGGCTCGCCGTGATCGTCGGTGACCACGGTCCCGGTAAACATCATGTGCTCGATGCGGTCGAACTGCTGCTCCATCACCTCTGCGATCTGCACATCTTTCAGGCCGTGATAGATCATGATGCGGTCGCGGGACTGCTCCACGTCGAGCTGGGCGGGCGTCGGGTTAAACAGCATCTTTTCCTGCCAGCTGTCCGCTGCCGCTCGCCGGGTGTGAAATAATGACTGCAGCAATCACCAGGGCTGTAATAATGATTGTGTCTTTCATGGCGGCTCTCCTCTCGTATATTTTGTGTACTGCTTTGTTGGCTATAGAGTAGGAAAATCCGCCGCGGCTGGCTGTGAAGCATGACAGCCGGAAACTGTGACATATTCACATTCAGCCAGCGGGGCCACGGGTGCTATAGTTGCGCCAGATGCACTGATCGAGAAATCCGGATCTGGCACAAAATAAAAACATATCGTCCCTTCTTCCACCAGAAGAAGGACGGGTAGAGGGGGAATATGAACAAGCAGCCATATTATTTGATCCCCTCTCTCCAACCCTCTCGGCTCTGGCGTGGCCCAGGCCTGCCACTCGACCCGGGCTATGCCCGTATAACGACATTACCTTCTCCCTGTCTGCGTCCCGGAGGGAAAGGGAGTATGTGGAAGAGGTCCCGTGGCGTGAATGAAAGATCAGGAAAACGCCATTATTCGAATTTTCTGATTTCCGGCTGCCTGCTTGCGCTGTTGTCCATGCAGGCGGCGCTGGCCGCCCAGCCGCCGACGTTTCAGCAGCAACGGCCCAGTGAAGAGCCGCTGGAACTGCCCGCCTTTGAACCTGAAACCCGCCCTTCCCCGTTGCAACTGCCGCCAGTGCCTGCACCGCAACCCGGCACAGAACTGTCGAGGCAGGCCAGCGTGTTCGTGCAGGAATTCAGGCTGGAGGGCAACACCGTATTTAGCGACGTAGAACTGCACGAAGTAACCGGTCCCTACACGCAACGTGCGATCACCTCGGGTGAGCTGCAGGAACTGCGTTACAAACTGACGCTGTATTACGTGAATCGCGGCTATATCAATTCGGGTGTTGTTATTCCGGACCAGAACGTGGCCGATGGAATGATTACGTTACAGGTTGTCGAGGGCGAACTCAGCGATATCAGGGTGAGTGGCGAGTCCCGCCTGCGGCCACAATACATCAGCGAGCGCATCGCGCTGGCCGCCGGACCGCCGCTGAATATCGTCAAGCTCGGTGAACAACTGCAGATCCTGCAACAGAACCCGCGCATCGAACGGCTGAACGCCACCCTGGAACCCGGCAGCAAGCCGGGCGAAAGCACGTTGAATGTTCAACTACAGGAAGCACAGCCCTACCAGCTGTGGCTGGACCTGGACAATGCGCAATCACCCAGCGTCGGCGGAAATAGCGGCGGCCTGCGTGGCTTCCACCGCAACCTGACCGGGTACGGCGACACCCTGGAGTTTGCACTGTCCGGCGGCGAGGGACTGACTGAGTGGTCTGCCGGGTATGCCATTCCGCTCAACGCACGCGATACCACCCTTGGCCTGTCATACAGCCGCATCGATTCGGATGTGGTCGAGGCGCCGTTCGATGCCCTCGATATCGAGGGTGACGAAACGACCTTCAGCCTGTCGCTGTCGCAGCCGTTTCGCTTGTCGCTGAACGAGACCTTCACCCTGGGCCTGGCGCTGGACCTGCGCCACGGCGAAACCTTTCTGCTGGGAATGCCGCTGGCATTCGTACCGGGCACCGAAAACGACACTGGCGAAATCAAGTTGAGCGTACTGCGATTTTCACAGGAATGGCTGCGCCGCAGCCGCAACCAGGTCATGGCGGCCCGCTCGCTGTTGAGCGGCGGCATCGATGCCTTCGATGCGACGGTCAACGGTCAACCCGGTGACGGCAAGTTCGTTGCCTGGCTGGGTCAGTTCCAGTGGGCACGGCGGCTGCCGTACCGCGACATCCAGCTGGTGTTTCGCGGCGATACCCAGGCTGCGAATGGTGTGCTCCCATCCATGGAGCAATTTACCCTTGGCGGGGTCGACACCGTACGCGGCTACCGTGAGAACCGGCTGATCGCCGATACCGGGTTCGTCACCTCGCTCGAGGCGCGTGTCCCGGTCTACGAGAGTGAAGCGGGCGACTTCAACCTGCAGGCCGTGCCCTTCATCGACTACGGCCGCGCCTTCAACCGTTCCGGCAGCAACCCGGTGCGCAATGAAATCGCCAGTGCCGGCATTGGCCTGCTGGGCAAATGGCTTGAACGTGTTTCCATCAGCCTTTTTTACGGCCATGCCTTCCAGGATTTCAGCGGCGGCGGGAACACATTGCAGGACAAGGGATTCAGTTTTGCGCTGAGTGCAAGGCTGATGTAGTTGATCGCGCGATGGACAGGACGTCCGAGTGCCGTGGAGTACAAGGATGTACGGGAACGGCCCTGCAAGGCGCTCCTACACCAATAGACGCGCCTGCAGGAGCGGACGTTGTCCGCGAATAAAATGCCCTTGTCCGCGCATTCTGCTCCGACCCCAATCGATGCCCTGTAGGAGCGGACGTTGTCCGCGAATAAAATAACCTCTTCCATGTTCGCGCATTCCTCGGCAACTGCTCCTGTGTTGCTCTACCTCCTGCATGGCCCAGGCCAGCCTCTCGACCGTCCCGGTCTCACCTTCTCCATGCAGTCGTGCGCTACTACCCCAATAGATGCCTTGGTCGCTACGGACTCCTGTCCTCTCGCGATCTGAACTACAAGGCCGCTATGTAGCCTTGTCCCTGTGCATCGCAGGAGCGGACCGCGTCCGCGAAGGAAATGACCTGTGTTTTGTTCGCGCATTCCCGCGCTCCTGCAAAGATAATTTATTGCATGATCGCTGTGTACGCAGGAATGACGTGATATTTCCTTGTACCCTGCTAGAATGTTGGCATTGTCGGACAATCACGGAACGCAAGATGCTTGATAACATACCCCTGTTCTCCGGCCTGGAAACCGACGAACTGTCACGCCTTTCAAGCAAGGCCGTGGTTCACAGCTACCCGAAAAACACCATCGTCATCAACCAGGGCGACGAAGGCAACTCCTTGCACGTGATCGTCTCGGGTAAGGTAAAGGTCTTCCTCAGCAACGAGGATGGCAAGGAAATCATTCTCAATACCGAGGGCCCGGGTGAATTTTTCGGCGAGATGGCAATGCTGGATCCGCATCCGCGCTCCGCGTCCGTCATCACCACCGAGCCAAGCAAGCTGGCGATCATATCCAAGGCCGACTTCGAGGCGTTTCTGCACGAGAGTCCGGAGACCATGCTGAAGATCCTGCAACAGGCGTTTGCCCGGCTGCGGGCACTGACGGAAACAGTCAGCAGCCTGGCCTTGCTTGATGTCTACGGGCGGGTTGCGCGGTTACTGCTGCAATCCGCCGAAGAAGTGGATGGCGTCACCATGGTGCAACTGGAGATGACGCAGCAGGATATTGCCAACCGTATCGGCTCATCGCGCGAGATGGTCAGCCGGATCCTGAAAGACCTGAAAACCGGTGGCTACATCGAACAAAAAGGTAAACAGATCATTCTCAAGCACACCCTGCCCCACGCGTGGTAGTAAATTCCACGCATATCTTCCCGGCCATGCGCCGGGCATAATCAATTTGCGCCTGCATACCTCCCGGTGATTTTACGGGCATAGACCGGGCCAGGCTCTCGACCGTCCCGGTCTCACCTTCTCCATGCGCTACGCGATGTACCTGCATCCATGCAGGCAAAGGCGCTCCTACAAATAATAATTCCGTCATTCCCGCGCAGGCGGGAATCCAGTCCGGATCAGAAGCGCATTATATTGTTAATTTCCAGTACTTTTTGGATGATTTAATTTATTCGTCATTGCAAGAACGTGATTACGAGGCAATCTATAAGTAATTGTTTATGAATTTCGAGATTACCGCACAGCGCTCGCAATAACATGAATATTTCAATAAATCAGAGCTACCTTGAATCACAATCGCAGATTACCTGCAAAATATCTTAACAGATACGTACTTGATCACTGGGATATACAACCCCCCGGAACACCGGGGGCTGCATCCAGCAAACAGTTTGTCTCAAGGCATCCTAGATCGGACCGACCAGCTTGGCATCCGTGTCGCGATCCCTGACATACCTTAAAACGTCCTGTGAACTGATACCATCACCGTCATACTGAACCAGCATCAGGTGATTGCGAATTGGACAGAAAGTAGCTGATTGAATGCCTGCTTTGTGTTCCAGATCGTGCGTCAAATTATTTCGCGACTGCTCGTCAAGCAACGTGGGCAACCAGACAATCACTTCCGGTACGATTTTTGCCATTCCCATAACACGCCTCCTCTCGATAAAACGGGTCACCCAGGAATCGATTTCCTGTGGTTTCAGACTAGCTAACCGGCCCGGCCTGAACCATGGAGGATGCACGGAGAATTTGTGACAAATTCACACTGTGGGAGATTACCTGTAGGGGCGGGCTCGCCTACAGGGATGTAGGTGAGGAGCGCGAGCAGGACGCGGAAGCTTTGCCCGCGAACAAATCAATCCCGGTCAGCTATCGCTGCACGGCAGCGCCGGCTTCCTGCTGCCGTCGATGCGCGTCACGCAGACGCAGCGAAAAGCTGCGCAACATGCCGATGCTGATTTCCGGATAACTCAGCAACAGGCCGCGCAGCCGTCCCTTGTCGAGCGACAGCGCAGTGCTCTCCTCCAGCACATGGGCAGTGGCAGAACGCGGCAGCTCGTCGAGCAGGTTCATTTCACCGAAACAGTCGCCGGGTCCCAGGGTGTCTATATATTCAGTGGCGGACGGATCCGGGTCTATCGAGATACCGACTTTCCCCGATACCAGGATATACAGGTGATCACCCCGATCGTTGATTTCGAAAATACGCTCACCGGCGAAGTAATGGCATTCCTCCAGCGATTTCGCCACTTGCCGCAAATCATCGGTTGCGACCATGCTGAAGATGGGTGATTCCTTGAGCAGTAACAGGCGGTCAAACAGGTCATGCATACACTTCGTCCAGGTCATCTTCCTGCAATGCACGGCCGGCGCACGATTGCACCCATTCCTCCTGCAGGCCGGCACACCAGTTTAATACATCCCGGACCGTATGGAACACGCCGGTGTCCGTATCAGTCTGCGCCTCCCGGCCATGCACGAGCAACCGGTACAACAGACCGGTTGCCGGCTGATTAGTCAGGTTCGACAGCGCCTCGCCGGCATTGGCGATATGCCGCTCGTCACCGCTGGAGAAACCCGCACGAATAACCTCTATCAGCCCCGGCTCATACAATGGCTCCAGCGCCTGCAGCGCCAGTTGCACCGTCTGTTCGAACCGCTCATGCAAGACGTATCCCAGCAGGCGACGGGGTACCGATGTAGCGTCCCCGGCATGTATCCGCAGGCGCTGACTGGCATGCTGTAATTGCTCGGCCTCGCGCGCCTTGCTCATTGCAATATCGGTGAATATATTTTCGGGCAGGATTGCAGTCTGCTCTGCCGCCAGCAGCACCTGTTGGGCGCGCAGGCTGATTCGGTTCCCGCCAATCCACTCCGGTACAATGACGGAGAAATCCGCGCCGGTTTTTTCCAGGCAACCAAGGGCGGCCTGCCGCACCCGGGCATGACCATCACCGAGGGCCTGCTGCAACAGTGCTGTGCCACGATCCCCGCCGGCCAGATGCAGGCACTGCGTGACAGCGAACCGTAATTGCGGGTTGTCGCTATCCAGGTACTCGACAAACAGGGCCACCACGTCCGGCTCCAGCGGATATGCCCAGCCCTGCATGCCATCCAATGCACGGCTACGGACACTGACAGATGTCTCACGCAACAAGCGTGGAAACAGGGCACGATACGCGGATTCCAGCCCGGCCCTGTCGGCTGCCGGTGCGATCGGCAGGTCCGGAATGAGCGCCAGGGACGCCAGATTGTCATGCGTATTTCCCCGCAGCAACCGCCACCAGGCGGCCGGTACGTCATCGTCGACAGGTCCGTCTGCTGCCAGCCGTAGCGCCACCTGGATTGCCGTCGCAGACAGACGTGGGTTGGTACTCTGCACCAGCCGCAACACTTCGTCATGCAGCCCGGGAACATTGCCGCGTGCCAGCAAACTGATGACAGTGGCCTGCAGGTGGTCATCGCCGTCAGCGGCCATGGCCCTCAGGCGGGCCGAATAACCGGCAAGCTCGAGATCTTTCAGCAACCCCAGCAGGCGGTCAGTGGTAACGGCGTCCGCCCCCGCGGCTCGTTGCAGGATGATGCCGGCGGCCTGGTCGGGAAAGGAAGCGACCAGTACCCGTGCAAAACTGACGGCCACGTCGGCATCGGCATGACGGACACCACGGCTGATTTCCTCCATGGCCTCCCCGTCGCCATCCCCCAGCTCCCGGTACATGCGGTCACGTGGCAGGAACAGGCGTTCGCGCAGCGTGCCGATCAGGGTGCTGACATAGGCCCGGTTCATACGCAGGCTGTACCAGGCAAAGAGGCATGCAGCAGCGATACCCGGGGCAATAAATATCACCGGGTTGTCGGTGCGTTGCATGAACCACAACAGCAGGCCACAGACGAAAAGTGCGGCGGGCAGGACAATCGCAACTGACAGGGCGCGGGCGCGCCCCTGCATATAGGTGGGCAGTATGCTGAAAAACATGGTCCTGACCGGGTTGCGAAAGGCCGGCATGATGGCATCCTTGTTGAGGCTGCCCAGCAGTGCTACCGGCAGCGTAAAACTGAACGACAGTGCGGCCAGTACCAGCGTGGAGGTGACCGGAAACAGCATGTTGATACGGCGTATGCCGAAGCGCTGGATCACCCGACTTGTCAGGAACAACTGTAACAACAAGGCAATGGAACTGGTGACCGCCGTGAGGGTGCCGAAAAAGCCGGTGAGTTCGGCCTCGATTGTAAAGGTCTCGTTATAGATACGATTGATGCTGTAGCACATGACGTAAAAGCTGATAACCATGAAGAACAGCGCCAGTGATGCCGAGCGCAACAAGCCCGAGCCAAGGGTGTAGTGGATGCCTTGCCTGACCTGGCTGACACTTTCGACAAGTGGATTACGGGATATACGGGACGCCCGGAAATGCGATGAAGTGCCATGCTTGCGGTGCCATGCGTATAGCAAAACGCCTGCGGTAGCCAGCAGCAGGCACCACACCAGCAGCAGGTTACCGGTACCGGTCAGCGGCGCGATAAACGCAAGCAACAGCCCACCGGTGATATTGCCCGCCTGCGCACCGGCATACATCAGCGGTGCGAGACGCTTGACCTGCAGGGTATTCATGTTCTGGTTGAGGTATAACGCGGCGTGTACCAGCAAAACCTCCGCGGCAACCTCGTGAAACAGGTAATAGGCGGGATAAACCAGGCCATCGTCGGATTGCCGGATCAGCAGCCAGCAGACGAACACCACCAGCAACAGGACAGCAAACGACAGGCGGAAGAATCGTTCGGCCGGCAAGCGATCGGCAATGGCCGCGTAACCCAGGCTGACCACGGCCAGGAACAGGCTCTGCGCCATGTACATCAACGGCAGATACTCGATCCCTATGCGTTTCAGGAACAGTGCATTCGCGGTACCGTTGCCGATTGCCATGCCGGCGCTGACCAGCATGAAGAACAATAGAAAATAAACTACCTTGCCGGTTTCGCCGGGCTGAATCAGCAGCATCTTGCGCAACCGGCCGGCGGGATTGCGCGGGTATGGAACCGGCGGCAACATTTATTATGTTTTTGTCACGGGCATCACCAACCGGCCGCCTTACCGGCCATGAAGCTTTGCTATCGTAATTATTTACCTGCGTCGGCTATCGCCTCGAGGCCGACCTGGCGCAGCAGCGCCGAGCGTGTCTCCAGCAGGCCGGCATTGCCGGGGTCTGCCTCGATCAACCGTGACAGGCCGGTGAAGGCATCGTACCAGTAGCCTTCGCGGGCAAAGATCATTACAGATTCATCGCCAGCGGCCTGCGCGAGCGCCGCCTGCTGCGCCCCGGTCAGTTTGACCAGTTCAATTGTCCCGCTGGAGACGATGTCACTGGAACGCTTTTCCGGCTGACCGACCAGCGCCACCGACCATTGATAGACAATTCCCGGCTTCAGCAACACGCCATGCTCCGACAGGTCGAGGAAATTAAGCCCCTTCTGCATCTCCCGGTCAGAGGTGAGCTCGATGATGGGCTCGATCTCGTCATCATTGATCAGGGCGAATTCGAAACGGGTATCGATCGGCTCCGACAGGTACCAGTACAACACCGGCTGCGGCGAACTCGTATAACCGGTATGTTCCGGCGTTACCACGGAGACATACGGCAAATCATCACCGATGCCGCGCGTACCACCGCCCACCCGGGCAACCGGTGCACCGCGCATGGGCGGCACGTAAAGAGGCATCGCTGCCTGTTTGGGCTTGTTCGCGGCTTCCTTTTGCGGCTCCTGTTTTGCCGTTGCAGCCTTGTCCCTGTCAGGCGCCGGCACGTTCTTTTGGTCTTCCGCAAGTACAGTCCCCTGCCCCAGCGTGAACACCAGCAGCGTAACCAGTCCTTTCATCAATCTATTTGTATTCATAGCTTCACCTCTCTGCCATGCAGGGGAATAACGGTTGAATCTGCATGGCCATCAACACTGAAAACCTGTACAGACTGTTCCTTGCCTTTCAATTCCAGACTTCCGACCGGCGTCAGCAGGAAGCGGTTACCCAGCATTTCCCGCGTCGACTCCGCAATCAGGATTCGACAATCCGTAATATCATGGCTGGCGCCGAAAGACTGCTTGTCCATACTTTCCAGCCGCGCCGCGGTATTGACCGGGTCGCCGATCGTCGTGTATTTCATGCGCATTGAACTGCCGAGACAGCCGGCAACCACGTTGCCGGTACAGATACCGAGGCGCATGCGCAGGTGCGGCAATCCCTGGCGACTGCACCGTTCATTGATTGTATCGAGTCTATCACGCATGGCAAGCGCGCATGACACGGCATTTTCCGCATCCTGGCGCTCCTGCTCCCGGGTGTTACGGATAACGGGGACGCCGAAGTCACCCTTGATGGCGTCGCCGTAGTAATCATCCACGATACCGTGATGCTCCATGATCAATGTCGCCATCTCCTCCATGTATTCATTCAGCCATCCCATCAGCGATTCCGGGTCGAGTTTCTCGGATATGGACGTGAAGTGCTCGATATCGGAAAACAGCGTGGTCACATTCACTTTCTGCGAGCGCAGGCGCCCGCCGGTAAAATACTGTTCGCGGTGGCGCCAGATCTCGTCGGCCACATCCGTCGATACGTGCCGGGCAAACAGGTTCATCAACAGTCCGCGCTGCCGGCGCTCGTAGCGGGACAGGTACGCCGTCATGATGCCCGCGGATACCAGCCAGCCGAGCGCCGGGGGAATCACCGAGAACCACCAGCCGCCGGTGAACGTGAAGTAGCCGATCGCTATATTCAGGCCGATACCGGCCAGAATGATTGCAAACAGCCGGTAGAAGGACATGTGAGACAGCCCCACCATCACGCCGGCGACGATCCACAACAGTGCCCACAACATCTCCCACACCTCCGGTACCGATTGTGGCGGCACCACATTATCGAGACCGGCGTGCAGCAACTGGCTGGTGATCAGCGCGTGTACCTGGATACCCGGCATGCCGACATCAAGCCCGCTGCCGCTGTTGTAGGGCGTAAAGAAAGTATCCTTTACGCTCTGCGCCGACACGCCCAGGATGACGATCCGGTCCCTGAAGAAACCCTCGGGAAAGTCGCCGTCGAGCAGTTGTGCCAGGTTCACCTGCGGGAAACCGTGCTTGCCATCGCTGTAATCCAGCAGGAACTGGTAACCGGCCGTATCCGCACCGAGGTAAGGGCCGTCGTTTTTTTCCAGCGGGGAAATCGTGACATTACCGAGCCTGATATGGGAAGGATCGGGTTCGCCCGGCTGCGGGTTTACACCTTCTTCCGCCATGTAGGCCAGTGCCAGACGCAAGGAAAGGCTGTAGGAAACCGTATTCCGGTCATCGAGAAACAACAACCCGCGCCGGACGATGCCGCTGGGGTCCACCACCAGGTCACTGAAACCGACCCGGCCGCTTTCCTCGAGGACCGGGTGCGGACGCACGCCGGGCGCATTGGCCGACGCGAATTTCTTTACCCCGTAGATCATTCCGTTTTCACGGAAGGTCCGGTTGAGTGCATCCGTTCCCGGTGCAATCGGTATGTCGCGGTACATATCCAGACCAATAACGCGTGCACCCTGCGCAATAATGGTTTCCACTGCGCGATTGAGCATCTCGTCCGACAACGGCCAGCTGCCCAGGGCGGCGATATCATCTTCGCTGACGGCCACCACTACCAGCCGGTCGCCCGGCACTGCCGCAGCCGTCCTGATCGAAGTGAAAATATCCCAGGTTGCCAGGTCGAGAAACTGCAGAGCGCCACTACCCCGGGCCAGCAGCAGTGCCGTGATGACGAACAGTGCAATGACGCCAGCGACAACCGGCGGCAGCTGCACGATCTGCCGCAAGCCTGAATTTTCGCCGCCCGAATCCATACCCTGCCCCCTCATCACTGTCTACCGGCCGCACACATCAAAACCGGCCGATGACGACAGTCTTATTGTATAGCGCCGAGTATACGGCTGAATGGTGCATTGTGCACAGCCGCTGCGTGAATAATCACATAACCGGCCGA
Organism: uncultured Halobacteria archaeon; assembly: GCA_963768575.1. Taxonomy (GTDB): domain Bacteria; phylum Pseudomonadota; class Gammaproteobacteria; order UBA9214; family UBA9214; genus UBA9214. Next base: position 244,671 of record CAVYIJ010000017.1, read on the forward strand.
CTTGTGCCGGCCCATGAAATAGGGGAACATTGGTTCGTACGGGGGATTCCTTAAATATATGGAATGGGTTTCAGAACAAAAAATCATAACTGGCATCTGGCCATGCGAATCACAATCCGCACCAGCTACATCCCGTCCATACTTTGTTTGATGTGCCTGGCAACGGCCGCCCGCGCCATCGATCCGCAGGTGGAAGCCTGCATTCGGCAAAACGAACCGAAGACCACGGCCGTCCAGAAGATCGAAATGCGCTCGACCGACCGCGCCGGCTATGAAAAGGTCCTGGCCGCGGACATCTATCTAAAACGCTTTCCAGACCAGACGTCGAGACTGATCGCCTTTTTCAACGAGCCTGATGATATTCTCGGCACTCGCCTGCTGGTAATCGAAAAACCGCCGGCGAACGAGATGTACATGTACATGCCGTCGCTGTTCAAGATCCGCCGTATCAGTTCAAAACGCATCTCGTCATCCATGTATGGCAGTGATTTTTCCTACGAGGATATCGAGCGTTTCTACAGCATGCTGTCAACGGAAAAACCGGACCAGGCGCCGGACGGCGTACTGGATGGACGACCCATGTATGTACTGGAAACCCGGCCGGCGGAGGAATCCGGATCGAAATATGAAGCCGTGGTCGCCTATTTCGACCAGCAGGACTGCATCCTGCGGCGCGTGGACTTTTTCGAGTCGGGTGGAAAACTGCGCAAGCAACTGGTCGTCGATGCAGCCAGCATCAAGCCCGCCGGCAGCATCAGCCTGCCCCGCGAGTTTGCCATGACCGACTTGCGCAACGGGACCGAAACGCACCTGAGCATCAGGCAGCTGGAACTCGATGTGCCACTGGACGACGAGATCTTCAACCACGAGCGGCTGAAGGAGTTCCGTGGCATCCGCTGATTCAGGCGGCTTTCTGCACTGGGAAGCCATCCCTGTCCTGGTCACGCGGCATGCACGACTGTTGCTGGTCGTAATCGCGATCATCACCGGCCTGTCCATCCTGCAACTGGTTGACATCGAAACCGGCGAGTTGAAACTGCGCATCGACCCGTCGGTTGAACGCTTGCTGTCGCCGGATGACGAAGCCTACCGTTATTACCAGTCAGCCCGGCGCATCTTCGGCAGCGATGAAACGATACTGCTGCTGTTGGAGACAGATGATGTGTTCAGCGCGAACAACATGGAGATTATTTCCCGGCTGACACGACGGCTGGAAAAAGTCGACGGCATTGTGCGCGTGGTATCGCTTTCCAACGCGCTGAACATCCGCGGCAGCGAGTTCGGTATCGACATCGAGTCGTGGGCCGACATGGCAGCCGCTCACTCCGGCGCAGCAGCAAACATTCCGCGAACACATCCTGTCGAACCCGATGTATGCGGGCACACTGGTCGCCTTGCAAGGCAATGCAACCGCCATCCTGCTGTCGCTCGCCGATACCACGGGCTATGCATTCCTCAGCCAGGTCGAGCGTGATGTTCGCCAGGTCATGACCGACGTAGCGCCGGACAAGCAGATCTGGCTAACCGGGGCACCGGTCCTCAACCTGGCAACGACAAACACACTGCTGCGGGACATGTTCCGCATACCGGCGATCGTGGTGCTGGTCATGGCAGTCATCCTGATGTTGTGCTTTCGGCGCCTGAGCGGCGTACTCGTTCCGCTGACCACCGTCGGCATCTCCGTAATCTGCACCCTGGCCGTCATTGCAAGACTGGGTTACACGCTGAACATCGTCACGGTACTGGTGCCGACGATGCTGATGATCATCAGCCTGTCCTACTCCGTCCACGTGGTCGCAGAGTTCCTGGAACTTGGCAAACACGCGAACAGGGGGCGCACGCCGGCGGATGCATTACGCAACGTTTTTCTTCCGGTCGTGTTCACCGGGCTGACCACTGCTATCGGTTTCCTGTCGCTCACACTCAGCCCATTGGCGGCGATCAGCGAGTTCGGCGTGCAGGCCGTCATCGGCATCCTGTTCGCCATGCTGACGACGCTGACATGGACGCCCGCCGTGCTCACGTTGTTGTCAGGCAGGCAAAAACACGCGGCATCCGATACCGGTGGCGGCCGCACGAGCCGCTTCGATCACATTGCATCGAGTATCGGGGAATTCGATGCCAGGTACCGGGTGCCGATCATCTCTCTTGCCGGCATCCTGTTCGTGATCGTCATCGTCGGCATGACCAATATCCGCGTCGGTATCGAGTACATCACCAACTTCGAGCCGGACGCGCCGGTGCGGGTGGCCTACGAAAAGGTCAACCGCCTGCTGGGGGGCGCCAACATTTTTTACGTGGTCGTCGAAACCGGCAACCGGGATGCCGTCAAGGAACCGGTCAACCTGCAGGCCATCAAGGACCTGCAAACATGGCTGAATGAACAGCCGGACATCGGCGGCAGCATTTCCATCGTCGACTACCTGGAACAGCTCAACAGCGCATTCCATGACAACGACCCGGCATTGCGCACGATACCGGGCAGCAAAAAGGAAGTCGGCCAGTTGCTGTTCTTCGGTGCAAACGACGAGAACGAGGCACTGGTCGACTCGCGCTACCAGATGGCCAATATCATCGTCCGCACGACCGCGGTGGATTCAGACCACCTTTCGGCACTGGTCAGCAAGATCAACGCCAGGCTGAGGCAACTACCGGCCCATTTACAGGCCACCGTCACGGGCGGCCCGGTGCTGTTTGATGATGTGCTCGACCGGGTTATCCGCGGCCAGTTGCAGAGCGTGTTCGCCGCACTGGTGATCGTGTACGGCGTACTGGTCGGCATGTTCCTGTCATTCAGGATCGGCCTGATCGCGCTTATTCCCAACCTGTTACCGGTCGTTACCTATTTCGGCGCGCTCGGATACCTCGGCATCAGTCTCAATCCGAGCAACAGCCTGATCGCCCCCATGGTGCTCGGCATCGCCATCGACGACACCGTCCACTATTTTGCCCGCTTCAACGAATTCATGAAACGCACAGAACGATTCGCGGCGCGCGGCCATCGAAGTCACTCAGGGTCGTCGGACGGCCGATCACCTACACCTCGGTGGCACTGTGCCTCGGCTTCCTGGTGCTGACCAGCAGTGAACTGAAAATGCAGGAACAGGTCGGCCTGATGGCCTGCTTCGCGCTGGCCTTTGCATGGCTGTCGGATTTCACCCTGACACCGGCACTGTGCAGCAATCTCAGGATCGCCACCCTGTGGGATGCCCTGACACTGGACCTCGGCAAACGCCCGCAGGAAACGATACCGCTGTTCAAGGGACTGTCCAATTTCCAGGCACGCGTCGTTGCGCGCATGGCAAGCATGCGTGAATTCAAGGCCGGCGAACGCATTATCGAGATCGGCCAGCCCGGCACGGAGATGTACGCGGTGATCGACGGGAAACTGCAGGCATCGATAGAAGGCAAGGACGGGCGCGTCAACCTCGACAAACATACGCGCGGCGATATCGTTGGCGAGGCCGGGCTGTTCTACGCGAAGCGCACCGCAAATGTCGATGTCGTGGAGGATGCCCGCCTGTTATGTATCAACCAGAATGACCTGAATATCCTGCGCCGGCGTTATCCGTGGCTCGCTGCAAAGGTTTTCCGCAACCTGAATGAAATCCTCGCCACCCGGCTGGTGAATGCGACGCAGCGGTTGATGTAAGCGGGCCTTGTGATTATCGGGCACTGGAAACCTGCATACAAAAATATATGGTGCGCATGGCGCACCCTACCTGTCGGATCGATATATCAATCGCCGTGTTGCTTTCACCGGAATCGCAGGGTGCACCCTGCCCGTTAGCGTCCGGCCCTTACTGAATTGTTTCTGCAGCTGATTCTTCGTGCAGGTTTGCTGCCGGCCTGGTCCGCAAAGGATATGACTTTAGTTGGTGATATAGCCATGGATTTCATCTCCTCGTCATATGGTTTCTATACCAGGGAATCTCTGATTAATGCGTCATTGCGAGGAACGACAGTGACGATGCAATCTCTAAACGCCTGACTTTCCTGTTATGAGATTGCTTCGCTACGCTCGCAATGACGTGTTACACGACACATCAGAGGCTCTCTGCATTGACATATAAATAGCCCTTTCCAGGATATACTTCAGACATCGAGCAACTGGACAGGCAACCCGGATGTATCCCTGGAGATGTTCCGTTTACCGGTCCATGGACGCGTAAATATCCCTGAGACGCTTCATTGAGACTTTTATATTGAATCGTTGGGCCAGAAGTCTTTGCGCATCCTCAAGTGATTCCGGTGCCGGCACCAGGCGTTGCAGAAAGGCGGAAACGTCTTCGTTCACGGCCCACGGATAGATCAACCAGCGCCACTTGATGATTTCTCCGGCATAATAATCCGCATCAAAACGGGTCACTGCCTTGTGGTGCATAACGGCTGTGCGAATCTCGGCGGGCTGGAATGTCTGCAGATGTTGAATTGCGGCCTCCAGGGTATCACCCGTATCATTGACATCATCAACGACGAGAACTCGAAGCCCCCTGATATCGGCCTTGAGCGGGTACCGGACGATGGCTTGCTCCTGCCGGTTGGCACCCGACAGATAGTGTTCTATCTTGATACTGGTGAGCCCCATGATATGCAACAAGTCGCATATAAGTCGTGCCGGCACATAACCACCGCGTCCAATGGCAATGACCAGGTCAGGGCAGTAGCCCGACCCCCTGATCAATCCCGCGAGGCGCTGGCACAGCCGCTCCACCTCTGACCATGAAATCAGTTCGCAACGCAGTTGATCCGGCATTTATTACCCTTTGAAAAATAAAGGAGTGATCCCATAACCATTAGCACACGGAAAGGCCATTGCCGGTTGATTGCAATCAACCGGACCCTCCGGTCTTCCTGTGGCGAATGGCTCCTTATTGATGTTGGTCAACACACCGGCCCTGCAAGTATGTCTCAATAGCAGCTATTCATTCTCCGGCAAGTCAATTTGCGGCAACTTACAGGTAAACCATCATGACCAGCGAAGCCGACCCGATTATCGATGCATGGTATCACTACCCGGAAAAGGCGCAAAAATTCAAGGTCGTCGCACTCGATGAACACACTGCAACTGTCGAGATCCAGAATTTCGACGGCAACGTCGACGAGATCGATCTTGATACCTGGTACGATCTCGACATTGAACGCATTGAGCCGCCCGAGGACTGGACCGGTCCAATGGACAATATAGAAAAAGACGATCTGAACCCGGTCGGTACCGAGATGCGGCGTAACGACTGGGACGCACCCTACCAGGAAGTGGACGAAAAGCGCCGCGCTGGCCCGAGAGAACCCGATGAGTCACGAGAGGAGCCGGAAGATGACTGGGGTGAAGGACGACCGAAAGAGGAGCCCGGCGAAAAGCGGAAATAAACCTTGTAGCTGAATCCCCCGGAGGTTGCTTCCCTTCAATAGTTCAAACGCGGTAACTCTGTACTGCCATCAATAAATCCAGGGAATCGTTCACTCCCCCTCGCGTTCGATATTGCAACAATGTGCGTCCTGCGCCAGGTTCCACGGCGGCGATCGCATGGGCCACCCGCCGCCACGCGTCCTCGATACTGCACCCCTGTGCCTTGCCCCCTTCCTGCCACCGGTACCTGGTTTCCCAGATATGACGGGCGATGGGTGTAGACAACCAGGAATTCCCCGCAGATGTCATAATGAATACAGCGCGCGGCGGTAAAGATAATTACTGTGCAGCCTCGGCCACCGTGTGCGGCGACTCCGGGCCTGCCTTGACCAGTGCCTGTATCTGGTCAGCCTCCAGGATTTCTTTCTCAAGCAATGCCTCGGCCAGTGCATTGAGTTGTGCGCGATGCTTCAGCAGTGTTTCCTGCGCCTTTTTTTCGAGTTCCCCGAGAAGCTCACGGACCTCGTCATCAATCAGTTGCGCCGTGTGCTCGCTGAAGTCGCGCTGCTGCGCCATCTCGCGGCCGAGAAAGATATGTTCCTCGCCGCGCCGAAAGGCGACCGGCCCCAGTTTCTTGCTCATGCCCCACTGACTGATCATGCGCCGCGCCAGGATGGTGGCCTGCTTGAGGTCGTCTTCCGCACCACTGCTGAATTCGCCGAACACGATCTTCTCTGCTGTACGTCCACCCAGCATGATGGTTATACGGTCCCTGAGAAAACTTTCCGACAGGGTGTAACGTTCCTCTTCCGGCATTTGCTCGGTCACGCCCAGTGCCCGGCCGCGAGGAATGATGGTGACCTTGGCAAGCGGGTCTGTATTCGGCAGCAGGCTGGCGAGCAAGGCATGACCGGACTCATGGTATGCCACGCGTTTCTTCACCTCTTCATCGAGCACGGTTTCCTTTTCCGCACCCAGTACAATCTTGTCGCGTGCCAGTTCAAGAATCCTCGCATCGACCTTTTCCAGGTTCTCGCGCCCTGCCAGCAGGGCCGCCTCATTCATCAGGTTTTCCAGGTCTGCGCCTGAAAACCCGACGGTGCGGGCCGCCATATTCGCCAGATCGACATCATCGGCAAGCGGTATATCGCGGGCATGGACTTCGAGTATTTTTCGGCGCGCCTCTTTTTGCGGCAGTTCCAGCGTGATCTTGCGGTCAAACCGGCCGGGGCGGAGCAATGCGGGATCGAGCACGTCGGGACGGTTGGTCGCTGCCAGTACCACGACGGTCTGTTCCGGTTCGAAGCCGTCCATCTCGGCCAGGATCTGGTTCAGCGTCTGTTCCCGCTCATCATGACCACCACCCAGGCCGCTGCCACGCATGCGTCCTACGGAATCTATCTCATCGATGAAAATGATAGCGGGCGCTTCTTTCTTGGCACTCTCGAACATGTCACGCACGCGCGAAGCGCCCACACCCACAAACATCTCGATGAACTCGGAGCCACTGATGCTGTAGAACGGCACCTCGGCCTCACCCGCAACCGCTTTCGCCAGCAGCGTCTTGCCGGTCCCGGGCGGCCCCATGAGCAGGATGCCCTTGGGGATCTTTGCACCCAGCTTGCGAAATCGTTCGGGGTTCTTGAGAAAATCGATAATCTCGTGCAGGTCGCGTTTGGCGTTCTCCAGGCCGGCGACATCATCGAAACCGATTTCCATGCTGCCCTTGCGAAAACGCCTGGCCGTTGACTTGCCGAAGCCGAAAATCTCTCCCGCCTTGCCACCCAGCATGCGCTCCTGCATCTTGCGGGATGCGTAAAAGAACAGCCCGATAATCAGCAGCCACGGCAACAGGTTGATCAGCGCGCTCGCCCACCAGGACATCTGTTCAACCTCGGCGCGCACCTCGACCTTGTGTTTCTCCAGCAATGGAATCAGTTCGGGATCGTCCACCGGCGGCAAGATCGTTATGAACATTTCCGGTGATACTTCCGGTTCCAGCGCACGGCCTGTCACCGGCGCAGCAGGCTCCGGCCTGATGGCACCACGGAATTCACCCAGTACCGTCTGCCCCTTGAAGACCACGCTCGCCACCTGCTCCTCGCGAACATGATCCTTGAACTCGGTGTATGCCAGCTCCTGGCGCTGCGGTGCCTGGCCTACGCCGTACCAGTACCAGGAAAACGCCACCAGCAGCAGGAACCAGGCGATATAGCGCCATAATGGCAGCGGTGTCTGCCACGGATTGAAGGAGGGCCCGGTTTTATCGGGCATGGGCTGCTGTGCCATTTACATCATGCCTCGTCCATTGTGTACGCCATTAGCCGGCCGTTTGCTTATGTTTATTCCAGCTCCCCTGCCTTTGGTTTATCTAAACGTCATCATGTAAACCTGCGCATATCATCTATCGCTGGTACTGGTATGCGAAACACCAACAGGGCCGGCCCCACTGCTGTCCCACAAACTCCCTCTCCCACAGGGAGAGGGTTGGGGAGAGGGGATAGAATAAAGCTGTCTGCCTGATTTATACCCCCTCTCCCTGGCCCTCTCCCGAAGGGAGAGGGGATGGCAGTTTCAATACTGTGCACAACTACCAGGTATCGCTCGATCACCAAACTTCCTGATTACGCTCCCTCCCCCTCAGGGGGAGGGTTGGGGAGAGGGGATCTGAATAAGAAATTACCCCCGTCTCCCTGGCCCTCTCGGTAACTGCTCCATGCGTTACTCTACCTCCTGCATGGCCCAGGCCAGCCTCTCGACCGTCCCGGTCTCACCTTCTCCCTGCAGGCGTCCCTCCGGGAGAGGGGATGCTCTGTTTGTTTTGTGGTGAGTGGCATTTATGTCCAGCTGGCAATAACAATCCGTATAAACATTTTCTTTCATGGTGTTACAGGTAATTCTATAAGCAGCTATGGGACAGCAGTGGGCCGGCCCGCATTCGCTGTTTATAGACCGTTATGTTACTGCTGGCGTGTCCATGTTACGCGGACGATACCCGCCTCCTCAGTATAGTGAATATCCAGCTCGCCTTTACAGGCATGCTCGATGGCCTCACCGACCCCGCGCGGTAAATGGGTGTCGGTGAAGGTGATCACGACACCGCCGCCGTCCCGGTCCTCGATGTTCATGATGCGCTGCAGCGCATGCTGTGCCTTCTGGGCCTCAACCTTGTTGTGGACGAGGTTCATGATCTCGTCCCGGTGTTCATCGAAGAATCCGCCGCTCAAGGTCAGAAAACCTGCCGGGACCTTTTCCTTGATCCGCCGGCAGGCCGGGCACAGTTCCTCGTTGGCATCCGCGGGCGAAGTTGGCGCCCATTGCCACCTGCCGGTATGAAAAACCGCACTGCACCCGGGACACACCGTGGGCTCCGGCAACTTGGCATGTGACATATAGGGATCGTGCACCCGCTCTTTAATCAGCCGGTCACCTCTCTTCTGCCCGGCGAAATCGGTCTTTTTGCCTGCCATGCCTGCCTCCTCATATTGGTCATTCCGTTGCGAGACGGACCCCTCCTGCAATTAATTTATGGGTCCTCTGATTAATTGACGAAACTCCGTCATTGCGAGCGAAGCGCGGCAATCTCATACTATGGAATCAGTAACCCGGAGATTGCCACGTCACTTCGTTCCTCGCAATGACATATAAATCAGAGGTTCCTTAAATCTTAAACGGCATGCATTGCACTTTAATTGATCGATGTCATGCAGTTAATGATTTATTGGCGTAACCATCCGGAGCTCTCACCATTGTCCAGGTCTGGTTGTTTTATAATCGGCTATCATACATCCGTTCACAACGGCACCGGCAGGACATTGTGCTGCAGCCCTGCATCACTCACAATTCCGGAAGCCTGCAAATCCCCGGCCCGCCCTTGTTGACCGGGATCAATGAAGAAGGTTATACCGGATACAGCGATGAACCGGACACAGGTAAAATCGACAGCAGGGCAATGCCAGCCTGGCGTAATCACCACTATCCTGCTGATACTGTCCGTTACTTTTCAGCCGGTCATGGCAGGGCAAAATATGGGCAACCCGTCGTCAATCAAACTGCCTGAACCGCGTACAGACGGTGGCACTTCTGTCGAACAGGCGCTTCGCCTGCGAAGATCGGTCCGTACCTTTTCGGAAAAACCGCTGCAGCTCGCCGAAGTCGCTCAACTGTTATGGTCTGCACAGGGCATTACCCGTCGCGACGGTCTGCGGACCGCCCCTTCAGCGGGCGCCCTGTATCCGCTTGAGATCTATCTTGTTGCCGGTAACGTGAACGACCTGCCTGTCGGCGTCTGGCATTATCTCCCCGACAATCACCGGCTCGAGCAGCTGGGTGATGACGACATCAGAACCCCCCTGGCGCATGCCGCCCTTGACCAGGCATGGATACGGGATGCCGCTGCGGTTGTGGTCTTTACGGCGGTCTACGAACGCACAAGCCGGAAGTATGGCAAGCGAGGAATGCGCTACGTCCATATCGAGGCCGGTCATGCAGCGGAAAACCTGTTTCTGCAGGCCGTCTCACTGGACCTGAAAACGGTCATTGTGGGCGCGTTCCGGGATGACGCAATACACAATACAATGAAGCTTCCGGAAGATCATGCGCCCTTGTTACTCATGCCAGTGGGACGATAATCTTTCTTCGCTCGGGCCTGCCGCACATCGCTTTACCCTTTATGTCCAGGCAAGCCGGAGCGTGGCGTCTGCCGAGCGTGTTACCTGCGCCCCCAGCAACCGGCTCTCGCGGTCCAGTGTCTTCGCTAACCAGTCAACATCATCACGCGCCGCGCGCTCGAGACGGAACCGGTTGCGGCGCAGCGGGACCATCTCCAGCGATACCAGTTCGCCGCGGGCCCGGTCCAGCGTCACCAGGTACAACAGGGCAAGCCCGCTCCGGTATTCCTCGTAACCGCTGATGCCCTCGTAGTCATCGATCAGGTCGCCGCAGCCATAAATAACAGGCTTGCCCCGATAGACCTCCAGCCCCAGTGGATGATGCGAGGAATGACCGTGCACCAGGTCCACGCCCGCCGCGTCGATCAGCGCATGGGCAAAGCGGGTGTGTTCCGCCGGGATGGTATAGCCCCAGTTACCGCCCCAGTGCAGCGAGACCACCGCCACGTCACCGGGCCGCTTGTGGATGCGCACCGCCTGAGCGATTTCACTGACCGTTTGGTCCGAGAGGTCCGGCAGCAGGTTAACACCAGACTGCTCACGCGTTGCCGCCCACTCTGCCGGAATGCCGCTGCTCTGCAGACCACCGGCAAACACCAGCACCCGGCCCCGGCCCGGCAGGGCCAGAACCGCCGGCGCCTGTGCCGCGGCCCGATCCGGGCCGGCACCCACGGTCGTTAATCCCGCCTGCTCCAAACTTGCCAGCGTCTCATCGAGACCCGCGTACCCCCAGTCCAGCACGTGATTGTTGGCCAGCACGCAACAATCGATCGCGGCGGCCGTGAGGCAGGGAATATTGTCCGGATGCATGCGGTACTGGATGCCCTTGTCCGGCCAGGGTGAACCACTGCGGGTGACGGCGGTTTCCAGGTTGATGATACGCACATCGGGGGCCGCCGCTTCCAGTGCCGCGAGGGCGTCGCCCCATATATAAGAGAAGTCCAACGGCCGGGGGATCGGGCCACTCGCGCGCTCGGCCAGTTGCACATAATCATGAGCAGAGCTGGAGTACGCTTCGAAAATTTCCGGATCGCCAGGATTGGGCAACACCTGGTCGATACCTCTACCGGTCATGACATCACCGGCCACGAACAGCGTGACGGTATCGGGCAGCTGCTTGTCCGGTTGCGTGTTTTGCCGGGGCATCGCGAATCCCTTGCGTGTGGCCGCGGCTGCCAGCGGCATGATGGTGGAATACTTGAGAAAGTCCCTGCGTTTCATGGTATTGACAGGCATCAACCCGGATAGCTTGCAGCGAGCCGGGACAGGTGATGAAAGGTTAATACTCACCGGAATTATAGTCGTTGTATCCCGGATGTATAAAAAGTAATCCGCACTATGTTATTGCCTCGATGCGGTGATACCTGCATGGAGCAGTAACAACGGAAACATTTTCATGCCAGCAGCACGGCAATGATGCCGGTCAAAAAGACACCGTCAAAGGTACCGGCCCCACCGATAGAGGCGAACGGCACCCCCATGCTTCGAATAGCGTCCAGGCGCAGGACATCGGCACCCAGCAGGACGCCGAGCACACCACTGGAAAAGGCGAGCGGCGCCGCGTTCGCGGGTTCCAGCACCAGGGCCGTAATCACCGCCGTCAGCGGCGCGACGAGAATCGGCATGCCGATACCGATACCGGCAATCGGGCGGCTGAATACATAACTGACCACAGTGACGACCAGCAGGGCCGGCAGCAGATCCAAAGGATTGACCAGTTGACGGGCAAGCAGGTACAGGATCATGCCCACCGGGATGAGCAATACGT
>CAVYIJ010000018.1:0-75066 GCA_963768575.1 uncultured Halobacteria archaeon
CTCAGGATCTCTTCACGCAGGATAGGCCGGCAGTCGGGCAGGCGCTGGCTCAGCTTTTCCGCCACCTTGCGCACCTCGCGCGGATTGCGCACCGAGAGCACGATGTCGGTGTACAACCCCGCCGCGATGCCGAAAAAGGCTCGGAAGTCCGCCTCGGACACCAGGATCAGGTCAGCGCTGACCAGTTCCGAATCCGGCGCCAACAGCCCCTGCACATGGAAGGCATAGGGCTTGCCGGCAGCGGAGCGAAAGCTGAACACGTCCCCGGATCCGACCCCGCGGCTGCGGGCGATGCCGGCGCCGATCAGAACCTCGCCGGGTGAAGGTTCCTCCCGCGGCGGCACCAGCAATGTGTAGTTGGCACCCACCGCCGGGTCGTAGTGATAGCCCCACAACCGGCCTCGCGTCTGCGCCGCCCCGCGGATGCGGCCGATGCGCTCCAGGTACTCGGCCGGGATCAGGTCGTGGCGACCCGCTATCATCCGCTGCAGCACGATCTCCGGCGCTTCGCCGAGTATCAGTCGGGCCTCCTGACGCAGACTTTCGGCGAACAGAGATTCTTCATGCCTGTGGTTTTATGCACATACCTGCTTATCCGCAGCATGATATGGATCTTGCGGCATCGATCCAGAAAGTCACCGAGGAAATCATGCTGCGGATAAGCAGGTACGTGCATAAAACCACAGGCATGAAGAATCTCTGTCTAGCGGGGGGGGTGGCGCTTAACTGCGTGGGTAATGGCCGGATACTGCGTGAGGGGCCATTCGAGAATATCTGGATCCAGCCCGCCGCAGGTGATGCCGGGGGCGCACTGGGTGTCGCCCTGTTAACGTGGTACCAACTGCTGGATAACCCGCGTAACCCCGGCGACTGTGATCTGCAGTCTGGTTCGCAACTGGGGATGGAGTACAGTGATGACCAGATACAGTCATTCCTGGATGGCGTGAATGCGACTTACCGGCGCGTCGACGGCGATACATTATACGATGAAGTCGCAGATGCAATTGCCAGTGGAAATGTCATCGGCTGGTTCCAGGGACGCATGGAATTTGGACCGCGCGCACTGGGATTCAGGAGCATACTCGGCGATGCCAGGAACCCGGAGATGCAGACCATTATCAATATGAAGGTCAAGTTCAGGGAAGGTTTCCGCCCGTTTGCACCCATCGTACTCGAGGAACATGCCCACGAGTATTTCGACCTCAAGCCGGGACAGGAAAGTCCCTATATGCTGATGGTGGCGCCGGTGCGCGACGAAAAGCGGCTGGCGATTCCGCAGGAACTGGCGGACTCCGAAGGTATCGACAAGCTCAAGCAGAAACGGTCCGTGATCCCGGCGGTCACCCACGTGGATTATTCAGCACGCGTCCAGACCGTCGATACGCAGCGCCACGGGCTGCTGCGGAAGCTTATGGAAAGATTCTACGACAAGACGGGCTGCCCGGTGATGATCAATACCAGCTTCAATCTTGGCTGGGACCCCATCGTCGGTTCACCCGCGATGCCTATAAAACGTTCATGTCTTCCGATATCGACATGCTGTGCATGGGTCAGTTCGTGCTCACGAAGGCGGAACAGCCGGCCACGGTGTCGCAGGTAGTGGACAACGCTTCCGACGAGGTTTTTGAAGGTAAACTGGCCAGTCCCTGCTGCACGGGATTCACCGCGTAAACAGAACATTTGTTTGCGAGAAGTGCAGCATGCGTTTGCCATCAACGGGAATATCCCGCAGTTGTTCTGGCCGCATGAGGAAATTTCGAACCCGGATGATGTGACGGAGGTGGTCAAGGCATTCTACGAGGAGACGCCGTTTCCCAACTACGACGATCACGACTCGGTGCGCTCGCTCATCGAGAAGTCGCGCCGCGGCCTGTATGCGCGCCGGCTGGACGAGTCCATTCCCTACAATAGTTCGGTTCTGGAGGTGGGTTGCGGCACTGGTCAGTTGACCAATTTCCTCGGCATGTCCTGCCGACAGGTTATCGGTACCGACATGTGTCTGAATTCGCTGCGCCTGGGAGAGGCATTTCGCAGGGAACATGGACTGACCAGGGTCCGTTTTCTGCAAATGAACCTGTTCCGCCCGCCACTCGAGTCCGAGCAATTCGACGTAGTACTTTGCAACGGTGTGTTACACCATACTGCAGACCCATATGGCGGCTACCGGGGTCTCGTCCGGCTGGTCAAACCCGGCGGTTATATTGTCATCGGCCTGTACAATACTTACGGCAGGCTGATGACGGACACGCGCCGCGTCCTCTTCCGGATGACCGGCGGCCATGCAAAGTGGATCGATCCGATACTGCGCAGGCAGGGCCAGTCAGGGCAAGCGAAAGGCATGGTTTGCCGATCAGTATTGCCATCCGCACGAGTCCAAGCACACCTTTGGGGAAGTGCTGAAATGGTTTGACGAGACGGGTATTGAGTTCGTGCGCGGTATACCTGCAATGCGGGCGGATGACGAAGGACTTGATGGTAAAAGCCTGTTTGATCCGCAACCGCGTGGGACGGCGCTGGATCACTTTATTGTCCAGGGCAGCGAAATACTTGCCCAGGGCCAGAAAGAAGGCGGATTTTTCGTGATGATCGGGCACAAGCCGGAGAGCCCGGCGACAAGCGAACTGCACTAGTCAATTCAGGAAATAGCGCCATGGCAATACTGGAAATCAACTTTGCACCATCGAAACAGGAATTGAAATGGTTCGGTTTCCTGCTTGCCGTGTTCTTTTCACTGGTCGGGGGCCTGATTTTCTGGTTCGGCGGAAACACCACACTGACGCTGGTTTTCTGCTCAATTGGCGTATTCCTTGGCGTCCTTTACTACGCAGTACCGCCACTGCGTCACCCGATGTACATCGGGTGGATGCGATTGCTTTACCCGGTTGGCTGGTTGATATCACATTTACTGATCGGCCTGGTCTTCTACCTGTTGTTCACGCCGATCGGCCTGATTATGCGAGTGATCGGGCATGATCCACTGCAGCGCAGGCGCGGCAGGAATGTGCAGACATACTGGATAGAACACCCTGATGATACGCAAATCAGCCGCTATTTCCGACAATACTAAATATTCACGGAGACACTGCTATGGCACAGAAAAACGACCCGCGCCCGGATTCATCTGCCGATGACTTCGCACGCCATGCAGAGACTCCGCAACCAAACATTGTATCCGAGATGTTGAGCTGGATGCGATACAATAAGAAATGGTGGTTACTTCCCATCGTTTCGATTCTCCTGCTGGTTGGTTTGCTCGTGGTGGTCAGCGGTTCGGCAATCGCGCCTTTTATTTACGCCATTTTCTGACCAACCTGACAGCTATGTACGCCGGGTTTTGCCCGGCAATGTCCGTTTATGACGAGTGCATTACTTCGCTATTGCCGGGTATCTATCGCTGCGTTACTGTGCAGTGTTATTACCGGTATCTATTAACTAATTAATACGAGAAAATGAAAAAGAAGCGACTGCTGGTGTTGACGCAATTGCCGCCACCCGTGCACGGCGTTACGGTTATAAGCAGCCAGATTCTTGATTCAGATTTACTGAAGAGTCGCTTCGACTGACCGTGCTGCCCATGCGATTTTCCCGGTCAGTCGAACAGATCGATCAATTCACTTTCGGCAAGCTGCGTAACCAGCATGCGTATTGCGTTACGCCTGGCGGCCAAGTGTATATTTCACCAGACCGGACCTGGTGTATTTTACGCTGACGCCGACGGGCTTCGGATTCTTTCGTGACCTGCAGTACGTCTTGATAATAAAGTTGAGCAGGATACCGGTCGTCTATCATCTGCACGGGATCGGAATAAAGGAGTTTGCATCGACCCCGTTGCGACGCTGGCTTTACCGCCGGGTGTTCAGAAAGGCCCGGGTGATTCACCTGTCGGAGCGGCTATATCCGGATATAGAGCCTTTTGTACCTCGCGCAAACTGCCGTTTCCTGACCAACGGAATTCCGGATCCCGTCGGAGGCAGACCGGTCGTTCGCGAGCGAAGTGGCGGACCGCTTGCGAATTCTTTTTCTGTCTCATATGGTTATACTTAAAGGTCCGATTGTTCTGATGCAGGCACTGGCCAGGCTCAGGCAGCGGGGGGTGGAATTCACCGCCACCTTTGCAGGCGGCAGGTTTGCCCCGGACTGCCGGGAACAGTTCGATGCCATTCTTGCGAGTGACGGGCTGTCGGACCATGTCGATTATGTCGGCGAGGTGCACGGGGAAGCCAAGGACCGCCTGTTACGGGAGGCGGATGTGCTGGTATTTCCAAGCATGTATGATGCATTCGGACTCGTGGTCCTGGAGGGTATGGCGAATAGCCTGCCGGTGATCGCCACCGAACAGGGGGCGATTCCCGACATGGTCGTCGATGGTGTGACCGGATTCCTGGTGCCGAAAAATGATCCCGCGGCAGTTGCTGACCGCCTGGCTGTCCTGGCGGCCGACGCCGGTCTGCGTGAAAACATGGGCAAGGCGGGGCGTCAGCGCTTCAGTGAGCAATTTACGCTCGATGTATTCGAGAAAAATGTAGTTGCAATCCTTGAGGAATTTACCGGTAACAACAAGAGACCCTGATAAATAAAGGGGAATACCGGATCTTTTTCGATCTGCTCTGCCCGGGTATATGCAATGAAGTACGGAATGCCCAGTTGACCCTGGCCGGGTTTTCCAAATGAAAAATTCTGGATCCTGATATGAAAGAAACAGATGCCGTAGACTGGCATACAAACTTTGCCGCAACCTTCGACGCCGGGTACAAGTGCAAGGCGGACTTTATCGAGCGGCTTGAGGTATGGACCGGTCTTATCGATCGATACAGCAATGCAGACTTTCAGGTCCTGGACATCGGCTGTGGCAGTGGAGTTTTCAGTGTGCTATGCGGCCGGAAAAAATGCCGCCGTAACAGGGGTTGATGCCAGTCCCGAGATGATACGGTTATGCAATGAAAAGAAAACGGACCTGGATTTAAAAAACGTAAAATTTTTACAGGGAAATATTCTGTCACTGGATGAGTTGTCGTTACCGAAAGCAAACCTGGTAATCAGCTCCAGCCTGCTTGAATACCTTGAGGATATCGATGTGGCGCTTGATATACTGGTGTCGTTACTAAGGGAAGACGGCATGCTGGTGGTATCGTTGCCGAATAAAAGCAGTCTTTTCCGAAAGCTCGAACCGGTAGCCTATCGGCTGACCGGCCGTCCTGGATATTACAAATTCGTGAAAAACGTGCGCACGCTGGAGGATTTTTCCCGGCGGCTGACAGCGCGCGGTCTCGAAATCACGGACCAGGCCTACTTCTCGGAAACGCCGTTATTGTCGGCACTTTTCAGGAAAACTGGGGCTTGCGAGGTATTCGGACAATCTTTTTGTAGTGGCGGCGCGGCAGTGCCGATGACATGCGTGAATCCATGTATTCATACCACAGCGACCGGCAGTATCACAATGCAGAATTTTAGTTTAATGTCGATATTGCTTAATTAATAAGTACGGGAAGAACCCAGCATGAAACAGGTTATACAGAACTTTCGCTCCGGCGAACTGAAAGTCGACGAGGTGCCGGCCCCGACAGCGCGCGGGGGCGGCCTGCTGGTCGCAAACCAGTTCTCGCTGATCAGCGCCGGAACGGAAAAATCCACCGTGGACGTGGCGCGCAAGAGTCTTGCCGGCAAGGCGATGGACCGTCCTGACCAGGTCAGGAAAGTCCTGGACAAGGCAAAAAAAGACGGTGTCGTCGATACCATGAAGATGGTGTTTTCACGGCTTGATACGCCGGCGACGCTTGGCTACAGCTGCACCGGGATCGTCGTCGAGGCCGGGCGTGATACAGAGGGTTTTACCGTCGGTGACCGGGTTGCCTGCGCCGGGCAGAACTATGCGTCGCACGCCGAGTACGTGTGGGTGCCGAAGAACCTGTGTGTCAAGGTGCCGGAGGGTGTTGCCGGCGAGGACGCCGCTTTCGTTACGCTGGGCGCGATCGCACTGCAGGGTGTGCGCCAGGCCGAACCGCGCCTGGGCGACCGGGTTGCCGTGATCGGCCTGGGCCTGCTGGGACAACTGACCGTGCAGATGCTCAAGGCGAACGGCTGCTTCGTGATTGCAGCCGATATCGCTAAGGACAAGCTGGAACTGGCAAAAACGTTTGGTGCCGACCTGGCGGTGCATACTGACGAACTTGCCGCACAGATCGATACCTTTACCGGCGGCCATGGCGTCGATGCGGTCATTATAACGGCGAGCACCCGGGAAAACGGGCCGGTGGAAACGGCGGGCGAAATCGCCCGCAAAAAGGGCCGGGTCGTGGTGGTGGGTGCCGTCGGCATGAACATACCGCGTGAGTCATATTATACCAAGGAGCTGGAGTTGCGCCTGTCAACCTCGTACGGTCCGGGACGCTATGACAAGGAGTACGAGGAAAAGGGGCGCGACTATCCCTACGGCTATGTGCGCTGGACGGAGAACCGCAACATGGAAGCGTTCCTGCAACTGATCGGGCAGGGCCGGATCGATACGCAGCCGCTGATTTCCCATCGCTACCCCATCGAGCAGGCCGACAGCGCCTACAAGTTGATGCTGGACAATACCGAGCCGTACCTGGGCATACTCCTGTCTTATCCGGGAGACACCACGAACGCACCCGTGCGTCGTGTCGAGATGCGTGACCTGGCGCCGGCCGAGCAGGTCAACCTCGGTATCATCGGCGCCGGCAACCACGTCAAGGACATGTTGTTGCCGCAACTCAAGCCATTGAAAGGTGTTCAGTTGCGGGCCATCTGCACCGGCACCGGCGCCAATGCCAGGGCGCTGGCGGAGAAGATCGGGGCAGCCTACTGCTCCAGCGACTACCAGCAGGTGCTCGAGGATGACAGCGTCAATGCCGTGCTGATCGGCACCCGTCATAACAGCCATGGCCGTATGGTTCGCGATGCGCTGCGCGCCGGCAAGCATGTGTTCGTGGAAAAGCCGTTGTGCCTGACAGAGCAGGAACTGGAAGAAATTACCGCAGCGCATGCCGACAGCGGCCGTACGCTGATGGTCGGTTTCAACCGGCGATTCTCGCCGCACGCCGACCGGGCGCGCGATTTCTTCGCCGGCCGCAGCGACCCGCTGGTCATGTGCTATCGGGTCAATGCCGGCAGCATACCGGCGGACCACTGGATTCAGGACCCGGAATCGGGCGGCGGACGCATCATCGGCGAGGCCTGTCATTTCATCGATTACATGCAGGCGGTATGCGGGGCGCCGCCGGTTTCCGTCAGTGGACAACGGATCGCTGCGCACAGCTCGGGCATCCTCGATGACCAGAGCATCATGCTGTTCGGTTTTGCGGATGGCTCCGTCGGCAGCGTCATCTACGCGGCAGGCGGCAGTACCGCGATGCCGAAAGAACGCTTTGAAGCATTCGGCGGCGGTAAATCACTGGTGATGGACGATTTCATGGTGACGGAATTCTATGACGGCCACAAACGCTCCACGTTCAAGACCCGCAAACGTGACAAGGGCTTCCAGGCCGAGATGGCCGCCTTTGTGGATGCAATCATCAGCGGTTCCGCGACCGCCATGCCTTTCGATGAAATCGCTGCGGTGACACGCGCCAGTATCCTGGCCGCAATGAGTCTGCGTACCGGCGAAAGCTACGACGTCTGAGCAGGTCATGGGTACGGGTCGGCATGGTTTGGGCTGGTACCTGGCCCGCTTGCGCGTGATGGGGCCTGCTGAGATCGTACATCGCGTTGGCGAGCAGGCGGGCATGCGCACCCTGCAGTTGCGTTACGCATTGGATCGCGCGGAGAAAAAGCATCAACCGGCCTGTGCATTCTGTACATCCTCCCGGGCAGCAGTTGCCCGAATTACCCTGGGACTTTGATCCGGACGCCGCCGCCGTCAGGGACCTGCTCGACGGCAAGGTACAGGGTGATGAACTGGACCTGGCGCTGGCAGGCGGGTGCATCATCGTGGCATACGGCACCCGATACCGGCCGGCAGTGGCCACGGGGGTTTTTCGGCAGCATGCCTTATCGTCCGGGTAATCCCGTCGGTGACGTGCGCGTGGCATGGGAGCCGTCACGCCTGCAGCAGCTGGTAACGCTGGCCCTGCTGGCAACCCGTGCGGATGACCATACCGCAGGGCGGGCCGTAACGGTCCTCGAAGACATGTTTCTGGACTGGGTTACTGATAACCCGGCACTGAACGGGGTCCACTATATCTCGGCCATGGAATGTGCACTGCGCCTCATCGCCTGCTGCCATGCGCTGGATATGGTCCGTACCGGGCTGAATAAACCCGAACAAACATGGACGGCGCTGGTGCGGCTGGTTGACGGGCATGCCCGGCTGATCGAGCGGCGCCTGTCGCTGCACTCGTCGGCGAACAACCATCTGGTCAGCGAGGCCGCCGGCCTGGTCTATGCCGGCGTGTTGTTTCCGGAACTGTCCCGTGCCGGCCATTGGCGGGCGACAGGCCTGCGTATCCTGGCCGCGCAGGCGGAGCGCCAGGTCCTGGCCGACGGCGGCAGTGCGGAACAGACATTCTGGTACCTGTGGCTTGTGACTGATCTTTACGGGCTGGTGACGGCCCTGTTGCAACATCGCGGGGAACCGGTACCCGACGCCATCGACGCTGCCGCCGCGCGCGGGCGTGAATTCCTGAATGCATTTGCCGATGGCCCGGAGTGACATTCCCGCCATCGGTGACTGCGACAATGGCTATGCCCTGTCGCCTTATTTGCGCCTGTCATGGGGCATGGCAAGTCGCAGCAGGGAGAGCGGCATATCGGTATTCGACGCCTCGGGTTATACGTTGCATACGCGACAGTGAAGTTCAGGCATCAATCATCTTCGATCACGGGCCACTCGGATTGCCGCCAACCTATGTACATGGCCATGCCGACGCATTGTCCGTCGTGCTCAGGGCGGGAAGCGATAATGTCCTTATCGACCCGGGCACCTGTACCTACTCGGGCGACATCCGCTGGCGCAATTATTTTCGCGGGACGCGGGCGCATAATACGGTAACCCTGGATGGACGCGACCAGGCGCGGCAGGAGTCACGCTTTATCTGGTCACGGCCCTATACCGCCGGGCTTGTATGGCGAGAGCAGGGGGAGGACGGCCGGGTAAGCCTGCTCGGTCGCCACGACGGTTATTATGAATCCGGCGGTGTGGTCCACTGGCGGGGAATACTGTTTGTGCCCTCGTTGACACTGGTGGTGCTGGACGTGGTAACGGGACCGGGTGAGCATAGCGTGGAACTCAACTGGCACCTGGGCGCCGATGCAGTCGAACAGGATGACGGCAGCTGGTTATTGAGCGGGACCGCGCAACCGGTGCAAATCACGATTGACGGCGCCGAAACCCGTCGGCACCGGGCCGATGAGGATGCAATGGCCGGCTGGCAATCTCCCGTTTACGGGGCGCGGGAAGCAGCCTGCACGCTGCGCTCAACGGCGAATACCGGCCTGCCATTTGAAATATTGACGACTATCCGTGTCGGAGAGTCTGCAGTGAGAACAGCCGGTTTCGGCAGGCGCCGCACTGGATGAATTGAGAGACAGGATATATGAAGCCCAGGCGCATTGAAATTCTCGGCATCCCGGTCGACTGCGTTGACATGCGGGAAGCCCTGCAGTACGTCGATGAAATGGTGCGTACGGAGATGCGTGGCACGGTGCTGGCCGTGAACCCGGTAAAGGTCATGACGGCACAGGATAATCCTGCGTTGAAAGCCTGTTTGCAAGCTTCGAGCCTGTTGATCGCGGACGGCATCGGTATTGTGTATGCCGCGCGACTGCTTGGCCTGGCCAGAATCGAACGCGTCACGGGTGCTGACCTGATGCCCGGGATTTGCCAGCTTGCGGCTAACCGGGGTTACAGCATCTTTCTGTACGGCGGGCGTCCGGAAACCAACCAGGGTTGCGCGGAAGAACTGCACCGGCGTTACCCGGAATTGAACATTGCCGGCCGTCAGCACGGTTACATTGATGAGGAAGACATGGATACTCTGGTCGACAATATCAATCGCAGTGGTGCAGACATATTGTTTGTCGCACTGGGCAGTCCGCGGCAGGAGTTGTGGATGGCAGAGTATCTGGAAAGGCTCAACTGTAAACGTTTGCCAGGGCGTGGGTGGTACCTTTGATGCCATATCCGGCAATTTCGGACGTGCCCCCCGGATTATCATCAAGACGCACATGGAGTGGCTGTACCGGATACTCATGCAGCCGCGTCGCCTCAAGATCCTGCCGCATATACTCAAATTCGGATTTCGCGTATTACTCGAGCGCTGGAGCAGGCATGAACGCAACTGAGTACCCGCCAGAAAGTGCTGATCCTGACGCAGTACAGCCTGCCCGACTACAAGCGCAACATGAATGCCTATCAGCGTATCTTCTATGGCGCTGACCATGCAGACATCCGGCTGTTAATCCGCAGCAAGGCGACGGTCAGCGACGAAATCAGGGAGCGTGTACGTGTCCACAACGCGCCGGTCGATAACCGGGTCCTGTTCATGCTGTATGCGATCCTGTATGCCGGCGTGGTCCGGTTTTCCGGCTGGCGCATCATACTGACCGACCCGTCCGGCTACGCCTATGTCGGCTTTGCGGCCAAATACCTGTTTGGTTATCGCTGGGGAATGGACTTGTGGGACCGGCCGCGCTGGCGGGCCGGCGCGACATGAGGCGGGTATGCGTCCGCCGCTCGGGCGATCGTATTTTATTCAGGGTCATGCGTATGGCGGACCTGTTTATCCTCAGTGTGCTGCCACCGGCGGTGAAGGACATCGACCCGCCGCCCGGGCGCTGCGTGCAGTTTACCAATGCGATCGCCATGGAGACGGTGGCCGATGCACCGCCGAAACGCCCTGCTGATGATGACACGCTTCACCTGGCTTTCGGCAAGTCGATCTTCGATGAGACAGTGGGCCTCGGTGTCGTCCAGGAAGCCGCCGAGATCCTCGTACAGCGCGGGGTGCCGTTCCATGTGCATGCCATCGGCGAGGTGACGCAGGAAGTGCGGAATACGGTCGCGGCCTCGCCGGTTGCGGCGCATATCACCCTGCACGGTGTTATCAAGGAGTCACGCGCCGAGTTCTTTCACCGTCATATACATGTGGGCCTGACGCCGTATATGGGTTACGAGGACCTCAGTTATATCTACCCGATCAAGGTGCTCGAGCACCTGAGCCAGGGCAATCCCGGTGATCGCCACCAACCTGCCGGGACTGGCAGTCATGGTCAGGGACGGCGAAAACGGTTTGCTGGTAAAACCGAATGACCCGGTGGATATTGCCGATGCTATCGAGCGCCTGCAGGGTGACCGGGGCCTGTTTGAACGGATGGCAGCCAATGCCCTGTCTTCGATACGGCAATTCGATGCTCGCGAAAAGAATCGCGGTATCTATGCTGCATTGAAGGAACGTTTCCGTTTTGCATGACTGCGGGGAAATTTCATTTCCGGTCCGCTGGAAATTAACAGAATCTAAATGAATACCATCAACCACCGTATAATGATTGTAGCTGCGCCAAGGTCAGGCACAACCCTGATGCAGCAAATCCTCGCCAATCATCCGCAAATATTCACGGTACCGGAAACCCATTACTTTGAATTCATGCTGAGACGTGATTTCAGGAAATGTATTGATCGTTTCTGGGATACGGAAAGAGCGTTTCATAAAATTCAGCGACTATGTGGATAGCCACAAAATACTCGACCTATCAACTGAGCCGGGATGGCCCGGTAATACGCAGCAGGTCGTTGATTATTTTATAGCCATGATGGACAGAAATACGCTACAAAGTAACAGGCATGGCTGGATTGAAAAAACGCCAGGCCATCTTTCTTATGATAGATCAAATTGAAAAATACCGCGACGATATAATTTTTATGCATATCCTGCGCAAGCCGGAAGAGATTGTTGCGTCACTCGTCAAGGTCGGCAGGGAGCATGCAGACAAGTGGTCCGGCTACGCATCTGTGGACAAGAGCATTGAGGCTGTTGACTCGTCATAGACATTTAAACCACCAATCAAGACTTTTCCTATTCGGCTTTAGTCCGGCAAACAGTGATGTGCCCTGAAATACGCAGCAACCTGTTGCGTTGCCGTCGTGATGCCATTGGCATTCCAGTGGTTATCTGCGGGTTTCTCCCCATGGCTGAAATAGTAGCTGCCGGGATCACTGGAAAAAACATCGAACAGATTTATATAGGAAGCCCCGGCATCCCGGGCTGCCTGCGCGGCGATGTCCGTCAATGTGCGCGGATTGTATTCCGGGAAGTTGTCTGAACCAGCTGACATGTTCTATGGTGGCGCCCGACTGCCGAGATGTCATTCTCTGCCGGCTGAATCAGCACAAGCATGCATTCCCTCCGGCCCGGAAATGCCGCCAGGGCCTGCCCGATGATGCCGGCCAGCAAATCCCGTGCAGTGATTGCCATCTCTCCCGCGGGAGACCTGGCAATGCCGTAATCATAATGGTCTGCCGGCCAACTCGTATAACGGCCATTTTTATATTGCTCAAATTCCCTGATGGAGATTTCTGTCCAGGCCTCAAGCTCGTTTTCATCATCCGATAATATTGGCACAGCCAGCCCTTGATGATACGGCGAGTAGTAGTCGTCACCGGATACCAGGTCCAGCAGGGTAAATGGCAGACCGGCGTTAATTATCGTGATGTTGGCGCCTCTCATCAGCACCAGTTTGTTCACCAGGAAAAGAGGGTCATTGTCCAGAGGTTGCGCCTATCCTGCAGACCTGTTTCTGACAGGTAGAAAATGTTGTTTCTGAACAGGTCGCCAAGGTCATTGTCCGCGAAAATATGAAATACAACAGCCTTTGCCTTTGACTGGCCCGCAATAGCCAGGTATTTCCGCAGTGACTGGTCCGGCCCGAATCCCGGTACACCCATATTCGCTGCAACGAAGCGGTTTCCCAATGCGTCTTCCAGCTGTTCGCCGATAGTGTCCTCGAAGCCCAGCGAAAGCGATGCGATGTTGGAGTCTCCGAAGATGAGAATGTCGGCCTCGGCCGGGTTGAAATCATCGTCATCGCGGAAGGCAAACGAGTTCGTTTGCACCCGGACATTATTGGATCCATAGGAAGTACGATCGAGATTTTTCTTGAACCTGGCAATGGCGACCGGGTCGCTGTCAAACATCAACATCTTGCCGGGATACAGGGTTCTGAGAGTAAATTCCGCCAACGCTACCACGGCGGTCAGGATAATCATGATAATCAACACCATGATAATCCAAAGCAATGGCCTGGACGCGGTTTGAGACTTCACCGCAGCTGTCCTGCAACGATTAAACAGATATTCATACAGTCTTTATAGCTTTTTTATTGTGCAGGGCTCTTTTTCTCGCTACCAAGTGGTGGAGGTCATGTAAACCTTGCTGGTGCCGGGTCTACCAGGAAATACCCTCGTAATTCTCCATGCCGGTTATGCCCCGCAAGCGCGCAAGGTCAAGTACACGAATGCCGCTGCTGCGGTTACGTACCCACTCGGACGCCGCTTCGCTGCTGTGGCAGGTAATGACCATCTCGGCATAATCGTCAAAAGCGCTGAAGTCGTCCACCAGCAAGCGTACCAGGTGCGGAATATGCGTATCGATGTATTGCTTGTTGGCGCCCGTGAGACGTTCGGGCTGAATGTTTTCGTCGTAAATGCGGACTTCCAGTCCCTTGCCCAGCATCTTCTCGACCAGGCTGACATAGGGACTTTCACGCAGGTCATCGGTATTGCGTTTGAAGCTCAGGCCATAGATGCCGACACGCCTGGCGCCGCTCGCGAGCACGCGCTGAAATACTCCCTCGATACGCTCCTCGTTACTGGGAATGACGCTTTGCAGCAACGGCAGCTGCAGGTCATTGTGACGACCGAAGTAGGTCAGTGCGCGCAGGTCCTTGGGCAGGCACGAGCCGCCGAAGGCGAAGCCGGGCCACAGGTAGTAGGGCGAAATATTGAGATGGGTATCCTGCAGGAAGATATCCATGACCGCGTGACTGTCCACGCCGATATGCCGGCAGATCTCGCCGATTTCGTTGCCGAAGGCGATCTTGACGGCATGCCAGGTATTATCGGAATACTTCACCATCTCGGCGACTTCCGGCGAGGTCACGATCAGCGGCGCATCCAGGTGGCCGTAGATGTCCGTCAGTGCCTGCGTGGCCTGGTCGCTGCGGCTGCCGATCACTATCTTTGGCGGCTTGTCATAGTCACTGATCGCGGTGGACTCACGCAGGAATTCCGGGTTGAAGGCGAGGTAAAAGTGCTCGTTTTCGCGGAGTCCGGATGTCTGTTCCAGCGCCGGAATAACGATGTTTCCGAGCGAGCCGGGCAGCATGGTGCTGCGTATGACGATGACATGTCCGGCAGGCTTGTTGCGCAAGGTATCGCCGATTTCCTCGCATACCCGCGTAACGTATTCATAACTGAGACTGCCGTTCGGGCTGCTGGGTGTGCCCACGCAGATCAGCGATACGTCTGTTTCGGAAATCGCCTGGTCGATATCACCGGTGGCGGACAACTGGCCGCTGGCAACGTTTTCCCTGATGAGGCCGGATAAGCCGGGTTCGCTGATCGGCGATTCTCCGTTGTTAATCGCGTCAACCTTCAGCGGAGAAATGTCGACCCCGATTACCTTGTGACCGTCACGCGCCAGGCAGGCGGCGGACACGCAACCGACATAGCCGAGTCCGATGACGCTGATCCGGTAGCTTTTACTGGTTTTGTTCATGGCAGGAAAGTGATTCAGAATTTACGGAAATATGATTGTTGTTAGGCCCGTCTGCAGTGACACCCGCTGCATTCATCGGCAGCGTACAAGTGTCTGCGGGATGCAGCGTCGCAGTATAGCAGTGCTTTTCCGGAATTTCCCGGCGGGCAACCGCGGGTGTCCTGTTCCGGTATCGCTTGCGGCATTGTTTGTCCGGCCGCGCACCCGCGGTGAACCGCAGTGGCCGGGATGAGCGTACCCGCCCTGGGTTGCCAATTCCCGCCAGGCGTCACAAAAAATGTAATATTATCAATGAATATATATACTTATGGAGGCCTGGCCGAAGGTTTCCGTTGGCCCGGCGGCCGTCCTGGCGGAATGCGCCAGGTTGCTGCGGTTGCCTGAATTTTAACAGTCAGCCGAACCGGCCAGGCGCTACATCGGTAATGTTATACGCCAATGCGGACTCAATGGGTGCCGGGCGGTGTCACTGCCAGTCGGGACAATGCCTGTTGAAGGATTGCCAGGGAATCCGCTTCCATGAAAACCGGCATGGCGGGCATGGCCAGGGCAGGGTGAGATGTCTGATCGGTATCAATTACGCCGCCCATGATGTCATAGACAGTCACGGCATTCTTATCGAGGCCGGCCAGGGCCGGCAGACCCTGCTTGCCGGTTGACCAGAATACCGCGACTGCCCGGGTGTCTTCAGGATTGGCGAAACTGTAACTCTGGATGCCCCCTGGATGTAATTTTTTCGCGCGCGGCTCGAGGTTGCGCAAGCGCCATCCCGTCAGTGCATAGGCTACGGCAGATGATCTCAGCCCGCCTGCATGGTCAAGAAACGAGCCGTGCTTTTCATAGGCGTCGTAATGGACCATCCAGTAATAGAAAAAAGTGTCCGTGCCTTCACCAAGTGCGCTCACCAGGCTCCTGGCGATGCGAAGCGCGCTTTCCTGTGGCGAGACAGATCCACTGAATTCCTCGCCGGGGCAGCTTTGACAGAAGAACCGGCTGGAAGAGAGTGCACTGTTTTCCGTGTCGAATACCGGCCGTTCAATTTTGTCACTGCTTGCCCACCGGTTGACCGTCCGTAGCGCCGGGCTTTCCATGTGATAGCCGTGGTAGCTGAAAATATCGACATAATCGAGGATTCCCAGTTTAAGCAGGTCGTTAGCCCACTTGGGCCGCAGGTAGAGACAGGGTCCGACAATTCTGGCGGCGGGATTGGCGGAGCGGATAACCGGTACAGTGGCCTCGTAAACATCCGCCACCCAGCGGGGCGTTGCATACAGATAGGGTTCGGTCAGAAGTTCCCAGTGAGTAATCCTGTCCTTGTAGTGCGTAACGACTTCCCGTGACATAGGCAAGCCACTGTTCGCGGAATTCCTCATCGTAAAATAGCCGGGTCGGAGGGCGGGATTTTCCGTCATCTCCCCATTTTGTGTGCAACCAGTGGGGGCGGGTTTGGCTTATCCAGTTGGTGGCCCAGCTCGTATGCGGCCATGAAATGACGCCCAGCAGGCTGAAGCCATGATCAAGTGCATTATCAACAATCAGGTCCGAATAGTCCCACTCAAATTGTTTTTCTGATTGCGGCTGAATATTCGGCCAGTCCGTTGGGCGTCCATTGTCCCAGAGCCGGTTCCAGCGTATTCCCAGCCGCCTTGCAACGGCCAGGGTGTAGTCGTCGTGTTGTGCAGACACGCCCAGGAAGTCATGTGGTCCTGTCGCCGGTAATACGCTGAATGTGATTTCATCAACGATGTCTGCGGGGCCTTTTCTGGATAAGGTGGCGCGGTAGAGTCCTGTATCCGTGATATCAAGCGGGATATCTGTACGGATAATTTCATGGCCCGACATGGACAGATTTATTGTCTGCTGTGTATTTTCCTGCCCCATAAATCATAAACCGCAAGTTCCAGTGGCTGGTTCACTGCTTGCTTGTCCTGGTTGGCAATAACGGCATGGAGAACAACCGGTTCCGAAGCATTGAAGATATTTGCCAGTCTGCCCGTGTTCAGCGTTGCCGTTACTGCCTCATCAAAATAGTAGGTTGATCGGGAATCGACAAGACTGGCGGGATTGACCTGGATTGCATCGACCAGAACAGCAGCGGTATCGCTGCCGTTGTTGGCTATGTCGACACGCAGTCGGTAAAGGTCGTCGTGTGCCTTGAACGGCTTGCCGCTGACAGTCGAGACGTGTCCATTTCCTGCCCTTGCCGCGTAGGGTCCGGCTGTGTTTCAGGTTGCCGGGGGTTTTCTCCAGCGGGCGCATCGCATCCATGCTGATGGTGGCCTTGACCGGGCCGGGCGACAGGACTTTCAGCCGCAACGAGAGGGTGTGTTTTATGGCGGGATCAAGCGGGAAGGCAAGCGTACGCAGGGTGGCAGTCCCCTGGCGGGGTATGCGGTATTTACCGGTTTTTGCTCGACTTTCGGCCCGATTTTCAGTAGCAGTGCATGCTTGCCGTGCCAGGCGTCTGTATCGCTGATCTCTGCCTTGTCCGGATGCTGGTCCAGCGCGACAAAGGAGGGATGTGACGGTGAACTCGAGGCTGGAATATTAATCAGCAAGCGATGATTGACGCCGGCTTCGAAACTGCCATTTTCGATTGCATTGGTTCCTGGATATTATTTTCTCCGGTTCGCCGATGTTTTTCTCCAGGAGTCTCTTTGCCAACAAGCGTGGCAAAATGACTTGCCGGATTGACCGGTATTGTAAAGTTCTGTTATCTCGCCCGGCATCAAGCTCCCTGTTCCAGATAACCAATTCATCGTATACACCCGTACAGCGAGGCTGCCTCTGAATGCCGCCAAGCGTGAATGTACTTCCAAGCTTCCATAATTTTTTCCAGTTTGGCTGTACTGTCTTTTCGCACAGCCGGTTTCCCGTCCATGAATATTGCAAGTCCCCTGTCGTTCCACTGCACGGCGATATGGTGCCAGGTATCGGGCAACCAGCCTTCCATCGGGGCCCGGGCATAGTAATCAAATGCAATTGAGTCATGCTTGCAGAAGAGATAGAAGCGCCAGCTCTTTGCCCGGGATGCCAGCAGCCAGCGTGCCGATTTCCCGGCAGGCGGAGGCTGAAGTACTTCCCTGTCAGGCTTGTACCAGAATGCGAGGGTGCCCCTGTCTGAATTGATATTTTTGTCAGTAGTATACTCGGGCACCGGAATTTTCTGCTGTGGGGATACAACCAGTCCACGGCCTGCTTTGCCATCTGCAAATTTGAAATCAGGCGAGGGGTTGGTTATGCGCCTGTCGCCTGAAGAGAAGCTTGCGTTTGTGCCTGACTCGAAGTCTGCATAAAAAGAAAGACCTTTGTTATAGCTCCCCTGGCCGGAGCCATGCTGGCCGGACAATTCCGGCTGCGATGCAGCTGCAGTATCAATCTCTGTATTCGTGGCTGCCTGCGTGCGAGAGATTGCATACACACGGCAAATAGAAATAATATCCGGGCATAAATGACCAAATCCGGTCTTGCTCTTGTAGTGTTGAATGATTGACACTGTAGCTTCCCGAAAATTGATACCAGACGGTAGTTGTCCGTCAATCTGGCATAAAAGACCATAATTATTGAGATTTCGCCGGAAACAGAATAAATTGTTCCATATCAGAAATCCATTCAGGCGTTTGCATGCGGCGATGGTTTTTTCCAGTCGCCATGCAAGGCAGCGGAACTGCCCGGCTCTGGCTGGGCGAATACAAACATTATAACGGTTTCATTATGACAGACGGCCAATCATCAATATACCGGACTCTGCCAGTAACATTCTGGGCGCTGCTTGCTGTATGCGCGTTGCTGGTTGGTTTTTCATTCAAGGACACCATAGCCGACATGGTCGGCATCTGGAGTGAAAGCCAGGAGTACGGTTATGGATACCTCATACCCGTAATTTCAGCATTCTTTATCTGGCAAAGAAAATCGGAGCTGGCTGCAATCGATTTCAGGCCCTCGTTATGGGGTCTGGTGGTTATTCTGACGGGCGGTGCTTTCTGTTCTTCCTGGGCGCAATTGCAACCACTCACACGCTGTCGCAGTACGGGCTCATCGTGACCATACTCGGGATTGCGCTGGGGCTGATGGGCTGGCGCGCATTCAGGTTCGTGGCGGTACCGCTCCTGATGTTGTTCTTCATGGTGCCGCTGCCCAACTTCCTCTTTGCCGCACTGTCGACAAAATTACAGCTTGTTTCATCCCAGCTGGGTGTTGATGTTATTCGTCTGTTCGGGATCAGTGTATATCTGGAAGGTAATGTAATCGATCTTGGAACCTACAAGTTACAGGTTGTTGAAGCCTGTAGCGGTTTACGCTACCTGTTCCCGCTTGCTTCGTTGTCTTTCATTGCGGCTTATATTTTCAGGGGTGCTTTCTGGAAAAAGGCGCTGATCTTCCTGTCCAGCATTCCTATTACTGTACTTATGAACAGTTTGCGTATCGGTATTATCGGTGTGCTGGTCGAGTATGGTGGGATCGAACAGGCAGAAGGTTTCCTGCACTATTTCGAGGGCTGGGTGATATTTATGGTCTGCATGGCCATCCTGGTGCTGGAGATGGTGGTGCTGGCAAGAATCGGGGAGGAGAAAAAATCACTGGCGGATGCATTTGCCATTGACTTTCCGGAACCGGTGCCGGCTGATGTACCCAGGCAGAAGCGGCAGGTCGGGATAGTGATGTGGATCATACCGGCCCTGCTGGCGCTTAATTGCAGCATCCAGCGTGTATGTGCAGGGGCGTGAAAATATAATCCCTGAGCGGCGTATTTTTGCTGAATTCCCCTCCGCATTGGTGACTGGCAAGGCGTCAGAGGCAGGCTGGAGGAAAATATTCTGGCTATCGCTGAAGACTGAAGATTACATCATGTCCGATTATCAAGCGATGACGATGAGCAACAGCGTCAACTTTTATATTGCCTATTACGCTGACCAGGCGGCGGGGTCAGCGGCACATTCTCCGCGGGCCTGTATCCCGGGTGGTGGCTGGCTGATCAAGCAGCTAACGGAACGGCAGCTCGAAGGTATAGAGTTAAATGGAAAGCCGTTGAGGGTAAATCGTCTTATTATAAAAAAGGGAAACTACACCCAGATACGTGTATTACTGGTTCCAGCAACGCGGACGCAATATCACCAGTGAATGGCAGGTCAAGTGGTACCTGTTCTGGGATGCGATGAGGAAGAATCGTACGGACGGCGCGCTGGTTCGACTTACGGCCCTGGTACCGCCTGGCGGTGAAGTGGACGCGGCGGACAGGCAGCTGGTCGATTTTGCCAACGAGATTTTGCCCTATCTGTCCGAATATGTTCCTGATTAAACATATATCGAAGTAGTATCTGTTCATGATGAATTAATAACAAATGAACAGATGGCGCCCTGGTAAGGCTTATGAGCTTTGCTGCTCCCGATTATGATATGAATTCGGCATGCATGCCATACAGTATGTTCGCTTGTGAATTGAGTCCGTACCATGATCCCTGTAAAACAGAATAAAAGCAGATGCCGGTTTACTTTTCATTTGTCGTAGGCCTGGTTGTCACCATGGTGCTGATTCCTCCGCTAATGCGATATGCGGATATCCTGAAGCTGGTCGATGTGCCGGATAGCAGGAAGATGCACTCGGGCAGAATTCCACGGGTAGGCGGAGTTGCAATAGTAATAGCTTCGGTATTACCGATTGTTCTATGGGATGAGGCAAATCGGTTCCTGATCTCCTATATCTCCGCTGTTGGCGTGCTGTTTGTATTCGGAATTCTTGATGATCGCGGCGACCTGGATTATCGATGGAAATTCCTCGGCCAGTTTATAGCAGCAGGCATCATAGTGATCGGCGGTGACTGCGTGATCGGGGTTGTCCCGTTTTTCGGTTTTGAGCCTGTAAGCGAGTATGTTTCTATCCCCCTTACCATCATCGCCCTGGTTGGTATTACCAATGCAATAAATCTGGCGGACGGGCTGGATGGCCTGGCTGCAGGGACGACGATATTGTCGTTGTCAGCAATCGCTTTGCTTGCATACATCGCAGACGGGTATGACGTTGTGCTCATGTCAGTGGCGATTTGTGGTTCATTGATCGGGTTCCTGAGATTTAACACATACCCGGCAAGGGTTTTCATGGGCGATACCGGCAGCCAGTTTCTTGGCTTCAGCGCGGCTGTCCTTGCGATCACGCTGACCCAGGTCAGTAACCCTGCGCTGAATCCGGGGTTGCCGCTGCTGATCCTGGGGTTGCCAATACTGGATACCTTTCTTGTAATGGCTAAACGGATAAAGGAGGGCCGCTCACCCTTTTCGCCCGACAGGAATCACATACACCACCAGCTGCTTGGTCTTGGGCTTGATCACAATCAGTCGGTTGCGGTTGTTTATATAATTCAGGGGATCTTTGTCAGTGGCGCTATCCTGATGAGGTATTATTCCGATTCTGCTGTTGTTTTGACTTACGCAGTTGTGTGCTTCCTTATAACCTTTTCGATAGTTTATGCAGGGAGAAGCAGACGCGGCAGGACAGATAATGGCAATGTGCAGTTTAAATTCCTGCTGTTGCCGGAAAAGCTCAGAAACAACAGATATGTGTACCTGGTTGTATCACTGATCATCAAGTCCGGTGTAATCCTCTTTCTTCTCGCCGGTAGTCTTTCAATAACACGGGTGCCGCCGGACCTGGCTGTTGCAGCAAGTGTCCTCGCGCTTGTCATGCTGGTCCGGCTGATTGTCGGATACAGGCTATGGTTCCTTCCATTGCGGTTGTTTGTTTATGTTTCAGCCGCCTTTGTAGTCTATATGGTGGAAGCATACACGCCGCAAAATATATTATTTACCGATACGGTTCAGGCAATATTTTTCTCGGTGATAGCAGGATCTTTCCTGATCGTAATCCATAATACCCGGGAAGAACGGTTTACCGTCACCACAACAGACCTCCTGGTTCTGTTTATGACGCTTGCCATCATAATCCTTCCTGTTATGGGCGAAATGAATCTCGATTTGAGCAGGATGTTGCTTAAATTGATTGTCCTGTTTTATGCATGTGAAATGATGATCGGCGTCATAGAAAAGCGCTGGAATGTGTTTGTTATATCTTCGTTTCTTGCGCTCAGTATAATTTCCTTAAGGGGAATTATGCATGTATAATCAAGCCGCAATTTTGCATGTCATAGTCTGGCAGTCAGGCCAATAACCTTAATTCAAAAAATATATTATGGCGGGCGCAAATTCACACAAAGTTGCCTTGATAACGGGCGTTACGGGCCAGGATGGCGCATATCTCGCGGAACTGCTTCTCGGTAAAGGTTATGAAGTTCATGGCATCAAACGAAGGGCGTCGTCTTTCAATACTGATCGGATCGATCATCTTTATCGCGATCCCCATGATCCGGACCAACGCTTTGTTCTGCATTACGGGGACCTGACCGACTCAACCAACCTGATTCGTATTATTCAGCAGGTCCAGCCGGACGAGATCTACAACCTTGCCGCGCAAAGTCATGTAGCGGTTTCTTTCGAGACCCCCGAGTACACGGCAAATGCCGATGCGCTGGGTACTCTGCGCCTCCTCGAAGCGATACGCATTCTCGGACTGGAAAAGAAAACACGTTTCTACCAGGCATCTACCAGTGAATTGTTCGGCAAGGTACAGGAGATGCCGCAGAAGGAGACCACGCCGTTTTACCCGCGCAGCCCCTATGCGGTCGCGAAGCTCTATTCCTACTGGATTTGCGTGAATTACCGCGAGGCTTATGGCATGTACACGTGTAACGGGATTCTGTTCAATCATGAATCGCCGGTCCGTGGCGAAACATTCGTAACACGCAAGATTACCCGCGCGGTGGCACGTATCAAGCTGGGTCTGCAGGACAGTCTGTATCTTGGTAACCTGGATGCAAAGCGTGACTGGGGCCATGCAAAAGACTATGTAAAAATGCAGTGGTTGATGCTGCAGCAGGACGAGCCGGATGATTACTGTATTTCTACCGGGGTCCAGTACTCGGTACGGGATTTTGTCAATGCGGCCTGCAAGGAAGTGGGTATACAGTTGCGCTGGGAAGGTACAGGTGTTGAGGAGACCGGAATAAACGAGGCGGATGACAGCGTTCTGGTGAAGGTCGATCCGCGTTATTTCAGGCCAACCGAGGTGGATACGCTGCTTGGCGATCCAACCAAGGCGCGCGAAAAACTTGGCTGGGTGAGCTGAGATCTCGCTGGATGAGATGGTTGCCGAGATGGTGCGTGAGGACCTGAAGATTGCCGAGCGGGATGAATTATGCAAACGGGAAGGGTATCGCACCTTTGACTATAACGAATAAAATTACAACATTAATTTACTTATTATCGAAAGCATGGATAAGGATGCAAAGGTTTACGTCGCCGGACACCGTGGGCTGGTGGGATCGGCGATTCTCCGGCGATTGCAGCAGGCAGGGTTATAACAATCTCCTGACTGCGACCAGTCGTGAAGTAGACCTCCGTGAGCAGGTTGCCGTTCGTGACTTTCTTCTGCGCGAGAAACCGGACTATGTATTTCTGGCCGCAGCGAGAGTCGGCGGGATTGTTGCGAATGACAGTTATCCCGCCGATTTTATTTACCAGAACCTCATGATTGAATGCAACGTCATTGAAAGTTCACGCCTGGCAGGGGTGGAAAAACTGCTATTTCTGGGTAGCACCTGTATCTACCCCAGGATGGCGCCGCAACCGCTGAAAGAGGAATATTTACTGACGGGCCCGCTCGAAACTACGAATGAATGGTATGCAGTCGCCAAGATCGCCGGAATCAAGCTGTGCCAGGCGTACAGGAGACAATATGGTTGCAGGTATATTGCAGCGATGCCAACCAACCTCTATGGACCGGAAGACAATTTTGACCTGGAAACATCTCATGTCTTGCCGGCGCTAATCCGTAAAGTTTCACGAAGCGAAAGTACGCAATGAATCCACAGTTTCAGTGTGGGGTTCAGGCAAGCCACGACGCGAGTTTTTGCATGTGGATGATTGTGCACAGGCCTGCCTGTGGCTGATGAATGAGTATGATGATGAGGGTTCGTGAACATCGGGGTGGGTGAAGATGTAACAATTGCTGATCTGGCAAGCATGGTTAAGGAAGTTGTTGGTTTTACTGGTGAAATTGTATACGATGCAAGCAAGCCTGACGGAACGCCGCGTAAACTGGTGGATATAACAAGAATCAAGGAACTTGGCTGGCGTGCTGAAATATCATTACAGGCGGGGATAGAATCAACCTACCGGTGGTTCCTCAATAATATAACGTAAATACCCGGGAACCTGATTATCAAGTAATAGCGCTGCTTTCATTACTCTGTCGTTTTCCAAATCATTAGGTTAAAGTTGACTGAATTAATTGACATTTCCCCGTCAACAGCGTGCGGCACATTTAATTTGGAGGTAAGCATGAGTTTCCTTGAGAAGCATGGCAGGTTCATCACATCGATACTGCTTGCGGTGTTTTTGTTGTCTGGCTGTGGCGGCGCCGAAGAGCGCAAGGCCAAGTACATGGAGCTCGCCAAGGCATATTATGAAGAAGGAAATTACGCCAAGGCACGAATTGAATTCAACAATGTGCTCCAGATCGATCCAAAATCACCGGGTCCCTACTACTACCTGGGCAAGATTGCCGAGAAAGACGAGGACTGGCGGAAGGCATTTGGCAGTTATCTCAAGGCGGTTGACCTGGATCCGGACCATGTGGATACTCGCATTCGCCTCGGTTACATGTATTTATTCAGGGGCTGGGGTGTCGAGGCCGTCAGAGCATGTGGATGCTGCGCTGTCGAGAGAACCTGACAATCTCGATGCCCAGACACTGCGCGCCTCCATACATTATCGCAAGGACCAGATAGATGAGTCGGTGCCAATTCTGCAGGGCGTCTTGGCGGTCAATCCAGGGCATGACGATGCTGCTGCATTGCTGTCTGTAATCTATGACAAGCAGGAAAAACCGGATGACGCGGTACAGGTCCTGGAAAAGCGCAGTTGCCGCAAATACCGAGAGCGTAAACCTGAAAGTCACGACTTGCCCAGGCCTATATCAAGCAGAAGGAAAATGACAAGGCCGAAGCCATTATGACGGGGCTTGTCAGTAGTTATCCGGATGTCGTGCAGTACCGCACAGCACTGGCGTCTTACTATGCCCAGACTGGACCGGAATGACAAGGCGGAGGCGATCTTGCGGGAGTCAATTGCGGCAGATCCGGAGGATGTGCAGACGATATTTATTGCTGGCCGATTTCTTCAATAAAAAGCTCGGCAGTGAGAGAGCGATCGAAGAGTTGCAGGTGATGATCGGGCAGCAGCCCGGGATGACCGAGTTGCAGTCGATGCTGGCCGTCTTATACATGGAGTCCGGTCAGACGGAAAAGTCGGAAGCTGTTTATCAGAAAATTATAGATGAGCATGATGTAGAGCCTGAAGGCTTGATGGCGATCAATGCAATCGCAGCCATCAGGATGCGGCAGGACAGGGTTGATGATGCGCGCGCTCTTGTCGACAAGGTGCTGAAAGAAAACCCCAAGGACAATAATGCCCTGATTACCAAGGGCCGGATTGCCATGCTGGACAAGGATTATTCGGCAGCGGTTTCATCTTTCCGTTCAGTGCTGAAGGACCAGCCTGATTCGGTCGGTGTGTTGACGTTACTGGCATCGGCACACCTGGCAAATGGTGAAACGGAGTTGGCCACGGAAAATATGTTCCGTGCGGTGGAGGTCAAGCCGGAAGATGTACAGGCGCGTCTGCGGCTGGCTGCTTACCTCGGCCAGCGGGGTGATATGGACGCTGCGCTGGAACAATTCGATGCAGCATTGACGATAGACCCGGAATCGATCCCGGCCATGCGTGGCAAGGCCGAAGTACTGGCCGCGATGGGAGACGAAGAGGAACTTGAAGAACTTCTGGGCAAGCTCCAGGAGGCTTCGCCGGATTCCGGTTTGGGCGCATTCGGCAAGGGGCGCTTGTACAAATCACAGAAAAAATATGACAAGGCGCTGGCTGCGTTTGAAGAGGCGCTTCGGCTTGAGCCGGACTCTGTACTTGCTGTAACGGAGTTGGTAAATACCGAGATTCTCATGGGTAAGTTAGACGCCGCGATCAGCCGCCTCAAGGCCATGCTGCAGGATAATCCCGAGCACAAGGTTGCGCATGACTTGCTTGGCGTGGTCTATATGGAAAAAAAGGATTACGTCTCCGCTGAACAGGAGTACACCCGGCAGCTTGAAATTAATGCAAAAAGCAGTGTTGTTTATACACAGATTGCAAGTGCACGTGCCAGGCAGGGCAATTTGAAAGGTGCCGAAGAGGCAATCAAGGACGGGCTTGCAGTGCTGGTTGACGATCAGCAGTTGCTGCTGACTCTCGCCGGTCTTTATGCCAGCCAGGGTGAGCTGGAAAAAGCAGCCGATACATATAAACAGGGATTAAAATCCGACCAGGGAAATGTCCGGTTCACTCTGGGCCTGGCCGGGCTCCACGAGAAGCAGGGTGAATACGACGAGGCAATTGCCATCTATGAAAAGGTGCATGAAAAAAGCCCTGATAACCTGATTATCATCAATAATCTTGCATCACTGCTATCAGAGCGTCGTGAAGACAAACAAAGTCTGGTCCGTGCCGGAGAGCTTGCAGAAAAACTGGCTGAGTCAAACCAGCCGGCCCTGCTGGATACACTGGGCTGGGTATACTACCGGCAGGGCGAAACAGGGAAGGCAGCAGCCATTCTCTCGGATGTCGTTGAGAAGGCGCCCGATGTGCCGGTATTCCGTTACCATCTCGGTATGGTTTATTACAAGCAGGGTGATAACCGGGCGGCCATGGAGATTTTATCCGGGGCTGTTGCGGAAGAGTATGACTATTATGGCGTCGATGAGGCGCGCCGTGTCTACTCAGAGCTAACCAAGTAGCAAGAAGTGAAGTGTGAATAACCGATTTTCGTGGTTAAACAGGCCATGTGTACATGGCGCTTCGCTTCGCTAACAGTTCTTCTTGCTGGAAGTGATTAATTTCGGTGTTATCAGTTACGGATGCGGGGCGTTACTGTTCCTTATCCTTACACTGGTCCTGCTGACCGGCCAGCAGGGACGATCACACAAGAATGCCCTGAAATTTGCCTCTGCGATCAGCACAGTCTGGTTGATATTCGCCTGTCTGACGATATTCTACGAAGTATCTTTCTTTTCTTACCTGCTGGAACCGGTCCGCAGTTTTTCGCTATTGTTGTTTCTTGGCCATGTGCTGGTTTCCTCGGTTACGGATACCAACCTGGCGGAACGTCGTTTTCGAAATTCCACACTGATCGTCGCTTTTTATACAGCATTGTTGATGGGCGTCGTTATTTATCGACTCATAGCGGGATCGGCTGCAACAGTCGTGCTGGGCGTCAATATACTTTATGCCGGATTATTGCTGATCTCCATAATGGGGCTGGTGCTGGTTGAGCAGATAATGCGCAATGCGCATGTTGAATCGCGACGTGCTGTAAAGTACCTGTGCATCGGGCTGGGTGTAATTTTTGCCTACGACTTCTACCTTTACTCGAATGCTCTGATGTTCCAGGAACTGGATATTCAACTTTGGGATGTGCGTGGTTTTGTCAACGCCATGGCCGTACCGGTGCTGGCGGTAGCCATCGCGCGAGACCCGCGTCTGTCGCTGGATATTTTCGTATCGCGGCGCATGGTCTTTCATACGACGGCGCTGCTGGGTGCCGGCCTGTACATGCTGATGATGGGTGTGGGCGGCTATTATATCAAGACCTATGGTGGCGAGTGGGGCACTGTCGTCCAGGTTATCTTCCTGTTCGGCGCAGGACTTGTCCTGATGGTGCTGTTGCTATCCGGAAAAGTGAAGGCAAATCTCAGGGTTCTGATTAACAAACACTTCTTCCACTACAAGTACGATTACCGTGATGAATGGCTACGATTCATCCAGACACTGTCTTCAGGGCAGCCGGATGATCGGCTTCGTGAACGTGCAATACATTCAATCGCCGAGATAATTGACAGTCCGGGCGGTGTGCTCTGGATGCGTGAATTAAACCGCTATGTGCCGGTATCAAGCTGGCAAATGAAGGTTTCGAACAACGATACGGTGGCCAATAACCACCCGATGATTACGTTCATGGCCGCACACGAGTGGCTGATTGATATTGATGAGTTAGGACGTGACCGTGAATTATATAAAAATCTTGAACTGCCCGACTGGCTTGAAAATATGCCGGGTGCCTGGTTAATCATACCGCTGATCGTACACAATCATATGCTGGGTTTTATCGTGCTGGCACGATCACCCGCGCAACAACACTTTAACTGGGAAGACTCGGACCTGGTAAAGACGGCAGGCCGGCAGGTGGCCGTACACCTGGCGCAGCTGGAAGCTTCCACGGCACTGGCCGAGGCCAAGCAGTTCGAGGCATGTAACCGGCTGACCTCCTATGTCATGCATGATCTGAAAAACCTGGTCGCACAGCTCTCGCTGGTGGTGACCAATGCCTGCCAGGCACAAGGGGAATCCCCGTTTTATGGAGGATGCCATAACCACGGTAGACAATTCAGTGCAGAAAATGAACAAGCTTCTCGATCATCTGCGCAGCGACAGTATGCAGGTGCAGGAATCGACCTCCATTGATGTATGTAATATGCTGGGCGAAGTCATCGAGACCATGTCAAGCAACAAGCCGGTACCCAGTCTCGATTGCCAGGCTGTCGGTATTAATATCCAGGCTGACCGTGATCGCTGCGGCGCTATTATCGGTCATCTCATTCGAAACGCGCAGGATGCCACGCCGGATGACGGACAGGTTATCGTCCGCCTGTTCAAGCGTGAGGACCTGGCAATTATCGAGGTCCAGGATACCGGCGTCGGGATGGATAAAACATTTATCAAGGAGCGCCTGTTCCGGCCTTTTGACAGCACCAAGGGTAAAGCCGGCATGGGTATCGGTGTTTACGAGGCGCGTGACTATATTCACAAGTTCGGGGGTGATCTCGAGGTCATCAGTCGGCCGGGTGAAGGCTCTACCTTCAGGATTCGCATGCCTGTTAGCGATACTGATTAAATTCGCGTAAGGTACAGGAATAGACGGACAATAAGATCCCATATGGAAAAACCCGCCCGAAAAATACTCGTAATAGAAGACGACCCGGGTCTGCAAACGCAGCTGCGCTGGTGTTTCGAGAGCTATGATGTCGTCATCGCCGGCGACTATGATGCGGCCATGGCTGCCGTGCAGCAGCACAGCCCGCCGGTTATTACGCTGGACCTGGGGCTTCCCGCCTGATGCCGATGGCACCAGTGTCGGGTTTTCCCTGCTCGAAGAGATCCTTCTGAGGGCGCCGCATTCCAAGATCATCGTCGTAACGGGGAACAACGACCGTGAACATGCAACCAAATCCGTTGCGATGGGTGCCTATGATTTTTTCTACAAGCCGATAGATGCCGATATGCTCGAGCTGATCGTCAACCGTGCTTACAGGCTGTTCGAACTGGAAGAGGAAAACCGGCGCCTGAGTACAAAAAACAGCGATTCACCGCTGGAGGGTGTGGTTACCGGTAGCGCCCTCATGCAACAGGTATGCCGCACTGTTGAGAAAGTGGCGCCAACAGATACAACAGTCCTGGTCCTTGGTGAGTCCGGTACCGGCAAGGAATTGCTTGCCCGTTCCCTGCACGGGCTGAGTGGACGCAGGGAAGCCACGATCGTGGCGATCAACTGTGCCGCGATCCCCGAGAACCTGCTCGAGAGCGAGCTGTTTGGTTATGAAAAGGGCGCTTTTACCGGCGCCGCGAAGCAGACGCCCGGCAAGATCGAGACTGCCTCCGGCGGTACCCTGTTCCTCGACGAGATCGGTGACATGCCGCCTGCACTGCAGGCGAAGCTGTTGCGTTTCCTGCAGGAGCGTGTGATCGAGCGCGTCGGCGGCCGCAAGGAAATCCCGGTCGATGTGCGGGTCGTTTGTGCCACCCACAAGGACCTGCATGAGCTGATCCGTGTCAACCAGTTCCGTGAAGACCTTTACTATCGTATCAGCGAGGTCACGATCAGCATTCCGTCGCTGAAAGAGCGTGAGGGAGATGCATTGTTGCTTGGGCGCGTGTTTCTTGAACGTATCAGCAAGCAGCAGGGCAAGAAGGGCACCCGTTTCAGCAAGGATGCCATGGCAGCGATCGAGAATTATGGCTGGCCCGGCAATGTCCGGGAACTGGAGAACCGGGTCAAGCGTGCTGTAATCATGGCCGAACAAAAACAGATCAGTTCGAGTGATCTTGAGTTGAGCGGAAATTCACCTGAAGAACTGGCCACCTTCAACCTGCGCGAGATCCGTGATCGTTCCGACCGGCTGGCCATCGTGCGGGCACTGAACCACGTCGGCGGAAAGGTCTCGCAGGCCGCCGAGCTGCTCGGTATCAGCCGCCCGACCATGTACGATTTGCTGCGCAAGTTCGATCTGAAACCGAAATAAACCCCGTCTCGCGCAAAGCCGCCAAGGCGCAAAGAAATAAAGCCACAGAGAACACAGAGGACACAGAGTTTTTATGAATTGATCTGTGGAATTTACGCGCCCATTCAACTAAGGACACGCTGTGAACAGTTCACAGGGCGGTCTGACACTAACGATAATCTCGCAGGCGAAATAATTTCCGTCATCCCCGCGAAAGCGTGGATGACCACAGGAGTTTGTCCTGCATCGATAC
Source organism: uncultured Halobacteria archaeon (assembly GCA_963768575.1). GTDB lineage: Bacteria > Pseudomonadota > Gammaproteobacteria > UBA9214 > UBA9214 > UBA9214. The sequence goes on from CAVYIJ010000018.1 coordinate 30,414, forward strand.
AAAAAGAATAAATTTCTCTGTGTTCTCTGTGTTCTCTGTGTTCCTCTGTGGCAGGTTTTATTGTTTTTTCTTCGCGCCTTGGCGGCTTTGCGCGAGATTGATCTTTTTCTAAAACGTACGCTCGAGATGCGCCAGGAAATCTTCCGCATCCTTGAACCCCACCAGCCTGGCATTACGTATCTCTTCACCGTCAGGTCCGAAAAACAGTATGGCCGGCGGGGCGAACAGGCCGAAGTGGTTCAGCAATGCAAGGTCAGTTGCATCGTTGGCGGTCACGTCGGCCTGCAATAACGTGGTATTGGCCAGCGTTTCTTGTACCGCGCTGTCGGAGAACGTGTAGTCCTCCATCTTGATGCAGTAGGTACACCAGTCGGCGTAGAAGTCCAGCATAACCGGCTTGTTGGCTGCGCCGCTCCGTGCCAGTGCCGTCTTGACGTCGTCCACGCTCTTGATGCGCTCGAAGCGCAGGTGTTGCGAGGCGTGCGTACTGCTGCCGCTCGTAACGGCACCGGTGTTCAGGTTGCGCAGCGGGTTTAACGGGTCACGCGCCCCGGTGGTCGCCCCGATGATCAGGATGATTCCGTATACCAGCATGGCGATACCCAGTCCTTTCCACAGGCGGCGCCAGCCCGACACACCGGCAGGCAGTGAATCCAGTGCGCCCATGTAGATGGCGGGTACAATCAGCAGCAATGCCCACAGCGCCAGGCTAACCGGTCCGGGCAGGATGCGCTCCAGCATGAGCACGGCAACACCCAGCAGGATGACGCCGAACACGGCCTTCACGATATCCATCCAGCCGCCGGCCTTTGGCAACAGTTTGCCGCCCGATGTGCAGATGACGAGCAGGGGCAGGCCAAGCCCGAGGCCGAGCATATACATCGCCAGCGCCCCGGTGATGTAATCACCGCTTTGACTGGTATAGATAAGCGCGCCGATCAGGACCGGGCCGGCGCAGGGGCCGACAATCAGCGCGGACAGCACGCCCATCGTGGACACGCCGACCAGCGTGCCTCCCTTCATGCGGTTGCTGGTATCGCTCAACTTCGCCTGCAGTGATGCCGGCACCTGCAGGCTGTAGAAACCGAACATGGACAGTGCCAGCAGCACGAACACCAGCGCGAAGAAGCTGAGTATCCACGGGTTCTGGAAAAAGGCCTGCACGCCGGCGCCGAGCTGCGCCGAGACCACGCCGATGACGGCATAAGTGAGGGCGACCGCCTGTACATAGATAAATGTCAGGCTGAATGCCTTGCCGGCGGTGATGCTTTCGCCGTGGCCGACAATGATGCTGGAGATGATCGGGATCATCGGGTACATGCAGGCGGTGAAGGCCAGCAGGATGCCGGCGCCGAGAAAGAACAGTGCCGTCCAGGCCAGGCTGCTGTCAGCGAGCACCCTGACGATATCGTCCTGGGACTGCGAAGTGACGGAGACGTTCTGTGTGCCGGCGTTTGCAGGTGTTGCCGCGATTGCCGGTGATGAAACCGCCGTTGCGGCAGCCAGCACCACGGGTAACTGTTTCTTTGCCGGCGGGTAACAGATGCCGGCCTCGGCGCAGCCCTGGTGGCCGATCTGCAACGTTATTTCCCCGGCCTTGCCGGTCAGGTGGCGGACGGGTACCTTTGCGACGACCTCGTGGTAGAAGACCTGCACATCACCGAAAAACTCGTCATGCTTGATCTTGCCTTCCGGCAGTACGATCTCGCCCAGCACAACGTCTGGATTCTCCGCCAGTGATACCTTGAGCTTGTCACGATACAGGTAATAATCATCAGCGATGGTCCAGCGAACTTCGATGAGACCGGGCGAAACTTCCTGTGCTTCGGCTACGAAGGCCACATCCGGGTCGAGAAACTCGTCTTCACCGGCGCCAAGACCAAGTCGGTCACTGATCGACTGCAACGTCAGAGGCGTGGTGGCTGCCGCGGCGGCCGCAATGTTGCCTGGCTTCGATGTCGCCAGATCCAGGCTGGCGACCTGGGTATGCGGCGGGTAACACACGCCTATATCCGCGCAGCCCTGTGACACGGCCTTGAGCGTGACGGTGTCCGGGGCGCCGGCGGCACGGGTCAGCGGGATCGTGGCTGTAACCGTGTCGCGGAAGATGGCGATCTTGCCAAAAAACTCGTCGTCCTTGATTTTACCGGCAGGCAGGTCCGGTGCGCCGAGCGTAATGCCCGGCGTATCGGTGCTGAACCTGATGCGGTCGCGGTACATGTAGTAACCGTCCGCGATGGTCCAGTCCACCTGCAGGGTGTCGCCGTCAATCACTTTACTGTTGATGGCGTAGGCCTGATCGGGAGCCAGCAGTTCGTCATCGGACATCCCGGGCAGGTCAAGAGCCGCTGCGGCCGGCGCGAACGCCGATAACAGCAGTAACAGCACTGGCCAGTGCATCAGTCGGGTCGTTTCAGATTGTCGGTTAACCATTTTATATAGTCTTTTTGTCCTGTCTCCACTGAGACTGCAATGATTTCAGGTAGTTCGTAAGGGTGTATCGACCGGATGCGTTGTTCAATCAAGGGCCAGAGATTTGCGGCGGTCTTGATGAGCAGCAGACATTCCCGGTCATTTTCAATCACACCTTTCCAGCGGTAAATGGACGTGATGCCGGGAATGATATTTACGCATGCTGCCAGCGACTCGGCTACCAGCGTGCCGGCGATGGTCTCGGCGGTCCCTGCATCCGGTACGGTACACAAAACGACCTGCGGCTTGCTACTCATGCCGTGAACATACCAGACTGGTAGTGCGTGGTCATTCGGGACCGTATCGGTTATGTTGAACCCATGCCGTCCTTCCCGTTGTTCTTCCTGCTATTCCTGCTGGTTCCCCTGGCAGAGATCTGGCTCCTGATCGAGGTAGGCGGCTGGATCGGCGCGCTACCCACTGTAGCACTGGTCGTGCTGACTGCCGTGATCGGCGCCACACTGGCGCGTATCCAGGGCCTGGCAACCCTGCAGCGCCTGCAGGCGGCCATGGCACGGGGCGAGGCGCCGGCGATCGAGATGCTGGAGGGCGTGCTGTTGCTGGTCGGCGCACTGTTGCTGCTGACACCCGGTTTCATCACCGATGGCTTCGGTTTTGCCTGCCTGTTGCCGTTTACCCGGCGGGCACTGGCGAGGTGGCTCCTGCGGCGGTTCACGGTTGTGACGCCAGCAAATACCGGGGGAAAATCCACGACCGGAGCCGACCGCGGCCGGACCATCGAGGGTGAATTCAAGCGCGAAGATAACGAGCGGTAGGGGGTCGGCCCCGGTCCAAATATTTGATTCGTTCGCGCTTCCTCCCTTGACTTCCCGATATTCGCCCCTATTATTAGCACTCACCGGGGGCGAGTGCTAATAATGGCGCCCGCCGATTATGAGTTCACTCGATAAAGCAGGTTTAAGGAGACAGCCAGAATGAATATTCGTCCATTGCACGATCGCGTTCTTGTCAAGCGCATGGAAGAAGAGACCACCTCATCAGGTGGTATTGTTATCCCAGACTCAGCCACAGAAAAGCCACAGCGTGGCGAAATTGTAGCCGCAGGTACCGGAAAGCGCCTTGAGAGTGGTGAAATACAGCCGCTTGAAGTGAAAATCGGTGACACCGTCCTGTTCGGCAAGTACTCGGGCACCGAGATCAAGGAACTGGGTGAGGGCATGATTGTCATGCGCGAGGACGACATCATGGGTGTGGTCGAGGCCTGATCGGTCCGCCATAACCCCATCAACTAAAACAGAATTCAAGAGGATTTGTCATGACGGCAAAAGAAGTTAAATTCGGTGATGACGCCCGTTCGCGCATGGTGGCGGGTGTAAATATTCTGGCCAACGCGGTCAAGGTGACCCTCGGTCCCAAGGGCCGCAACGTGGTGCTGGACAAGGCCTTTGGCGCCCCGACAGTGACCAAGGACGGCGTGTCCGTGGCCAAGGAAATCGAACTGGACGACAAGTTCGAGAACATGGGTGCACAGATGGTGAAGGAAGTCGCCTCCCAGACCTCGGACGTCGCCGGTGACGGCACCACCACCGCGACCGTGCTGGCACAGGCCATGGTGCGCGAGGGCATGAAGTCCGTCGCCGCCGGCATGAACCCGATGGACCTGAAGCGCGGTATCGACAAGGCGGTCACCGCCGTGGTCGACCAAGCTGCAGGACCTGTCCGAACCATGCACCGACAACAAGGCAATTGCCCAGGTCGGCACCATTTCCGCCAACTCGGACGAATCGGTCGGTAAGATTATTGCCGATGCGATGGAAAAAGTCGGCAAGGAAGGCGTAATCACGGTCGAGGAAGGCACTTCGCTGGATAACGAACTGGACGTGGTCGAGGGTATGCAGTTCGATCGCGGTTACCTGTCTCCGTATTTCGTCAATAACCAGCAAAACATGTCTGCCGAGCTGGAAGAACCGTACATCCTGATCTACGACAAGAAGATTTCCAACATCCGTGACCTGCTACCGGTACTTGAGGGCGTTGCCAAGTCCGGCAAGCCGCTGCTGATAATCTCGGAAGATGTTGAAGGCGAGGCACTGGCCACGCTGGTGGTCAACAGCATTCGCGGTATCGTCAAGGTCGCAGCCGTCAAGGCACCGGGCTTCGGTGACCGCCGCAAGGCCATGTTGCAGGATCTTGCCATCCTGACCGGCGGCCAGGTGATCTCCGAGGAAGTTGGCCTGTCACTGGAGAAGGCCGGCCTGGACGACATGGGTACTGCCAAGCGCATCGTGATCACCAAGGACAATACCACCGTGATCGACGGTGCCGGCCGCAAGGAAGACATCGAGGCCCGCGTACAGCAGATTCGTACGCAGATGGAAGATTCAACATCTGATTACGACAAGGAGAAGCTGCAGGAACGCATGGCCAAGCTGGCCGGCGGTGTGGCCGTCATCAAGGTCGGTGCAGCCACGGAAGTCGAAATGAAGGAGAAGAAGGCACGCGTGGAAGATGCGCTGCATTCGACCCGTGCCGCCGTCGAGGAAGGCGTGGTACCGGGTGGTGGTGTTGCCCTGATCCGTGCCATCGCATTGATCGGTGAACTCAAGGGCATCAACCATGACCAGGATGTCGGTATCCAGCTCGCCATGCGTGCCATGGAAGAACCGCTGCGCCAGATTTGCGCCAATGCCGGCGAAGAGCCGTCGGTGATCCTGAATGCCGTGGCAAGCAACAGTGGCAACTACGGCTACAATGCCGGCACCGATGAATACGGTGACATGATCGAGATGGGTATCCTCGATCCCACCAAGGTTACGCGTTTTGCGCTGCAGAATGCCGCATCTGTTGCCGGTCTCCTCATCACTACCGAGGCGATGGTTGCCGAGCTGCCGAAGGATGAAGCCGGTGGTGGCATGCCGGATATGGGCGGTATGGGTGGCATGGGCGGTATGGGCGGCATGATGTAAGCTTGATCGAGCCCTTGCAGTAAACAAGAAGGCCCCGCCGTTATCGGCGGGGCCTTTTTTATGAATTGCAGGAGCGGACGCCGTCCGCGAATATATCAGCCACGGTGCCAGTTCGCGCGATGGACAGGAGAAAGTGAGACCGGGACGGTCGAGAGGCTGGCCGGGCTATGCCCGTAAAATCACCGGGAGCGACCGTACGGGAACGGCCATGCCTGCGCTCCTGCACGATTGACTTGAGCTACATTTAGTTTCATTTTTCGTACATAATCACCCTATGGATACCGTTGTCTATCCCGGCACTTTCGACCCGATCACAAATGGTCATACTGACCTGGTTGAGCGTGCCTCGCGCCTGTTCGACAAGGTGATCGTTGCGGTTGCGGTCAATCCGGACAAGGAGGCTGCCTTCCCGGTAGAGACGCGCGTCTCGCTTGCGCGCGAGGTGCTCGAGCATATCGGGAATGTCGAAGTTTGCAGTTTCGATAACCTGCTGGTCGATTTCGTCAGGGAGCGCAAGGCCGGTGTCATCCTGCGCGGATTGCGTGCGGTGTCTGATTTCGAATACGAGTTTCAGCTCGCCGGCATGAACCGTCACCTGGCGCCCGAGATCGAAACAATGTTCCTGACGCCGGCGGAACAATACGCCTATATTTCCTCCAGCCTCGTACGGGAGATATCCAGTCTTGGCGGCGACGTAAAACCATTTGCCCACAAAAAAGTTGTGGCTGCATTGCGCGGGCGGGTGAACTAGAGTGTTATGACGTCATATTACAGGAATACCCGATGGCCCTGATGATTACCGATGAATGCATCAACTGCGACGTGTGCGAACCGGAATGTCCCAACGATGCCATTTATCAAGGCGATGAAATCTACGAGATCAACCCGGCATTATGCACCGAGTGTGTCGGTCACTTCGATGTTTCCCAATGCGTCGAGGTCTGCCCGGTTGAATGTATACTCGTGGACCCTGATATCGAAGAAAGCAAAACGCAGTTGCAGCAAAAGTACGAGCAGCTGATGATCAGGAAGGCGTCAGGATGATTTCCCGCCTGTTCGCCCATCAGTCAAGGCTCCTGTGCGGGGCCTTTTTGCTTTCTGTTCTTGTTCTCGTTTATGCGTGCTCACCGGCAGAAAGGTCTCATCCGGCGGCCATCGCGAGCGCTCATCCTCTGGCCACGCAAGCCGGCATGGATATTCTCGACGCCGGCGGCAACGCATTCGACGCGGCGGTGGCGGTAAGTGCGGTGCTGGCCGTGGTCGAGCCCTACAGCTCCGGCATCGGCGGCGGCGGATTCTGGCTGCTGCACCGCTCGAGTGATGGATTCGAAGTGATGATTGATGGCCGCGAGCGGGCGCCGCTGGCCGCGAGTCGTGACATGTACCTTGATGATGCGGGTAATGTCATCGCGGGATTATCTGTCGATGGTGCGCTGGCGGCCGGTATTCCCGGTGAGCCGGCTGCGCTGGCGCATATCGCAGGGCGCTACGGCCGTTTGCCGCTCGCGCAGACGCTGGCGCCGGCCATTCGACTTGCGCGCGCGGGTTTCCCGGTCGATGCGCATTACCGGCGCATGGCCGGTTTTCGGCTGGAAGCGTTGCAGGAAGATGCGGCCGCGGCCGGTATTTTCCTGGTCGATGACGCGGTGCCGGAAACCGGTGACCTCATCGTACAGGCGGACCTGGCGGCAACCCTCGAGGCGCTCGCGCAACACGGGCGCGACGGTTTCTATGCGGGTCCGGTTGCCGAGCGCCTGGTTGCGGGCGTACAGGCGATCGACGGTATCTGGACGATGGAGGACCTGGCGCAATATCGCGTAGTGGAACGCGTTCCGGTACGCGGTAAATATCACGACTACACAGTCACCTCCGCTGCGCCGCCATCATCCGGCGGCGTCGCTCTCATTACCATGCTGAACATACTGTCTGCCTACCCGCTGGCGGATATGGGCGCGGCGGAACGTGCGCATATCATCATCGAGGCCATGCGCCGCGCCTACCGGGACAGGGCCGAATTTCTCGGCGACGCCGATTTCGTTGACGTGCCCGTGGAGCGCCTGACCGGCATGAAACATGCGGCAGCGCTGGCGGAGTCGATCCGGCTGGACCGTGCTACCGCAAGTTCATCACTCGGTGGGCCGGACGTGGTTGACGGCGGTGCAGACACCACGCACCTGTCGGTGCTCGATGCCGAGGGCAATCGCGTTGCGGCGACCCTGAGCATCAATTACCCGTTCGGCGCCGCCGCCGTCCCCCCCGGCACAGGCGTACTGCTGAATGATGAAATGGATGATTTCTCGGCCAAGCCCGGCGTGCCCAATGTCTATGGGCTGGTCGGGGCGGAGGCCAATGCTATCGAACCCGGCAAGCGTCCCCTGTCGAGCATGTCACCGACATTCGTCGAAAACGAACAGGGTGTTGCGATACTGGGCACGCCCGGCGGCAGCCGGATCATAACGATGGTCCTGCTTGGTATCCTCGACCTGGCCGAAGGTGGCAGCCCCGAATCGTGGGTCAGCCTGCCGCGTTTCCATCACCAGTACCTGCCGGACACGGTCCTGTACGAGGCGAATACCTTCGATGAAGCAACGGTGGAGTCACTCGCGGCGACGGGACACCGGTTGCAACAGCATGAGTCCACCTGGGGCAACATGCAGGCAATTTATTTCGACAAAAAGACCGGCAAGGTTTCTGCTGCCAGTGACCCCCGTGTCCTGGGGGCGGCTATGGTTAGCGGGAGTGCCAAACCGGATTAAATGTGCCTGCGAATAACGAATCTCGCGCAGGATTACATGTATGCAGCATCCCGGCGGGGCCGGCACGGGATTATGTCTGGTCCCTGTTGATAATTACTCCGACGTATTCTCGCGCCCCTGCCAGGGCCAGCGGAAACGCGATTTACGTTCAGGTTCTGCGTTTCGTCACTGCCCGCCTCATTATCCGGGCCCCGGTTTTTACCTTGCGTGTTGTCGCCGTCGCGGTCCCTGTCGCCGTCCCTGTCACCGTCACGGTCCCTGTCGTCCGTCCCTGTCCCGGTCCCTGTCGCCGTCGCGGTCCCTGTCACCGTCGCGGTCCCTGTCGCCGTCGCGGTCCCTGTCGCCATCGCGGTCCCTGATCCCTGTCGCGATCGCTGTCTCCTGTCGTAGTCACGGTCCCGGTCGTGATCACTGTCATGATCATGTGAACGATCGTCATCGCGATAGTATTTGTCTTTCTTCTCTTTTTTTACTTTCTTTTCCTTGCCGCCTTCGCGTTTGAAGCTGGCGTTATCATCGGCATGTTCCCAGGCACGGTCGGCTGGTCCCTTTTCACCGCCCTTGGCGGCAAACGACTGCAGGGGAAGCGCGAGAATGAGGGTGGCGGTGATGGCCGCAGCAAGCATTTTCATTGTGTACTCCAGATACCGGGTGACTTTAAAGGATGATTTTACAGAATATACAGGGATACCTGTCAGCAGAATATGTAAACAATTGTGAGGGCAGGATATAAGCTAGTCCCGCCGCGTGATGATCTCCACCGGCGCGCAACGGCCGGCGGCGATATTCTCCACCATGTTGCTTATCATGGCCGGTGCGTTGTCACCCATTGCTATGTGCACACCAAGCGGGGGCGGTGTGCCGCCGGCAGCTTCAATGCGCTTGCGCGTTTCTGCAAAGAAGTCGGAGGAAAACTCCCGGCGGTTACGTACACTGAGGATGTCAAATCCCGCACGTTGCAATGCCGCCACGTACTGGGCCTGCGTCGCAAGCGAGCTGTCCGCGGGTGAGGTTGACCACGGTACTGGATAGGCCAGTTCTTTATCGCCGGATTTCATGACATCGTACACGCCAAAATAAACGCCGGGCTTCAGCAGACGGTGGATCTCGCTGAACAGACCTTCCTTGTCATCGATATTCATGCCTACATGCAGCATAAACGCCGCATCGAAACTGCCATCTTCGAATGACATGTCGAGCGCGTTACCGTGATGTAGCGTGACCCTGTCGGAGATGCCGACCCAGTCGCAGAGCTTTTGTCCTGTTTCGATAAATTCCGGCGTGAGATCGATGCCGGTGACACGGCAGCCGAAGTGGCTGGCGACGAAACGCGATGTACCGCCGATGCCGCAGCCGATGTCCAGAACAGAGTCATCGGGCGACAGGTTCAGCTGGCTGATAAAATCCTCGGATGCCTGTCGGCCGCCAATGTGAAATTCGTCGACCGGAGCAAGCTCATCAATGGTGACTGACCCGGGTGTTCTGCCGATAGACTCGATGCCGGTAATGATTTTATCCAGCAGGCTGCCATGGGTGTAATGCTCTGCAATTCCATTTGTCATGATGAGCTCCCGTTCGATCAGTCGACGATATGCAGTGCCAGCCATGGCACAATATAAAGCAGAAATATACCGATCTTGTAAATTGCCATGCCCTGGTAGTGGATGGCATCGAATTGTTCCGCTGTCAGTTTGAACCACCTGCCATGGAAGCGGTATGTCCAGTCATGCGCCAGCATGATGAACAGCAACCACCACAGTAACAGCCCCATGTTGATCAGGGCGCCCCAGCCGAATATTTCGCGCAGCAAATCAAGCGTCATGATCGGGATCTCCGGGACCTGTGGACAGCCTGGCTGTCAGTATAGTTTGTTCCGGGGCTGCTCACAGCTTTCGGAATACTGGTATTTTCAGTCTTTTTCCGGCTCCAGGCCGGCGTGGTAACGGTCATATCGACTGATAAGTACACGGGCCGCCTCACCATAGCGCCTGATCCACTGTACAAGCACCGGGTCACTGATTTGTGCGCCACGCTGTAACTGCTTCTCCAGGCGCGCCAGTCCTTCGTTCGAGATGCGGTTTTCGCGCGTTATGCCGGGTGTCTTGTCAGTCATGACAGACTGCTTGCCTGGGGGGGGCAGTCGCCTGTCACTGATGTCCCCGTTAATGCAATGCAGGTGCCGGTTGCCGGTGCTTGCGTGCGGCTATGCCTGTCAGGGAGAGTAGACCGGAGAAGAAGAGCCATGCAGTTGCTGGAACGGGAATAGCGGGAGCCGTTGCTTCCGCTGTTATTATAAACCGCGGAGTATTGTTTAATGCAACTATATCCGGGCCTGTCGGGTGACTCGACTGGAGAGCTATGTAGGGAAATAGTGGATGTTGATCATTCTCATGGAATGGCATCGTCAGAAAAGGATTGTCAATCCCGCTTGAAGCGCCAAACGCATCAGTGCCGAAGGCCAAGGCGTAAAAACCCGGAGAGAGAGTCAGGGCGAGATTACCCAGGTATATGGAATCTGTGGTTCCAATGGTGATTAATGTAGTGTCAATAAGGTCGGGAGTGGAGAAATCGACAGAATCAGGCAAATCATCTGCAGCGGTTAAACTGATGATTGCTCCGAATATCACCTGGGAAGTGGTCGTGTTGTTACTGAAATAACCGCCAACCTGTTGAATGGTTGTGCTGGCGGTTAATTCAAAAGGATGGAAAGGCCAGTTAGTATCGCGCAATATCGCACCGCCGAGATTCCCGATCCCGCTCGCCGTGTCCAGTATGGTTGCAGCATAAGCAGGCGGTGAAAACAGGGGTGTTACAGTCAGCAAAGCGTACACAGCGGCTGCCGGAAATAATGACTTCATTGCATTCTCCTCCAGCATGGCTGGAAGTATTCTAATTATTGGCGCCAGTTTAGCATATAAATTGCCCTTGAGGCGCGTGTTCTCATGTCCCGTGGGGCGCTTGTATGACCTGTCCGGGTGCAGTATTCGTATTCACGGAGTTCAGTCATTGAGTCGTGGCGGGGGATTGTTCATCCCGCTGATCTGGTTTTTCGCCGACTGTAACTATATAAGTAAAAATATAATTTTCACTTTCAGGTATCGAATGACGCTTAATGCTGGCACTTCGGACAATAGAACGTCGAGCGCTGCCCCTGCCGGATCTCCTTTATAGGCACCTGGCAGCTGATGCAGGGTTCGCCGGCCTTGCCGTACACGTTCAGGTGTAATTTGAAGTAGCCGGGCTTGCCTTCGTCATTGACGAAGTTACGCAGGGTGGTGCCTCCCTGTGCAATGGAATCATTCAGGACTTCCTTGATGACTTCCGCGAGCAGATTGTATTTCTCAAGGCTGACACGACCGGCAGCGCGTTTCGGGTTGATGCCTGCCATGTAGAGCGATTCACTTGCATAGATATTACCGATGCCAACAACGATGTGGCTGTTCATGATGAACTGTTTTATATCAACCTTGCGGCCACGGGATTTTTCATACAGGTAATCGCCGGTGAGGTCGTCGCCCAGCGGCTCGATGCCGAGGTCGCGCAGCAACTTGTGGTTCTCCGGCGGGCGCGTCGTCCAGTGCAGACTGCCGAAGCGACGCGGGTCGGTGAAGCGCAGCGTCTTGAAGTGTTTGAAGACGAGATCGACATGGTCGTGTTTTTCCGGCGGCACGATAGCATTGACGATGCGCAGGCTGCCAGACATGCCCAGGTGATAAATCAACGTGCCGCTGCCGGTTTTTATTAACAGGTATTTGGCGCGACGGCTGACATCCTGAATGGTCTCGCCGGTGATTGCATCTTCCAGTCGCCGGCTGACCGGCCAGCGCAGGTTACGGTTGCGTACTACGACACGGCTAATGGTCTCGCCGGAAATGTGCGGTGCAATGCCGCGGCAGGTTGTTTCGACTTCGGGGAGTTCGGGCATTTGTCATATATCTCCTGCGCGATGTACAAGGCTGTACATCGCGCGGGGACGACGGCATTATAAATTCGGCTCTGTTGTTGTGGTTAGAGCCAGCAGATTGCTGCCGGTCCCGCTGCTCAGATGATACTGGATATTCCAGTCGGGCCTTGCCAGGACAATTTCAGGCTCTTGTGCAAGCAGTACGAATTTGACGGGTCCGGAAATACCCTGCAGGTAGACCTGGATCTCCTCGCCGTCGCTGCCGTCATAGTCGCGCACATACAGTGCACTGGCGGTTTCCCATGCGCTGACCAAAGCCCTGATCGCATTCGCGCTGATATCCGGCTGGTCGGGCTGCAGCAGCCACTGGCCGTTTTCGCCCCGGTTTAACGCGAGGCCGGGTAGTGACAGGCCGGTGAGAACGGCGTTCATGGGCAACAGTTTGCGCTCCACGAAGTTGGTGTCACGTGCGTTCAGCAGGTGCTGGAAACGGTCGGTTACCAGGTACACGTTCGTCCCGTTCAGTACGTACCGACGGTTGTCGATCGGATCGGTGTCGCCGAGATCAAATTTTTCATCATCCAGTACGGCCGTCGCCCTGGGCGGCAGCAGGCCCATGGTTTCGAGGTCGAGCGTATTTGCCGGGTAGTGTCGGTCGGTTACTGCACGTGGCAGCGAAAGCAACGTGTTTACCTGGAAGTCATCGGCCGGTAATTCCGGCTCGCGCTCGATGTACCACCGCCCGTTCCGTTTGTTGAACAGCAGTGGCCCGGCCTGCAGGCGCGTGATGCGAATGGATGACACCTTTTCGGTGTCGAGATCGCTGACAGGCCTTGTATTCGAATCCGGCGTCTTGCCGGTTTCAAGGTAGATAAACAGTGCCAGCGCGATGGCCACGGCACCCAGCAACAGGTTCAGCAGCAGGCGCTGGATCATCTGCGCCGCCGCCGCAGCCAGATCACCAGCCCCGACAGCAACAGCAGCAGTGGCAATCCGAACAGGAAGCCGAGGCCAATGACAGCACTGGCGGTGTTGCTCAGCACCAGCGTGGTGTCCGGTGCCGTGCGTACGCGGATGTCGATAAAGGCATCGTCATGACTCAGCCAGTGCACAATGTTCAGCCCGAGTCCGAGGTTGCCCGCGTTGCCCAGGTAGGTGTTGGACAGGAAGTCGCCGTCACCGATGACCATGATGCGTTGTTCCCGGTCTTCCTCCCCGTCATTATCCGCTGTCCGTGTCAGGATAACGCCGATGTCCAGTGGCCCGGCGCGTTCGTCACTGCCCTGGTCAAAGCGTATCTCGCCGGCCAGTTCACCCAGCTCGGTCCATGACCGGTTCAGCGTGGTCAACAGGGGCAGTACTTCCCAGTCAGCGTCCTCGTTGATATCGATGGCCGCGGCCTCGGGGAAGACCGATACGGTGTTCATTTCCCGCGTTATCTCGTGTCTCGGGTATGCAGTAATGACCACGAAAGAGGGTTCATCAACACCGAACGTCCGGCCGGCGGCGTCCACCACCGTACCCGGCAGAAAACTGATGCCTAGCAGGTCGGCCAGTGGTTGCAGGGATTCAAGCCGCTTCGGCTCGGCCAGCCACAGCAGGTTGCCACCGCCGCGTACATACTCCACCAGCGTGTTGACCTCGCCGGGCAACAGTTCCACTTGCGGGCTGGCCAGTACCAGCAGGTGGGTGTTGCCGGGGATGGCGGACTCCGACAGGTTGAGCGATTGCACGCGCAGGCCCTTGCTCTCCAGTTCGCGCCCGAGGATACCGAGGCCGTGGTTGGTCTCGCCGAACGGCTTGCGTTCGCTGTGCCCGGCGACGAACACGATCCAGCGCTCATGCTGGCGTGACAGGCGCAGCAGGGCATTGGTGAATTGCAGTTCGCCCAGTGTCTGGACTTTTTCGCTGCCGTCCCGGTAGCCGATAACAATCTCGCCGCCACTGGCGATGCCGAGTTCACGTACGCGTTCCGGGGCCGTGTCGGGATTGATGATTTCCAGGGTGATGTTGCGTTTGTGCCGCTGGTAACTGCCGACCAGGTCTTTCAGGTGATCATGCAACTGGTTCTCACTGCGCATGAATGCGGTGATGGTGACCGGGTCCGGCATGGTGTCCAGCAAGGTCCGCGTCTCATTCGAAATACTGTTGCGCGCGCCCGCCGTCCAGTCAGCCTGGTAGACGTACTGCGTGCTCAGCCAGGCAAGCATGCCGATGATGCCGGCATACAAAACGGTAAACACGAGACTTTGCAAACGGAACAGGTTGCGTGAATGTTGCGTGACTTTCATTGTTGCAGGCGTGTCGAATCGAGGCGGCGAACGGTAAACCCGATGAACAGTGCAATCACCAGCAGGTAATAGCCGGCATCCTTGCTGTTGAACAGGCCTTTCAGCATGGCCTGGTAATGCGACAGTGATGAAAGGTAGTTGGTAACGCCGCCCACATCGGTTTTGCCTGCCTCGCCGATAATCCACAGCAGCAGCAACAGACCGAAGGTAGTCACTGCCGCTACCACCGGTTGTGCGGTGAGCGCTGACATGTACAGGCCGATGGCGGCGAAGGCGGCAAGCACCAGTGCCAGTCCCAGGACGCCGGCGGCCAGCTTGCCCATATCGAGTTCTGTTCCGACCAGCAGCGACAGCGGCATGAGCGTCAGCATGATCAGCAGCACGAGGAAGAAACCGAGGATGCCAAGGTATTTCCCGAGCACGATTTCCGTCATGGTGGCGGGAGCGGAGAACAGCAGGCTGATGGTCTTGCTGCGATACTCCTCGCTGAGACTGCGCATGGTGATCAGTGGTGTAATCAGCAACAGCACGATGGCGGCGTTGGCAAACAGCGGCGCCACGACCACGTCTGCAACACCTGGCGCGCCTTCGATTGCAGCCAGCCTGGGTTGTAACCGCATCCAGGTCTCGATTTGCGCGAGGAACAGCCAGGCGAGGATGAACTGCGTCACGGCGAGAATTGCCCAGGCCAATGGCGACAGAAACAGGCTGCGCAGTTCGCGCCCGGCAATGGTGAGTATCATGCTGCTTGCCCGCTGGCGGCAGCGGGCGCCTCGCTGCAGGTCAGTTCGATGAATATCTGTTCCAGGGTATGCCGCTCCGGCGAGAGTTCCTGCAGTCGCCAGCCGTTCGCAACGGCGTGCTCGACCAGCGCCTCGGCGGGATTGTCGCCGCTGAAATCGATGCGTACCCGGCCGTCATCCAGCACCGTTACGTGGCTTATACCGGGTAGCTGCAGCAGCGCCGATGCCGCCGGCGCATTTCCGAAGCGGGCGAGCAGGGTAGTTGCGCTCAGGCGTTTATCGAGTCCGGCGGTAGTGTCGGAATACACCAGGCGTCCATGGTGGATGATCTGCACCCGGTTACAGGTTGCCTGTACCTCGGGCAGGATATGGGTCGAAAGGATAATGCCGTGGTCCTTGCCCAGTTCCCTGATCAGTGAGCGTATCTCGCGGATTTGCAACGGATCGAGACCGACCGTGGGTTCATCGAGTATCACCACCGCCGGGGTGTGGATGATGGCCTGTGCGATCCCGACGCGCTGCTGGTAGCCCTTGGACAGGTTGCCGATCAGGCGTGTTGCCACGTCACCCAGGCCGCAGCGAGCCTTGACGGTATCCAGCGCCTGCGCGCGCCGGCTGCGCGGAATGCGGTTCAGGCGTGCGCAGTAATCAAGGTATTCGTTGACTGTCAGTTCGCGGTAGACCGGCGGTTGTTCCGCCAGGTAGCCGATTTCCTGCTTGGCGGGTTTCGGCATGTCCAGCAGGTCGATGCCGTTGATGGTGATTTCACCGGCGCTCGGCGCAAGGTTGCCGGTCAGCATCTGCATGGTGCTGGTCTTGCCGGCGCCGTTCGGCCCAAGAAAGCCGAGCACGTCGCCCCGGGACAACTCGAAACTGACGTTTTCGACCGCGCATTGCTGACCGTAGTAACGGTACAGGTTGTTGGCACGGACCAGCGCGTTCGATGACATGGGGCTATTATTGCCTTTGTCGCAATTTATACAAGTCGACGGCAATATAATATTCGCGTAGGAGCGCCTTGCAGGCGCGATTCGGTAATTGTATACCTGATCGCGCCTGCAAGGCGCGCCTTCAATAACGGGTTTCTTTGCAGGAGCGGATTAAATCCGTAAATATGACATTGACCGATACATCATATGGGTAACACTGAAAATACCAGGCAATGTCATTTGCTCGGTGTCGATACCGGCGGCACCTTTACCGATTTCGTCCTGTACGACGGCCAGGGCCTGCGCGTACACAAGGTGTTGTCCACGCCGCATGCGCCGGAGCAGGCGATTCTGCAGGGAATTCACGAGCTGGGCCTGTCGACCGACGCACTGCAGGTCATACACGGCAGCACTGTGGCCACCAATGCCGTGCTGGAGCGCAAGGGAGTGCGTACCGCCTATATCACCAACCGGGGTTTGGCTGACGTGCTGACGATCGGCCGGCAAGCGCGACGTGAACTGTATAACCTGCAACCCGAACCGCTGCCACCGCCGGTGCCGCGCGAACTGTGCCTGGAGGTGTCCGGGCGTTTGGGCGCGGACGGCAGGGTACTCGAGGCATTGACCGGCGCCGACCGGGAATCGGTCGGCGCCGCGATTGCCCGGCTGCGGCCGCAGGCAGTCGCTGTCAACCTGCTATTCTCGTTTCTCGATGGCAGCGACGAGCACGAGATCGCGTCATGGCTGCCCGATGACGTGTTCGTTTCCTGTTCCTCGGACGTCTTGCCGGAATACCGGGAATACGAGCGGGGTATCGCCACCTGGCTGAATGCCTGGGTCGGGCCGCTGGTGGCCGGATACCTGGCGCGCCTGGGTAAAGCACTGGCACCGGCGTCGCTGGCGGTGATGCAAAGCAGCGCCGGCACGGTCAGCGCCGGCCAGGCCGTGGACAAGGCGGTTCACCTGCTGCTGTCCGGGCCGGCCGGCGGTTTGATGGGTGCGCGCTTTGTCGGGCGGCAGGCGGCTCTGACACGCCTGCTGACATTCGACATGGGCGGCACATCGACTGACGTGGCGCTGATCGATGGTGAAATCAACCTGACCTCGGAAGGCCGTATTGGCGGCTGGCCGGTGGCGGTGCCCATGGTTGACATGCATACCATCGGTGCCGGCGGCGGCTCGATCGCCCGCATCGATGACGGCGGGTTGCTGCAAGTCGGACCGGAGTCCGCCGGGGCGGACCCGGGGCCGGCCTGTTACGGCCGCGGCGGCCGCCGGCCCACGGTGACCGATGCCAACCTGGTGCTTGGCCGCCTGCAGCCGGATGCATTTCTCGGTGGCGCCATGCGCCTGGACAGCACCGCCGCGCGGCATGTCATGCAGCCGCTGGCGGCAGCGCTGGAATGCAGCATCGAGGACGCGGCGCTTGGCGTATTGGCAATCGCCAATGAACACATGGCACAGGCGCTGCGCGTGATATCCGTGCAGCGCGGCGAGGACCCGCGCAATCACGTGCTGATGTCATTCGGTGGCGCCGGTGGCCTGCACGTGTGCGCGCTGGCCGAAGCACTCGGCATGCAGCGCGCAGTTGTGCCGGTGCATGCCGGCGTGTTGTCTGCGCTGGGTATGCTTGCGGCTCCGCCGTCAAGACAGTTGTCGCAAACGTTGACCGGCCGCCTTGCGGATTACGCTGACACCGTCATTGAAGGACATTTGCAGGCACTGGCAAGCGGCGGGCGTTCGGAACTTGAAGCCGAAGGGGTGCGACCGGGCAATATAGATGCGACGTTCAGCCTGGACCTGCGTTACCTCGGCCAGTCATATACCCTGAACCTGCCATGGGGCGGGGTGGAAGCAACGGGCGAGGCCTTTCACGCACTTCATGAACAGCGTTACGGCCACCGGCTGGACCTGCCGGTGGAACTGGTCACCGTGCGCTGTGGCCTGCGTGGCAAGCCACTGGATATAAAATTACCGCTAATCCAGGATGGCGAAATTTGCACACCAGCCGCAGCAAAAGTTACCGGTTTCAGCAATCCGGTGCCGGTATGGACCCGTGCGTCATTGTGTGCCGGGCAAAACATTATCGGTCCGGCATTGATTACCGAGGCGCTGGCCACGACCTGGTTACCGGAAGGGTGGCGTGTGAGGGTGGATGAGTGTGGGAAATCTTTTGTTGGAGCGGAAAAAATAATCTCACGCAAAGCCGCCAAGGCGCAGAGTAAACAATAAATAATAACTATTTTGCGGCCAAGGCCGCTCATACTCCACTTGATTCGCCAGTAGGAGCGGACCGTTTGTACCCGGCACTTCGCTTTATCAGGTAATTCCGCGAGTAGTCTGTCGTCATGGATTTATCACGCTTGCGCCGTGCTCCTGCAATATTAGGAACACCTGTAGCCGTTATCTGCAAGCATCGTTCTCTATCGCTATTTTTTGGTTTTCTTTGCGCCTTGGCGGCTTTGCGCGAGATAGTGTTTTAATCACAACAAAAAACCCGGCAGTGCCGGGTTTCCGTGTGTTCAACAACAAACAGGTGTTACTTGATCTTCGCTTCCTTGTACGGCACGTGCTTGCGGACCACCGGGTCGAACTTTTTGATTTCCATCTTTTCCGGCATGGTGCGCTTGTTCTTGGTCGTGGTGTAGTAGTGACCGGTGCCGGCGCTGGAGACGAGCTTGATCTTGTCACGCATGTTGTATTTCCCTTAAGCCTTGTTGGCGCGTTTACGGATATCGGCCAGTACGGCGTCAATGCCCAGTTTGTCGATGATGCGCATACCGTGCGAGGAAACGCGCAATTTAACGAAACGCTTCTCGCCTTCCACCCAGAAGCGGTGGTTATGCAGATTCGGCAGAAAACGGCGGCGCGTCTTGTTGTTGGCGTGGGACACGTTGTTGCCGCTTTGCGGGCGCTTTCCCGTGACCTGGCATATTCTGGACATGATTCTGAACCTCGTTAAAAAAGCCCGCCATCAGCGGGAGGGGCGCATTTTATACCAGAAAGCGCCGCAGGATACAAGCAGGCATCAACCCGGGTCTCGAATGATTAATCATCATAAACAACGAGTTAAATCAAGCCGCGCTCTGCAAGCGAGGCGCCCTCGCCCTCGCCGATGATGATGTGGTCGAGTACCCGCACGTCCACCAGTGCGAGTGCATCGACCAGCCGCCGGGTCAGCTGGATATCGGCCCGGCTTGGCTCGGCGACGCCGGAAGGGTGATTGTGGGCAAGAATGACGGCCGCTGCGTTGACCTGCAGGACGCGGCGCACCACCTCGCGCGGGTGCACACTGGCCCCGTCTATGGTTCCCCGAAACAGTTCCTCGAAGGCGATAACCCGGTTGCGGTTATCGAGGAACAGACAGGCAAATACCTCGTGCGGCAGGTGCCGCAGTCGGCTGGCGAGAAAACGGCGTGTGGTCGCGGGGCTGTCGAGGCAGTCCAGGCGCTGCAATTCTTCCTGCAGGTGGCGCCGGCCCAGTTCGAGCACGGCCTGCAGCACGGCGTAGCTGGCCTCGCCCAGCCCGTGCCTGGCACAAAATGGCGCCCGCCCGGCTTCCAGTAACGGCCGCAAACCGCCAAAATGGCTGAGTAGTTCCCTGGCGAGGTCGACCGCCGTCCTGCCAACGGCCCCGGTGCGCAGCAGGATAGCCAGCAACTCGGCATCGGACAGGGCCCCCGGCCCGCGCCTGAGCAGTTTTTCGCGCGGCCGTTCGTCGGCCGGCCAGTCGCGTATCGCATGCATCCTGAAAAAATGCCACAAAGGGCACAGAGATCACAGAGGATTCAGGGTGAATGGAAGGTAAGGCTTTTCCGGTGTGGAGAAGAGGCAGTACAAGTAATATCTTCAAGCCCTGATACCAGGTTCCTGAAAGTACGAATAAAGAAATCTCTGTGAACTCCGTGTCCTCTGTGGCGATAATGATCTGTTAAACTCCTGTCTTATGAACTATTTATCCGGCAAGCACATCCTGCTGGGCATCACCGGCGGTATCGCAGCCTACAAGGCGGCCGAGCTGGTGCGCCTGTTGCGCGCGCAGGGGGCGGAGGTCCGGGTGATCATGACGGCCGGTGCCCGTGAATTCATTACCCCGCTGACCCTGCAGGCCCTGTCGGGCAACCCGGTAAACACGGAACTGCTGGACAGCGCGGCCGAGGCGGCCATGGGGCATATCGAACTGGCGCGCTGGGCCGACGTCTTGCTGATAGCGCCGGCCACGGCCGATTGCCTGGCCAGGCTGGCGCAGGGCCGGGCCGATGATCTGCTGATGGCGACCAGTCTCGCCTGCGAGGCGCCGCAGGCACTGGCACCGGCCATGAACCGGGTTATGTGGAGCAAGCCGGCGACCCGGGCCAATATCACGGCGCTGACCGCGCGCGGAATGCAGGTTTTCGGCCCGGCTACGGGCGAACAGGCCTGTGGTGAAACGGGACCCGGACGTATGCTGGAACCGGCCGACCTGGTCACCTCCCTGTCAGGAATGTTCCGCACCGGCCGCCTGGCCGGCCGGCGGCTGGTCGTGACGGCCGGCCCTACGCGCGAAGCGATTGATCCGGTGCGTTATATCAGCAACCACAGTTCGGGACGCATGGGTTTTGCGGTTGCCGGGGCGGCGGCCGAGGCGGGGGCGGAGGTCATCCTGGTCAGTGGTCCGGTCAGCCTCGCAACGCCCGCAGGCGTGCAGCGGGTGGATGTTGTCAGCGCGGCTGACATGTACGCTGCCGTTATGCAGCATGTCCCGGACAGTGACATATTCATCGGCGTGGCGGCGGTGGCCGATTACCGGCCGCAAACGGCCGCCACGCAAAAGATCAGCAAGAAATCGTCGGCTATGACACTGGCGTTGCAGCGTAATCCCGATATCCTGGCGCAGGTGGCGGCCTTGCCGCGCGCCCCGTTCACAGTCGGTTTCGCGGCCGAGACCGAATTGCTGCAAGACCATGCAAGAGACAAGCGTATCGCCAAAAGTGTTGATATGATTGCCGCCAACCTGGTTGGCGATGGGCTCGGCTTCGACGTGGACGAAAATTCGCTGCTGGTGATCTGGGAAGGCGGCGAACGGGTATTACCGCGCATCGGCAAGTCACGGCTGGCGCGGCAGCTGATCGAACTGATCGCCGATCGTTATGACAGCAATATCAAACAGGGCAAGGTAATCGAACTCAATGCAAAAGATTCAGCTTAAGATTCTCGACCGGCGGCTCGGGGACACGTTCCCCTTGCCACACTATGCAACTGACGGCTCGGCCGGTATGGACATGCGTGCCTGCGTTGACGCCCCCCTGACCCTTGCGCCCGGCGAGACTCAGCTGATACCCACCGGCCTGGCAATACACGTCGAGGATAGCGGCATGGCCGCAGTCCTGCTGCCGCGCTCCGGCCTGGGCCACAAGCATGGAATAGTGCTTGGCAACCTGGTGGGGCTGATCGACTCGGATTATCAGGGCCAGGTATTCGTATCCTGCTGGAACCGGGGGAATGAGGATTTCACGATCAATCCGGGCGAGCGTATTGCGCAGATGGTGATCGTGCCGGTTATTCATGCTGATTTTGAAGTGGTGGACGAGTTCGTGGCCAGCGATCGTGGTACCGGCGGATTCGGTCATACCGGGCGTCATTGATGCTCAATAATCGAATATTGCCTGCCGATAATTTGTTAATTATCGTTCCGGTGCCATCATTCACCAGAACGCTGCAGGGACTTGATCCAATATCATGAAGCTGCCCCTACCGGGATTTCGGAAAAAATCAGCCAGCAGTGCGCCCGCAAACACCCCGGCCGGCCAGGACATGGACGGGAACGGCAAGCCGGCCAGCCTGGCACGCCTGCGTGCGCAGTTGCTGGTGTCCGGGATTGCAATCCTCGGGCTGCTCGGCTGGTTTATTTTCCAGTACATGGCGCAATACATAGGCCGGTCGATCGAGCAGGAAATCGATATTACGACCAGCCAGGTCGCATCGCGGCTAGCGGCAACCGTAAATTTTTACGGCGATACAGCGGCGCAGCTGGCCAAGGATTCAGAAATTGCCTACCTGCTGGTCAATGCCGACGCTACCGCCCTGCAGGCCCGTGAAGAATCACTGCGTTATGGTTTTCCGAATGCGATCAATGTCCAGCTGCTGCCGCCCGGCCTGGACAAGGTGGACGATAACCGGTCGCCGCCCCTGAGTTATGCGGCGCTGGCACAGATGCGGGCCGCGGAACAGAGTGCGGTACCGCCGATGGCCGAGGTGCACCTGTTCAACACGCCGCAACAGCACGTCAATATTGTACGTCGTGTCATGGACCCGGCTGGCGGCGGCGTCGTCGGGCATATCATGGTGTCCCTGTCCAACGATGTCCTGCAAACTGCGCTGGATGACCTGCAGGGGATGAACGGCTATATCGAGCTGCAGCAGGACGGTGCCAAGGGCAAGCCGATTGTGATTGCTACCCACGGTGACGGTCGCTTCAAGGCAAAGGTTGCGGATCGCATCGTTGGCGTCAAGGGCACTCGCTGGCAGCTGGCCTACTGGCCGGTGATCTCGAGTGTTGTGTACCTGGGCAAGGTCAGCCTGTTGGTGTTGATAGCAATCGCTGTTGCTGCAGTTGTGCTGGCGGCCATAATCATCATGCAGTTCCGCAATGTAAAACGCGGTTTGCGCCAGCATGAAGTCAGCATGGTTACCCTGATGAAAGATTACAAGGAAGGGCGCGTCAGGCGGGATTATGCCTGCGGTCTGGAGGAGATGGAGGGAACCCTGCAATTCATGACCCAGATCGCGTCCAGTAACCAGAGAAAAGAACAACGCCAATATACTGCGGCGCCGCGTGAGCGGGAAAAAGGCCAGGCACAGGAAATGACGTCATTTACAGAGGACGTTGCCAGCAAGCCTGCTAATTTTGAATCGGCGATTGCAACGGACTCCATGATCCTGGAAGAAGGGCCGCTGGATATTCGGGATTATGACGACACGGTGGATCCCTCGATCTTCCGTGCCTACGACATTCGCGGCATTGTTGACCAGACGCTGACGCACAGCGCCGTGCGGTTGATCGGGCGGGCAATCGGCAGCGAAGCGTTGCAGCGCGGGCGCAATACCGTCGTGGTTGCGCGCGATGGCCGGTTATCCGGACAGGCCCTGACCAGTATACTGGTCGACGGTATTGTCTCCACGGGCTGCGACGTGAAGGATATCGGTTGTGTTCCGACACCCGTACTCTACTTCGCGACTTATTATCTTGATACCCAAACCGGCGTGGTTGTCACCGGTAGCCATAATCCGCCGAATTACAACGGCCTTAAAATCGTCATCGACGGTGAAACGCTGTCCGGTGAATCGATACAGTCGCTCCGCGAACGGATCGAGGCGAAAAACTTCATCGCCGGCCAGGGCAGCGTGCAGACGCTCAGCGTCTTGCCCGATTACATGGAGCGGATACGCGGTGACGTCAGCCTGGCAAGACCGCTGCACCTGGTTATCGATTGCGGTAACGGTGTGGCGGGAAATGTGGCGCCTGAACTGCTGCGTTCGCTGGGCTGTAAAGTGAAGGAACTGTTCTGTGATGTTGACGGTAATTTTCCGAACCATCATCCGGATCCCAGCAAGGAAGAAAATCTTGTCGACCTGATCAGTGCCGTGCGTTCCGAGAAGGCGGACCTGGGCCTCGCTTTCGACGGTGATGGTGACCGACTCGGGGTGGTGACCGCCGATGGCAAGGTTGTCTGGCCGGACCGTGTGTTGATGTTGTTCGCAAGGGATATTCTCGAGCGTAACCCGGGCGCGCAGATAATCTATGATGTGAAATGCACCCGCTTCCTCGATGCACTGATCCGCGAGAATGGCGGGCAACCGCTGATGTGGAAGACCGGGCATTCCTTTATCAAGGCCAAGATCAAGGAAAGCGGTGCATTGCTCGCGGGCGAGATGAGCGGACATATTTTCATCAAGGAGCGCTGGTACGGCTTCGATGATGCGATCTATGCGGCGGCCCGCCTGCTGGAAATTCTCGGCAAGGACAGTCGTTCGAGTACTGAAGTGTTCGCCGAACTCCCGGATAGCGTCAACACACCCGAACTGAACGTTGCCATGCACGAGGGCGAACCGCCGGTATTTATGAACAGCCTGCTGGAAACGGCTCATTTCGAGGGTGCGACGGTATCGACCATTGACGGGCTGCGCGCGGATTTCCCCGACGGCTGGGGGCTGGTGCGCGCATCGAATACCACGCCGGTCCTGGTGCTGCGCTTCGAGGCGGATGACAAGGAAGCGCTGGCCCGCATCATGGGTGAATTCCGCCGCGTGATGGTGCAGGTCAACCCGCACCTGTCCCTGCCTTTCTAGGCGCGTCCGCGGCGGATTGGCGCGCCGCTTGTTCACCGCAAGGCAGGGTAACACCGGTGCTCACCGGCAGTACTTGTTAGGGCGCCTGAATTCCGCGTAAACTGCACCGACTTCAGTCATTTGCATGGACCAAACCCGCTGTCATGTCATTAACAAATGAAGCTGCCCTGAATGTCGCCCACGTTCTGACAGAGGCGCTCCCTTACATCCGCCGTTTTCAGGGCAAGACCGTGGTTATCAAGTATGGCGGCAATGCCATGGTTGACGAGACGCTGAAGAGCGGGTTTGCACGCGATATCGTGTTGATGAAGCTGGTGGGCATAAACCCGGTCGTGGTGCACGGGGGCGGTCCGCAAATCGGTAAATTACTGGAGAAACTGGGCAAGGAAAGCAAATTCGTCGATGGTATGCGTGTCACAGACAGCGAAACCATGGACGTGGTGGAAATGGTGCTGGGCGGCCTGGTGAACAAGGAAATCGTCAACCTGATCACGCACCACGGCGGACGTGCCGTGGG
Source organism: uncultured Halobacteria archaeon (assembly GCA_963768575.1). GTDB lineage: Bacteria > Pseudomonadota > Gammaproteobacteria > UBA9214 > UBA9214 > UBA9214. Next base: position 55,281 of record CAVYIJ010000018.1, read on the forward strand.
CCTGACCGGCAAGGACGGTGACCTGATACGGGCGCGCAAACTGACCATTACGCGTAATGTTCCGGAGCTCGACGTGCCGGAGATCATTGATCTCGGTCATGTCGGTGAAGTCGAGAGCATCGATGCCAGTTTGGTCGACATGCTGACCGGCGGTGATTTTATCCCCGTTATTGCGCCGATTGGCGTGGGCGCGGACGGCCACTCCTACAATATCAACGCCGACCTGGTTGCAGGCCACATGGCAGAGGTCCTGAAGGCGGAGAAGTTGATGCTGTTGACGAATACCCAGGGCCTGCTGGACAGGGAAGGCAGATTGCTGACGGGTCTCAAGGGCGAAGACGTCAATCGGCTGATCGATGACGAAACAATTCATGGCGGCATGTTACCGAAGGCGCGCTGCGCCCTGTCAGCGATCAACAGTGGTGTAAGGGCGGCACACATCATAGACGGGCGAGTTCCGCATGCGGTACTGGTGGAGCTGTTTACGGACGAAGGGGTTGGAACCCTGATATCTGCCTGAGCAGGGCTAGTTGCTGGCCGTCAACATGCGGAAACGCCGAATGTCCCTGTCGAACTGGGATATGACTGTTTGTTTTTGACTGCGTTTTTCCTGCAGTTTCTTTTCGGTGTCTGCAATCTCGGACATGACTTGCTTCATCTCCCTGACCAGGGGATCCGGCAATATCTCACCATCTGCTTCGTATTCGTCGGCATTATTGGATAGCTCGGCCAGGTGGGATTGCATGGTGTCGATTCGATCGTAGGCCTTCCTGATAGTGAAGTCGATATTTTCTATTTCCTCGTTACGGGCAAACAGCAGGTCTTCCACGCTCGTAAATGTTGTCAGCAGGGTGCGGTCATGGCGGTCGAGCGTAACAGCGGAATTTCTACTGGCGATTTCCAATGGAGTCGGGCCGCGTCGCCGAGTAACTTTCGGTTCTTCGTCGGTAAGCTCCATGTAGCGAGCGATGTCGCGGTCAAACTGGCGCTTTATGTCATCGGTCTCGGCCACCTTGTCCTTGGCAAATTGCTTGTTATGGGCAATCTGGTCGCGCAGGTTGCTGATCTGACTCTGGAGCGTGAAGGGCAGTTGTTTGCCGCTGCGCTCATACTGGGCGGCTTCTTCGGAAAGGGTCAGCAGGCGTTCCTGCATTGACTTGATACGGGTATTCGTGAGCTTGACCAATGCCTCTATCAGCGAGATCTTGTCCTTTTTTGCCTTCTCCATGTCCTCGACATTGGAATAGGTGGCGACCAGGCTGCGGTCATGAATGGCGCGTTTTCTGGCGCGTTCCTTTTTCTTGGCGGCAAGTTCGGCCAGACGTTCCGCCTGGAACTTTTCCTCCTCGGTCAGGGGGGCGCTGTAAGTCCTGACCACGCGGCCCTGTTCGTTGTACTCCTTGCGTTCATGTTTCCAGGATTCAGGCGGGAGGCGATTGCTGTAAGTGACGTTGCCGTCTGCATCGGTCCACTTATAGGTGCGCTCGGCTGTCGCCACTGTCGTCACGAAGACGGCAGGCAAAATCAGCAAGAGGCGGTGTATAAGTGTCATCTTCATATATCTGCGTTTAATCGAATAGCGAACAATGTATGCTCATCCGTCAAATTATATACCTATCGCAGCTAATTGGAGCAGGTGTATCGCAATGGAGCAGGTAACTCTTTTCCTCATATCACTTGTAGCCAATGTATTTTCGGCCTTTTCAGGCGGTGGTGCAGGCCTGATCCAGTTGCCGGCCCTGATTTTTCTGGGCCTGCCATTCGCCATAGCGCTCGCCACGCACAAGATCGCGAGTATCGCACTTGGTATCGGCGCTACAGTCAGACACTTGAGAGAGGAGCGGCTGGAGCGTCGGCTTGCCCTGACAATCCTCCTGTCCGGCCTGCCAGGCGTTATGCTGGGCGCCGGCACCATTCTCGGGGTGCCGGAACGCATGGCCGAGGTGGCGCTGGGGGTCCTGACGACCGGCCTCGGCATCTACTCGTGGCTGAACCCGGAGCTGGGCAAATCCGTCGTGCCGGCACACCGTGACCGGCATGGCAGCCTGGTGGGTGGCGCGGTCCTGTTTGCAATCGGGGTGCTGAACGGGTCACTGACCTCCGGTACCGGCCTGTTCGTGACGCTGTGGCTGGTGCGCTGGTTCGGCCTGGATTACCGGCGGGCCATCGCCTATACACTGATCCTGGTAGGGGTTTTCTGGAACGGTTGCGGTGCACTGATCCTGGGCGTGCTGGGTGAAATCCGTTGGTCCTGGCTGCCGGCCCTGCTGGCCGGCTCGTTGCTGGGCGGGTATATCGGGGCGCACCTGGCAATCAGGTCCGGCAACCGCTGGATCAAGCGGGCCTTCGAGATCGTGACCCTGCTGGTAGGGGTGAAGCTGGTCATCGGGTAGGGGCACCCGGCAGGTACGGGAATAAATGTCTCGCGCAGAGCAGGCGCAAAGAAATCTTTCTCACGCAGAGGCGCAGAGGCGCAGAAAGCACAAAGGCAAAGGCAAAGACAAATCAGAAATAATTACACAGAGATCACAGAGAATTAATTAGCTCTCCAGCTTTAAAGCTCCAGTCATTCCCGCACACGACTGCATGGAGAAGGTGAGACCGGGACGGTCGAGAGGCCGACCTGGTCCCCATGCAGGAGGTGGAGCGACGCGGGAGGCCTAAGCCGAGTCTGGAATGACAACAGGGAGTCGTTTCAGGGTCTTTGATATGCGGTATTTCCACAATGTACTTTGTGGTTCTGGTGTTTTTTGCCTTTGCGCCTCTGCGCCTCTGCGTGAGGGTGATTTCTTTGCGCCGTGGCGGCGCGCGAGACGGTTTTCAAATACCGTACTGTGCCCGGTATGCCTCGATTCCGGCGACATCCCCGGCACGCTCCGGCTGTGCCTTGAGGTATTCCAGCAGGTGCTCGAGTTTCACAATGCTCGCAACACGAACGCCCAGTGATTCCTCCACCTCCTGGATGGCGGAGCGTGCGTCACGACCTTTTTCCTGGCGGTCCAGTGCAATAATGACACCGGCGAGTTGCGCGCCGGCCGCCTGGATGATGTCGACGGACTCGCGGATGGCGGTCCCGGCCGTGATGACATCATCGATCACCAGCACCTTGCCTGCCAGTTCCGCGCCTACGATGTTGCCGCCCTCGCCGTGGTCCTTGGCTTCCTTGCGGTTGAAGCACCACGGTATATTTCGCCCGTGGCGTTCGGCGAGAGCGATGCTGGCGGCGGCGGCCAGCGGGATGCCCTTGTAGGCCGGGCCGAACAGGACGTCGAATTCGATGCCGCTGTCGATGATCGCCTGTGCGTAGCATTGACCGAGCCGTGCAAGATGTTCGCCGGTATTGAACAGGCCGGCATTGAAGAAATACGGACTGGTGCGCCCGGATTTCAGGGTGAACTCGCCAAAGCGCAGTACGCCGGCGCGGATAGCGAAGTCGATGAAGTCATGTTGGTAGTCTTTCATGATAATCAGTGGTGTTTATGGTCACGCGAGGCCGCTATCATACACACCCGCCGGCCCCGGGGAGAACCATGCGTATCATAACTGTCAATGTAAACGGTATTCGTGCCGCGGCCCGCAAGGGCTTTTTCCAGTGGATGACCCGCCAGCGGGCCGACGTGGTCTGCCTGCAGGAGACCCGGTCACAGGAACATCAACTCGAGGACAGGGTGTACCGTCCGCGCGGCTGGCACGTTTATTTCCATGATGCGGAGAAGAAAGGTTACAGCGGAGTCGCAATCTACAGCCGGCGCAAGCCCGACAGGGTCACCAGCGGACTGGGCTGGCCCGACATGGATGCCGAGGGGCGTTATATCGAGGCCCGCTATGGGCCGCTCAGCGTGGTGTCTGTCTACCTGCCGTCCGGGTCCTCCAGCGAGGAACGACAGGCAATCAAGTTCGGTTTCCTGGACCGTTTCATGCCTTACCTGCGTTCATTGCGTCGCAAGCGCCGTGAATACATCCTGTGCGGCGACTGGAATATCGCCCACAGGGAGATCGACCTGAAGAACTGGCGCGGCAACCGGAAGAATTCGGGTTTTCTGCCGGAGGAGCGCGCATGGCTGGATGAGCTGTTCGGGCCGGCCGGTTTCGTTGATACGTTTCGCGCCGTGAATCCGGACCCGGACCAGTACACCTGGTGGTCAAACCGGGGCCAGGCATGGGCGAAGAATGTCGGCTGGCGGATCGACTACCAGGTGGCCACGCCGGGCATCGCGCAAGCGGTCATGGCGGCGCGTATCTACAAGGACGCGCGTTTTTCAGACCATGCGCCCCTGATCATGGATTACGATTACGAATTGTAGCCGTGTAAAAAAATCTCGCGCAAAGACGCAAAGAGCAGGAAACAGCTAACGCAGGAGCAATGCGAGAGGCGCAGAGGCGCAGAGAAAATAAAATAAATTGCCACAGAGATCACAGAGAATTAATTATCTCTCCAGCTTTAAAGATCCAGTCATTCCCGCCTGCGCGGGAATGACAACAGGGAGTCTTTACAAGGTCTTTGTATGCGGGATTTCTCCCAGTGTGCCTTGTGGTTCTGAAGTTTTTTTACTTTCTCTGCGCCTCTGCGTCTGCGTCTTTGCGTCTCTGCGCGAGGCGTTCTTTATGTCCGTACTGCGCTGCGGCTATTCGCTATCGATCTGCAGCATGCCGGAGAACATCACCATCCGTTCTTCCATCGAGGTGTTGCCGAGGCGGCGGTCCGACAGGTTGCGACGCTCGGTGATGACCAGTACGCCGTCACAATCCTTGAACGGGAATCTTGTTTCCAGCCCCCAGCGGCGCTGGCCCCGATTTCTTTTTTCCATGTTTGTATTATTCATAGTTAATAGCGTAGCCGATTTCCTGACAGACAGGGTTTAAACCACAAGGATTATAGTAGATATTGACCACTGCATGCTGTAGGACATTTCCGATAATTTATTACAGATCAAGGCCTAACTCTTCTCCCGGCAGCTATTCGGCCGTACTCAGGAAGATGTGCCGTTCCCCGGTTGCCGGTACATCAGGAGAGTCACCAGCAGGATCGCCGGTACGCCAAGCAGCCCGGCATACAGGAAGAAGCTGGCGTAGCCCGAGTTTTCGACCACGATGCCGGAGAAGCCGCCGATGAATTTTGCCGGCAATGTCATCAGGGAACTGAACAGGGCGTACTGGGTGGCGGTATAGGTCTTGTTGACAAGGCTCGACAGCCAGGCGATGAAGGCCGAGGTGGCGAGGCCGCCACTGAGATTGTCGGCGCTGATAACGATTGCCAGCGCTGCCATGTCCGGTTCACTGGTGGCCAGCCAGACGAACAGCAGGTTGGTCGCGGCCACCAGGATGGCGCCGGCCAGTAACGGCCGCAGGATGCCGTAACGCACCACCAGGATGCCGCCCAGCGATGCGCCGGCGATGGTCATGAAGAAGCCGAATATCTTGGTGATGTTGGCGATATCGGTTTTGCTGAAGCCGAGGTCAAGGTAAAACGGACCGGCCATGGCGCCCATGGTGATATCGCTCAGCTTGTAGGCGCCGACCAGCAACAGGATCAGGATGGCGAGCGCGCCGTTGCGCTGAAAGAATTCCACGAACGGACTCACCACGGCATCGGAAAACCAGGCGACAAGCCGTTGCCAGCGGGATTCCCTGTCCTGGATACCGATGGCATGTTCCAGTCGTTCCTCGAGCGCCGCGGTCTGCGCATCCCGACTGTGTGTCGGTTCATTGATAATCAGGGTGGTGACAATACCGACACCCATCAATGCTGCCATGAACTGGTAGGCGAATTGCCAGGAGTGGAACTCCGCCAGGTAAAGCGCGCCGGCGCCGGCGACCAGCAGCGCAATACGGTAACCGAGTACGTAGGTAGCTGCCATTGCGCCCTGCAGTTGCTTGTCGACAGCCTCGATGCGCCAGGCATCGATGGTTATGTCCTGGGTGGCGGAGCCGAATGCGACCAGCAGGGCAAGCAGTGCAAGCTGTGTGAGCTGCGTTTCCGGACTGGTTACGGCCATGCCGGCGAGACCGAGTGCGATGGTGCCTTGCGCTACCAGCATCCACGCCCGGCGCTGGCCCAATGCGCGCGACAGCAGCGAAAGCTGCAATCGATCGATCACCGGTGCCCAGAACACCTTGATGGAATAGGTGATGCCGATCCATGTGAAGAAACCGATGGTGGACTTTTCGACCTGTGCGTCGTTAAGCCAGTAGGTCAGTGTCGAGAATACCAGCAGGAACGGCAGGCCGGCCGAAAAACCGAGAAAGACCATGGCAACGACACGCGGGTGCGTATAGATTCTGAAGGCCGCTTTCCAGCTGGTGGTGCCATCAACCATGGGCGGGCCTGTTCTGTCTGGAATGCAGGATACTAGTTGTCCTTGCGTTTGAAACGATACAACGCGATTTTACCCAGCAGGTTTGCCATGAAGTTGTTGCCAATCGTGCTGCTGTGGTCGTGTTTTACCAGGTTGCGTTCCAGTATGTGAATATTACGTTCCCGGCAGAGTGTTTCAAAGTCGGTGACAGTGCACAGGTGAATGTTCGGCGTGCTGTACCAGGGGTTGGGCAGGGTGCGCGACATTGGCATGGTGCCGCCGAAAACCAGTTGCAGGCGGTTTGACCAGTGTGCGAAGTTCGGGAAGGTGACGATGCCTTCGCGTCCCAGCCGCAGCATTTCCTCCAGCAGCTTGTCCGGGTAATGCACGGCCTGCAGGGTCTGCGTCATGATTACGTAGTCAAATGAATTTGCCCGGAAATCGGACAGGCCGGCATCGAGGTCGGTCTGAATGACATTCACGCCGGACTTGATGCAGCGCACCACGTTGTCGTCATCGATTTCCAGGCCATATCCGGTGACCTGCCGGTTTTCCTGCAAATACCTGAGCAGCGTGCCATCGCCGCAGCCGAGGTCGAGTACGCGGCTGCCGGGCCTGATCCAGCCGCTGATAATCGACAGGTCGGCGCGCAGGCTCATGCGGATTCAGCCTCGATGGCAACCCGCTCCATGTAGGTGCCGAATGCTGCCAGGTATTGCGGGATTTTCATCAGGAAGGCGTCGTGTCCCTCGTTGGCTTCGATGACCGCATAGACCAGGTCGCGTTCGTTCTCCAGCAGGGCGCGGACGATTTCGCGCGAACGTGCGGACGAAAAGCGCCAGTCACTGGTAAAGGACATGACCAGGAACTTTGCCCGTGCCTGCGCCATCGCCCGGGTCAGGTCATTGCCGTAGTCGCGTGCCGGGTCGAAGTGGTCGAGTGTCTTGGTCATCAGCAGGTAAGTGTTGGCATCGAACTCGCCGGCGAATTTGCTGCCCTGGTAACGCAGGTAGCTCTCGACCTGGAATTCCATGCCATAGCCACGGGTCGGCGAGCCTTCCTGCAATTCACGGCCGAACTTGGCGTGCATGCTGTCATCCGACAGGTAGGTGATATGCCCAAGCATGCGCGCTAGACGCAGACCGCGCTCCGGTATCACGTTATGTTCGTAGTAGTTGCCGCCGTGAAAATCCGGATCGGACTTTATTGCCGTACGTGCAACCTCGTTGAAAGCGATGTTTTGCGTTGACAAATGCGGTGCGGCCGCAATTACCACGGCATGTGCCAGCCGTTCCGGAAAATCGATCGACCATTGCAGTGCCTGCATGCCGCCAAGGCTGCCGCCGGCGACGGCTGCCCATCGATCGATCCCGAGTTTGTCCGCCAGCAGCGACTGGCTGCGCACCCAGTCCTTGACAACGATATCCGGGAAGTCCCTGCCGTAGGGTTTGCCGGTTGCGGGATTGGTGCTGGCGGGCCCGGTCGAGCCGTGACAACCGCCGAGATTGTTGCTGCAGACAACGAAAAAGCGGTCGGTGTCGATCGGTTTTCCCGGGCCGATAAAATTGTCCCACCAGCCGGGTTTGCGTTCGTCCATGGAATGATAGCCGGCCGCATGGTGGTGGCTGGACAATGCATGGCAGACAAGGATCGCATTTGAATGCGCGCTGTTGAGTTCGCCGTAGGTCTCGTAGGCAAGTTTATAGTTGTCGATGACGGCGCCGCACTCGAGTTCCAGCGGTTCCCCGAATGTCATCAATTGCGGAGTAACCAGACCTACACTGTCCGGCGGCAGGGTATCGGGCATGGGATTATCAGTTACGCCTTCATAAATCGGTGTTTGAGTCTAATGATTGCCTTGCAGTGGCGCAACAATCAGTCAATCAAAACAGCAAGTTTCGGCGGCAGCCGCCCGGCCCGTAAAATGCGCAGGCGCTTGGCGCGCCCGCGTTCACCGGATACCAGGCGGACCCGGCTGCGTGGAATGCCAAATAATCCCGCCAGGTAACGTTGCAGATGGACATTCGCCTTGCCCGCGATCGGTGGTGCTGTAGGGCGGATCTTCAGTCGCTCGCCGTACAGTCCGTCGATGCAGTCGCGGGCCGACCCCGGTTGCACGTGAACGGCGAGCAGCAGGTCCTCGCCATCCCGGCGGCACCAGGGCGTATCCAGGTGGATGCCTAACCCAGCAATGGCACGATCAGCATGCGCAGGACCTGCAGGCCAATCAATGCAAATAACGGTGAAAGGTCCATGCCCGACAGCGGCGGAATGATACGCTGGATCGGGCGCAGGACCGGGGCGGTCAGGCTATGCAGTAATGAATTCACCGGATTGTAAGTGCCGGGATTGATCCAGCTGATGATGACCTGCACGATGATGGCTACCAGGAAGACATTGATTACCAGCGACACCAGTTCGCCTGTCGCCCTCAGCAGCAGCGGCAGGACCGGTATGCTGGCGCCGCGAAGCATGAGGATAATGACCAGCAGCAGGACCTGTAGTAACAGCATCAGCACGATTGACGCGACGTCGATTTTGCCGAAACCAGGTATCAGCTTGCGCAGCGGTAGCAGTAACGGGTTGGTAATGCGCACCAGGAACTGGCTGACAGGATTGTAGAAATCAGCGCGCGCCACGCCCAGCAGGAAACGCAGCATCAGGGCGAGAATATACAGGCTGAACAGCGTGCTGATAATGAACTCGATCGGGTTGGTCAGATAACTGCTGCTCATGAGTGGTTGCTGAACTCCTCTGCCATTTCCCTGGAACGCTCGGCCGCTGCCTGCAGCGCCCGGCTTACAATCTTTTCAAAACCGCTTTCCTGCAAACTGTTGATGGCGTGCTCGGTGGTGCCGCCCGGCGAGGTGACATGCCGCCGCAATGTAGCGGCATCGTCCGCGCTTTCCAGCGCCATCCTGGCGGCGCCGAACGCGGTCTGCAATGCCAGCAGGCGCGCAGTTTTTGCGGGTAGTCCGAGTTCCTCGCCGGCCGCCTGCAATGCCTCCATGAACAGGAAGAAATATGCCGGCCCGCTACCCGAGAGTGCGGTAACCGCGTCCATCAGGGATTCGTCGTCAATCCAGATGACCAGGCCGACTGCGCGTAAAATGGTTTCGGCGAGGCTGCGCTGTTGTTCGCTGACGGCCGTGTTGGCGTACAACGCGGTGGCGCCGCTTTGTACCAGCGCGGGCGTGTTCGGCATGGCGCGTACTATAGCCGCATTCTCGCCAAGCCAGCTGCGCAAGGTGGTTTCGCGAATGCCGGCGGCAATGGAAATGAACAGCGGCCTCGAACCGGAGACGGTAACTGCGAGCGCGCGGGCCACCTCTTCCATGACCTGTGGCTTGACGGCCAGCACCACCACGTCGGCATCGCTGACGGCCGCCAGGCTGTCGGGGGTGGTGTGGACCTGGAAGCGGACCGCCATGCGTTCGCGCTGTTGCGGGTCGGTGTCGACGACCTGGATCCTGTCCGGGTCCCAGCCATCGGCAATCAGGCCGCCAACCAGGCTGCCGGCCATGTTCCCGCCGCCGATAAATGTCAGTGAGGTTTTGATCATGTTTTTGACAATACAGGATAAAAGCGGCCATGGACAAGCATCGGCACGAGTATCCGCCCGTCACGGCCGGTTACCTTGCCTTTGAAAATATCTGCCTGATATGCGACATAATTTTACTCGCGGGCCGGCTTGTGAAATCACCGCAATACGTCATAATTCAGGAGAGAGAGGGCGCTGACCGATAATCCGGGTTGGTGGTCCCCGGGCTGGCCGGTGTGGCCGGATTGCGCGGCAACTCATCGGTATGCAGCGGGTTTTCAAGGTTTTCCTGTCAGAGACGATACAGAGTGACGAATACATATATAGCTGAGGAACTGGGATGGATATAGCTGAATTACTGACTTTCAGTGTCAACAATGGGGCCTCGGACCTGCACTTGTCAGCCGGGATGCCGCCGATGATTCGCGTCGATGGCGATATGCGCAAGGTCAATGTGCCCGTGCTGGACCACAAGACGGTGCACGGGCTTGTCTACGACATCATGAACGACAAGCAGCGCAAGGACTACGAAGAGTTTCTCGAGACTGACTTCTCGTTCGAGATACCGGACCTCGCCCGCTTCCGTGTCAACGCATTCAACCATAACCGCGGTGCCGGTGCGGTGTTCCGTACCATTCCTTCGGAGATTCTCGGCCTGGACGATCTCGGTACGCCGCAGATTTTCAAGGAAGTATCTGATACGCCGCGCGGGCTGGTGCTGGTGACCGGGCCGACCGGTTCGGGCAAGTCGACCACGCTGGCGGCAATGATCGACTACATCAACAAGAAGTCCTATCACCATATCCTCACCATCGAGGACCCGATCGAGTTCGTGCACGAGAGTCAGAAATGTCTCGTCAACCAGCGCGAGGTGCATCGGGACACCAAGGGCTTTAACGAAGCACTGCGTTCGGCGCTGCGTGAAGATCCGGACATTATTCTGGTTGGCGAGCTGCGTGACCTGGAAACCATCCGCCTGGCGCTGACCGCGGCCGAAACCGGCCACCTGGTGTTCGGCACACTGCATACAACGTCGGCGGCGAAGACCATCGACCGTGTGATCGATGTATTCCCTGCAGCCGAAAAGACCATGGTGCGCTCAATGTTGTCGGAGTCGTTACGGGCCGTTATTGCACAGACCTTGTTGAAGAAGGTCGGCGGCGGTCGAATAGCCGCATGGGAAATCATGATCGGCACGCCGGCTATTCGTAACCTGATCCGCGAAGACAAGGTTGCGCAGATGTATTCCGCCATCCAGACGGGTAATGCCGTGGGCATGACGACGCTGGACCAGTATCTCACTGATATCCTGCAAAAAGGCCTGATCACCAAGCAGGATGCGCGAGCCAAGGCCGCAATCAAGGAAAACTTCAGGTAAGTAAAGGCGCCGGGAGAACAGCCATGGAATTAACACCACTTCTGCAATTGATGCATGACAAGAACGCCTCTGACCTGTACCTGACCGCAGGTATTCCTCCAACCATGAGGATCGACGGCAAGACCACGCCGGTCGCAGAAGAAGCGCTGACGCCGGAAAGTGTCATGGAAATAGTGACCAGCATGATGACGCCGTCACAGCGCGAGGAATTCGAAGCCACGCACGAATGTAACTTCGCCATTTCTGCAAAGGGTATCGGTCGTTTCCGTGCGAGCGCTTTCATACAGCGCAATAATGCCGGTGCCGTGCTGCGTCGGATCGAGACCTATATCCCGACCATCGAGGAACTCAACCTGCCGCCGGTGCTGAAAAATCTGTCCATGACCAAGCGCGGCCTGATTATCTTCATTGGCGCGACCGGTACCGGTAAGTCCACTTCGCTAGCCGCGATGCTGGGTTACCGCAACAAGAACGGTACCGGCCACATCATCACCATCGAGGACCCGATTGAATTCGTGCACAAGCATGCGGGTTGCATAATTACGCAGCGCGAGGTTGGTATCGACACCGAGTCTTTCGAGACGGCGCTGAAGAATACGCTGCGCCAGGCGCCGGATGTCATTCTCATCGGCGAGATACGTGATCGCGAGACCATGAACCATGCCATCGCCTTTGCGGAAACCGGCCACCTGTGCATGGCGACATTGCACGCCAACAACGCCAACCAGGCGATGGACCGTATCATCAACTTCTTCCCGGAAGAACGCCGTCCGCAACTGTTCATGGACCTGTCTATGAATATGAAGGCCTTCATTGCCCAGCAGCTCATTCCACGCAAGGACGGCAATGGTCGCGTTGCGTGTCTGGAGATTTTGCTGGGTACGCCGCTGGTCAGTGACGTGATTCGCAAGGGCGATATACACAAGCTGAAAGAGTTGATGAAACAGTCCACACAGCAGGGCATGATCACCTTCGACCAGGCATTGTTTACTCTCTACAAGGAAGGCGAAATCAGTTACGACGATGCATTGCACTACGCTGACTCGGCCAACGAGGTTCGTCTCATGGTCAAGCTCGACGAGGGTGACGTCGACAAGCTCTCCTCGGCGATGGACAACATATTCCTGCAGGAACAGGATTAGTGCCGGGGCGGACTTCCTGCCTCCGCACAATAAAAAAACGGGCGCCTGGCGCCCGTTTTTTTATCCCGTAATCGGGGACAGACCACGTTTTTCAGTTATCCGTGTCGCCTGCAAATGTGGGACGTCGTGAGAAAAACGTGGTCTGTCCCGATTACCGATTAACTCCTACCCCCAGTCGACCGCTTGCGCGTCGAACACCGGTCCGTCCACGCACACGCGTTTCATGGCCGGGCCGTCCGATGTATTGATCCTTACGGTGCAGCCGGCACAGCCGCCGACCGCGCAGGCCATATATTCTTCCAGTGATACCTGGCAGGGCAGGTCATATTCGCGTGCCAGTGCTGCCGTGGCTGCGAGCATCGGGTGGGGGCCGCAGGCAAACAGGCTGACTTCATGACGCGCATCCGCCGGTAGCGCATTCAGCCACAGACGCGCAAGGTCCGTGATATAGCCTTCATGGCAGCCCGGGTAACCCTGCAGGCTGACAAGGCGGCTGGGTATGTCCCAGTCTTCCATCAGCGGCATGGCGGCAATCACCCCTTCCGGCATGCCCGGCAGCATGAAACGCGACGGGCGGGCCCTGAACGGGAAGGGGACTTCGGAACCCATCATGACGACCGGTTGCCAGTGCTTGTCCGCGCGTAGCCGGTCGGCAAGAAACACCATGGGCGGGATGCCCACGCCGCCGCCCAGCAGCAGGGTACGGGGGCGTTCCCGATCAGGTGAAAAGGCTGCCCCTATGGGCCCGATCATGCTGACAGTCTCGCCGGGAATGCGTCGCGCGAGTGCCCGCGTGCCGGTGCCGACGACCTTGTAGAGAAATTCCACCCAGCCGGCATTGGCGTCGACGCGCATGATGGACAACGGTCGTCGCATGGGCAGGGCAGGTTCACATTGCACATGGGCGAAGCTGCCGGGCCGGGCGTTTGCCGCACAGCGCGGTGCCTGCACCCGGAGAACATATTGATCGCCCTGGAAGCGTTCGTGTGTGAGGATTTCTGCGTCTTCGACGAACAGGGTGTTGCGGTGGGGTTTATCGAGCATAAATTTTACGGGGTCCGCCTTTCACGTTATCCCGCCATCTCGACTGACTCCGCCTGTCCCAGCAGTTTGCCAAGCCCCGCCTCGAAGTCGACAAGCGGCTGCCAGTCCAGGTCCTTGCCGGCACGACTGATGTCGGCGCGGGAGTATCGTATATCGCCTTCGCGCTCAGGCTTGTAGCCGGGTTTGCATGCACGGTCTCCCAGCCTGCAGAGTGCCTGCACCAGCCCATTGATGGTCACGGTAGTGCCGCGGGCGATGTTATAGGTTTTGCCGGGTGCGTGCGCGGAAGTCGCGGCACGCATGTTTGCCTCGACCACGTCCGAGACAAAAACAAAATCACGTGTCTGTTCGCCGTCTCCGTAAATGACCGGTTGCCGTTCGTGGCCGATAGCATCGATGAAAATCGAAATCACGCCGGAGTAGGGTGAAGACGGGTCCTGTCGCGGGCCGAAGACATTGAAATAACGCAGCGCCACGGTTTCCAGTCCGTATAACTCGTAGTACACATTACAGGCATATTCCGAGGCCAGCTTGTCGATGGCATAGGGGGTAAGCGGCCTGGTCGGCATGTCTTCCCGCTTTGGTAATTCAGGCAGGTCGCCGTAGACGGCAGCGGATGACGCGAAGATGACCCGGTTGACGCCGGCATGACGGGCGGCCTCCAGGACGTTGACCGTGCCACGGTAGTTGACGCGTTCACTGGCCAGCGGGTTGTCGACGGTTTCGGGTACCGAGGCGATGGCCGCCTCATGGAACACGATATCCACGTCCTGCATGCAGCCCTTGACGGTATCGAAATCGCTGACATCGCCCTCGATGACCGTTACATCCTGACTGTCGGGGATATTTTCCCGCTTGCCGGTCGAGAAATCATCCAGGATACGCACCCGGTGGCCATCTGCAAGCAGACGCTCGGTAATGTGTGAACCGATAAAGCCGGCCCCGCCTGTAACCAGAAACAACAATTTTAATGCCTTCCCTGAATGCTGACAGATATTGCTAATCGGGAGGCATGATACCAGATCTCTGCATGCCGCGGCGCGTGCAGCAGCACCCGCCCGCCTGCTTTATGCCGAGTGGATCGACCCGGTGGAATCAAGGGAATTGTCCTGCTGTTGCGCCAGCTCCTCGAGCATGGGTCGCAGCTTGTCCGGCTCATCAGCATCCCTGAGTGCCTGTTCCAGGGACGTTTTCCCGGCTTCCACCAGCTTGTAGAGTGCGTTGTCGAACTCGTTAAGTGCGTCCGGGTCTTCATCGTGATTAACCAGGCTAAGGCCCGACGGCGCCTTCTCTTCCATGACCGGCGCCTCGCCGTTCAGGTTAAGCTTGAGACGCAGGTTGTTGGGGGAATCCGCATTTTTCAATGCCTCGTCGGCCGATATCCTGCCAGCCTGGGCCAGCTTGAAGAGCGCGCTGTCGAAGGTCTGCATGCCGATGTTTTCCGACTTCAGCATGACTTCCTTGATCTCGTGCACGTCACCGCGACGGATCATATCCTGGACCAGGGGTGTGCCCAGCAGGATTTCCACGGCGGCGGCGCGCTTGCCGTCGACCGTCTTGACCAGGCGCTGCGAGACAAAGGCCCGCAGGTTCAGCGACAGGTCCATCAGCAACTGGTTGCGGCGGTCTTCCGGAAAGAAGTTGATAATGCGGTCCAGCGCCTGGTTGGCGTTGTTTGCATGCAGGGTCGAGATAGCCAGGTGGCCGGTCTCGGCGAACGCCAGTGCATGCTCCATGGTTTCGCGGTCGCGGATCTCGCCGATCAGGATTACGTCCGGTGCCTGCCGCAGCGTGTTCTTCAGTGCATCCTCATAGCTATCGGTATCCAGTCCGACCTCGCGCTGGTTGACGATGGATTTCTTGTGGCTGTGCACGAACTCGACCGGGTCCTCGATGGTAATGATATGGCCGGCACTGTTGCTGTTGCGGTGATCGATCAACGAGGCCAGCGAGGTCGACTTGCCGGAGCCGGTCGCACCCACGAACAGGACCAGGCCGCGTTTTTCCATGATCACATCGGTCAGTATCGATGGCAGTCCAAGCAGCTTCCAGTCCGGAATTTCGGTCTTGATATTGCGGATGACCATCGAAACGCTGTTGCGCTGGCGGAAAATATTGACCCGGAAACGGCCGATACCCTGTTCCGAGATCGCCAGGTTCATTTCCGGCTTTCGTTCGAATTCCCGGACCTGTTCCTCGTTCATGATCGAGTAGGCGACATCCCTGACTTGCCCGGGCGTGAGCGGTTTATCTTCCATGCTGGTCAGGTTTCCGTTGATTTTCGCACTGACGGCTGCGCCGCAGCTGAGAAACAGGTCGGACGCGTCATTATCCACCATCGTCTTTAAATAGGCCTTGATATCCATTTTCCCT
Source organism: uncultured Halobacteria archaeon (assembly GCA_963768575.1). Classification (GTDB taxonomy): domain Bacteria; phylum Pseudomonadota; class Gammaproteobacteria; order UBA9214; family UBA9214; genus UBA9214. The sequence goes on from CAVYIJ010000018.1 coordinate 71,055, forward strand.
CCCTGGCATGTATATAATCCTTGTCAACGGGAAATGTCGGCTGTCGAACCGGCAAACTTGAACGGGTACCGGGGATCAATACGAAGATGAATGGCCAATCGTATGTACCGATGATCATCAACCGGCAGCATGCACCGCAACTGCCGGACGAACTGCGTGCATCATTGGCCGAATCCTGGGAAAGGTTCGTCGAGGTTTCGACCGATGCCGGTTTTCCGGTACCGCGCAGCCAGGATTTCATTACCAGCATGCTGCGTGTCTGGGCCGGCAGCGAGTTTGTGGCGCGCATCTGCCTGGATGATCCGGCTGTGCTGTTTGATTTTCTTGCCGACGGGTGCCTGCTGGCTGATTATTCCGCCGGCGAGTATCGCCGCAAGCTCGCGCATGTTTTGCATGGGGTGCGTGATGAAGATGATCTTGGTCGCCGCCTGCGTGAATTCCGGCGGCGTGAGATGCTGCGAATTGCATGGCGGGATCTTGCCGGCTGGGCGCCGCTGAATGAAGTGCTGCATGATCTCACCGCGCTGGCCGATGCCTGTGTGCAGGCGGCACTTGCGCATCTCGAAAAGTGGGCGATGAAATCGCTGGGCAAGGCCACTAAATTTTCGCCCGCGCTGGTTGTGCTCGGGATGGGCAAACTCGGTGCGCATGAACTCAACTTTTCATCCGACATCGACCTGATATTTTCCTACCCGGACGGAAGAAACAGCTGGAAAAGCAGGAAACTGAGCCAGGATGAATTTTATCTGCAGATTGCACGGCAATTGATTCGTGTGCTCGATGACCGGACAGAACACGGTTTCGTTTACCGGGTGGACATGCGGTTACGGCCCTACGGCGACAGCGGTCCGCTGGCAGCCAGTTTTGACGCAATGGCGGATTATTACCAGTTACAGGGTCGGGAGTGGGAGCGCTATGCAATGATCAAGGCACGCCCGGTGGCCGGTCCGCGGCGCGAGGCTGACAACCTGATGCAGCTGCTGCAGCCCTTTGTCTATCGTCGTTACCTCGATTTCGGTGTATTCGAGTCCCTTCGCAACCTGAAAGAACAGATCGTGCGCGAAGTCGAACGCAAGGGCATGCAGGACAATATCAAGCTGGGGCCGGGCGGTATCCGCGAAATCGAGTTTATTGCGCAGGCTTTTCAGCTGGTGCGTGGCGGTCGCGAAGTCACCTTGCGGCAGCGCGGCGTTCAGGATGTACTGGACGCACTCGCCGTCCTTGGGTATCTGCCGGCCGCGGTGACGGTGCAACTGGCCGAGGCCTACGTGTTTCTTCGCCAGACCGAAAATCGCCTGCAGGCCTTCGATGACCAGCAGGTGCACGAGTTGCCCGAGGATGACGCCGGTCGCGCGCGGCTGGCATTCACCATGGGATTCGCCGGCTGGGATGAATATATAGCGGTGCTCCAGGGGCACCGTGCGCGGGTGCAGGAACAGTTTGAGCAGGTATTCGCGGACACGCAGGAGCTGGCGCAGGGGCAGGAAGGCAAGGGGCTGGCCGATGTCTGGCGGGGCAGCCTTGATACGGAAGAGGCGACTAAAGTACTGGCAGCGGCAGGTTATACGGATGCCGATGATACATTGCGGTGGCTGAAACAGATCCGCAAAGGTCCGATTACGCGCTTCCTGGGAGAGCGCGGCCGGCAGCGGCTGGATGAGCTGATGCCAATGGTTCTGCGTGCCGTTACCAGCGCCGAACGGCCGCTGGAGGTATTGCGGCGCGTGGGCGATTTACTGGAAGCAATCGCCGGTCGCACGACCTACCTGACATTGCTGGTTGAAAACCCGATGGCGCTGTCGCAGCTGGTGGATTTATGTGCCGCCAGCGCCTGGGTTGCAGGTCAGTTGTCACACTATCCGATTCTGCTGGATGAGTTGCTGGACCCGCGTACCCTTTACAACCCGCTCGACAGGGCCGGGCTGCAAGGGGTGCTGCAGGTACGCATGGCCGGGATACCGGCGGAGGACCTGGAACAGCAGATGGACCGGTTGCGGCAGTTCCAGCAGGCGGCGGCATTGCATGTCGCTGCGGCCGACATCGTGACCGGCATGCCGCTCACGGAAGTAGGCGATCACCTGACCTGTATCGCGGAAGTGGCGCTGGAAGCGGCGGTGCAACTGGCCTGGAACCACCTTGTCGCCCGGCATGGGCAGCCAGGATATATTCTGCATGGCAAGTTGCGCGATGCCGGTATTGCAATCGTGGCCTATGGCAAGATGGGCGGTTATGAACTGGGCTATGGTTCTGACCTGGATATCGTGTTTCTGCATGACAGCGCCGGTAACGAGCAGCACACGGCAGGGCCCCAGGTCGTCGATAACAGTGAGTTCTTCACCCGTCTCAGCCAGCGGGTAATTCATATACTCAATACTTTTACCTCGGCGGGCGTGCTTTACGAAGTCGATATGCGGTTACGTCCGAATGGCAACTCCGGCCTGCTGGTGAGCAGCATGGAGGCCTTCGCGGAGTACCAGCGCCGCAGTGCCTGGACCTGGGAGAACCAGGCCCTGATCAGGGCCCGGATTGTATTCGGTGGCGAGGAAATCACGCGGCAGTTCGAGCGTATCCGTTCCGGCGTCCTTGCCCGGCCACGTGAAGCCGGTCGACTGAAGGCGGAAGTTGTGGAAATGCGCCAGCGTATGCGGGAAGAGCTGGACCATTCGGGAAGCGGGAAAATCGACCTGAAACACAGCCCCGGCGGTATCGTTGATATCGAATTTATGGTTCAATTTGCAGTCCTGCTGTGGTCCGACAAGCACGCTGAATTGCTCCGCTTTACGGATAACCTGCGGTTGCTGCAAGCATTGGCGGATGCCGGTTTGTTGCCGGTGGATGAAGTAAAGCTGCTGTCGAATGCTTATTGTGCGATCAGGCAGGAGATAAATCACCGGGTATTGCAGGATGAACCGGCCGTGGTCGATGCCGATATACTCGCGAAGGAACGCAAGGCGGTTGCGGAGATCTGGGAGCGGTTGATGGTGCAGTAGGCACCGGATGTTTTATTTTTGGTAAATCCCTGGCTGGATGAAATATCCAGGTCACTGCGTTTCTCGCAATGACGAGACATCAGGGGTTGCAGGTTAATCAGGACAGTCTGGAGAGTAGCAATATGTCAATGTCTGACCGGGACGGTGTCATCTGGATGGATGGAGAACTCGTGCCATGGCGCGAGGCGCAGGTCCATGTGCTCACCCACACACTGCATTACGGCATGGGTGTATTCGAGGGTGTGCGTGCCTACAAGGCGGAACAGGGTACCGCGATTTTCCGCCTGCAGGAACATGTCAGGCGATTACTCGGGTCTGCCCATATTATGATGATGCCGGTTCCGTGGGACAGCGAGACGCTTGCCGAGGCGCACAGGACGGTGGTGCGCGAGAATAATCTGGAGTCGGCCTATATCCGCCCGATGTTTTTCTATGGCTCGGAAGGCATGGGGTTGCGGGCCGATAATCTCAAGGTGCATGGCATGATTGCCGCATGGGAGTGGGGTGCCTACCTGGGTGCGGAAAACATGGAAAAGGGGATCCGCATAAAGACCTCTTCCTACACGCGCCACCACGTGAATGTAACGATGTGCAAGGCCAAGGCCAACGGCCACTATATCAATTCCATGCTGGCACTCAACGAGGCACTGACCTCCGGATATGACGAGGCGATGTTGCTGGACGTGGACGGTTTTGTTGCCGAGGGCAGCGGCGAGAATATATTTATCGTGCGCAACAATGTGATTTATACACCGGAGCTGACTTCGGCGCTGGAAGGAATCACGCGCGATACCATTGCACGCCTGGCTGCGGATGAAGGCCTGGAATTGCGTGAAAAACGAATTACGCGGGATGAAGTGTACCTGGCGGACGAGGCTTTTTTCACCGGTACGGCCGCCGAGGTGACGCCGATCAGGGAGGTGGATGACCGTGCAATCGGTAATGGCGGCCGCGGGCCGGTCACTGAGCGTTTGCAAGCGCTGTACTTCGACGCCGTACACGGCCGGCTGGCAAAACATGCC
>CAVYIJ010000019.1:0-140565 GCA_963768575.1 uncultured Halobacteria archaeon
AAATTACCGTCTGGTTACAGGGTGCAGCACGTGACTGGATCATGGTCGGCCTGGCCGAGGGCACAGCCGGGTATAACACGGTTTCAGGGAACCAGGCGGCGCTGGCAAGCAGCGATTCACAAGAGAACTTCTACGAGGACGGCCGGCTGGCTTTTTATGCGAAGGGCCGCATCAAGGGCGAATGGCTGCTGACACTGGCCTATGACTCGGAAAACCAGGCTGACGAGAATACCGCCAGTGACAGCCTTTTCCAGACCATCAATCCGGACAAGTATTACACGCTCTACGGCGACGCGACCGAACAGTATTTCGATGCGCCGAGCTCCAGGCAGCTCTATGTACGGATGGAGCGAGATCAATTCTACGCCATGTTCGGTGACTTCAATACCGAGCTTACGGTCACCGAACTGTCGCGCTACAGCCGCAGCATGACGGGCATCAAGGCCGAATACGAGGGAGCTCGATATGGTATCAATGCCTTTGCAGCCGAAACCGACCAGCTGGCAGTCCGCGACGAAATACCGGGTAATGGCACCTCCGGACTCTACAAGTTGTCCGGCGACGGAATCGTAATCAACAGCGATAAGGTTTCAATCGAAACGCGCGACCGGTTCCAGCCGCAACTGGTCCTGGAAACACGCCAGCTTGCCCGTTTCATCGATTACAATATCGACACGCTGAACGGCACGCTGTTTTTCAAGCAGCCGGTCCAGAGCAAGGACAGTAACTTCAACCCGATTTATATCGTCGCCAGTTACGAGGTGACCGGGGCCACCGGCAAGGAAATTACCGGCGGCGGACGCGGCCATGTGAAGTTTATGGATGACCGTCTGGAGATCGGTGTCAGCGGTATCCACGAGGGTGATAGCGGCGCCAGCGGCAATCTCGTCGGCGGCGACCTTCGATACGATATCACCGACAATACCGAGTTGCGTGCAGAAATTGCAGGCAGCAATACCGATAATGGCGGCACAGACACATCCGGGACTGCCGTGCTGGCAGAGGTTTACCACAACAATGAGCGAATGGACGCCCGGGTATTTTATCGCAAACAGGAAGCAGACTTCGGGCTCGGCCAGCAGAACAACAGTGATTCCGGAACCGAACGGTACGGTATAGATACCCGCTACCTGGCAAGTGAAAATATTCATTTAAATGGCGAGGTTTATCACGACGAAGAGCTGACAACCAGCGCGAAGCGAGATGTGGCCGCGGGTAATGTTGAATACCACCATTCGGATTATGTCCTGTCCACGGGACTGGCATTCGCGAAAGACCGCCTGGGCAATGGACAAACGAATCAATCGACGCTGCTCACGGCCAACGCAAGCCGCACCCTCATGGAGAATCGCCTGAGGCTGCATGCCGGCACCGAATTCGCGCTGGATAACGACGAGAATGTCGACTTCCCTACCCGTTATATCTTTGGCGGCGACTATCGCCTGAGCCCGGAAATCGAATTGTTTGCCGAGCAGGAATTTACCTCTGGTGACCAGTACGACAGCAATACGTCCCGCGTTGGATTCCGCAGCACACCCTGGCACATGGCGACGGTAAATTCCTCGCTGGAACAGCAGACCACGGAAAATGGACTGCGCATGTTCTCCAACCTTGGCCTGACACAGGGCTTCAAGGTGAATGAACGGTTACTGCTCGATTTCGGCGTTGACCGCTCGCAGACGCTGCAAGAATCCGGGATTACACCTTTTAATGCCAATGTGCCGCTCGCCTCGGGCAGCGTTGACGGTGATTTCACCGCCCTCTATATCGGCAGCACCTACACCCGGGACCTCTGGTCAGCCACATCGCGTATTGAATACCGCGACAGCGAGACGGATGAACAGCGCGGCCTGTTTATCGGTCTGTACCGCCAACATACACCGGGCATGGGCATGTCGATGGCGACCCGCCTGTTCGATACGAATACGAATTCAGGCAGTGACACCCTGACAGCCGAGACACGCTTCTCGGTAGCCTACCGGCCGCTTGCGAGCAACTGGATTGTACTTGACCGCCTGGACCTGGATTTCGAGGAAAGCACTGCCGTGGGTACATCCATACGCAACCGGAAAATTATCAATAATCTTAACCTGAACTACATGCCGGACCGCCGTAACCAGCTTGCCCTGCACCATGGCATCAAGTTCGCCCACGATACAATCGACGGTGCCGCTTACGATGGCATAACCCAGACACTGGGGTTCGAATACCGCCACGATATCAATTCACGCTGGGATGTCGCCCTGCACGGCAACGTCCTGTCCAGCAGCAATAGCAGCAATTACCGCTACTCAGTCGGTCCCTCGGTGGGAATAAACCTTTACCAGAACGTCTGGGCCAGCGCCGGCTACAACGTGGCCGGTTTCGAAGACAGTGATTTCTCTGCGGCCGGTTACACGGCGGAAGGACCCTACATCAAGCTGCGCTTCAAGTTCGGCACGCAGACAGTGAAGGATATAGTGACGCGGATGAGTAACAAAAAGTAATCCGGTATTAATCTATAACGGGTCAAATAGATAAAATCTCCTCGCGCAAAGCCGCAAAGGCGCAGAAAAAAGATAAATTAATTGCCACAGAGGTTACACGACTACAGGGATGGTCACTCCGGGCTTCCTGCTCTCTCGTGACACTCGTATATCCCTGTACATCGCAGGAGGTAGACTAACGCAAGAGCACTTACCGGGAGTACACAGAGAACTTCTTTATCCCCTCTCCCTCCGGGAGAGGGCCAGGGAGAGGGGATATTTATTGGCCCGGACCTTAACTGATAAACAGCGTTAAATATCAATGAATCCGAATGCCCTGTGACGCCCATTTACCGCCACTTACCGGCGTACGAAAAGGAGCCCCAAAGGGCAGTACACATCGTTCGTTCAAACTATTCAGACCGGGTCAGAGAACAGCCCATTTTTTCCAGATTCCGGATTTCTTCATATGATGGTCGGCTGCAGTCAGCTTCTGGTAATTAGGGCTATCCGGATTGTTGCACCAACCCATGCTCTGTACTATCACCTGTTTCTTGTCCTCGGAGACCCTCCGCATACCACCCCAGAACTGGCAAGTTGCGCATTTCATCTGTGATGCGGCATCAACAACAAGCCCGAGTCCGGAACCACCATGATGGTGCTCCTCAGCCGCATAAGCAGCAAGTGATCCAAGCGTGGCGACACCCGCAAGCAGCTTGCCAGAGGTGGAAAGGAATCTGCGGCGTGATTTATCATTCATAGTGTATTCTCCCTGGTTAATAGCCTGATATCTTTTATTTCCTGACTGTACCTGTTTGAAGCGGCGTGTTCGCCTCTTTCGGACCCATATAATAAGTCAGAGCATTGAACCCACCTTTGAAGATATAGACATTCTCGAAGCCGATATGACGTAGGGCAGTTCCAGCAGCAGTTGCCCTTGTCCCCGACTTGCACATTACAACTACAGTCTTGTCGGTCGGGATTTGAGCCAGCCTGGCTTCCGTAAACAGCACATCTATGGGAATCACCAATGCTCCTGGCAACGTCACTCCGTAGACACCGGTCTCGGCCGGAGTCCGAATATCCAGAACTACAAGCGGCTCTTTTGCTTTCACTTTGTTCAAGAAAACATCCGGTGGGATCAGATGCATAGCCTTACCGGCCCCCGCACCTTTTACTGGCGCGAACAATTTCGCATAGCTTTCTGCCATTGCCGCATCGTATGACCATACCGGCCCCGTAAAGATCACGACAACTGCCAGCAAGGTAATTGTGAGTAGACGTTTCAACATATCGCACACCTGTTATTGTGAAGAAATATTCACACAAACACCCTACTCCATAACAGGCGGGATGGCTTTGATAACAGTCAAGACATGGTTAAAAACGGGTGCGACATAATGCCGCATCGTGAAACATAAAGATTGAGCCCAGCGGCGAAGCCGTCCGACTGGGGCGACTTGTTATGTGGCAGCTTTTCACTATGGACGCTCAAACAACCAGCTGCTTCTCTTAATTTCAGGACTATAAAAGGGTACAGATTTATTTAAATAAATCTGTACCCTTTAACAATGGTGTCAGGGAATAACGAGTCCTGATATTAGCGGGTAATGTGCCTTACACCATTTACTCCCGATTTTTCCTGACCCTGATTGGCTGGAAAACAGACCTGATACTGTTTGTTATCTGATTTTATAAGCGACGATCCACCATTTCTCATCCTGCTTCACCATCAACACATGCTCGAAGACGCCTTTCCTGTTATTCTCGAAATGGGTTTGGAGAATAATATACGCATACAGACCATCGGGCAGGGCAATCGTGTTCGTGAACGCTCTGTCCCAGTATTCACGACGTACCATGCTGCCGAGTGGGTCACGTATATTACGTATGGTTTTCTCAAATTGGGCAAATGTTTCCCAGTCGTTGACCATCTTTGAGACATAACTCCATGCACGTTCCTTCTTCCCTATATCCAGCAGCTTGAGCCAGCGCTCCGCACTTCGATAATAATCCGTGTCTTTTTCCGGCATACTGACGCAGCCTGTCTGGCATAGCAGCAGTACGATCAGGCAATACCGGCCAGTTATTCTAAACATTCAACGCTCCCCTTTATTCAGGCACCTAATCGACTGTAGATTTGCTCTAGCGTTTTCTGATGCTTGCACTTCATCTGCAATATGGTACCACTTATGGTACCATGTCAAGCCTGAGGCATATAACGACCAAGGCACGCGGCGGCGAAGCCATCCGACTTGGCCGCCTTGTTATATTGCATTGCTTGCAATTACCCATTTGAGCTCTTTAAGAAATCTCTGAACTCTGCAAAAATACGTGTCTCTGCACGACCTTTTGCCAAGTATATTACGACGTCTTATCACCATTGTAGCTAAATTTAGCTACTTTGTTCCGGATCATGCCATTAGAAGCAACGCATTTTCTTCTTCTAACTCTTTAAACTGACCTATGCACAAGTCGCACCGATGTGTATGCAAAGACTGAGTTATGTAATGTGTTTTATTAATTGGCTTGAACGAAATCATCGGCTCGCCATACATCTGCCCCCCACCACAAAATAGCAAGCAATATACCCCATAAACCAGTGAAGTTTCGAACCATCTTTATAAAACTCCCAATACTCAGCATCCACATCTTGCAATTGTATTAGAATATATGCACTCTATTCATGAAGTTCAGATTCGCCGATTACCTTTTCGCATATAACTACTATTAGTTGGTTGAATGGCGTTGTATCACGCACATTTGGGTAATGTTCCGAAAAGAGCATCCGAATTTCAACACGCTATTCTCGCCATCCACGAGATTATAGGTGTGAATATACAGCCAAATTACCGGTTAATACCAAAATAGGTCAAATGGCCGTATAACACGCAAACAGAAGCAAGGTCCGATATGGGTCGTTTCAGTCATCCCGAGAATTATGTAAACCGTTTTTATCCCCTCTCCCTCCGGGAGAGGGGATAATGAAGTTCTCTGTGTGCTCTGTGACCTCTGTGGCAAATTTTTTTTTGCTCTGGCGCCTTTGCGGCTTTGCGCGAGACGGTTTCAGGTCGAATCCGCCCCTGACCGGTGAATTCATATACCGCAAATTCACATCCCGCTGCGGGAACGGAATAGTAATGCCGGCCTCCTTGAAGCTGCGCCAGATTGCCAGGTTTATATCAGACTTGATATTACCGACGCCTTCCTGCGGGTCCGTCATCCAGACACGCAGCTCCAGTGCAATGCCGCTGTCGGCGAACTCCATCAGGCGCACGACCGGTTCCGGGTTCTTCAATGCACGGGGATGCGACTTGCCCGCCTCCAGCATGATTTCCATGGCCTGCTCCGGGTCGTCGTTATAGCTGATCTGTACCGGGATGCGTACGCGCACCTTGCGATCGCTGTAGCTCCAGTTGATCACATCGGTGGTCACCAGGTTTTCGTTCGGAATGAGCGTTTCCACGCCGTCGCGGTTGCGCACCACGATATAGCGCGCGCGCAATTCCTTTACCCAGCCATAATTATCACCCACGGTGATCACGTCACCCGGCCGAATCGAGCGGTCCCCCAGCAGGATAAAGCCGCTGATAAAGTTACTGACGATTTTTTGCAGGCCGAAACCGATACCGACGCCGAGTGCGCCGCCGAACACAGTCAAGGATGCAATGTTGAGCCCCGTCTCGGTCAATGCCATCAGGATGGCCAGCGCTATGAGCGCGAACTTTATTACCTTCGACAGGCCGACACGCATACTGGCGTTGATGTGCTTCGATGCCCGCATGCGCTGTTCCACCACGCCCGATACCCAGAACGCCAGCAGCAGGTACAGGGCTGACAACAGCACCAGTTTCACTATCAACAACAGGGAAATATGGCTATCGCCGATATCGATAGCGAGCTTGTCCATGCCATTAATGACCGGCTGCAGCCAGCCGACGATATGCAGGGCCGCGATACTCCACACCGTGGTGCTGATTGCCTTTTCCCACGCCTTCAATGCCGGCCCCTGTACGAAACCGACACGCAGACCGTAAACCAGCATGCGGATTACAGCGAGCGCAACCAGCAGCTGGGCGGCAATTCCCAGCAGACCGTTCGGGTAACCGAGCAATTGAAGAATCGCGCGTCCGACGATAATCACCAGCAAGGCAACCAGCGGGAACACCAGGCGTCTCGCCGACCGCAGCAGGACCTCGCGCGGCAGCCTCATACCGGTCTGTTCGAGCCGGGTAGACAATGACTTGTCGGTGAAGTGACGAATGCTGCCCGCAATGACGAGCGCGGCAACAACGACTGTCAGCTGCAACCCGTTTTCGAGGGTCGCATGCTGCAACAGATCGCTTGCCAGCCCCTGCAGGGAATCCAGGGAAAGATCCATAAACTGTTCACCATGGCGGCTGTTTGTAGCCGCTACAATAATACATAAAATTTACAGGTATCATACAACCCGAAGACACTTATACCTTGAACAGTGAACGCTACATGCGAAAGATCCAGTCATTCGTCAGGCGAGAAGGCCGGATCACGCCGGGACAAAAACGCGCGCTGGCTGAATTATGGCCGAAGTACGGGATAACGGCCGGCTCACCGGCGGAACTCGACACGCTGTTTGGCCGTCATGCGCCCAGGACACTGGAAATCGGCTTCGGCAATGGCGAGATACTGGCACAGCTGGCCGAACAACAGCCGGAACATGATTTCATCGGCATAGAAGTACACCGGCCCGGCGTTGGTCACCTGTTGCAATTACTGGAGCAACGCGGCATCGGCAATGTCCGGATCTACAACGAGGATGCCGTCGTGGTGCTCGGGGAATGCCTGCCAGACAGCTCGATCGATCGATTATTGCTGTTCTTCCCGGACCCCTGGCACAAAAAGCGTCATAACAAGCGGCGCATCGTGCAGCCTGCATTTATCAGGCTGGTTGCAGACAAGCTGAAACCGGGCGGTATTCTGCACATGGCAACAGACTGGGAAGATTACGCGGAACACATGCTCGCCGTCATGCAGGATTCGGAACAGTTCAGTAATTGCGCGGGTAGCGGCCGCTACTCACCAAAGCCCGACTACCGGCCGGTCACGAAATTCGAACGACGTGGACAGCGGCTCGGTCACGGCGTGTGGGACCTGCTGTTCGAGCGTCGTCCGGAAAAATGAGTTGTATCAGGTCTGCTCTATGGGTTGCGGAACCCGTAACGGGCAGGTTTCCGCATGATTGTTGCCAAGCCTGTCCCACGCGTAATTGAATGCCTGTGTACGCAAGGCAAACACATGATCACGCCCCAGGCTGTCCATCAGGTTGGTACGCTCGAACGTATCCCACAACTGTTTCTTTGCGCGTGCAATGATGAGCTCTACACCGGTTTCCTTCAGGCGTCCAACCAGTCCGTGCAGCATCTCCTCACCGGTTGCATCGATCTCGTTTATACCTTCCGCATCGATGATGACAAACTTCAGGTCCGGCTTGAGCGCGACACGTTCCAGTACCTTGTCTTCGAAATAACCGGTATTTGCAAAATACAGCGGGCCGTCAAATCGGATCAGGGAAATATTCCGGCAGGTCTGCAGCTTGCGCACATCCGCATCACGCAGGGAGCCGTCCGGGTCACGCGACAACACGGCAACGCGTGGCGACATCGAGCGGTAGAGGAACAACGCCAGTGACAGCATCACACCGACCATGATGCCCTTGTCGAGATGCGGCGCCCAGACCAGCGTCAGCACGAAGGTAATTACGGCAACAACGGCATCATGGCGCTGTACTTTCCATGCATGCTTGATGGGTTCGATTTTGACGAGGTTGATCACCGCCATGATGATAACCGCAGCCAGTGTAGCCTGCGGCAGATGGTAGAGCAGGCCCGTCAACGCCATAAGGGTAATGCCCACCACGATACCGGTCACCACGGAAGAAAAACCGGTTACCGCGCCCGCACTGATATTCACGGCCGAGCGGGAGAACGAACCTGACACCGCGTAGCCCGCGGACAGACTCGATACGATATTACCCAGCCCCTGTCCGACAAGTTCCTGGTTTGCATCGAGACGCTGGCGGGTGCGTGCAGCCATCGCCTTGGCTATGGAAATAGCTTCCATGAAACCGATGATTGCGATGGCCACCGTGACACTCAGCAATTGCGCCATGGTCTGGAGGTCCATCGTTGGCAAGGCAATGGGCGGCAGCCCTGCCGGAATGGCGCCGACGACCTTGCCACCCATCTGCTCAAAACCGATCTGCCACGAAATCACGGTGGTTACCGCGACGGCCATCATCACGTTCGGAATTTTAGGCAGGAATCTTTTCAGCGCAATCATGATGCCCAGCGCAAGCAGTGACATCAGCAGCGTCTCTATGTGTGTACTACGCGTTGCTTCGACCAGGGTATTGAAGACGGTTTCGTAGGTATGCGCGGCCTTCTCACCGGTCACGCCGAACAGCTTGCCCAGCTGCGAGGTACCGATAATGATGGCAGCCGCGTTGGTAAACCCGATCACGACCGGATGTGACAGGAAGTTCACCAGGATACCGAGTCGCAGCAGCCCAAGCCCCATCTGAAAGATGCCGACCATGAGTGCCAGCATGATGGCATAGGCGATATAAAGTTCCGGATTAGCGCCGGCAATAGGTTCCAGCGCGGAGGCCGTCATCAGGGAGACCACGGCCACCGGACCGGTGGCCAACTGGCGGGATGAACCGAACAGTGCAGCGATAATGCCGGGCAGAAACGATGCGTACAGGCCGTAGTAAGGTGGCAGGCCGGCAAGTTGCGCGTAAGCCATCGACTGCGGAACCAGGACCAGCGCTACCGTGATACCGGCAAGAATGTCGGCACGCATAACAGCCGGGTTTTTCAATTCGCCTATCCAGGCAAGGAATGGCAGGAACCGGTCCTGCCAGCGTTCATCCAGATTAAATCCACTCATTGCAAACTACGTATCCTGTTCAGTTAGGCACTGGCTGTTGAGGCGGTTTTGGCAACTTTTTATTATATGGTTTTTATTGCGAGACCTGAAATATACCGTCGTATTAACATGACAGTGTTATGGCCTGTACGCCCGGCTTTTTGTTTCTGGACACAGCCAGGCCCCGAACAGCGGGCCGATCTGCCACACGGCGCCAGGACACCTTAATTATAAGTAATCTGTTTAATATATTATATTTTTTCGAGAGGATGGCTTTTAACGCCAGCTGCTTGAGTCCGGCAACCTAAAAGTGGTTCAATACGCGGCTCGACGATGACCGTCGCCGGGAAATTCCTGATTGCAGGCCGCACGTCCGCCAGCTGCACAACACCGGCGCGGGCGCTGCAATTGAAGACCAACAACGAGACCAGGGCCAGGAGCTTTCACATGTCCAAAAAACATCCGATCATTGCAGTAACCGGTTCATCCGGTGCAGGCACAACGACTGTCAAGGTCGCTTTCGAACATATCTTCCTGCGCGAGGGCGTCAACCCGGTCGTGATCGAGGGTGACAGTTACCATCGCTATGATCGTGCCGCCATGAAAGAAGCGATGGCCGCCGCCGAGGCAAGTGGCAACAGGCACTTCAGTCACTTCGGACCAGAGGCGAATGTCTTCGACAAACTCGAGGATACTTTCAAAAGCTACGGTAAAACAGGTACCTGCAATCGCCGCTACTACCTGCACAGTGATGAGGAAGCGGAACCGTTCGACCAGAAAGCCGGTGAATTCACGGAATGGGAAAAAGTCGGCAAGGATACCGATTTACTGTTTTACGAGGGCCTGCACGGCGGTATCGTCACGGAAGATGCGGATGTTGCCCGCCATGTTGACCTGCTAATCGGCGTGGTACCCATCGTTAACCTCGAATGGATACAGAAGATTCACCGCGACTGCGAGCAACGTGGATATTCCGCCGATGTCGTAACGGATACCATCCTGCGCCGAATGCATGACTATGTGCACTACATAACCCCGCAGTTCTCACGTACGGACATCAACTTCCAGCGTGTGCCGACGGTGGATACCTCCAATCCGTTTATTGCCAGGGATATTCCGACACCGGATGAAAGCTTCGTCGTAATCCGCTTTCGTGACCCGAACAGCCTGGATATTGACTTCCCTTACCTGCTGAACATGCTGGACGACTCTTTTATGTCGCGCCGGAATACCATCGTTGTGCCTGCCGGCAAGATGGGATTCGCCATGGAAATCATCCTTGCACCGATTATCGAAGGCATCCTGAAGGACCGCGACAACTAATCAAGGCACATTTGCCGGCGGTGCAGTTGCCCGACTGCGCCGCCCCTCCAACCCTGTAACCACCCCCACCCGCCGGCAGCCCGTCAGCGGGACTTGTTGCACCCCCTGTTTTGTGTTCTATACTTCAGGTAGTTGTATGTCTTGTCAGCTTAAACCAATACCAAGTTCAACAAGTTGAGAGGGGCGCGATTGATAATCACAACCACTGACCCGATAACCGGGGAGCATTTGCAAGGTCTGAAATTCAAACCGTACATTATCGAGGGTAAGGGTTGTCTGGCGGTGAAGATCTGCTTTGAATCCGAAGAAACCCGGCTTGCTTACCTGCAAAATCATCGCGACCCTGCGACCGGATTGCTCGGTTACAGCCAGGCTGTATAACAGCGGTCCGCATTATCCCTGCATCATGAACAAATGTCTGCCATAGAAACCTATCTCAAGTCCTGCCGCGAACTCAGCCGCTTTTGTTCACAGAACGGGTGGATCGACAACCAGTCATTGCACTATACGGTGATTATTGAAACCGCCAACGAAGTGTTTGTCGAGGTGGAGTTTGACGAGTTGTTGATGGCGGGTTCCGGACAACTCAGTGGACGAATCACCTGTTGCGGTCAGTTGCACCTCTACCTCGATAATGCCGGACGGGTTATCCGCGCAGAGGTTATGTAATCAACCCGGATATCTTCCGGGAAGTTCCAGGTATATTGTCTTTCGCCGCAAAACACGGCAAGGACGCAAAGAAATAATATAATTCTGTTGAAAAAAACCCTTGCGATCCTTGCGCCTTTGCGGTCAGGAATCGTTATTCGGAAATCCGCTAGAAATATACGTATCCCTCGCTTACCAGGCGGTCGACCTCCACCTGGCCATTCGGCACCTGTTCGATGAATGCCGGTATATCATCACGCGCAATTCCCTTCACAGCCATCATCTCCTGGCAGATCTTGACGTCGACGATTTCGAGTGCATCGAGCCGCGCTGCCTGGTCGACGATGTCCTTGTAGCTCAAATAATTTCTGGTGGAAAAGAATTCCACCTCCGGACCATGCAGAACCAGTACCAGGCCGGCATCCTGTTCATCCATACGCGGCGATCCGGCCAGCTTCTCTGCCCGCTCCATGAGCACGTGCAATTCCTCGATCGTATGTACCGTGATGTCCAGCACCACACGACCAGGTATTGCCGGGGTTGTGTCCGCCGCTGTTGTGTCTCCGGTAGCGGTCGAACTGGCCACAGGCTGCGAAACCGGGTCCTGCCCGAGGCGGTCGCTGTAGAGAAAGGCGATCAGTGCGGCTGCGATGACAGCAAGGATTATATACTTGTGCATGCTTTTACCCTTTCCAACCGGAAATTGATGTTAGCGCAGACCGTTTAATACGTGCAAATAACACCCAACAGGCAAATGAAAACGGTGCATTTTCGAGTACAATGACGCGCAGTCAACCTCGCGTGCAAAGATACCGGGAGTCGCCACATGAGTACCATACCTGACAGCCGGCATGATCGGACAATCGCTGTCTGGCTGCTGATTTGCTGCCTGATGATCTTTTCCATGGTGGTGCTTGGAGGCGTGACGAGGTTGACGGGCTCCGGTCTGTCCATGGTCGAGTGGGACCCTATATTCGGCTTCGTGCCACCGCTGAACGAGGCGGAATGGAACGAAACTTTTGATCTCTACAAACAGTCTCCGGAATACCAGAAGATCAATGTTGGCATGGACCTGCCGGGCTTCAAGCGTATCTACTGGTTCGAATTCGCTCACCGCGTTCTGGGCCGCTCAATCGGCACTGTCTTCCTGCTGCCCTTCCTGTACTTCCTTGCAAAAGGATACGTACGTCGTTCGCTGGTACCGAAACTTGTAACTCTGTTTGTACTTGGCGGCCTGCAGGGTTTGCTCGGCTGGTATATGGTCAAAAGCGGCCTCGTCGACAATCCGCATGTCAGCCAGTATCGATTGACCGCACACCTCGGCCTGGCCGTGGTAATTTATGCCTGGATGCTGCACGTGGCACTGGGGCTCTGGTATGGAAATTCACCGGCAGGTGTTATACCCGGGCACCTGAAGAAGGCGGTTAGCGCACTTTTTATACTCGTGTTCGTTACCATCCTGTCCGGCGGGTTCGTTGCCGGCCTGAAAGCCGGCCATGCCTACAATACCTTCCCGCTGATGGATGGACACTGGATACCCGAGGTCATATTCCTGCAAGAACCGATATGGCGAAATTTCTTCGAGAATATTGCAACGGTACAGTTTGATCACCGCCTGCTGGCCATGCTGGTATTCGTTTCCGTTACATTATTATGGCTTTTTTCGACGCGTTACCGTCTGCCGAAACAGGTCCGTACCGGGCTGCACCTGGTAATGGCGGCCGCATTGCTGCAGGTGGCACTGGGTATCTCGACGCTGCTGCTGCACGTACCGGTATCGCTGGCGGCCATCCACCAGGCCGGTGCATTGCTGTTGTTAACGGTCGTTGTATTTGTGAACCAGAGAATGGTCCGGGCGGGTAACCTGCAGGCATGAAACCTGCAACGCCGGCGGGCCATGAAGGCCCGCCGGCGTTATGCACTTACAAACTGCTGTAGTAGGCAGCGATGTTATCGATATCGGCGTCGCTCAGCGGCTTGGCCATCGGGCCCATCATCGGGTCGCTGCGCGTACCGTCACGAAAAGCCTTCATCTGCTTGACCAGGTATGCGTCCTTCTGGCCCGCAAGGTTGGGCCACAGCGGGTTGCTGCTGACACCGTTTGCGCCGTGACAGCCGGCACAGCTGGCAGCCTTGGACTTGCCGGCAGCCGCATCACCGGCCATGGCGGAACCGCCCATGCCAAGCAGCGCACAGGTAATCAGTACAGTTGCAACTTTATTCATTGGTAACACTCCATCGAAGTTAAGGGGATCCGCCCGAACCAGACCGGCAAATTGGTTGATCAAAGTATATTAGGTGTAAACAATACCCGGCAAGTTAACCATTGTTAATTATGTAATTCATTGACTTAAGTCAGCTTGCCGAACAAGCGCTGCCACCAGCGCCGCCGGTTACCCGGCAGGGGCACAGGCGCTTGCAGGTCTTGCGGGGCTATCCTGGACATTATCCAGCCCGGCAGCGGCGGATTATCACTGAAGCCGCAGGATACACCCAGGTTGTTGGGATCGAAAAATTTCACAAAAGAAGGCGCCTGCACGGAATCGGCAAACACAATGCCGCAATAGTCTTCGTCATGCTCCTTGCGCAGCAATACCATGATTTCGGAAAGAAAATGCCTGACCTGCTCGCCGCCGGACGGTGCTACCGGCGGTTGCTCCCCGACGGCGTAGATGTACCAGCCGGCATCCGCATTCGCCTCAAGTGTTTCCCGCAACGTATCAAGTTGCTCCCAGCGAAGTATATTTTCAAAACGCCCGCTGAACGCATCACGAAACTCACTCGTTAGCTGCTCATCCATAATCATCCTGCTTTTAATGATCGAGTGTCATCATTATATACTTGCCGTACCCGATTCCGGGCACACGAGCGCACGATATGGAACCGAAATTCTGGCATGAACGCTGGGCTGCCGAGCAAATCGGCTTTCACCAGCGCGAAACCAACAGTCACCTGGAAAACTATTGGCAAACGCCTGGACTGGAAAGTGGCAGCCGTATCCTCGTACCCTTGTGCGGCAAGAGCCTGGACATGCTGTGGCTCGTTCGGCAGGGACACAAGGTTGTCGGGATCGAGATCAGCCCGCTGGCAGTGGAGGCATTTTTCACCGAAAACGGCCTGACTCCTTCGGTTACCAGCGGCCCTGGCTACACTTGCTGGTCCGACGCAGGCATCGATCTCTACTGCGGTGATTTCTTCAGCCTGGATATCGGCGTGACCGGCAATGTTGACGGTTTTTTTGACCGTGCGGCACTGGTGGCCATGCCCCCGTCAAAACGTCCCGCCTACGTAACACAACTGACCAGCCTGTTACCTGCACAGGCAAGCGGGTTGCTGGTAACAATGGATTACAACCAACGGGAAATGGATGGCCCGCCGTTCGCGGTACCTGCCAGCGAAGTGGACTCACTGTTCGCTGGCGATTATCTCGTTGAACAGCTGCATGAAGCCGATGTTCTTGAATCGAATCCTGCATTCAGGGACAAGGGTCTTGGCAGGCTGAAAGAACATGTTTTCAGACTGACACGAAACTGATGCCCGGCCAATAAATATCAGCCTGTCGAAACCAGTTTTTCAGTTCAACCTCGTCGGCAATACCGTCCACCGGCTTTTTATCCTCGAGTTCCACCAGGCTACCCTGAACTACCTGCGCATAAAAATCATCGCCGCCATTGGGGAATGCCTGGTCATTCATATCCTCGAAATCGGTCGAACCGTCTGTCATGAACACGACCCCCGGTAAAGTAATACTCCCGGAAGTGCTGTCTCCAACGGCAGCATCACACGGCACATGTAGACGCCGCAAAGGTATTGCTGACGGCCGGCGCAAATACCCGGATCAGGAACAACAAGCGCGAGCGCGCACGGGATATCGCTGAAATCAACGGTCAGCCGCGCATGCTGTCATTGCTGGAGCAACATGAAAACAATACGGGCTGGCTGAAAATTATGCAGTAGTTGATATATATCAATGCTACGCCGGACGGTCAGGCGTATAAATTCACCCATGACTTCATGGGCTGCAGCCCAAACTAACTCCCACTTTGCGGGCTTCAGGCCCGCATTTTTTTGTCCTCAATCCAGGGTGATTAACGACACTCGGGCTATTCGGCCGTGTTGACGTCATGGAAGATTGAAAGCAAATCACTCGTCCAGCGATCGAAGAATACCGGGTCGACTGCATCCCCCGCGATTTCCGCATAGAGTTGAGGATTAAGCGTTACCAGAACGGTCTGCCCGCCTTCGGCGAAGATGGAAATTTTCGGCGGCAGGTAGGGAACCAGCTGCGGCGATTTTTCAGTCAGCATGCGGATCTCGTCGAGCTTGCCGGCAAACACAATACGATACTTGTCAGTCTTGTAGCCCATGCCGGTCAGGCCTATGTCGATGCGCTGGACCCTCGAAACCGTGTAACCGTGCGCGCTGATCGATTCCTGCAATGCCAGCATGGCCTCCGGAAACGGCAACATGGAACGTGTCATGATGAGTTCTTCGGCGGCCGCATTCAGCGGAAGCTGCAGAATGCATGTAAATACGAGAATAATCAGTCTGCGCGCGCTCATAATGTGGCATCTTCCAGGATCGCACTGTATACGTCGTACATCTTGCTGCAGTAGAGATCCAGTTCGTCATTATTGAACAGATGACCCAGGTATTTTGGATTGATGGTACTCACCATAACACCCGAGTCCGTCTCGGTGACTGTAACCCTGCAAGGCAGAAACATGCCAACGCGCGGATCAATCGCCAGTGCATCGAACAGAAATTTGAAATTGCAAAAATGCAGAATAACCTGGCGCGGGTTTTCCTTGCCTTCCTCGACCAGTCCGTGTTCCAGCGTGTCCGTCCGAATCAGGATGAAATTCTGGCTGACGATGGCTTCCTTGACGTTTTCGACAGTCTCATCGAGGGAATAGGATGATTCCGCAACGATTATCTTGTCCTCCGAAACCGCGTCGGCCGACAACCCGGTGCGCTCGCTGTTTTCGAACGAACGCACATAACTGACTACATCATTTATATCCCGCTCCGACAGGCCCTGCACCAGGAAGGAACGCATCGGGGTGCCTTCCCGTCCCTGCTGCAGGGTTTGCCTGATCATTTCATCTGATGCGGCATGGAGAAATCCACTGTTGTTCAGTGCCGGGGCGATGATCGGTAAATCGCGCTTGCGTGAAAAAGTCACGCCGGTGCCCTTTCCGCCTTCGCCGTTTTCACCATGACAGCCCGCACAATATTTGGCGTACAGCACCTTGCCATGCTGCGCATCGCCCTTGATCCTGCCAGTGGCATAAACCGGTGCCGGTTTCTTTGACCAGCTGCGAATGTACGCCACGATGGCGCTGATCTGAATATCACTCAGCTTCCTGAATGACGGCATCACCCGTCCCGGCCGGCCGTGACGAATCGTTCTGGCCAGGAAAGTATCGTCGACACTGTCCAGGAACGACGGCAGCGCCAGCGGCACGCCCACGCCACCGCCGCCATTCGCCCCATGGCAGGCCGAGCAATGTGTTGCAAACAACTGCCGGCCATCGGGGGCCGCCAGCGCCGCACTCACCACGAGGTATAAAAACATTCCGGCTATCAAGCGCATATCACAGTCCTGTCGGTCTCGGGGTCAGTATACCCCTGGCCACGCAACCTGATGAATACCAGTGTTTTTATGGGCGCATCAGGATATCGATATGAAAGTGGGATAATTTTGACGCAGGTCAAGAACTGAGGCGGGTACCGACGTCAGAATTAATTCTACCTATACTTCAGTATAGTTTTTATCACACAGGAGGGAGTACCAATGAAAGCACTGAAAATAACACTGGCAGCTGCCGCAGTCGCCGGACTTGCCGCATTACCGATGACATCCGCCTATGCCTGGGGTAACTGGGGCCCCTGGGGCGGCAACCGTGGTTACAACGACGGCTGGGGCGACGGCTTTGGCGACGGCTGGGGCGACGGCTTCATGGACGGCGATTTCGGCTTCAACATGAGCGGTAGCGGCAGCGGTCGTGGCCGGGGTTATGGTCGTGGCTATGGTCGTGGTTATGGCGACTACTATGGCGGCGGCTACGGCGGCCCGTACGGCTATGGCGGCTATCCTGGCTATGGCTATGGCGGCTATCCTGGCGGCTATGGCGGCTATCCCGGTTATGGCGGCGCACCTTACGGGTATGCACCGGTTGCACCGGCTGCACCGGCGGCGACTGCACCGGCAGCCAAGTAAGCCTTTCCGGCAAGCAATCTGAATAAATACGGATCCAGGCGCACAGGGACGTGTGCGTTGAAGGGCGGGTAGAAACACCCGCCCGTCTACTGTATAAGACAGGCAAGCAGGCGGGCATTTGTCCCGCCTGCCTTTGCTTTTTCAACCCGGCACTTTTGCAGAGGTCTCAATGAAAGCGCATATCCTGGCTGTTTTATTTCTGCTCGTCACCGTATTCTCACAGGCTGCAACAGCAGCTCCCTATACGCAGGATTATCCCGGCGCTTACCCGCGCGGAGTCCCGAGCGACAAGACTGTTTCGAACCACCCCGGCGCTATCGTCAAGGCCGGTATCAGTAAACTGCAGCGTTTTATCAAGAGTGGTCGCGCACAGGACCGTGATCAGGCCCTGGCCTTCATGGCCACTGAAATCGAACCTTATTTCGACTTTGCATACATGACACGCTGGGCCGCCGGGCCGGCGTGGCGACGCATGTCCCCGCAGCAGCGCGCCGGTGTAGAGGAAAAGCTGAAAAGTGCGTTCATGAATACACTTGCACAACAACTGGTGACATACACCGACCAGCCGATTCGTTATTTCACCCCGCGCGGTCAGGACACTAACGATATGCGCGTCAGTGCCTGGATCATGCAACCAAGCGGCATCCCTACCCGGCTCGAGTTCCGCTTTTACCGTCGCAATGGCGAATGGAAGGTTTTCGATGTGAAGGCCGAAGGCAGCAGCGCCGTTGTGCATTATCGCAGGCAATTCCGCAACATGTTTTATCCGGACAGGCGGCCGCACTACTAGCAACGACAATGCCTGAACCCTCCCGTCGCGACAGGCGGGTTCAGACGGCATTCCCCCGGCAACAGGCGGTTTTTTACCCGTATCATGGCAGTTATATGCCTGATTTAACGGATAATCACGCTTCTTTTTGACAAAGATCAATAACGCTACGCGCCCGCTCCCTAGACTCTACAGGAGCTTGCTTGCTGCACCATTACAACCCGGCCGCATAAACGAAAACACACGAGGAAACACGTCATGCCAATTATTCGAAACATTTCCGCGGCACTCCTGCTCATGCTGGGACTCGCAGCCGCAATGCCCGTATCCGCCATCGAATTCAAGGTCGACTGCTCGTCGGCGGAAGACTGCATGACCAAGGGCGATATGCTGACCAAGAAGCGCAAGCTGTCGCTGGCGCTGGAAGCCTACCGCAATGCAATCAAGTTCGACGTGGAGAACAAGGATGCCTGGCGCAAGTTCGAGAAGATCGTCGTGCGCATCTCCGAAGAGGGTGGTTGCTGACATTCGGCAATCCTGCAAAAACTCCGAAGTATTCCGTTGCTAAATCTGCGTAAACAGTGGCCCTTCTGGATCAGCGGCGTGTTCGTCGGCATTGCCGAGATCATGAACTACATAGTGCTGGAAAAACCCATCGGGCTGACCACCGGACTGGTGGAAATGACGGCCGCTTTCGAGCAGACCGTCGCGCCCGGCATCGACTGGTGGTCACGCGCTTACGACCCGAACGTACACTGGATCATCATCGGCGTGGTGGTCGGCGCCTGGCTGGTGGCCAGGGCGGAACGCGAATCGCGCGGCTGGATAAAGTACCCGGCACGCGAACTGGTCCTGGCATTTATCGGCGGCTTTGTGTTCAGTTTCGGCACCCGTCTCGCTCACGGCTGTACCACGCACCATTTTCTCGGCGGCCTGCCTTCCATGTCGACGGCATCGCTGTTGTACCTGACCACTATCCTGCCGGCCGGGTTTATTACCTTCTACATCATGAGCCTGATGCGCATCGGTTATGTCTTCAAGGGCCAGGAAAACCGCGCAACCTCGGAATACGGCTGCAATACAGGCGGCAAGATGGGGCTCGACGGCCTCGCCTGCGAGGCCAGCCGCAATTACAACCCGCGGCGTGACTGGCTGCGTATCTCGATCCTTGTCCTGATGTTTGCCTTTTTCATGAATGCCATCGCGGGCTCATTCATCTACGGCACGGAGGACGGCCTGTTCGGCTGGAACTATGCCGTCAGTTCCATCGGCTGGGGACTCGCCTTCTGGTTGCTGCTGGTCGGCATGGTTGCGGGTATCGGCATGGCCAAGACCGGCTTCGGTACCGAATGCGCCTTCATGACGCCCGAGATCTCGATGGGGCTGGAGCACCAGGAAAATTTCTTCGAGAAAAAATGGCTGATACCCGGCTCGACACGCGTGATGTTCCGCTCCATGTCGCCGTTCACCGCCATTTTTATCGAGATCCTGATGTTGTGGGGCGCCATCATGATCGGCTGGCAGTTCTTCGACATCAAGCTGCCGCTCGGCATGAACCCGACCTGGGTGCTGCTGCTGGGCGCCGCCTGCCAGGGCTTCGGGTCGGTTGCCATGATCGGCTGTGAAATCCGTACCTATATGCGTCTCGGCATGGGCTACATGACCGCCGTCGCGGCCTTTCCGGGATTCCTGCTGGGCTACCTTCCATACACACTGTACGTGGATTTCTGGGAGGACCTGGCGCGCGATACGACGATATCCAGGATCAAGCACGTACCCGACATGTTCAGCGATGATCCCGCAATGCAGGCGCTGGTCGGCCTGGCCTACGGCATACTGGTTGCCGGCCTGCTCGTCTGGAGTATCAAACGCGGCATGCGCCTGACCGGGTTCAACTTCCGCGACCTCATGACCCATGCCAACGACGATCTCACCATCAAGTACTTTCAGCGCCACCACGAGCAGCATGGGGGTAAACGCAAAACCATGGATAGAGAACGCGACGTCAGCGGGTTCGATACCACTGTAACGGAGGGCACCTGAGTGCCGGACCGGCGTGCAGTATTACTCGCTGCGCTTGGCGGCCTCCTGCTGCCGGGACATGTGATTGCACAGTCCCGACAACCGGCAGCGTGCACCGGATGGAAGGATTTCCTTGCGCGTATGTCCGGCCTGGCCGGCAGCAGGGTTGCGGGCGAGTTGACGGACCGGGCCGCAGGAGAAAGAGGTTTGCAGCTGCTGCTGCAGCTCGATAGCGGCTCGGAAGATTTCGATGAAGCAATCGGGCATGCCTGGGAATCAGGCAACCGCTTCTGGCTGTGGCAGCGACTCGCCAGCACGGAAACTTTACTGGGCGGCATCCTGCATGTAGACAGGGACAACGATGTACCCTTGCATGATCACCCCGGTGCGACCGGCATGCTGCGCGTGCTCAGTGGCAGCGTGGAGGTCTGGCAGTATGACCGTATTGGCGCACCTGCGGTAGCGGGGGATGAGGCCTGTCTGCTGAAACGCACCGGTCATCGCATCCTGCGTCCCGGCGATACGGCCATGCTGTTGCCGGAACACGGCAATATCCATGCACTGCGCGCCGGCAGTGCGCAGTGCAGCATGCTCGATTTCTTTATACCACCCTATCAGCGCAAGCTGCGCAGCTGGTACCAGCCGCTGGACGATGACTGGACTGCAACCGGGCAGATCATGTGCAGGCGCATACCGGAAAACGAATTTTACCTGTCCTGAACAGGTATTTATCACACCAACTGGAGGTTTTTAACATGAGCATTTCCACTTTCAACAGGTTTATCGCGACGGTCTTTCTTGGAGTATCGGCGCTCGCCGTCTCTACGGGCGGAATGGCCGGGGACGACTGGTCGAAGCTATCTGAAAAAAAGCAGACCAGGCTCGGGCTTTACATGACTGCACAACAGGCCTATGACCACACCATGGCCAACATGGACAAGACCCTGTTCCTGGATATTCGTACACCCTCTGAATTGAATTACCTCGGCGCAGCTTCCGTCATGGACGCTCACGTACCGTTTGTCCTGATGGACATCTCGGGCTGGAACGACAAGAAACACCGTTACAAGCGTGCCGAAAACAAGAACTTCATTGCCGGCGTCGACGCGCAGCTGAAGAAAAAGGGCCTGTCGAAGAATGACACCGTGATATTGATGTGCCGCTCCGGCAAGCGCAGCGCCTCGGCCGTCAACAAGCTGGCCGATGCCGGCTACACGAAAGTCTACAGCGTGGTCGACGGCTATGAAGGTGACAAGGCGAAAGAAGGCGAGCGCAAGGGGCAGCGTATCGTCAACGGCTGGAAAAATTCCAACCTGCCATGGACCTATTCACTGGACCGCGACCTGATGTACTTCCAGGAATAAAGCAGCCCCTGCCTGCGGGACTGCCTGCCTGCAGTCCCGCATTTGTTATTTACAATCAGTAGCTTGTACCTGCCTGCGGCGAGCGTGCCATGCCCCGGCATGCTCGCCGCAACGCGCCGGGACAGTGCCTTGCCACTCGGTCGGCATGCCTCAATATACAGGCGTGCATGCCGCTATATGCTAGAGTTATCCGTGATATCGATGCACTGCCCCAACGGCACAAGCGGTTATCGACGGGTCAACGAATAACGGAGTGGCTGCCGCAATCGCGGCCCTGGACTGACCATCGAGAGAGACGAACTGCAATGACACCGTTTACACAAACTCTGATCGGCAACCTTACCAGCGTCCGGGCAGGCTCGCTGACAGCGAGACTGGTCGAACCCGGCGAAGGCAAACGCCCGCGGATATCGAGCCGCGTGGAAGTCGACATGACCGGTCAGCCGGGCTCCTATGTCGCAATTATCCAGGGCGATATCAAGATACTCGCTTCAATCACATCGATCACCGCGGAACCCTCCACCGGCGAATCCGGCTTCAGCAGGACAATACACCTGATCCCGGTCGGTGAAATCAATGCAGGCGGCGTGTTCCAGGGCGGCGTAAAAAACTATCCGGTAACCGGTGCGGAAGTACATACCGTCAGTAAAAAGGAAATTGAATCCATTTTCGTGAAATTCCGTGCACAGGGTTATGCCGTCGGGCATTCCATGCTCGATGAGACAATTGACGTTTGCCTGGACCCGGCTGCACTGTTCGGGCGTCACTTTGCCATCCTCGGCCAGTCCGGCGCCGGCAAGTCGTGGGCCGTAACCAACTTCCTGCAGCGGGCCGTCAGCAAGATGCCGAAGGCGCATATCGTCCTGCTGGACCTGCACGGTGAATACAGCTGGGAAGACAATCAGGGCAAGCGTCATTGCGCCTTCAATGAGGAAACCACTCGCTACATCGATGCCCGCGACCTGGAAATGCCCTACTGGCTGATGACGTTTTCCGAACTGGTCGATATGCTGATCGATCGCGCAGATCCATCGGCCTCTTCCCAGATCTCGTACCTGCGCGACAGCATCCATGACCTCCGCAACAAGGCCAACAAGGACCTGGGTATTGGCGATATTTCCGTTGATTCACCGGTTTACTTTTCACTGCAGGAACTCTATCAATACTTCGAAGAAGCCAACAAGGCATCAACCAACTTCGGCAAGGACAAGGGCCCGCTCGCCGGTTTGTTCGACCAGTTCCTGATGCGCCTGCAAAGCCGCATGAATGACGCGCGTTATGACTTCCTGCTGAATCCGAAACACCGTAACTCATCCGATTCCCTGCCTGGACTGTTGCGGGATTTCGTCGGTCTGGGTGAACCAAAGGCACAGATTACGATCATCGATCTCAGCTCGGTACCGTTCGACGTGCGACCGGTGGTTACCGCGCAAGTCGGGCGGCTGGCCTTCGAATTCAACTACTGGAACCCGAAATTCAAGGAGTTCCCGCTGTTGCTGGTGTGCGAAGAGGCACACTCCTATATTCCTCGTGAAGGTGATGCGCAATTCGAGGGCACGCGTACAACGATGCAGCGAATTGCCAAGGAAGGTCGTAAGTACGGCGTCGGTTTGGCGGTGGTCACGCAGCGCCCGCATGATCTTTCCGAAACAGTGCTCGCACAGTGCAATACCTTTGTCTGCCTGCGCCTGACCAACCCGGATGACCAGGCCTACGTGCGCGACCTCGTGCCGGAAGCGGAGCGTGATTTCATCGACATCCTTTCTTCCCTCGGCCAGGGGGAAGCCATGATTATGGGTCTGGCAGTACCCCTGCCCACCCGCGTACAGCTATTCAAGCCGGACCCGCCACCGAACAGTAACAGCGTGGACTTCTTCCGGCACTGGTCTTCCGGGCCCGATGACCTCGATGTCGATGATATCGTTGATCGCTGGCGCCGACAGGACCGGCTGCACCGCTGAGCGCGGAAAACCGTTCAGTCGCCGCCGGCCGAGATCGCTGCCGATTCCTGCTCCCCGAGCAGTTCGTCATGCCCGAGCAGGTGCAGGATTTGTTCCTTCGCTGCCATACCGTCCTGGTAACCGAGTTCCATCAGGTCCTTGCAAAATGGGGCGTCGAACATAAGGTAGCTCATCAACGGCCGCCCCTCGCGGGCCAGCGCGCCGATCCCCTTCAACAGGATACGCACCGAGCGCGGAAAGTTGCCTACGTATTTTGCAACGATCTCGCGAACATCCTGGCTGGGCGAAATCACCAGGTAATCGATTTGCCTCAAGTATGAATCCTTGTACTCGACCTGCTTTCCACGAGCCTCGGTAATCGTGTGATTGATGCGTCGCATGCGTTCAATGTCCGCATCGAGGCTGTCCATAAAAAGCGTATCGAAAATATATCCCGAAATCTGGCCGAACGACGGATATTTCACATCCCTGTCTTCATCCGGCAAAGGGTCCTGGCCCGGATTCCTGACACCGATGATCAACAGCCGGTTTGCGCCCATATGCAATGCCGGACTGAGTGGCGCCGTCTGGCGCATTGAACCATCACCGAAATATTCATTGCGCAACTTTACCGCCGGAAACAACACCGGGATTGCCGAGGAGGCCATCAAGTGATTGATCGTCAGTTCAGTCGGTTGACCGGTACGCCGGGTACGTTTCCAGGGAGTCAGGTCCTTTCTGCCCTGGTAGAATGTAACCGACAGGCCACTGGTGTAGCCGGACGCAGTTACCGACACGGCGCGAAGATCTCCGGCATCGATCGCCTGCTGGATACGTGCAAAGCGGATGTGCCGCTCCAGCAACTCACGCAAGGGAGAGTTATCCAGCACCGAGCGCGGCTGGTTCTTGACCAGTCCTCCAAGCATGAAATTGGTCGCCCAGCCGAAAGCGCTCTTCAGGGCCGTCCAGTTGTCCAC
Source organism: uncultured Halobacteria archaeon (assembly GCA_963768575.1). Classification (GTDB taxonomy): domain Bacteria; phylum Pseudomonadota; class Gammaproteobacteria; order UBA9214; family UBA9214; genus UBA9214. The sequence goes on from CAVYIJ010000019.1 coordinate 24,638, forward strand.
CTTGAACACTTTGCCGACGTGGAAATTCGCCCAGATCCCCCAGAGACGATCGACCCCTTCCTGAAACCGGCCAGCAGAACTGGCCAGCAAGACTGCATTGAGCGCCCCGGATGAAGAGCCGCTGATCACCTGGAACGGGTTTTTCTCGTCATCCGGGAGCATGTCGGCAATCGCCTTGAGGACCCCCGCCTGGTAGGCATTACGCGCTCCGCCACCGGGTAGAATGAGGCCAGTAACTTGTTTTTCCTGCTTCTTTTTAAAGGAAAGCCAGTACATATCAGGGCAGTGTTAAGTTCATGGGATTACCAGTATATCGGCCCAGGGCTTGTATTTATAAAGGTATGAAGAGTTGATTCGGACCAGGATTTCACTTTTCGCCTGACCTGGATCAATATCTGTTGCATGCCGGATATCCTAGACTGGTAATTGCAAGCCTGTTCCCCGGACAGGCAAATCAGGGAGGTGACGCGTGCAAGCAGGACAATTATGCAACCGGACCGTCATAACAGCCACACCCGATACATCGATACTGGAAGCCGCGCAATTGATGCGAGAGAACCACGTTGGCAGCCTCATCGTAATCAAGGACAAGGACGGCCACGCGGAACCGGTCGGCATTATAACGGACCGTGATATCGTTATCGAACTGGTGGCCAGGGCCGTTCCTCTGGATGATGTCACAGTTGGAGACATCATGTCATTTGCCTTGTTGAAGGTCCTGGAAGATGAAACCGTCTTTGATACTGCACAACGGATGCGCAGCCGGGGTGTACGACGCGTGCCAGTGGTCACAAAAACGGGTGAACTTGCCGGCATACTGGCACTTGACGACATCCTGTCATTACTCGGAGAGGAGCTGTCGATGTTATGCAAGCTCACTCAGCGGGAGACAGAGCAGGAAGCGAAGAAGCGCGCCCTGCCGGGCTGAACATCATTCCGACGGCATCTCCGGCGCCGGTGGGGGCCTGAATCGCGGTGGCGGGCCGCGTCTCGCAGCGTAGCGGTCCGCTTCGGACAGACCGGAAGGCCATGCCTGGCTGCCGGGGCCAAATAATTCTTCGCGGTGCATATCCATGTATTCGCGGCGTTCTTCGACAGTCATATCTCTCATCCGGGCGCGAAATGCGGCAACTTTTTTACGGCGTTCTTCGGCATTTTTTCGCAAGTTCTCATGATAGTTGGCGAATTCAATCTTCGATTGCAATTCCTGTTCGAGCATTTCCTCGTGATGCTTGATCAGGTAATTGTGCTCTTCTTCCGCACGATTTCGCATGGCTTCATGACGCTGCTCGACCTGTTTCTGACGCTCCTCTTGCTGCTTCAGGAATTTTTCCAATCGTTCCTCTTGCCTTTTTCTGGTCAGCGCAATGCGTTCTTCCTGCTGCTGCCGGGCGGCCTCGATGCGTTGCTGGTGCCTGCTGCGCACCGCTTCATGACGTTGCTCCATCGCTTCATCGTGTTGCGAAATGCCCGGATAAACAGGCATGTTGTCGAGTTCCACGGGTTCACGGATAACCTCGTGGAGAGAATCACGGCGTTCACCGGCAGGCTGTTCCACGCTGCTACCTGCCGCTTCCTGTCCGGCATCATTCGTTGCCGTCTCGCTATCGCCCACCTGCCCTGCATAAAGCGGCAGCAGGAAAAGAAGACCGGCCAGAACCATAAATATCTTGCGCAAAACCATAACGCCTCCTTTTGTTTTAATCATCACAAGACTGATTTACGAACTTGAGACACTCTGCACTATCACGCTGCGCGCGAACCATCGTGGCTCATTGACTTGCTGCCATTCACGGCAACACCGGTTTTTTCAGTGCAGCTGTTAAAAGTATAGACCACTACGGAATCCCGAAAAACCCTGTCTTTTACCACGCCAGTCAATGGCTTGTCCCTGCCGAACGTGTAATCTTGTTGTACACATTGTACTTCCCGGATGGCTTGCGCATGGGTATTCGCTTCACTTCTTCAAGCGTTGCCGCATCATAGACCACCAGCGCACCGTCGATCTCCCATAAACTGACCAGCGCAAAACGACCATCACGGGTAAACTCAACATGCGCCGATGTCTTGCCTGCGGATGGCCTGATTGTTTTGACGATCTCCAGCGTGCGCTTGTCAAAAACGTGCATGGCATCCTTGTCGGGACCAAAAAATACGTCCACCCAGGCATACGGCGTTTGCTCGTGACTACGCATGAAAAACCCGGGGCCCAGCGTCTTTATCTGTTTGACTACACTCCAGTCCTGCATATCGATCACGGTCACCTGGCCGGACTTCAGGTTGGGTGTCGCCATCACCCGGGTGTCGCGGTAGTCCCATGTGATACCCGAGCCAAGGTGCGGCATGCCGTCCAGTGATAACCGGGCAACCTGCCTGCCGCTATCAAGGTCGATAACCTGTCCGCCCGATTGTGCCCGGTCGGCGCCAATCAGCAATCGATAATCATCATCGAAGAAAAAGTCATCCAGCACCCGTTCCGTCGTGATACGGCGTACCGGGTATGCCGGCTTCTCGTTCATAATCTCCCATACTTCCGGGATGTCCTTCAAGGCAGCGACAAAGCTGCCGCGCGGCGCTGCCTGGTAAACAGCGCTGACGCGAGACCCGTTGCCCGAGTCATCCATAACGGGGATAACCTTGATGAGCGACATGTCATTTGCATCCAGCAATACCAGCGTTTCCGGCAGATAATTTCCCACCAGCAGCGTCCGGCCATCGCCTGACACTGCGACATTTCGCGTATTGATGCCCGCACGAATCTCTGCAACAATTTTCAGGTTGTACAGGTCGAATTTGCTGATCCATCCATCACGCGATGCGAGGTATACGAAACGACCATCCGGAGAATATTTCAGCCCGCCGTGCAAGGCATATCGCGTCGGAAAACGGTGCAGCGGCTCCAGCCGGTCACCATCCAGCACAGTGACATGATGGTCACCGGTTTCCACGACCAGGAAGATATTCAACGGGTCGGCATCGAAAACCGGCCGGTCTCCCAGGGTACCCGGCGCATGTTTCTGCACATGCGACGCGCGAATATCGTCATCACTCCACTTCGGAGTCACCTCGGGCGCCGTGTAGATATACTGCACCAGCCGGTCAACATCCGATTCAGTCAGCAGTTTCCCGAAACCCGGCATCTGGGTGGCCGGCCGGCCGGCACGAATGACATCCGTCGCATCCGCCTTGCGCAATCTGCCAAGATTGTCTGGCAACAATGCCGGTCCGGTAGCGCCCAGCCTGTCTTTTCCGTGACAACTGGCACAATGCCCGAGGTACAGCGCCGCACCACGTTGCGGCGTCTCGCCGGCTACCGCGATCAGCGCGCCGGCCGCATCCCGCCGGTACCGGGTAACGCTGACTGCATCACCCTTGAGGTGCTCGGTAACTTCCAGGTGTTCATCATCGTCAATGTAGCGGATCGAGTAATAGCGGTAATTCTTGAAGACTTCCTCGATGTTTTTTTCAGCGGGTGCAACCCAGGGGACCTTGTGCGGATCGAAATTTTCGTAGTAACAGGGTGTATCTTGACAGCCCTCCCCGTCAGCGGCGGAGAGTGCGGAACTACAGAAAAACAACAGCAGTAAACGGGTGAATATTCCGACTGCTACCACGGCACGAAATTATTCATGAAATTCATCGGCCGCATACTCTGGCCCATTTGATCAACTCCATGACGCATGGCATCACCGGTCATGTTCATTACCGACATATTCTGGTTCATACCGGACATCGAGGTATTCATCCCTCGCATATTAACCAGCATCGGCTCCAGGTACTCCAGCGAATCCATCTTGCCGGCCATGTCGTCAACCGCAAGAGACATGTCGTGTACTCGACGCGTCAAGGTGCGAACATTTTCCGACATGTAGATCACGCTTTCGGAAATATTACCAAGGTGTTTGCCCATATCCGGGTCCATACCCTGGGCAAGGGTGCTGATATCCTTGCTTAACGTATATATAAGGAAGAAACCATAGGCCGCCAGTATCACGAAAGCCAGCATGGCCGGGTAAACGATCAACTCCCAGCGCCGCGCACTGGCCTCGAAGACATTGGCAAAACGCTCCATCGCGTCGCCTTCGATCACGATATCCCTGTTCTTTTTATCGTTCGGCTTGTCCATCAGTATTATGTTGTCGTCACTCATCTCGGTCACCAGCTACCGTTGTTACGCTTCGCAGGATAATATTGCCCGGTTCTGAAATGGCCCGGCACTGTTACTATCATTATTAGACCTTATTTCACTATCAGTCAAATAACAGGCAGGATCCTCGGCCCAGGGATCACCGGTAAGCTGCAATGCTCTTACACGCGTATTTCCACCGCAGATATCGAAGTATCTGCATGACTTGCATCGACCTTTTATATTGCGTGGCCGGGCCTTCAGGCCGGCCATTATCGGGTCTGATGTGTCTGTCCAGATCGCGGAAAATTTGCGGTTCCTGACATTGCCGAGTCCGTAATGCCACCAGAATGTATCCGGGTGTACCTCGCCGAGATTATCGATATTGGCGATATTGACGCCGGAACTGTTGCCACCCCACTGTGCCAGCTTTGCGGCAAGGTGATCGATATTGCCGGGGAATTTATCTTCCGCCCAGCGCAACAACCAGGCGCCGTCAGCATCGTTGTTGCCGGTTACGAACTCAGCCCCGTCGCCGCGCCCGGCATGGTACAACGCCTTGTCGAACAGCAGGTCCATGGCATCGCGGGTAACACTCAGCCGTGCGTCGCTGCCACGGTTACGATTGCCACGTCCGGCATAATTAAGATGTGACAGGTAGAACTTGTCAATCTGCTCGTCTTCCATCAGTTTCAGCATGTCCGGCAACTCGGCCGCGTTGTCCATTGTCAACGTGAAACGCATACCGACCTTGATAGCGCGTTCACGACAGAGGCGGATGCCTTTCATCGATTTGTCGAACGCGCCCTGCATGCGCCGGAAGCGGTCATGCGTCTCACGCATACCGTCGATGCTGATGCCCACATAGTCATAGCCGATACTCTCGATAGCATCGATATTGTGTTCATCAATCAGGGTACCGTTGGTCGACAGGCCGACATAAAAACCCATCTCCTTTGCGCGCCGTGAAATATCGAAGATATCCGGCCGCAACAAGGGCTCACCGCCTGACAGGATCAGTACCGGCACCCCGAATTCTTTCAGGTCATCCATTACTGTGAAGACCTCCGGGGTGGAAAGTTCCCCCTTGAAGTCGATATCCGCAGATATTGAATAACAGTGCTTGCAGGTCAGGTTGCAGCGCCGGATCAGGTTCCAGATAACCACCGGGCCGGGTGGCTCACGCTTCTCGCCCAGCGGCGTCGGGTTGAGCAGTTCGTGCATGTAATGCGAGATTCTGAACATAAAGACCCTGTCTTAAGCAGCAATGATGTGATTAAAACAACTACATATACGATTCGAACCTCTACTTATGGCACATCCTTTATGGTGCGTCATTAATCCAGGTCAAGAAAACCGTTGCTTTTAGGGGAAAACTGTTGCTTTTAGGGGAAAATCGTTGTTTAAACGATTGAAAGAGATGATAATACCATATTCTTTATGTGGTATTCCAGGTCAGGCAATCCTGAGCCCGGTCTTCTTCAAAATGCGCTTGCTGTACAGCACCTCGTGTCCCCGGTCGCCGTTATCGAGCAATGCAGCGATTTGCGCCACCTTCTCTTCAACTGACTCGCGGGTGCGCCCGTGCACCATGGCAAACAGGTTGTATGGCCACTGCGGCAAGTGGCGCGGACGCAGGTAGCAGTGACTGACAAAATCCAGTGCGCCGACCAGCCTGCCCAGCCTGCCAGCATCGGCGTCCGGCACGTTCCATACTGACATGCCGTTCGCCCGGTAACCCAGTGCATAGTGATTCGGAACTGCGGCAATCCGGCGAATAATTCCACGGCTGCGCATGGACGTCAGCCGCGCCATGATTTCACCCGCCGGTACGTCCAGTTCTTCGGCAAGTACATCATATGGCCGTACCGCCAGCGGCAGGCCCCGCTGTGTTGCCTTGATGATGCGGCGATCGAGCTCATCAGGCCGCCCGTCATATTGCCGGTCACGAGACTGACTTTCAGCTGCGGTCTTCATTGTGTGGCCTCTGCGTCCAGCCGCAGGCCGATGTAGTATTCTTCCAGCTTCGGCATATTATAAACCGGGTATCCGGTAATCGTTTCGATGCGATGCAACACCTCTTCCAGCTGGTTTGCATGCTCCGTTGCGACAACGAACCACATATTGAGAATGTGACTGCGCTCATAATTGTGCGCGACCTCCGCTAACGCATTGACCTTGTCCGCCACCTCATCCAGTTCTTGCGGCGGGACCTGCATGGCGCACAGCGACACCGCACCGCCCATTTTTTCGGCGTCGAACATAGGCCCGAAGCGGCTCAGGTAGCCGTCTTCCAGCAGGCTGCCGATGCGTTGCACAACCTGCGTCTCACTTATCCCGAGACGGGCTGCAACGTCCCGGTACGGCTGCTCCGTGATTTCGATTCCATCCTGCAGCAGGTTCACCAGGGTGCGGTCAAGTGTGTCCATGTCCACTCCTGACCTCTAACCCGTCGCTGTCCAGATTCGCGTAGCGCGCCCCGCACTGCTTGAAAGCACGCACGCTGAACAGGACCTGGTGCGGAATATCATGCAGTTGATGGTAAGAAATAATCTGTTCGATGCGGCGCAATACGGCATCGCGCTCGCGGCCATGAATCATGCAAAACAGGTTATACGGCCAGTTCGGCAAGCGCCGCGGGCGCTGGTAACAGAGCGTGACACAGGACTCGTCCGCCAGCAGCTTTCCGATTCTGTCTGTCTCTGTATCAGGCACGTCCCACACTACCATGGCATTGGCGTGATAACCCAGCGCACGATGCTTTACCACTACACCCATACGTTTTATCAGGCCACGTATCCTGTAATTCGGCGATCCGCTCGATCACGGCCGCCTCGGTCATACCGAGTTTTTCGCCGATCTCGGCATACGGATGCGCAACCAGTGGCAGACCGCCCTGGATCGTTGCGATCAAGCGTCTGTCGGAATCGCTCAGCACCATAGCGGAAACCCCAGGTCTATATAAAAAGAATGTTCCAGCGGCAGGTCGAGCACCGGCAGTCCGGTTGCCGCCTCGATGTCTGCCAGGGCCTTTTCGACCAGCGACTGCTCCGGCGCCGTCACCACGAACCAGAGATTGAATGCATGCTCACGCTGGTAATTGTGATTGACTTCCGGGAACCCGCTCACGATAGCAGCAACCCTCTCCAGTTCTGAAAACGGCACGGCCATGGCGGCCAGGGTGCTGGCGCCGGCCCGGCGCGGCGCGAACACGGGACCAACGCGACTGATCAGGCCGCGCTGCTGCAATGATGCCAGCGTGGAAATTACTTCGTCTTCGCTGACGCCGGCCTGCCGCGCCATCTCCGCAAACGGCGCCGCACACAACGGCAAGCCGCGCTGAAAATCATTCAGCAGGGTTTTTTCCAGCGCCGAGAGCGATTCCGGAGCATGCAGTACCGCCGGCTGGTTGTTTGCATGTTTCGAATTCATAATCCTGTCCGGTGCGCCCGTGAAGTAAAAAATATGCCGCTGGGTTTTTCGGCTGCAAGCCGGGCAAGCAGCTCAAAGCCGGTTGTGTCGTAAACCCTGACCTCGTCTGCATCACGAACCGATACCCACACTTCTTCACCGCGCGGGGAAAATTCCATGTGCAGCACCCCCTTGCCCGGTTTCAGCGTGGAAACGATCTGCAGCGATTGTGTATCGATCACCTGGACCGTGTCATTGCGCGGGTGCGCGAAATTGACCCATACCTTGCGCCCTCCCGGTTCCGCTTCCACGAATACCGGCTGCCCGTGCACCTCGATCCGGCCAACTTCTTTCCACGTCACACTGTCCACTACCAGCACCTCGTGCTGCCCGACAGCCGGCAGAAACACGTACTGCCCTGCCATGGCCCAACCTTCGAGATGCGGCATTTTGTATACCGGCAATTTCTCCCGGCCACGACCGTAGTGGTCCAGTATGCGTTGTACCGCCGGTTCCTGCTGCCACAGGTCGAGCAGTGCCAGCCCGTCTTCTCCGAACAGGCCGGCAATATAGTAACGGCCATCCGGGGTAATCAGGGCATCGTAGGGTTGCAGGCCGATCTTGCTGAACTCACGCACGCGGGGTTTGCGCGGGTCCGTCAGATCGGCGATATGAATCTCGCCGGCATCGTAAAGCGTATATACAAACAACCGGCCGGGAGCGTCCACCAGTCCGACGACTTTTGACGACTTGCCCGCAGCATCCGCTGCCGGCAGATCCGCAACCAGCTCAAGCGTTGCCGCATCGAAAATCTTTACCCCGCCCGGCGTGTAATTCGAAACGGCAACCAGCTTGCCATCCTGTGAAATTGCACCACCGATACTGTTACCGGCCTGCAGCACACGCTTGTCCAGCTTGCCGCACAACAGGTCGATTTTCGACAGTCCGCCGTCACGGCCGAAGACATAGGCGTAGCGGGCATCGCGCGAAAATACTGCCGAGGCGTGCGACAAATCACCCAGCCCTTCAATACGAAACAGGCTGGTCTTCGCCGTGGTATCGACAACCTGCACACTGCCGCTGGCGCGCTCGACAACGACACCAAGATCACCGGTACCGCGGATGAGGCAGTCGGCATAAGCATTGAATACCAGGCCCGCAATTAAAACAACGAACAGAAACGATTTAGCGAATCGCGCCTGCAAGGCGCTCCTACCCCGGTACAATCGACTGCAGGAGCGCCTTGCAGGCGCGATTCGCATACGGAAGAGGCATCGAACATACCGTTCACAGCCCCTCTCCCTTAAGCAACACCTCGACCAGCCAGTATGCCTCCTGTTCGTTCAGTTCACCGCGCCAGGGGGGCATTGGCGTCCCCGGCCGACCGTCCAGTACGGTATTCACCATTAGCGAATGCGGACGGTCTTTCAAGGTCTCCGGTAACAATGGCGGACCCAGGCCGCCATTTCGTGTCATGCCATGACAGGAACCACAATCATGTTTGAGCAGGTAGAGCAATTCGGCCTGTCGATCAGCATCAGGCAAAGAAGAAGCAGTGGCGGCCATGCTGAAGAGCATCCAGAAAACAAGCGACTTGTAACGGGTTTCCTTCATTCCAGCCCCTCGTTGTTATACGTCTGCAGGCTGCGCGATTAAAAAATCGGGAAGAGGCGCGGGCCCCTTCCCGAACAAAAATTACAATCACCTAGTAAATATCATGCATGGTGTTATACACATTGAACTTGCCGGTCGGAGTGATCAGGCGCTTGTCCTTGATCACTGCCTTCAGCTTGCGGGTCTTGTCATCCACGATAACAATGGCGGATTCCTCTTCCTTGCCGCTCCAGACCGAGAACCAGACCTCGTCGCCCGCCTTGTTGTACTCCGGCTGCACGACGCGCTTCGGTCCTTCACCCTTGATACCGGCCCACTCGGCAATCGGCAGATACTTCGAAGCCCTTGTCGAGGTTGTTCACGTCATACACCGCGACGCTCTGGCTGATCTTGGCGTCGGGATTCAGTGTCGTATCCACCCACAGATTGCTGGACTTGGGATGCGACTTCACGAACAGCGAACCGCCGCCCTGGCCCTTGAGGGTACGCACGACCTTCCAGGCATGATCCTTGTGATTCACCGGGTCGGTACCGATGACGGTGACGTTCTCGTTGCCCAGCGCACTGGTTACCCAGACCGGTCCGTATTTCGGATCGACCAGGTTGGCACCACGCCCCGGATGCGGAATCTTGGTCACATCGACCAGCGCCGTCAGCTTGCCCTCCTTGGAATCAACGACCGCGATCTTGTCCGACTTGTTGGCTGCCGTCAGGAAGTAACGGTGGGTCGAGTCCCAACCGCCGTCGTGCAGGTAGCGGGCCGCACCGATGGTCGTAACCTTGAGGTTGTCGACATCCTCGTAGTTGACCATCAGGATCTTGCCGGTCTCCTTCACGTTGACGATGAACTCCGGGTGCTCGTGCGAGGCCACGATGGCGGCGACGCGCGGTTCCGGGTGATATTCCTGTGTATCCACGGTATAGCCGCGGGTCGACACGATTTTCAACGGCTCCAGGGTATCGCCATCCATGATTACGTACTGCGGCGGCCAGTAGGAACCGGCAATCGCGTACTTGTCTTCATAACCCTTGTACTTGGAGGTCTCCACGGAGCGCGCCTCGAGCCCGATCTTGAGCTCGGCCACGTTATCCGGCTTCTTCATCCACAGGTCGATCAGGTTAACCCTCGCGTCCCGCCCGATCACGAACAGGTAGCGGCCCGAGGTCGAGAAACGCGAGATATGCACCGCGTACCCGGTGTCCACTATATTGATAATCTTTTTGGTGTCGCCGTCGATGATGGCGACCTGGCCGGTATCGCGCAGGGTCACGGAGAAGATGTTATCGAGATTGTAGTCGTTCTGTTTCTTCTTCGCGCGTTTCTCGGAGGGAACCATCACCTTCCAGGTCTTTTTCATCTCGGCCATGCCGAATTCAGGCGGTACCGGCGGCTCGTGCTGCAGATAGCGCGCCATCATGTCGATCTCTTCGTCGCTCAGGTCGCCCGACGTGCCCCAGTTCGGCATACCGGCCGGTGAGCCGTAACCGATAAATACCTTCAGGTAGTCGGTGCCGGCCTTGCGGGTAATGTCCGTGGTCAGCGGCTTGCCGGTTGCGCCCTTGCGCAGCACACCGTGACAACCTGCACAGCGTTGAAAGTAGATTTTCTTGGAGCGTGCGAACTCGTCTTTCGTCAGTGACGGCGCGCCGGGTGTCACAACATCCTGGCCAGACTCAAGCTCTATGGGAACCGGAGCGCCCTTGTAGCGCATCTCCTCCTCGGGCGTGTCCGGGTGTTCGGGGGCCTTGGCATAGGCACTGCATGCTGCAAATGAAAGCACGCTGATGACTGCAACGCGTGCAATTCGTGAAGCTGCTGACTTTTCCATCGTACTCTCCTTGATTAAGACCACAATTCTTTACCGCATCCTACCGTGGAGAGCATGGACAGCCTTGACCTAAGTCAACTCATGGATTTATACCGTACATTGACTGCCCTTATTCGCCGATCTGGATTCGTTCCAGTGCCGCCTTGCTTTTTTCCCGCCGAATACGCTTTTCTGACAACGGCGGGCACTGGTGATCGTCCCAGTAGGTGACCTGGCAATCCAGGCAATAATGGCATTCATTGGGATTGATCTCGCCGGTTGGACGGATGGCCTGTACCTCGCATTGCACGGCACATATCTGGCAAGGACGACCGCACTCCTTGCGCCGCCGCAGCCAGTCGAAGATGCGCAATGGCGCCGGGATCGCGAGGGCCGCACCCAGCGGGCAGATATATTTACAGTAGAACTTGCGGTTGAAGAACGCGATGACCACCAGCCCGATGGCATACCACAGGAATATCCCCTCGCGGTTGAAATGCAGCACGATCGCGGTCTTGAAGGGCTCGATTTCGGCGGCCCTGGCCGCATGGCCGATGGATTGCAATGACAGGCCGAACAGTGCCACGAAAATGACGTATTTCAGCGCCGTCAGTCGTTCATGTACGACAGGGGAAAACTCCCAGGCGGGGATCTTCAGCCGCTGGGCCAGCTGGTGGATCAGTTCCTGCAGGGCACCGAACGGGCACAGCCAGCCGCAATAAACTCCACGCCCCCACAACAGCAGTGTCAGCGCCACGAATCCCCACAGGATAAATATCAGCGGATCGACCAGGAACGACTCCCAGCTGAACTGGTGCAGGATGGCGTTGATGAAGGTCAGCACATGGATCACCGACAACTGCGCCAGCGTATACCAGCCGATAAAAAACAGGGTAAACAGGAGATAACCGGTGCGCACGATCTTCAGCAGCCGCGGCCGGCGGGTCAGCCAGTCCTGGAACAACAGGATAAACGTCAACACACCGAGTGCAGCGCATAACACGCCGACCTGCCACCAGCGGGCTTGCCACACCGAAACCCAAAACGGCTCGGTCGTCTCACCCAGCCACCAGGCCGGCGGGTTTATGTTGACCTCCCGGGCCTCCGGGGCGGCGTCCTGCCCGGCAACAGGCGCGGGAATGCCGCGTGATTCAGCCAGTTTCCTTATCGCCTTTCTGACCGTGGCGTTCATGACCATGGCCGTGATGGTGGCACCGGTGATGCCATCGACCGTCACATATCCGTCGCGCTCCGCGCCGCCGATCTTGACCTGCTGCAGGACCGAAACACCCTGGTACTGGTCGATATAACGCTTGAGGTCCTGCTCGGATATGCCGACGACGAGAATCGGTTCCGAATGTTCCAGTATCTCGAGACCGGCGATACGCCCGTCGACCGCCAGGCCGACCAGCAGGGTTATCGGCTCCCCGGAATAGGCCGGTATCGGCGCAACATCCGTGGTACGCACCAGGTATCCCAGCAATTCCTCGCCCTCGCTGACCGGCGCGGCCAGCGGTTCGCCTGCGAATTCGCCAACACTGGTCGCCTGCGGGAAAAACCGCATTGCCAGGTCTGTAACGGTGTCCGCACTGGCCGCACCGGCCGAAATTGCCAATAGCAGGCAGGCCAGCAACCGGTAAACAAGTTGCCTTTGAACCTTTACAGCCGAATTCATCACAGCATCGGGGGTGTGCTTCATAGCTGCATTATCAGTGGCGGCCGCTGACCGGCCTTGATCTCCATCAATGAATGATGCCGTTAACAGTATCTGCAGCAATAGGGTAATCTGGACGTCCATGGAAATTCTTTATTTCACGCTGGCAGCAATCTTTCTTTATTTCGGTGCCGACTGGATTCTCCAGCGCGCCGAACAGGCAGCCGGCCGGCGTTTCGAGTACCGCAGCCTGATATTTTTCGCCATCCTGCTGGTGATGGCCATGGCGTCCTTCGCGTTGATTCGGCAACTGGCCGTTTAGTCCAAGTCCAGATTTATTCGCCGTTTCGGCCATGCGTCAAAGAATGATTCCGAATGCAGGCAATACAACCGGCTGCGAGTGCGCTTGATATAGGTCAAGGCATCATTGCGTTGACAGGCGTCTCCTTGGACAACATTATAGCTGCGGCTTTTTGTCGCACATACAACTACAAACGGAGAGGAGAGCCGCAATGACCGAAGCAGGGAATACCCGCCCGCCAGACGACGAAAACGAACCCATCCCGACCATGCAGAAGCTGCTGGACAATCCCGTTCCTGCTGCTGTTTCTGGGGGTTGTCATGCCAACGGTCTTCTACCTGATCTGGGGGATCATGGAAATCATCTCAATTCCAATAGCAAAATAAACAAGGGAGCACAAGCACCATGGCCATTACTCCTCCTCCCGAGCGTATCTGGTGGAAAAAACCGATCGCGCGTACCGAGATTATCTGGATCAGTTATTGCCTTCTCCTGGGGACTGCTGATGTTCTCGGCAATGATCTACTGGCACATCGTACGGTGAACAGAACCTCTCCAACGAGTCCTACCGCACCACACCTGAAGCCTTTGCCGAAAAGGCCAATGCCATGGTGGAAAAGTACAAGGTGCGCGAGGAAGCGGGATTTCCGGTGGTGCATCCGCCACCCGGCAGCGATGTCTACATGATTGCACGGCTGTGGCAGTGGTGGCCGATCCTCGAGTTCGAGAAAGACCAGACCTACCGTCTGCATCTCTCCTCCATGGACTGGCAGCACGGCTTTTCGCTGCAACCGGTCAATATCAACCTGCAGGTCCACCCCAACTACGACATGGTCGTGACGCTGACACCGAACGAAGCCGGTGAATTCGGCGTGGTGTGCAACGAGTTCTGCGGCATTGGCCATCACAACATGATCGGCAAGATCTACGTTACGGAATAAGGGAGCCACGACGATGTCAGACCTTCAATCATCGCGTTTGCCCGGCCACCGGGTTGCGCATTCACAAATCCGCTGAAAACCTGATCAAGGCCAATGCCGTCGCGGCCATTGTGTTCCTTGCCGTCGGCGGTTTCTTCGGCCTGATGGTCGCACTGACCCGCTGGCCCGGCGTACACCTGCTGCCGGCCGACATGGTTCTACCTGGTACTGACCGGCCACGGCCTGGACGTGCTGCTGGTGTGGATCATCTTTTTCGAGATTGCGGTATTGTATTTTGCCTCGGCGATATTGCTGAATTCGCGTCTCGCCGCGCCCCGCTGGGCGTGGGCCGGGTTCGCGCTGATGCTGGTCGGCGCCATCATGACCAACGTCGCTGTCTTGCAGGGTAACTCCAGCGTCATGTTCACCTCCTACGTGCCGATGCAGGCCGCGCCGCATTTCTACCTGGGGCTGATGCTGTTTGCGGTCGGCGCCCTGATCGGTTGCTTCGTGTTCTTCGGCACGCTGGTGATCGCGAAGGAGGAAAAGACCTACCAGGGCTCGATACCGCTGGTCACCTTCGGCGCGATGACCGCCGCCATCATTGCGGTGTTCACCATTGCCTCGGGCGCGATCATCCTGGTCCCGACCTTCCTCTGGTCGGTCGGCATCATCGGTAATATCGACACCCTGATGTACAAGACCATCTGGTGGGCCATGGGTCATTCCTCCCAGCAGATCAACGTCGCGGCCCATGTGTCTCTCTGGTACCTGATTGCAGCCGTCGTGCTCGGCGTCAAACCACTGTCCGAGAAGGTCAGTCGTATGGCCTTCCTGATGTACATCCTGTTCCTGCAACTTGCCAGTGCGCACCACCTGCTGGTTGAACCGGGCATCAGTTCCACGTGGAAGATCTTCAACACCAGTTATGCAATGTACCTGGCGGTGCTCGGCAGCATGATCCATGGCATGTCCATACCGGGTGCAATCGAGACCGCCCAGCGTTCGCGCGGTTTCACCAACGGCCTGTTCGAGTGGCTGCGCAAGGCACCGTGGGGTAACCCGGCATTCTCCGGCATGTTCATGTCGCTGGTCATGTTCGGTTTCCTCGGCGGTATCACCGGCGTGGTGCTGGGTACCGAGCAGATCAATATCATCATGCACAATACCCTGTATGTGCCCGGTCATTTCCACGCCACCGTGGTAGCCGGCACCACCCTGACCTTCATGGCAGCCACCTACCTGATTGTTCCGCTGATCTTCCAGCGAGAACTGATCATGAAGGGGCTGGCGAGATGGCAACCCTACCTGTTTGGTGTCGGCGTCATGGGTATCTCGGTGTTCATGATGGGGGCCGGCACGCTGGGTGTCCCGCGCAGGGTCTGGGACATCACCGGGGCCGATGCCGCACTCAAGTACGACTATTCCGGCGCGGCCTACCTGATGATGGGTCTGAACGGCATCAGTGCCATCATGGCGGCAGCCGGCGGTTTGCTCTTCGTCATCATCATCGTCGGCTCGGTCCTGTTCGGCAAACACGCCGGTGACAAACCACTGGAAGGCCTGACCATGACGACAGCCACCAAGTACGGCAGTGCAGAGCACATCAAGATCCCGGGCACGGTGGTACTGGTCGCGGTATTTTTCACGGCCTTCGTGCTGTACTACTTCGTCAACTGGAAGTACCTGGCGGAAGTATGGCCACTGCGCTGATCGAAAGGACGGGCGGCGTCCCGGTCAAGGAGACCCTGGCACTCGTCTACTCGGTGTTCAAGGTCCGCATCGGGATGGCCATCATGCTGACGGCGCTGGCAGGGATCGCCGTGGCACCGGGAACTGCACCGGAGGCATGGCAGGTTACGGTGCTCGCGCTTGCGGTACTGCTGTCCTCGGCCAGTGCCGGCGCCTTCAATATGTACATGGAACGCGATCTCGATGCGCGTATGAACCGTACCCGCAACCGGCCGTTTGTGACCGGGCGATTTCACGCCGATGGATACTGGCTGGCAGGGATCGTACTGTTACTGGTGGTTTCCATTGTGGCCGCAACGCTCGCCACCAATGCCGTTGCCGCGCTCTATGTTTTCCTGGGCGCCTTTGTCTACGGCGTGGTCTATACCGTCTGGCTGAAACGCCGCACCTGGATGAATATCGTGGTCGGCGGACTGGCTGGTACTTTTGCCGTTCTGGCCGGGGCAGCCGCAGTCGACCCCGGGCTGGCGCCGGCGCCGGTAATACTCGCGATTGTGCTGTTTCTGTGGACACCGCCGCACTTCTGGAGCCTGGCCTTCAAGTACAAGGATGACTATGCAGCCGCCGGGGTGCCCATGTTGCCGGTGGTGGTCAGTGAAAGAGCCGCGGCCAATATAATCCTGGGGCACACCCTCCTGCTGGTCGCGTTGTCACTGGTGCCGGTCATGTTCGGCCTGGGCTGGATCTACCTGCTGGGCGCCGCTACCGGCGGTGGCTGGTTTGTCTGGACCAGCATCGGTCTTGCACGCAAGCCGTCAGCAACAACGGCCATGACCAATTTCCATGCCTCGCTGCTGCAACTGAGCCTGTTGCTGGTCGGCGCGATCCTGGATGCCTTGCTGATCTAGCGGACCCGCCGTGCGCGGGCACTCCCGAACAGCCATCCGCAATACCCGGCCACCCCCGATCACGTAACCGACACTTTTGTGGCCCGAATTAACCACTGTTAAAAACAATCAGGGTGCGTCGTGGTATGTTGGAACGATACCTGATACGAAATATGCGAAATTCGATGACTGCCGGTTATAAAATCTTCGCGTGCCTCCTGGTTTTCACGGGCCTGCTTTTAACGGGCAGCGCAGCAGCCATGGTGGAACCTGATCAAAACGCCGCCCGGCATGAGCACGGGAGAACGGCAACCGATCCCGTGCAGGGCCGCGATGACCCCGTGCATGTCCATGAAAGCGGCGTTGACTACGACGAGAAAGTGGCCCTTGACCTGAGCCAGGCGTGCACTTGGTCATGGCGTCGGTGATTACACCTTTCTCGATGGCAATGGAAAACAGGTTTCACTGGAGTCCTTGCGCGGCAAGCCGGTAATCATCAGCCTGATCTATACCAGTTGCTACCATGTCTGTCCGACCGTGACTTCAAACCTCGCCAGGGTCGTCAACATTGCGCGGGATGCACTGGGAGATGACAGCTTCTCGGTACTGACCATCGGCTTCGACACACCGGTCGACACACCGGACCGTATGCGTATCTTCGCTGCACAGAGAAATATCGATCTCGGGAACTGGCATTTTGTCAGCACCGATGCCGACACCCTGCAGCAACTGGCCGCTGATGTCGGCTTCAGCTACTTCAGCACCCCCAAGGGCTTCGATCACATGATCCAGGCCACCCTGCTGGACGGCGAGGGGAAGGTCTATCGGCAGGTATATGGCATGGCCCCCGAGGCACCGGCGCTGGTCGAGCCCCTCAAGGAACTGCTGTACGGGAAACAGGTGGCTGCCACGCCGATCCAGGGCATGCTGAACAACATCAAACTGTTCTGTACCGTGTACGACCCGACGACCGGGATGTACCGTTTCGACTATTCTATATTTATCGGTCTGTTTATCGGCCTGGTAACCCTGGGTGGCACCGCCTGGTTTATAATCCGCGCCTGGCGAAAATCTGCGTCAGCCCGACCGCTAGCGTAGGGTGTGCTGTGCACACAGCACGGCCTGCAAAAATACCGGGTCGACCCGGTGTGTTCGCGCTTCCGCGCACCCGTGCAGACACATTAGCAAGGAGAACAGCAATACGTGAACGGCCCGCGCAAAATTATTCGAGCAGGCTTTGAATATGTCGACAGACTTTTCAGCCATGCATTTACTCCCGCGTGGAATCCGCTCTTCCATCTCGGCACTCTCGGCTGGTTCTTCTACTGGATCGTGATCGTCAGCGGGATATACCTCTACATCTTCTTCGACACCGGCATCACCCAGGCTTATGAATCGCTGGAATACATTACCAATGTGCAGTGGTACGCCGGCGGCGTCATGCGCAGCCTGCACCGCTATGCTTCCGATGCACTGATTATCGTCATGATGCTGCACCTGCTGCGCGAGTTCGTCATGGACCGCTACCGTGGTGCGCGCTGGTTCAGCTGGTTTACCGGGGTGCCGCTGATCTGGCTGGTATTCGCCTGCGGCATCAGCGGTTACTGGATGGTCTGGGACGTGCTCGCCCAGTACATCGCTATCGCATCGACCGAATGGCTTGATTCACTGGGTATCTTCGGCCAGTCCATTGCCCGCAATTTCCTCAGCGAGGAAACGCTGAGCGGCCGTTTTTTCACACTCATGGTTTTCATCCACATAGCCGTACCGCTGTTCATGCTGCTGGTGATGTGGATACATATCCAGCGCCAGAGAAATGCGCGCACAAATCCACCCGTCGGTCTGGCTGTCGGGACCCTGGGCATGCTGCTGGTACTGTCCTTCATCGAACCGGCCGTCAGCCAGCCGCCCGCCAACCTGAATATCGTACCGGCCGTCATCGACTTTGACTGGTTTTACCTCGCGGGCTACCCGCTGCTCGACATGCTGTCCGGCAAGGCGGTCTGGGCAATCGCGGGCGGCGGCACACTGTTGCTGTTACTGCTGCCCCTGCTGCCGCCAAAACGGCGCGCGGCGGCTGCGGTGGTCGATCTCGATAACTGCAATGGCTGTGGCCGCTGCGTGGATGACTGCCCGTTCAGCGCCGTCTCCCTGCAACCGCGCACCGACGGCACGGCATTTACCGATGAGGCGATTGTCAGCAACAGCCTGTGTACCAGTTGCGGGATCTGTGTGGGCGCCTGCCCGACGTCCACCCCCTTCCGGCGTGCCGGCAGACTGGTGCCGGGAATCAACCTCCCCGACATGGACCTGCACAAGCTGCGCGAACAGGCACTGGCTGCTACCGCACCCCTGACCGGTATTGCACGTGTCCTGGTATTCGGCTGCGACCATGGCGCTGACCTCGAGAAACTGCGCGGGCCCGATACGGCCGTGCTGAAACTGCCGTGTATCGCCATGCTGCCGCCTTCTTTCATCGATTTCCTGATATCACGCAAGCATGCCGACGGCGTGTTCCTGACCGGCTGTGCCGAAGGTGACTGCCACTTTCGGCTCGGCCAGCAGTGGGAAGAGCAGCGGCTGGCCGCCAGGCGGGACCCGTATCTGCGTGCCCGGGTCCCGCTTGAGCGGGTCGGGAAGTTCTGGGCAGGCATCAGCCGCAACAGCCAGCTGACGACTGAACTGGAGAAATTCCGTGAACGCCTGTGGGTACTGCCCGCCATCAAGCGGCAGAAAAAATGGTCGGTGATGAAACGGATTATCGAGGGAGAAGAGAGTCATGGCTAGTGTCCTGCGTTATATTGGCCAGGCGATTGCCTATGCGCTGTTCGCCATACCGATCGGTTACCTCGCCACCTCGCCCTCCTACACTCATCTCGAACCTGGCCTGGCACTGATCAAGCTGAGCTTCAGTCATGCCGGCGAACACCGGGAAGCCTGTCGGCAGCGGACCCAGGAAGAGCTCGATGCCTTGCCACCCAACATGCGCCGGCCGGCGGATTGCGCACGTCAAAGAATGGCATTACTGGTCGAACTGGAAGTGGATGGAGAAACCCTCTATCACGAAGCACTGATGCCCTCCGGCATTGCCGGAGATGGCGCATCGACAGCCTATAAAAAGTTTCCTGTCAGTGCCGGGAAACACCGTATCGTGGCGCGACTGCGTGATAAAAGAGATACCGATGGTTTCGATTATGTGAAAGCAACCGAAGTCAATCTTGCGCCGCAACAGAATTTCGTGATCGATTTCCGCCCCGAACTCGGCGGCTTCCTTTTCCTGTGAGGTACCCGTGTCTTTAATAGAATGGAAAGATGAATTCGAAACCGGTGTTCCGGACGTCGACCATGAACATAAGGAAATAATCAGTCTCATCAACGAGCTGCATGACGCCATGTCGGGCGAAGACGCCAGCATAACCGTACTGGACTTCCTCGGCGAAATTCATGTGCACATCGCGGCACATTTCGCGCTGGAGGAGAAAGTCATGCGTGAACAGCGCTATGACCAGTACCAGGACCACAAACAGGACCACGAACGCCTGCTCGATGAAATCAGCGACATCATGGATGCTTACGAAGAAAACGAGTTCTACAATGACGAGGAGTTCGCGGCAACCATCGGCAACTGGTTTTCCGAGCACTTCCGCACCCGTGATGCGCGCCTGCACAGGCATCTGGGGTAATAATGGCTGGCAGGCAAACAGGCTGTTACAATCATGGCGACCGGCAAGACCGGTGGCAAGCCGGTTCGCCAGTCAATATTAAATGGAAAAATATCAACATCGAACTGATGCACACGACCACAATCCAGCCAGAGGAAGTGCGCCGCAATCCCCTGTTCTCGGCGCTGGACGCACAACAACTTGACCGGATATTGCAGACTGCGCGCCTTATCCAGCTTGACGAAGGGCAGCACCTGTTTGAATGCCAGCAGGACGCCCATCATTTCTTCATGCTGCGCAGCGGATCGCTCAGGCTCTTTCTCTCCACGCCCGACGGCACGGAAAAGGTTGTTCACCTGATTTCGCCGGGTGAAACCTTCGCTGAAGCCATTACCTTCATGGATGGGCAGCGTTACCCGGTCAGTGCCGATGCACTCTGCAGCTCGGAGGTTATCAGTTTTCAAAACAGCACATTCCGCGACATACTGCGTGAATCGACCGACACCTGTTTCCGTCTCATGGCAGACATGTCCGGCTGGCTGAAACGACAGCTGAATGATATCGATGCACTGACGTTGCAGAACGCATCACTACGGTTCAGTAATTTCCTCATACAACAGGTCCCTGCAGGACAACAACATGATGTACGCATCGAATTGTCGGTTCCCAAACATGTCATCGCATCGCGCCTGTCCATACAACCGGAATCTCTCTCCCGAATCTTCCGCAACATGCAAAACAGCGGGCTTATACATGTAGACGGCAACGTCATACACATCCCCGATGTCGGCAAACTCACCATGCAGGACCCATCGAAAATAAATCCTAAACTGTAAACAGGGCTTCGCTTATCGACGGGCCTCACTGAACCGTAACAGGCGGAGCCGGCGGTCTGTCGTCCACAGACAGGCCGGCAGCGCCGGCATACCTGGAAGCCGTTCCTCGCCCCGGCTGCCATGCAGCACCCGCCCGACAAACGATTCCGGCCTGCTCACGAAAACCGGTGTTGAAATATTTCCCTGCTTTTCAACGGCGCCCTGTCCGGCTACAGGCCATCCAGATATTTTATCATCTATATCAGCATCTTAAACAACACAGAGGCAGACGGATTAACCTGCATCAACGACACGGCACACCGATACGCCATTTAATGTACCGGTGTACACACATCATCCCTGCGCCGTGGCGGCCGCCAACACCGGCCCGGCAGTGAATCACGCCCCTGGTGCGTTCGCGGGGCAGGGTTTCTCTATCAATCGCTGCAACCCGCGGAGGAATTGATACGCGAGAATGCATTACATGATCACCGCGAATTTACCGATAACGCCATACAAGCACGTCGGTTTCGCGCCGGCGGACAACGGAAACCTGTTTTCATACCAATGGAGTCCATTATTATGTCGATTATTACGACCCTGCTGACATCACTACTATTTGCAGCGCTGCTTGTGCTGTTCGTCGTAATACTGCCGGTCGCCATCATTTTCAACGTCAGGGCAGGCATGGTCTACCGTGAAAAGCTTGCCGGTAAAATAGAAAAGTTGCGTCTGGGCAAGATGCTTTCCGCGCTGGGTATCGATATCGATACCTACATCAGCAGTGAACGCGGCGTTGATATTCACAAGCATATGAACCGTTGCGTGACATGCTCAAGTCTCGAGGAATGCGACGAACGATTGGAACGGGGCGGGGTCACTGCTGACGATATCGGCTTCTGCAAGAACGAGGAGCCCCTGCAGGAATTAACGCAAACCCTGAAATAATGGATATCAGGCGTGCGGAGCTTCCCGGGATGCAGCCGGCACCTGCATATCCCGCAATCCTGAACCTGGGCTTTCGGCCGTTCTTTGCCGCAGCCGCATTGTTCTCGGTGCTGGCCACGCTTGCATGGTCCGTCATGTATCTCGTTAACTGGAACATTCACCCCGGGATGCTGCCGGCAGTCACCTGGCATGCACACGAAATGGTCTATGGTTATAGCCAGGCCGTCATAGCCGGCTTTCTTTTAACCGCCGTCGGAAACTGGACCGGCATCCAGACAGCGCGTGGCATGTCCTTGTTACTGCTGTTCCTGGCGTGGCTGGCAGGACGCATTCTGTTCCTTGCAGGCAACGCCGTTCCGCTGATTGTCCTGTCATGCATGGACATCGCATTTACGGCAGGCCTCATCATTGCCCTGCTGGTCCCTATTATAAAAGTCAGGCAATGGAAGCAACTGGGCATCATATCCAAGCTCGTCCTGTTGCTGGCCTGCAACCTGGCATTCTATGCAGGCATGTACGGCGTGCTGGAAGACGGTGTCCGCATAGGCCTGTATTCCGGTGTTTACCTGGTGATTGCCCTGGTACTTGTTTTGTCCAGGCGGGTCTTCCCGTTCTTCATCGAGCGTGGCGCGGGGTATCCTGTCGAACTGAAAAACCGCCTGTGGCTCGACATATCAAGCCTCGTCCTGTTTCTTGCGTTCTGGATAGCGGAAATTATTCGCCCGGATACCTTGCTCGTCGCTGCACTGAGTACGACATTGATGCTGCTGCATGCCGTCCGCCTGGCCGGCTGGCATACCGCGGGCATCTGGAAAAAACCTTTATTGTGGGTTCTGTACCTGGGATATGCCTGGCTGATAATCGCATTTGCACTAAAAGCCGCCGCGGGGTTCCTTGGCATCTCGCCCCTGCTTTCACTACACGCCTTCGCCTACGGATGTATCGGTATGATTTCACTCGGCATGATGTCGCGCGTTACACTCGGGCACACAGGCAGAAGCGTCGTCGATGCGCCACCCGCCCTGTTCCGGATCTTCGCCGCGCTTTTTGCCGGAAGTGTTTTGAGGGTATTTTTTCCACTGTTTTATCCTGCGCACCACAGTTTGTGGATCGGCCTGTCGCAGGCATTGTGGGTGGCCGCATTTGTCATGTTTCTGTATGTTTTCCTGCCCATGCTGGCGCGCCCCCGTGTCGACGGCCAGCCCGGCTAGCCCTGAATCACCCTCTATAAAGCAAACGCCTGGTGCAATTCGGGCATCTCGACACGCGTGTTCTCCAGTAATTTGCTGAAGCTCTTCATGCTGTCTTTCTCGCCATGCACCAGGAAGGTGATTTTCGGATTACCGCAATGGCGATGCCACTCCAGCAGCTCGGTCTGGCCGGCATGGGCCGAAAAACCGCCGATGGTATGTATACGCGCCCGCACTGCATATTCTTCGCCGAAAATACTGACTGTCTTTGCACCATCGACGATACGCCGTGCCAGTGTCCCCCTGGCAGCGTAACCGACAAAGACCACGCTGCTGTTCTCACGCCCCAGGTTGCGCTTCAGGTGGTGCCGGACACGGCCACCGGTACACATACCGGAACCGGCCATAATGACCGCGCCGCCGGCAATCTGGTTGATCGCCATGGATTCCGCCGTTTCGCGCGTGAAATGCAGCCCGTTGAAATCAAAAGGGTCACGCCCGGACGCAAACAAGGCGGCGGTCTCCTCGTCGTAACACTCCGGATGGCGCCGGAATATCTGCGTGGCCGAGATGGCCATGGGCGAATCGAGGAATACCTGCAAATGGGAAGGCAGCAACTTCTGCTGCTTGCCGTCGTGCAGGTAATACAGCAGCTCCTGGGCACGCTCAAGGGCAAAGGTCGGAATCACCACGTTTCCGCCACGGCCGACAGTATCATTGATGGCGTCGTACAATTCCTGAATCGACGGCTCCAGCAACTTGTGCGGGCGATCACCGTAGGTCGTTTCCATGACAACCACATCGACCGGTGGCGGCATATCCGGATCACGCAGGATCGGCCGGCCCCCACAGCCGATGTCGCCGGAAAACAGTATTTTCAGCCGTTTTGCACCTTCCTGCAGCTCCAGTACGACACTGGCCGAGCCAAGGATATGGCCTGCATCGATAAAGGTCGCACTCGCACCCGCGGACAGTTCAAGCGGCTGTCCGTAGATTGCGGTACGGCCGAAATACTCCAGCGCATTCAGCGCATCCAGGGTGACATACAACGGCTCGATGACGTCCGCTCCCGCGCCGCGCCGGCGTGCCCGACGATTGAGATACCTGGCCTCCTCTTCCTGCAGGCCCGCCGCATCCAGCATGATCAGGCGCGCAAGTTCACGACTCGCCGCGGTCGTAATAATTTCACCATTGAAGCCGCGCTTGACCAGCAACGGTATCCGTCCGCAATGATCCAGATGGGCATGGGTCAACAACAATATGTCCACTTCAGACGGGTCGAAGCCGAAGTCATCGGCATTATCCTCCTCGAGCTCACGACCACCCTGGTAAAAACCGCAGTCCACCAGGATGCGTTTACCGTCACATTCAACGAGGTAACAGGAACCTGTCACACCCCGTGCTGCACCATGGAATGAAATCTTCATCTCCTGTTTTTATCCTCCATAAATGGCGAGGGCAACCCACGTAACTCGTCCCGCTTGCCCTGCAGCCCCTGTTGATATCCCTCCGCGTCCCCGTACGGGATAAATCCTGTATAGCGTTGATGCGCATTCAGGATCCTGCTCGCATGCCGAACCGGGCACCAGTACTGCTCGGTCCTGGATATTATTTCGCTCGCATAGGCGATTACACCGTTGCCATAACTGCAATAGGCGCAGTTGGCTTTTTCTATTATATTCAGATAGGCCAGCTTGTGCCGGTCATGCACGATGTAATCAAGCCGCCGCACTCGCGGTATTCCGTAGGCACGAAAACAGATGTGCTGGTAAATTGTAAAACTCAGGTCAGTGATTGCCAGCGGAACGATCATGCTGTATATCACCGGTGCTGTAAGCACGCTGGCAATGTCTGAATCAAGGAGGTAATGTAACAAACCGACCCGGTAACGAAGCTGGAAATCCCTGACCTCGTTGGTAATTCGCACTCTTCCGTCCTCCAGGGAACAACGGAATTTTTCGCGGGCCTCGTCAAAAGCCGTCTCCAGTTGTTCCTGCAGGACCCGTATGTCTTCCAGTAATTCGTTTTTGTCCGTGTACATATATCCCCCGTGCATGAACCGGCATGGCCTGTTTCGGGCAGGTAGCGCAACCACCCTTCCCGGCGTAAATAATCCAGGCTGCCTTCCGATTAACCCGGGCTATACACCCGCAGGGAGGCAGCCGTGCAAACAATTCGATCCGCCGATCGGGGCGATGAGCCGTTCAGACTGTAACAGGCAATCATACCCTGATTAAATCGATGCATACCGGAGGAGGCCGCGAATATAGCTGACCGGCACCACCACAATTCTTATGGCACCGGTGAAACCGTGTTGCCGTTACAGTGACCTGCCTGTTCCATGGTGGCCATGCACTGCACTCGCAAGGCAGTCAGGGCAGTGGCCGGCATTTCCCCGCCTGTGAAATCACCGGCAAAACCACTTCGCTGAACCTGACGTTGTGAACTGCAGGCGGGTATGCAGGTAATGTCCCGTTCCGTTGTTGAAGATACGGGGCTACAGACGATCCGGAAGATGTGAACGAATCTCCCGGGCTTCGTACTGCCCGAGATTCTTGTCGATTACGGAAATCTTGATATCAGGCGGCGTATGCAGTTGCTTGCGCAGCACCCCGAGGAAATGCGGCCCCGCCACCAGCAGCAATTCCTTGCAACGTCCATCGTGACAGGCACTCTCCAGATAACCGGCCACCTCCTTCGCATAGCGGATATTTTCCTGCTCAACCGGTTCTACCGATGTCCCCATGGCGTGGCGTCCCTGCCCGTGGCTGTCGAAACTGCGGCCCGGCCGGTCCGTGCCCATTGATTGCGCGCGCTCCCGCCCGTGCGGGTTATCCATTGATGCCAGTTGCAACAACGGCCCCTGTGGCTCCTCTGTGGTAAAAATACGTGCCCTGCTTTGATCTGCAACGACAACCCAGCGCTTGGTCATAACCCCTCCTGCTATTGTGATGGCACACGCCATTACGGCTCCTGCCATTTACAGTCTATCCAAAGTCAATATTCGCCACATTGACAAGGATCATGCCGGCTTAATGCCGCCCCCTCCGCAATGGGGCACGGACCCTTACCAAATCACTGATTTTACTTATATTTTTTTGCATCGTCCCGTCGTTCCCCGGGCCATACCTAGCACCTTGGTTCAATAGACATTCCGGCCTATCGGTATAAACTGTAGTACATATCCGGCTAAAAACCGGTAACGGCGTATCGCCTCGTGATGACATCGGATCATCCAGGGACAGGAGGGCAAAATGATGCGCAGATATTTAACGATAATTATATGTTTACTGGCATATAACTCCGCGATCATGGCGGACGGCTCGGAAAAGACGGTGTACGCCGCAGCACCGCCAGTACAGTCACAATGGCAGCAGACGAGTATTGCGATGCTGTCACGCGATTACATGCAATCAGCAGACATTAATCGTCAAATCGTGCAACAGGAGCTGGCAACCTATTCAAGCCGGGCACTCAGCCGTGCCGGTAATTACGCACCGGTCGTTGGCGTCCTCGGCGCAGCTGTTAGCCTGGCGGCAAATGACCAGCGTTACAGCCTGAATGACAGCAAAACCGTGGGACTGATGTTGAAAGACTCCGCCAGCAGTCGTCGCTCCCTGATGCTGGAGTACAGAAAGGACTGGTAACGGAACACACCTCGCTATCGCATACAATTCGTTACCCGGTCTGCATGTACGATTCGGCAGATCACGCGGAGACATTACCGTGCCGCGTGCATACAATATTGAACCCTTGTATTAAACTGAAGCCATGCACTCCCCGCTTGGCCGTAGCGTAATAATCTCCCTCTTCGTTATCATTGTCCTGTGCCTGATCGAGTTTCTCGATCGCTGGCTGCAAATTGATCTTTACCGGTTCGGCATCTACCCGCGCAGCCCGGAACATTTTGTAGATATCCTGTTCGCGCCATTGATCCACGGCAGCTGGTACCACCTGCTGTCGAATAGCGCGACATTGCTGATACTGCTGACAACGCTGTTGTACGCCTACCCGCGCTCTGCGAAGCCGGTACTGCTGCTGATCTACCTGGGCTCAGGTATCGGTGTCTGGTTGTTTGCGCGTGAAAGTTATCACTACGGTGCCAGCGGATTGACCCACGGCATGATGTTCTTCATCTTCACCAGCGGAATTCTGCGGCGCGACCGGCAGTCCATCGCACTGTCCATGATCGTTTTCTTTTTATACGGCGGTATGGTCTGGACAATATTTCCGCAGGAGCCGGGCATTTCATTCGAGAGTCATTTCTTCGGTGCAGCGACCGGCGTACTGGGCGCCTTTATATTCAATCGTTTCGACCCGATACCGGCGGTAAAAACATACGACTGGGAAGATGAATCATCTGATGTGAGCGAAAAACTGCCGCCTGGCAACAGGGACAACTGAACGGTCAGCCCCCTGTTTCCGCCTGCGTCAACGACTATTCGGGAATCCCGCGAACAGCACTGGTTATCGCGTCGTCCTGCCATGCGGCATGTGAGTCACCACCACCTGCCGCAGCATGGTTCCGAGCATAAGCAACAACCCGGTCGAGAGCAGCAGGCCGATGATGTAACCCGTGATCGTGATCAGTGCGGGAATTTCCAGGATGTGGGTAATGCCATGATAAATTGCCAGCCCGCCGAAGAAGACGTAGCCGATATACTGTGGCGCGGCAATACTCATCGCGACAAATGCGGCTATCAGCATCACCAGCAGCATGGTCGAGAGTTCCAGTTGCGGGAACTGCAGGCAAAAGACACCCAGCAGCAAGCCGACCAGCAACAGCGACAGAAAATACGTCATGTCCTGCACTCCGTGATCGCCGGACCGTGCCGCCCAGAAACCGGCGGCAATCGCAATCACCAGGTGGTCCAGTCCGGCTGCAGGGTGCATGAAACCGTCGGCGAGCCCATTGCTTATGATAACGCCGCCATGTGCGACGGCATACGGTGTAACGAGCAGGGCAATCAATGTCATTAAAGCAGTAAAAATAACTTTCAATTTCATCGTGTACTCCGGTCTCCTGACTGCATGATATTTGCAGTCATGTTATTTGCGCCACAATCTGCTTATTGTCTTGATTCCCCGCCTAACGGACTTTGACCTGTATCAATTCCTCACCATCCGGGTCAGTCACATGCACGGCACAGGCGATGCAAGGGTCGAAACTGTGAATGGTGCGCAGTATCTCGATCGGCTGCTTCGGATCGTGCAGCGTATGATTGTCTTCCAATGCCGCCTCGTAGGCTCCCGGCTGGCCATTCTGGTCTCGCGGCCCGGCATTCCAGGTGCTTGGCACGACAGCCTGGTAGTTCTTGATGATCTTGTCCTCGATCACGATCCAGTGCGCGAGGCCACCGCGAGGCGCCTCCATGAAGCCTACGCCACGCGCCTGCTTCGGCCAGCTCTCCGGCTCCCACAGTGTTTCATTAAAGGTCTTCGTGTCGCCCGCCTTGATATTGGCAACCAGGTTGTCATACCAGGTCTGCATCATGTCGCCGATGACCTTGGTCTCGAGACCGCGCGCCGCGGTACGCCCCAGCGTCGAGAACAGCGCTGAAACCGGCACGTCGAGCGTATTCAGCGTCATGCCGACCAGCTCCCTGGTCTGTTCATGGCCACTGGCATACAGCATCAGCACGCGCGCCAGCGGGCCGACCTCCATGGCATGCCCCTTCCAGCGCGGTGACTTCAACCATGAATAGGAATGGTCCACATCGAGCTGTGAATAGGGCGGTTTGGGCCCGGTGTAATTCAGGCTGGTCTCGCCGTCATACGGGTGCAGCGGCGCGTCCTTGCCGTTCGAGTAATCATAGAACGAGTGCGAGACGTACTCCTGGATCTCGTCCGCGGCATTCATGTCGACGTCGTGGATCGTGCTGATGTCACGGTTGAGAATGGCGCCGGACGGTATCAGGAAGCTCGACGGGTCATCCATGCCCTTTTCCGGGAAATCGCCGAAAGTCAGGAAATTACCCAGCCCCTCGCCACGCGCGCCCCAGTCCTTGTAGTAACCGGCGATGGCCAGCAGGTCCGGAATATAGACCTGCTCGACGAACACGTTCATCTTGTTGATGATCTCCTGCACCTGCGCAAGCCGCTTGGCGTTGATGGCTGAATCCGAGTTGAGATCGATCGGGCAGGCCACGCCTCCGACCAGGAAGTTGGGGTGCGGGTTCTTGCCGCCGAAGATGGTATGCAGCTTGGCCACGTCGCGCTGCCAGGACAACGCCTCGAGGTAATGCGCCACCGCCATCAGGTTGGCCTCGGGCGGCAGCTTGTAGGCCGGGTGACCCCAGTACGCCTTTGCAAAGATACCCAGCTGACCGCCCTCGACGAAATTCTTCAGCTTTTTCTGCATGTCGGCGAAGTAGCCGGGCGAGGACTTCGAATAACTGCTGATTGACTGTGCCAGTGCGGACGTTGCCTTCGGATCGGCATTCAATGCGGACACCACGTCGACCCAGTCCAGTGCATGCAGGTGGTAGAAGTGCATCACATGATCATGCACATACTGCGCACCGCTCATCAGGTTGCGAATCAGTTGTGCGTTCGGCGGTATGGTGTAGTTCAGGGCATTTTCAACAGAGCGAATCGACGCCAGCCCGTGCACCAGCGTGCACACGCCGCAGATTCGCTGTGCGAATGCCCAGGCATCGCGCGGATCACGACCCCGCAGGATGATTTCGATACCACGCACCATGGTGCCGGCAGAGTAGGCTTTTGCGATACGGTCGCCCTCCATCTGTGCCTCGATGCGCAGGTGGCCCTCGATTCTCGTAATCGGATCGACAACAACACGTTCGCTCATGATTTATCCTCAGACAGGTGCTCGGCTATGGTTTCAGTCAGGCTGAGTACCGGTATTTCCATGTGGTACTCTTCGAGACCCTCTTCGAGATGAATGCGGCAATTGGAACAAGCCGATACCAGCGCATCCGCATTCACTGCATCGAGCTGTGCCTTCTTGCGGTTAAAGACTTTCAGTCGCAACTCATCGGCACGTTCATTACTGCTCACGCCGCCGCCGGCCCCGCAGCACCAGTTCATGGCGCCTGCTTCCGGCATTTCGACGAAGTCATCCGCCACCATATTGAGCAAATTGCGCGGCTGCTCGATCACACCGCCACGCCGGGCGATCTGGCAGGGGTCGTGATAGGTCAGGCGCTGTGATTCCTTGCCGGTTGTTTTCAAACGTCCTTCCTTGCGCAGCTCGTCCAGCAGCTCGAGGATATGCACCACCTTGAAATTGAACGGCTTGCCGACCAGGTTCGGCCCTTCCCAGCGGATCGCCATGTAGGCATGCCCGCACTCGGGGCTGATGACGGCCTTCACTTTCAGTTTTTCCGCGGCATCGACGGTGCGCTGCACCAGTTCGGCGGCAATCTCCGAGACGCCGATCTGAATACCGCTGTTGGTTGCCTCGAAGGCCTCCGAGGAAATGGTCCAGGACACGCCTGCCTTGTCGAAGATCTTTGCGATCGCCCCGATGTATTCCGGGAAGTTCATGATCTCCATGGATGACAGCAGGCACATATACTCCGCACCTTCCACATCAACCGGTATGGCAAGCCCCGTTTCCTTTTCCACGTGGCGAATCTGCGCCTGCAGGGCCGGCAGCTTGACACCCATCGGGCTGCCGATGGTGACGGCACGTTTGGTTGCGCCCACCAGGCCAACCGGTGCGTGACCGGCCACGGCCATGCCCTCGCGCATCTTGCGAATCATGTAGGCTATGTCATTACCGACCGGGCATACCATCGAGCAGCGCCCGCATAACGTGCAACTGTCGTACACCAGCGTTTCCCAGTCGCCCAGTTCTTTATCGGTTACCGGTTTACTGAGTCCCAGCGCCTTCTTGAACCTCCCCCAGAAGGTGTACTCCTGCTCCCAGGTACGGCGCAGGGGTTCCAGTTTGTGTATCGGGGTACGGGTCGGGTCGCCTGTCTCGGTAAAAAACAGGCAGGCCTCCGCACACATGCCGCAATGCACACAGCTGTTGAAGAAAGCGGCAACCGGCGCATCGATCTGCTCCTTGAAGGCCTTGATGCCTTTCTCCAGGGACGCTCCGCTCATGAGTTCACCCCCCGGTAGCCGGATATGGCGCCGTTGTAGTAACGCGACATGAACAGCGTGAAGGTATGCATCAGCTTGGTGAACGGAAACACCACCATCAGCAGTTCCACGCTGAGAATATGAAGGGCGATCAGGAGCGGCGGCTGCATGCCTATGCGGTGAAACGCGATATAGCCGGTGACCATCGGCAGAAAAGTCACGACCCATACCAGGTAATCCTGGAAACGTGACAGAAAACGTTTTACCGGATCTATCACGCGGTGCACCAGCACGGCCAGCAGCGCAATCATGGTTACCACGGTGGTCGCATCGACGGCCGGCGTGGGCAATGCAGGCCAGCTGACGCCGAACACTTCCTCGATCAGCAGGATATGCGGCGCAAACAGCAGGATCGTAATAAACAGTCCGATATGGAAGATGTAGCCGGAGACAACCGTAAATGCGGAACGCTGCAGCGTTCCTTTATCGGGCACCATGCGAGTGAGGATGGTACGCATGCCGCCGGCGAGGGCGGAGCCGCGTGCTTCGGCCAGGTTTGCCTTTCTGCCCAGCAGCAGTATTTCCAGCATCCGTACCACGATGCCAAGCAGGAAGATGACTGTCGCACCCTGCAGCAGCGGGCCACGCACCAGCAGTAGAAATTCGGTTTCAGTCATCGTTATTTATCCACTTCGAGATCGTCAATGGTCGCTTTTTCATGCGTCTTTACCGCACGCGCCTTCTTGGCACGATTCATGGCGCCAAGTGCAACACCGGCCGCCGCACCGGCACCGATTGCATACACAGCGGTACGGGTAATGTCTTCCGTGGGTGTCGAGATTGCCTTGTAGAAACCACCGCCATCCCAGAAGTCCGGCTCCGAACAGCCGAGACAGGGATGCCCGGACTCGATCGGGAAACTGGTGCCCTCGTTCCACTTCGCCGTGGCACAGGCGTTGTAGGTGGTCGGCCCCTTGCAACCCAGCTTGTACAGGCACCAGCCCTTCTTCGCGCCCTCGTCATCGAAAGTCTCAGCGAACAGGCCCTTGTCATAGAACGGCCGCCGGTAGCAGCGATCGTGAATACTCTTGCCGTAATAGGCCATCGGGCGGCCGAGCTCGTCCAGTTCGGGAATCGTGCCAAAGGTCAGGAAATGCGCCAGCACGCCGGTTATGACCACCGGGATGGGCGGGCAGCCCGATACGTTGATGATCGGCTTGTCCTTGATGATATCGGACACCGACACGGCCCCGGTCGGGTTCGGGCTGGCGTGCGGGATACCGCCGAATGCGGCACAGGAGCCCACCGAAACGATGGCAGCCGCCCCCTTGGCGGTATCGAGCAGCATATCGAGATTACTGATGCCGGCAATGGTGGAGTAACCCGGGTTTCCCTTCGGGATCGAGCCGTCCACGACCAGGATATAGTTGCCGTAGTTTTCTTCCATGGCCGCCTCGCGGGCCGCCTCGGCCGCATCACCCGATGCCGCCTGCAAGGTGTGATGATAATCCAGCGAGATGGTGTCGAAGATCAGCCCCTCCACCGTCGGAGAATGCGAACGGGTCAACGACTCGGTACAGCCGGTACATTCCTGGAATGACAGCCAGATGACCGATGGCCGGCGCGCCTTTTCCAGTGCCTCGGCAATCAGCGGCACCATCGCCGGCGGCAACGCCATCATGGAGGCGGTGGCCGCGCAAAATTTCATGAACCCGCGCCGCGTGACCCCGCGTTGCCGCAATGCTTCGCCGATAGTCAGGTCTTTGGACATCATTTGTCTCCTGTAGGCTTCACGCCAGTTGCTGCTCCAGCGCCTCGAGTCCGTCTCGAATATCGTCCGGTTGCGCCATCAACAGGCGCGGCAACTCGCACACCTCGATGAATTTCCCGATGACTTCATTATCGCTATTGAAGTGCGTAACGACCCACACCCCCGGGAAACGGGTTTCATTGATCTCGCTGGGACCCAGCGCATACAGCCTCGCATTGTACCTCGCCATTGCCCAACGTATCAATTATTTTCAGCTCTTCACCCGGGGCCAGCGGGATACTGCGCAGATCGATGATAGTGTGCTCACCGCACTCCAGCAGCCGCGCCAGCGCATGGCGAATTTCATGCAGCAGTGGCTGAACGTTACAGGTCAGCGCATCACCGCTTTCGACCCTGAATTCAACGCTGTCTGTCACGTGAGGCATGCTGTCGCTAATCCCCGAAAGCCGGCGGGCATTGCGGTTCTGCCGACCAGACCAGTAACGGGCAGCTCGAATGTCGTATCACCTCGGCAGTGACCGATTCATCCAGTGCCCGGCGCTCGCCCGACTCGCCATGCGTAGCCATGGATACCAGGTCGATATTCATATCATCTATCTTGCTGAGGATTTCACGAATTGGCCGTTTGTAGGTGGACATATCGAGCATTACCTTCAACCCTGTATTCGCCAGCTTGACACTCTGTTCCTCCAGCGCCATCTTGATGGTGGCCCTGTCCACGTCGGGGTGGTCCATTTCATCGTGGAACAGGATGACCTCCGAATCGTGTGCTTTGGCAAAACGTTCGACGCAAGCGAGGATCGATGCCGACTCCCTGGTGCCGTCCAGTGGCACAAGGATTTTCCTGAACAGCCTCTCTGTGCGATTATCCGCCGGTTCCGCACGCGTACTGTGCAGAATGAAGACCGGACAGGGCGACTGTTTCAACACCTGCTCGGTGACACTGCCCTCGCGAATCCGCTCGAGGCCCGAACGGCCGTGCGTCGACATCACCAGCAGGCTGGCCGGCATCAGGATGGCAAACTTGACGATTTCTTCCACCGGGTCGCCCATGCGTGTCTCGCTGGCCACAGTCCAGCCTGCATCGGCAAGCCTGCTCATGATTTCGTTTATGTGGGCTTCGGCGTTATTACCGCTGTCCGCCTTTGACAGCACGTGCAACAGGCTGATTTCGGTCTCTTCACGCGGCGTGATCGACTGGACATAGAGGAGGATTTCCTCCATGGATTCAGATCCATCCAGCGGTATGAGTATCCTGTTATCCATCCACTCAGGCGCCTGCCGATCCTGATTCATGCAACAGGTCCCAGGATTCGCCGGCAGCCGTGCTCCCCGGAATCCAGGCATGCATGAGGTCAATAATCTGACGCGCAGCATTCGGCAACGCGCGTTTTACCGGATTACTGAGGTTGTTCCCCCAGTCAATGGCCTGTGGCTGGATGGCAACCAGCGCACGGTTGGCAGGCACGGCACCGGTCAGGTGCGCAATTGCCAGCAAATCACCGAGGCTGACTTCATGAACGCTGCGTTTTGTCTTGCCGGCAAACCGGTCCATGTCCTGGTCCGTGAATACCTGCACCGTGCCGGGGGCGGCATCCAGCTCGGCCGCATCGATCACAATCAGGTTGTCTGCCGCTTCTATATAAGGCGCAAGTGTAAAGCTCAGGGTGCCGCCATCGAGGTAATCGATGCCGGTCAGTACGGGGAAGTGCCGCTGCATATAGGCAAGCATGCGAACTCCGACACCTTCGTCGGAGAGCAGTGTATTACCGATGCCGAGTATCAGAGTTTTGCTTTTCATGCTCATGCCCCCAGTGACTTACCCTGATTTGTACCGCAACGGGATATGGCTTTTATTGACGAAGGTCAATTTCGGTTCTGATTTTTCATGCTTAAGTAATCTCCAGTGGTCCTGGCGTGCCGCCAGCTGCCACGGACTGCTGGAGGTATGGTATCATGTGCCTTGGAATTCCCATGCAAATCAGATCCATAGATGGTTTTATGGCCACCTGCGAAGCAAAGGGTGTGCAGCGGGACGTCAGCCTTTTCATGATGCAGGACGAGAACTTCGCGGTGAATGACTTCGTCGTGGTACACGTCGGCTATGCAATACAGAAAATAACCCCGCAGGAGGCACGCTCGGCATGGGAGCTGTATGACCAGATGCTGGACGGCAATCATGCATGAACTTGCCGTTTGCCAGGCACTGATGGAGCAGGTTGATGCCGTCGCCCGCGACCAGTGCGCAGACCGGGTAGCGTCCATACATCTCGGTATCGGCCCGTTGTCCGGCGTGGAACCGCACTTGCTGCAGCACGCCTTTCCGCTCGCCAGCGCCGGCAGCGTCGCGGCCGATGCTGACCTTGTCGTAAACATCCTGCCGGTCGTGGTCAGTTGCCAGCGTTGCGGCAGCGACTCCGAGGCACTGCCGTCACGGCTGTTGTGCGCTCACTGCGGCGACTGGCGAACATCGCTGGTCTCGGGTGACGAGCTGTTACTGCAAAGCGTGGAAGTCATGCGTAACAACGACAGACCGGCGGTTACAAATGCCGGCCGTACCGCGGCAAGCCACTGATGCCTGTTCAACGGCTACTGATAATAGACATTCGGGAGACATCACATGTGTGACACCTGTGGATGCAACGTAACGCCCGGCAATGCCCACCTGGTGCAGCCCGGCGGAACGCTGTCCAGAACATCCGACGGCCGCGAGGCGGTATCGGTATTGCGCAACCTGTTGCATGCCAATGATCATACGGCAGCGCATAACCGGCAGCACTTCGACAACCATGGCGTACTGGCCATCAATCTCATGTCCTCGCCCGGCGCCGGCAAGACCGCGCTGCTGGAGGCGACCATCAACAGCCTCAAGGATGAACTGTCGATCGCGGTCATCGAGGGTGACCTGGAAACGGAAAACGATGCCGAGCGCATTCGGCGTCACGGGGTACCCGCCATCCAGATAACCACGGGCAGCGCATGCCACCTGGATGCACACATGGTGCATGATGCCTTGCACAGCCTCGATCTCGATGCCCTCGACATCGTTTTTATCGAAAACGTCGGCAACCTGGTCTGCCCGGCCAGCTTCGACCTGGGACAGCACATGAACGTCACGTTACTGTCCGTGCCGGAAGGCGATGACAAACCTGCCAAGTACCCGGTGATGTTCCGTACCGCAGACCTGGTAATACTCAGCAAGTGCGACCTGCTGCCGGTGCTGGATGACTTCAGTCCCGTCAAGGCGCGCCGCTACCTCCGCGAACTCGCCAACCCGGCCAGTGTTTTCGAGTTGTCCGCCAAAACCGGCGCCGGCATGCAGCAATGGCTGCACTGGCTGCTGGAACAGGAAGCCGCGCTGGAGCACCGCCTGGGCGCGATCACGGAAACGACTCCCGGCACAGGCATTGCCGCCCCGTGACAAGCGCCAGCGCCACAACCTGGCTGCAACGAATACGCGCCCTCGACCTGCCGGAGCGGGTGCGCATCATGAACGTTTGCGGCGGTCATGAGCGCTCCATTACGATGGCCGGCCTGCGCAGCGCCCTGCCGGGAAATATCGAGCTGATCCCCGGCCCCGGTTGCCCGGTCTGCATCTGCCCGGAAGAGGATATCTTCGAGGCGATTCAGCTGGCACTCAATGAAGACATTATCCTGGTTGCCTACGGTGACATGTTGCGGGTACCGGTCAACGTACCTCGCGCCGAGGCGCGCTCGCTGGAAATAGCCCGCACTCGCGGCGCCGATGTGCGTCCGATCGCCTCACCGACACAGGCTGCCGAAATTGCACGCGCCAACCCGCACAAGCCGGTGATCTTTTTCGCCGCCGGCTTCGAGACCACGACCGCGCCCACCGCCGCACTGCTGGTGGAAGGCGTCCCGGACAACCTGTTTATCCTGTTGTCCGGGCGGTTGACCTGGCCGGCTGTCGCCATGCTGCTCGATTCCGGCACCGCCGGATTTGATGCGCTGGTGGCGCCGGGCCATGTCGCAACCATCATGGGCCCTGAAGAATGGGAGTTCGTGGTCAGTCAGCATGGCATCCCGGCCGCGGTCGCCGGCTTTACGCCCGAGAGCCTGCTCGCAGCAATGTATTCGACGTTGCGGCAGCTGATCGAAGACCGGCGCTTCCTGGATAACTGTTATCCCGAACTCGTAAAACCGGGCGGCAACCGGACTGCACGCAAACAGCTAAACGCGGCAATGGACGTTACCGACGCCAACTGGCGCGGTGTCGGCGTCATCCCGGATTCCGGTTTTGCCCTGAACAGCGCATACCGGGCGCACGATGCACGAAACGAGTTCACGTCCTACGCGGATGACGCGCGCAAACGCGCCGGCCAGATGCCGCCGGGCTGCGATTGCGCACAGGTGGTGCTGGGCAGGATCTATCCCAATGAATGCCGGCTGTTCGGAGTCGCCTGCAAGCCCCGCCATCCCATCGGCCCCTGCATGGTCTCCGATGAAGGCGCCTGCCGCATCTGGTGGTCCGCCGGCATGCGCGAGCCGGTCACCGGAACCGAACACTCGCACGCCGACGCCTGATTACCATGCCGGCAACAACGGGTCCTGGCCGACAACGACAAACAGGGGCGTTACAACTGCTGGTTTCCGGCCGCGTGCAGGGCGTTGGCTTTCGGCCCTTTGTCCATAAACTTGCCAGCGCGCATCAACTGAGTGGCTGGGTACGTAACCGCACCGGCCTGGTTGAGGTTCACGTACAGGGTGAACCGGGCGAGCTCCGCGTGTTCACCCGCAAACTGCTCGAACAGGCGCCGCCACTGGCGCAACCGCGCCTCGACCGCTGCACCCCGGTCGAACCCGAAAACATCGAAGACTTCCAGTATTCGCAGCAGCTGCAGCGGCAGTGAACAACATATCTCCATACCGCCGGACCTGTATACCTGTGCGGACTGCCTGGGCGAACTGCAGGACCCGCAAGACCGGCGTTATCGCTACCCGTTTATCAATTGTACAAATTGCGGTCCCCGCTACACGCTGATACGCGACCTGCCCTACGACCGTCCGAACACGACGATGAGCGGGTTCCCCCTGTGTCCCGCCTGCAGGTCTGAATACCAGGATCCCGGCAACCGCCGCTTCCACGCGGAGCCGGTCGGCTGCCCGGAGTGCGGGCCTGTACTGGAGTTCGTGCAGGGTGACGAGACCATCGCCGGCAACGATGCCGCACTGCAGGCCTGCGTGGCGGCAATTGCTGCCGGCCGTATCGTCGCCATCAAGGGTATCGGCGGCTATCACATCATGTGCGATGCACGCAGTGATTCGGCTATAGACAGGCTGCGCGCACGCAAACAACGCCCGCACAAGCCGCTGGCGGTCATGTTTCCCGCGCCCTATTGCAAACCGCTGGCCCTGGTCACACGCAGCGTCTGCCTGTCGCGCGACCAAATGGACCTGTTACTGACACCGCAACGGCCCATCGTGCTGGTCAACAAGCAACCGCATAATCAATTATCCGACCTGGTTGCGCCCGGCCTCGAGGAGATAGGCGTCATGCTGCCCTACTCGCCATTGCATCACCTGTTGCTGAATGATCTCGGTATCCCGCTGGTTGCAACATCGGCCAACATCAGCGGCGAACCGGTGCTGACAGACAACATCAGCGTGACCAGCCGGCTCGGCCATGTCGTCGATGCCTGCCTGCACCATAACCGTCCGATCGCAAGGCCGGCCGATGACCCGGTCTACCGGATAATCCATGACCGGCCGCGCCCGCTCCGTCACGGTCGCGGTAGCGCGCCGCTCGAACTGACTTTGGCCACCCCCCTGGACCGGCCGGTCATTGCCACCGGCGGTCATATGAAAAATACCGTGGCGCTCGCCTGGGACAACCGTGTCGTGATTTCACCGCATATCGGTGACCTGGAAAATACACGCAGCCGGGCCGTGTTCGAGCAAACACTGAACGACCTGCAATCGTTGTACCAGGTAACGGCCACCACCGTCATCTGCGATGCACATCCGGGCTATGCCTCGACACACTGGGCCGAACACTGCGGCCTGCCGGTTCACAGGGTATTTCATCATCACGCGCATGCTGCCACCGCATTTGACTGCAGCAAGACCAACCGGCCGCAACTGGTGTTTACCTGGGACGGTACCGGTTACGGCGAGGACGGCACGCTATGGGGCGGTGAAGCGCTGTTGGGAACGCCCGGCAACTGGCAACGCGTGGCGAGCCTGCGTCCATTCTTTCTGCCCGGGGGTGAACGCGCCGGCCGCGAACCCTGGCGCAGTGCCGCGGCCCTGTGCTGGCAAGCCGGCCTCGACTGGCCGGCACAACCCGCAAACGGCGCCTTGTTGCACCAGGCCTGGCAACGTCGCCTGAACTCGCCGCAAAGCAGTGCGGCAGGACGCCTGTTCGATGCGGCGGCGGCACTCACCGGCCTGTGCACGGAAGCCAGTTACGAGGGGCAGGGCCCGATGCTGCTGGAGGCCATCGCCGACGGCAACGCGGATGCCATATCGCTGCCGCTGACAACGGATGATTCCGGCCTGCTCATCAGCGACTGGGCGCCGCTGCTGCCGGTCCTGCTGGACAGCAGCCGCGACATCGCCGCACGCGCCGGTTGCCTGCATGCCTCGCTTGCCGACACCCTGCTGCTGCAGGCACAAACCATACGTAAAACGCATGGCGTGTCGCACGTCGGCCTGAGCGGGGGCGTATTCCAGAATCGCCTGCTGACCGGACAGGCCATCAGCCTGCTGGGCGGGGACGGTTTTTCAGTTTACATGGCGGATAAAATTCCAGCCAATGATGCCGGCATCAGTTACGGACAGGTACTGGAATTCGCTTTTTCCGGCAGCCGGCGCCCGGTCGCGGCAGATTAGAGGTATGATCGATTTGAATACGATCCGCAAGGACGCCATGACCGCAATGATGTTTTCCTGGAGGTTTAAATACCTTTGCGTCCATTGCGCCCTTGCGGTGAAACTGTAATTATTTTTTGGGTAAATACGCCGGTGAATCCCATGCAACATATTATCGAAGTGGAAAATATCAGGTGCGGCGGCTGCGCCAACACCATTGGCAAACAGCTGAAGAAGATCGACAGCGTGAATGACGTCAGCGTGGACATCGAAAACGGCCGCGTCACTATCGAGGCCGGCGAGGATGACCGTGACCGGCTGGCCGCTGCGCTGCTTGCCAGCGGCTATCCGGAAAAGGGTTCCGCAGAAGGCATCAAGGCCGCCACGGCGAAGGCCAAATCTTTTGTCAGTTGCGCCATCGGCAAGATGACCTGAGCGCCGGACGCACAGCCGTAGCGCAATGGACGATACCCACATATCGCTCGCCCACGGCAACGGCGGCCGCTACATGCGCGAATTGATCGAAGAGATCTTCGCGCGTCACCTCGCCAATCCCGGCCTCGATGTGCAGGCGGATGCGGTACCGTTACATTTGAACGGTCAGGACATCCTCTTTACCACCGATGGTTTTACGGTGCAGCCG
Organism: uncultured Halobacteria archaeon; assembly: GCA_963768575.1. Taxonomy (GTDB): domain Bacteria; phylum Pseudomonadota; class Gammaproteobacteria; order UBA9214; family UBA9214; genus UBA9214. Next base: position 64,966 of record CAVYIJ010000019.1, read on the forward strand.
CTGGAATTTCCCGGTGGCGATATCGGTTCACTGGCGGTGCACGGCACCACCAATGACCTGGCGGTCGCCGGTGCCATTCCCCGCTACCTGAGTCTCAACGCCTTTATCGAGGAAGGCCTGGAAATCGCCACGCTCGATCGCATCATTGCCAGCCTTGCCGCAACTGCCCGGGATGTCGGCGTCGACGTCGTTGCCGGCGATACCAAGGTCCTGCGCCGCGGCGAAGGGGGCGGACTGTACCTTGCCACCACCGGCGTGGGCATACGCAGCGGTCACCCGCTCGGTATGGACCGTATTCGCGAGAACGACATCATACTGGTCAGCGGCCCGGTCGGGGATCATGGCATCGCGGTGATGCTCGCGCGCGAGGATTTTGACTTGCATGGCGACGTTCAATCGGATGCCGCCAGTGTCCTGCCGTTGACACAGGCGGCGCTGGCTTACCAGGGCCTGCACTTCATGCGCGACCCGACCCGCGGTGGACTCGCCACCGTATGTCACGAGTTGCACCGCGCCACCGGCATGGGCGTGCGCCTGCAACAGGATGCAATCCCGATTCGCGATGCGGTGCAATCGGTGTGCGACATACTCGGTTACGATCCGCTATACCTCGCCTGCGAGGGACGCGTGGTGGCCGTCGTCAGCCAGGCTGATGCGGACGCACTGTTACAAAGCTGGCATGACCTGCCCGCGGGCAAGGGCGCTGCTATCGTCGGCGAGATCAGCACTGCAGCCGCACATGTGCAGCTGCAGACCGCGCTCGGGGGCGAACGGGTGCTGGAAGAACTGGAAGACGACCCGCTGCCGCGGATTTGTTGAAAATCTTTCAGCTATATGACGTAAAAGTTCCGAAAGTGCGATACCCCCGGATTTCAACCCGGTCCTTGATCCATATCAACGACAAACCACGCTGGTTTGGTACAGTCGAATCAGTTTTTGGGGGGCAAACATGATTAAGCCAAAGACTCTTTTTCGCGCTCTGCCGGTTGTCCTGGCCATAAGCCTGTCGACAGTTCAGCAGCTCAATGCCGAAGAAATCAGCCGCGCAATGCTGTTGAGCGTCTCCTGCGCCGGCTGTCACGGCACTGATGGTTACAGCCCCGGCTCCATCCCCAGCATCGGCGGTAAATCATCGGACTTCATCGCAACGTCGCTGCGGCAATTCAGCAGCGGTGCGCGGCCCGGTACCGTAATGGGCCGTCATGCAAGCGGTTATACCGACGAGGAGATCCAGCTGATCGCCGACTACTTTGCCACCCGGTGAATGGATAAAAAACAATGACGACATTCTCGCGCCGTAAATTCATTCGCCTGCTGGGCGCAACCGGCGGTGTTGCAGCATTGGGCGCACCGGGATTGTCGCTGGTCAGCTGCTCCAAAAAGACCGCCGCGGGCCCGCGGGTTGTGGTGGTCGGTGGCGGCTTCGGCGGCGCCACCTGCGCCAGGTACCTGCGCCGGTTCAATCCGTCGGTCCAGGTCACGCTGGTGGAGCGGGACGCCAGTTTTTTAACCTGTCCCTTCAGCAATGCCGTACTCGGCGGCCTGCAGGACATGGATTCCATCCAGCACACCTATGACGCCCTGCGCACGCAACATGACGTCGATGTACGGCAGGACGAGGTCACGGCCATCGATCCCGCCGGCAAACGGGTCAGCCTGCTGAACGGCGGTGAACTGGAGTACGACCGGCTGGTGGTTTCACCGGGCATCGACTTCCGCTGGGACAGTATCGAGGGCCTTGACGAGACCAGCAGCGACAGCATCCCCCATGCCTGGAAGGCCGGCGCACAGACCATTGCCCTGCGCAGCCAGCTGGAGGCGATGGACGATGGCGGCGTGGTCGTCATAGCGCCGCCGGACAACCCGTTTCGCTGCCCGCCGGGGCCCTATGAACGCGCCAGCCTCATCGCCCACTACCTTAAGACCCATAAACCCAAATCAAAGCTCCTGATACTGGATGCCAAGGACAAGTTTTCCAAGCAGGGGTTGTTCGTGCAGGCCTGGGAGCAACTTTATCCCGGCATGATTGAATGGGTGAAGGGATCGGAAGGTGGCAGGATCTACCGGGTGGATGCGGCAAGCAGGACACTGTACCCGGAGACCGGCGACCCCGTCACCGCAGACGTAATCAATTTCATTCCTCCGCAGCAGGCGGGCACGATCGCACATACAGCCGGACTGGTGAATGACGACGGCTGGTGCCCGGTCGATCAGCGCACATTTCAATCCACGCTGCAGCCTGACATCCATGTCATCGGTGACGCATCCATCGCCGGCAAGATGCCGAAGTCGGGCTTTGCCGCCAACAGCCAGGCAAAAGTGTGTGCCGCCGCCATTGTCAGTGAACTGGGTGGCATCACCATGCCGGACCCGTCCTACGTCAATACCTGTTACAGCCTGGTTGCGCCGGACTACGGTATCTCGGTTGCCGCTGTTTACCGGCTGCACGATGGTGAAATCGTCAAGGTGGAGGGATCGGGCGGCGTCAGCCCCATGGATGCACCCGATGAATATCGCAGGGATGAGGCACGCTATGCGCGCGGCTGGTATCAGAGCATCACGCAGGATGCGTTTGGTTGACAGGCGGCAGCTTACCCGGTCAACCAGGTTAACTGTTTCGCAACTACAGGCCGGTGTTTTTACCTGTTGCATCCTGTCATGCAGAAAGTACCCGCGACTGGAGTGCGCTACTGATGCAGTGGATCAACAACAGTAAACGGATGACTGCCGCCGGTATTCGATAAATATTCCGTTCTGACGTTGCAGAACGATTACGCCCTTCACAACGCGCACCCTTTTAACAGTCTCGACTGTCTGAATTTTCATAATCCGGACGCAGCGTGGATGCATTCCCTTCGGATCCTCGTCCAGGCGCGCGCCTGTTCGCTCCACGTAACTCCCATGGCGTGAATATTCCACAGTTTCCGACTGAATTTCTCCACTGCAGATAAAACCGCTGACCGGTACCTTGAACACAACAACGGGTATCACAGGCGGGACCGGGCAAATGACGGCGGTGGAAATACTTGCGGGGATGGTTACAGGATTGCTGCTGGGGCTGCTGGGGAGCGGCGGCTCCATAGTGACACTCCCGGTACTGGTCTATATCGCCGGAGTGGATGTGAAACCGGCCATGGCGATGACCTTCGGAATTGTCGCCATAACAGCCGCTTTTGCCGTTATCCAGCATGGCCGGCAGGGCCGGGTGAAGCTACAGGTGGCAGCCATGTTCGGGTTAACCGGAATGGCCGGTACATACCCGGGCGCACGCCTGGGTATGTGGTTACCGGACACGCTACAGATGGCCATGTTCGCAAGCATCATGCTGCTTGCAGCATGGCGTATGTGTGCCAGCCGGCCGCCGCAGCTTGTCGCAGGACCCGCCCTGCATACCGACCAATGCTCTTTCAATCTGTCACATATTGCGGTTCACGGCGTGATCGTCGGCATACTGACCGGCATGGTAGGCGTCGGTGGCGGTTTCCTGATCGTGCCGGCACTGGTGCTGCTATCCGGCCTGTCGATTCGCGACGCGGTAGGCACATCACTGGTCGTGGTGGCCCTGAAGTCCACGGCCGGTTTTGCCGGCTATGTCGGCGAAGTCAATGTCGATTACGGCATGATGCTCGGTTTCGCCCTGGTGGCAATAATTGGCAGTCTTGCGGGAGCCCTGCTGTCGAATCGCATTCCCGGTGAAAGATTAAAGTCGGTTTTCGGCGTATTCCTGGTTTTCATGGCAGCTGCGATTCTGCTTGAAAGCGCTGTCGAAGTCGTACAGGTCCGGTAGAGGTAAACACGATGAATCAAAAACAGCAGCCAATGGGCAACAGCCCGGCGTTCTCAGATCTGACAATCGGGAAAACGGGGCATGTAATAACGGAAAATACCGGTGCGCGTAATCGGGGCGATGAAACGTTCGGAAAAATGACGAGCGTCAAAGTTAATCGCGGAGACGAAATTGTACGCTACCGGGATAAAGGAGACCGGTATTACATTATCAGGAAAGGTGAGGCTGAAGTCTGGAAACCGGACCCGGAGACGGACGTATGGCATTGTGCTGCCTCGCTTGGCCCGGGCGATTCCTTTGGCGAAGAAGCGATTCTGGTCGGAGGTTTCCGCAACGCAACTGTACGAATGGTTACGCCTGGCGTGTTGCTGGCGCTGGAAGCGGAAGATTTCAACGGTATCCTGCGTAATCGCCTGGTTGAAGAAGTTACGCCGGAACAGGCGCGCGTGATGGCAATACGCAGTGATACAGAGTTCCTGGATTGCCGATTTGATGTCGAATACAGCGAAGAGCGCATTCCGAAGGCACGACACCTGCCTTTACACAACCTGAGGCAGTCCACGCACAAGCTGGATCACGGCAGACGCTATCTGGTGTATTGCCGGTGTGGTCAACGCAGCGTCTGCGCTACCTATTTGTTGCGCGAGCGCGGTTTCAACGCCGTTTCTGTCATGGGTGGAATCCGTGACTGGCCGTATGCACTGGAACGTGGCGCCTGATAATCGACCGGGAATTATCGAAAACAGCGACAGGATATGGGCGTCCGGAATTGGCGCACAAGTCCTGAACAGGACTTTACCGGAACCAGGAAATATTCCCGCAAGCAATTCGCGTCTGTTGCCACTACTGCCCGGATTATCAACCGGGTATCCGCCTGCGGGCGGTTTTTTGTAAGTGTGAATAATTCACATATTCACCGTGAACAGCACACCGACACGCCATGAGCTTCGACGTAATCTGCAATCAGAGATCAAACAACACGCGGAGAGTGCTGATGTACATCGAGATACTGACATTATTCATGGCAGGGTTAGCAGTCATCTGCTGCGCGTTGATTGTTGCCCAAAAGTACCGGGGTAGATGCACGGGAGTCCGGCGCACTGAATTGAGTGATGCCGAAATCGTGGCAATTGTCGAGAAGCTCGGGGGACGGGATGTCACATCCTGCATAACGCAATCGATTGAGGCAACAGCCTCCTGTCTTCTATCCGGGAAAGGGTTTGGGCGCAGTGGATCGTGACAGACGATCAACGTGAACTGAACATCCATTCAGTCTGCTGGAGAAATCCTGAATCGGTCAATAATCATGGATATTACGATAATAATTCAACGCATCCTGGCAGAACGACTGCTGCTTCCCGCATGGAAAGCAGTGGTACGGGCATCCATTGCTCTTGCCATGCTGCTGTTCTGTACTGTTTCAGCAGCGGGTGAAATTCTGGAATTGTCCGTGTCAGAAGCGCATGGCGAGTACAAAGTGCGGCTTGTTGCGCTCCTCGATGCGCCCGAGCAGTATATATATGACGTCATCACGGATTACGCACATGCATACCTGATAAATCCAGGCATCAGTTCGGTTGACATTTTACCCTCTGACCACGAAGGCGTAGTCAGGGTGCATCATCGTTCGAAGCACAAGCTTGGACCATTCTCACTTGAGGTCGACTGGACCGGAGATATAGTAGAGACCGGCCATGGACGGATTCAAATAACAACAGTTCCGGAGTTCAGCAGTTTTCATTCAGGCTTTGCGCAGTGGGAGATCCAGACACACGGCGATCGCACTTATGTGCTCCATGAATCGAGTCTGCGACCCGCTTTCGATATATTCCCGATAATCGGTAAATATATCGTGAAAAAACATATAAAAGAGCAGTCCTTGACCACCTTCAGTCGAATTGAGCACTATGCGCAGATCACACTGGCGAAGGATTCGGGCAGACACCCGGATCAACTCGAAGCGCTGTTACATCAACTGGAAGACAATATCGAATCTCCTGGATACGAAGAAATCCTGACAGCCAACACCAATTGATCCCTGCCTGTTACGCAAATTGCGCATTATCACGGGTTGATCGTTCGTTTATTGACTTCATAACGGCAACATTTCGCCGTTCCAGGGCGTTCGAGTAGAAATGTCCCGTGTTTTCGTGTGAATACCGGCCGAACGTGAAGGCAGGTCTGTGCGATAACCGTTATTCCGGTTGATTCCCGCGAAATGCGCGAGTTATGCTCCCGGCACACTGAAACTGCAATACGGTTATTGCATCTCGCGTGCACGCACTGTGCGTGACTGCCAGCCTGATGCAGTTCTGGTTTATGATGTCCGCCGACTTCGGCATCCTCAACCTGTCCCCCGGCATCGCTCTGTCACGCCGCTTCTTCCTGCCATTTGGCGCAACCCTGAGCATAGACCAGGAATTCAGTGCACGCATCAACGAAAAGGTGAAGCCCATCATTCGCCTGTTCACGCCGATTTTTTCGTAATGGTGTGACTGTCACTGGACCTGAATGCAGTAGACTGGTCTTCATTCTGGATCTGGATCTTTTCGCTCGGCATGGCCGCAGTCGCCATTGTAGTCAAACTGGCCGCTCCGTTCCTGATCCGCGAGTCCATCCCCATGCGCATCGGCATCGCAATGGTGGCAAGGAGCGAGGTCGGCCTGATTTTTGCCGAGCCAGGCAGATTAGCCGGCTTGCATCGATGCCTCTGTCTATGCGGGACTGATCCTGATAATCGCCCTATACCACGCTGGCAGCACCACGCCGGGACCGGTTTATCGCTACGTGTGCCGATGCAAGCCAGAAGGACAAACAACGCACACTGGAAGAACTCGAGCTTGATCAGCTACCATGGGCTGCGGGGCTCTGCCGGTTCATGCAATCGACTGAAAAAATAATACATGAGGGGGTGGTACGGGTGAGCAATCTGATGCATGCATTCAAGCTGGCACTGTTCCTGTTTGCCATCTGGCTGCTCTTATCCGGTCATTACACCCCCCTGCTGCTGGTATTCGGCGTCCTGTCCTCCCTGCTTGTCGTATTTCTGGCGACACGTGCCGACCTGATCGACCGGGAAATTCAGCCGGTACTCATAAAACCATCGGTGCTGTTCTACTGGCTATGGCTGGCCCGGGAAATCATCAAGTCAAATATTGACGTCACCCGCCGCATTCTGAGCCCCCGCCTGCCGATCAGCCCGACTGTTTTCACTGTACGGGCCGGCCAGAAAACGGACCTGGGGCGTGTCACCTATGCAAACTCGATCACCCTGGTGCCTGGTACGGTCACCATGGATGTCGATGAAGACGTATTTACGGTACACGCCCTGACCCGGGAGGCAAGAGAAGATCTGAAGTGCGGTGAAATGGACCGCCGTGTGTGCAACGTGGAGAAGGTTTTTTAATGTACATCGCAGTCACAACCGCGATCCTGATCGCTATTGCCCTGGGCCTGGTGCGGGCCTTTCGTGGACCGACACTCTATGACCGCGTGATGGCGGCCAACATGATCGGTACCCAGACCGTACTGATGGTGGCCGTCCTCGGTTTTATGACCGGGCGCCCCGAGTTTCTGGACATTGCCCTCGTTTACGTCCTGATCTCGTTCGTCAGCACGATTGCCGTGCTCAGGGTGTCCGCCGCCCGCAATAGCACAACGGAATCCGGGGAGGGATGATGGATACTGTACTTGCTGTACTGAGCTGGACCTGCCTGCTGGCGGGTGCGGGTTTCGTGCTGGTCGGCGCCATCGGTATGCTGCGGTTTCCGGACTTCTATACCCGCCTGCATGCCGTCAGCGTGTGCGACACCATGGGTGCCGGGCTGGTGCTCGTCGGACTGATGCTGCAGGGTGGTTTGAGCCTGGTGACGGTAAAGCTGCTACTGATGTTCTATTTCATGATATTCACCGGCCCGACAGCCGTTCATGCACTGGCCGAGGCCGCCTTGCAGGGGAAGCTGAAGCCGGTTGTCGATGACCGTGAGTCGTCGTAGTGGAACACCTGATAAACAATGTTCTGCTCGGGCTGCTGATGATTACCGGCTTTGCCATCGTGCGCATGAGAAGCCTGCTCGCGGTAGCCATGCTGACCAGCATCTACAGTCTGCTCTCGGCATCCCTGTTCGTAGTGCTGGACGCCGTGGACGTTGCCCTGACCGAGGCCGCAATCGGCGCGGGTATATCGACCATCCTGATGCTGGCTACGGTAGCGCTGACCACTGATAAGGAAAAAGTTCCACGGCACACACCACTGCTGCCGCTGGTCGTAGTCTTCGCAACCGGCGCGGCACTGATCTACGGCACCCTGGATATGCCGGACTACGGTGACCCTGACGCCCCCGTCCACCGGCATGTGGCGTCAACCTATCTCCACGACACACCCGGCGAAATCGGCGTCCCGAACGTCGTCACCTCCGTGCTGGCCAGTTACCGCGGCTACGACACGCTGGGCGAGGTGACGGTGATCTTCACCGCCGGTGCAGGCGTGCTGGCGTTGCTCGGTTACCGTACCCGCAGGCGCAATATACAGGGTGCGGGCATCAGGAGACTGGTTGTCCTGCGCGTCATCGCCAAGCTGTTCTTTCCCCTGATACTGCTGTTTGCACTCTATGTGCTGTTTCATGGTGATTACGGTCCCGGCGGCGGATTCCAGGCAGGTGTAATCTTTGCGACCGGCTTTATCCTCTATGCACTGGCCTTTGGACTGGGTAATGCACAACGCCTCATACCACACCGTTTGCTGCGTATCATGATGGCGGTTGGTGTACTGATTTATGCCGGTGTCGGTATCGACGGCATGCTGCTGGGCGGAAAATTCCTTGAATACCGCGTGCTGGCAGACGACCCGGTAACCGGACAGCACCTGGGCATCATGCTCATCGAGCTCGGCGTCGGGATCACCGTTGCCGCGGTGGTGCTCGTCATCTATTACGGGTTTGTCAGCCGCCGGCGCCAGCAACCGTCAGGGGACAAGTGATGCACGATATGATGCACGGTCTGCTCGGACTCTATAACTACTGGATCGTCATCATCCTGATGATGACCGGTTTCTATACCGTCATCGCCCGCCCCAACCTGGTCAAGAAAATCATCGGCCTGTTTATTTTCCAGACATCGGTTTTTATCCTTTTCATCAGCATGGCAAAAATCGAGGGAGGCTCTGCTCCGATAATAGAAGAAGGTATCAGCGTGTACTCCAACCCGCTGCCCCACGTGCTGATCCTCACTGCCATCGTTGTCAGCCTGGCGACAACCGCACTCGGCCTTGCACTGGTGGTTCGCATCAGGGAAGCCTACGGCACAATCAACGAAGACGATATCCACATTCAGGACGAGGAAGAATGAGTTTCATACCGTGCTGACTGCGCATCTTCCCGCCCTGCAGGTCGTCATCCCGCTGGTCTCCGCCCCGGTATGCCTGATGCTGCGCAATCCCCGTCATGCCTGGGCTTACTCACTGATCGTCAGCTGGGCGGTACTGGCCATCGCTGTGATGCTTGTGCGGCGAGTGTATGCCGAAGGGACGCTCTCCTATGCCATTGGCGCCTGGGCAGCACCCTGGGGAATCGAATACCGGGTCGACATGGCCGGCGCCCTGATGATTCTTGTTATTGCCACCACCGCCGCGGTAGTAATGATATTCGCCCGGCGCAGCGTCCAGCGTGAATTGCACAAAAAACTAACGGGGCTTTTCTATACCTGCTACCTGTTATGCCTGACCGGACTGCTGGGTATCGTGGTCACGGGTGATGCCTTCAATCTGTTCGTGTTTCTGGAGATATCCTCGCTGTCTTCCTATGTCCTGATCAGCCTGGGTTCCACACGCCGCGCCCTGACCGCTGCCTTCCAGTACCTGGTGATGGGCACCATCGGCGCCACCTTCATTCTTATCGGTGTCGGCCTGCTGTACATGATGACCGGCACGCTCAACATGGTGGACCTTGCAGGACGACTGCCCGAAGTCGCGGACACACGAACCATCCGCGTAGCCTTTGCCTTTGTGACCGTTGGCGTCAGCATCAAGCTGGCGCTGTTCCCGCTGCACCTGTGGCTGCCGAATGCCTATACATTCGCCCCATCCGTGGTATCGGCATTTCTTGCCGCCACTGCGACCAAGGTCGGAGTTTACATACTGCTGCGTTTCTTCTTCACGGTGTTCGGTATCCGGTTTTCCTTTGCTGACATGCATGTCGGCGAGATCCTGCAGCTGCTGGCGGTCGCCGCCATACTGATCGCCTCGCTGGTCGCCGTTTTCCAGGACAATGTGAAGCGCATGCTGGCCTACTCGAGCGTGGCCCAGATCGGCTATATCATCCTTGGCATCAGCCTGGCAACCACTGCAGGCGTGACCGCGGGCATGATCCATCTTTTCAACCATGCCATGATAAAGGGGGCGCTGTTTCTTGCCATGGGCTGCATTTTTCTGCGCCTGGGCTCGGTTGAACTACGCGACATGCACGGCATCGCCAGGCAAATGCCCTGGACCATGGCGGCATTCGTGGCGGGTGGCCTGAGCCTGATCGGTCTACCGTTGACGGCCGGGTTCATAAGCAAGTGGTACCTCGTCACCGCGGTGCTCGCGGAAGGCTACTGGCCACTGGCTGTCCTCATCCTGGTGAGTTCATTGCTCGCGCTGATTTATATCTGGCGCGTGGTGGAAGCCGCCTATTTCAACGTGCCCGGTGCTGGCATGCACAAGGTAAGGGAAGCCCCCGCCAGCATGCTGATACCTGCCTGGCTGCTCATCGGCGTCAATCTCTACGTTGGCATCGACACCCGCCTGATCACCGGGACCGCGCAGCAGGCTGCCGTTATCCTGATCGGGCAGGGGGTACGATGAAGCCCGCGGACACCACATCGTCATGAGCCCGGAAATGACAGTGCTGGCCTGCATTGCCCTGCCGCTGCTGGCGCCTGTCCTGATTACGGCACTGCACCGCTGGCCCAATCCACGGGAATCGGTCACCCTGCTGACATCGGCAGGCCTGTTCCTGCTGGTGTATTCACTGCTCGATGATGTCCTGCAGGGGGACCGGCCGGCCATCGACCTCGTGGAGCCCCTGCCCGGACTGCCAATCGGCTTCGAGGTCGAACCGCTGGGCATGATGTTTGCCCTGCTGGCGAGTTTCCTGTGGATCGTGACGTCGGTCTATTCCATCGGCTACCTGCGCAGCCATCGTGAATGGCACCAGACTTCGTTCTACAGTTACTTTGCCGTGGCACTCGGCAGCGCCATGGGCATCGCGTTTGCCGGCAACCTGTTTACGCTGTTCATTTTCTATGAACTGCTCACGCTGTCGACCTATCCACTGGTGACCCATGCCGGCGACGATGCAGCCCGCGAGGGCGGCCGCATGTACCTCGGGTACCTGCTGGGCACATCCGTCATCCTGCTGTTGCTGGCGCTGGTCTGGACCTGGTCACTGACCGGCACCCTGGACTTCCGTGACGGCGGCATACTCGAGGGTGCGGTGACACCCGGCACCGCGAGTATCCTGCTGGTACTGTTTATTTTCGGCATCGGCAAGGCCGCGGTCATGCCGTTTCACCTGTGGCTGCCTGCCGCCATGGTGGCGCCGACACCGGTCAGCGCCCTGCTGCACGCCGTCGCCGTGGTCAAGGCGGGCGTTTTCACGGTGCTCAAGGTCGCCATCTATATTTTCGGTATCGATTTTCTGGCCGAGGTCCCGGCCACCCAATGGCTGATGTACGTGGCTGCTGCAACTATCCTGCTGGCCGCGCTGGTTGCCCTGCGGCAGGACAACCTCAAGCTGCGGCTGGCCTGGTCGACCATCAGCCAGCTTTCCTACATCGTGCTCTGCACATTGCTGGTTACGACCCCTCTGGGCATCGTGGGCGGCGGTATGCACATCGTCATGCACGCCTTTGCCAAGATCACACTGTTTTTCTGCGCCGGCGCCATCCTGGTGACTACGCACAAAACACGGGTCAGCGAAATGAACGGCCTCGGGCGGCGTATGCCGGTTACCATGGCGGCGTTTTTTATCGCCAGCCTCAGCATCATCGGGCTGCCACCACTGGGGGGCTTCTGGAGCAAGTGGTTTCTCGCCCTGGGAACACTGGACTCACAGCAACTGGTCATGTTTTGCGTACTGCTTGCCGGTTCCCTCCTCAACATTGCATATTTATTACCCATCCCGATGCGGGCCTTTTTCAGTCGCGAACGCGAAGACCCGGAAAATAACCGGTCACGGAAAACACCGCCGGCCTGTGTGGCGGCATTGCTGCTGACTGCAGCGGCCTGCGTGCTGCTGTTTTTTACCCCGGAGCCCGTATACCGTCTTATGCAACTACTGGTAACTCAACAGGGATAAATCAATGCAACAGGAACAACAGCATCTGTTTGACAAGCCTGAAAATGTCAGGCGCCTGTTATGGACTCTTTACCTGGTCTGCGCCCTGCTGCTGGCACTCGATCTGTTCATTCAACGCCATGTAATCCATACCTGGGAATCGCTGTGGGGGTTCTACGGATTTTACGGGTTCCTGGCCTGCGTTGCGCTGGTGCTGACAGCCAAACAACTGCGGAAGATACTGAAACGTCCCGAAGACTATTATGATCGCTAGCCTGCCACTCTTTGCCGTTTTCTTCACCGGCGCCCTGCTGGTTGCACTGGCACCGGCACGTTTGCATAAGGGCCTGCTTTTGCTTGTTCCCGTGGCGGGCGGCCTGCAACTGCTGGGGATGCCGGAAGACCATACGATGGTTTTCACGGTAATGGGATATGAACTCATGCCGTACCGGGTCGACCGGCTGAGCTTGTTGTTTGGCTACATTTTCACGCTCGTCGCCTTTATCGGTATTGTCTTTTCCCTGCATCTGCGTGACCGACTCCAGCATGTGTCAGGACTGCTCTATGCCGGCAGCGCATTGGGGGCTGTGTTTGCCGGCGATATGATCACCCTGTTTGTATTCTGGGAGTTGACGGCAATTTCCTCGGTATTTCTGATTTGGGCCGGGCGCACACCGGCGTCTACGGGCGCAGGCTGGCGCTACCTGGTCATCCAGCTTATATCGGGCCTGCTGTTGCTGGCCGGTGTTCTGATCCGCTACAGCGACACCGGGTCCCTGGCATTCACCTATATCGGCCTTGACGGGCTGTCGGGCTGGCTGATCTTCCTGGCCTTTGGCATTAAATGCGCTTTTCCGCTACTGCATAACTGGCTGACTGATGCCTATCCCGAGGCCACACCGACCGGCACGGTTTTCCTCAGCGCATTTACCACCAAGATGGCGGTGTATGCACTGACACGTGGCTATCCCGGAACCGAGATACTCATCTATATCGGCGCGGTGATGACCTGCTTCCCGATCTTCTATGCCGTTATTGAAAATGATCTGCGTCGGGTGCTCGGTTACAGCTTGATCAACCAGCTCGGCTTCATGGTATGCGGTATCGGCATCGGCACCACCCTTGCCATAAACGGCACTGTATCGCATGCCTTCAGCCATATTATTTACAAGGCCCTGTTGTTCATGAGCATGGGCGCGGTGTTGCACATGACAGGGAAAATCAAGGCTAGCGAGCTTGGCGGGCTCTACAAGACCATGCCGATAACCACGGGTCTGTGTATCGTCGGTGCCTGCTCGATTTCAGCGTTTCCCCTGTTCAGCGGTTTCGTCAGCAAGTCCATGGTGCTGGCCGCCGCGCTGGAGGAAAATCACGACTGGGTCTGGCTGGCATTGCTGCTTGCCTCGGCCGGTGTGTTTCACCATGCCGGCATCAAGATTCCGTTCTTTACCTTCTTCGCAAAGGATTCCGGTATTCGTGTATCCGAACCGCCGCTGAATATGCTGCTGGCAATGGGATTGGCCGCAGTATTATGCGTGTTCATCGGTACCTGGCCCGGTATGCTGTACAGCCTGTTGCCGTACCCGGTGGAATATTCACCCTATACGGCAACGCATGTCATCTCTCAGCTGCAGTTGCTGTTCTTTTCTGCGCTGGCATTTACCTGGTTAAAATTGAGCGGCCTGTACCCGCCTGAGGTGCGGTCGGTCAATATTGATGCGGATTGGATCTACCGATACCTGGGACCACGGGCCGTCAATCGAGCGACGCATGTACTCAGCCGCTGGCATGGGCACAGGCGTATCGATTTTCTGCGACACCTGGGTCACCTGTTCGGCACGCTGTTCCTGTATCACGGACCGCGGGGGATCCTGGCCCGCACCTGGGCGACCGGCAGCATGGTCCTGTGGGTGGTCATCCTGCTCGGGCTCTACCTGGTCGCCTATTACTACTGAATCCGGTAACGAACGGGATTCGACAGTCGAGATCGATAACCGGATTCCGGCCATACGATCTCCATCCGGGCTACATCGAATACCGCTGGTGCCAGTACTTGTGCACTTCGTCGACAATGATCAGTAACAGCGCAACCATGATGCCGGCATCATGGCATCGCTGCACGGCCGCCAGCGCCTCGGGGCGCAGCGGGTCCTGCATACCGACGATACCGGGGAATTCCATGTCATTGGGAAATTCGCCGATTCCGAACGGTACGATATTCACGCGGCGATGGGCAACTGCCAGCAGGCGAACGCGCGTGGTATCCATCCCGGGTGCCCGGGGCGTGATCGCACCATGCAGACCGATGCCCTCGCCGCTGACATCAAAAACACTGTCATCGGACAGGACGATGCGTCGAATGGTCATCTCCTTGACCGGCAGGGTATTCGGGCCCTCCCTGGCCAGCCTGGCTGCGGCCTCGGCAGCGGTAAGGCCGCGGGCGGTAATTTCGGCGAATTGTGTCTCCGGCATGCGGCTGTTTCCAGTATGTCGCTGATCGTAATCAGGATCGCAGGAAAATATTATTGTCGGCTAATATTTACCGTTGAATTGACCAGGATCAATTCAGCCGCCCCGGGACACTCGAGGATCATGGTCTCAGGGTAGTCCCGCATTGACAAGCATCAAAATTACCGCATTCAAGATGGTTTGCATTACCCGACACAAGTTCAAAGTGACTTGATCCAAGTCAACGCGCCAGGTTGTCTTTCGCGAAAAAATTACTCAACACAACAGTGGAAAATCTCCTTGTGCCGCGGCCATGATCGAACAAGTCATTTTCAATGAGGAACTGATACGGCGCTACGACCGCTCCGGTCCGCGCTATACCTCGTACCCGACCGTCGCCCAGTTTCACACCAATATTACGGAAGAGGACTATCACCGCTGGGCACAGCACAGTAACGAGGACCCGATACCGCGCCCGCTGTCCCTGTACTTTCATATCCCGTTCTGTGACACGGTGTGCTTTTACTGTGCCTGCACCAAGGTCGTCACTAAAAATCGCGACCTGGCCACACGCTACCTGCAATACCTGGGCAAGGAAATAGAACTGCAAGCCCGGCTGTTTGACCAGGACCGCAAGGTCGAACAACTCCACTGGGGCGGTGGTACGCCGACATTTCTGGATAACGGGCAGATTCGCAAGTTGATGGACATGACACGCAGGCATTTTTCCCTGCTTGCCGACGAACAGTCGCGAATTCTCGATAGAGATCGACCCGAGGTCGGTCGACCATGAAAAACTGGAGGTACTGAAAGAAGTCGGTTTCAACCGTATCAGCCTCGGCGTACAGGATTTCAATCCGGACATACAAAAGGCGGTCAACCGCATACAGAGTGAAGACGTTACCCGTGACGTGCTCGAAACCGCACGGCAACTCGGCTACAAGTCTATCAACATGGACCTGATTTACGGTCTGCCGCATCAAACCGTCGAAACATTTTCCACTACCCTTCGATGCGCAATCGACATGGGCCCGGAGCGTATTGCCGTTTATAACTATGCGCATCTGCCGGCCCGCTTCAAGCCGCAACGCCGCATCAATGAAGCAGACTTGCCTTCCGCCGAAACCAAGCTGGATATACTGCAAGCGACCATTCGCCTGCTGACCGACGCCGGTTACATTTACATCGGCATGGACCACTTTGCAAAACCGGAAGACGAACTGGCCATTGCGCAGCGCAACGGTACACTGCACCGGAATTTTCAGGGCTATTCGACCCATGTCGACTGTGACCTGATCGGCATGGGTATGTCAGCCATTGGCCGGGTCTGCGACAATTACAACCAGAATGTGCGCGAGCTGGACCGTTACTACGAACTGCTCGATGCCGGCAGGTTACCGCTGGAACGCGGTATAGAACTGGAACCGGATGACCTGCTGCGACGCGAGGTCATTACCCTGCTGATGTGCCACTTCAGGCTGGATATAGGCGCCCTGGAGACCAGGTGGAAATTCAACTTCAAACAGCACTTCAGCGTGGAATACGAGAAACTGCTGAAAATGCAGGACGATGGCCTGCTGAGAATCGACAGGGACACACTGCAGGTACTGCCCGCCGGACACCTGCTGGTCCGGAATATCTGCATGGTATTCGACCACTACCTGCGCGGCAACGGCGGCGGTCACCGCTTTTCGAAGGTTATCTGATTGATAAGGGGACAGAATTTATTCTGTCCCGGGTTGTTCTGTTGTTACATCGCTGTGCCGAGTGACTGCTTGATGCAGGCCTCGACCATGTTTTCCAGGCAGCCCATATCCAGGATGGTAATCTGCCTCCGGTTTACCTTGAGCACCTTCTTTTCCTGAAAATTGGCAAACAGGCGACTGACCGTTTCTATCGCCAGGCCCAGGTAGTTACCAATATCCTGGCGCGACATCGGCAGGTTGAACTCACTCGCGGATAACCCGCGCTGATTGTAGCGTGTCGACAGGCTGAGCAGGAACGAGGCCAGCCGTTCCTCGGCGGTACGCTTGCCCAGCAGCATCAGCATATGCTGGTCCGAGGTAAGCTCCCGGCCGAGCATGCTCAGCATCTGTTTTTGCAGGCCGGGCAAGTCGTGACACAGGTTTTCCAGCTTGCTGAACGGCAGCTCGCAAATACTGGAAGTCTCGAGCACGACCGAGGCACTGGCATAGCAGCCATCGCCGAGGCCATCCATGCCGACCAGTTCGCCGGGCAGGGTAAAGCCCAGCACCTGCTCTTCACCATCTTCGGTGATGCAGTAGGACTTGAGGGCGCCGGAACGCACCGCGAACAGGGCATGACTCTTGTCGCCGGGACGAAACAGATGATACCCGGGCTGGAAAGGCTGCTGTCGGACCACAATGGAATCGAGTTTTTGCAACTCATCTTCGTCCATGCCGTGCGGGAGGCACAAGTCAGTGAGCGTACAGTTCTGACAGGAAACCTTCAGCTCGTGCAGATTCAGTTTTTTCTTGTTCTCGGCCATCTCCCCATCCAGGTGCGTGCAGCTTTCTCTTTTCACTGACTGTTTATTGTAAGCCCGGATAACAACTTAATATCCTGACTAAATCAGTTTAATCTTTTATACTCAACTTCTGTATTCTTTTAATTATTCTTTGTTTATACAATAGTCTAGACCCAAAATAAACTTTAGCCATGAAATCGGCCTGCCGCGGCGGCCCTGCCCCCCTCGGAAAGGAACCACATCCACTTGAATTCGCACGCCGCACAGAGACTCGCCCGACTCAGGGAAAAATACCCGGAAACCGCGCTACGGGGCGGCCTGACCGGGCTTGAAAAGGAGAGTCTGCGCGTCGGTCCGGACGGCGCCATTGCGCGGACATCCCACCCCGCCGGCCTCGGATCCGCTCTCACGCACCCGTGGATCACGACGGACTATTCGGAGGCCCTGCTGGAATTTATCACGCCGCCGATGGGCAGCCCGCAGTCGGCCCTGACCTTCCTGCGCGACCTGCAGCACTTTGCCTATCTGAAACTTGATAACGAACTTCTGTGGTCGGCCAGCATGCCCTGCGTCGTGGAGGGTGAGGCACGCATCCCGCTGGCCCGTTATGGCGACTCGAATATCGGGCAGATGAAGACAGTCTACCGCCGTGGCCTTGGATATCGCTACGGACGTGTCATGCAGGTTATCGCCGGCGCCCATTACAACTATTCGTTTCCGGACGCAGTGTGGCCGCTGCTGCAGACGCTGGATAATGACGAGCGACCATTGCAGGATTACATCTCCGATCGATATTTCGGCGTAATCCGTAACCTGCAGCGCTACGGCTGGCTCGTGCCTTACCTCTTCGGATCCTCGCCGGCCGTATGTAAATCATTCCTGTGCGGTAAACCGACAATCCTCGAAGAATACAACGAGAACAGTTACTACGGCCCGTATGCAACATCCCTGCGCATGTGCGATATCGGCTACCAGAACTCGCACGAGGACGAGATCGGGTTCAAGGCGAGGTATGACAGCCTGGACAGTTATGTCGACAGCCTCAGCATGGCTATAGAGACCCATTGTCCGCGCTACGAGAAAATCGGCGTCAAGGTCGATGGCGAATACCGCCAGCTGAATTCCAACATGCTGCAGATCGAGAACGAGTACTACAGTTCGGTGCGCCCCAAGCAGGTGCCTGTGGAAAACGAAAAACCGACACATGCCCTCAAACGACGTGGTGTACGCTACGTTGAATTACGCTCGCTCGACATCAACCTGTTCGAGCCGATGGGCATCAGTGAAACACAGTGCCGTTTCCTCGAAACCCTGATGTGTTTCTGCCTGTTTGGCGACAGCCCCGTGATCAGCGACCTGGAGCGTCGCGAGATCGACAACAACCTGGATGCCGTTTGCTATCGCGGGCGGGAGCCCGGCCTGAAACTGCAACATAACGGCAGCACCGTGAGCTTGCAGCAGTGGGCCGGCGACTTGTGTAACGCCATGACCGCATTCGCGGATGCACTCGATAACGGCGAGAACGGCCGACCTTATCGCGCCGCCCTTGACGAACAGGTTGCCGCAGTGAACGACCCGGAAAAAACCTGCTCAGCGAGAGTGCTCGCGCAAATGCGCGAATTTGACGAGGGTTATTTCCATTTTGCCAAGCGTATGTCGCTGAAACACCAGCAGTATTTTCTGGATTCACCGCTGGATGAGAACCGTTTCAGGGAACTGGAAGAAAGCGTACGGCAATCTATTACCGACCAGCAGGCGGTGGAGGACGCTGACACGCTGACATTCGACGAATTCCTCGAACAGTACTTCGCCCAGAAACTGTAGGCCCGGATTTCCCTTAAATAAATCTCGCGCAAAGCCGCCAAGACGCAAAAGAAATTGCGTTTACTCTCTTTCGAGTGTCTGCAGAAACAAGGTGAGAACATTATCCTGGGCATAGCCCGGTTCGAGAGGCTGACCCATAG
This sequence comes from uncultured Halobacteria archaeon, assembly GCA_963768575.1. Lineage (GTDB taxonomy): Bacteria > Pseudomonadota > Gammaproteobacteria > UBA9214 > UBA9214 > UBA9214. Next base: position 83,968 of record CAVYIJ010000019.1, read on the forward strand.
CATGTCCGTAAAGATCTTCGGGAGTTACGCCAAATTTAATTCTGCACGGGGATTCTCGAACTGGGAGAAGGAATTTGACGGATTGCTTATTCCATGCACCTACACCGAATCCTGTCACTGAAGTAGCGGGTAATTGTATGCTCTGATAGCTTTATGGAAGTTGTTTTTTTTCTTCGCGTCTTGGCGGCTTTGCGCGAGTTGTTTTAGATGGCTATGTCCCTAACCGATCATCACGAAACCGACGCCGGCCAGGTAGAATCCCGCCGGGTAATGCCAGCGCTGCGGCTTTTCCAGCAGGTAATCGAGCAGCAGACTGAGGATAACGCCCATCAACATGTACAAGGGCACCACCTGCACAGAGGTGAAATGGCGCAGGTCACCCGGCAAATAGTAGAAATAAAAGGTCCCGTAGAACAACAGGAAAAACCCGTTCGCCAGGATTTCGAGCAACGGGCCGTCGATTCCCGAAACAACGCCCTTCAGCCAGCCTGGCCTGATTACAATGCGATGCTCGTGCAGCACCTGGTGCAGGAAATAAATGTAGTAACCGTACACCGGCCAGACAATGAAATTCAGCATCGAGGTAAAACCGTCGTGTATCGGCCATACCCGGTACTGCCATAACGGCACCCCGGTGACGAGGTAATAGAGCTTGCCGAGACCAACCTCGCAGACGATGGCGACCAGGAAGGCAACCGCCATAGACAGTGCCAGCGGATAGATAGCGATGCGGATCCACCGCCGCACCAGCATTGACCCGAGCAGGTAAAATATCAACGCGCCGCACAACGCGCCCGACAGTCCCTGCAGCACGAGTGTCAACGCTCCGGATATTATCATTCAGATATGCGAGACCAGCTTGGCTTCGGGTACCTGCTGTTGTATTGCACCGGCGATTTCAAGCCGGATTCCATGGATGGGACGAATCGACACCCAGAGCAGGTTCAGCTTGAGGTTGAATTCGGCGAACACAACCGCATGACTGAAATGCGTCAGTGCGATATGTACATCCTGCAGCGTGCTATCAATCAAATGCTTCGGCTTGTCCCGCAAGCCGGGTATCAGCATCATGAAGTCGCACAAGGCCTTGCCGTTCTCGTCATGCGAAGGGGCACGATGACGCAGCGGCTCGGATGCATCACTGAATTCAATAGATAGCTTGGGCAGGTTCATGGGCCATTATGATTACCGTTCAGCCACAGATGATAGCCTCAAATGATACGTCAATCACGACCGGGGGATTATGCAGAACGAAAAGTACTTTAAAATCATATAACAACCGGTGACAACCTTAGCCTGCAATGGCGTCCCGAACGCGCTCCAGCCGGCTGCGCACCTCGGCTGCGAGGTCCGCCACTCCCTCCTTGTCCACCAGGCCGAGCACCGCGGCCGGGTCCATGAAGCCCACCGTGATGGAACCATCATCTTCCTCACGCAGCACCACGTTGCAGGGCAGCAGCAGGCCTATGTCGGGATCGGCATTGATGGCCTTGTTGGCGAGTTGCGGGTTGCAGGCACCGAGGATCAGGTAGGGCTTGCGCTCCACACCGATTTTCTTTTTCAGCGTAGCAGCGACGTCAATCTCGGTAAGCACACCAAAGCCTTCCTTTTGCAACTCGGCTGAAACGCGCTCGCGGATAGACTGCATGTCACCCTGTAATGAAATATTGAAACCATACATAAAAATACTCCTGTATCATTTTTTCTGAATACAATATCAATCCGTCAGCCGCACCTCGGCCTCACGGTATTTTTCCGCCGTGCGGGCAATGATTTCAGGAGGCAGCCCGGGCCCGGGTGATTTCTTGTCCCAGTCGAGCGTTTCCAGGTAGTCACGCACGAACTGCTTGTCAAAGCTTGCCGGGTTCTTGCCGGGCAGGTAACTGTCTGCCGGCCAGAAACGGGAGGAGTCCGGCGTCAGCACTTCATCGATCAGTACCAGTGTGCCGTCCTTGTCCAGCCCGAACTCGAACTTGGTATCGGCAATGATGATCCCGCGCTCGCGCGCATAATCAGAACATTTTCTGTATATACGCAGACTGACATCGCGGACCTGCCCGGCCAGGTCCGGTCCGAGTAATTCGCAGGCTTTCTCAAAATCGATGTTTTCATCGTGATCACCGGCTGCAGCCTTGGTCGAAGGCGTGAAGATCGGTTCCGGCAGGCGGTCGGCCAGTTGCAAACCTTCCGGCAACTCAATCCCGCAAATCCGGCCGCTGCGTTGATAATCCTTCCAGCCGGACCCGATCAGGTAGCCGCGCACGATTGCCTCGACCGGCAAGGCATCGAGTTTCTTCACGACGATGGCGCGACCCTCTACCTCGGCACGCTCCGAGGCATCCGGCAGCACCTCCTCCAGCGGGATATCGGCGAGGTGGTTCGGCACGATGTTGCGTGTTTGCTGGAACCAGAAATTGGAAACCGAGGTGAGCACGGCGCCCTTGCCCGGTATCGGCTCGGGCAATACTACGTCAAACGCAGACAGGCGATCGGTCGTCACGATCAGCAAATGATCATCACCCACACCGTAAACATCGCGCACCTTGCCGCGCACCAGCAATGGCAGACTTTTTATATTCGATTCAAACAGGGTATCCAGCATCGCAGTACTCCCACGGGCCAGCAGGTAAAAAAAGACGCATTGTACAGGAGGCAGCCGGCTGCGAATATATTGAAAACCAACCGCCGCCCGTGCATATAATCCACTGCAATCAGCGGGATTAATGCTAACATTAGCGGCTTACCAGTGGATAAAAGCGGGTAGAGAAATGAGTGAACAACCTCGTGTCGGACTGGTCATGGGTAGCAGCAGCGACTGGGATATCATGAAAAACGCGGCGGACATGCTGAACGAACTGGGCATTCCCTTCGAGTCCCGGGTCGTTTCGGCCCACCGCACACCCGACCTGCTGTTCGAATACGCATCGAGCGCACGCGATCGCGGCATCGCGTGCATCATCGCCGGCGCCGGCGGCGCCGCCCACCTGCCGGGGATGCTGGCGGCCAAGACGACCGTGCCGGTACTTGGCGTGCCGGTACCAACACGTTATCTGAAAGGCATGGATTCACTGCTTTCCATCGTGCAAATGCCGAAGGGTGTGCCGGTTGCCACCTTTGCCATCGGTGAGGCGGGCGCAGCGAATGCCGCCCTGTATGCCGCGGCCATCCTGGCAACGAACGACGAAACCGTTTCCGGCAGGCTGGGGCAGCTACGTGCTGAAATGCAACAATCGGCACTGGACATGCAACTGCCGCCGCAAACATGATTCTGCCAGGCGCCACACTCGGTGTTCTGGGCGGCGGCCAGCTGGGCCGCATGTTCACACTTGCCGCCATCAATATGGGCTACCGCGTCGTGGTCCTGGACCCGGACCCTCACAGCCCGGCCGGACGCATAGCCGACCAGCATATCCAGGCCAGTTACCAGGACCATGCCGCACTGCAAATGCTCGGCGACGAGTGTGCCGCGGTGACAACCGAGTTCGAGAATGTACCGGGGGACAGTATGGAATTCCTGGCAAAGTTTTGCCCGGTGCGGCCGGACGCGGAAGCCGTTCGCATCGCCCAGAACCGCATCAGGGAGAAGACCTGGCTGCAGGAACTCGGGCTGCCAACGGCTGCCTTCGCGGCAATTTACGAACAGTCCGACCTTGAAGAATCCATCCACGGCACTTGCCGCCCCGCTGCTGTTGAAGACAGCCTCCATGGGATATGACGGGAAGGGCCAGCTACAGGTAAACAACCTGGATGAAGCCATCGCCGCCTTTTCCAGGCTGGGCGGCACCGCCTGCGTACTGGAGGAAATAGTCGATCTGGAGTGCGAGATATCGGTCATTCTGGCACGCAGTATCGATGGCAGGACGGCTGTTTACCCGGTCGGGGAAAACCGGCATCGTAACGGCATACTCGACACCACGATTGTCCCGGCCGCGATCGGCGACAGCGTGCGCGACGCCGCGACCGGCATGGTAGAGCGAATGGCCGATGCAATGGACTATTGCGGTGTGCTGGCCGTCGAGTTCTTCTGTACCCGCCAGGGCGAGCTGTTGATCAATGAAATTGCAACACGTCCGCATAACAGCGGGCACTACACGGTCGACGCCTGTGACACTTCCCAGTTCGAACAACAGGTACGGGTCATGTGCGGTCTGCCGCCCGGAAATACACAGTTGTATTCACCCGTGGTAATGAGCAACCTGCTTGGTGATATCTGGGCCAATGGTGAGCCGTCATGGGAGGCAATACTCGCCGAGCCGAAAGCACACCTGCACTTGTATGGCAAGATCGAGGCACGCGCCGGCCGCAAGATGGGACACTTCAATTGCCTGGCCGAATCGACGGCTGCCGCGCTGGCAATCGCAGCAGGTATCCGCAGCACACTGAACATGTAGCACACCTCCAGCGCAGACTGTTATGCGAGTCCTGTCCAGATTCATCGACCTCACGACCGGCAACGTCAGTCATGCGGAACGATTGCTGTCCGCACTCGGCGGGTTTCTGTCGATATTCAGTATATTCATCCTCACTGACTGGCATCTCGGGTCCACGGGGGCACTGTTGCTGGTACCTTCCATGGGTGCATCGGCGGTGCTGCTGTTCGCAGTCCCGCACGGTGCGCTGTCGCAACCCTGGAATGTCCTGGGCGGACACTCGGTCTCCGCACTGATCGGTGTCAGTTGCTACCTGCTGGTTCCGCATATGTTTACCGCGGCCAGTCTTGCTGTCGGGCTCGCGATCGGCGCCATGTATTACCTGCGTTGCATTCATCCCCCGGGCGGCGCAACCGCACTGGTTGCCGTTGTTGGCGGGGAGCAGACCCATGCACTCGGCTACCAGTTCGTGATTACTCCGGTACTGGAGAATGTCGTAATCATGTTAATGGTTGCATTTATCTTCAATTACTTTTTCAAGTGGCGTCGTTACCCGGTCTGGCCGGAGGCGGAACCGGCAGCGACAGAAATACCCGGGACCGACGCCGACGTTCACACCATACATCGCGCGGACCTGGTGGCGGCACTCAGCCAGATCGATTCATTTATCGATGTCTCCGAACATGACCTGCTGCGTATCTATGACCTGGCAACGGGCCAGGTCAGCGGACGCCAGTACCCGGTCGAGCGGATTATTCTCGGCCACTATTACAGTAATGGTGCATTTGGCGAGGACTGGTCAGTGCGGCAGGTGATCGATGAATCATCCAGCACGGACCCGGAGAAGGACATGATCGTATACAAGACCGTCGCCGGACGTGGCCTGCGCACTTCCGGTGTTCAGACACGCCGTGAATTCACGCGCTGGGTGCGCCATGAACTGGTCCGTGACGATGAAAACTGGAAGCGTGTGGAAATCACCGGTCCGTCTGCAGCGGAAGATACCGGGCAGGATTAGCAACCCGCCTTGCAATGTTGCAGCGGAAATCCCGGGTAGCCTCGAAGACGGCCACCACAATCGACTTGGCCGTGTTTTCGCGCAGCGTCAATAGTGTCAGGGTAATTACCTGGACCAGCATGGATGCAGGCTATCCTGCAGTGTATCTTGTCGCCGGCGAATTCGACGGACGGCGCTGGAATTTACCGCACATCAAAGCAATGAGTGTACCGTTCACGTATATTCAGGACTGCAATCATGTGCACATCGGCCAGGAGAAGAATAGCGTGAATATCGGCAGCATCCGCCTTACCCTGCCACAACTCGCATTGCTGCTTGCCAATTTCATTCCGTTGCTCGGCGTGTTGTTCATGGAGTGGGACGTGGGCGGCATTGTCGTTCTCTACTGGGCGGAAAATCTCGTGATCGGTGTGTATACGATCCTGAAAATGTTCGTCGCAGAGCGACTTGGCGCCATCGGAAAAATCCTGTTTTTCTGCGTCCACTACGGCGGCTTCAGCGCCGTGCATGGTATGTTTGTTCTGAAGCTGACCGAGTATGCAGGGATCACCGGCATGCCGGCCGCAGAGACATCCTGGCCGGGGCCGCTGGTAGTATTCGAAAAATTTTATAACCTGGTCAATAGCGTACTTGGCGCGGCACCGGACGAATTTCTGTGGGTGCTGCTGGCAATGACGCTCAGTCACGGTGTGTCCTTTCTGCTGCTGTTCATCGGGCAGGGTGAATTTCGCAAGACTACGGCCAGCAAACTGATGCGGGCACCCTATCAGCGGGTGGCAATCCTGCATATCACGGTCATTATCGGCGCATTTCTGGTGATAAAGCTGCATTCACCCCTGGGCCTGCTGCTGGCGCTGGTTGCGCTCAAGACCGGAATGGATATCATGCTGCATAACCGCTCACACGGTGACCCCGAGTCATTCACTGCGGAATCCCGGCAAAAACCGGCAGGAGAATAGTTATGGAAGTTGGCGGCTTGTTCGGTGTCCTGGTACTCGCGGCAGATGTATGGGCCATACTCAATATATTCCAAAGCACCGCGACTACCGGCATCAAGGCATTATGGATCATACTGGTGCTGGTACTGCCATTGCTCGGCGTAATTATCTGGTACTTCGCCGGTCCGCGCGAGGCCTGAGTCTCGCACAACCATAACCCGGGAAACAGCACAGCTTTGGATAATCAGCATTACAGCAGCATCGAGGAACAGGTACTGAAGGAAAGTATCGTCAGTGCCGCGGGGCTCAATGCTGACTCACTGCAGATCGGACTCAAGGGCGATCCGTCCATGCGGGAAACCGCACTGCAGCGCAAGCGCTACCGCAGCGGCCTGGATGACGTTATCGATGTCGTGTCAATGAACCTCGAGGACCTGATGCTCAATCGCGGTATCTACAGCATCTATGCAGGATTCAACAGCGGCGAAATAAGGACACTGTCAATATTCGATCCGCTGCGTTCGGAAATACATGAAGGAGTGAAGCTGGCCGACCGGCATTACATTGAAAGACAGTTCCCGACTATCACGTTTGAAGACAAGATAAAGATGATGAAGGAGCTGTACCATGCACTGCGCGCCACGACTTCTTACCAGCGACTTCCCGGCTACTGGCAAAGTATCCTGGAGCGACGCTCGGCAACCTGGAAGCCGTTAAGCCGCGAGGATATCAGTGCGGTATTCGCGTCCCTCAGGGTGTTGCGTGAAATGCAGGAGTATTACCTGCGTAATATCACCATCTGCATGGTACAGGGTTTCGTGCGCATGCAATTCAACTGTGACGGCACCCAGATCATCAATGCACGCGACCTGAAGCGTTTCATCAGCGAAAATCTGCCATGAGCCCGGACGAGGGTGAAGACAGGCATGGACCCGGCGTACGGCTGCACCCGCCCGTTATCTATGCCATCAGCATACTGGGTGGCATCGGCCTCGACAATCTGTGGCCGCTGGACATGCCGGCCGACATACAGGGAAAGCTGTATGGCACGATCGTACTTGTGTTCGCAATTATTATCGCCGGGTGGGCGCTTTACGGGTTTCAATCGGCACGCACCGATGTTCGACCTGACAGGCCCGACAGCGCCCTGATCACCGGCGGACCTTACAAGTACACGCGCAACCCGCTGTATATCGTCCTGTCGCTGGTACAGATAACGGCTGCAGTCTGGCTGGATAATCTCTGGATACTGTTGCTGCTGCCGCTGTCGATCATCGTGATTACACACTACGCCATTGCCCGCGAAGAACGCTATCTTGAGAAACGTTTCGGGCAGGAATACCTTGATTACAGGAAACGCGTACGCCGCTGGTTATAGGAATGGGACTGTTTGACAAGCTGTTCGCCGGAAAACCGCGCGCCCCGTCACCGAGCGAGTCAGTCGGAAAAATCATCGACCGCTTCACCACGGCAACGATCATGGGCGTGGATCGCGAGGATCTCGGACGTTACCCGCCGAAACAATACAAGGTCATGGCATTCCATTACGGCGCAATCGAATACCTGTCAAGACAGTATGAACTGGACGAGACGCACACACTGGCCGTATTCGTGGTCTTTGTAGACAAGTATTTCAACATGCCGGTTTCCGAGACCGGCAGTATTTCCGAACGTCTGCACAGTTTTCGCGATAACCCGGAGGAACGCCGTTTCCTGGAAGCGGGTGTTGATGTGTTCCGACGCTGGCATGAACAGAATGACCGTCGCGCGCCACTGGAACTTGGCAAAATGCTGAAAGACTCTTGAGTTCCGGCAAACTGGGAAAACTGTTGCACGAGGTACGTTCCTGCCGCGAATGCGAGGCGGAATTGCCGCTCGGTCCGAACCCGGTCCTGCGTGCCGGCCACACGGCACGCATCCTGATTGTAGGCCAGGCGCCCGGTACGAGAGTTCACCGGACCGGCATTCCCTGGAACGATCCCAGCGGCGATCGCTTGCGTGACTGGCTGCAACTTGATCGCGACCGGTTCTACGACGAACGAACTATCGCCATTATACCAATGGGTTTCTGCTACCCCGGCAAGGGCAAGTCCGGCGACCTGCCGCCACGCGGGGAATGCGCGCCACTCTGGCATGAGCGCTTGCTGCAACAACTTCCCGGCCTGCAACTGCGCCTGTTGATCGGCAAGTATGCACAGGACTACTACCTCGGCACCCGGCGCATGTCGCTCGCCGAAACTGTGGAAAACTACCGTGATTACCTGCCGGAGGGGTATTTCCCCCTGCCACACCCCTCGCCACGCAACATCCGCTGGTTCCGGAACCACCCGTGGTTCGAGTCCGAGGTGATACCGGTACTACGTGACCGGGTCGCGTCCATTTTGCAACGCTGAGGGCGGCCAGCATCAAACCGCTCGCTATATCCCCTGATATTTATATGCTTATTATTCGGGGCTATCGCCAAATCCGTAACGGCCAGCGTCCCCGCCGTGAGCTGTGAACGGACGCGTGGCAATATAATGTAATCCCGATTAAAGGTGCATACCGCAAACAGCCCGCCTTCTCTGGTAGACTTCCCTTTTGTGTTTTCGCGATATGCTACATAAATACACCCTTCTCCAAACTGTTCACTCACCGGCAGACCTGCGTGGCCTGACCGAGGAGGGATACCTGCAACTGGCAGCCGAGTTGCGCGAATTCCTGCTCGAATCCGTCTCCGCAACCGGCGGGCACCTTGCTGCCGGACTGGGAACAGTGGAACTGACCATTGCCCTGCACGCGGTGTTCAACACCCCGCATGACCGGCTGGTATGGGATATCGGTCACCAGGCCTACCCGCACAAGATTCTGACCGGGCGCCGTAATGCCATGCACAGTCTCCGGCAACAGGGCGGACTGAGCGGCTTCCTCAGCCGCGATGAAAGCGAATACGATGCTTTTGGTGCCGGTCACTCCAGCACCTCGATCAGTGCGGCACTGGGTATGGCGGTCGCGGCCAGGCACGAGAACAGCGACCGCAAGACCATTGCCGTCATCGGTGACGGCGCCATGACTGCCGGCATGGCATTCGAGGCGCTGAACAACGCAGGTGACCAGGAATGCGACCTGCTGGTTGTACTAAACGATAACGAGATGTCCATCTCGCCCAACCGCGGCGCACTGCACAACCACTTGTCCAGGCTGCTTTCCGGCAGCATGTACACCGGCATACGACAGGGCAGTAAAAATGCCCTGAACCGGCTCCCCGGCGTCCAGCATTTTCTGCGTCGCTGGGAGGAGCACCTCAAGGGCATGATTATGCCCGGCACATTATTCGAGGAACTCGGCTTTAATTACATTGGCCCGGTAGATGGTCACGATCTGCCGACGCTGTTGAGTACCCTGCAAAACATGCAAAAGCTCAGCGGGCGCAATCTCCTGCACGTGGTGACCCGCAAGGGCATGGGCTACCAGCCGGCGGAACAGGACCCCTGTGTTTATCACGGCGTCACGCCCTTTGACCGGAAAACCGGCGAACAATACAAGTCTGTACCAACCGGCAAAACCTATACTCGCGTTTTCGGTGACTGGTTATGTGATATGGCGGCAGCGGACAAGCGGCTTGCAGGTATTACACCGGCCATGTGTGAAGGCTCCGGTATGGTTGCATTTGCAGAACAATTCAATGATCGGTACTTCGACGTGGGTATCGCCGAACAGCACGCGCTTACCTTTGCGGCAGGAATGGCGTGCGAAGGACTAAAGCCGGTCGTGGCAATCTATTCCACGTTTCTGCAGCGCGCCTATGACCAGCTGATTCATGACATCGCGCTGCAAAATCTCGATGTCACATTCGCCATCGACCGCGCCGGACTGGTCGGCGCCGACGGTGCAACGCATGCGGGCGTGTTCGACCTGTCATTCCTGCGTTGTGTGCCTAACATGATCGTCATGGCGCCTGCCGATGAACAGGAATGCCGTCAAATGCTGACCACTGCTTACCACCACGAGGGACCGGCCGCGGTGCGTTATCCACGCGGCACCGGGCCGGGCTTGTTGCCGGGCACCGAACTGGAGACCCTGCCAATCGGGAAAGCCAGCGTATGCCGTGAGGGCGACCGGGTAGCCATCCTGGCCTTTGGCAGTTGCGTCACGGCGTCACAATCAGCAGGCGAAATCGTCAATGCCACGGTAGTCAACATGCGCTTCGTCAAACCGCTGGATGCCGACATGATAATGGCAATGGCCGGCGAACACGACATCATCGTAACCGTGGAAGAAAATGCCGTGCAGGGAGGTGCGGGCTCGGCGGTAAACGAGGTCCTGCTCGCACAGAATGCACGCAACAGGGTCATAAATCTCGGCATACCCGATGCTTTCATCGGCCATGGCGACCATACGCAGCAACTGGCTGCATGCGGGCTTGATACTTCCGGAATCGTTGCAGCAATAACGGCGGCAGATAAAGCATCAGCGGGACAAGGTCCGGCTGAATCGCAAAATCATAGCGGGCACAGCGAGGCAATCCTGTAACAGGAATATTACTTCAAAAATTGCTGCGTCACCGCGCTCCCTGCAATGACGAATATATTGATGATAAAAAAAGGGGCGAATACTCGCCCCTTTATTCACCAGCAAGCCTTACTGCCGGTTTATTTTTTCTCGGCCTCGCGCTCCAGTGTTTCCTTGATCACTTCATCCGCCACGTTCTTCGGACACGGCATGTAGTGCAGGAACTCCATGGTGAACTGGCCACGGCCCGAGGTCATGGTGCGCAAGTCGCCGATATAACCGAACATCTGGCTCAGCGGGCACTCGGCCTTGATATGAACACTGGTGGCGCTTGCCTCCTGCGACTTGATCATGCCGCGACGACGGTTAAGGTCGCCAATGACATCTCCAACATGGTCTTCAGGCGTATACACGTCGACACGCATGATCGGCTCCATCAGTTGCGGCCCGGCCTTCGGCATGCTCTGGCGATAGGCGGCTGCGGCGGCCAGCTCGTAGGCCACGGCCGATGAGTCCACCGGGTGATAACCGCCGTCGATTAATTTGACCTTGAAATCGAGACACGGGAAGCCTGCCAGCACGCCCTTTACCATGCTCTTCTGGAAACCCTTGTCCACGGCCGGCCAGAACTCACGCGGTACGGTACCGCCTGTTACAACGGACTCGAACTCGTAACCGCTGCCCGGCTCCCCCGGCTCGATGCTGTAATCGATCTTGGCGAACTGTCCCGAACCACCGGTCTGTTTCTTGTGCGTGTAACTGTCTTCGATATGCTGCGTGATCGTTTCACGGTAGGCAACCTGCGGCTTGCCGACATCGACATCGATTCCGTGGGTACGCCTGAGAATATCGATCTTGATATCGAGGTGCAGCTCACCCATACCCTTGAGGATGGTCTCGCCACTGTCCTGGTCGGTTTCCATACGGAACGACGGGTCTTCCTTGATCATCTTGCCGAGCGCAATACCCAGCTTCTCGGCAGCCGCCTTGTCTTTGGGAGCAACTGCAATCGAGATGACCGGGTCAGGAAACACCATCGGCTCCAGTGTGGCCGGATGCTTCGGATCGCACAGCGTATGTCCGGTCTGCACATTCTTCATGCCGATCACGGCAACAATATCACCGGCCTGGGCACTGTTGAGTTCTTCGCGTGAATCGGCATGCATTTCAACAATACGACCGATACGCTCGGTCTTGCCGGTAAAGGTATTCAGTACGGTCATGCCCTTTTCCAGCTTGCCCGAATAGATGCGTATAAAAGTCAGTGCACCGAAGCGGTCATCCATGATCTTGAACGCCAGCGCACGCAGCGGCCGGCTGGCATCGACAATGGCCAGCTCGCCGGTCTCGTTGCCCTCCAGGTCGACTTCCGGCTGCGGTTTGACCTCGGTCGGATTCGGCAGATAGTCCACGGCCGCGTTCAGCACCAGCTGGATGCCCTTGTTCTTGAATGCAGAGCCGCAATAGGTCGGAAAAAAGTCCAGCGCAATGGTGCCCTTGCGGATACAGTGCTTGATATCGTCAATAGAAGGCTCGTTGCCCTCCAGGTATTGCTCCAGTATGTCATCGTCCTGCTCGACCGCGCCCTCAATCAGTTTTTCGCGCCACTCCTCGATTATGTCGGCCATGTCCGCCGGCGGCTCTTCGATCGTGTAGGCGGATGGATCACCGGAATCATCCCACACCCAGGCCTTGCGAGTCAGCAGGTCGACCACGCCGCAGAAATCATCCTCGATACCGATCGGCAGCACCATCACCAGCGGCTTTGCATCAAGCACATCCTCGACCTGCTTGACCACGCGGTAGAAGTCCGCGCCCATGCGGTCGAGCTTGTTGACGAATATGATGCGTGCAACCTCGGATTCGTTGGCATAGCGCCAGTTGGTCTCGGATTGCGGTTCAACGCCGCCGGAGCCGCAGAACACGCCGATGCCGCCATCCAGCACCTTCAACGAACGGTATACCTCGATGGTAAAGTCCACGTGTCCGGGCGTATCGATAATATTCAGGCGATGCTTGTTCCACTCGCAGCTGGTGGCTGCGGACTGGATAGTAATGCCGCGCTCCTGCTCCTGTTCCATAAAATCGGTAGTGGCCTCGCCATCGTGCACCTCACCGGTCTTGTGAATCTTGCCGGTCAGTTTCAGGATACGTTCCGTGGTCGTGGTCTTGCCGGCATCGACGTGCGCGAAGATACCGATGTTTCTGTAAGAGGCTAAATCTGTCATGTTCCTGCTACCCGGTTGTTTAATTCACAAATTCGTCAAGCGCCCCGACCACACACTCCGGCGCGTTTATTTCTGTCACCTGAAAATACTGTTTAGATTACGCGCGCGCGGGTTCCATCAGCGCCGCGCGATTATAAACCAATGTACCCATAAATCCATGCGTTCCGGGCTTTTCGGCTGTCCGACCCGCCCGGTATAATCCTGTCATGCACGATATCCCGAACCGTATCGCAGATGTCCTCCTGGAGGTGGAAGCGAACCTCCGAACCAGTGGAAACTGGAACAACTGCCGGCCGGCTGACGCCGCACTGGCCAGTACCGAGCCGTTCTGTTTCGACACCCTGCGCTTCGAACAGTGGCTGCAATGGGTCTTTCTGCCCCGCATGAAACAGGTCCTGGAGCAGCGCAAGCCGTTACCGACCAAAAGCGGTATCTTCACGTATGCGCGGGACTACCTCGGCAAAAACGATCCAATGGCAGGCAATTTACTCAATCTAATCAAACGCTTCGATGACCTGATCGCGATCCAGACCAACGCCCGGCGGCACCGGAATCAGCCCTTTCCCTCGTCTTCACCATCCAGCGGCATCTCGTAGGCGGCCATACTCGGGCGCGCCATATCATCATGTTCCGTTGACTTGCGATCGCCGCGGCGGGACAAATGCTTCTCCAGGGCGTCAGCCTTCAGGGGAATGCTTTCCTCGGCATACATGATCTGGCGGATCATGCGGTCGCCAAAACGCAGCAGCGCGAGGTCGTCGGACAGGATCTCGTCCATGGTTGCCCGGTCAATATCATAGGTCGAGGCAAAGCCCTCGCTCTTGATGAATTCGCGAAAACGGTCCATGTCATAACAGGCCATGAAGAAAAACTTCAGGCTGGTTTTTGACATATTGCCAATCGCCGGGCCGGCGGATTTCACCTTGAGTATCAATTGTCGCCAGGCGCGGCCCTGTTCATCGTATTCCTCCAGGCCCTGCTCCTGGCGGTATTCGTCAATAGTGAGTTTGCGGTCCTCGAAATGTCCATGGCAATGATCTTCCGTCACCAGCGCATAGGACGCACGGTCAAAATTTTCGTCCTGGCGGCGCGTTGACAGCAGTCCGATCGGGTAATAACGACAGGCAGTAGGCCGGTCTTCGTAGACACTGCAGCCCTCATCGGTAACGAACTGACATTCGTTGGTACCTTCCTTCGGCTTGTATTTGACGCCGCCGACACTGTTCTTGCCAAACTCGAAGGGTTCGGTGTACTGCCTGAGAAACTCGGTCGAAGTCATACCGAGACGTTTTTTCAGGCGAATGATGTCATAGGGTGTCAGCATAATGTCGATGTTCTTGCAGCAGGCATTGAAACAGTCGATATCCTTGTGGCAACGGAACTGGATAACGGCATCACCCGGCAGTTGATTCGGAATGATCGGGCTGTCCGGCAGCGGCGACTCATCAATTAACTTTTTATCATCAGACATCGCCTTTTACCTCAACATAACCAGCTCAATCTACCTGCAGGAGCGCCTTGCAGGCGTGATTCTGTTGCAAATCCCAACAGGGGACAGACCACGTTTTTCCTGCCTTTGTCACGCTTACTCATACTGCATTCACAAACGGAGAAACGTGGTCTGTCCCCATTAAAACAAAAAGTCCGGGCACCGCGAGGCACCCGGACTTTTATATGGGGACAGAATTCAATCCTGTCCCCGACAGCTACTACTTGAACAGCTTGGACTTGTCGACCAGGTCAACATGGGCGCGCTTGAAGCAGGTCCACTTCTGGGTCTCTTTGTCGTACACGGAGTTCACGAAACACTTCCAGTTCTCCTCATCGACAAAGTTCTTGTCCATGCGGTAATAGAAACCCGGGTAACGGGACTCCTGACGGAACTCGATGTGCTTCATGTGTGCTTCTGCCGTGATGATGCGGTGGTAGTTCTCCCAGGCACGCAGCAGTTCATGCAGGTCCTTGGCACGCATCTTCTCGGCATCTTCCTTCAGCATGTCGATCTTCTCACCGGCCACTTTAAGCATGTGCTCGTTGGTGGTGTAGTAGGTCGCAACACCGGCCACATACTCGTCCATGATCTTCTGCAGACGGAACTGCAGCATCTTGGGTGTGATGTAGTTCGGGTTGATGTCGATAGCCGTGGTGTAGTCCTTGTGCTCCATGTAGTTGCGAACCGGCTTGTAAATTTCAGCAACCAGGTCTTCTACAGAAGTATCCAGCTCGGGCTTGTAGTCCTTGTTGTCGAGGCAGAACTTGACCATGGCCTTGGCGGCAATACGACCTTCCGCATGCGAACCGGAAGAGAACTTGTGACCGGATGCGCCCACACCGTCGCCGGCGGTCCACAGACCGGTAACGGTCGTCATGGCACGGTAACCCCAGTTCCAGCCCTTCGGCAGGTGTTCCGGAATACCTTCACTGTAGGCCTCGTCAGTCGGCGCGCCGACATCGGTCGGGCCGGACACCCAGATGCCGCAGCAACCGGAGTGTGAACCCAGCAGGTAGGGCTCGGTCGGCATCAGCTCGGAGTTCTTCTTCTCCGGTTCGATGTTTTCACCAACCCAGATACCGCACTGACCGATACACATATCAAGGAAGTCTTCCCAGGCTTCAGCCTCGAGGTGCTTCACTTCGCGCGGTGTAAGGGTTTCACGCAGGTTGGCAAGCGCCGTCACCGTGTCCATCCAGATCGGACCACGACCTTCCTTCATCTCTTTCAGCATGAGGTGGTTACGCAGGCAGGATGCCGGAACGGCAGCCGCGCCATAAGGCGGATAGTCGGCCAGCATGTCCTTGTTGCGGTCCATGTAGACTTCGCCCGTGGCATTGGTGGCCTTGGACTTGAACAGCAGGAACCAGGCGCCAACCGGGCCGTAACCGTCCTTGAAGCGGGTCGGTACGAAGCGGTTTTCCATCAGCGTCATTTCTGCACCGGCTTCGGCCGCCATGGAATAGGTGGAACCGGCATTCCAGACCGGGTACCAGGCACGACCCGTGCCTTCACCTACGGAGCGCGGACGGAAGATATTCACGCAACCGCCGGCTGCCAGCAGAATGGCCTTGGCCTTGTAGACGAATACCTTGTCTTCGCGAACAGAGAAACCGACAGCACCGGCGACGCGGTTCTTGTCGTTCTTGTCGTTGACCAGCTTGACGATGAAGATACGCTCCTGGATGTTGTCGGTACCGAGCGCCTTCTTGGCCGCTTCGGCGACAATCCACTTGTAGGATTCACCGTTGATCATGATCTGCCACTTGCCGGAGCGGACCGGCTTGCCGCCGTCCTTCAGGGGCGTCATACCCTTGGAACCGTCGAAACGCTCACCGTTCTCGTCGGTCTTCCAGATCGGCAGTCCCCATTCCTCGAACAGGTGGACAGACTCGTCCACGTGACGGCCAACGTCATAGGCCAGGTCGTCGCGGGTAATACCCATCAGGTCGTTCGAGACCATGCGTGTGTAGTCAGCCGGGTCCTGCTCGGTACCAATATAGGTGTTGATGGCGGACAGTCCCATGGCCACGGCACCGGAACGGTCCATGGCGGCCTTGTCCACCAGCCTGATTTTAAGATCAGTGCCTTCGGCCCAACGCATTACTTCATAGGCGGCACCGCAACATGCCATACCACCGCCGATAAGAAGAATATCAACTTCTTCTTCGACGACTTCTGGATTTCCAAATTCACCTGCCATGTCAAATACCTCTTCTTGATTATGTTTATATTGCGCCGGATCAGGCGTTGATCAGCTCGCTGCGGTCGCCTTCACGGTAGCCGTTGCACTGTACAAAGAAGCCTGGCTCCTCGATTTTGGACATATCCGCCGCCGGCTTGCCACCGTACGGATCGATGGAGCCTTCAGGGGTGGTACGGATCGGGAACTTGAAGCGTTTCAGGGTGCCGTTACGGAACTTGATGGTCCACATGATGGAGTCGGAACCACGCAGCGGCTGCACGGAACCACCCAGCGGGACGATGTCGGCATAATGACGCGCCTCGATGGCCTGCTGCGGACAGATCTTCACGCAGGAATAACATTCCCAGCACTGCTCCGGCTCCTGGTTGTAGGCCTTCATGGCATGACCGGTCTCTGAACCGTCCTTGTCGAGCTTCATCAGGTCGTGCGGGCAAATGTACATGCAGGCAGTCTTGTCCTGACCCTTGCAGCCGTCGCACTTATCTGTACGTACAAATGTTGGCATGTTACTTCTCCATCCTCATGTAAAGATCACTGCAGTTTAATACCCCGTTGCCCCGCTCGGCGGCAGCGGTCTCCAGAGCCTATGCTGCGGAATGTCCGCTCATCTTTACCTCGACCTTGTCCTCGTCCTTCAGGCCGGCGTAGTACTTGCGCAGGATAGTGAGCACTTCCGGACGCGAGAACTTGTCGGACACGTCTTCGCCTTCGGAGAGCGCCTTGCGCAGCTTGGTGCCCGACAGCAGGATGCGGTCGGGTCCCTCGTGCGGACAGGTCTTCATGGATGCCATGCCGTCGCACTTGTTGCACCAGAAGGTCCAGTCGATCTTCAGCGGCTGGGTCTCCAGCGAACCGGCCGGGATTTCGTCGAATATATGGTGGGCGTCGAACGGGCCGTAGTAATCACCGACACCGGCATGGTCACGGCCGACAATCTGGTGCGAGCAGCCGTAGTTCTGGCGGAACACGGCATGCAGCAGCGCTTCGCGCGGACCGGCATAGCGCATATCCAGCGGATAGCCTGCCTGGATGACGGTATTGTCGGAGAAGTATTTTTCAATCAGGGTGCCGATCGCGTCGCTGCGCACGTCGGCCGGTATATCGCCGGGCTTGAGCTTGCCCAGCAGGGAATGAATCAGTACGCCGTCCAGGGTTTCGATGGCAATCTTGGCCAGGTATTCATGGGAACGGTGCATCGGGTTGCGGGTCTGGAAGCAGGCAATCGTGTTCCAGCCCCGTTTTTCGAACTCGGCACGCGTCTGCGCCGGCGTCATGAACTGGTCGCCGTATTGCTCGGGGAATCCGCCCTGCGACAACACCTTGATCTCGCCGGCCAGGTTCACTTCGCCCTGTGCCATGACCATCTTGACGCCCGGGTGCTCGTCGTCGGTGGTCTTGTAGACCATCATGCACTCGTGCTTTTTGTCGATGGCGTACTTCTCGCTGACCGTCATGGTGGCAAGAATCTCGCCGGACTCGCTATCGGCCAGCGCGATGTCATCGCCTTCGCTGATGGACTTGGCGCTGCTTTCGTCGGTGGACAAGGTAATCGGTATCGGCCAAAACAGGCCGTTGGCCATTTTCATGCCATCGCAAACACCTTCCCAGTCGGCGTGGGTCATGAATCCATCCAGCGGGGTAAAACCGCCGATACCCATCATTATGATGTCGCCGGCTTCCCGGGATGAAACGCTGATCCTGGTCAGACCTTCAGCACGCGCCTTCTCGGCTGCCAGTGCGGCGCCCTCGAGGAGTAAAGGTTTCAGTTCACCGCCGCCATGTGGCTTGACTAGTATAGACATGGAACTCCTCGTTTATTGCCGTGTGTGATTGGTTTGTGTTAGCCGGTGACCGCGGCCACATCAGGGCCGCACCACGCGTAATCCCGCCTGGAGCAGGGGTTGCATACTCTACCCCTCTGGTCACGAATTTCAAACCAGTAAAATCTTGCCGTTAATAAACTTTGCTTATTCCAGTCGCACGGCGTCTTATGGTTAGTATGTGTATGTTTTTATTATTAAAATAGATATATATAAAATTAGAGTCTGCTATATATTTATAGTTTTTCCTACTTTATGCATACGCAATTCAGCCGGCTGTTCAGGTTATGGCCGTCCACAGCATCTTGCTGCCAACCAGCAGCAGGAACAGGGCAAACACCCGCTGCAGGATCTCATGCGGTAAATGGTGCGCAAGCCGCGCACCCGTGGGCGCCAGCAAAACGCTGGTCACGCCAATCGCCGCCATGGCCGGCCAGACGATAAAGCCGGTGTTCAGCCCCGGCTGCCCGGCAGCATCCAGCCCGGCCAGCGCGAAGCCGGCGGCACCGGCAATCGCGACCGGAAGGCCACAACTCGCCGAGGTCCCTACCGCCCGGCGGATGCCGAGTCCGCTCCAGAGCAGGAAGGGTGTTGTCATTGTTGCGCCACCGATACCCAGCAGGGCGGACAGGGTGCCGATCGCTACACCGACCAGACCCATGCCCACACGGCCCGGTAATGCGCGGCGACCCACCGGACGATGGCCGAACGCCAGATGGAATGCGACCATGATCTCGAACAGCCCAAAGAATACTGCCAGGCCGGGACTGCTGATGTGGCGCGCAAGCCCGGCACCGGCCAACGCCCCCAGCGCGATGCCGGGAGCCAGCCGCCGTACGGCCGGCCAATCGACACTGCCGCGTCGATGATGGGCCAGTAACGACGAGACCGCAGTCGGTACTATCACCGCCAGCGAGGTACCAACGGCAAAATGCATCAGCGTGGCAGCAGCGAACCCCTGCCCCGCGAACAACCACGCCAGCGCAGGGACGACAATCAGCCCGCCGCCAATACCGAGCAGGCCGGCCATGAGCCCGGCGAGGGCGCCGGTGAACAGGTAGGTCAGGAGCTCCATAAAAGGAAATTATCTCGCGCAAAGGCGCAGAGGCGCAAAGAAAACCGAAATTATTGCTACAGAGGACACAGAGAAAATCTCCGCTTATTGAGGGACAATTTCGTAAAACCGGCAGTAACACTTCACAAGCGCGACTCCAGGCCCAGGGAACCAGCGAGCTTGAAAAATAATCCTGATAATGCAGAAAAGCGGTTATCTCTGATCATTTGTGCAGGATTCAAGTGGATTTGTGTCAAATGTGGCAGAACTCATCACCAGCACACCGGACGGACTGACCAATACCAGGGTCTCCGGACCGTGGTTGCAGGTGGACTCGGCGTAGGGATATTCACAAACATCCGGGCAGCATTGCTGGATCAATCAGGTATCACTGAGATAATCCCCTGAGGGCAAACGGGATGGAGGATTAATTTTTCTTATCCGTCTGCCCCTTCCCGTTACCCGATGTTTTAACCAAAGATTAACTTCTGCATTGGATCGTATCGGTCATTCAATGACTTATGTGACCGTTTTATCCACTCTCACTGGCCCACTCCCGATGGGAGAGGGGAAAAATCCTCCGCGCTCTCTATGACAAGTTTTTGTTTTCTTTGCGTCTCTGCGCCTTTGCGCGAGGATGATTTTATTTAATCCAGATGTTCCTGGCATTGACGAACGCGTGGCTGCCTGACCGCGACAGTCTCCGGCCCGTAACCGGAATATTCAATTCTGCTAAACGGCGGACCCGGATGGATAACCTGATTATCGCTCTCTTGCTACTGCGATATACGTGACCATGCGCCGGGAACTGTCAGTGCACCATAATGGTAACTATATTTGAATGCTCAAGCAGGTGGCGTGTGACGCCACCGAATAACAACTCGCGGGCACGTGTATGGCTGAACCCACCGACTATCAGAAATTCCGCGTTGACTTCGGAACACACGTTTAACAACGCTTCACCGGTTGTTTTACCCTTGCCGTCCAGTATACGCAATCTCCGCCTTGACGTCGTGCCAGGCAAGATATTCAACCAGTGGCTTAACGCACGGCTCTCTTTCCTTCGAGACAATAACCGTGATTTCATGCATCTCGACAAGCCAGGGCATTGTCATCGCAAGCGCGCGCGCACACTCGACACTATCGTTCCAGCCGATGGCAACCCGTTCACATTTTTTTGCAATGCTGTCCGGTGGTGTAATCAGGACCGGGCGCCCGGTTCTCAACAAGACAGCCTCGATGGATTGTCCGATCGGTGAACGCCGCACCGTCCCTTTCCTGATCCCTGGTCTCAATACCGCAATGACATCACTTGCCCGCCCGTGACGGATCAATATCTCGTCGATAGGACCGAACTCCTGGTGCCAGACCGCTGTTGCACCACCCTGTTCGGTCGGCTGCTTGCTGATCGGGATATTGCGATTCGAACAACGCGCTTCGAACTGCTCCTGCAACCCCACGGCTTTTTCCATGGCCACCTTGTCGGCCTCGATCTCGGCGTCCTTTCTTAGTTTGGCGGGTAAATTGAAAAACCCGGCTGCCGCAACATCGGATGCGCGCGGCATGACATGCAGGGCCTTGATATGTGACCCGAACCGTTCGGCGACAACAAACGCCCTGTCAAGGGCCGCAAAACTTCCCTGGCTACCGTCAATAGGAACCAGAATGGTTTTTATTCCCATACTTGTATCCTCAAATTCTCTCGCGAATAAAGCTCTTTACTCTGGCCCCGCAATGGACTTCAATCCAGTATCGCCAGAGCAGGCCTGCGGCTCTCGCCCGGCGACATTTCGCTCCAGGCACCGCGACTGGCAGTTCGGTCGTGAAAGGGCGCAGACGACCGCACCACGCTCATAAAATATTCACACGCATTCTCGACCTCAATGTCACCAACCCGTGAAAACCACTACCGGTCATTTGACCCCCTTGCTGCAGCGCTCCTCGGCAACCCGCAGCAGTGATCAAGCTGCCGATCATGCACCGGCTTGCGGCGACGGCTTGGCGTGCTCCATTTCTCCAAGCAATTGTTCCGAGCCAATCGCACCCTGTTCCCGCGCTGCCTGGATTTCTGCATCGGTATAGCCAACCACTTCACGCAGAATCTCGTCCGTATGCTCTCCCAGAAGTGGCGAGCGCTTGATGTCTGACGGCGAATCCGACAACTTGATAGGGTTGCCCACCGTAAGATAGGAGCCCCGGGTCGGATGTTCCACTTCCACAATCGTCCCGGTGGCCCGCAAAGAAGGCTCCTCGGCAAGTTCCTTCATCGAAACAATCGGCCCACAGGGAATATTCTGGGCATTGAGTATATCCATGGCTTCATACTTGGTTTTGGTTTGAGTCCATTCCTCGATCATGGCGAAGCATTGGTCAAGTTTCGGCAAACGTGCCTCGGGAGTCGCCCACTCCGGATCCTCAATTAATTCTTCATGCCCGATCGTCTTCATCCATGCCGCCCAGACCTGTGGCTGGATGATGACGTACAGGTAATCATTGTCTCCGCCGGGGGCGCACTTCACTGCCCAGCCTGGCTGGCCACCACCCGAGGCATTACCGGCACGCGGCACCGACTCGCCAAAGGTGCCGTGCGGGTACTGTGGATACTCTTTCAGCGGGCCGTGCTGCAAACGCTGCTGATCGCGCAGCTTGACGCGGCACAAATTAAGCACCCCGTCCTGCATGGCACATTCCACGCGCTGGCCAAGACCGCTCTTTTCCCTGTGCAGCAATGCCGTGACAATGCCGAGCGCCAGGTGAAGCCCGGTGCCGGAATCACCGATCTGGGCGCCGGTCACCGTTGGCGGACCATCCTCGAACCCGGTGGTGCTTGCCGAACCTCCGGCACACTGGGCAACGTTCTCGTAGACCTTGCAGTCCTGGTATGGCCCGGGACCGAAACCCTTCACCGATGCGTAGACCAGTCGAGGATTGATCTCATGAATCCGCTCCCAGGAAAAACCCATTCGATCGAGCGCACCCGGGGCAAAGTTCTCGACCATTACGTCGCACTCTTCGAGCAAGCGGGTGAAAATTTCCTTCCCCTTATCATCCTTGGTATTCAGCGTGATGCTGCGCTTGTTGTGATTCAGCATCGTAAAATAGAGGCTGTCGACATCCGGTATGTCACGCAGCTGACCGCGCGTGGCATCCCCGACATGAGGCCTTTCAACCTTGAGTACATCAGCACCGAACCATGCCAGCAGCTGCGTGCAGGTAGGGCCGGATTGCACATGTGTCATATCAAGGATTCGAACTCCACTTAAAGCTTTCTCTGTCATGGTATCCCTCTAAATCGTTTTCAGGCTTTTAAATTCATGCGGTGGTAATCGGTCTCCTCAGACAACCCTTTCACCCGGTTGCCGCCAGACTCGTCGGGTGCCCGGCCTCGATCAACAATTTGTCATGCTTTTCATTGCCCCTGCATAATGTGAATATCGCATCAAGCCATCGTTCATCAGCGCTTCGCCACAGGATGTCCACTCGACGCGATATCTGCCGTCCTGCTTTTTCATGGCCAGCGTATCCTCTGCCTTGCTGGATACCCCGAGTTCTCCTGCAGTCACCATGGTGCAATCTCTCTGAAGAACCGACCGGGGAGCTCATAATGGTCAACAACGTGCGGCGGCTTATTCCAGCCAGTCCACGTGGTGGTTTATATGCTCTTTCAAATCATTCGTGTGCTCGCGCACATAGCGCTCCGACAATTCCACATCGCGTTTTTCCAATGCCTCGATGATGTGCATATGGTCAATAATCGAACCTGTCACCCGCTGACGCTCCCTGATCGTGCGCGAGCGAATCGAGTGCATATGGATGAACAGACTCTCGGCGATTTCCACCAGGAGGTCGCATTTGCTTAATCTGATAATCGCTTGATGGAAACTGATATTCTTCTCTGAATATTCATCAATATGCGCACTGGCACCCTCGGAATCCTTGAAGGTCGCGAACATCTTGCGTAATCCGGCAATCTCTTCGTCACTTGCGTGCGCCGTCGCCAATCGAGCTGCCAGACCTTCCAATGCGCCCCAGACACAAATCATCTCGAGGATTTCCTTTTTGGTCTTGCGTACCAGGAACGTACCCCGGCGGGGAATGTTCCGCACCAGCCCTTCCTGCTCCAGCCGGGAGAACGCCTCGCGAATCGGCGTCCGGCTGACTCCCAGCTCTTCCGCCAGCCGCCGTTCGTCCAGCCTGGGCGGGTCCTTGTCGGTGTAAATGTCCATCGTCGAAATCGCCGCCTTCAATGCATCGTAAACCTTGTCTTTGAGGACGATATTTACATCGAGAGGCCGTAATTTGATGGCTGGTTTGGGCATTTCCTGTCTGGCATCAATTAGATTGGTATCTGGTATACAATATACCATATGTTCCGAGTACGCAATTCGCTCGGCCGGTACATCGACTCCTGTCTGTTCGATCAGACCGGGAGATCAACACCGCTTGGGGAATTCCCTTACTCGCAGGCACGGTTCGTCATTTTCCGGCACTGTTCGCACGCCGCGCGGCGATTATATTTTTTCCCGCCTTGATCACCGGCATCAGGAACAGTAACAGCGCAAACACCATAATCGTTCCCGATATCGGCCGCTCAAAGAACACCATTATCGACCCGTGTGACTGGAGCAGTGCCTGGCGCATGGACGACTCGGCCAGGGGCCCGAGCACAATCGCAAGTACCATCGGCGCCATCGGGTAGTCGAGCTTGCGCATGAGATAGCCGACCACGCCAAACAGCAGCATCAACCACACGTCATGCATATCCTGGGTCGGCGCGTAGCCTCCGACCACGCACAACACAAAAATGATCGGCGCAAGAATAGTGAACGAGAGTTTCAGTACCCAGACGAATATCGGTATGAACGCGATGTTAAGCAGGATCGAGAAAAAGTTCGCAACATACAGGCTGGCAATCAGCCCCCAGACGAACTCGGTCTGGTCTACAAACAGCCTCGGCCCCGGCTCCAGCCCCCATATCACCATGCCGCCCAGAAGAATGGCGGTCGTTGGCGAACCCGGTATCCCCAGCGTCAACATGGGCAGCATGGAACCGGTGCTGGCTGCATTGTTGGCTGACTCCGGGGCGGCGACGCCATCGATATTGCCTTTCCCGTAACTGTCCGGGTCCCTGGACATGGTCTTGGCAAAGCCGTAGGACATTATTGAGGCCGGCGTTGCACCGGCAGCGGGGAGCAGACCCACAAAAAAACCGAGAAAAGAGCCCATCAGGATAGTCTTGGTACTCTTCAGCAGTTCCTTGAGGGCATCCAGGATGCGCCGGACCGATACAACTGCCTGAGAAACCGACACCTCGCCACGGCTACTCTCGATGGTCCAGAGGATTTCACCAATACCGTAGATACCAATGGCCAGAACGAGAAAGTTAATACCGTGAAAAAATCCCGGAATGTCACCAAAGATCAGCCGCGGTTGCCCGCTTATAATATCCAGACCAACCGCACTCATTACCAGCCCGATACAAATTGAAAACAGTGTCTTTGGAATATCATCACCGCCGAGGCCGACAAACGTGCCAAATGCCAGCATCATCAGCGCAAATTCCTCGGCCGAACCAAATGCGAGTGCCACGTGGGCGAGTGGCGGTGCAAATGCCGTGAACAGGATGATCGATATCGTGCCACCGGCAAACGAGGCCACTGCGGCCGCTACCAACGCCTTGTCGGCCATGCCCTTCAAGGCAAGCGGACGACCGTCGAAGGTGGTGGCGACCGCGGTCGAGGCACCCGGTATCCCCAGCATGATGGAACTGATAGCACCACCGTACATGGCGCCGTAATAAATCGCCGCCAGAAATATTATCGCTGAAGTAGGCGGCACGATAAACGTTACGGGTAACAGGATCGCCACACCATTGACGGAACCCAGTCCCGGCATGGCGCCGATGAAAAGCCCCACCGCACACCCGACAATAACCAGAAGCAGGTTCGTCGGCTGAAGTGCCACGACAAAACCGTCAAGTAGAAGTTGGATTATCTCCATGCCATGGACCTCAACGTAAACCTGTGTTTCTGATATCGAGCCTGTGTATTCTGCCCGTCACTTCCGCGGATTCGCTGCTACATGAAAATGTCGTACAGGGGATAAAACAGCGGCTCGGTGGCACCCTTCGGCAAAGTAATGTGCAATAGAATCTCAAAGAAAAAAAACGTAACGACCGGGGCTGCAAGTGCCAGCGTCATGGTCTTGGTCCACGAATGCCGGCCCAGAAATCGCATATAGAAAATAAAAAAGAGCGGCAGTGCGCCATACACCCCGATAAAGTGAATGGACCCGACCATCGCGACCAGGGCCCCGATGACCATAAGGACCAGGACCAGTGAATGACTGTCGAAGAAGGGTTGCGAAGACCGTGACTGCGGTGTAAGTCGCAAGAACCAGCGGACAATGGTCCACACCGAGCAAATGAGCATTCCGAGTGACAACCAGAACGGGAAGGCCCCGCCACCGGGACCGTCGCCCTTGACCCAGCCGATGGGGAGCTCCGCACTCTTCCACATCAGGTAAGCGGAGAAAATCGCCATCGCAATGGCCATTAACAGTTCAGCGCGTCGCATGACGACCCTCCCCGCTCCTGAGTGAAGTCCCGTTGTTTAACAATGCAAGTTGCAGTTATTCCTCGATCTCTCCGATCTCGATCAGCAGCTTTTCTGTGATTGGCCAATGCACCAACCCAATAGGTCTGCAGGTCATCACCGGTGATGAAATCGCCAAGCAGACTCTTCTTCTTTTTATATTCCTGCCATTCATCCGATTCGTATACCTTGGTGAACACGTTGCGGTAGAACTCTGCTGCATCGTCACTCATACCCGGCGGACCGACAACGCTACGCTGCATGAAATAGGCATTCGGATGCCCAAGCTCACCCATTGTAGGGACGTCCGGAAACATCTCGAGCCTTTCCCCGGTAAACGCGGCGATAGGCACTACATCACCGGACTGATAGAACCCCAGTGCCTCGGATGGATTATTGACAGTTGAATCGGCATGCTTGCCAGCCAGCTGCTTTGCAACATCACCACCGCCCTTGAAAGGTACATACCGGATATTCAGGCCGTAGGTCGTATTCAGAAAGTTGGTTAGCAGCTCGTCTTCCTGACCCTTGCCTGTGCCGGCCATGACCCAGTCTTTACCCTTGGCCTTGGCCGCTGCCACAAATTCCTTGATATTTTTGATTCCACTGTCCTTGTGTACCCACAACAGAAATGTATCCTCGGCCATTCGTGCAATAGGAGTAAATTCAAGTGGATCGATTCCAAGCTTCGGTTGACGCAGCGGGGTAGTATAGAAGCTGTTCAGCGTAACCATGATGGTATGGTCGTCGCCGCTCTTGCCTTTGAGGTGCACCAGCGCCTCGGCCCCGGAGCCACCCGGTTTGTTGACCGGAATAAACGGCTTCGACGATAACTTGTGCTTCTCTATAATGGTTTGCATCAGGCGGGCCATTTTATCCGCACCACCTCCCGGGCCGGCCATGATGACGAATTCGACCGGTTTCTTCGGTTGCCAATCAGCTGCTACAGCATTCGTTGCAAAGACAACAACCGCAGCAATCAGCACGTAAAACAATTTCTCAGACTTGTGCGTTATTTTCATTTCACCATCCTCCGTTTTTATTAACTGGAACCCGACCACGGCTGATTACTGTGCGGGCAGGTTTACACCAAACTAAACTGCATTGATTGAAAAATTATTAAATTTGGTATGTTGTATACCGTTTTTCATTATTGCTTATAATACACATATAAATAATTTCAATGAAAGAAGTGCTGTCCCCGTTACTCGAAATCCAGGCCATAATCAGGCCGATTCTACCAAAAATTCCATACAGAAAAGCAACTTGCTAACCGCCCAGTGCGCTGGCCATCGTCACTCCAATGGTACTCGGAGATTCGGCAATATGGACACCCGCACTGCGTAAAGCCGCAATCTTGGCCTCTGCGTGCCCGGTACTGTGTTCGATAATCGCACCGGCGTGACCCATTCGGCGCCCCGCAGGCGCGTAGCGACCGGCAACGTAGGCAACCACCGGTTTGCTGCTTGTATGCTGCTTCAGGTAGTCCGCCGCCTGTTCTTCTGCTATGCCTCCAATCTCGCCGATCAATACAATTCCTTCAGTCTCTGCATCCGCCATAAACAACTCCAGGCAATCGCAGAATGTCATCCCCTGAATCGGGTCTGCGCCAATACCGATACAGGTTGACTGGCCGAGCTTATTTCCGGTTGTCTGTGCCACTGCTTCATAGGTGAGCGTCCCCGCGCGGGAAACAATACCAATCCTGCCGCGACGGAATATGGTTCTGGGCATGATGCCGATCATGCACTCACCGGGCGTGACAATCCCCGGGCAATTCGGGCCGACAAGCCGCGAACGGGACGTCTCCAGGGAACGTTTGATACGGACCATATCCAGGACCGGAATGCGTTCCGTGATACAAACGATCAGGGGCAAGCCGGCATCTATCGCCTCTTGAATTGCATTCGCGGCAGTCACCGGCGGTACGAATATCATGCTTGCCTCCGCACCGGTCGCGCGCACCGCCTCTTCGACGCTATCGAAAACCGGCAATCCCAGGTGCCGCGTACCTCCCTTGCCAGGCCGTACACCGCCGACCAGCCGGGTACCATCGGCGATCGCCTGTTCCGCATAGAAGGTCCCCTGCCGGCCGGTGATGCCCTGACAAATAACCCTGGTTCCTGCGTCGACCAATACCGCCATTGCTTGTCTCCTCTTTGCACTTACGGGTCCGGCCCGTAACTATCCCGGAGTGCTATCCGTGGTATCGTCTTTCCCTGTCAGCAATCCCTGAACCCGTTGCCACCACTTTTGCTGCACGCTCAACCTGGCTGCGGTCGCAGCCTTGACGGCCAGGTCTGCAGCATCGGCGAAATCATCTGCAAACGTAATCGCCAACCCGGAATCCCTGAGTCTGTCTCTCGCAAAATCGGCATTGATGCCGGCCAGTCGCACGATCAGCGGTACACGAATGGGGAATTCCCTGGCCGCCAGTATTATGCCGTCGGCAATTGTATCGCAGCGCATGATGCCGCCGCCAAAGACGTTAACCAGAATTGCCTCGACACCCGGATCAGACAGAATCAGCTCGAACGCGTACTTTACGCGTTCGAACTCTACGGCTGGCGGCATATCGAGAAAGTTTGCCGGCTCTCCACCGTAGAACTTGACCGCGTCGAGTGTGGCCATTGCAAGCCCGGCACCACTGGCGAGACAACCGATGTTGCCATCGAGCTTTACATAATTGAGGCCATGCTGCGTGGCATCCAGCTCACCCCACCGCAGTTCATCATCATCACGCAGCGCCTGAATATCTTCGTGACGAAACATTGCGTTGTCGTCGAATGTCACGGTCGCGTCCAGGGCAATCAGTGTACCCGCGGCAGTTATCGCCAGGGGATTGATCTCAATCAGTGAGGCATCCAGGCTCATAAACATCGCATACATCGCCAGCATGACCCGTACTGCCTCATCTGTCTGCTCATCCGTGAGTTCAAGTGCAGCAGCAACTTCCCGCGCAGCTTCCTGCTGCAAACCCTCGAGAGGGTCGATGGCAATTTTCAGCACCGATTCGGGAGAACGTGATGCTATCGATTCGATATTAACACCGCCCTCGCCGAGGATAATCAGCGTCACCCGGCTTGTCCTGCGATCCACCATCATGCCGAGATAAAGTTCACGCTGAACTTCGCACACTTGTTCGATATACAGCCGGTTCACGGGTCTGCCATCCGGACCCGTCTGATCTGTAACCAGCACGTGCCCGAGCATTTCCTGCGCCATATCACGCACGTCTGCCAAGCGAGTCAACGAAGCGGATACCGCCCTGCGACTCCTGATTGCCCGCGAAATGTCCGGCTCGACGTCCGCCGGCATGAATCTGCGCCTTGATTACCCAGGCAGACCCTCCCAGCTCCCGGGCAACGCTGGCGGCTTCGTCCGGAGTTGACGCGACAGCGCCATGCGGAATGGGAATGCCGTTTTTATCCAGCAATTGCTTGGCTTGATATTCGTAGATTTTCATCTCAGGCCACTCCCGGTATCTCCGCGTGCGCAGCGCAAAACCAGAATTCAGGTATCTTGCCTGACGGATCGAGCAGCACTTTGGCCTGATACTCGTGAATGTTCATTGTTTTACTTTTATCTTCATCCGAGATATTTGTTATACAGTATTCCAGAATATTGGGGCATGCAAGCATCCTGCAGACGGCCCTGAATCCGGCGAACTGCCAGAGGAACACGCGATGCCCTACGCCAATACAACCGAGTTACGGATTTACCATGAACGGCACGGCAATGGCTGCCCGGTGCTTTTAATCGGGGGTGTGGGGGGTGACCTGCGCGGCAAACCCGGCTTGCTGGAGAGTGAATTGGTGAAGAGATTCGACGTGCTGACCTTTGACCAAAGAGGCACCGGGCAAACCGACAAGCCGGATTCACCCTGCACCATGACACAATACGCGCGTGATGCGGCAGCGTTGATGGATGCCGTTGGCTGGAACAGCAGTCATGTTGTGGGGGTATCATTTGGCGGAATGGTTGCGCAGGAGCTGGCGCTGAATTTTCCCCGATATGTGCGCAGCCTGGTGCTCGCTTGTACCGCTTCGGGTGGCGCGGGCGGTTCATCATTTCCATTGCACGAACTGTCTGATTTGTCGCCCGATGAACGGGCGAGAAAAATGCTGGCGATTGCGGA
The DNA here is from genome assembly GCA_963768575.1 of uncultured Halobacteria archaeon. GTDB lineage: Bacteria > Pseudomonadota > Gammaproteobacteria > UBA9214 > UBA9214 > UBA9214. Next base: position 114,316 of record CAVYIJ010000019.1, read on the forward strand.
TGTCCGTAAAAATGAAGCATGGCAAGCCACTCATCCAGAGGAAACCGAACAACACTTGCAGCAGTCCGCTGCTGATGCCTCACCGTTTTTAAGAGAACCCGGCGGCATCCAGGGCCTTACCCGCCAGATCGAGGCGCGCAGTCACCACGATACATACGACCGCCTGCCGCAGATCCAGGTACCTGTCCTGGTTTGCGGAGGACGCTATGATGGACAAGCCCCACCGGACGTGGTCGAAAACCTTCATCGTCAGATTTCAGGAGCAGAAATAGGTTTCTTCGCAGGCGGCCATCGATTCCTGAGCGAGGACCCGGAGGCCAGTAAAGCGGTCGCGGAATTCCTTGAGCATCAGTGTCAAGCAAAAGGATGACCACAAACGCTGTCCGCTGCCCGGCGGGCGCGCATATCCCGAGAGCGCTGCTGCGCGAGTTTGCAACCCGTTAACGGCTTTGTGTTTCGCCAGCCAATGGTTGGCTATATGCAGTGATCTCACGCTGGCTGTCCAGCTGAAACAGATGGTGTACCAGGGGAGGCAAGGCATGCAGGCCGTGCTCGGTCAGGCGCTGGTAGAACTGGATAAAGCGCGCTACTTGTCCGGCATCCATTACCCCCGGCGAATTCGCTGTCGGCACCAGTTTATTTTCCTGTTCCATACGCCAGTTGAATACACAGTCAAACGACGGGGCGCGCAGCATCAGCCACTGCTGCACCTGCTGGTACAGCGGCAGATAGTCGCGGGCAATCGCCTGATTGACATAGTGGCGCCATATTCCCTTTGGGTCTTCACGGGCTTCCAGCTCATTGACTGGCTGCACCAAGTCCGCTTCCTGTTGCGGCGGAATGCCGAGACACCAGCCTTCCAGGACTAACGATATCCACGGGTGTAGTCACCGTATCCCACTCTGCTTCCGGTTTGCGGTCATCTGTCGCCTTGTCGAAACGCGGAATGCGCACTTCTGCCGCAGGCGCCGGCTGCAGCAACTTCTGTAAAGTAGCCTCGGCCAGCTCTATATCATGGGTACCCGGTACACCACGTGTGGCAAGCAGCGGGTGTATTTGCCTGGCCAGCAGTGCTCGATGTGATCTTGTGTGGTACACGTCGTCCAGAGATAACACCACCACGTGCAAGCCCCGGTCCCACTGCAGTACCAACCGCAGGTATTCACTGAGGGTGCTCTTCCCGGAACCCTGACTGCCGTTGATGCCAATCAACAGGGGCTGACCCACCTGTTTTTGGTACTGCCCGGCAAGCCGCTCAGCCAGTGGATCGAACCAGCGTCGGGCGGTTTCCAGATACGCGTCGGGCAACCTGTGCATTGCCAGCATTTCCTTCAATGCCAGTTGTCGGCCCGGCGCTGTCATTGGATCGAGCTCGTGATTATCATCACGACCATCTTATCAGGCAAAAGATGATTTTCAGTATCCTGACACTCAGCCGGCAGACTTTTGGCCAATACCGCCGGGGCCCGGGGATTCCGGCAGACATATTCGCATGCCTGGTTTTCAGGCATTTTCACAAGTCATGTTATGGCGATCACCTGCCCCCCTGAATCGCACTGCCTTTGCTTTCCTCCGGTTAGTCAGCAGCTTCCCGTCAACAGGCCGCAGATACCCCGGCAGGAGGGACCGGACAAAGTTGAACACCAGCTGGAAATCAGCAACACTGTCAATCAGCAACCCGCCAACCGCAAGTCGGGCCGGGTCGAAACAGGGGAATACCAATGAGCAAGCCAAAAATCATCGTTACCCGTCGTTGGCCTGAACAGGTCGAAAAGATCCTGACACAAAAATACGATACACAACTGAATGTCGATGATAAGCCGATGACGGTGGCCGAAATGCAGGACGCATTCCGCACCGCCGATGCGGTGTTACCCACAGTCTCTGACAAGGTCGATGCCGAAGTACTGGGTGCCTCGCCGATGAAGGCCAAAATGATCGGTAGTTTCGGGGTTGGATTCAATCATATCGACCTCGAAGCGGCGAAGGCGGCCGGTCTTACCGTTTCGAATACGCCGGAGGTATTGACCGAGTGCACTGCCGACCTCGCCATGACCTTGCTGTTGATGGTTGCACGGCGGGCGGGCGAAGGCGAGCGTCACGCACGAAACAGGGAATGGACCGGCTGGCGACCGACTCACATGATGGGGTCGAGCGTACATCACAAGACGCTTGGATTGATCGGCATGGGCCGTATCGCGCGCGCGGTGGCGGCACGGGCGGCGCACGGCTTCGGCATGAAAATTATCTACCACGATCCGTTTCCTCCGCGTGAGGAAGACATGGCCGGGTTGAATGCACGCCAGTGCAACTCGCCGCAGGAGGTTTTTGAGCAAGCGGATTTTATTTCCCTGCACTGCCCGGGCGGCAAGGAGACCTACCATTTGATCAACGCCGCTGCCTTTGCCGCGATGAAACCTGGCGCGTTTTTGGTCAATACCGCCCGCGGCGATGTTATTGACGAGCAGGCCATGGTGGCGGCATTGCAAAAGGGTGAAATCGCCGGTGCGGGTCTCGACGTTTATGAATCCGAGCCGGCGATATCCGAGCCGTTACTCGGGATGGAGAATGTCGTCACACTCCCTCATCTTGGCAGTGCGACGGTTGAAACACGCGTCGCGATGGGAATGCGGGTCATCGAAAACATCGATGCCTTTTTTGCCGGTGAGACGCCGCGCGACAAGCTGGTTTAAGCGTGGCTTGCCAATTGTTTGAGTGCTCATTCAGCGGAATTCATGTCACGTCGGCGTGTATATAAACCCGGTTTTGTATACTGCTAAATACCAGCCGGCTTTTTGTTAACAACGATAGAAACGTAGAACCAGGTCAAGGCCCAGGAGGCATTGTGAAAATATTCCCCGCTCTAGAGATTCCAGAGACTTTGGCTGCCGGTCCCGGTCCGGGCAATACTGATCCGCGTGTACTGGACCGATTTTGCAAGACGGGCGTTGCGGACCATATGCAAAAAGACGTGCTGCGCGGCATGGTCGAGGCGAAGCTGATGCTGCGCGAAATCTGGGGCACCAAAAATCTGTACACCTTTGGTGTCGGCGGCACCGGCTGGAGTGGCCTTGACTGCATCCAGAGCCTGATTCTGCCCGGTGACAAGGTTGTTGTGTTCGTCAATGGCACATTCAGCAGTATCGATAGCCTGTGTGTCCGCATGAAAGCGTCGACGCTTGAAGACCTCGCCGCCGATTCATTGAACCCGCAACCGGCGAACGTCATCGTGATTGATGTTCCACATGGCCAGTCCGTCACGGGCGAAATTGTCGAACGAGCGCTGGCCGAGCATAAACCGATGTGGGCATTCATGACGCACTGGGAAACCGGCAGTGGCCGGGTCAATGACATCCAGGGTTTCAACGCGGCTTGCGAAAAACACGCCGTGATGGGATTGATAGACGCAGTGTCGAGCCTGGGGGTCGGTGATTTCGATATCGACGACTATCCGGGCGTCGTGGCCTGGGCTTCCTGCCCGCAAAAAGGGGTGTTGAGCCTGCCATTGACCTATGCACCGGTCAGTTTCTCTGACAAAGCGATTGCCATCCTGAAGCAACGCGGCTGCTTCACCTTTGTTCATCACCCGGTGCTTGAAGCACGGCACTGGGGCATCATCAACGATGAGGATGTTGCGGCGGGAACCTATCATCGCACCCATTCCTGCTATGCCGTCGCTGCATTCCATGAAGCACTGCGTATATTGCTAACCTACGGTCGTACACAAAAGGCCAATGATTATCTCTATCACGAGGCCGCTTTGAAACAGGCGGTAACGGCGATGGGTTGTGATGTTACGTCGGATATGCCCAGCCTGATAGTGCTGAACCTGCCCGGCAAACTGGCGGGGAAGGAAAAAGACCTGGTGGCGGGCTGCCGGGCGGAAAATTTTGCTATCTGGCCAACCCTGTCGGAACCTGTTCAGGTACGAATAGGCATTCTTAACCAACTCACGGTTGAGGCGATCACCGAAATCGTCGGACGTTTCGCCGATGCAATGCTGAAGATGGGAGCGGATTTCGACAAGCATGCCGTGATGAGCGGCCTGGCGGAGTACTATAAAGCCGGTTAGTGATCCAGCGTCAGGACAATTTTACCGAAGTGCTTGCTGTGTTCCATGGTCCTGTGGGCCTCGGCAACGTCATCAAGCGGAAAGGTCCTGTAAATTACCGGCGCGATGGACCCGTCGGAGAATCCCGGCATCACGGTTCTGGTGAATTGCGCAACGATCTCCTGCTTTTCCTGCACAGGACGTGATCGAAGCACGGAGCCGATGATCCGCTGACGCTTGACCATCATGAGAGCAAGGTTGAGTTCCGCCTTCGCGCCACTCATGACACCGATAATCACCAGCGTACCGCTCACGGCAAGCGCCTTCATGTTAGGCGCCAGATACTTCGCGCCAATATGATCGAGTATGACATCGGCTCCCTTTTTTGCGGTAAACGCCCTGACCGCTTCTGCAAAATCATCATCCTGGTAATTTATAACAAGATCGGCACCGAGCTGCCTCACACGCTCGATCTTTCCGGCAGAGGCGGTGATCATAACCCGGCCGTTTGGTGCAAGCTTGCGGCACAACTGGATAGCAGCCGTATTCACGCCACCACCGCCGCCATGAACAAGCACCGCCTGCCCGTCTTTAAAACCACCAATCATGAAGATATTCAGGAATGCGGTTATGTAGCTTTCACATACACAGGCTGCTGATTCAAAACTCATGGCCTCGGGAACCGGTATCAGGTGATCGGCCCAGGCGACAGCATACTGTGCGTAACCACCCCCACCCACCAGGGACATGACACGATCACCGCACTTGTATGACGTCACTCCCGGTCCGGTTTCCTCGATAATGCCAGCGACCTCCAGACCGGGAATTTCCGAATCACCTTTTGGTGGCGGATAATGACCTTCGCGCTGCACAATATCGGGACGATTTACCGACGTTGCGGCGACCTTGATAAGGACCTGTCCCGCTGCAGGCGTCGGTTTTTGTGTATCGACGATCTTGAGCACTTCCGGACCACCGAAACCATCGAGCATGACCGCTTTCACGACGAAAGACCGGTCACGTCGGGGAGTAACAGGGAGTTATCCGGATTGTCCACGCATTAATCCTGAACGGTTCGAACAGGGCAATAGTGGTGCTGATGCATCGGCAGCGATATGGATATGGGCGCAAATGAATCAAGCATTGGCGACAAAGGGCATTTGAAGGAAATTATCAAGCTGCCTTTCCGTTGTCACTGAGACGTTCATCCACCAGGGTGACGATCTCGTCTATGGGCTGGTAGCGGAGATCCAGCTGCGACGCGATCTGCTGAACAAGGGCGTCGACCCTTTCTATATGCTTTGCACCTCCGAACAATGCACGTGCCGCGGAAGAAGGCTTGAGCAGTCCCTTTGCCGCGTTGGCATATTTTTCGAAAGGCACCAGGTCAGATTCTTTGGCGCCAAGCTTTACACAGAGTTTTCCGACCCATTCATAGATTTCCCGCGATGCATCGATATCCGAATGCACGGCATCTTTAATGGAAATCATTTCGTCAGGCTTTATGCACCTGTAGTTCCCGGTGAGCACCATCAGCCACTTTGCAAGCGGCACGAACAGGGAATCATGCACCTTTAACTTGACGGGAAGTTCGACGATGCCATCACCCGTGTCATACCGGATTGCCTCGATATCCGCCTGCATGTCCCGAAGCATTGCATTGTGCGCATCGGCTTCGAACGGTGCCACCTTGAAATTCGTCGGCAACCCGACATGGAGAGTATTTTTGCCTTCCCCGGGCACACGAAATGCCTGGGGATCAGGGCTCGCGAGCGTGACCAGCCCCGGCTCGAAGTGGTCCCAAACAGTGGGATCTGCATAGCACCCGGCTAAATCATCAGTTGTGATCCCCGGGATGCGCTTCAGGAACGGCAAAGGGGGCATGTTCATGATTGCAAGGCACGGCACACGTGACGCCGCAATACGTTCCATCAGTTCGCGAATGCTGTCCGAGCCATATTGGGATTCCTGCATGCCCAGCACGACCAGGTCAAATTTGGCAGGATCTGCTGCTTCGGGTGTACACGCCGAAAGATCTGCACCGATAGCTTTCGAGGAAATTTCGAGTGGCGTTTCCCGGCCACGGATCGGCAAATGAACAATAGTCCCTTCGTTATTGATGAGTTCCGCGGTGGGTTTGGTACACACCAGGGTTACCGAGTGCCCCGCCAGTATCAATTTTGTGCCGAACAACGACCCGTAGGAGGCCCCCAGAATCAGTACGTTATATTTTGATCCCATCTAAATCCACCCTTTTGTCTATGCTGTACCTTTAACAACTCCCTATCTGGAGAGCGATTATAGCTTCTTTGGACGCAACCGGGTGGATTTAGCCGGCCACTGTGGAGGGCCAGGATAGCGGAAACAACCACGAATACCGGATTACGCGACCGTGTCGTAAATTCTACCTGTATCACTCTCACTTCTCACTTTATCCAGATCGTCTTGGCATTGACGAACTCGTGGATACCCAGCCGCGACAGCTCGCGCCCGTAACCGGAATTTTTTATGCCGCCGAACGGCAGGCGCGGGTCGCTCTTCACCAGCCCGTTGACAAAGGCCGAGCCGCACTCCAGCTGCCGGGCGATACGCTCGCCACGCGCATTGTCTTGCGTCCAGACGCTGCCCCCCAGGCCGAAATCGGAATCATTGGCGATGCGTATAGCATCGGCCTCGTCGCCGGCGCGGAGAATACTGGCCACCGGCCCGAATAACTCCTCGTGATAGGCGAGGACGCCGGGCTTGACATGGTCGAGAATCGACGCCTGGTAGTAGGCGCCGTCGCCACCCTCCGGGTTACAGCCGGTGACAGCGGTCGCGCCCTGGGCGATGCTCTCCACCACCTGGCGGTGAAGTTCGTCCCGCAGGTCGTGCCGCGCCATCGGGCCGAGCCGGTTATGCTCGTCCAGCGGGTCGCCCATGGGCAGGGCCTCCACCGCCGCCTTGAAGCGGCTGACAAATTCGTCCGCGATGCCCTCGACCACGATAAAACGTTTTGCCGCAATGCAACTTTGCCCGGTATTCAGGAACCGCGATGTCACCGCCACCTCGACGGCGAGTTCGAGATCCGCGTCCTCCAGCACGATAAAAGGGTCCGAACCGCCCAGCTCAAGTACGGTTTTCTTCACCTGGGCGCCGGCGGTCGCGGCCACCTGGCGGCCGGCAGGTTCACTGCCGGTCAACGTCACGGCATGCACCCGCATGTCCTTGATGACACCGGCCACGCGCGATGACGGTAACATCAGAGTCTGAAACACGTTTTCCGGGAATCCGGCCATGTTGAATATCGATTCGATCGCCAGCGCGCACTGCGGCACATTGGAGGCATGCTTCAGCAGGCCGGTATTGCCGGCAGCCAGCGCCGGCGCGGCAAAGCGGAACACCTGCCAGAAGGGGAAATTCCACGGCATGATGGCAAGCACGGTACCGAGCGGCTGGTATGTCACCAGGCTGCGGCTCGCATCCGTCTCGATGAGCTCGTCAGCCAGGAATGCGGGGGCGTACTCTGCATAATAGTCACAACCCAGCGCGGATTTCTCGACCTCCGCGCGCGCCTCCCTGATGGGCTTGCCCATTTCCAGCGTCATCATGCGGGCGTAGTCATCGGCGTTATCACGCAACACCTGCGCGGCCCTGGACAACAGTGCGCAACGTTCGCTGATGTCAAGCGCGGCCCAGCCGGGCGCGGCCTGCGCCGCACCGGCCAGCGCCTGCGCCAGTCCCGCGTCGGTCATCGGCGGACAAATATCCTGTTTGTGGCCGGTCGCCGGGTTCACTGATTTAAAGTCCAAGGATACCTCCTGTTCTGTTACGCCATTTTCTGTAACTATAGCGATTATGTCCCGTGTTCGCCGAATCCTGATCGCCATAGCCTGCCTTGCAGGGCTGATATCTGCCTCGACCATGGCCGATGACCCGCTGGCGGGTGCACGCGAACGCTTCCTGAATGCGCTCGATGCACTCAAGCGCGGCCGCATGGATGAGTTCGGGCAACTCAGCGAACAATTGCAGAACTACCCGTTGTATTCCTATCTCGAATACCGGTCACTGCGCAAGCGTCTTGCCCGGGCAAGCAACGCGGATGTTGCCGGTTTCATCGAACGCTATGCGGACCAGCCACTTAGCGCACTCATGCGCCGCGCCTGGCTGTACGAGCTGGCCAAAGAGGGCGACTGGCCTGAATTCCTGGCGCTTTATTCAGGACAACAACCGGCCCGGCTACAGTGTTACCACATGCAGGCAAAACTGAAAACAAGGAAAAAGAAGGAGGTGAAAGAACAGGCGCTGGACCTCTGGATGGTCGGGCACTCCCAGGACAAGGCCTGTGACCGGGTATTTGAATATATAGACAAAAAGGGCGTGATCACCAGGGAGCATGTCTGGCAACGCATCCGGCTTGCCATGGAGGAAGGTAATCCTTCACTGGCAAAATACCTGGCGAAACGTCTGCCTGCCGCTGACAGGAAGTGGGTAACCACCTGGAGCAAGGCACGCATCAAGCCGGCCAGCATGCTGGTTTCCGAAGAACTGTCGGCCGATGTACCGATCGCGCGGGAGATCGTAATGTATGCGGTGCAACGGATCGCACGCAGCGATATCGATGAAGCACAAAAAAAGTGGGCTGCGACCAGGCCACATTACGATTTCGATCCCGCTGCAAGTGCACAGCTCGAACGCAGCATGGCGCTGTCGGCCGCATGGCGGCGTCATCCGCAGGCGCACGACTGGCTGATGGCGTTGCCTGACCTGGCGGTTGATGCGAAAGTCAGGGAGTGGCGCGCCCGTACCGCAATCGCCGCCGGGCTCTGGGAAGACCTGCGCAGGAATATTGCCGACATGCCGCCCGAGGAAGCACAAAAAGAAGAGTGGCGTTACTGGGAGGCGCGCAGTTACCAGGAGACCGGCGACACGCTACAGGCCAGCGACCGCTTCGCCCGCCTGGCACGGGAGCGTGACTATCACGGTTTCCTTGCGGCCGACGCACTGGAGTGGCCCTACGAAATGGGCAACCAGCCATTGTCGATCGACCAGTCAAGCATCGATGCGCTTGGGCAATTACCCGGTTTCGTTCGCGCACGTGAATTATACCTGGCTGAAATGTGGACGGATGCGCGACGGGAATGGCGCTATGCCACGGAAAGTCTTTCGAAAGAACAGATCAAGCAGGCGGCCTCCATAGCGCATCAATGGGGCTGGCATGACCAGGCGATACTGACGGTTGCGCGCGCACAGGAGTACAATGACCTGGTGTTGCGTTTCCCGCTGGCGCACCGGGACAAGGTGGAACTGTATGCGGCCCGGAACAAGCTGGATCCCGGTCATATTTTTGCGGTAATTCGCCAGGAAAGCGCATTCAACGAGGAAGCCCGCTCACCGGCCGGCGCCCGCGGACTGATGCAACTGATGCCGAGGACCGGGCGTATTACCGCCCGGAAATACAGTATACCGCTCGGGGGGCTGCACAAGCTGTATGAGGCCGACAAGAACATCAGTATCGGCTCAACCTACCTGAGCCAGGTCATGGATGATTATGACGATAATGTCGTCCTCGCATCCGCTGCTTACAATGCCGGGCCCCACCGGGTAAAACGCTGGCTGCCGGAAGATACGAAACAGGAGGCCGAGCGCTGGGTCGCAATGGTTCCGTTCAACGAAACCCGCACCTACATTCAGCGGGTGCTCGCCTACGCCGCGATTTATGACTGGCGCATGGAACGCCCGATCAAGACAATGGAAGAGCATATGCCGGACATTTACCCGAATGAATACTATGCAGACAAATAGTCGCAAGAAAAGCATCTGACGGCCATGAAAAATTCAACCATTTGCATACTGGGCGGCACCGGTTTTGTCGGCCAGCACCTGGCATACCGGCTCGTGCAGCACGGTTACAGCGTGCGCATCCTGACACGGCATCGTGAACGTCATCGCGAATTGGCCGTCAATCCCGGCATCACCGTTGTCGAAACCAGTGCGCATGATCCTGAACAGTTGCATCACCGGTTTGCTGACTGCGGCGTGGTCATCAACCTGGTTGGCATTCTCAACGAATCAGGTGCTGACAACGGCTTTCACCGTGCGCACGTTGAACTACCCGAGAAGATCTGCCAGGCGATGTTATCGACCGGGGTAAAGCGCCTGTTGCACATGAGCGCACTGAATGCCGACGCATCTGAAAAACACAGCCTGTACCTGAAGACCAAGGGACTGGGCGAAGACCTCGTGCACGCGGCAGAACAGGACGGGCTGATTGTCACCAGCTTTCGTCCCTCGATCATTTTTGGACACAATGACAGTTTTTTCAACCGCTTTGCCGGCCTGTTGAAACTGTCCCCGCTGGCATTCCCGCTGGCCTGTCCGCACAGCCTGTTCGCACCGGTATTTGTCGGTGATGTCGTCGAGGCCTTCTGTCGTTCAATTGACCATGCCACCGCCGGTGAACGTCTCGACCTGTGCGGGCCGGATATTTATTCCCTGCAGGAACTGGTCGATTACACGCGTGTGCAAATCGGCTCGCACTGCCGGATTTTTGGCCTGGGTGATTTCATGTCGCGCCTGCAGGCACGGGCACTCGGCCTGCTGCCGGGGAAGCCGTTCACCATGGACAACTATCATTCACTGCAAAAAATGAGCCTTTGCGTGAATAATGCCCTGCCGGAACTTGGCATTGACCCCACGCCGATCACTGCCGTGGTTCCCGGTTACCTGGCGGGTAAAACCGCGCGCGGCCGATACCCCGGCATGCGTTTGCGCTCACGCCGTGACTAGTTACTGAGGTGGAGACCTACCTGGTCGGTGGCGCGGTACGCGACAGGCTGCTGAAGCTGCCGGTTGGCGAGCGCGACTGGGTCGTGGTCGGTGCGACACCGGAGGAGATGCTGGAACTCGGCTACAAGCAGGTCGGCAAGGACTTCCCGGTGTTCCTGCACCCCGACACCGCGGAAGAGTATGCACTGGCGCGGACTGAACGCAAGACCGGCCATGGCTACACCGGCTTTGATGTCTGCGCCGATCCGGGCGTCACCCTTGAAGAAGACCTGCTGAGACGCGACCTGACCATCAATGCCATGGCGGAAACCGCGGACGGGAAACTGATCGACCCCTACGGCGGCGAGGAAGACCTGGCAAACGGCGTCTTGCGGCATGTATCGCCCGCTTTCGCCGAAGACCCGGTCAGGATTCTTCGAGTGGCGCGCTTTGCCGCACGGTTTGCACATTTCGGCTTTCATGTTGCGCATAACACGAATGCGCTGATGCGCAGGATGGTAAACAATGGCGAAGTGCAATACCTGGTACCGGAAAGGGTATGGGCGGAACTGGTCAAGGCACTGGCCACTCGAACACCGATACGATTCTTTGACGTGCTGAACGGCTGCGATGCACTGCCGATACTGTTCCCGCGACTGGCTACGCACTACAGGAATACGGCCAGGCATGAGCACGAGGGCAACCGTCTGCCGGTTCTCGTTGCAGCAACCGCTCTCGCCGACTCTACCGAGGTTCGATTTGCCGCTTTGGCCTGCGATATGGAAAACAACGGCAACGGCGGCTGGCTGGATGATTTCTGCGCACGACACCGGGCACCCAACAGTTACCGGCAACTCGCACAGATCGCAACGAAATACCGGCAATGGCTGCATGACATAACAACACTTGCGGCACCTGAAATTCTCGAACTGCTCAGCGGGATCGACGCATTCCGGCGCAGCGGGCGTATCGCCGACTTCCTGCTGGTATGCGAAGCCGATGCACGCAGTCGAAAACCCGGACCGGTAAATTACACGCAGGCCGGGATTCTGCGCTCGGCATTTCAGGCTGCGCGTGATGTCAGCGTGGATACCGGCGGGAAAACCGGCCGCGATATCGGCGAGGCGATCAGGCAGGCACGCATCAAGGCAATTGAAGCAGTCATGTAGGAGCGCCTTGCAGGCGCGATAAAATTTAATCGCGCCTGCAAGGCGCTCCTACACAAACAGCCACAGCAGAAAGACGCCCAGCAATAAACGGTAAACGAAGAAGGGCCACATGCCTATGCGTTCGATCAGGCGCATAAACAGGCAGATGCACGCCCAGGCACTGACCGCAGCCGCCAGCGTGCCGATCAATAACACACCCCATTCAACCTGGCCCTGCTGTCGCGCCAGGTTGGATGTTTCGTAAACGCCGGCGGCGAAAATGACGGGGATCGACAGCAGGAAGGAAAAACGTGCCGCATCGGACCTCGTCAAACCCAGCGCCAGGGCAGCTGTCATGGTGATACCGGAACGCGAGGTACCGGGAACCAGCGCCAGCGCCTGCGCCATGCCGATCAGAATTACATCAGGCACGCCGAGCGAACCGATTTCACGCAGCTTGCGTCCGCGCAGGTCCGCGAGCCATAAAAGCAGGCCGAAACCGATAGTGGTAATCGCGATAACGAGCGGTGATCGCAAGGCAGTTTCTATTATGTCGTGCATGAAAAACCCGACCAGCACAATCGGCACCGTGCCCAGTATCACCAGCCAGGCCAGCCTGGCATCGTCCGTTAACGGCCGACGGGGCGATGACCGCAGCCAGGCCACGAACAACCGGTGCAGGTCCGCGCGGAAATAAAACACTACCGCAGCCAGCGTCCCGACATGCACGGCCACGTCAAACGCCAGCCCCTGGTCGGCCCAGCCAAGCAGGCGCGGCAGCAAAATCAGGTGCGCCGAACTGGAGATCGGCAGAAACTCGGTGAGCCCCTGTAACAGCGCGAGAATGATGGCCTGCAGGTTATCCATGCATAAAAGCTATCGAAAAAAATAATGTCTCACGCAAAGACGCAAAGACGCAAAGAAAATAAATTTTGCGGTTTTTCCCTGGATAGTACCGTGCTCACTCTGTATGTATCACATCTCATTACTGTCCCATAACTATCCAGTTAGAGGTCAGCTGCTATTTTTCCCATAACCCCGGTTCTTTCCCGAAGTAATTGAGGTGGAGGAGCATATGGGACAGCTATGGTCGCATCTAATATATAACTTGGCGCCTTTGCGTCTTTGCGCGATAAATTTATTTTTCATAGTCGTCCGCGCATGTCTTGCATGCGAAACCCCGGGATATCGATATCAATCCCGCGCGTCAGTCCGATGCACTGGAATCGTTCCCCCATTTCCCCGGGCAGCAGCAACGTTTTTGCCTGCTGCGCCTGCTGCAGGTATTGCATTGACGCTGTTGGTCCCGCCGCCTGCAGCAGGCTGTCCAGCCCGCAATCCATAAGAAAGTATGCCTGAGTCGTGTAACCGCTCACCAGCAGGCCGGCGTCAGTTGCGGCCTCGGCAACCGCGGTAAAGTCAACATGCGCGGTGATGTCCTGCAATCCCGGCAGAAAAAACACATCATCATGCGCACGCTGTCGATAATGACACTGCAGGGTCCCGCCGCGGCGCTGCGGATGGAGGTACTCACGTCGCGGGTAACCGTAATCAACCAGTAACACCATGCCGGACTCAATACACTCCGCCACGCTGGAAAGCCATGGACCGAGAGCAAGATTGATTTCTGATACATAGCCTGGAGAAAGCGCATATTCCCGTGCGTACCGGTCCACCCTGTCCGTTAACTCACTGTTGATGGATGGCCGTGCAACCCATGAAAAACCCTCTCCGTCGGTCCCGACAAAAAACTGTTCCGCATGCTCCCCGGTCCAGCGAAAGCGCTCGCAGGCCATCGCATCGAGCACCTCGTTTGCCAGCACGACGCCGTTGAATCCAGCTGCCGGCATTGTATCCAGCCAGGCCACACGCCCGAGCAGCTCCGGCAGCCCCGATTGTATTGTTTCCCGCTGCCGCCGTACCAGTTCCGCGCTGCGTTCGAGGATCAGGTAGCTGTCAGGCAGGCGGTCGATGGTTGCCAGCTCACCCAGCAGGTCGACCGCCATGCGGCCACTGCCAGCACCAAATTCCAGGATACTGCCACCGCCCGTTGCCTCCAGCACAGCAGCACATGAGTGCGCCATACAGCGCCCGAACAGTGGTGAGATTTCCGGCGCAGTCACAAAATCACCGCCGGGACCGAACTTGCGCTGCCCGGCGCTGTAATATCCCGCACCTGGCGAATACAGACACAATTCCATGTAGCGTGAAAACGGGATGCAGCCGCCCGCCGCGTCAATTTCGTCGCGGATGGTCTTTGCGAGTGTGTCACTCACCTGCTGTACAGACGCCGACGGCAGCGGGAGCTCAATGGAATTGTGCATAGCGTGGCACTACCGGCCTGATGACCCTGCCACGCGGACCAGCGATGTTTTGGCTTCCTTATCGAAAGCCGCCCACATATCCGCATAACGGCGTCCACTGACCGGGTGGCGTGCATCCGGTGCAATTTCAGCCAGCGGGTACAACACGAAGGCATAGCGGTGAATATCCTCACGCGGTATCGCCAGTCCATCTTCGTCAAGCACCAGGTCGTCATAGAGCAGCAAGTCGAGATCAAGCGTACGCGCACTCAACGATGCGGTGCGGACACGCCCGCACTGCGCCTCGACATCATGCAACCATGCCTGCAATGACCGGGGCGGCTCATCCGTCCTGAAGCCGACAACCATATTGTAGAACGGCGCGCTGTCAAAACCGACCGCAGCGCTCTCGAATAACGAAGACCGCTCCAGCTCACCGTAGCGTGCTTCCAGCAATTTCAACGCCAATGCAATGTGTTTTCTTCGCTCGATATTGCTGCCAATACTGACATAGACCTGCGCCATTCAACCCTGCCCCGGGTCGCCGCGCTCGATAATCACGCCCACATCCCGCGAATCCCGCACTGCTCCCGGCTTGTGTACAGTCAGCCTGACCCACGGCACCCCGAATTCAGCAAGCACAATGTTCGCGATCTCTTCCGCCATCGTTTCCACCAGCTGATATTCACTCTCACCGACAAAAGCGATCAGCCGCTTGGCAACGGCCTTGTAATTGAGCGTATCCTCGATCGCATCGGTAGCGGCGGCGGCGCGAATATCCGCAGCCATTTCCAGGTCCAGGCTAACTGTCTGCTTTACCCGCCGTTCCCAGTCGTAGATACCAATAATGGTTTCTATCCGCAGATCATTGATGAATACAATATCCATGTCACCGGTTTCCCGTCAGATTCAGATCACACTATACCTTGACGTGTGGATGGTTTGCGATTCCAATGGTTCGGTATGAACCCCGATTACCTGCTGATACCCGGCGGATACCTGTTCGGCTCCGTGTCCGCCGCCATCATCGTTTGCAAGCTCATGGGCTTGCCCGATCCGCGTACACAGGGCTCGCGCAATCCGGGCGCAACCAACGTGGCGCGCCTCGGCGGCAAGAAAGCCGCAGCCATAACGCTCCTTGGCGACATGCTGAAGGGATTGCTACCGGTACTGATCGCACACGCGCTGGATGCCGGTGCAGTGGTGCTGGCAGGCACCGCACTCGCCGCGTTTCTTGGTCACCTCTACCCGCTGTTTTTTGGCTTCCAGGGCGGCAAGGGCGTTGCCACTGCACTCGGCATCAGCTTCGGCCTGCACTGGCAGGCAGGGCTGATAATTTCAGCCATCTGGCTGCTGATGGCAGTTGTATTCAGGTATTCCTCGCTGGCGGCGCTCACGGCAATGGCGCTGGCACCGGTCGTAATTTACCTGCTGATTCCCGAGCCGGCGGTCGTCCTGGCGATGACCGTGCTCGCGGTATTACTGTTCTGGCGGCACCGTAGCAATATTGCAAACCTGCTGAACGGCAAGGAAGGCAAGATCAGTTTCGGGAAGTAAGAATAAATAAACCAGCCACAGAGAACACAGAGTGCACAGAGCGCACAGAGTATAAAAATGCATGTATGTCATTCACGCGAAAGCGGGACGACGAATATATTTCCGCCCCCCATTAATATTTTTTCTTATGAGCCTTTTGATTTCATTAAAACTCTAACAATGTCAAATGAATGTTTGTACATTACCAGGGCACATACGATAACAATGACACTTATACCTAATGGAATAGTATCAAAGTTAAAAACAAAAAATATTGAGGCAGCAGTTGACCCAAGAGCTATTATTATTGCTGAAGCAGTTAATTTTGAGTTTTTCGACTTCATTGTCCCAACTAATTTCCATCAGCAGTTGATTAGATAGATATCTGCCAGCCTGCACGTGCATATCCAGTTATGACTAATGTTTCTCTGTGTTCTCTGTGCCCTCTGTGGCGAGTGTTTTTTCAGACCTAAACCGGAGCAAGGTCTTCCAGCGACCACCTCGGCGTGGCGCTGATACACAGGCCTTCTGCATGACCGGCCGCCAGCCTGCGCCAACCGGCATAGGCAATCATTGCACCGTTATCAGTACAGAATTCCGGTCGCGGGTAGCAGATGCGGCCGCCCTGTTTATCCATCAATGCGCCGAGGTTTTCGCGCAAGCGCCTGTTGGCGCCGACACCCCCGGCAATGACCAGTGTCTGCAAGCCGGTCTCCTGCAAGGCACGACGGCACTTGATCGACATGGTATCGACCACGGCATCCTCGAAGGCGCGCGCAATGTCGGCGCGGTCCTGTTCCGTATGCCCGGAATCGCGCCAGGTATTCAATGCAAAGGTCTTCAGACCGCTGAAACTGAAATCCAGCCCGGGCCGGTCTGTCATCGGCCGCGGAAACCGGAAGCGGGCCGGATCGCCCGCCAGCGCCAGCTGCGCCAGCTCGGGCCCACCCGGATACGGCAGGCCCAGTACGGAAGCGGTCTTGTCAAATGCCTCGCCGACCGCGTCATCGATGCTTTCCCCCAGCACGCGATATCGGCCAATCCCCGCCACTTCCACCAGCTGGGTATGCCCCCCCGAGACCAGCAGGGCCAGGAAGGGAAACTCCGGCGGGTCCGGCTCAAGCATGGGGGCCAGCAGGTGCCCCTCCATATGATGCACCGCCACCGACGGAATGCCCCAGGCCCAGGCCAGGCTGCGCCCCAGGGTGGCACCGACCAGCAGCGCGCCCACCAGGCCCGGGCCGGCCGTGTAGGCCACACCACCAATGTCACCGACTTTTATATCTGCTAATTCAACAACTTGATTTATAAGTGGCAGGAGTTTCCGGACATGGTCCCGCGACGCCAGCTCGGGCACCACGCCACCATAACGGGCGTGCAGCTCGACCTGGCTGTAGAGGGCATGCGCCAGCAAACCGCGTTCGCCGTGGTAGAGCGCCACGCCGGTTTCGTCACACGAAGTCTCTATGCCGAGAATGATCATAGTCTGTATGGTAAGCACCGGCAGCTGTTAAACAAGGAATTTTTGCCTTTTGGGCCCGGTGTGTATAGAATTCGCAGCCCTTTTAATCAATCTGTTAGCCGGTGCTGTATGCCCAATGTACGTGTGAAAGAAAACGAGCCGTTCGAAATAGCCCTGCGTCGCTTCAAGCGTTCGTGTGAAAAGGCCGGAATCCTGGCCGAAGTACGCCGACGCGAGTTTTACGAAAAACCGACACAGGAGCGCAAGCGTAAAATGGCCGCGGCCGTGAAACGCACGCAGAAAAAAGTATCGCGCGAAGTCGCTCGCCGCATACGCCTCTACTAGCAGTTACTTTTCCACATGTCCATCAAGGACCGTATCCAGCAGGACATGAAGGATGCCATGCGTGCCAGGGACAAGGCACGTCTCGGTACCATTCGCCTGATCCTGGCGGCCATCAAACAGCGCGAAGTCGATGAACGCATCGAGCTTAACGACGAGCAGGTCATTGTCGTACTCGACAAGATGGCCAAGCAGCGCCGTGAATCGATCAGCCAGTTCGAAAAAGCCGGGCGCGACGACCTGATCGCACAGGAAGCCAGCGAACTCGACATCATCCTGACATACCTGCCGAAAGCCCTCGGCGAAGACGAACTGAACGCCCTGATCGACGCCGCCATGCAGAGTACCGGTGCTTCCGGCATCAAGGACATGGGCAAGGTCATGGGGCAACTGAAACCGAAAATCCAGGGCCGCGCCGACATGGGTGCGGTGAGCGCTCTTATCAAATCCCGCCTGCAATAAAACCCTGTCTCGCGCCAAGCCGCAAAGGCGCGAAGAAAAAAACCAAAAGCACCACAGAGTTCTCTTATTTAAATACTGCGTCATTCCCGCGCACGACTGCAGGGAGAAGGTGAGACCGGGACGTTCGAGAGGCTGTCCTGGGCCATGCCCGCAGTCATGACCGTGAGCGATCAGGCGGGAATCCAGGCTTGTCAGTCCGTGAATGGCTTCAAATCAACTGGTTTGTGTCATCTCCTGAAGTGCCGGGCTAAATCAAGAGCGATTGATGTTATCTGGCTGAATTCCCGCCTTCGCGGGAATGACGCATTTTATTACTATGGAAACCCCGCATTTTCCGTGGCGGATTTTTTCCTTGCGTCTTTGCGCCTTTGCGCGAGACCTGTTTTTCAGTATTTTCTTCCCATTCCGGGATATCCCTTTTACCCTAGTATTCATGGCCGGCCGTATTCCACAGGCATTTATCGACGAACTGCTCACGCGCACCGACATCATCGATGTCATCGAATCGCGTGTGCCGCTGAAGAAGGCTGGCCGTGAATTCAAGGCCTGCTGTCCTTTCCACAGTGAAAAAACCCCCTCCTTCACCGTCAGCCAGGTAAAACAGTTCTATCATTGTTTCGGCTGCGGGGAGCACGGGACGGCGATTACCTTCCTGATGAATTACGAGCACATGGAATTCGTCGAGGCGGTGGAAGAACTCGCTCACCGCGCCGGACTCGATGTGCCGCGCGAGGACGGCGGCGGTCAGCGCAGCGGACCATCAACCGCGCCGCACTATGCGCTGCTGGAAAAGGTATCCGCCTGGTACCAGGAGCAACTGCGCACACATCCGCAGGCAGGCACTGCCATTGATTACCTCAAGCAGCGCGGCCTGACCGGCGAAGTCGCGGCACAATTCGCCATCGGCTTTGCCCCGCCGGGCTGGGAAAACCTGGCCAACGCATTCGGGACAGATGCTGTATCCGGCAAGCTGTTGCTGGAACTCGGCCTGACCATCCAGCGCGACAACGAAAAGGGTGCCTATGACCGCTTTCGCAACCGGATCCAGTTTCCCATTCATGACCGCCGCGGACGCACCATCGGCTTCGGTGGCCGGGTGCTGGATGATGGCACGCCCAAATACCTGAACAGCCCGGAATCACCCGTATTCCACAAGGGACAGGAACTTTACGGGCTGTATGAAGCACGCAAGGCAGTCAGGCAGCTTGACCGAATCCTGGTCGTGGAAGGCTATATGGACGTGGTTGCACTGGCCCAGTTCGGGATTGGTTACAGCGTTGCCACGCTCGGTACGGCAACGACCCATGAACACCTCGAGCGGCTGTACCGCACCGTCCCGGAGGTCGTGTTCTGTTTTGATGGCGACCGGGCAGGTCGCGAGGCAGCATGGCGCGCACTGGAAAATACCCTGCCGGTTCTGCGCGACGGCCGCGAGGCGCGCTTTCTGTTCCTGCCCGATGGCGAGGACCCCGACTCGCAGATACGCAAAATTGGCCGGGACGGATTCGAGAAACAAATTGCCAATGCCACCCACCTGTCCGATTTCTTTTTTGAACGACTGTCAGCGCCACTCGATATCGACAGTATCGACGGCCGCTCCCGGCTGGTGAACGAGGCCCGCCCATTACTCGCCAGGCTGCCGGAGGGCATGTTTCACCAGCTCATGGTCGAACAACTTGCCAAGCTGGCGCATACCCGCGTCGATGCCGTAACCGGCCACCTTGACCGCCCGTCGGCACCCGCACCGGCACCCGCTATACCCGCCAGGCGATATGGCCACGGCGAGGGCAAGAGCGTGGTACGCCGCGCAATCGAGGTATTGTTGTACCAGCCGGCCCTGGCGGGTGCGGTCGGCGACACGGGGTACCTCGACCAATGCGAACTCCCCGGGATCCCGTTGCTGGCTGATCTGCTGGCATTGTTGCGGCAACACCCCGACCTGAACACCGGCGCCGTGCTGGAACACTGGCGGGATCGCGAGGAGGGCCGCTTCCTGAACCGCCTGGCGGCCTGGTCACCGGACGTGGAAGACCCTGATTTGCTCCCGGACCTGCACGGCTATCTAAATGAGATACAAAGGCAACATATTGAAATACGTATAAAATTTCTGAGTGAGCAGGAAAAGCACCGGCGCCTGAGCGAGGCTGAAACACGTGAATATGGTGAATTGCTGGTAAAAAGCCATACTGTGAGACAGAGATAATATTTTAAGTATTTGCACACCGATACACTTGTTTTGGCCTTGGCTGGACTATATATAATCGACTATACTGCGCTGCTATTTTCGTCCCCATAAATTTTGCTGAAAATGGGCATCAAGGTGCCTGCGGACAACTATGGACAAAGACCAACAATCACGACTCAAACTGCTGATTGCAAAAGGCAAGGACCAGGGTTTCCTGACCTATGCAGAAGTCAATGATCACCTTCCCGAGGAGATCGTCGATCCCCAGCAGATCGAGGACATCATCGGCATGATCAATGACATGGGCATCCAGGTCCATGAAGTGGCTCCGGACAGTGATTCCCTGCTGCTTGCAAGTGCGAAGAATGCCGCTGACGATGACGCAGCCGAGGAGGCAGCGGCGAACCTGGTTACCGTGGACAGCGAGTTCGGACGGACCACAGACCCGGTGCGCATGTATATGCGTGAAATGGGCACGGTCGAACTGCTCACGCGCGAGGGCGAGATCGTAATCGCCAAGCGCATCGAGGACGGCCTTAACCAGGTCCTGCTGGCGCTGACCGCTTACCCGGAAACAGCCGCTACACTGCTGCGCGGTTTCGAACGCGTCGAGGCCGGCGAGATGCGACTGACGGATCTCATCTCCGGGTTCATCGATCCGAATGCCGTCGAAGAAGAAATTCCCGAGCCGAAGATTCCGCAAAGCGTAAAAAGCGATAAAGATTCGAACGACGAAGACAGCGATGACGAGGAAGCAGCGCCGGTCGATACCGGCCCGGACCCGGAAGAAGCAAAAGAACATTTTGCGGCGCTGGAAAAGACCTACAAGCAACTGACTGCGGCAGTCAACAAGGGCGGCAAGAACGAGGCGCGCATCAAGAAACTGCGTGACCAGCTGTCCGAACAGACGTTGTTGCTGAAACTGGTGCCACGTATCGTGGAAATCCTGACCACGAACCTGCGGCATTCCATCGCCCGCATTCGTACCCACGAGCGGGTCATTATGGATGCCTGTGTTACGCGTGCGGGCATGCCGCGCCGTGACTTCATCACGTCTTTCCCGAACAACGAGACGGATCTTTCATGGGTTGATGGCCAGGCAAAAGGCGGCCACAAGTATTCGGCGGCTCTGGCACAGTGCCGGGACGAGATTATTCGTGCCCAGAACAAGTTGATAGCCCTCGAGGGGAATACGCACCTCAAGATTTCAGAAATCAAGGATATCAACCGCCGCATGTCTATCGGCGAAGCAAAAGCACGCCGCGCCAAGAAGGAAATGGTCGAGGCCAACCTGCGACTCGTTATTTCCATCGCCAAGAAATACACCAACCGCGGCCTGCAGTTCCTGGACCTGATCCAGGAAGGCAATATCGGCCTGATGAAGGCGGTCGACAAGTTCGAGTACCGGCGCGGCTACAAGTTTTCAACCTATGCGACCTGGTGGATACGCCAGGCCATCACGCGCTCCATTGCGGACCAGGCACGCACCATTCGCATACCTGTGCACATGATCGAAACCATCAACAAGCTGAACCGCATCTCGCGCCAGATGCTGCAGGAGATCGGCCGTGAACCGACGCCGGAGGAACTGGCCGAGCGCATGGACATGCCGGAGGACAAGGTACGCAAGGTCTTGAAGATCGCCAAGGAACCGATATCCATGGAAACACCCATCGGTGATGACGAGGATTCGCACCTGGGTGATTTCATCGAGGACCAGAATATCGATTCACCCATCGATTCCGCATCGATGGAGGGTCTGCGTGAGGCGACCCAGGGCGTGCTTTCCGGCCTGACGCCACGCGAGGCCAAGGTACTGCGCATGCGCTTCGGTATCGACATGAATACCGACCATACGCTGGAAGAAGTCGGCAAGCAGTTCGACGTTACCCGTGAACGCATCCGCCAGATCGAGGCCAAGGCGTTGCGCAAACTGCGTCACCCGACCCGCTCGGAGCCCTTGCGCAGCTTCCTGGAAGTGGAATAATGAGTGGCAGACTGCCTGCCATATTATTTGTAGCCTTCGCAGCCGAATAAATTCACAGGCTACATTCAGGGTTATGCAGCTCTGCATGGCAGTTTGAGCAGAGTAATACGCATTTCTTCATCTCTGCCAAAACCGATTCCCACCTTCTGTTTGAAAGTGACCTCAGATCAAGCTGAAAGTCTTTTGTGGCAGGATTAATATGGTGAAACTCGAGGGCGGCAAAATTTCTGTTGTACCCGCACTCTTCACATTGCATACCCTTTATCCTTATCAGTGCAAGCTTTCGTTTCCTGCCTCTCGCCTGCTGTGCCTGATAACTCTGTAATTTCTGGTTGTTCACAATATTCTTGCACTGGCGCGAACAGAATTTTTTCTGTCTGCCGGTAAGCTGTTTTCTGCAATTCAGGCATTTGTGCATCGGTGCATTATATTAAGTCTATGAAACCAATCATAATCGAATATGAATTACTTCAACCAGTTCGAAAAGTTGCTAGAATAGCCAACTTCGGGCCTGTAGCTCAGTTGGTTAGAGCAGGGGACTCATCAAAATGGTGCGTTCATGCCGAAAGGTATGAAATGAACGGGATGAATTCAGGGAAACCTTAACAGCGTGGCTGATGGCAACCCTGAGCCAAGCCGGAAGTACACTTCCGGAAGGTGCAGAGACTACCTGGGGACTTCAGTGTCCTTGATAACAGGCAAGAGCATCCCGCGCCCTAACATGTTACAGATGAGGGTGATGAGATAGTCCGCTCCCGGTAGAAATGCCGGGTATAAGTGAATCCCTTGGTCCCAGGTTCGAGTCCTGGCGGGCCCACCAAACTTATAAAATTCATAGTCCTATGGCGTTGAGATCAAGGGACCATAACCCCTTGGTCCCAGGTTCGAGTCATGGCGGGCCCACCATCTCCATAAAATTCTTATAGTTATGGCATCCGGGTCAAGGGATCATAGTCCCGTGGTGCACCCCATAGCGGGGCGCATGGAAGGCGCATTCCGAGGGCCGTCCAACCAGGGGCATCAAGAATCAGTTGCCCGGTCGAACCACCTCATCCATCATTTAATTCACCTGAATTCACTGCTTGGTGCAAAAAACATGAAAATCATGATGCGCAACTTGTCCCGGGACACGACAGAAGCAGAACTGCTGATCTTGTTTAAAGAGTATGGGGATGTACAGTACTGCAAACTGGTGATAGATAAAGTGACAGGAAAATCCAAAGGCTTTGGTTTCGTTGAAATGCCGCGTACCGGCGAGGCCAGGGCAGCTATAAAGGAACTGAATTACCGGGATGTCGGCGGCAACAAGATTCGCGTAAAAAAGGCAGAAAAGCGCAAGGAAAGTGCAAATGAAAACGATTCGGGAGCGCAAGTCTCGTACAAATCAGAATGAGTGACATCCAGCCCCAAAACCCCCTTCATGGCGTGACATTGAAGATGATCCTCACAGACCTGGTTGAACACTATGGTTGGGAAGAACTGGGGAAAACCATCAACATCAAATGTTTTATCCATGAACCAGGCATTAAATCCAGCCTGACATTCCTGCGGAAAACCCCATGGGCCAGGGAGAAAGTGGAAGGTTTATATTTGCGCCGCCTGAGCTCAAAAGATTGAGACGTTTATGACCCCCTGGACGTTGCTCGACAGTACGCAGGTGCCCGGTAACTGCGGGGAGTTACGTCTGTACCAGCGAAACAATGAATTCTCGATCAAAATCGTGGGACGTGGCGAGCTCATGAACAGCCGTGTCCATGACTCCGAAAATGCGCTGGCGGAACTAACCTGCGCCAGACTGGTGGATTGCGCAAAGCCCCAACTGCTCATCGGAGGATTAGGCATGGGGTTTACCCTGGCTGCGGCGCTCCGACACCTTGGCGACCAGGCGCAGGTCGTCGTTGCGGAATTAGTTCCGGCAGTGGTGGTCTGGAACAGGGGACCACTCGGGGATCGCGCCGGTCACCCCCTGCGGGATCCACGTGTGACTGTGAGGGAGATGGATGTCGCCCGTATGCTCATGGCTGGAGATCAAACTTATGACGCCATCTTGCTTGATGTGGATAACGGCCCTGAGGGACTCACTCGCAAGGAGAACGATTGGCTCTATAGCATTAGCGGGTTAAACGAGGCATACGCAGCACTACGCCCTCGGGGTTTGTTGGCAGTCTGGTCGGCTGGTCCAGACAAGAATTTTCTGCAACGGCTGCGAAAGGTGGGATTCGAGGTGGATGAAGTGCGTGTCCCTGCACATGGGTCAAAAGGCGCGAGGCACATCATCTGGTTCGCCTGTCGTAACATTTAAAGGGGACACGAACCTTGCAATTCCGGGCAAAAGAAACAGGCCCTATCTATTGATGCATCTTCCGTTGATCATTCGTCGATACTTTGTGTTGTCCCCTCCATGCTCAGCCCGCAATCCAGGGTCACCACCTCAACTCCATTCATGATCCTTATTGTCAGCCTATCCTCAGCAAGTTTCTCGATTCCTTCATACTGAGCTCCCGGCGGCAGTGAGGCACGGTGGCTCTCAAAACATTCAAGTCCCAACATGGGATCGACATCTGATGCGGAGTGCTGTTGATCACAAGCGCAAAGTAGTGCCGCTAGGGCGAGATAACCTATTGTGGTGAGGATTCGCATGCACGGGGCACCTATCAGTTATGGCAGAAGCAAAGTGTACTAAATGAGGCAGTGAGCTGCCCCATCCGGATGCTCCAGGGATCGAGTCCTGGCGGGCCCACCCATCCATGAAGTTCAATGGCATACTTGCCCCGCACCCACGAATGAAATGGGTCGTGCGCCAGAGGTTGGCAAGGTTATCCGTCAAAAGGACATAACTATCGCAATCGCGAGCGCAGCCAGAAAGGCTATTACCAGGTCATCCTTGAGATGGGCTGGTTTCCTGATTTTCATGGTTCACCTCTAATGAAAACAAAGATATATTCCTAATTAGTAATATTATAAATAACTGGTACCTTTCCTGCATTGATCCGTGTCAAAAACGGCGCCCAAAAGAGGCTGTTTGGTCCAGTTGCCGGGTTCTTTTGACGGCCTGGTCCAGGCACAAAAAAACGGCGACCGAAGCCGCCGTCATTGTTGGTACGTTTATACCAGCCAGGCTTTCCGGCCCGGTACTGTCGCCATTACCCGGTGTACCTGTCCGGCTATTCCCGCGGTCCTGTGTTCGAGACCTGCCGGACCCACAATCCCGTTTCAGTTCAGATAACGCCGCCGCGCGATACGGGTGGCGGCAAGCATCAGCAGCAGCCACCATACCGTCGCCTGCCAGGGTGACGCGCTGTTAACCGCCAGGCTGCAACCACCCCCGCCGCCACCGGGTGCGGCCGGGACGCTAATCCTGACTGCCGGACCGCCAGGGTCTGCTATCACCCCGTTGGTGGCATCCAGGTCGGCGTCTCCGCGCTTTCCGTCGACGAAGTGCAAGGTAATTTCATTCCCGTTAATGACGGCACCCGTACCGCTGGCTGCATCGAACATGAAACTGTACCAGTGCGGAGTGGCATTTCCAGGTTCGGGTCCGTACATGAAATAGGTATCAGCGGTATCACCAAGCGGCAGCTTCAGCGTGACCTGGGCACTGCCACCGGGAACGATATTACCCAGCAATGCGCTGAAAAAGCCGTTCTTGAAATTGAACCCCGCCAGCCCGTTGAGTGCCGGGACGTGCCCGGAGCCAGTGCGAATGCCATATCATGGCGGCATTCAGCGACTCGACCTGGTGCAATGTCACCGGCTGGGTGGTGGCGAGGGTAACGTAGTAATCCTCTACGGGCAGCGGCGGGTCATCTTCTTCCGGTTCGTTTATGTCCGGCAATGAAGTCACGTTGCCCTGCAGGCTGTCGAGCACACCGTCACCATTGCCGTCACCGGTTACTGACATGGCGTCGCCGGGCGGCGCAGCATCCTCGATGGCGCGCATCTCACGTCCGTCCAGGTCCAGCTGAGAATTTACAGCGCCGCCCGGGGCCGCTGCAATCACACCATTAGTGCCATTGAGATCGGAATC
>CAVYIJ010000020.1:0-79176 GCA_963768575.1 uncultured Halobacteria archaeon
CGTGGTGTGCGCAATGCGCCTTGTCAGGGGCAACATCCAACTCTGCGATGGATTGTTTACCGCCGCGACTAAACTCTTCTTACATATATTAGAGTATTCATATATACTAATCGGTTTCCCACGCAGTAAATTTCCCGAAGGACTTATATGTTCAAGCTTGGTTGCGCCAGCAGTGTCTGTTTTAAAAACGAAATTTTGTCGGGCCTGACCGTGGCCCTGGCACTGGTGCCGGAGGCGGTGGCTTTCGCTTTCGTGGCCGGGGTTGATCCGCTGGTCGGACTGTATGCCGCCTTTATGGTGGGCCTGCTGGCGGCCATTTTCGGCGGGCGCCCGGGCATGATTTCCGGCGCGACCGGTGCCATGGCGGTGGTGATGGTGGCGCTGGTTGCCGAGCATGGCGTGGAGTACCTGTTTGCGGCGGTGGTGCTGACGGGCCTGTTGCAGATGGGGGCCGGTGTGTTGGGGCTGGGAAAGTTTATTCGCATCGTGCCGCACCCGGTGATGCTGGGTTTTGTTAACGGCCTGGCGATCGTGATCTTCCTCGCCCAGCTGCAACACTTTCAGGTGACTACGCCCGAGGGTGTGAAGCAATGGTTGAGTGTCGGGCCGCTGGTGATATTCGCAGGCCTGGTGGTCCTGACCATGATGATTATTCATTTTCTGCCGAAGTTGACTGCGACTTTTCCCTCGGCGCTGGCGGCGATCATCGCGGTCAGCCTGCTGGTGCTGGGACTGGAACTGGATACGGTGACCGTGGGTGACCTTGCCAGTATCAAGGGCGGTCTGCCAGCTTTTCATCTGCCCATGGTGCCGTTTACTTTCGAAACGCTGATGATCATCCTGCCCTATGCCTTCATCCTGGCGGCGGTAGGACTGATCGAATCCCTGCTGACGCTGAGTCTCATCGACGAAGTGACCAATACCCGCGGCCGCGGTAACCGTGAGTGTATGGGGCAGGGGATTGCCAATACCGTAACCGGCTTTTTCGGCGGCATGGGCGGCTGTGCCATGATCGGCCAGAGCATGATCAACGTGAACTCCGGCGGCCGCCAGCGCCTGTCCGGCGTTTCCGCGGCCCTGTTCCTGTTGATGTTTATCCTGTTTGCCTCGTCCCTGATCGAACGCATTCCCATGGCGGCACTGGTGGGTGTCATGTTTGTCGTTGTGGTCGCCACCTTTGAATGGTCGAGCCTGCGTATCATGGGCAAGATACCCGCGACCGATGCCTTTATCCTGGTGCTGGTTTCGGCGGTGACTGTCTTTACGGACCTGGCGATTGCGGTGGTGGTGGGCGTGATCGTCTCGGCACTGGTGTTTGCCTGGGAGCATGCCAAGCATATCAATATCAATACCTATGATGATAAACAGGGCTCGCGCGTGCATGAACTCAACGGCCCGCTGTTTTTCGGCTCGGTGAAAAACTTCCTGGAGCTGTTTAATCCCGAAGCGGACGCGGATGATGTGATTATCGAATTTCAAAACTCGCGGGTTGCGGACCACTCGGCGATTGAAGCGATCGACACCCTGGCGGAACGATATATCAGGGCAGGCAAGACATTACACCTGCGGCACCTGAGCGAGGATTGTCGTCAATTACTCAAGAAGGCCGGCAACCTGGTGGAAGTGAACGTAATGGAAGACCCGCGTTATCATGTGGCGGATGATCAAATGGCATAAACCGGTCCCGTGGGTATTGGATTGTCTGGAATTCTGGTTAACAATGCGGCGACTCGACGGACAGGATTGGATTGAACCGGCCTTTCGATGAACCGGTGCAGCGATGAGTAAATTTAACGCAGATGCGTCAATCCCGCATGAACAGGTGAACCAGGCCTTCACACACAAGAGAACCGGACCATGGCAGATTCAACCATCATCTACACCGAAACCGACGAAGCGCCGGCGATGGCCACGTATTCACTGTTGCCCATCGTGCAGGCCTTTGCGCGGGCGGCGGGCGTGACGGTTGAAACCCGCGATATATCACTGTCCGGCCGGATTATCGCGAATTTCCCCGACAATCTATCCGCCGGGCAGAAGCTCGGCGACGCGCTGGCCGAGCTCGGCGCGCTGGCGAAGACGCCGCAGGCGAACATCATCAAGCTGCCGAACATCAGCGCCTCGGTGCCGCAGTTGCTCGAGGCGATCAGCGAGCTGCAGGGCCAGGGCTACGCAATACCGGATTACCCGGAAGATCCGGCCAACAAGGATGAAGAGGCGATCAAGGCACGTTATTCGAAGGTGCTGGGCAGCGCGGTGAACCCGGTCCTGCGTGAAGGCAACTCGGACCGCCGCGTGGCCGGCCCGGTGAAGGCGTATGCGAAGAAGCACCCGCACCGCATGGGTGCGTGGTCGGCCGATTCGAAATCGCACGTCGCCTCCATGGCGGACGGCGATTTTTATTCCAGTGAACAGTCGGCCGTGGTGGATACGGCCGGTGACCTGAAAATCACCCTGACGACGTCAGACGGTAAAGACCACGTGCTGAAAGCGGCCGTGCCGGTGCTGGCGGGCGAGGTGGTCGATGCATCGGTGATGAACGTCAAACAGCTGCGCGCGTTCTTTGCGGCGGCCATCGAGGAGGCGAAGGCGCAGGGCGTGCTGCTGTCGCTGCACATGAAGGCCACCATGATGAAGGTGTCCGACCCGATCATCTTCGGCCATGCGGTCCGCGTGTATTACCGCGACGTGTTCGAGAAACACGCGGCCGTCTTTGACGAACTGGGCGTGGACACGCGCAACGGCCTGGGCGACGTGTATGCGAAGATCACCACGCTGCCGGACGCGCAGCGCAGCGAAATCGAGGCCGACCTGCAGGCGGTCTATGCCACCCGCCCGGCGCTGGCGATGGTGAACTCGGACAAGGGCATCACCAACCTGCATGTGCCCAGCGACGTGATCATCGACGCCTCGATGCCGGCCATGATCCGTTCTTCCGGCCAGATGTGGGGGCCGGATGGCAAGCTGCACGACACCAAGGCGATGATCCCGGACCGCAATTATGCCGGCATCTACCAGGCGGTCATCGAGTTTTGCAAACAGCACGGTGCGTTCGATGTCGCCACCATGGGCAACGTCAGCAATGTCGGCCTGATGGCGCAGAAGGCCGAGGAATACGGCTCGCACGACAAGACCTTCGAGATACCGGCCGACGGCGTAGTGTGCGTCACCGACGGCAATGGCAACACGCTGCTGGAGCATCCCGTCGATAAGGGCGATATCTGGCGCATGTGCCAGACGAAGGACATTCCGATTCGGGACTGGGTCAAGCTGGCGGTCAGCCGTGCGCGCGCGACGGGCCAGCCGGCGGTGTTCTGGCTGGATGCAAACCGTGCGCATGATGCCAACCTGATCACGAAGGTCGAGACATACCTGCAGGATCACGATACCAGCGGCCTGGAGATCCTGATCAAGTCACCGGTGGAGGCGATGCGCTATACGCTGGCGCGGGTGAAGGCCGGCAAGGACACCATCTCGGTCACCGGCAACGTGCTGCGTGATTACCTCACCGACCTGTTCCCGATCCTGGAACTCGGCACCAGTGCCAAGATGCTGTCCATCGTGCCGCTGCTGGCCGGCGGTGGCCTGTTCGAGACCGGCGCGGGCGGTTCCGCGCCGAAGCATGGTGCAGCAGTTACTGGAGGAAAATCACCTGCGCTGGGATTCGCTCGGTGAATTTCTGGCCCTGGCCGTGTCGCTGGAAGACCTGGCGCAGAAAACGGGCAACAACCAGAATACAGGTGCTGGCCGATGCGCTGGATACGGCCAATGACCAGTACCTGAACAACAACAGGTCACCCTCGCGCAAGACGGGCGAACTGGACAACCGCGGCAGCCATTTCTATCTCGCGCTGTACTGGGCGCAGGCGCTGGCCGCGCAGGACAAGGACAGGGCGCTGCAGGCGGTGTTTGCGCCAGTCGCGAAACAGTTGGCGGAGAACGAGCAGGCCATTGTCGATGAACTCAACCGGGTGCAGGGCTCGCCGGTGGATACCGGCGGTTACTATCGTCCGGACCCGGCGAAGGCGGCGCGAGTGATGCGCCCGAGCGGCACGTTGAACAAGGTGATCGATAGCCTGTAGGAGCGCAGGCATGCGCGAACATTCGAGGTTGTCCCTTCGCGGGCAACGTCCGCTCCTGCAAGGCCTGGTTCGGCAGTCACCGGAATACACAATCAGTTAAAAATTCCCTTGCAGGATCGAATCGCTCCGCGAATGTGCTCCGAAGTTGAGCGGTGCAATTCGCGGACAACGTCCGTTCCTGCGTTGCATTATTTACCGCGTTCAATGGCGTGTCTACGCCAGGCTTTTCGGTACCGTTTCTGCCGAATCGGGCCCATGCGTGTAGACATGCATGTCCTGCTGCGGGAACGGAATCGAGATGCCTTCTTCGTCGAAGCGCTTCTTCACCGCCCTGGTGATATGCCAGTAGGCCTCCCAGTAATTCTCGGCCTTCACCCATGGCCGGACGATGAAATCAACCGACGATTCGCCCAGGGTATGCAGCCGTATCACCGGTGGCGGATCATCCAGGGCCAGTTCGTGATGGTCCACGATTTCGTGCAGGATCCGGTCGGCGAGGTCGATGTCATCGTCGTAGCCGATACCGAACACCATGTCCACCCGGCGTATGTTTTCCGCATTGATATTGCGGATGACATCACCCCAGATTTTCCGGTTGGGCACGATGACCCGCTGGTTGTCGAAGGTTGTGATCGTGGTCGAGACCAGGTTCATCTGCTTCACCTTTCCGCTGACACCGCCGGTCTCGACGGCATCCCCCACATCGAAGGGCCGGTAGATCAGGATCATCATGCCGGCAGCAAAGTTGGACAAGGTCTCCTGCAGGGCGAAACCGATGATAAAGCCGACGATTCCGAGCCCGGCAAGCACCGGGCCGATTTTTATACCAAGCTGCGCCAGGGCGATAAGGATACCGATCAGGAAGATCGCCTTTCCGGCGAATGACACCAGCAGGTCCTGCAGCAGCCTGGAGGCATGCACCCTGGACGATTTGAGCGCACGGCTGACGATTCTTTTCACGATCCTGGCCAGCAGGGCGAAAACCATCAATATAAGCACGAATATCACGATCTTGAACGCCCATTTCGGCCCGTTATCAATGAGCCATTCCTTGCCGCTGCCGAGCGCCTGGTGCAGCAGGCCCAGGGCAACATCGGTCTCGAAGATCTCTTTTGTGATTTCGCCGGTCGACGAGATAACGATCTGTTTGTATTCGGACGCATCGAGCTTGCGTTCGTCCATCAGGCCGATGGTGATTTTCAGATTATCCGCGGTTGCGGCGACGCGCCCGACCAGGGCCGTCACTTTCTCCTTAAGCAGCTTTTTATCATCTTCGCTCGCACCGATTATCTGTTTGCGCAAGCCGTTTCTCTGTTCAATCAGGTACTGCAACCTGGCCGCCAGGTTGTCCGCGCGCTGCACCAGGGTTGTATCGAGATATTTAAGATCGGTCACGCTGTCCAGGCCCAGCGCTTCCATGAGATCGCTGTTATCCAGCAGCGCGGTGAGCTGCTCGTCGACTGCTTCCCTTTCAGTGGCGATTCGTTGTCTCAGTTCCGGGATATCGGTCTCGGCTGCCGTCTTGGTCTTTTCATCCAGTTCCGTCAGGATTTTCAGGGAGTCATTGATCTCTGCCTTGAGCCAGTTTGAAACCTGTTGGGCGAACACTGTAGCCGTCTTCCTGGCTTCACCCGTCTCCCTGCCTGCCGACTCCAGTTGCTTGATGTTTTTTACCAGCCGCTTTAATTCTTGCTGCAGTTCGGCGTAATCGCGGCGACGCTGATCGTGCAGTACGTTCCACTCCTCATCCTTCGCCTTCTCCAGGTCGACGGTCAGTTTCGATATTCCGTCCCGCAAGGAATCAATCGTCTCTGTGATGGCGGTTGCTTCATCGAGTAGCTTCTGGACCTTTTCCTGGTCCACATCCATTGTGGCTGACGGGGTTGCGGTTGCCTGTGTTTCCGCCGGGGTGGCTTCGGCAGCGGCGAACGGGGTGGTACAAAGGGAAAGCAACAGTGTCAATGCAAGTACAGGAATTGGTGGAATTTTCATTTACGCAGCCTTGTTTTGTGTCAATGAGATTGCATGTTTTTCACAGGATGGGATATGGCAACGGGTATTATATGCTTGTAAAAGAGGTCGAAGGGATAAATGTTTAATCCCTCCGACCCCTTTTATATTCGCACAATCAGTTAAACATACCCTTGCAGGAGCGGATCGCAACCGCGAATGTGCTCCGAAGTTGATTTGTTCGCGGGCAAGCCTCCCTGCAGGTATGTCTGGTGGAGTAGGAGCGCCATGCAGGCGCGATTAGATTATTTAATTGCTATCGCGCCTGCAAGGCGCTCCTGCAAAGTCTGGTTCAGCACAGGTGCAAACCGCGGTGCCGCCATTTCAGCGCTACTGATTGCGCAACAGCAGCATCGGGCTGCGCTCGACCACGGCGCGGGTGCCCCAGTAACCGGCTGCGCCGATCAGCAATGCGCCCGCGACGGGCGCGATGAGCCAGACCGGCCACTGGAAACTGTGTTCCAGGTGCAGCACTTCGCGGTACAACACCCACGCCAGGCATTCCGTGCCCATGGCCGCCAGCAGGCCGGCGAGTGCGCCGAGCGCGGTGAACTCCGCGAGGTGGCCGGCGCGTAACTGGCGGCGGCTGCCGCCGAGCGCACGTAGCAGCGCGCCTTCATACAGCCGCTCGTCCTGGCTGGCCTGCAGGGCCGCGAACAACACGGCAAAACCGGCCAGCAGGGTAAACATCAGTACGTACTCGACCGTCAGCGTCACCTGCCGGAAGATGCGGCCGACCTGTTCGATCACGCGGTCCATCTCCAGCACAGTCACGGCCGGGTAACGCGCCACCAGTTCGCGCAGCACGGCCTTGTCCGCCTTCTCCAGGTGGAAACTGGTCATGTAGGTGGCAGGAAACTCCTCGATCACTTGCGGCGGGAACACCATGTAGAAGTTGGGGCGAAAAGAATCCCACTGCACGCTGCGGATGCTCGCCACCACGGCGCTGAAACGTTGCCCGCCGACCGAGAAGCCCAGGTCATCGTCAAGCTCGATCCCCATCCGCTTGGCCAGTTTCGCCTCGACCGACACACGCGCCAGTCCCGTGTCCCGAGGCTGCCACCAGCGGCCTTGCAGGATGCGGTTGTCGGCCTGCAGTTCGGTGGTCCAGGTCAGGTTGAGTTCCCGGTTAATCGCATTGTCACCGCGCGCCTCCTTGGTCACGGCCTTGCGCACCCCGGTGCCGTTGATCGTCACCAGCCGGCCGCGCACCATCGGGTAGAGTTGCGCGGTGGCGATGCCGGCCGCTGTCCATGAAGCCTGGAACTCCGCGCGCTGCGCCGGCAGGATGTTGATGGCGAAGTGATTGGGCGCATCGGCGGGCAACTGTTGCTGCCAGGTCGTCAACAGGTCGGTGCGCACCAGCGCCACCACCGCCATCGCCATCAATGCCAGTCCGAACGCCAGGATCTGGCTGACGCTGCCCTGCCGGCGGCGCCAGAGATTGTTCAGGCCAAAACGCCACGCCACACCGACGCGGGTATTCAGTCGCCGGCTCAGCCACAACAGCCCCACGGCCAACAGGCCCAGCAGCGCGACCAGGCCAACACCGCCGGCCAGCACCGACAGCGTCAACGGCCAGCTGTCGGTGTAGCGCCACATCACCGCAACGATGGCGGCAAGCGCGGCACCGTACACCAGCCAGGCGCGGCTCGGCAGGGGCAGCAGTTCACGCCGCAGCACGCGCAACGGCGGCACATCTTTCAGGCGCAGCACCGGCGGCAGTGCAAAGCCGGCCAGCGTGACCAGGCCGGTCGCGAAACCCGCCAGTACCGGCCACGCGCGCGGCGCCGAGGGGGAGGCGGGCAACAGGTCGGCCAGCAGGTAGAGGATGCCGTACTGGGCAAACCAGCCGATGACACAACCGACGGCGGAGGCGAGCAGGCCGATGACCAGCAGTTGCGGCAGGTAGAGCGCGAGCAGATCGCGCTGCG
The DNA here is from genome assembly GCA_963768575.1 of uncultured Halobacteria archaeon. Lineage (GTDB taxonomy): Bacteria > Pseudomonadota > Gammaproteobacteria > UBA9214 > UBA9214 > UBA9214. Next base: position 8,027 of record CAVYIJ010000020.1, read on the forward strand.
TGGCACCCATGCAGCGCAGCATCGCGCTCATGTCGAATTGCCGTTCACTGAAGCGGCGTGCCGCCATGGCGACCGCGACCCCCGCCAGTATGATGGCCGCCAGTACGGCCAGCCCGAGGTAACGCTCCGCGCGTTCCAGCGCCGAACCCACGGCGCGGCGGCCTTCCTTGACGCCGACCAGTTCGTGGCTGGGACCCAGGCGTGGTTCCAGCCAGTCGCGGAATTTCACAACGTCCGCCTCGCGCCCGGCAAACAGGTACTGGTATTTAAGCCGGCTGCCCGGTTGCACCACGCCGGTCGCGGGCACATCCGCCAGGCGCATCAGCAGGCGCGGCGCGATGCCGAACGGGTTCGCGGACTGGCCCGGTTCAAAGGTGATCACGCGGGTGATGTTGAGCGTGTGGGTGCCGACTTCGACGCTGTCGCCGACCGCGAGGCCGAGCTTGCTCAGCAGGCCCGTCACTACCCAGGCTTCGCCGGGGCGCGGCAGTGTATCGGTTTCAGCATCGGCGGCGAACGGGGCCGGTGCGGTGCGCATCCGCCCGCGCAGCGGGAAGCCGTCCGCGACCGCCTTCACGCCGGCGAGCAGCAACTCCTCGCCGCCAACGACCATGCTGGAAAACTCGAGCGTCTCGCTTGCCTGCAGGCCGGCGGCTGTGGCGGCCGTCAGCCAGGCGGCGTCGACCGGGCGCGGACTGCTCAGCACCAGGTCGGCACCGAGAAAGTCCGCCGACTGGTTCGCCATGCCGCGGCCGAGCCGGTCGGTGAAGAAACCGATGGCAGTGCTGGCCGCCACGGCGATCACCAGCGCGGCCGCCAGGATGCGTTGTTCGCCGGCGTGCCGGTTGCGGGCCAGCAGCCGCATGGCCAGGCGCCAGCGGTTCATGCGCGGCGTGCCTTGTTCATTTCGACGCCGTTAGCCGCTGTCCCGTTAACTCCCCCCCAGGGAGGGGGGGGGGGTACGGCAATGATTTTATTCCCGCTTCCTGTCCTTCTCACGCAGGCAGACGGGCTGCTTTCGCGGTTGCCTGGCACATTCCAGGGGTTCATGACCTTTACAGGAGGTTTATGATGCGGAATCTTCGACCACTCGGCCGGCTTCCAGCCGGACCAGCCGTTCACAGCGGTCGGCAATATGTTCGTCATGGGTGACGAGTACCAGCGTGGTGCCCTTGTCGCGGTTGAGGCGGAACAACAAATCAATGACCCGTTCGCCGGTGACGTTATCGAGATTGCCCGTCGGCTCATCGGCAAACAGGATGGCCGGTTCGGTGGCGAAGGCGCGCGCAATGGCCACCCGCTGCTGTTCGCCGCCGGACAGCTGTTTGGGGTAGTGCGTCAGTCGTGCGGCCAGTCCCACGCCATCCAGCAGTTCCATGGCATGCTCGCGCGGCGCCGGCGCGCCCATCAATTCCAGCGGCAACATGACATTTTCAAGTGCCGTCAGACCGGGTAGCAGCTGAAAGGACTGGAACACGAAGCCCACCAGCTCACCGCGCACGCGGGCGCGGCCATCCTCGTCCAGGTCATTCAGCCGATAGTGCGATAAAAACACCTCGCCGCTCGAGGGCAGGTCCAGCCCGGCGAGCAGTCCCAGCAGGGTCGACTTGCCGGAGCCGGAGACGCCGACAATGGACACGGCCTCCCGTGCCTGGATCTCGAGGTCGATGGCGGTGAGGATATCCAGCGGACCGGCGGCGGTATCCACACGTTTACTCAAGTTTCGGGCGGCAATCAGGGTGGTATGCTGTACGTCAGTCATGTTGAAACGAATCCTGCTCCTGTTGTTACTGGGCCTGCCGACGGCGGCGGTTGCCGACATCATACTGATTGTTGGCGACAGTCTCAGTGCCGCCTATGGTATTCCGATCGAGCAGGGCTGGGTCAGCCTGCTGCAGCAGCGCCTGGATGCCGGTGATTATCCTTACCGGATCGTCAACGCCAGCATCAGCGGCGATACCACCGCCAATGCCCGTGCCCGGCTGCCCGCAGCGCTCGAAAGCCATAAACCTGCCGTGGTGCTGCTGGCGCTCGGCGGCAACGATGGCCTGCGCGGCCTGTCGCTCGCGGCGATGAAAGACAACCTGGCCGCCATGATCGAGCGTGCGTGTGATGCCGGTGCGCGGGTGTTGCTCGTCGGCGTACAACTGCCTCCTAACTATGGTCCGCGATATACGGAAAGGTTCCAGGCGATTTACCGTGAACTCGCGCGGGAACATGACCTGGCCCTGCTGCCGTCGCTGGTGGATGGCATCGGTACCGAAACGGAGCTGATGCAGATGGACGGTATTCACCCCAATGGTGATGCGCAACCGCTTATTCGAGACCGGGTGTGGCAGGCGCTGAAGCCGTTGCTGGAACAAAACGATCGCAGGCGGACGGCGACATCCGGGTAGCACGGCTGTTGTATGTCGGCTGATGTTATAAATCGGAAGCTTTGATGTATTGAAATATTCATGTCATTGCGAGTGCGATGTACATGGACAAGGCTGCGAAGCGGCCTTGTATATCCAGATGCGAGAGGCAGGAGAAGGTGAGACCGGGACGGTCGAGAGGCTGGCCCGGGCTATGCCCGTAGTAACAGCCGGGAGCGGCCAGCGAAGCAGTCCCGTAATTCAGGAATATTGATTTGCAGGTTGCTTCATCAAGGCGGGAAAACGCAGTGACGAACAAGTCAGGGCTTCACTGAAATCAGCTGACAGGGCCGGGAGAGGGGCTGTTAATATGAGTAATTTCGTCGCGATCGATTTCGAAACCGCTAATTACAGCCGTACCAGTGCGTGCGCGGTGGGGCTGGTGCATGTGACCGACGGTGAAATTATTGCCGAAGAAACACTGCTGATTCGGCCGCCGCAACGCCAGTTCAATTTTACCCATATCCACGGACTGACGTGGGAGGATGTCAGGAACAAGCCGACGTTTGGCGAGTCGTGGAGCGCGATAGGCGGCTTTATTTCACGGGGGAATTTCCTGGTGGCGCACAATGCGTCGTTTGATCGCAGCGTGTTGCAGGGTTGCTGCAAAAGCTTCGGGCTTGCTGCGCCGTCGTTACCGTTTGTATGTACGGTGCAGCTGGCAAGGAAGCAGTGGGAGATATTCCCAACCAGGCTGCCCGATGTTTGCGGCTACCTGGATATCCCGTTGAATCACCACGATGCCGCCTCGGATTCGCAGGCGTGCGCGAAGATTGTTATCGCGGCCGAGAGTGAAGGGTGGCGGTTCTGAATAAAAAGGGCGCTGAATCCTTCTATACTTGTCGAAGCCATGCCCTACAAGAACCTGTCAGCACTGCCCGCGAGTGTCAGAAACAACCTGCCGCGGCACGCCCGGGAGATTTACCTGGCGGCCTTCAATAACGCGTGGGATGAGTATCGCGATTCCGGGGACAGGCGCGGCAAGGCGTCCCGGGAAGCGGTTGCGCACAAGGTCGCCTGGGCGGCGGTCAAGCAACAATACGAGAAGCAGGGCGATAAATGGCATCGCAAGCAATGAGCTTTCGAATGCCAGCGTCTGCAGGAAAATCAGGGATCAATCGGCGCTGACCCGGTATTTTCCTTCAGGAGGTCCTGCCGGCGCTCCAGTTCGGCCGCCAGCCTTGCCATTTCGTCCCTGTGTACCCCGACCTGTACCCTGGCTTCGCCGAGTGCCTCAACGGCGGCGTCGGCCCTTTCCATTGTCTGTGCCAGGGCCTGCATGGCCGCCTGCAGTTCGGACTGCAGTGCTGCCAGTTGTTCGTCCCGGCCGGCGAGCGCGCTGTGCAGTTGATCGCGTTCCTCGGTGAGTTGCCGGTTTTGCGCCTGGTGGTTATTGATCAGCTGGTGCTGTTGTTCCAGGGTGGCATTGGCGGTGTTCAGTGCCGTGGTCAATTCTGTCACGCGCACCCGCAGAGCCTGTTGTTCGCGCGTACTGTACGCAATCTTGTCGGACAGTTTTGCTTCGGCCGCAAGATTGTCCTGCAGCTTGCCGCGTAACTCCTCAAGCATGCTGTGGGCCTTGTCCAGTTCGCTGCTTTTCGCGGTCAATTGTTCCTGTGCCTGTTTCAGTTCGGCACTGAGCGGATTTTCCCTTGCCGTTGCAGTCGCCGCGGGAAATCCCGGATATTGTCCGCCCGGTGCAAAACGGGGAGGAAAATAACCATAACCCTGTTGCGGGACGCGCCACTGGGGTGGTTGTTGCCAGGGTTGTGCATAGCCGCCCTGTACGGGTGGTGCAGTCCCGGCCGGCGCGGCAGCACTTGCCGGCACAGGTGTTTGTTCACGGGGCTCCGGGCGTACGTTCGAGGATGCAGGCGTTTGTTGACGAGGCTCCGGGCGTACGTCCGAGGATGCAGGCGTTTGTTCACGAGGCTCCTGCCATACGCTTGAGCTGGACGGTGTGTCTTCGGGAAGATCCATCCACCTGCCGAGGGTTGCGTCTTCCGACCGGGCGCTTGTTGACAGGCTGCCAATCAGCGCGGCGGCAACAAGTGCGGCGAGAGAGGGCAATTTGTTCATGACATACTCCTTGTTTGTATTATTAGTGTCGGTACCTGCAGACTTAACCTGAATCAACAGAACCAGACTATGATAGTAAGTCTAGCAGCTTGCGGTGGCGTCGGCATAAAAGGGCACTGACCGCCTGTTATATGCCATCGATAATGCGGTTAATTCCTGCCGGGGATACAGGGATCAGATTCCATTTTCATGGCCATATCATGTTATAACCGTCAACCATGAACAAGGAAGAGGCCCAGTCCCGCGCGGACCGTATCCGCGCTTTTCAGCAAGAGCTGGAAGTGCTTGAGAGTGAGGGTGCGTTGGGCCTGCCAGAGGAGACGGCCGCCAGGCTCCGTGAGCATCATGCCGGTCTGCTTCGGCAATTCGCGGCTGAATTCGACATCGACACCAGCCGTGACCAGAAACAATTGTCCTGGGGTATGCGGCTGGCGTCACTGTTCGGTGCACTGGCGATGTCGGCTGCGGTGTTTTTCTTTTTCTTTCGTTTCTGGGGTGGATTCAGTACGCCGCTGCAGGTGGGGCTGCTGGTGGCAGCGCCGCTACTGGCCACGCTTGGGGTGGAGTTTACCGCCCGGCGTGAGCGCAGCCTGTACTTCGCTTCGCTTATAGCCCTGGTGGCGGTGGCCTGCTTTGTGCTCAACCTGTCAGTGCTCGGGCAGATATTCAATATCACGCCCGGCCCGAATGCGTTCCTGGCCTGGGCGGGTTTTGCGCTTTTGCTGGCGTATGTTTACGGCTTGCGTCTGATCCTGGTAGCAGGACTGGCGTGCCTGATGGGCTGGCTTTCGGCCAGCGTCGGCAGCTGGAGCGGCTTGTACTGGCTTTCGTTCGGTGAGCAGCCGGAGAATTTCATCGTTGCGGGGCTTGCGGTGTTTGCCCTGGGCCTGCTCAGACAACAGGCCTGGCCGGGCTTTGCCGGTATCTGCCGGGTGTTTGGTTTGCTGGTGGTGTTTACCGCGGTGCTGGTGCTGGCGAACTGGGGTCAGGGCAGTTATTTGCCGTTCACCGTCACGGCCATCGAGAATGGCTACCAGGCACTGGGTTTCCTCGCCACCGGCCTCGCGGTATGGCTTGGTATTCGGCGACACTGGCCGGGTGTCGTCAACCTGGGCAGTACCTTCTTTGTACTGTATCTCTACACCAAGCTGTTTGACTGGTGGTGGGACTGGATGCCGAAATACCTGTTCTTCCTGTTGCTCGGGTTGGTGGCCGTCTTGCTGCTGCTGGTGTTGCGGCGCCTGCGTGGGCGCGGGGCGGAGGAGCCGGTATGAAACGGGCGGGATGGCTGGCTGCACTGCTGCTGTTGGTCCTGGTCAACGCCATAGTGCTGGCGGGTGTGGCCTGGAACCGGTCGGGGGAGCCCGATTCCACCATGCAGCTCACCGAGCGCGAGTTGCCGTTGTATTACCGGTCGTCCATGGCGGAAGAGAATACCGGTGTGGCCTTTCGCCTGAACCTGCACAATGATGTTTATTCTCCCGATTGGCTGAATGCGGACAAGCTGCGGGCGCTGGGTTTCTCGATTCCCGATACCGGTTCGAATGTAGACGATCGTGAAGAGCGACTGAGAAGGGCTTTACCGCGCCAGGCCTGGGTGGTGCTGGAGTTCGATGGTCCCGCCTGGCAGGCTGCGCTTGCAGACGAGGAGCGGCGGCTTGCCGCGTTACACATGCACCTGTCGGACGGTAAGGTAACCCGGTTGCAAAAGGAGAGTGCTGAAGAGGCGTTAACCCGAATGCAGCAAAGCGGCTCGCGCCTGGTTGCCGTGGATGCAGGCAAGGATGCAGCCGCACTGCGCGCCGCTTATCCCGATACCACCCGCTATTTGATTACCGGCGCCGAGGTGCGCATGTGGGCAGGGCGCTCGCTGTCCGAGGACGGCGAGACCGGCCCTTTGTCGATCGAGGGCCATCTGCAAATTCCCGGTGACCGGATCCATGTGCCACTGCAACATCAAAGGATATTGCAGGCGGTCCTGGGCGGAGACCTGCAGGGCGACCGGCGCGAAAATGCCCGGCAGCTGCCGCGTTATGCCGTTCGGTTGCATTACGGAAGGCGGTACGAACCGTGGGTGGAAGAGATTGTGGCGATCAAGCCGGAGTGAGTTGTTCCCGGTTATGCTGACAAATGTGCGCTGACATTATTTTTTCGTACGAGGTGATTCCTTCGGTTGTGGCAGAGAAAATCATGCTGCGCGAGAGATCCTGCATTGTCAGCAATGCAGCGACTCAACTGGAGAGCGGGGAAGATGATCCCTATGCAGAGTACAAGGTTCCCGATGATTTGATGTGGTAGGAAATAAAAGGGGTCAGTACCCTTTTTTGATTTTCAGCAGGGTGCGCCATGCGCACCGAAAATTACATCGGAAATTCATGGTGCGCACAGCGCACCCTGCGGGTTATATCAGGGGTTGTGTGCCCTGACACCGTTTATCCACTCTTACCTGGTGGGAATTGCCAGCTTTCTTGTCTCAGTACGCTGAATAATTTCGTCCAGGGGGGCTGGTCGTTTTATGCCATATCCCTGCGCATAATCAACATTAATCGTTGCCAGCTTAGCCAGGATTTCGTTATTTTCGACAAACTCGGCAATCATTTGCATGCCCATGACATGCCCGATCTCGGTGATCGACTTAACCATTGCGAAGTCAATCGGATCTGTCTCGATATCTTTTACAAACATCCCGTCGATCTTGAGAAAATCGACCGGCAGCGTTTTAAGGTATGCGAATGAAGACAATCCGCTGCCAAAGTCATCAAGGGAAAAGCGGCAGCCGTATGACTTGAGGCTGTCGATTATCCGGGTGGCGTTGGAAAGGTCCGCAATGGCTGCGGTTTCCGTGATCTCAAAACAAATATTCTGTGGGTCGATACGGTATTCCCGGAACTGTGCTTTGACATAGGACAGAAAGGTTTCGCTTCCCATCGACTCACCGGAGAGATTGATCGAAAACAGGGGGTGCTGAGCCGGTTGATCTATCGGGAAGTATTCCGCCAGAAAGGAAAATGTGTTTCGAATGACCCAGCGATCAATCTGATACATCAGATTGTACCTTTCTGCGGCACTAATGAAGCTACCGGGCGGGATAATAACGCCGGACTCGTCCCGCATGCGAAGCAGTATTTCGTAGTGTGCGTTACTGTCCGAATCCGGATTGAGGGGCACAATCGGCTGACAGTACAGGATGAATTGGTCCTCCTCCAGCGCCGAGGTCAGGCGTGAGACCCAGCGCATCTCCCCCTGTCGTTTGGCTAACTCTGTGTCGTCGTGCTGAAATAAATGGATGCGGTTTCTTCCCCTGTCTTTCGCTGCATAACAGGCAGCATCCGCGGCGGCCAGCAGATCGGTCAGGTCGACGCTCTCCTCGGTTATCTCTACGATTCCTATGCTTACGCCGAGAACGAAATGCTGTGTTTCCCAGGCAAATCGAAAACTCTGTACTACTTCATGGAGTTTTTCTGCAATCGTGATCGCTGTTTTGCCGCTGCATGATTGCAGCAGTACGCCGAACTCGTCGCCGCCGAGACGTGCCAGTGTATCGGTACTGCGTACCTGGCGTTCCAGTAAAGCCCCTATCTGTCTGAGGAGTTCGTCACCTGCCACGTGGCCACAGGTGTCGTTGACAACCTTGAACTGATCGAGGTCCATATAGAGTAAGGCATGCGTGGCACCCTCCTGTTTGGCGGTTTCAACCGCCACGGCCAGGCGGTTTTCGAATTCACGCCGATTTACCAGTTTTGTCAATGAATCATGAGTGGCATGATAATTCACGCGCTCCTTTTCCTCGAAGAGCGCTGTCGATGTGTCTTTGTGGCGCTCAATCTCGTTTAATAATGCAGACTGGCTTAAGTTGATTGAATCACGCATCGTTATGAAATTCTGTATCAGGCGCCCTATTTCATCGTTACGTTTGTCGGGCAGTGCGACAGTAAAATCACCCCGCGCAAGTTGCCGAGACGCTGTTGCAAGCATTGATACCGGTCGACGAACAAGCCATTCGAATGCAATCGTGCTGAACAGTAACTGGGCAATCAGGATAAAGAGCAATCCTATTTGAAATGTTCTTTCAAGTTCGTTTAATTCCACAATGTCATCTGTGAGATCATAGATAACCTTAAGCGAACCAAGCGGGTAATCAAGATAAGAAATTTCCTGTTTAACAGGGAACATGTTCTTGCCTGTTACAGTGGTTGCCTGTTCAGAAAGAGGGTAAAGCTTGCGTCCTTCGGGGTCGAATAAATGAATACTGACCCAGTCCTTGTTGTCATTCAGCAGGGCATCGAGATTCTCATAAACTACCGCAAGCTGATTTTCCAGTAATAATGGCTCCAGTCCTTCTGCGACGCTGCGAAGAATCGCCGACATATGCGACTTGTTTTCTTCTGCAACGAATTTCATGAATCTCGGTACTAGATTATAGTGGGCATAAGCGGCCAACAGCGTACTCAGCAGGAGCAAGGGAACAAAGAGTTTGAAGCGAATACTCATAAGCTGCCGGGTATAAAGCCGGATTAATCGGCTATGTAAAACACCTTTAAACCCAGCGTCTCAATGATCCAGTAGTCTTCTATTGACGTGGCGATCAGGCTCACCACCGGTATCTCTGCGAGCATGGAGGTGCCCTCAGGTGTGGCGGCCAGGTCGAGAAAGGCCTGCTGGACTGATTTTCGATGAGCAGCTGGCACACGAGGGTGTGCGGCGACGGGGTGGGGCGGTAGCCCAACAGTGGTGTGAATGATGCGCACTGCATCCCTGACCGGCGGCGCCTGCGATTTCAGTGTGCTGTGCACTCCACCACCGGCAGCCACGAGATTATTGGCAACATGCAGGTAAACGGAGCTATGCGTCTTGACATACCGCGGACTAATGTTCACTTTAAACTGGTTAAGGAGGTCGGCGCGAATCAACATACTCGCACCGAGCGCATTGGCAGACGGGAATGCCATTTCTTTACCCTCTAACTCCGCAGGTGAGTTGATCGTGCTGTCCGTGGGTACAACGATCACTCCGTTCAGGGTCCGGCCGCCATCGCGCACCAATGGCAGGTAACCTTGCGAGTCATAGGCTTGTATAACGTGATAGGGGTTCATGTAGGCAAAATCGAAATCACCGGCGAGAAACTGCTTTTCGAATGCCGGTATCTTCGGGGTGCCCACCAGCCGAAACTTCAGACCGGTGCGCTCCTGTAATTCGTTCAATAGGGGGCGCCAGATCCTGAACAGCTTGCGCTGTTCAAATTGCGGTACCACGCCAAACGTATAGACCCTTTCGGAGTCGGCTGTTACGGATGCCGTGGATTCAGTGCCTCGCGATGCGAAGCCGGGCGCTTGCGCCTCCGGTTGTGCAGCAAGGACCGCCAACGGCAGGAGGGCAAGCAGCAAGAAGCAAATGCAATTGATGAATCGCTCTGCCATAAAAAGTCCCTTTTTTACATCGAGTTAGGATGCTTGCGCGTCTAACTGCGAGTTGGCACAGGTTTAATGTAGGCTAACGGCGGGTACCGGTAAAATGTTTAGGGATTACGCCAATTTATCCCGGAAAATATAATCATTCTGGTATAAGTAACAAATGTGCACTGACCGTATTTACCCCATATTCCGGTGAACGATGAAAGCAAGCCGGCAATCGTTGCCGCCGGCCGCGGCAAGCGGCTGGCGTCGGCCGTTCGCTGGGGTGTCGTCCTGCTGGTCGTCCTGGCGGTGGGGCGCTTCATGACCGGTATGCCCGGCAGTTCCTGGTCGGGTCCGTTGCCGCCCCTTGATAACAGGGAACAGCTCGTCCGTGACAATCTCAAGCGCCATGTTGCGGAACTGGCGGGCCGCATCGGCGAGCGCAATGTCTGGCGCCCCGGGACAATGGATGCCGCCGCCGGCTATATCCGCACGACCCTTGAAACGGCGGGCTACGCGGTCAAGTTACAGCCCTTCACCAGCCGTGGTCAGACCGTCAACAATATCGAGGCGGTATTGCCCGGGCGCGAGCGTGCGGATGAAATCATTGTTGCCGGTGCGCATTACGATTCGGTGGAGGGCACCCCGGGGGCGAACGACAATGCCTCCGGAGTAGCTGCACTGCTGGAGCTTGCCCGCCTGCTCGCCGGGACGGAGTTGTCGCGCACTGTGCGCTTCGTGGCCTTTGCCAATGAGGAGGCACCGTTTTTTTACGGCGACGAGATGGGGAGCAATCTGTATGCCGCGCGTGCGCGCGCACAGGACGAACGCATCGAGGCGATGCTTTCACTGGAGACGATCGGTTATTACACCGACCGGCCGGGCAGCCAGAGCTATCCCTTTCCGTTCAATCTCTTTTACCCGAATACCGGGAATTTCATCGGTTTTGTCGGCGATCTTTCGTCCTGGCGCCTGGTCCGCCGCGCAACCGGGGCGTTTCGCGCAGCAACGGCATTTCCCTCGGAAGGGGTGGCGGCGCCGCGTGCAACGAAGGGTGTGCACTGGTCGGACCACTGGTCCTTCTGGGAGGCGGGTTACCCGGCTATCATGGTCACGGACACGGCGCTCTACCGCTACCCGCACTACCATAAGGCAACCGACACGCCGGAGCAGCTGGATTACACCGGCCTGGCAAGGGTGACCGGCGGGCTGGCGGACGTCATCACGGCGCTTGCTTCGGATTAAAGGGGTCGGTGACAATCGAGACTAAATCGCAAATGCGAAATGAACTCACTTGTCACCGACCCCTTTAATCTTTCACCGACCCCTTTAATCTTTATTTTCGTTAGAATGCGGTACCGGGAATCAAACCAAATCTGAAAAATCACGATGAATCAATCAGGAGAACAGGATGAGTGAAGCTCTGGAAGCAGTCAGGGAGATGACGGTCAGTGATGTGATGCAGGATGAAGTATTCGCTGTCGAGGCTGACTGGTCACTGGAACAGCTGGCGGACTTTCTTGTCGACAACAGTATCTCCGGTGCCCCCGTCACTAATGCGGACGACAAGCTGGTCGGCGTGGTCTCGCTCACGGATATCGTGCGCCAGAACCGCCTGCCGGAGCAGGGCGCGGAGCGGGATGAAACACATAATGTCTACCTGTTCGACCAGGGCCGGAATATGGACCGGGACGAATTGCGTGATTTGCATATACAGCAAGAAACACCCGTGCAGGTGCGTGACATCATGACCCCCATGATCTTCAGTGTGAGTGAAGACACCAGTGTTCAGGAAGTTGCGGAAACCATGCTCAGGGGGAGAATCCACCGCGTATTCGTTACCCGTGAAGGCATGTTGTGCGGTATTGTCACGGCACTGGATATGTTGAAGGTTATCAGGGATATCTGAGCAATCAGCCGAAGCCGTGGAAGCAGCCGGGCCACACCTGCCGAATGGGCGATGACCGGGACCAGTCCGTAATCAACACGGATTGTCGCAGCCATCGCTGGCGCAACCTGTATGTTGTGGACGGCAGCGCGTTACCCGGTTTAAGGGCGGCGAATCGCCGTCGTTGACCATCGAGGCGCTCGGCCTGCGCACGGCAGGGAAGATCGTTGCGGGCGGTTAACGAACCGGCTGCGACTGGCTGATTGAATCGCTCCAGCTTGTTATTACATCACTCGACAGCTATCTTAGGCGTTGCGCTGGTTTGTCAGCGTCCCGCCCGCGGGAAGGGCTGCGCCCAACAAACATTGTGTATATGCAACGATTTCCTTGCATCCTGATGAAGCGGGCACGGGATAGATACCAAGGAGGTCGTTATGATCCACTCCCTGTCACGGCTGCCCGCGCAGCCGTTATTTTCAGACCGTAGAGCCTATGATTTCGATCCGGGTGATCCACGCGGGTTAAAGCATATTTCCCTCGAGCAGCAGAAGAAACGGGCCAAGGAACTGGTTAAACAGTGGCGCAATCTTCAGCCGGAATCGATTCAACGTGCACGATTTCTGCAGTCCGGCCGTTCACCCCGGGAGCTGGCCGCGTTGCAGCTGAGTGATGCCCAGCATGTGATTGCGCATGAGCACGGTTTTAAAAACTGGGCGGATTTCAGGACGCATATTGAACAGGTGCGTATTGCATTGCAGCAGGTAGAGGCGGGTAATCCGGGCGCGCTGGATGCAGACAAGCGCACACTGCACATTCGTTGCGGTAATGATATTCAACAGGCCCTGACTGTTGCCGGCTTTGTCGGTGATTTCATGCCATTTTTCGACCCTTATGTGCAGGGACCGGTACCACAGACTGGGACACTGGAAGAGTTTATCCGTGTTCGGGCGCAGTTTGTGGAGGAGGCATACCATGCAACTGCAGTGATCGAACTGTTGACCGGGGATTATGCGGACCTGGCCAGGGCGCGCGAATATCCGCGCGTTGTTTTGTGGCTGGAACACGATTCCTATGATCAGCTCATACTGGCGCGGTTGTTTCAATATTTCAGTGACCAGGCACACCGACCCGAACAACTGGAGTTTATCAGCGTCACGCACTTTCCCGGTGTTGAACGGTTTAACGGGATTGGTCATTTGCCGCCAGAGGCCATGCGCGTGTTATGGGGACAGTTTACCCCGGTGACCGAGGAGCAGCTGGCGCTGGGGAAGCGGGTATGGGAAGCCGTAACGGCGCCCACACCTGAGAACCTGTTGGCGTTGGCCACGGGTGATATGCATGTGCTACCGGTCATGCAGACGGCATTGAAACGGCACTTGCAGGAGCTGCCTTCAACGAAAAATGGCTTGAGCCTGGTCGAGCAATTAACGCTGCAGATTCTTGCAGACAAGGGACCGATGAATGCGGGCAGGTTGTTCGGCTGGTACGTCAATCATTATGAACCGCTGCCGTACCTGGGTGATACCGGTTACTGGTGGACGATTGACGGGCTGGCCAATGCACCGCAGCCGGCCTTGACGATAGATAAACAGGGTGACAAGCCGATACAGTGGCGAGTGGCGTTGACTGCAACGGGTACCAGGCTTGCTGGAGAACCAGGCCGACTGGATAACCTTGAATGGTATTGACCGGTGGGTCGGGGGCGTGAAACTCGATTCGGGCAGTGGTACTGTTTGGCGATATACTCCCGGGTCAGGTCTGTATAAACAGCCTGCCTGAACGATGAACCGGATTGATCCCATTAGTTATTAGCCCGGAGACAGCTATGTTGGACACGTTGGCAACTATCGGCAGAAGCAGCTACTACTGGCTGGCCCTGGCCCTGATCGGCCTGGTGTCAGAGTCGGTTGCGTTGTTTTATCAGTACGTACTCGAGGAAATGCCCTGCGTGCTGTGCATCCAGGTGCGTCTCTGGGTGATGGCGCTGATCATTGTCGCGCTGCTGATGCTGATGCTGCGCCAGTTGAGAGGCATGCTTGTCGCGGGGCATTTGCTGACGGTGGTGATTGCCGCGGGACTGCTGGAGCGTTCATACCAGCTGCTGGGTACGGAACGCGGCTTTCTGCTTGGGGATTGCGGCTTTACCCTGGGCCTGCCGGCCTGGTTCACGCCTGACAAGTGGTTTCCGGCCATGTTCCAGGTAGAGACCACCTGTGGCTACACGCCGGAGTTGCTGTTCGGGATCACCATGGCGGAGGCCCTCATTGTGGAGTCCGCCCTGTTTGTGCTGCTCAGTCTCGCCATGACGGTGGCGGCCATTAGCGTCTCGAATGCAGGCAGGAAATGACTGCCTTAAGCGGCGAATATGCCGCTTTTTTTGGTCCTGACTTCATCTGAAACAGCGCCTTGCGGAGGTCCGACCCCGCTTATCAGCTGTCGTTCTCGAGACTCAGGCCGAATTCAAAGCGGTCGATCTTGATGCCTTCGGGAAATGCCTTCTTCAGGCGTTGTTCAAATTCGCGGTAAACCTCTGCTTTATGTTGCTGGACGTCATAATCGCGACTTTCCGAATCGATACCTTCAACCTCCAGGTCCATCTTGTACTCGATATCCGGGGCAATCTGGAATCGTATCCTTGCCATAATGAATTCCTCCTTTCATGTCGGTAATAGCAGACTTGCAGAGTCATCAGCCCTGGCTGTTATTGTGCCGGGGACGGGTCCGTTGACGGGTTTTGTCGCCTTCCCGGTATGTGGATTTCCATGATGCCGTTACTCGTGGTGGTGGTCAGACGCGTCCAGTCGGCATCGGGGGGGAGTCGCAATACCTTGCGCATACGCATCTGCCAGCGTGAAGCACTGCGGCCATCGATATCGGGACCATGCCGGCCGCCTTGTGCGATTTCCAGTATCAGTCGGTTGCGCCGTGGCGTCACCTGCAGGTCCTCGGGGCGTATTCCGTCGAGATAGACGCGGATGTAATAGCCGTCGGCGCTCCTGCCGGTTTGTATGTTCATGCGGCTCGAATGGTGACTGCCGACCGCGCGACCCGTAGAGGGACGGTAACTCCTGTCGGCGTGGTAATCATAAAAGCCGTAACCCCAGGCGGTCACGGGCAACAAGGCGGCAACAAGGGCGCATGAATATAACAAGTGTGTGGTCCGCTGCATGGTTCCTCCCACCGGTCCCGCTTTGCCCGGACCGCTGTGATATTTGTATGTCATTGTTACAAGTATAGCTGTTTCTGTAACAGCTGATTTACGGGCCGGTGACAGGCGGAACTGAATCGCAACTGCAGACTGGACCCCTTTGTTTTATTCATAGCGCAATGCTTCAATCGGTCGCAGCCGCGCTGCCTTGCGTGCCGGGTGCAGGCCGAAGAACACGCCCACCAGGCCCGCGAACAGGAAGGCGACGAGCACCGAGGCGGGCGTCACGGTGACCGGCAGTGCGGAGAAGCGCGCCACCGCCAGTCCACCGCCGAGGCCGAGGAAGATGCCCAGCACGCCGCCGGCGGTGCTGAGCACCAGCGCTTCCAGCAGGAACTGCCAGAGGATGTCGCGCTGGCGCGCTCCAAGCGCCAGGCGGATGCCGATCTCACGGGTGCGTTCGGTGACCGAGACCAGCATGATGTTCATGATACCGATCCCGCCCACCAGCAACGACACGGACGCGATGCTGCCCAGCAGCCAGGTGAATACCCGCGCGTTTTCCTCCGATGTCTGGGCCAGTTCGGCGCGGTTGTACATGCGGAAGTCGTCGGACTGGCCCTCTCGCAAACGGTGACGCTGTCGCAGCAGTTGTTTGATCTCCTTGAGCAGTCGAAACGAGGCATCGCGGTCGCGGGCAACCAGCTCGATGCGCTCGATGTGGGTGATGCCCTGGAGTTTGCGCTGGACGGTGGTGAGGGGGGCGAAGATGGCGTCGTCCTGGTCCGAGCCCCAGGCGGTGGCGCCCTTTTTGGTGAGTACGCCGATCACACGGCAGGCTAAACCCTTGATAACGATGGACTCATCCAGCGGGCTGCGCAGCCCGAACAGTTCGCGCGCCACTGTCTGTCCCAGCACGCACACGTGGCTGGCGCCCAGCACGTGGCGCCGGCTGATGAACTCGCCCTCGGCCAGTGGCCAGTTGCGCACCGTGACATAGTCGGGGGTGATGCCCTGGATGGCAGTGCCCCAGTTGGTGCCGCGATAGCGGACCTGCGCGGTGGTGCGCGTGCTGGGCGCGACCGCCATCACGTCCGGCAACTCGGCGATGGCGTCGGCATCTGCGCGCGTCAGCGTGGGATTGCTGCCGGCACCGGTGCGCACGCCGCCGTGGGTCACCGAGCCGGGGCGCACCACCAGGCTGTTGGTGCCCATGCTGGCCAGTTGGTCGGCGATGCGCTGCTGGGCGCCGCTGCCGATACCGAGCATGGCGATCACCGAACCCACGCCGATGACCACGCCCAGCATTGTCAGCATGGCGCGGGTCTTGTTGCGCAACAGGGCGCGCAGTGCCAGTTGCAGTGCGGTGGTCCAGTTCACGTGTGCACCTCCAGTCGGCCGTCGCGCAGCAACAGCCGGCGTTGGGCGTGCGCGGCCACGTCCTTCTCGTGGGTAATCAGTACAATCGTCAGGCCCTGCTCGCGGTTCAGCTCGTCAAGCAGGGACATGATCTCGGCGCTGGTGGCGCTGTCGACATTGCCGGTGGGCTCGTCGGCCAGCAACAGCGACGGGTTCGTCACCAGGGCGCGGGCGATGGCGACGCGTTGCGCCTGGCCGCCGGACAGCTGGTTGGGCAGGTGGTACAGGCGTTCGCCCAGGCCCATGCGCTCCAGCGCCGCGCGCGCCTGCCGGCGGCGTTCGCTCTTGCCGATGCCGGCGTAGATCAACGGCGTTTCCACGTTTTCCAGCGCGCTGGTGCGCGGCAGCAGGTTGAAGTTCTGGAACACGAAACCGATTTCGCGATTGCGCAGTGCGGCCAGCTGGTCGCCATTCATGCGTGTGACGTCCTGGTCGTTCAGCCGGTAGCTGCCGGCGTCCGGCACGTCCAGGCAGCCGAGGATATGCATCAGGGTGGACTTGCCCGAACCGGAGGGCCCCATGATGGCGACGAACTCGCCGGGTGCAACGTCGAGATCGATGTCACGCAGGGCGTTGATGGTCACCCCGTCCAGCACGTAGGCCTTGTGCAGGTCGCGGATCTGCAGCAGTGGCGTCATTGTACGGACAGGTCCTTCAGAACAAGCTCAGGCCGTAGCGCCGCTTGCGCGTGGCATCTTCGCGCTTGAGCGGTTCTGCGACGGCCATGCCATCGGCAAGGTCTGCGCCGCTGACCTCGGTGACTTTTTCGCCAATGATGCCGGTGTCGACCGTGAGCGGCGTGAGCGCGTCGCCGTCCAGTTGCCACAGGATGGCCTCGCCCGACTTGAGCCCCGCGCGCACCTGTTCCAGTTTCTCCTGCGGCCACGGCGGCACGTAGCGCAGCGCGGCGTTGGGTACGGTGAACACATCCTCCCGGTGCGCCACCTCGATGCTGACGGTGGCCGTCATGCCGGGCTTCAGCGCCAGGTCGGCGTTGTCCACGTGGATGATGCAGTTGTACTTGACCACCCCGGCTTCGACCCTGGGTTGCAGGCGCACCTGGGCGACGTTGCCGCTGAACTGGCGGTGCGGGTAGGCGAACACGGTGAAGCTGACCGCCTGTCCCGCCTGCACCTGGCCGATGAAGGCCTCGTCCACCTCGGCCTCCACCCGCATGCGGGCCAGGTCGTTGGCGATGGTGAACAGGGTAGGGGCCTGCAGGCTGGCGGCCACTGTCTGGCCCACGTCCACGTCGCGCGAGATAACCACGCCGTCGATCGGTGCATAAATAGTGGTGTAGTCCAGGTTGACCTGCTCGCGTTCCAGTGCCGCGCGGGTCTGGTCCACGCTGGCGACTTTCACCTGGTGCTCTCCCTGGGCCGACTTGTAAGCGAAGCGTGCCGCGTCAACCACGCTCTCTGCCACCAGCTTCTTCTGCTGCAGGCCGGCCTGGCGCTCGTATTCACGTTTCGTGTCCAGCACGCCGATCCACGCCTTGTCGCGCGCGGCCTCGGCGTTTTTCAGGTTGGCCTCGGCCTCGGCACGCTTGGCGTTGAAGATGGCCGGGTCGATCTGTGCAATGACCTGGCCCTGTTTGACCTGGTCATTGAAGTCGGCATACAGGTGCTGGATGGTGCCCGATACCTGGCTGCCCACCAGCACGGTGTTGATAGGGCTCAGGCTGCCGGTGGCCGATACCACATCACTGATATCATCGCGGCGGACCTGTGCCTTGCTGTAGGTCGGCGCCTGGTCGGCGGCGGGTTCGCGCAGCAAGTACCAGCCACCGCCGGTCAGGACGGCAAGCAACAGGATGCCGGTTAACAGTTTCTTCATTGAATATGTCATCCGCGTTTCAGACAGGTTAGACGCTATTATGACCGCTAGCACGGTAAAACGTGCAGGGCGGGGCCCGCTTGATAATCATACCCTTATATCAGGTTGCATGCCCCCCGGCCTTGTATTCAACAATACCTGTCATGCGCCATGTCACCGGTCCCGTTGTTGATCCTGACGATGGCGGGCATTACGCAGTTGCACACGCGCCTGCAGGGCGCGCCTGTATTATTTGATGTGTCTTCGTGGGGGCTGACTTCAGAAAAAAACTGCCCACTCGGCTGGAGTGGGCAGTGCGTACCAATACTAGCTGCTACCGGTTTGTTGCTCTGCAGACTTCTTCTTTTGTGCCAGCTTGTCCTGAAAACAGGCTTCGACATACTGGTCGAACTGGCTGCCGTCCTCGACTTCCTCGACGATGGCGGACTCGATGCAGGCGACGCGGTCATCGGTATCCGATTCGCTTTCGGCCGGGTCATATTGCGTTGCATAGGCGTTTCCAGCCAGGCCGAAAATCAGTGCAACGATCATGGTGCTGTATTTCATTTGTCTTCTCCGGACAGATTGTCTCTGTCAAAACTGGTGCAGGACACGTTGCCTGCGATGCGGATTAGAGGGCGGGGCGCAGGTTGCGTCAACATGAATTAATTTATGGGGAGCAAGTGGAATTTGGGTTGCCGGGTACCCGCTAACGGCGCGACATGGAGGTGCAGGCGATTTGCAGCTGTATGCCTGGTTCGTGTGTTAATCGCGCCGGCAGGGCGCGCCTGCAATTTTAAAATATGCTTGCTGGAGGCGGGGCTTGTCCGCGAACTGCCAGGCCGGGTAAAGCGCGGGCGCAATCCGTCTCTGCAATGCCTGGCCCATCGTCGGGACAGGTCGAAGAAATCCGGGCGAGTGTGCGGCAGGTGGAATACCGGCCCTTTTTGCCGTATTCGCAAAACCGGGTTGTGCTCGAGCCGCGATGAAAAGTGTGCAGTGATTGTTAATTGCAATGATCGTTAATAATAATATTAGTAACAATTGTGACCCGGGGCTGTCCATCTGCTTGTCCTGGATGAATACTCCATTATGTGCGGTGAAGAATTACAACCGGGCACAACAATTAGTGTTCGCGAGTTACTTGTTAATAGACGGCCCATGTCCTTGCAACGCCTGTTGATGATGTTTGTTGATGGCAATTGTGTGTAAATATCGGGATTAATTATCATTTTAAGTTGCTAAAGGGCCATGCTCGATCTATCTTGTAATGATGGGAGGGTTATTAATGCGAACTATCGGTTTCCGCTTGTTTGTTTTGTCCGTTGTGACGGGCGCGCTGACAATGACCCATGCAGTCAATGCCGATGAATTCGTTACATTGATGGCGCCCGAATACCAAATGACCCATGCAGTCAATGCCGATGAATTCGTTACATCGATAGCGCCCGAATACCAGTCGTCACTGGTAGCACCCGAATATCAGTCGTCTTTGGTGAGCATGACAGGGCCGAAGGGTTTTGTTACCCAGTTTATGACTGTCGATCGTGGTACGCTGGTGGAACAGCTGGTTGAACTCCGCAGTTCGCAGATCGAGCGCAAGCAGGAACTCGCAGGCGAGCTGGATGAAAAGAAGTTCGACACTACTGATGTGATCCTGACGCTGGTGTTGCCGGGTGGCCTGATTTATGCGGGTTATAAAAAGGCGGCCTATGCAAGTACCAGGAATAGCCTGACCGAAGTCAGTAAGAATATTGCCGAGAACTCAAGTGATTTGTCATCGCTGCAAGGCAGGATGCCGCCGGTTGCCGTTGCGCAGCTGAAGTAATGTCTGGCGTTGTCGCCTGAATTAAAAGTTTCCGTACTCTTCTGAATCCCGTTACTCGATACTGCGTCCCCGGTTACCCTGGCTCCCCGGTGCCCGGTCTGGCCTTTTTCCGATTCTCCGCACGTTGCCGGGGGCATGCAGACTTGTGGTCTATTCCTCCTCGTCCTCATCGTCCGTCACCACGTCTACGGCGGCATCGGCCAACTTTGAAGGGCACTTTCACGACTTCAACGGCCACCGTCGTGGCGGTGCCGACGACGGTACCGACAATCGTTGAGGCGCAACCCTGCAGCACCAGTAACACCAGCAGGCATGCAATCGTTTTCATCTGTCAGCTCCTTTGGCAGTGAGTGGCCGGGGTGCGTGTACTCATTATGCGGGCTTGTTACGCATTCTATCTGTGTTCGCGTAATGTCGTTGTGATCGGCTGCTCATTTGAAAAATAAAGGGGCCGGTGACAAACGGTTCAATTCGCTGCCGCGTTCCGGCCCCGATTGTCACCGGGTCCTGTTACTTGTTATGGCAGGCGGCGCAGTTCCACGCGTCGATTCTGCTGCAGACCTTCGAGCGTGTTGTTATCCGCAACAGGCCGCTGACCACCGTAGCCGGTGGCGCCGATATGCCTGGGGTCCACACCCTGCGCAACCAGGAATTCCCTGACGGCTTCCGCGCGTTGCATGGATAACCACTGGTTGTAGGACGGATCGCCGGTCGCGTCGGTGTGCCCGGCGACTTCCAGGCGCAAGTCGGGTTGCTGCTTGATAATAGCGGCGACACGCTCGAGAATGCGTTGCGCTTCCCCGGTGAGTTCATGCGAGTTATAGGGAAAGTTTACCCCCTCGAGCCTGATCGCGACGCCGGCCTCGCAACCGGTGGCATCCACGTCGGAGCCTTGCTGTGTCCCGGGGCACAGGTCATCGCTGTCGGCTATACCGTCCTGGTCGGTGTCGGTGCTGTTCAGTGCAACGACTTCAGCGGCATCCGCCACGGGTTCCATGCCGGCTGCGGGTTCTACCTTGACGGGTATGCCGGCTGCGGGAGGGGCAATGTCCCTGGCGGGCATCGACTGTGCCATTTGCAGTGCATCTATTTCTGACAGTGCGGCGGCTAAATCAGCCTGGATGCTGTTCTGTTTCCGGCTGCACGTGGCCAGGTCTGACTGCAGTCCATCGCGTTCTGCAATCACGGAGGCAAGCATCTGTTCCGTGTTCAGCTGAGAGTTCTTGCGGGCCACCAGTCGGGTTTCGAGTTCGGTCAGCTCGTTCCCGAGCTGCTCGACCTGTGCCCTGGTTTCGCCGAGTTGCTGATCGGAAGTGGCAGTCTCATGCTGTAACGCCTCTGTAGCAGCCTGCAGCACGGATTTCATTCTGGTCAGCTCCTCGTCCCGGCCGGCAAGCTCGTCAAGCAGCCGGTCACGCTCGGCAGCCAGCACCAGGTTTTGTTGCTGATCGTTCGCGATTTGCTGGTTATACTGTTGCAGCGTGGCAGTGGCGGAGTTCATTGCGTCGGTCTGTTCCGCGATGCGCGCATGTGATGTTTTCAGTTCATTGTCGAGGTGCGCCAGCTTGTCGGCAAGCGTGCGTTCCGCTTCGAGACTGTATTGCAATTTGCCGTGTAACTGTTCAAGCGCTGCCTGGGCCATGTCCAGTTGTGCACTTCTTTCCTTGAGTTTTTCCTCTGCCCGAATGAGGGCGGCGCCGGTCGGTGCGTCCGTGGCTGCTGGCGGTGCTGGCGGTGCTGGCGGTATTGGCGGTGTGCTCGAAGGTGTGGGGGGTGCTGCCCGGTAGGGCATGCGCGGCCGTTGGTAAGGGGGCAACTGGCCATACCCGCGCGGCTGCCCCGGCCAGTATTGCGGCCCCCGGCTGTAAGGCCGGTAGCGGCCCGGCATATAACCGTGCATGGGCGCTGGGGGTTGCGTGGCAGTCGCGGCCGACCCGTCCGGGGTGGCTTGATCCGACCAGGCAGTTCCGGTCGTGCTGCCGATAGAGTGCGGCGGCAACGAGTGCGGCGAAAGATGGGCAATTTGTTCATGACATAACTCCGGTTTGTATTATTAGGGTTGTCTTTAGTTATTCTAGCCGAATTTTCAGTGCCAGAACGGCTTGATATGTAAATTATTGTCGTATCAACCGGGCACGGCCGGCTGGAGGGTAGGGGCTGGCCCGCACAAATTGAATAATTGAAAAGTAACCGGGAAGCAGGGCTGTTTTCAGGTCGCGAAAGACCTGTTTCATGAATGTAACAATCGCTCCGGGGTAAGGCGAGATCCCGCGCTGACCGTTATTGCCGCGAGCGGGTGGGTGCGAAGTGCAGGACCTGGTAATGCGCAGGTCGAAAAAGTATCGATTTCAAGTGGAAAATAATCACGACCGGCGTTGAGAATGACCCTTTAGCCGGCCTGGATTTCCGATGGTCCGGCCTCACGCGCAGTTGCGACCCCTTCAATCTCGTCTTTGTTGCAAGCCCCGGAAAAATGCTCTTCCAGGTACCCGATAATCGCGTTTGACTCGTACAGCCATTCCACCTTGTTATCCTCGCCGGTAATCCGCAGGCAGGGGACCTTGATCTTGCCGCCACCCTCCAGCAGTTGTTGACGGCTGGGCGCATGTTTGAGCGCATCGCGGGTCTCGATCTCGAGTGACAGGCGCTTGATGGCGCGCCGGGTCTTGATGCAGAACGGACAGGTGAGAAACTGGTACATGACGAGGTTTTTGGTCTGCTCGTCGATGTGTTGCTGGTGTTCCTGATCGCGTTGCATGCCTCGCGGCGTGGTCAGCCTGTCGGCTGTCAGCAGGATCGGGCCGACGATGGCGTGAACCAGTTTAAAAAAATAGCGGATGATGATACGCATATCGTGCTTCCATGTGATTACAGGAGAAAGGCAGGATTTAATCAGTAAAGCCGGGAAATATGCACAGACACTTTTTGCCTGTAATCATGATGCCCTGGCCTTGCGTTCTTCCTTGTCCTGGCTGCGCAGGTAATCTTCATAGGTGCCATGGAAATCCACGATACCTGTGGGCGTCAGTTCGATAATGCGTGTCGCCAGCGAGGATACGAATTCACGGTCATGGCTGACGAAGATCAGGGTGCCCGGATAATTGTCCAGGGCCAGGTTGAGCGATTCAATCGATTCCATGTCCAGGTGATTGGTGGGCTCGTCCATCAATAAAATATTATTACGCTGCAGCATTAACTTGCCAAACAGCATGCGGCCCTGTTCGCCGCCGGAAATTACGCTGACGGTTTTGTTGATATCATCGGAGGAGAACAGCAGGCGGCCCAGCGTGCCGCGGATAACCTGTTCGTCGTCGCCTTCCTTGCCCCATTGGTCCATCCAGTCGAACAGGAGTTTGTCTTCGGCAAAATCGGCGGCGTGGTCCTGTGCGTAGTATCCAACCGATGCATTCTCAGCCCACTTCACGCTGCCGGATGTTGGTTCCAGCTCGCCCACCAGGCACTTCAACAGGGTTGATTTGCCGATACCGTTCGGGCCGATCACGGCAATGCGTTCGCCGGCTTCCACCCTGAGACTGAGACCTGAAAACAGCTCTTCGTCGAAGGATTTACCCAGGCCTTTCACTATCAGTGCCAGTCTGTGCAGCTTTTTGTCCTGTTCAAAACGGATAAACGGACTTTTACGGCTGGAGGGCTTCACCTCTTCGAGCTTGATCTTGTCAATCTGCCGTGCGCGGGACGTCGCCTGCCTGGATTTCGATGCGTTGGCCGAGAAACGACTGACGAAGGCCTTGAGTTCGGCAATCTGTGCTGTTTTCTTTGCATTCTCCGACTGCAGTCGTTCACTTACCTGCGTTGCGGCGGTCATGTATTCATCATACGAACCGGGATAAACGCGGATCTCACCATAATCCAGGTCGGCCATGTGAGTGCAGACGCTGTTCAGGAAGTGGCGGTCGTGGGAAATGATGATCATGGTGCAATTACGGTCGTTCAATACGCCTTCCAGCCAGCGGATGGCATTGATGTCGAGGTTGTTGGTGGGTTCGTCCAGCAGCATGATGTCCGGCTCGGAAAACAGCGCCTGTGCCAGGAGCACGCGCAATTTCCAGCCAGGCGCCACTTCGCTCATCGGGCCATTGTGCTGCTCGATGGGTATGCCTACGCCAAGTAACAATTCGCCGGCGCGGGCCTCGGCCGTGTAGCCATCCATCTCGGCAAATTCCGCTTCCAGTTCGGCCGCGCGAATGCCGTCAGCCTCCGTCATTTCCGGGTTTGCATAAATGGCATCGCGCTCGGCCTTGACGGCCCACAGCTCTTCATGGCCCATGATCACCGTGTCGATCACGGCGCAATCCTCGTAGGCAAACTGGTCCTGTTTGAGTTTGCCGATACGTTCGTGTGCGTCTTTCGATACATTGCCGGCGGAGGGCGCCAGGTCGCCTCCCAGGATCTTCATGAAGGTGGATTTCCCGCAGCCATTGGCGCCGATCAGGCCATAGCGATTGCCGTCGCCGAACTTGACGGAGACGTTTTCAAAGAGTGGTTTCGCGCCAAATTGCATGGTGATATTAGCGGTTGCTAGCATTGGTTTGTTCCGTGTAATAAAGCCGTAAATTTGTGTAATTGATTCATCCTGGCGCGTCGCACCGGCGACGAGCAGTCAGGTTCCGGGTGAACATCGGGTTATTTGTTTCGAGGAAACAGCTGCGTATCGAAGTGCAACAGGATCAGGCGGCGATTATACCTGAAGATTCACCGAATTGGCGATCGGCTTCCAGCCGGCAGGCGGGTGATATGCAGGCAGGAGACAGGCCCCGGATTCGCACGGTAAACGGGGCCAGGGCGCCTGGTTCGCCTGTATCGGCCACACATGGGCTCGATACCCCTGTTGCCGGCGGCCGGCACTGCCGGACGGCTGTCCCCGGATTGTCCGTCCCGCCGACCGGGCCCGGCCGTGCGCACGCCCGATTTCTGCGATAATCTCTTGCCAGCACCGAACATTCACACCTTCAAAACGAGACCAAAGCAATGACAGTGAAAGTAAAAGACCTGATGACCACCAATGTGATCACCGCCCAACCCCACCAGACCGTCGGCCAGATGATAGGCAAGATGACCAAGCGCAGCCTGAACAGTTTGCCGGTCGTTTCCCCGGACAACGTGCCCATCGGCGTGGTTTCCACCTCGGACCTGCTGGCGGCGGAGAAGGAGGGCACCCCCATCTCCAGCATCATGACCGAGAAGGTCTACACCATCCCGGAATACGAAGAGGTAACGGTGGCGGCCCGCATGATGCGCAACCATAAAATCCATCACCTCATCGTCACCCGGGAGCAAAAGGTCGTCGGCGTCATCAGCTCCTTTGACCTGCTGAAACTTGTCGAAGGCCACCGCTTCGTCATGAAGAACGCCCCGACCCCGAAGAGCAAGGGTGTGGGCAAGCGTGCTAAAGCGGAACTTGAGTGAGCCTGCCGGCGCGAGTAATCCGTGGCCGGCAAGCGCATCGATTCCCGGCAGCAATGATTGCGACCAGCGACAGGAAGCGGGTTTTATTCGCGCCGGTCTTCCGCTGTAACAGCATTTTGTGCACTTACGAAGTTTCCTGACGGTTTTACCCTCGTGCGCGTATCGGTGACGGAACAAACGACACGCTTCACGCCGGGCCGGTTAGCGCTGGCTTGCGTCCTGCAGTGCTTCTCGCAGTTCCTTTCCGCGCAGCCGGTGGCCGATATGCACCTGCATTACAAGTGGACCCAGCAGGAAGTGACGACGCCGGCCGCTGCCCTGGCGGTCCTCGAGCGGGAAAACATCGTCATGGGCGTGGTGATCGGTACGCCGGCGGAACTGGCGCTGGCGCTGCAGTCGCTGGCGCCGGGCAGGATCGTGCCGATTTTCAGTCCTTATCGCGAGGGGGGTGACTGGCATCGCTGGGCCTATGACGAAAGCACGGTTACGCGTGCACGGACGGCGCTGGCCTCCGGTCGATATCGGGGCATCGGTGAGCTGCACATCATCGGCGGTTTTACGCCGGCGTTCGAAAAAGCCCGGGTGCTGCATCAGCTGCTGGAGCTGGCTGCCGAATTCGATGTGCCCGTCATGCTTCACACCGAGTTTTCGCGGCCCGATTACATGTTGAAACTATGCCGGCAATTTCCCGATGCGCGCATTATCTGGGCGCATAGCGGCGCCGTGCTGGCGCCCGCCGCGGTCGAGCGCGTGCTCGAGCGTTGCGACAATGTATGGGGCGGACTGGGTGCGCGCGATCCCTGGCGTTTTGTCGATCACCCGTTGGCCGATGAAGGCGGGGTGCTGCTGCCGGAATGGAAGGCGCTGCTGGAGAAGTACCCGCAACGGTTCATGACGGGCTCCGACCCGGTGTGGCCGGTAGACCAGCTTGACCGCTGGGACGAGGATGACAGCGGCTGGCAGGAGCTGGGACGCTTCTGGAATTTCCACCGGCGCTGGCTGGCACAATTGCCGGATGATGTTGCGCGCCGCATCGGCTGCGGGAATGCGGTTGACCTGTTCGGGCTGTCGGGGCGAGTGAAGTGTCATTGAACTTCCGGGTGTGCGCCGGGATGCCAGTAGATGCCTTGCGGGCGTGTGTTTGCCCGCGAACAAATCAGACCCGGAGCAGGTTCGCGCGATGGACAGGGATGTCCGAGTGCCGTGGAGTAGTGGACGATGTACAAGGATGTACGAGTGTCGCGGGAGGCAGGAGAAGGTGAGACCGGGACGGTCGAGAGGCTGGCCTGGGCTATGCCCGTAGACCGCGGAGCGAGCTGTACGGGAACGGCCCTGCGATGCGCTCCTACTGCTGAGCATTTCGCCTGCGGAATGCGCTCCTGCCCCAATCGATACACCTGTAGGAGCGGGCTTGCCCGCGAATGAATAAACCCTGTATTTATCATCAAATCGCGCGACACCCGCGGTGGCAACCGGGTGCCGATTGTGTTCTCATGTTTTCAGCCCGTTAATTACACCGAATCTCGAGGGAAACATGCGATCTCAATACGGTTTGCGCGCACCGGGTGTTTTCGGCCTGGTGCTTGCCGGCTGCCTGTTTATATCGCAAGCGGGTGCCGACGAAGTCGAGAAACTGGTCTTCCTGGTAGTTGAGGATGATGAGGTGATCGCATCCAACACCCGGCTGGGACGGTTTGACCGGCTGGAGTTGAGCGCCAGGGAAAAGATACTGGATTACAAGGCCTCCAACGCAGTTGCCGTGGTCGTCACCAATCAGCGCTTTGTCGCTTACGGGGTGTTTCATGGCGCCTGGAACAGTCGCCGCGTGCAGGCCGGTGAGAAGATGGTATCGATGGAAGTCGCGGATTATTCGGCAACACTGGTTACCAGCGATCGCATCCTCAATTACTACGGTCGTACCGGTGTCTGGTCGGACACGAAAAGATAAGCTGTAAAAAAACCGGCCGGGTACATTTCCCGTTTCACGGAAATTTATCCGGCCCCCGGTTGGAACGTAAATCAGGGAACCACTTCCTTAAACCCTAGCGCAGCGTCTTGAACAGGGATTTTTTGCTTTTTTTACCGCGAACGACGGCGATGTCAATGCTGACATGGTGTGGTGAATATAATGTGGTCCTGATCAACCAGTCTCCGGACGGCATACGCGCCTGTTCGGTCATGGTCCTGATCTGGGTGGTATCGTCGTAGGCATCTTCGATGACATCGTATACGAGTTTCATTGTTATCTCCTTTTTTATGGACAGGTTCCGGGACAGGCCGAGTGTGCTTATTTAATCATGGTTCGTCCCGAGTTTATTGTATTTCTGATCAGTGGTTCGGCAACCAGCCGAAAGCCGATCACCGAATATCGCGTGTCAGGCGTATCCGCTGCACGGTACGCGGACCGTACCAGGTGGACACCGCAATGATAAGAGCCGCCGCGGCGAACCTTTTTGCTGCCGTCCGCCGGTCCGCCCGGTGATACGCGGGGACTGCTCGCATAGTAATCCGGAGCATACCAGTCGCCGGTCCATTCCCACACGTTGCCGAACAGGTCGTGCAGGCCCCGGGCGTTCGCCTTGCGCGTCGCGACCGGCTGGATTTCATCTCCGGAATTCCTGATATACCAGGCGTGCTCGCCCAGTGTCTCGACCGGCCACGGCCGCATGCCGCCGGTGCCGGCGCGCGCGGCATATTCCCATTCCGCTTCGGTGGGCAGGCGGTAACGGAACTGCCTGTCGCCGGCATTGAGTTTATCGATGAAGACCTGCGTGTCCAGCCAGGACACGCCCGCCACTGGCAGTTGCCGCCAGTCCTGGCGTGACCAGTGTGATTCCGGTCCGCGCCGCTCGTCCATGACGCCAAGCCATTGCGCCTGGGTCACTTCAGTCCTGCCGAGGAAGAAAGGGGCAGCGAACACGACCCGGTGCGCCGGCGTTTCATCCCTGACCATTGCCGCGTTGCCATCGGGTTGTTCAATGATGACCTCGTCGAGGTCTTCACTGCCCATGGTGAATTCACCGGCCGGCACCTCGATGAAGTCCATGCCGATCGCATTGCGGACTGTGTCCGCGGCCGATAATTGCAGTGGCAGGGCGGGCAGCAGTGCCAGCAGACAGGCCGTAGGAAAATGACGATTCATGATGCCACTCGTGTGTTGCCGTTTATCTGACAGTATAGTCCGGCAGGAAGGTGGAAAAACCAGGTATCTAAGGCAATGGTGCGCTGAAGACATTTATCTGTAAAATAACAGCCAGTTAAAAAACGGGTAATTTATATGTCTGAACAACAAACACTTCTGGACCGGGCAATCGCGTTGATCGATGCCGCCAACAGTGAAGACCCCAACCGGGTAACCGTGGATGGCAAGGACTGGCCGAAGGAACTCCTGTATTCCCGGCGTATGACCGACATGTTACAGCGTTTTGCACCCGAGGCCGACGCCGCGGTGCAGCTGGCGATTCGCGCGCAACATGTGCAGCGCTGGAAATCACCGCGCGATGCCTACTCGATGGACCGCATCGGCTACCTGCAATGGCGCAAGGACCTCTATAAAATCCAGGCGCAAACCGCGGCCGACCTGCTGGCGCAGGCAGGTTATGGTGACGATGTCATCGAGCGGGTCAGGCAGGCGGTGGCCAAGATGAGAATCAAGGAAAATCCGGACACGCAGATGCTTGAAGACGTGACCGACCTGGTGTTCCTCGAGCACTACCTGCTGGAGTTCGCCGGCAAGCATCCTGAATACGACGAGGAAAAGTGGCTGGATATTATCCGCAAGACCTGGAAGAAGATGTCCGGGCGGGCGCAACAGTTTGCGCTTTCGGGCAGTATCAGGTTGCCCGAGTCACTGGTGCCGCTGATTCAGAAAGCGGTAACGGAAGATTGACGACGATACGTCATTAATAAAGGTAATAAAGAAAGGGGACAGAAAGTAAGAAAGGGGACAGATTTATTTGAAGAAAGGGGACAGATTTATTTGCAAGAAAGGGGGCACGTTCCTGGAAATAAATCTGTGCCCTTTCTTCAAATAAATCTGTCCCCTTTCTCTTTACTCGAAATAAATCTGTGCCCTTTCTTTTTTACTTTCTTACTGCGAAAACCTGCCGGAAAGTGTAACCGGCCCTTACTGGCGTACAGTCAATGAGAAAGCAAAGCGACGCGCCCGCAGACCGGTTACAAGCGGTGTTCGATTATCACCAGTCGACCAAACATCGCTTCGAGGGTTTCGCCAGCGGGCCGGGGCGACTGGACTGGGTGAACCAGCCGGACCCGTTCCGTCGCTATATCGATGCGTCGCTGATCGGACCTGGACCTCGTCCCGCGCACCGACGAACCGCGCTACGATGCAATCTTTACCCCTGAATGCATGCCGGTTGCTGCAGCCGTTAACCTGCGGACGATTTCTCAACTCTTTTATGACAGCCTGGCGCTGTCCGCCTGGAAGCGCGCCGATGAGGTCCGCTGGTCGCTGCGCGTCAATGCCTCCAGTGGCAACCTCCACCCGACCGAAGCTTACCTGGTATGCGGGCCGCTCGAAGGGCTGTGCGAGCGGCCGATGGTCTGTCACTATGCCCCGCTGGAACATGGCCTGGAAGTGCGCGCCGGGTTCGATGCGGCGCTGTGGAATACCCTGGTCAGCGGCTTTCCCGAACACACGTTTTTCATCGGGCTCGCCTCGATTCACTGGCGCGAGGTCTGGAAGTATGGCCGGCGGGCCTACCGTTATTGCATGCACGATGCGGGACACGCGCTGGGTGCGCTCGCAATCGCGGCCGCCGGGCTCGGCTGGCAGACGCGCCTGCTCGATGAGCCCGGTACGGACGAACTGGCGCGGTTGCTGGGCACGTCGCAAGCACACGGGAGTGAACCGGAAGAACCGGATATGCTGATTGCCTGTATGCCGGCGGCACCGGTGGAGCCGTTGCCGGAATTGCCCGCCGCCGCACTGCAGGCCTTTGCCTCGCTCGACTGGCAGGGGCGTCCCAATGCATTGAGTCCGGAACACGTTGACTGGGATATCGAGGCAATCGCCACCGCGGTGCGCAAGCCGCGCAATCACCTTGCATACGAAGTGTTTGCGGACCCGCCGCGGTCCTGGTCACCACCGCCGCGCGCGGTTGCACTGCGCCGGGTGATTCGCCAGCGGCGCAGTGCCGTGGCGATGGACGGCAAGACCCGCCTGTCTCGCGCGGACTTCTATCGCATGCTGGACCGGACCCTGGCCGTGCCCGGCGCCGTGCCGTTCAACACGCTGCCCTGGAAATCGTACCTGCACCTTGCGTTGATGGTGCACCGGGTCGACGGCCTCGCGCCGGGGCTGTACCTGCTGGTACGCGATCCGGCACAGACAGCGGCACTGGAGGCGGCGCTCACGCAGGCGGACCCGTGGCACAAGCCGCCGGGCTGCCCTGAACAGTTGCCCTTGTATTGCCTGATCGAGGCCGATGCACAGGCTGCGGCGCGGGACATTGCCTGTCGGCAGGACATCGCCAGTGACGGTTGTTTCAGCCTGGCGATGCTGGCAGGTTTCAGTGAACCGTTGCAACGCTACGGCTCATGGTTCTATCCACGCCTGTACTGGGAGGCCGGCATGATCGGTCAGCTACTCTACCTGGAGGCCGAGGCGGCAGGCATCGGCAGCACCGGCATCGGTTGTTATTTCGATGACCCGATGCACGAGCTGCTGGGACTGACGGACAACAGCTTCCAGGACCTCTATCATTTCACCGTGGGCGGCCCGGTGGAGGACACACGGCTGGCCACGCTGCCTGCCTACGAAGATTGAAACATGCCGGTTCGGTGACAACCGCGATCATGCGCAATCGTCACCGGCCTGCCTGTTTGAGCGGGCTATCCACCCCGGTCGATGTCGGCCGACGGCCAGCCCACCGGATGTTCATACGGGTGATTGACGGGTGTGTGTTGATATTCCGCTTTGGTTTCCTCGGATTCGAAATAAATCGTCAGGTTGCCGTCCACCAGTGACGGGTGACCGGTTACATCACCGATGTCATTGCCTGTCATCGGGTCGATCGTACCGATCAGGTGGTCCGGTTCATGCAGACGGTGACTCTGTTCCCGGCCGCATTTTTTAACTTTGTTTTTGTCAAGGTTTTCGCTTGCCCGGTCCCTGCAGGTACAGGATGCGGCCTGCAATCAGGGCCAGCAGGACGAGCAGGCCGAACGGGTAGGGAATGAAGCCGAGCATGAACGCCAGCAGGGACGCGAGCAGGAGTCCGAGCAGCAGCAAAAGAACAGCGTCCATGTGTCGGTGACCGCCTCCGTGACAGACAATTAACCGGGTGCGCCCTGTTGCAAAAGCACCTTTTCGGGGATGGCAAGCAGCGGGCAGGGTGCGTGGCGCAGAACCTGCTGTGTGACGCTGCCGCGCAGTGCATCGAGTATGCCTTCATGACCTGCCGTGGTCATGACGATCAGGTCCGCGCGATGTTCCCGGGCAGCCTTGATCAGCTCGTCGACGACCTCGCCCTGGCGGTGTTCCTGCTGCCAGCTGCAGCCCGGGATCTGCGGCATCAGCGAGCCGGGCAAAGGCACCGGGTCGCCGACATGGAGCAGGGTAATTTTGACGGGTGTACCCAGTGTCCCGGCAATCCTCGCGGTGTACTCGAGTGCCGGCAGTGGACTCGGCCGTTGATCGACGGGTACCAGTATGCGCTGTAGGGCAAGCGTGCCGTCCTTACTGGATACAAAGCCGCGCGACTGTTCGGGAACGAACAGGGTCATGGTCCTGGAGCGTTCCGCGATGCGCTCGGCCATGGAGGGCTGCAGCCAGCGCGGCACGCCACTGCGTCCTTCGGTTGCCAGCACGATCAGGTCCGTGGGGTGCTTGTCCAGGTAATGCAGTATTGCCTCGAGTGGGGTACGGCTCTTCAGGCCGACTTTTTTGATACGTACGGCCAGCTGCTTGAACACGGCAGAGCGGGGACTGTCCGGTTGCAGGACGCCCCAGCGTTCCAGCGTCGTGCGCACCGCCGGAAATTTTTGCCAGTCATACCGGGACTCGTCCGTATGCAGAATGGTGAATGTCGTCTTGCGGACCAGGGCAAGCGCCAGGGCATGGGCAAACGCATTCTCGCTGGCGGCAGAGAAATCCGACGGGTGGAATACCGAGTCGACGAAGGGCGCGTCAATGAGCGGGGCCTCATCCATGCAGCTTGTTCCTCGGGGCAAGGGAGGAAACAGTATACTTTATTCGACTTTTATCCGCTTGCCCTGGCCGGGCCGTTCAGCGGCTTGCGGCAGTCCCCCGGACTATGATTCCGTCAACCGCGGGATATACAAATACCAGCCTGCAGGTGCCTAATACCTGCCGTGGGACTTGCTGATGTAATTGTTCAGCTCCATTGACTGCACGTTCATTTCGCGCAGGATCCGGTGTGCGGTGCGCACGATACCGCGCATCAACCCGTAGACCACTTCCGGATTCGATGGCAACAGGGACTCGAGGCTTTCGCGTTTGATGCTGATGACGCCGGTCGGCCCGATCGCCCGCAGGGTCGCCGTGTGTTCGGTACCGTCCACAAAGCCCATTTCACCACCGAGATCGCCCGGTCTGAGGGTGTGCACGGTCACGGTATCGCCGCCGGCGGTGACGCGTTCCACGGCGAGCGCGCCGGTTGAGACAATGTGCAGGGTCTCGTCAATCTTGCCCTGCTCGATCAGTACCTCTTTGTCATCCAGGGAGCGCGAGGATGAAATCGTAGACAGGATCTCGCACTGCCCCTCGCCAAGGTCCTTGACCAGGGAGGAGTGCCGGATGAAATCGCAGGTATTCAGGCTGTTCATGTTGCAGGTCTCCTTCAAGCAGGGATTTCGGCGGCCACGTGCGGCTGTAACCAGCGTGGCTGCCCGTCAGCACAATGAGTCAAGATTACGACCCCTGGCAAGCATAGCCGCCTGCATGAAGGAAGTTATTGATCAGCGTCAACAGGAATGCACCCTGCAGGTGGCGTAACTTCGGCAAAATGAGACCCGCCGGCAGGTACAGGACCGGGACGCCGGCAGTTGATTTATTTCCTTGCACCGGAACCGGCGGTGCCGGTGACGCCGGCCGTCAGGGTAAAGCGCATCGCTTCCTCCATGCTCATGTCGACTGGCCGGACAGCACTGCGCGGCAGCAGCACGGCGTAACCGCCAATCATGTAACTCAGGGGCAGGTAGACCAGGATACTGTCTTCTCCACGGAAACTTTCCGGTAAGGCTTTCGGGTCAGCCTGGGTAACGAAGCCGATCACCTGCATTCCGGTATCGCCCAGCGTGACGGCCACGACCTGGTCGAATTCCTTTTTGGTCTGCGGCGAAAAGTAATTCATGAAATCGCGTATCGCCGCGTATATCGATTTGATTACCGGGGTATGGTAGAGCAGTTTTTCACCCCTGGCGAACAGCCTTTGCACCACGTAGGCATGCATCAACACGCCAACGGCGAACGCTGCTATCAGCCCGGCTATGAGACCCATGCCGGGCCAGTACAGGCCTTGAGGTAGCCATAAGCGGATCAGGCCGCCCAGCGCGGATTCCGCCGAAACCGCAAACCAGTAGAGCAAGTAGAGCGTGAGCACCACGGGAAGCAGGGTCACCACCCCGGTAAGAACGTGTTTGCTTATGAATTTCAACATCTGTGCCGCCCCTGCTGACAAGCAGCGTTCGTTCAGGAGAAGTCAGCATACACGCGGATTACCGCTCCGGGTATGTCTCTGCCACGAATGGTTTGTTCGGGCGGTGTCGCGGCAGGGGTGAAAGTCTGAAAATATGCCGCGACGCTCTACCGGTGAGTGTTCGCATGAAATTCACGGGCTGTCCCTGCAGTGACAAGGCTTCGCGCACCGGCCGGTCTTTACAGCACCAGCGGTTTTACCGGCGCCTCCATCCAGGAGGTGTCGTTTTTCCAGTCAACTGCCGGGTCGTCCACGAACAGCTCGACTTCGTTGCCATCCGGGTCACGCAGGTAGAGGCTCTGGCTGATCGTGTGGTCGGACTGGCCATCGATGGCGTAGCCCTGTTCAAGCACCCGGTCCCTGGCCTGTTTCAGGTCGGAAAGATTGTCGCCAACTTTCCAGCCAACGTGATACAGGCCGATACGTTTTCCCGCCAGCGGCCCGGTCGCGTCGCCAACCTCGATCAGCAGCAGTTCATGGTGCGTGCGGCCGCCCGTCAACAGGGCGGCGCGGCCGTTGAATATCATGCCGCCAACCTCCAGTCCAATTGCATCGCGGTAAAACCTTAACGAGGCTTCCAGGTTCCTGACGTAGTACACAACGTGGCCCAGTTCGATCATTGTTTCGTTCTCCCGCCGTTCGCAACTCCGGAAATGGTTTTGTACCACGACTGTCCCATAACTGCTTATATGTAACACCCTATAAGAAAATATTGATATGCACTGTTATTGCCAGCTGGAATGCATGCCAGTTACCACAAAACAAACAGAGCATCCCCTCTCCCGGAGGGACGACTGCAGGGAGAAGGTGAGACCGGGACGGTCGAGAGGCTGGCCTGGGCCATGCAGGAGGGACGAGGTAAAGCGAAGCAGGACGCCAGAGCCGAGAGTAACGCATGGAGCAGTTACCGGGAGGGCCAGGGTGAGGGGGGTAATTTCTTATACAGATCCCCTCTCCCCAACCCTCCCCCTGAGGGGGAGGGAGCGTAATCAGGAAGTTGGGTGATCGATTGATACCTGGTGGTTATGCACAGTGTTGTGCACAGTATTGTGCACAGTATTGAAGCTGCCATTCCCTCTCCCGGAGGGACGACTGCAGGGAGAAGGTGAGACCGGGACGGTCGAGAGGCTGGCCTGGGCCATGCAGGAGGTACGGTGATGGACGAGGTAGAGCGAAGCAGGACGCCAGAGCCGAGAGTAACGCATGGAGCAGTTACCGGGAGGGCCAGGGAGAGGGGGGTAATTTCTTATACAGATCCCCTCTCCCCAACCCTCCCCCTGAGGGGGAGGGAGCGGCGATACTCGGTGGTTGTGCACGGTATTAAAGCTGCCATTCCCTCTCCCTTCGGGAGAGGGCCAGGGAGAGGGGGTATAAAACAGGCAGTTAGTTTTATTCTATCCCTTCTCGTCTGCCCTCTCCCTGTGGGAGAGGGCGTTTACAGAACAGCAGTGATAGGGGCACGATTGTTTCCACATGGATATTTCCCACGATGATTGCGGTATGCAGGTGCCGGTATCAATCAGGGGCGGCTGTTGTGGCCGGTTGCGAATCACGCCGATGCCCCCGGTTACCAGGGTAACAATTCACCATCAAATGCCCGGAATTGCCCGCTGTCACCGGGCTTGATCGCAGCCAGCACCTTCAGCATGTAGTCGGCGCTCTGGTCCGGGCTAAAGAGTTGTCCTTTCGGTACATGCCGCTGAAAGGGTGCGGACAAGGCGGTATTCGTCGTGCCCGGATGCAATGCAGCTACCGTAACATTGGGAAATGTTCGCTGCCATTCGATGGCCAGTGTTTTCAGGCACATGTTGAGTGCCGCCTTGGATGAGCGGTAGCTCACCCAGCCGCCCAGCCGGTTATCTTCTATGCTGCCCACCCTGGCGGAAACAGCGGCAAATATCGCCGGTCGGCCATGTTTGAATTTCGCCTGTACATGCTTGGCCAGTAACAGGCTCGGCATGGCATTTGTTCTCATGTTTTCGATAAAAAAATCGGGATCGAATTGCTGAATGGATTTTTCGGGGCCCCGATCGGGCCTGTGCAGCATGCCTGCTGCGTTGATCAGCCAGTCGACCTCGCCCAGCTCAGCCGACCATGCGTGGATGGCCGGTTCATCAGTGATGTCCAGTGGATGCCATGTGACTTTGGAGTGAGAAAATTCCGGCTTGTTGCGGTGGTAGGTGGCGTGAATTCCTTGCACATCGGGGCGCTCGGCCAGTTGCCTGACAAAGGCCTGGCCGATGCCGCCTGAACCCCCTGTTAGTATTATCTTCATCGTTTTTTTACGGGACTGACGGGGTCATAAAGCGAATATGACCCCGTCAATCTGCATGCTTCCGGTCGTCAATACTGCCGTGCGGCTAGAAACCTGACGCCTTCTTGATCCGGTGGCCGGTCTGTTCAGGTGGCCTGCCGGTGACGGGTTTTTGCTGTTCCGCCCTGGCCCTGGCGGACTTTTGCAGACGGGAAAATTCCCACATGGTCAGCAGCAGGCCAATCAGCAGCATGCTGAATACGAAAATTGCCGGATACAGGATATCGGGTTCGGTCATGATGCATCCCTCCTGGCTGTCAGTGCAGCAAGTTTGAAGTAAATGCCAAACGCGAGAATGGATGGAACCCAAATCGCGGTAAATACGCCATGGTCTTTAAACCCGTTGAACCACAGGTAGGCCGAAATCGCGAACGAGACCACCACGGCGAGCAGGATGAAAATATCGGATAGTTTGAACATTGTCGGTGTGCCTCCTTTGGTTGTTGTATAAATGCCTTGCTAGTAGTCCCGGAATGCGAAGGCTGCCAGCAGCAGCCCCCCCACGGTGATTGATGCCGGTGTGCGCATACCGACGATGCCGAACACGTCCACCATCGTCGGCACCCAGCCAAACCAGCCGATCAGCAGCCAGATGAAGAAGGCGGCGGCGACCGCAACACCCAGCATGCCCAGCAGGGTGAGGGCATGATTCATCTCCGGTCCATAATCGCTAATGGGTGGCATCGCATGACTCGCTATACAGGACAGTTGTTACGCCGCCGCGCCAGCCGCCAGCGGGCAAAGGGTTCATATACGTACTCGAGTAGCGGGACGAGCCGCAGTGATCGCAGCAGGCCGGCAAGCCGGCGGTAGTAGGGCAGTACGCGCCATAACGCAACAAACGCAGCTGCCCCGGTTTGCATATCACCCTCGCGGTCCTGTACATGGAAGCGGGCCATGGCGGTGTCGCGGGTCAGTCCAAAGTGTTCCAGCCGGGTGTCCTGTGCATCGATATCGATCCAGCGTACGGCGCAACCGCGATCGATGCGCTGATAATGCTGTACTTCCCGCCGGCAAAGCGGGCAGCCCCCGTCATAAAATACTGTGGTTTGAAACGACATCCGTTTATCCCCTGTGTGCAGTAGCCTCAGGTGCCCATTCCGTCTGCTTCAACGATCACGCTGCCACGCATGGAGGGATGAAAATCGCAGGCATAGGAATAACTTCCCACTGAATCGAAAGTATGGCTGAACTGCTGACCGGCATTGAGCGTGCTGGAGCGCAACTCGTCGGTTCTCCCGGTGATGGTATGCGGCATACGGCTTTCCTGTATCCAGGTTACCGTGGTGCCGGGTTTTACGGTCACCTGTGCCGGTTCGAAACGCATGCCGTTGATGCGCACGGTGACGGTTTCAGTGGCAGCGACGGTTTGAGTGTCGGCCGCCGGGCTGGCGACGTAGGGATTGGCGCGCTGTGCGGTCATTGGCGGCTGGTAGTACGGTGCCATGGTACCCATTGCCGGGGCAGGTGTTGCGTAGTAGCCATAGGGGGCGGGCCGTCTATAGGCAGGCTGTTGTCCCATCGGGCTGTAAGGATAGTAACCACGGCTCATGTAGCGCTGGTCATTCATGCAGCCCGGTCCGGCGTGGGCAACCGCCGTTCCGATCGTGGCTGTTGCAGCCAGTGCCAGTACAAAGCCGGTACGCCGGTCAATCGCAAAAAATTTGTTCATGGTTTCTCCTCGTTGCTGAATGGTCAGTTGTGATGCCAATAACCTGAATTTTCTTTCGCCTGGTCAGCAGCCTTCACGTCTCGATTGAAATAGCAGTGTCAAAGGTCTTGCGGTTCTGTCCGCCAATAGCAAAGGAAGTGTTCAGAACAGCAATCCCCGTCACTGCCTCATCACGTTCCCCGGTGTGATACCCCGGGGAACGTGAACGCGATCACTCACCCCTCGTCAATACCCTCATCGACCGGGTTGTTGATGATTTCGTGGAGCCGGCTGCCAGGCACATCGCTGCACAGCACTTCGTACTGCTCTTCAATTTCGCGGATCATTTCGTCAAACATGGCGTCTTCCTCCGGTACGTGGGTTGTTCAATACGTGTACAAAAATAGTACATCAACTTGTACAAGTCAAGTACAATTATTGTGTAATTCAACGGACAGCCTGCCGGTGCGGAGAAGATAGCGTGGACGCCCGGGTGTTCTTATTATTAATCATAAATATCAATAAGATAAGATCATTTCGTCGCAGGGGGTGCCCACGGGTGGAGATGCGGGGGCGCGGCAGTCGTGTCCGCATCGATTCGGCAGCAGCGGCCCCGAAGGCCGTAGTGGTTGACGATCAATTGCGCCCGGGATTGGGTGCGGAGTGCTTTATCGCCGCGCAGGCGCGACTGAGCCATGCGAGCGAGGCGCCCGTGAGGCAGGGGGACTATAAATTGCTCGTATTGTTATTTAACGGTCGCCCGGCGGCGGCGGGGCGTCCCGGTACAATGACAAACCCGCCACGCACAGGTCGGCACTGAATGCCCGGCCGATCGCGACAAGTCCAATGCGTTCGAGACGCTCGAGCCTGAGCGGCGAGTTAGTGCGATAGCCGGCAAATTCAGCGAACGGCAGTCGCACCATATGCCAGCCGGCGGGGGCCTGGAACGAGGCGCGGTAGGATTGCCAGGGCAGCCAGGCATCGGTGGTGCGCAGGTGTACGTTGTATTCCTCAGCGTTGCCGTTTATCTCGAGCAGTATGCCGCTGTATTCCGGGGCCTCTGCGGCAGTTTGAGGCGTTATGTCGAGCGCCGCCTGCACAAAGCCACCGCGGTTCTCAAGCCTGACGTCGCCGCGCAGACGCAGGCAGGGCCTGTTGTCGACGGTGTCCGGAGTTAACTCGCCGTTTGAAAGTCCGCCCATCACGCCGTCCGTGACCAGGCGCCAGCTTGTTCCCGCCGCAGAGCGGTAATCCCCCGTGCGGCGATCATCGATTGTCAACAGCTCGTCAGCCATGACGGTGGCGTAGCCACAGCAAGACAGGAGCGTTATCGTAAGGGGTCTGGAAAATAGCCACATTGCTCCGCTTCGCATGAATCAGGGTTCACCGGCCGTTGCATTTGATACTAGCAAAAATTGCATCCGGGCCCACAATATACCCGATCAACAGGCGGGAATGCGGGTGAAAAAATATGTACACTGTTTCCTCTGCGCATGATATTGACGGGATGAATATACAATGCTCATAAAGCCTCTCACGGAATTTCTGCGGCTCGAAGCATCCAGCGGCATCCTGCTGGTGATCGCGGCCGTGCTTGCAATGGTGGTCGAAAACTCGGCGGCAAGAGGACTGTACGATGCCCTGCTGAGTACGCCTGTAGAAATACGCATCGGCGAATTCCAGATTGCCAAGCCATTACTGCTCTGGATCAACGATGGTCTGATGGCCATTTTCTTTTTCCTGATCGGTCTGGAAGTAAAACGTGAATTTGTAGGCGGCGAGTTGTCCGAGCCGTCGCGCCTGTTATTGCCGGTCATTGCCGCGGTCGGAGGCATGGCTGTGCCTGCCGCAATCTATGCCTACACCAACTGGGGTGACCCGGTGGCAATGAAGGGCTGGGCAATTCCGTCGGCCACGGATATTGCATTTGCACTCGGCGTGCTTGCGCTGCTCGGCAGCCGGGTGCCGCATGCATTGAAGCTGTTTTTGATGACGCTCGCTATCATCGACGATTTGGGCGCCATCGTCATAATCGCGATATTTTACACAGCCGATTTATCGCTGAATTCATTATTCATTGCCGGTGGTGCTGCCGTATTACTGTTTGTTCTGAACCGCAGGGGAGTTCTGGCGCTTGCCCCGTATTTGCTGCTGGGCCTGGTGCTGTGGGCGGCCGTACTCAAGTCAGGCGTGCATGCGACCCTGGCAGGCGTGTTGGTCGCGTTGTTTATACCTTTCAAAAAACAACCGGGAGAGAAAAAAACGCAACTCGAGCGACTGGAGGATGACCTGCACCCTGCGGTTGTTTACGGGATCCTGCCCCTGTTTGCCTTCGCAAATACCGGGATCTCTTTCGAAGGGCTGACGTTCGCGTCTTTATTGCATCCCGTGCCGCTGGGCATTGCGGCCGGCCTGTTTTTCGGCAACCAGGTCGGCGTATTCGGGTTCTCGTGGCTGGCGATCAAGACGGGCCTGACGCAATTACCCGAAGGTTCGAGCTGGTTGCAACTCTACGGCGTGGCACTGCTGTGTGGAATCGGGTTCACCATGAGCCTGTTCATCAGCTCGCTGGCGTTTGAACAGGGTGGTTCCGCCATAGCCGTCGACGACAGGCTCGGAATCCTGGTTGGATCGATGGCATCTGCAGTCCTGGGTTATGCAATATTGCGTTTCTCTTCAGGCAGTGCTGAGTCAGATACGGCGTAGGCCGTCACAGCATTGCCGCGTCCACGGTGCGATGCACAAGCGCAACAAGCCGGCGGTCAACTGCAAGCCGGTGTGGTTGTGAACACAGTGTAATCGGGTTTGTGTTGTGACACGCGATCGAGCGGGCAGGGCGCATACTGCAGCCGCAGTATAACTACCGGTACGGGATACAGGAGGCAGCATGATCTTCAGGCAGTTGTTCGAGACGGATTCCAGTACATACACTTACCTGGTCAGTTGTCCGGATACCGGCAAAACGGCGCTCATCGATCCGGTGCTGGATACCGCGCAGCGCGATGCGGGCATCCTGCAGACGATGGGATTGAAGCTCGATTACACCCTGGATACCCATATCCATGCCGATCACCTGACCGGCGCGCTGCGCCTGCGTGAAATGACCGGCAGCCGCATGGTATTCCCGGCCATCGACGAACTGCCCTGTGCCGATATCGGCGTCAGGGAGGGCGAGCCATTCCGCATCGGCAATATCGAACTGCACCCGCTGTTTACTCCGGGCCATACCAGCCACCACCATGCCTACCTTATCGATGATGGCACGCACAAGCTGCTGTTCAGCGGCGATGCGCTGCTGATCGATGCGTGCGGGCGCACGGATTTCCAGTCCGGTGACGCGGCAACCCTGTACCGCAGTATCCAGGAAAAATTCTTCAGCCTGCCGGATGAAACGCTGGTGTACCCCTGTCACGATTACGAGGGGCGTTATGTCTCGACCATTGCGCAGGAGAAGGCACGCAACCCGCGCGTGGGTAATGGCAAGACCCTGCAGGAATTTGTCGCGATCATGGAGGGCATGGACCTGCCTTATCCGCGCAAGATCGATTTCGCCGTTCCGGGCAACGAACGCTGCGGCGAATGTCCCGACAATGTGCCGAAAGAATACCGCGCCCCCTGCGAACGCGGCGACCAGGGATGAACAGCCATGTATCACTCACCGTGTCATGGATGTTTCGGGTAGCAAGCGATTCTTCAGGCCCTGGCTAGTTAATGGACCCGGTATTCGGATTGTCCGCCATGTCATCGTAAATCTTTTTCAGGCCGGACGTGCCATTCGAGCCATGTACCGGGATGGACAGGTATTCCTGCTTGTTCGCTTCGGATTCGAAGTAAATCTTCAGGGTACTGACACCATCCCCCTCGATCACGTAAGGCGCATTCTCGAGATCGACGACGTCATTCAACGAAACAGGGTCCAGTGTTGTGGTAATCATGGTCGTTCTCCTCTTGCTGTTGTCAGTAATTGCAGCCGGTTAGCGGTTGCCGGCGGGTGTCGGGCCTGGTTAAAAGTAGCTGCACGGTACCGATGGATTGCTGCCTGAAGCCGCCTTCGCAGTAGCTCAGGTAGTACTCCCACATGCGAATAAAACGTTCCGGGTAGCCGAGGCGCCGGACCTGGTCGAGACTGTCAAGGAAACGCTCGCGCCAGTGTTGCAGGGTGGTGGCGTAGTGAGGTCCGATATCTTCCAGGTGAAAGATGCGCATGTCGGTTTTGCGCGCGATGACATCGCTTAGTGCGGCAACGGAAGGCAGGCAGCCGCCTGGAAAGATATAGCGCTGGATGAAGTCGGCTCTTCTTTTCGCCACCGGGTAATGCTGGTCCGGGATGGTGATGGACTGCAACAGCATCATGCCGTCCGGTTTGAGTAACTCACAGCATTTCCCGAAATAGGTATCGTAGTAGCGATGGCCGATGGCTTCGATCATTTCAATCGATACCAGCTTGTCATAACTGCCATCGAGTAAGCGGTAGTCTTCGCACAACAGGGTGATCCGGTCTTCGAGCCCCGCCTCGTGGACGCGCTG
The DNA here is from genome assembly GCA_963768575.1 of uncultured Halobacteria archaeon. GTDB lineage: Bacteria > Pseudomonadota > Gammaproteobacteria > UBA9214 > UBA9214 > UBA9214. The sequence goes on from CAVYIJ010000020.1 coordinate 50,611, forward strand.
CCGGGCATAGTCGTATTGCTGCCCTGAAATCGTGGTGGTTGTGACGCGGCAGCCGTAGTGCCTCGCTGCATAAATGGCAAAGCCGCCCCAGCCGGTGCCGATTTCCAGTACGTGATCGTCTGCCTTGAGCTGCAGCTTCCGGCAGATGAGCGCCAGTTTTTCTTCGGACGCATCCTGCAATGTGGTTTGGGGGTGGTTAAAGATGCCACAGGAGTACATCATGGTGCTGTCGAGAAACAGTTCGAACAGGTCATTCCCCAGGTCGTAGTGTGCACCGATGTTGCGGCGACTGCCTTGCAGGGAGTTCCGGTTCGAAAATTGCTGCAACAGGTGCAGGGGTTGCATGAGCCATGTCATGCCCGGGCCGATCTCCCCGATTTGCTGACGATTACGCAACATCAGTTCGACCAGCAATGTCAGGTCATCACACTGCCAGTGGCCGTCCATGTAGGCCTCACCGGCACCCAGTATCCCGCGCAGCAGGACCACGGAATAGAAAACCGGATCAGTGACCGTAATGGTGACCGTTCCCGGAATTTCGGCATCCTGCCGGCCGAATACAAACTGTTCCTCGCCGTCATTCAGAATCAACTGGCCATGGCGCAGGTTTTTCAGCCGTTTCAGCAGGACACGTTTGGCATAATCATTGATATGCGCGGCCATTCCGGTTTGTGATGCGGGTTTTTCTATGCATAGTGCAGCGGATTTCATGGTCGTCTCACCGTGCTCGGTGCCTCCTGTTTTTCGGGGTGTGGAACAAATGGAATTCTTTTCAGCCACAGGCGCAGTGCCTGGTAGTAAATCGCGGCAATCACCTGCATCGTCATCAGCGGGTAACGGACCAGCGCGCCGGCCAGGTTGATGCCGCTGACTGGCCGCTGCTGCAGCGACAGGGTCGCATCGAACAATAATTCGCCCTGACGGTAATTTTTCATATGGACCACGAGATTTTCTGCCGGCCGGGTAAAACGCCAGTCGTAGTCGATATTCATGTCCATAAACGGCGAAACATGGAAGCGTTTATCAAGCAAATGGCGTTTGCATTTTTCGGAGCCGCTGTTGCGGAATTCCGGCAGTACGTAACAGTACTGTTCGCCCCAGGGCGTGTTATTGACTTCGGCGACAATGGCGTCGAGCCTGTCCCCGCTTTCGTCATAGCAGTAATAGAAACTGACCGGGTTGAAGCCATAACCGAAATAACGCAGGTTTGTCAGCAGCCGTATCGGTCCATTGAGCGTGATTCCGCTTTTCTCTTTTACAAAACGGCGGACGGCGGTGCCCAGGTCGACGGTTTCGTCGCCGAGGTGGTCAGCGCGCCTGAAACGGGCGAGGGCAGGTCGCGTGGTTGACCATAACCAGCGATTTCTGAACACGGACGGCAGCTCATCCAGGTCGAGATACAGCATGAACATCGCGTACTGAAACGCGTGCGGTACCGGTGTATGGCGGCGGTGTTTAACCTGCCCGACGTAGAGACGGCTGTGCATGATCCATGTGCTCCCTGAAATCCTGTAATGCATTCAGTGCGCTGACGACGCCATCCTCGTGAAAGCCATAGCGCCAGTATGCGCCGCAGTACCAGGTGCGGCGCTTGCCGTTGATGTCCTGTTGACGCTGTTGTGCCGCAATGCCCGCGGTATTGTAGACCGGGTGCTGGTACTGCATGCGGCAAATGATCCTGTCGGGGTCGATATGCTGCGTGTCGTTGAGTGTCACGCAAAACGTCGTGTCGGACTGCAGGCCCTGCAGAATATTCATGTTGTAGGTAACGGAGACCCGCCCGCTGTCGCGTTGCCTGCGCAGGTAATTCCAGGCGGCCCAGGTGCGCGTTTTTTCCGGTAACAGCGCCGTGTCGGTGTGCAATACCGCCTCGTTGTCCTGGTAGGGAATTGCAGCCAGGACATCGTGCTCGGTTTGGGTCGCGTCAGCCAGCATCGCCAGCGCCTGGTCACTGTGACTGGCGATGAACAGGTAATCGAAGCGCTCGTTTATACCGGCAGCGGTGCGTACCTCGACGTATTCAGGCGTGCGCCTTACCGAGACGACGGCATCGTTGAGGCGGATACGGTCGCGATAGGGGGCGGTGAGCTTCTTCACGTATTCACGCGAACCACCGCTGATCACGCGCCACTGTGGACGGTCCTTGATGTTCAACAGGCCGTGATTGGCGAAAAAGCGAATGAAATGGCACGCCGGAAACGCCAGCATCTGTTGCGGGTCGGTGGACCAGATCGCCGCGCCCATCGGGATGATGTAGTTATCGATGAACATGCGCCCGAATTGCCTGTCCTCCAGGTAGCTGCCGAGCGAGACGGTTGCATCCATGTCATCAAGTAATTCCCGTGATTCGCGGTTGAAGCGCAGGATGTCGCGGATCATGGCGTGAAAGCGGGGCCTGAACAGGTTGCGCCGCTGGGCAAACAGCCGGTTGAGCGAGGAGCCGTTGTATTCGATTCCGCTTGCTTCGCAGCGGCTGCTGAAGCTCATGGCGGTGGCCTGCGACTCGACCCCGATTTCGTCCAGCAGGGCGATAAAATTCGGATAGGTCCAGTCATTGAAGACGATAAAGCCGGTATCGATGGCGAAACGCTGCCCGTTATGGATGACGTCATGTGTGTGACTGTGTCCGCCGACATGGTCGCCGGCTTCGAACACGGTGATCTCGTGTTCCCGGCATAAATGCCGGGCAGCCACATTGCCGGCGATACCTGTACCGATAACGGCAATCCTCATGGCTGGCCGCTCCCGGTTGCCTGCCGGCGCTGTGGCACGCGACGGAGTTTTTCGGTGTCGTAACCCTGTTCCGCAATCAGCATGACGATATCTGCATAGTCGGACTCGGGTATCGTCGGCGTCCGCGCCATGATCCAGACATAGTCGCGCTTGTTCCGCCCGATAACGGTTCGGGTGTAGTCCTCATCGAGATACATCACCCGGTAATCGGCCTTGATGGGCCAGATAAACCGCATGCCCCAGATGGCATTTGACGGGTCGTTGCCGACGAAGCCGACGGGTTTGAAGGTCTTGAGCGGTCCGTCGAACGACCCCTGGTTGAAGCGAAACGTGGTCTCCACGCGCTTGTCGCCGACCAGTTCGTAGGACTCGATCGCGTTGTACGCATTGCGCTCTATGAAAGTCGGTATGCTGGCAATGACATACCAGTCGCCCATGAAGCGTCCAAGGTCGACATGCCCGACGGTTTGCAGTGTGTCCGGGGTGGTGCTGCAGGCGCCGAGGGCGGCCAGCGGCAGCAGGCATACTGCCCGGACAAAAGATTTCCCGCGGCTGTTACTCGATAACATAGCGCAGCAAGCCTCCGTTGCGGGTGTTGGATTGCAGGGCCAGCCACTGGTCATCCTGCGAATACCAGAGTTCGATGCTGGCCTTGTCGGCGATCAGCCGGTAGTGATGCGCCGGTGTGCTTTCGTCCCGCACGCGGATGGACTGTTCGCCCAGGTAGCGGACCTCCACGTCCAGGTATTCGCCGGTTTGCGAATTCAACAGGCGTTCCTGCTCGAGAAACGATTTGTCCCAGTAGGCAAAGGTGCTGATGCAGGGGGGCAGCGACTGCTTGCCCGCTTGCGTCGTGAGCTGGAAAAGCCCGCCATCCGCGGCACCTTCGACCCGGTACTGCTTGCCGTTCTCGTCGGTGGTCGACGCGATGCGCTGCAGGCACTGACTCCGCCAAACCTCGGTATTTTCGTGCCGGTATCTGAAAAAAGGTATTTTCAGGAAAGTCACTTCGAATTGCGCCCTGGCCAGCAGTTCCGTGTGCGTGCCATTCCGTGTCAGGTGAAAATGGTGATGCCCGATTTCCCTGTCATCGAGATAAACCCTGAAGCGCCATTCTTTTTCGGTCATTGCGCTTGCCGTGGCGGGTAACAGCAGCACGGCTGCACACAGCCATGCGCCGCAGGGCCGGGACAATGTAAAACCGGTACCGGACTTCATGGCCGTGCCCCGTACTTGTTCAGGTCTCTGGGGAGACCCGGCAAAAATGCGTTGGTGCGCTCGATGTAGTCGCGGTAGCCGGGGCGTCGTTCGGTAATGTCGCGTTCCAGCAATGTAACGCCCGAGACGCGCAGCAGGAGAAAAGTCATCAACAGCGGAGAAATGATGGACCACCAGCCGCCGGTGGCGACGGCAAACAGGTAGAAGCCCCACCAGACACAGGATTCACCGAAGTAATTCGGGTGTCTCGAATAGCGCCACAAACCCTTGTCCATTACTTTTTTACGATTCCCGGGTTTGGCCCTGAAACCCGCCAGTTGCGCATCGGCAATGCTCTCGAACGTGATGCCGAACAGCACCACTGCCGCGGCCAGGCCGTCAACCAGGTTCAACGGCCTGCTGCCGGTGGCGGCGGCAAGCAGGGGCAGGGAGATAAGCCATGCCAAAACGCCTTGCAGCAGAAATACCAGCCACAGGCTTTTTATGGCGAAGTTGGGGGCATGTTTTTGCCGCATCGCCTGGTAGCGTGGATCTTCGGGTTCGCCGTGGTTGCGCCAGGTGATATAGGCGGACAGGCGCACTGCCCATACAGCGACCAGCGCCAGGACGATGATGCCGCGCAGTGTTGTAAATTCGTTGAGCAGGAAATAGGTGCTGCACAAGACCAGGAACAGCAGCGACCAGAGGCTGTCGACGATGCTTACGTCCCCTTTAAAAAGGCTCACGATCCATGTGAGCAACAGGAGGGTCACAACACACAGCAATCCCAAGAGATAAATTTCCGTTTCAAACACGAGCGCTCAATCCTGCCAGCTGCGGGTAAGAGGGCCGGGGTGTCATGCCGTCAAAGCGGTTCGACAGGGACATCAGCAATGGCATGAACAGGGCCCAGCCCAGGCCCAGGGCAAGCATCGCTGTTGTCATATCCGGGATCAGCACGCCGCCCAGTTTCCAGCCGGCGAAATAGGCGGCAGGACCCGCGACGGCGCCGAGTACGCCAGCGAGAACCGGTCGCTGTTTCAGCCACTTGAGCGATACGTTGAGGGTGGTCGCGAACAGCAGCCACATGGCGATGATCCAGTGTGGTGCGGTTCCTTCGACCAGTATTCCGGAGGGGTATTGAAGCCAGCCGGCATAAACCAGAAAACTGTCCCACCCCGCGCCAATAGCGCCGGCAATCAGGATAAGGGTCAGCTCTTTGCGGGCCTCTCTTGCATGGTAGACGTGGCAGGCGACAATCAGCAAGGCTATCGATGTGCCAAGCCATGGCAGGTGATTGGCGCCGGCGAGGACGCAGCAAAGCCAGCCGGCCTGAAACACGAGTGCGTTTATAATGATGGCTTTCATGGGCGTGTTTTTTTCTCGAACAGGTAGTGACTGACCCACCATTGCTGTCCGTTCTCGTAACCGAACAATTCCGCACAGGCCATGAAGAACATGCGCCAGCGGTTCCACCACTGCAGGGCGGCATCGGTTCCATAGGTTCTTTGCAGGATCGGCCAGATTTCCGCCTTGTTCCGGTCCATGTTCTGCAGCCATGCATTAGCGGTTTTACGGTAATGGTTACCTTCCCAGCGCCATTGACGCACGAAGTGCAGGTGTTCCTGGAAGTGCAGCGGCAGATCATCGCAGGGCATCATGCCGCCGCTGAAGAAATGTTTGCTCATCCAGTCAGTCGCTTCATTTGCCTCGAATGCATAGGGTATGTCGCGGTTGCAAAAGATGTGCATGAAGAACCGTCCGCCCGGATTGAGCCAGCCGCTGATGCGGCCGAACAATGCCCGGTAATTGCGCATATGCTCGAACATTTCCACGGAGACGATGCGATCGTACTTATCAAGACTGACGAAGTCGTTGATGTCCGCGGTAATGACGGTGATGTTGTCAAGCAGCAGTGCGCGTGCCTGTCTGATGATATGATTCCGTTGCGTCGCCGAATTGGACAGGGCCGTTACGTGGCTGTTTGGATACATCCTGGCCATCCAGAGTGTCAGCGACCCCCAGCCGCAGCCCAGTTCCAGGATGTCCATGCCGTCTTCGAGACCGGCGCGCTCGCAGGTAATCAGCAGCGCATCGGCTTCCGCCATCGTCAGGTCGGTTACCCCGCTGTCCCAATAGCAGCAGCTGTACTTGTTGTGGGCGCCGAGTACGTGCAGGAAGAAATCGGTGGGTACCTCGTAGTGCTGCTCATTGGCCAGCCTGGCAAGCGGTGCGATGGCGGCCAGATTCATTTCATCGATGAAGTCCGCCTTTGTATTGGCCATCACCTCGCAGTCATCCGTATGCAGACCGGCAAGGCGTTTTTTCAGCAGCTGCCTGATCCCGCTGCGAATGACGCTGTCGGGTACCAGGCCCTGTTCCGTCCAGTCGATCGCCCTGGTTGCTACGTTACCCATGTTCGTACCCCTGTTGTCATGATTTCCTGAATGTGTACAAAACTTATACATTTGAGATTCACGACTGTCAAGAAGTAATCGGGTAATAAACGAGTATTTTGCCTGTAGAGGTACCATAAAATGATTATAAAATATATAAAACAATAAGTATACAATAATTACGGTAACGCCCGCTAGAAATACATACTTGTACAAAACATGAAAATCACATAATATAAGCAAACTTGAACAAGCCACTGGACCCGTCATGATCTCCAACTCCCTGCGCCTGTCTGTCCTGTTTCTGCTGCTGCAGGTCTTGCCGGCAACCGTGAGCGCTGCTGATTGTCCAGAAGCCCTCGACCGCTACCTGCGGCCGCTGGCGTCAGACCAGCCGGTGCACCTGTGCGAATTGCTGCGCGATAAAGTGGTACTGGTGGTCAACACGGCCAGCAAGTGTGCGTACACGCCGCAATACGAGGGACTGGAAAAGCTCTATGAGCAATATCGCGAACGCGGACTGATCGTGGCGGGTTTTCCATCCAATGATTTTGCGGGGCAGGAACCCGGTACTGAAAAACAGATTCGGAATTTCTGCCGCCTCACTTACGGTGTGGCATTTCCGATGTTCGAGAAAGTGCGGGTCAGGGGTGAAGCTGCGGACCCGTTTTACCGGCACCTGGCGCAGGTGACCGGCGAGCAGCCGCGCTGGAATTTCCACAAATACCTGCTGGACAGGAATGGCCGTGTGGTTGCGAGTTTTCCGAGCCAGGTGTCGCCCGACAACGCGCGGCTCGTCGGCATGATCGAGGAACTGCTGTGACCATGCCGGCCCGCAATCACCCGGCGCCGGGTCATGCGGAATTGTTCGATGGCCGGCCGCTGCAACGACAGGCGGAAATACTCGGTTATGCGGGTTTGATCCCTTTTGCCGGGCTTGCACTGCTCGTGCTGTTTACACGGGGTGAAATACAGCTGGAGGCTGGCAAGGCGCTGGTGGCCTATGGTGGAGTGATTATCAGTTTTCTCGGTGCCTGGCACTGGGGTGCAGCGATGACTGCTGATGTGCGCGACGACACGGCAAGGCGGATGCTGTTTGCCGTGTCTCCCGCGCTGCTGGGCTGGATGGCGATCCTGTTACCGCTGATTTACGGTTTGTCGATCATCATTGCCGGCCTGTTGCTCACCCTTCTGGCCGACCGCTACTGGCCAGGCCCTCATCCCTGGTATCACGTACTGCGCAGGCGCCTCACCACTGTAGCGGTCCTCAGCCTGTCACTTGCAATGCTAACCACACTGGAGATCATCTGATATGTCTGCATCCCGGCAATGCACAACACCCCTGGAAGAAATTCGCATTGGTGTCAGCGCCTGCCTGCTTGGCAAGCAGGTCAGGTTTGACGGCGGCCACAAGCGCAGCCGTTTTCTTACCGACACGCTGGCCGACTATTTTGAACTGGTGCCTTATTGCCCGGAAGTCGCTATCGGTATGGCTGTCCCGCGGCAGCCGATACGGCTGGTGAGCGATGAGGGCAGGGTCGAGGCGGTTGGCGTCAGGAGCCCGGAGCTGAACGTAACCCGGCCGCTGCGCGAGTATGGACAAAAAGTTGCTGGCAACATTGAAGATCTGTGCGGCTTCATCTTCAAAAAGGATTCACCCAGCTGCGGCATGGAACGCGTCAAGCTGTACAACGACAAGGGAATGGCGGAGCGGTCGGCGAGGGGTTTATTCGCACAGGAGATCATGACGGCACATCCGCTGTTGCCGGTTGAAGAGGAAGGTCGCCTGAACGATGCAGACTTGCGCGAAAATTTCATCACCCGGGTGTATGTCTACGCACGCTGGAAAGCGATAGAAAAGGCGGGCGTTACAAAATCCGCGCTGATCGATTTTCATACCAGCCATAAATTTCTTGTGCTGGCGCACAGCACGGTGATGTACCGGAAGCTGGGATCCTTGCTGTCACGCCTCGACAAGGTAAAGCTCGAGGAAACAGCGGCTGTTTACATCGCGCAACTCATGCAGACACTGGGCAAGCCGGCAACGCGCAAGCGGCACACCAATGTCCTGCAGCACTTGCTGGGCTACCTGAATAAAGCGCTGGACTCGCCGCATCGGAAAGATCTTGCGGAGACCATTGATGCCTATCGGCTTGGTATGTATCCACTGGTCGTGCCGATCAGGTTGCTGCAGCATCATTTCAGCATGCATCCGCATCCCTATATCAACCGGCAGGTCTACCTGCAGCCGCATCCACGGGCAATGATGCTCCGAAACAGCCTGTAAACGGTTCAATGAGTACTGCCAGCCAGTTTGGTGTGGTCATTACCGGGGATGAGATTCTTTGCGGAAAGTGCACGGACAGGCATCTGCCGCGGGTGATTGAAACGCTCCACAACCGGGGTATGCGGGTTGCGTGGTCGAGGGTGGTCGGCGATGATCGCCGGCGCCTGGTGCGCGAATTGCAAATGACACAGCAGGATGGAATCCCGGTATTGTGTTTCGGTGGCATCGGTGCGACGCCCGATGACCAGACCCGCCAGGCTGCGGCAGAGGCCTTCGGTGTGCCGCTCGCCACCCATCCCGATGCCGCGGCCATTATCAGGCACCATTTCGGTACCGAGGCTTATCCCGATCGAATCCGGATGGCGCTGCTTCCCGAGGACTGCCTGTTGATTCCAAACGCGCATAACGATATCCCCGGTTTCACCTTGTACGACCATCATTTCTTTCCCGGTTTTCCGCTGCTCGCCTGGCCCATGCTCGACTGGGTTCTCGACCACTATTACCCGTCCGGCGCACAGTCGCATGCAGAACGATCCTGCAGGGTGTTTTGCGCGCGCGAATCGGACCTGGTCCGGTTAATGGAGGAGCTGGCACGCCGTCATCCCGATGCGAAATTATTCAGCCTGCCGCACATGGCCGAAATCAATTCAATCGAGATCGGATTTCGTGGCGAGCAGGGTGCTGTCGAAGTTGCGTCGGCGGATTTGCATGCGGCGCTGAAAAAACGCGCCCTGTATTTTGAGGACTTGAATCGCGCAGCAGACCGCGTGCCGGTCAAGTGCTCCGCCGTTTGACACGGTCCCATGCGGCCAGCGCGTCCTTGCGACTGGTCTTCAGGTCTACCAGCGGTTCGGGATAATCGATGCCGGGCCTTATCCCTGCATCAGCGAGGTCCGCCGGGTCGGCTGACCAGGGTTGGTGGATAAACCTGTCGCCGAGTTTTGCCAGTTCGGGTACCCAGTGGCGCACGTAGTTTCCGGCCTTGTCGAACTTTTCACCCTGCAGCACCGGGTTGAAGATGCGAAAGTAGGGCGCCGCATCGGCGCCGCTGCCGGCTGTCCATTGCCATCCCATGGTGTTATTGGCAAGGTCCGCATCCACCAGCGTGTCCCAGAACCAGCGTGCGCCTTCCTGCCAGGGGATGCGCAGGTTTTTCGTCAGGCAGGAGGCGACCAGCATGCGCACGCGGTTGTGCATGTAGCCGGTCGTCCACAGTTCGCGCATGCCGGCATCCACTATCGGGATGCCGGTTTCGCCTTGCTGCCAGCATGCCAGCGGTTCTGCATAATCGGTGCGCCAGGGAAACTGTTCGAAACGTGCGTCCAGCGGTTGCAATGCCGTGTGCGGAAAGTGATACAGCAGGTGGTGACTGAATTCGCGCCAGGCCAGTTGGCGCAGCCAGGCTTCGCTGGCCGCCAGTGCGCCGGGCGACGCGGTGGTCGACGCCCAATGCTGCAGGTGATGCCAGGCCTGTAGCGGGCTGATTTCACCGAAATGCAAGTGCGGGGACAGGCCTGACGTGGCGGACTTTTCGGGTACATCGCGGAGGCTCGCATAGTCGAACAGCCGGTCGTCGCAGAAATCGTCCAGTACTTTCCAGGCATTATCTTCGCCCGGTCGCCAGCGGTCGTAAAACGCCCTGTCCCAGCCGTGGTCGGGCAACAGTTCCAGGGCGTCGATGGTGGTCCCGCCTGTTTTACTCCTGCCGGGCAGGGCGGGGAGTCGTTGCGGCTGCCGCGCAATAGTGCGCGAGGGACCGGTTTTGTGCAGCGCTTTCCAGAACGGCGTGAACACGCGGTAGGGAGTACCGTCCTTTTTCAGGTTTTCCCGGGGCGCGCGCAGTAATGAACCATTGTAGCTGTATGCGCCCAGACCCCGTTGTTTGAGTGACCCTGTTAATCTCTCGTCGCGTTTGATAAAAGCCGGTTCATAGCAACGATTCCAGTACACGCCCTCTGCGCCGGTGTTCTCGATCAACTTCAACAGCTGTTGTTGTGTATCACCCGCCAGCACGACCAGGTCACTGCCGTGTTGCCGCAGCGATTCCTGCAGGGCGACAAGGCTGTGGTGCAGCCACCAGGCGCTGGCGCCGCCGAGTGGCCAGTCGGGATCCGGCTCGTCGTGAATAAAGACGGGGACCGGGCGGTGTCCGTCGTCGAGCAGGGCCATTAATGCCGGGTTGTCGGCAAGCCGCAGGTCGCGACGAAACCAGAGCAGACAGGTGCCCATGTGTGTCTACCGGCGCTGCTGTTTCTGCAGGCTTTCGCTGACTTGCTTGAGGCCGCTGCCGATGGTTTCTCCCAGGCAAATGGCGCCGGCCGCCTCGATTTTTTTCTGGTGTTTGCCCGCGGTGTGACCGCCGACGAACACGGGTATGCCGGCTTTCCCGACCAGCCCGGGCAGATCGTTTTCCAGTACCCCGCGAGAGGGCCTGGAAGAGCACGACAGGACAACCCCTGCGCAGGGCCTTTTTATCAGTACGTCGGGAAGTTGTTCCAGCGGCGTGTTGGCGCCAAGCACCACAACACGGTAGCCAAAGCTGACAACGGCCTGGGCAAAGAACAGCAGGCCGATTTCGTGAAACTCTCCCGGCAGGCAGGCAAGCAGCAGTTGCGGGCCGCTGCTGCGCTGGTTGAGGTGGTGAATGCGCGTGCCGAGCTTGTTGCGCAGATAGACCGAGAAAAAATGCTCCTCGGCAATCCCGCTATCGGAATCTTTCCATCGGTCGCCCAGGATGCGCATCAGCGGCGTGGTGAGGCGCTGGTTCACGACATCGACCGGGTACAGGGACAATGCGTCGTTGTAGACACCGTCCAGTGAACGTTCATCGAAGCTGTCAATCGCCTTGAGCATCTTCTCCTGGTAGCGTTTCCAGACTTCAACGCCGGTAGCAGCGACGGGCGCTGTCGCCGCCTGTCCCGGGGTATGTTCCAGCAGGGGTTTGACCTGGCTGATGGAAATCCCCTGGTCGAGGAGGTCGAGGACCTGCTTGATGAGTTCGACATCCTCCACCGAGTAGAGCCGATGCCCCTTCGGGGTGCGCTGCGGTGTGATCAGGTTGTAGCGCCGTTCCCACGCCCGCAGTGTGACGGGGTTGATGCCCGTCAGGTTGGCGACCGTGCGAATGGGCAGCAGGCGGCCGGGTGCCTCGGGTGTTTCGGCAAGTGAAGATTGCGGCATAACAAGCCCTCTCATATAGTTGTACAAAAATTGTACCATAGCGTTGCAGATTATGTTATGGTTTATTTCACCGTGAACCGTACAGGTTCAGAAAGTGACTGTTTACCGGGAGGTGTCGCATGGCAAACCTGGCTGATCTCGTGCTGCTCCGCAATGTCCCTGCCGTCGCCGAAGAGTTCCTGCAGGCGGCCAGCGAGGGCGATGTCGATGCGCAGTACGGTATGGGACTGATCTACGCCGAGGGGCGGGGTGTCGAACAGGATGAGGCCAGGGCTTTCTACTGGTTAACACGCGCAATCGAACAGGGCGACACGGGCGCTGCCGTGCTTGCGCCAGGTCGTTGCAGTCAACATGACAGACGCACAGTTTGCCGAGGCCCAATTGCTGATAAAGGCATTTCATGCCAGCGGGGATGCGGCGAGCGGGCCTGGCAGGCGCGGGCGCAGGAAGCAGCGGGGCCGGACTGCCCTCCATTGATCACGGCCGGTAAACATTTGCTGGTTTTCATGCTGGCCCTGGTCGCGGCTGGCTGCACCGGTATTCCGGAGAACGTCTCGCCGGTGACCGGGTTCGATGTCAACCGCTACCTCGGGACCTGGTACGAAATCGCGCGCCTCGATCATTCATTCGAGCGCGGACTGGAGCGGGTCACCGCGGAGTACAGCCGGCTGGACGACGGGGGAATCCGCGTCGTCAACCAGGGCTTCAATGCAGCGAATAAAAGCTGGAAACGCGCCGAAGGCAAGGCGTATTTTATCGGTGCCGACGATGTCGGGCGGTTAAAGGTGTCTTTCTTCGGCCCGTTTTACGGCAGCTACACGATCATCGAGCTCGATCACCGGGGTTACTCTTATTCCCTGGTGTGCGGCCCGAATAAATCCTACCTCTGGATTCTGGCGCGGCAACCGCAACTTGACCCACCGGTCCTGGACCGCTTGCTGGCGCAGGCCGCCCTGCTCGGTTTCGATACGGAGCGTTTGATTTACGTCAATCATTGAACGGCTATCACCTCTGTCGAAATCGTCTGACGGTTTTTGCGCCGACCAACGATGTTTTCGAAGCGACCGCCGAGGCGCTGGGATGTGACGATGCACTGGATCTTGCCACGCGACTGCTAAACATACCGGTGGGTGAAAGCAACGCGCTTGCCGTGGTTCTGTCGCACCATGCCGCACTGGGCACAAGGAAATCCACGTACAGGCTTCTCAAGGCCAGTCCGATTCAGACCGTAAGCACCGATGAGGTAACCACCGGTGTCAACGCGCAAGGGTTGTTTGTGCAGGGTGCCGCAAACGCCACGCCAAGCACGATAACGGTCGAGGGTATCAAGGGGCGCGGATGGGTGATATACCCGATCGATGCCATATTACTGCCATTTGCACCGCCGGCGGATCTTTGCGGATAAGCTGCGCCTGCCTGCCGGGCAGGACCCAATTCGTCAGCACCGGCTGAAGCCCGGCAGCTTTTTTCGGTGCTGACGACATACGGCGAAAAAACAAGAGTCTGACCGGTTATTTTCGTACCCGCTGTTTTTTTTTGAAAGGCCATAAGCGGCAAGCGTGATAGACTGTGTGCTATCTGATAACGATTTCACGCGAGACACTTATGATCGAAACACTGCTGGATTTCCTCGGCGCCGGCGGCATCCTGCAGCTGACGCCCGTCACATTGCTGCTGGTCGGCCTGGCGCTGACCCATGTGACCATCACCGCCGTCACCATCTATTTACACCGGCACCAGGCCCACCGGGCGCTGGACCTGCACCCGGTTATTGCGCACTTCTTCCGCTTCTGGCTGTGGATGACGACCGGCATGGTGACCCGGGAGTGGGTGGCCATTCACCGCAAGCACCACGCGAAATGCGAAACGGCGGAAGACCCGCACAGCCCGCAGGTGCGCGGTATCAACACGGTGCTGTGGCAGGGGGCCGAGCTGTACCGGGCAGGCGGCTGCCAGGCGCGGGGACCTCGAACACTATGGTCACCTGACCCCGGATGACTGGCTGGAGCGGCATCTCTACAGCGGCTTGCCGTGGCTCGGCGTCACCCTCATGCTGCTGATCGATATCGCGCTTATTCGGCATGCTCGGCCTGACGTTGTGGGCGGTGCAGATGGTGTGGATCCCGTTCTGGGCGGCCGGCATGATCAACGGCGTGGGCCACTACTGGGGCTACCGTAATTACGAGACCGCGGATGCCGCACGCAACATCTCGCCGTGGGGCCTGATCATCGGCGGCGAGGAGCTGCATTCCAACCACCACGCCTTCCCGTCATCGGCACGCTTTTCAAGCAAGTGGTGGGAGTTCGACCTGGGCTGGACCTATATCAGCATATTCAAGCTGCTGGGGCTGGCGAAGGTCAAGCGGGTCGCGCCGCGGCCGGCGGTGGTCCTTGCGGACAAGGAATGCATCGACCTGGATACCGTGCGCGCCGTGGTGAGAAACCGCATGTACGTCATGGCCAGTTATGCGCGCGACGTCATTCACCCGGTGTTGCGCGAGGAACGCAGGCAATGTGACGTATCCTGCAAGCGCGCATTGCGGCGTGCGCGCAGCCTGTTGATACGTGATGCCTCGCTGATCAACGCGCGTGCCCGCGAGCGACTGGACCGGATCCTGGCCCGCTTCAATGACCTGAAGACTGTTTACCAGTATCGACAGCAGTTGCAGTCGTTATGGAGCGGCAAGGCTGCCAGCCAGGAGACGCTGTGCACGGCGCTGCAGGAGTGGTGCCAGCAGGCCGAGGCGACGGGTATTAACGCACTGCAGGAATTTTCCCGGCGCCTGCGCGGTTACACTCTGCACCCGGCCTGATTACCGTCAGTGGTGTCAGGTCCGCTGGTCGTTAAATGATGAGCGACAAGTCGTCACCTCTCGGTTATGTCATCAAGCGCCCGGGCCGGTTCCTGCTCGATGTATTGAGCGGTTTCAGGGAGAACCAGGGTTTGCTGCTCGCCGGCGCGGTCGCCTACCACACGCTGCTGTCGATTATCCCGGTGTTTGCGCTGGTGCTGATCGTGCTGTCCCAGTTCGTCGAGCAGGAATTATTGTTTGAAACCGTGTCGACCGTGCTGGCACTGGCCGCGCCGATACGCTCCGAAGTGCTAACCCTGCATCTCGAAGCCTTCCTGTCACACTGGAAGGTCATCGGCACCATGGGAATACTGTTGCTGCTGTTCTTCAGTTCGCTTGCTTTTACGGTGCTGGAGAATGCCATGTCGATGATCTTCTTCCATCGCCGCTTCAAGCAGCGTCGCCACTACCTGGTCTCGGCGCTGCTGCCGTATGTTTATATCCTGTTACTGGCCGCGGGCTTCCTGGTCGTGACCCTGATGGCCGGCTGGCTCAACCAGCACAGCGGCGATACGCCGTCGCTGTTCGGGTTCGACATCAGCATGACCCGCAGTACCGCGACCATCCTGTACCTGCTCGGTGTGCTCGGCGAGGTATTGCTGCTGACCTCGGTCTACCTGGTCATGCCGGTCGGGCAACTGGCCTGGTCGCATGCACTGATCGGCGGCATCGTGGCGACCCTGTTGTGGGAGCTTACGCGCCACGCGCTGGTCTGGTATTTTTCAACGCTGTCCTTTGTCAGCATCATTTACGGATCACTCGCCACCACCATTATCATCCTGCTCAGCTTTGAATTCGCGGCCATTATCCTGCTCCTCGGTGCCCAGGTGATTGCCGAGTACGAGCGCATCGATCACGGCGGTGTGACGCCCAGGGGCCGGCAAGGTTAACGAAGTTTACCGGGCGGCAATGGGCCGGCCCTGTTTATGAGTGGAGGGCAGACTGCATGCGCGAAGCCATCACAATCAGCACACACAAACGCGAAGAGCTGGTGGACATCACCGCGCAGGTAAAGGCCGTCGTGCAGCGCAGCGGCATAAGGGACGGACTGGTGAGCGTGTATGCGCAGGGCGCGACCGCGGCGATCATGGTCCAGGAGAACTGGGATGAAAGCGTGCAGACGGACGTGGTGCACCTGCTGCGGAAACTGATACCGAAAGGGGTGTGGCTGCACGATGAGCAGGACGGCAACGGGGATTCACATCTCAAGTCGGGCCTGGTCGGCCCGTCGGAGACCATTCCCCTGGTCAACGGCGAGCCGGGGCTTTCGCGCTGGCAGAATATTTTCTTTTGCGAGTTCGACGGGCCGCGCAGTGAGCGCACTATCCTCTGTACCGTGATTGCCGACACGGGTTAGTCTGCCGGGCCGATGGCGGGGTTGCCTCTGATGGTCCCGATAATATTCAATCTACACCCCGGGCGATGTAAATGATGCCGGCGCATGCAGGCAAGCGAGTGAAACAATGACAATGAGGACGGTACTGATTGCCTTGACAGTCTGCCTGGTTCCGGTTGCATGGGCAGCGTCCAATGCATTGACCATCACGGCGTTGCAGGAGCGCTACCAGGATGAAGTGCACGCGCACAGTTCCTATGCGGCCTATGCCGAGACCGCCTGCGCCGAGGGTTACCCGAATATCGCGCACTTGTTCAAGTCCCTGGCGGCATCGGAAGGCGTTCACGCGCGTAATTTCAGGGACCTGCTGACGGGGCTGAATGTCGATGTGGCGTCCGTGCCTGTGCCGGAAATGCCGGAGGTGGGCACCACGCGTGGCAATCTGAAGCATGCCTCCGCGGTGGAACGTGACGAGATCGATCATGAATATCCCGCCATTCTCGAGCGCATCGCGAGTGAAGCCAACCAGGAGGCCATTACTTCCATTACCTATGCCTGGAAAGCCGAGCAGCAACATCGGGACCTGATCGTAAAAATCCACAAGGCGGCCAGCCGTATGTTTGGCTTGCTGGTCGGACGCATCGAGGGCGGGGAATCGCACTACCATGTGTGCACTGTATGTGGTTCGACCCTGACCGAACTCCCTGCTGACCAGTGTCCGATCTGCGCGCAGCCGGTGTCCAACTATCGCATTGTCGATTCTTACCCGCAGGGCGCATGCAAGGCGCCGCCAAAGGCACCGCCCGAAGACGATGACTGGTAGGAGCGGCGCGCAGGACCCCCGTCGCTCAGCCCGGGCGGTTCACTGACCGGTTTTTTTGAATTCCAGAAAGTAGTTGGTCTGCAGCAGGGGTTTGTCGTCGACGAGCCGGAAACCGGCTGCCTGGACTTCCCTGATCACCTGGGCCTTGTTGCCGCGAACATGCCCCATGACCCAGCGCGAACTGATGCGCGGATCACGGCGAAAATCGATAATGATGAGCCGGCCGCCGGTGCGCAGTGCGCTGTGAATGGAGGCCAGCATGCTCGCCGGGTATTCGAAATGATGGTAGGTGGCGGTGATGAAGGCAAGGTCAATCGAGTTGGCCGGCAGGCCCGTGTCTTTCGGCGTGTTGACGATGCCCTGGACATTATCGAGGCCCTGGTCGCGGCAGGTTTGCAGGATGTTCTCAATGAAGGTCGCCGAAATATCGATCGCGTAGACCGTGCCGGTGGGAGCAACTGCCGGAGAAAACAGGCGCGTGAACAGGCCGGTGCCGGCGCCGATGTCGGCCACCGCCATGCCGGGTTGCACCGCGCTGGCGGCAACGATGGCATGACGTTTATCGTAGACTTCCCGGCCGCGGCTCTCGAAGGTGTTCGACCATTGCCGCCAGTCCGGATTTTCATAGTGACGATTGATGCCGGGACGGACACTCTGTTCCTGTGCCCCGGCGAGGGGGGCGGACAGCAGCAGGACAAGCAGGCATAACGCGAAGCCGCATGTGCGTTGCAGGACGATCATGGACCAATAATAGCGGTTCTGTTACGCGCCCGCAGCAGCGTCACCGGGCCTGCGTACACATCATGCAGCGCCCGGGAATAATCGGCCGCTGACGCCGCCGGTCCAGAAATGATCTAGAATCAAACAGGCAGGCATAACAACGAACAATCCACGTGCCGGCCGGAGTGCTGCGCGCCGTGGGCGGGGAGGGCTGCCATGTTTGGTAAGTTACTGCGCTGGCTGAAAATACCTGTCGCGGAGGTTCCCGAGGAGGTCGCCGTGTGTGAGTTCGATTGCAGCAAGACACAATGTCTGCTGGGCGACTGGATGCAATGCGAGCGGCGCCTCGAGGCGCGCGACTCGCGCCATCGCAATAATAATCCCGGGCAGGAAACGCGAACCAGTTAACCGGATGTCCCGGCAACCGGAAGCACAAGCGCCTGCTACCGACAGGTCTGTCTGGCTGTATTGGCGGGGGCGCTGCGGACAGAGCGGGGAGGCCCGCGACCTTTTGATTATGGTCGCCCTGGTATGGCGTCCATTCCCGCAGCATTGCGGTCGTTACGTTCAACAAATGGCAAAGGCGTGAATACCCCGAGTGCGGTCCGTTTCCACCAGTTGCCGGTCTGTCGCCGTTCCTCGAAATTGGTGAAGTTATACTTGTAGGCGTCCACCCGGATGTAACGCGGCGGTGCATCCGGGAACGGATTGTGTTTCAGCAATGCGGTGACAGTGGGTGAGTTGTCCAGCAGCGCTGCCAGGAAACTTTCGAACCACGGGATATGCAGCGGGTGCAGCGTGACGAACCACATCTGCCAGTCCACGCGTGGCTGGTGCGGAATGATGAATTGCGGCCGCTCATCCAGTTGCTGCGGCTTGTACCGGAAGCGATACGGTTTCCATTCCAGGCCGTCCTGCGAGCCCAGCAGTTCCAGTTCGATACGCTCGGTCGTCATGGTCGGGAAGACGTGATACTTGTGGACGATGTTGTAGACCGATGCATATCTGAGCGCGGTGCCGAGCGGCCCGGGAATACGCTGGCCGGTACCCAGTTCATAGATCTTCAGTGTGCCGGCTACCAGTAAAAACAGGCCAAGCAGGCCGGTCGCAACAGGTACCAGCAAGTCGGTCTTTTGCCCGGGCGCCGCATGCCAGCCAAGCCGCGATTGCAGAAATCCCGGCACTACGCGGCGCACGGCCCGGTCATCGAACAGGAACAGGCACAGGATGATGGTCAGAAAATTGATCCAGTTGTGGTTGCTGGTGAGGATAATCAGGACCTGGAAAAAGATCGTCAGCCAGGCGGCGATAAAACGCCAGCGGCGCGGCAGGAACATCATGAACGGCACCAGCAGCTCCACGAACAAAGTGGCGCCGGTGCCGAACCGCAGCAGCCACTCCGGCAGCTGGTGAAAATACCAGGCGACCGGGTTGGGCAGTGGCTGGACTTCGAAGTAGGTATCCAGGGCGGTGAGGCCCGACCAGGCGGGGTCGCCGCTGGCGAGCTTGGATAAACCCGACATGAAGCGCAACCGGAACAGCAGCCAGCGGAACAGCCAGATGACGACGCGCGACCGCGGGGTCAGGAAGATCGCCAGGAAACCGGTTTCCAGCAGCAGGCCGTCCCACTGGAAATTCAGAAACGGCTGGGCGGCATGGTACAGCGACAGGTAGAGGACGAACGCGAGAACCAACGCCGCACGCGAGTGCAGGTTAACGATGATGAGCAGCGCGGCCAGGCAGCCGGTGATGGCCGCGCCGGTCAGTGCCAGGTCGCTGGCATTCAACCAGAACAGCGTGGGCAACTGCAGGTATCGTACAAGCCCGGTGTCGAGCGCGATATCAGTCAGCCGTTGACCAATGGGCAGGATGCCCTGGCTGCCGGCCAGGCCTTCAATCTGTACGCTGATCGAGGCGAAGGCGATCAGGTAGATCACTCCCAGCAGGCGCAGGAAGATGGACGAGATCAATTGGTAGCCGCTGTCCGGGTTAGCTGTCATCAGTCACTGGCATAATCGAGGGCCCGGCATCCGGTCGATGATCAGGCATCATGATCACGGCTGCAATTTGTACATATTTTATGCAATTGCCAGGCGGATGCCACGATATTATCTCCGCAGGAGAGAATTTGAACTTAATCCCGGGCGCAACGCGACTGCGCTGGTGTTAATATACGCCTGCTTGACCCTGACTATGCGGGTCAGTCCGGAGTCGTGGTATGCGTCTTGCGGAAATCCCGATTAATACTGGCTTGGGAAACGATTCTGGAAAGGAATATCCTGAACGTGCGGTACCTTCTGATTTCTGCCTTTTTACTGGTCTTTGCCGGCGCCTGCAGCGGGCCGCCGGAGGCGCCGCTGCGAGTAGGCACGAATATCTGGCCCGGTTATGAAAATCTGTTTCTCGCCCGCAGCCTGAAACTTTATCGGCCGCGCACTATCCACCTGGCCGAACTGCCGTCCGCGACAGCGGTGCTGCACGAACTCTACGCCGGAACACTCGATGCAGCCTGCCTGACCCTGGACGAGGCGCTGGCAGCGCAGGCGAACGGCCTTGACCTGAAGGTGCTGTTGGTAATGGATATATCTGCAGGTGGCGACGCGTTGCTCGCCGACCCGTCTCTCACCACTCTCGGCGAGTTGCGCGGCAAGACCATCGCGGTCGAAAACACGGCCGTGGGTGCCATTCTCCTGGATGGCGCGCTGCAGGCGGCGGGACTCCAGGTTGCAGACGTGAAATTGAAGTTTGCCAGTGCGGATGAGCATCTGATGGTTTACAGATCGGGCGAGGTGGACGCCGTGGTGACGTTCGAGCCGATGCGCAGCCGTCTCCTCGGGGAGGGGGCCCTGCAACTGTACGACAGCCGCCAGATTCCGGACCGGATAGTCGATGTCCTGGTGGCGCCGGCCGCGATTACTGCAACCCGCGCGAACCAGCTGCGAATGCTCATACAGGGGCATTTCGATGCACTGGAGCATCGCCGCCGGCACCCTATCGATGCCGACCGTCGCATGGCGCCGCGCCTTGGGGCTACCCTCGATGAGGTGACGGCGATGTTCAATGGAATAAGAATCCCGGACCTGGCCGAAAACCGCCGCCTGCTTGCAGGTCATAAGCCGATGCTGGAAGAAGCGGCGCGGCAGCTGATTCCCGTCATGCAGCGTGCGGAACTGCTGCGCGGGAGTGTGGACGTGGCGGGCATGATCGAGCCGCGTTTCCTGCCGCCCGGGGATATCTGAGATGCGCAGTATAAATCTGCGTGTCTGGTTCCCGGTCCTGACAGCCCTTTTGTTCGGGGTGATGCTGTTGGCGTGGAGCGCGCTGCACTATCGGCATCTTGTCGAGCGCACCCAGCAAGAGCAGCTCGATCTCTGGCGTCACAATTTGTCCCGCCTGCAGGCGAATATCAGCCGTGAACTGTTACGCGGTGAAACGAGCAAGGTGCAGGCTATCATCAGCAGCTACGCCACCGACCCTGATTTACTGGTGTTGACGGTCGTCGATGAAGCTGGCCGGGTGCTGCTGGCCAACGGCTACGCGTGGCGCGGGCAAGCCGCCCGCGTCCTTCCCGGGTACAGACGTTATGCCGGCGAGCATACGGAGCACGGCATTCAAATGGATAACGCGCATGAGCGATTATTCGCCATCCTGCCGCTGTCCCTGCCTGGCGAGCCTCATGCCCACGATGTAACGGGTGAAGGGCACCTGTATTTTCTCTATGACCAGGCGCAGGTGCGGCGCATTGTCCGCGAGTCGCTGCTGGCCGATCTGACTACCATGTTGCCGGCCCTGCTACTGGGCATTCTGCTGGTCTGGTACCTGTTTCAGCATTATGTAAGCCGGCTGCTGAACGCGTTGCGGGATGCCAGCCTGAGTGTGTCCGAGGGCCGTTATAAAGCGGTGCATTTCAGGGGCAAGGGTGAACTGGCGCTGCTGGCGCAAAGTTTCAATGAGATGGCCGTGCGTGTCAGCAGCGAACAACGCCGTCTGCGAGACAGCGAGAAGCGCCTGAAAGAAGCGCAGCATGTTGCCCGTATGGGTTACCTGGACCTGAATATTGAAGAAGGCAGTATTACCTGGTCGGATGAGACCTACCGCATCTTCGGTTTTCCGCCGGATTACAGGCCGACACTGGAGTCAACACTTGCATTGGTCCACCCGGATGACGCCGGGCGGGTTGGCGCGGCCTTGAATGCAGCAATTGATGACAAGCTGGACTACGACATCGAGCATCGAATAATCCGCCCGGACCATGTAGTTATTGATGTCCATGCACAGTCGGAGTTGACCGAGAACGAGCAGGGCGAGGTGACGCGTTTGCTGGGTACGGTAGTGGATATCACGGAACGCAAGAGGATAGAGAGTGAACTCGAGAAATACCGTGAACATCTCGAGGAGATGGTCGATGAACGCACCGGGGCGCTTCGCAATGCCCAGGAAGAACTGGTGAAGAAAGAGCGCCTGGCCACACTCGGCCAGTTAACGGCGACGGTCTCTCACGAGTTGCGTAATCCGCTGGGGGCCATGCGGATGTCGCTTTATACGATTGAAAACAGGAGCGACAAGTTTGACAGGCAGATGCAAAGGGCCGTTGAACGGGTGGACAGAAATATCGATCGCTGCGACCAGATTATCAACGAGCTGCTTGACTTCACGCGTGTCAGCGAAGCGGAACCGCATATCGTCCGGCTGGATGAATGGCTTGAGTCGGTCATCGATGATCAGAGTATCCCCGAAGGCATTGAAGTAGAGAAAAACCTTTCCATGGGAAATATAAAAGTCGCTATTGATGCTTACGGTTTGTATCGAGCTGTCGTCAATGTCGTGGATAACGCCTGTCATGCCATGCTGGAGGGCGAACAGTCAGAAAAGCCAGAACATGCATTGCGCCTGGGCATAAAAACCGCCTGGTAATGAACGACGCATAGAAATAGAAATAAGCGATACCGGCCCCGGTATCGATGCCGATGTACTGGAGCGGGCCTTTGAGCCGCTGTTTTCCACCAAGAGTTTCGGGGTGGGCCTGGGTTTGCCATCGGTCAGGAAAATTATGGAGCAGCATAATGGCGGCATAGAAATAGTTACAGAGGCAGGGCAGGGAACCAGGGTCATATTGTGGTTGCCCGGCAGTTGTGTAGTGATGGAGAACGGTGAGGTGGCGGTTTGAGTGATACGAGTATCGGTTCGCAGCCGGTAAAGGTTCTCTAAGGGGTGGATACGGATTAATTCCATGTGTCACCAACAGGACTTTCAGGGATTCAAGCTAATGCTGGCGCTCACGAGCGGGTGGATGCCCTGATGCGGGTGCGTCTTGCCACGCGTTTAATTCTGAGCATCGTCCTCATCGAGGCGGTGATGCTCAGCGTTCTGGTATGGAATAGTGTACGCCTGATAAGTACCAGCCATGCCGAGTTGCTGGAGAACTCTACCCGGGAACAAATCCTGTTGCTTGCCAATAATCTTGCCCCGGGGCTTATGGCAAACGACGTGGCGATGATTCGCGATTCCCTGTCGTTGTTGAAAGACACCCGCCTAGTCTATGTCACCGTGTACGATCACTCCAGGAAGATCATGGCGTCCCGGGGGAATCATCCTGCGACCCAGGTTCACGACGAGACCTACGCAAATGCCCAGACCGACGGTGTGTTTGACGTCAGGCAAGATATCGAAGTACTGCTGAACTGGATCTGCAATCTGTCCGGATTGATGAATGGCTTGAGTCAGTAATCGATGAGCAGGTTATACCTGAAAACATTCAGGTAGAGATGGACTTCTCATTGAAAAATGTTGAGGTGGCCGTTGACACCAGCCGTTTGCGTCGAGCCGTTATCAATGTTGTGGAAAACGCCTGTCACGCCATGCTGGAGGATGAACAGTCCGGTAAGGCGAGGATGGGTTCCCGCCTGGGCATCAAAACCGGCGGCAACGAACAACGAATCGAAATAGTAATAAGAGATACCGGCTCCGGAATCTCCGAGGACGTATTGGAAAAGGTCTTTGAGCCGCTTTACTCCACCAAAACTTTTGGGGTGGGCCTGGGCATGCCCTCGGTTAAAAACATTATGGAGCAGCACGGTGGTGGTATTGAAATAGCGACAAAAGCAGATCATGGGAGCAAGGATTACATTGTGGTTGCCCATGAATGTCGTCGTGATAGACAGGGATGAGGTTACATTATGAGCCAGTTAAATATTCTGATCATAGATGACAACCGGGACATGGCTGATGGACTGGGTATGATCCTGGAACATGAAGGTTATCAGGTAACGCTTGCCTACAACGGGCATGATGGCATAAATGCATTTAACTGCGGTCGTTTCGATATGGCGTTGATCGATATCCGAATGCCCGATATGAATGGTTTTGAAGTGCTGCAAAAGATCCACAAGCAGGACCCGAATGTCGGAGTATTCATGATTACGGGTTATCGCATCGAGCAGATGTTGTCTGAAATTGTTGATGATGGCGATGTAGAGGTGTTGCGATCACCCTATGAAGACGGGCACCTGCTGGAAATACTGGACGGGGAGCAGAGTGAAACCATCATTCTCGTCGACGACGACGACCCGGCTTGCGGAGAACGGCTGTCTGCGTGTTTATCCGGTCATGGCATGCAAGCCCTGCTTGCGCGTAATTGCCGGGAAGCAATCGACGGGGTTTTATCCGGTCCTGTAGAGGTGCTGGTGCTCGATATGCGTATGCCGATCATTTATGGCCTGGCGGTATATACGGAACTAAAACAGCGCGGTCGTATAGTGAAGACCATAATCATCGCGGGATGCCCGCACGGGGACTCCGACTCCGTCGATTCGCTGAGGTCGACATCGGTAACCGGTTGCCTGTTCAAACCCTTCAGGCCCGAAAGCATGCTTCGCGCCATCGCGGATATGAAGAAACGACAGGCCGGAGTGAATCGATAATCAGGGTAATCACAGATTAACGGCAACCATTCCAGTATATTACCGGTTACAACTGATTTATGGCCGGCGCCGGTGCCTGATCTTCAGCGACAGTAATTCCACGCGCCGCCAGAACCATTCAAGTGTACGTAAACGCCAGTTGCGCCGTTCCCATTCCTCCCGGGTATGTTCTAGACTGTTGGCGAAGTCGGCCTGGAACATGGCAGCGATGGTTGCAGCCATCTTCCGGTCGTTGATCTCCTGGTTGGCCTCCAGGTTCCATTGCAGGTTCCAGCGATCGAAATTACAGGATCCGATGCTTGTCCAGTCGTCGCAGAGTACCGTCTTGGCATGGAAAAAACGTGGCGCATATTCAAAAATGCGAACCCCGTTCTTCAGTAGCCTGCTGTAATAACGGCGGCTGGCATAACGCGCGCCCGGGTGGTCGGTTACCGGTCCGGGCAGCAGCAGGCGCACATCGACACCCGCCCTGACGGCGCGTTTCAGTTTCCTGCGCAAACTCCATGAGGGGATAAAATATGCCGTGGCAAACCAGATTCGCTGCCTGGCGTCCATAATATGTCTGAGTAATGAGCGCTGTACCCCCATCCTGCGGCGTGCCCCGTTCACGGTAACCCGGCCAGACTGGCCGTCGGAAAAAATCGCAGGCGTCACGGCCGGCAACGTCAAGGCTTGTCCGGCGTTCTTGTTCCAGGTTTCAGTAAACAACTGTTGCCAGTCGACAAGAATCGGTCCCTGGATGCCGAGCATGGTTTCGCGCCACCGCATCCCGGGCGCATGCGGGGAGTCAACTTCATCGGTCACGCCGGCACCGCCCACGAATGCAATTCGCCCGTCAACCAGCAATAATTTGCGGTGATTACGATACAGGCCACGGTTAATGCGTTGCCAGAGTATCCTGTACAAATTGTACAAGGTGCTGTACGTGAGTAGCGGATTGTAATAAACGGTTTGAATGTTGCGGTGCTTCAGTTGTTCCCGGTCATGCGGGTCCAGCCGCTGGGCGCCAAAATCGTCAAGCAGCAGGTAGACCCGAACGCCGCGTTCGGCTGCCGCCAGCAGGGCACTGATAAAGCGGCCAGCGACACTGCCGGATGTGAAAAGGTACATTTCCAGCAATATGTAGTCCCGGGCGGAATCGATAGCGTCAAGCATGCGTGGAAAGAACTCCGTGCTGTCGACGAGGGGTTTAAAATAATTGCCCTGTCGCCATGGAAACTTGTAATTACGATCCGGGTGCATGTCATGTATCGGCATTGCCAGGGGACTGATGGAAAATCATCAGGTCAATATGATACCACCACATCCCGACTGGAAATTGGAACGGGCATCAGCGCCAGTACGGGTGGTATTCACATGAGCGTCAGAGGCGCGGCCGATCAACCGCGGCCTGTTCCAGACGCGCTTTTAACGTGATACCGGCAAGGTACGGGAATTTACAGGCGGCAGATATATGCGCATGGCTTGTTCGCCTGCCACTTTTGTTATGATGTGACTGTTTGAATATTGACCTGCCGGAAGAAAATAATGACTAATGATCAGTCCATATTGTTCGGCCTGCTGTTTCTGGTGTTTGCCATGCTGATCTGGGGGCGTTTGCGCTATGACCTGGTTGCATTCATGGCGCTGACTGCAGCCGTGGTTCTCGGTGTGGTGCCGAAGGACCAGGCATTTTCGGGGTTTGGACATCCGGCAACCATCATCATTGCGCTGGTACTGGTTGTCAGCAAGGGGCTGTCCAATTCCGGTGTCGTCGAGCGCATCGCAAAACAGGTCAGCCGCTGGTCACGTTCATTGCAGACTCACATCACCGTCATGTCCGGGATCGCTGCCGGGCTGTCTGCGGTGATGAATAATGTTGCAGCGCTGGCACTGTTGATGCCGGTGGATATTGAGGCGGCCATCAAGGCGAAACGCAGCCCGGCACTGACACTGATGCCGCTTTCTTTTGCCACCATACTGGGCGGGATGATCACGCTGATCGGTACACCACCCAACATTATTGTTGCCGAATTCCGCCAGCAGGCGATGGGCAGGAGTTTCGCCATGTTTGACTTTGCACCGGTCGGGCTTGCCTGTGCTGTAGCCGGCGTGCTGTTTGTTGCCACCATTGGTTGGCGGCTGTTGCCTGCAGAAATCAGGCAGCTGAAATCTGCGCAGAAACTTATCGATGTCAGCGAGTATGTTGCAGAGTTACATGTACCGGAGGACTCGCCGGCCGTTGGTCAGCGGATACGTGATCTCGATACGGTTGCTGAAGAAAATGATGTGGCCATAGTCGGTTTGATAAGACAGGGGAAACGGCTGCCCGGCCAGGCACGCGTGGTGGAGGTCAATGCCGGAGATATGCTGGTGGTGGAAGCGGTCCCGAAGGCCATGGACAAGCTGGTCGGTGTGCTCAAGCTGAACTATCAGGCCAAGGGGCGCGATACCGGTCCGCTCGGTAGTGATGATATGTCGTTGCTGCAAGTCGTGGTGCCGGGCGGGGCACGTATCGAAGGACGGTCCGCTTATGCATTGCGTTTGCAGGCGCGGTTCGATGTCACGCTGCTCGGCGTGTCACGCGAGGGCAGGCAATTTCGCGAGCGGGTACGACATCTTGAACTCAGGGCCGGAGATGTGCTGTTGCTGTTTGGGCCCGGTGAGATGCTGGCGGAAATCAGCAGCTGGCTGGGTACCTTGCCGTTGGCCGGGGCAAAAGACCTGGCCCTGATCAAGCGTCACAAGGCGTGGCTGGCGGCGGGCCTGTTTGCAGCGGCTATCATACTGGCGAGCACCGGTCTCCTGTACCTGCCGGTTGCACTTGCCATCGTTGTGGCGGCCTATGTGCTGTTTAATATTCTGCCGGCCCGCCAGGTGTACGACTCGATCGAATGGCCGGTGATTGTATTGCTGGGGTCCATGATCCCCCTTGGCGCGGCACTGGAGTCAAGTGGCGGCACAGGCCTGGTTGCCGACGCCATAACCGGTCTGGCTGAGGGCTATTCGCCGGTGGTGGTGTTGACCTTGTTGATGATCGTGACCATGACGCTGTCCGATGTGATGAATAATACCGCGACTGCGGTCATTGCTGCGCCGATCGCGCTGGATATTGCCGGCCGGCTGCAGGTGAATCCGGACCCCTTCCTGATGGCGGTTGCGGTGGCTGCATCCTGCGCCTTTCTGACGCCGATCGGTCACAAGAACAACACCTTGATCCTGGGGCCCGGTGGTTACAGGTTCGGGGATTACTGGCGCATGGGTTTGCCGCTGGAGGTGCTGGTCATTGTGGTGTCGATCCCGATGATTCTATGGGTCTGGCCGCTTTAGTGGTCAATGTTGAAGGCGCCAGCATTGTTTAATTGCCGATTGAAGTGTACTCGGCTAATGGTGTGGTCGCCTTGATTTGTTATCGGGGCTACACTTTCCGTATACCGTAAAATGGAGAGTCGTATGATGTATCTCTACAACCGCAATACCGCGCATGCCGGTGATCCGGAAATACCGCCGGGCAATCCGCCCGAAGTGCCGCCACCGGATGTGCCGCCGGACGTGTCCCCGGAAGCGCCTCCCGAAACAACGCCTGCACCGCCGCTGGAGGTTCCGCCCGGGCAACCCGTGGAAATTCCGCCCGACGTACCCGGCGAGACCTGATGGCGCGCGCTATCGTGCCGGTGAAGTACCTGTATGTCGTGGAACGGGGCCGTAACCGCGCAATCAGCCTGCGCGCTTGATCGACAGGTTTGCGTTGTACCAAATGGCGGGGGATGGAGCATTCGGCATGCTCCGTCCCCCGGTTCTTTCACTGGCTGTCTAGAAAAGTTTCTTTGCCATGCCGAGCAGACCGCCGGCATTGCCCAGAAAGGAGCCGCCGCTGCTTGACTTGTCGATGATCTGCGGCAAGGCATCTTTCAACCCGTCCAGTAACGAGCCTTCGTCGGTGTTGAGTTGAGTGGCCATCTCGGCAATCTTGTCCTTGCCGACCACTTCCCGGACCTGGTCAGTGGATATGTCAGCATTGTTCCCGTCGCCCAACCAGGATTCGGCAATCGATCCCAGTCCCTTGCCTTGCATGGCCGCGACGATTCCACCCAGGCTGGACTGGCCGTTGCTGTCCGATAACAGGCTGCCCAGTGCGGACGT
>CAVYIJ010000021.1:0-47118 GCA_963768575.1 uncultured Halobacteria archaeon
GGCCGGGCAGGGACTGGGCCTTGCACAGTTGCCCTGCGCACTGGGCGACCAGGACCCGGCATTGCTGCGGGTGCCGGCGCGATTCGTCGAGACCGGCTGGGGCCTGTGGGTACTGTCCCATGTTGATTTGAGGACAACGGCGCGCGTGCGCATATTCAAGGATTTCCTCGTCGGGGAGCTGGAGAAAAAGAAAGACCTGATCGAGGGGCGTATAGTATAGGCAGCGCGCAATCATTTCTGAAAGCTGCGCAAATGTCACTTTGACCCCATGTATATAGTGAGTGTGAAGAATGTTTTACCTGATTTATGTCAGTACGCCCGTCACCCCGATGGAGGATGACGCGCTGTTGTCTCTCCTGGAAGAGTGTCGTGAAACTAACCACAGGCTCGGTATCACCGGAATGCTCTTGTACAAGAACGGGGATTTCATGCAAATGCTCGAGGGGGACAAGCAGGTTGTCATGGAATTGTACGATGCGATAAGAAAGGATAAACGTCACAAGGACGTCATCACCATCATGACCGGTGATATCAGGAAAAGAAATTTCGAGAGCTGGTCGATGGGCTTCTGCAATATGGACAAGTCCGCCGATGTGCCGGACTATGATGAATACATCAGGGAAAATCTTGTTTTCAGGTCTTTCCAGGACGATGCGCACCGGGCCTTTCGGTTCATGCTGCTGTTCAATGCAGGAGATCAATAGCCCGCCGGCGGGTTTGCCGGTGCAGACTACACACCCGCAATAACGCTGCTGGATTACCGTGATGGCCAAAACCCGCGCATTTGACGAACACGCAAGGGCCTATGACGACTGGTTTGCCGGGCATGCCTCGTTCTACGAATCGGAGCTGGCAGCAGTACGAAGCCTCCTGCCGACCACGGGGAAGGGCATTGAGATCGGGGTCGGCAGCGGGCGCTTTGCAGGGCCGCTGGACATTACCGTTGGCATAGAACCCTCGCCGGCGATGCGCGCGATTGCGAAGGAACGGGGTATTGATGCCATCGACGGCGTTGCGGAAAACCTGCCGGTTGCTTCGGCAACCTTCGACTACGTGCTGTTCGTCACCACCCTGTGTTTCCTGGACTCGCTGGCGCAGGCGTTCGGCGAGGCATTCCGGATACTGAAGCCGGCAGGCGTCGTGGTGATCGGGTTTATAGAAAAAGACAGCCCGATGGGAAGAAGCTACCAGCAACGCAAGGGCGAAAGCCGGTTTTACAGCGAAGCATCCTTTCATACGGCAGCGGAAGTCGTGCAAGCGCTCGAAGCGGCCGGGTTTGCCGACTTCTCGTTTGTACAGACATTGTTTTCAGGGGCGGACGGGACGGGCGGTGTGCAACCTCTGAAACACGGGCATGGCGAGGGTGCATTCGTCGTCGTACGAGCGAAAAAACCGGCTGCCTGAAGTCCCGGAGTACATTCGTATTAATATTGTATAGAATGTGCTCCGACACCCTGGCACACCTGATGGTTGAACGACGAGGTTATCGATGAAATTACCGATCAGCAGTACCCGTATGGCTGGCTGGCTCGCTATCGTGATGTTGTTGCAAGGGTGTGCGGCGGCGGCCGTCATCCGCAAGCAGCCCGACTTCGACGAGGAAAACGGACGCCGTTCCCTCTTGCAGGTTTTTCAGGTCCGTGACGTGCGCGTCGCTTCCTTGCCGGCGGAAAATTCGCCCGTGTCGCGCTGACCGGGATGTTGACGGTTGCGTCGGATTTCTCCGGCGTCATGCCGCCGGTCAGGCGGCAGCAGCCCGGACGGCAACTCGCCGGCTTCACGTCATGTCTATCATTCGTGCGTACGCTCTGGTAGCGTGTTGTCGGACAGAAAAGGGAGGGGTGTGATAATGAGGCTGATAAAAAATGACGATACCGGTAAATTGCTGCTGCGCCTGACGGTGGGTTTCCTGGCGCTGTTTCACGGTGTGGCGAAAGTCCTGCACCCGGAGTCACTGGAGTTCATCGGTGGCCGGCTGACCGGTATCGGGCTGCCGGAGGCGCTGGTCTACTCGGTGTATATCGGTGAGATAGTCGCGCCGCTGTTGCTGATTACCGGCGTGCTGGCACGCTGGGGTGGCCTGCTGCTGTTCGTGAACATGCTGTTCGCGATCGGACTTGCGCACATGGGTGATTTGTTGAGCCTGACCGAGCACGGCGGCTATTCGCTCGAGCTGCAGTTTTTCTACCTGTTCGGCGGGCTTGCCGTGGTGTTCCTCGGCAGCGGGCGCTACGCACTGGTACCTGACTGATCTACCCGGCATAGGCCCGTACTCGAAGCAGGTTCGAATGGGCCGCGATGCATAGCGGGATGGCAGCCGACCTGCTGGTGCTGTTGCACTCGGCCTTCATCTGCTTTGTGGTATTCGGCGGCCTGCTGGTGTGGCGCTGGTGGCGGGTGGCGTTCCTGCATTTGCCGGCGGTTGCCTGGGGTGTGCTGCTGGAAATCAACGGCTGGCTATGTCCGCTTACACCGTGGGAACAGCAGTTGCGGCAGGCGGCCGGCGAGCGTGGTTACCAGGGCGGTTTTATCGAGCATTACCTGTTACCGCTGATTTATCCGGCCGGACTGACGCGCGGACTGCAGGTGTGGCTGGCTGTCTGCGTCATTGCCATCAACCTGTTTGTCTACGGCTGGCTTCTGTGGCGTAAACGGCATATCCTGCCGTGAATACTGTTCGGGAATGATGCCATGGCGCAGTCAATCGGTCCGTTCTTGCGCAGGCAATGGCAGCGTTTTTCCGGCAAGCCGGCCGGTAAATGGCTGTTCAGTCGCGCACTGGCCACCTATGTTCCGTACAGCGGGACGCTCGGGGCCCGAGTGACGGTGCTGCAGCCCGGACGATGCGTCGTCGCACTGCGTGACCGGCGCGCGGTGCGCAACCACCTCCGGTCGGTGCATGCCATGGCGCTGGCCAACCTGGGCGAACTGGCGACGGGTCTCGCCTTGATGAACAGCCTGCCGGCGGATGCGCGCGGCATACTTACCGGCTTCAGTATCGATTACCTGAAAAAAGCGCGTGGCCGGCTGAGCGCGGAATGCCGCTGCGATATCCCGGCCGACAACAGCGAGCGCGAGTATCACCTGACGGGCGAGATAATGAATACGGACAATGAAATCGTCGCCATTGCCCGCGCGCGCTGGCTGGTAGGACCCGAAAAACCTGCATGACAGACGGCACGGCACTGACCGAAACGCTCGGCATCGAGGTGCCGCTGATCTGCGGCGCCATGTATCCCTGCTCGAATCCGGAACTGGTGGCGGCGGCCTCCGAGGCCGGTGCCATCGGTATCGTGCAGCCTCTCAGCCTGACTTATGTACATGGCCATGAATTCCGCGCCGGGCTGCGCTACATCCGCAGCCTGACGCAGAAGCCCATCGGCGTGAACCTCATCATCGAACGCAGTTCGAAAAAATACCTGGCGAGTGCGCGGCAGTGGCTGGCGATTGCACTGGAAGAGGGCGTCCCGTTCCTGGTCACGGCGCTCGGCAAGCCGGACTGGGTGGTTGAACAGGCGCACGCCGCAGGCGTGACGGTGTACCACGATGTAACCAGTCGCCTGCATGCCGAGAAGGCGCTGGATGCCGGCGTCGATGGTTTCATTTGCGTCAACAACCGTGCCGGGGGGCATGCCGGCGAGCTGTCCTCCGCGCAATTACTCGACGAGATCGGCCCGCTGGGCAAGCCGCTCGTCTGTGCCGGCGGTATCGGTTCACCGGATGATTTTGCCGCGGCCATGGAGGCCGGTTATGCCGGCGTCCAAATGGGTACCCGATTCATCGCCACCACAGAGTGCAGTGCGCACGCGGATTACAAGCAGGCGATCATCGCGGCCGGGGCGGATGACATCGTGCTGTCGGACAAGATCACCGGTGTGCCGGTGTCGATTATCCGCACACCCTTTATCCGTCGCATGGGTACCCGGGCCGGACCGCTGGCGAAGTGGTTGTTGCGCGGCCGCCGGACCCGGCACTGGATGCGCACGTTTTATTCGTTGCTGTCGATCTGGAAACTGAAACGGTCCGCGCAGCGGGGTATGAGTTACCGTGATATCTACCAGGCCGGCAAGAGCGTCGACGGCATCCATGCTATTCAGCCGGTGGCTGTCGTGGTGCAGGCCTTCGCAGCGGCCCTGCAGGCGCGCAAATAATACGGTTGCGTTCGAAATGCGGACTATAATCAGGGCGTAAACCGCAATCAGGCAGAGGGCCCGCGAGGGCCCGTGAGGGTATTATGGCCGCAACTCCAACACCGACCGATACAGGCTGCGTGGAATGCGAGGTTTGCCTCAGGGAAATACCTCAGTCGGAAGCCGGTATTGTCGAAGCGAATGACTACGTGATGTATTTCTGTGGCCTGGACTGTTACCGTCAGTGGCGCGCGCTGCAGGACAAGGATACAGGCACGAACACCTGAGATACGCTCAAAAATCCGGCTCTTCCTGTAATTCCCTGAGATAACGAAACAGCAAGCGCGCGGCCCGGGGCGGCTGGCGGGTTTCGTGTTCGCGCCGCGCCTGTCTCACCAGCTTGCGCAGGTACTGCCGGTCAGTGCGTGGAAAATGCGACAGCACCTCGGGTACGGCGGCATCGCCTTCCAGCAGCAGTTTATCGCGCAGTGTTTCCAGCAGGTGAAATTCACGGGTCGAGGTCAGGTGCTGGTGTTCACGCGCCTCCACCGCCGCCCGCACGGGCTCTGCGTCGATTTCTTTCATCAATTTGCCGATATATTGCAGCTGACGCTTGCGGGCGCTGTTCGAGGTGATCTTTTTTGCCGTGCGCAAGGCCTCCAGCAGCTTGTCCGGCAGGCCGAGCTGGCGCAGACCGTCGTCGCTGAACTCGAGCAGCTTGATGCCGAGGTCCTTCAGCGCGTGCTGGTCGCGCTTGCGCTGCGACTTGCTGATCTCCGTTGAGTCATCGTATTCCATGGCGGGGACAGGATAACGTTTCGAATCGCATTTGTCCGTATGCAGGCCACCCGGTAGAATCCGCCTTTCCCATACAAGGAGCCGACATGGCCAACCTGCAAAGCAGTGAAAATACCGCACCCTTGCCCGATCCCGCCCGGCTCGAGCAACTGGTGCAGGACGTCATCGGGCAGGCGCAGGCGCAGGGGGCGGACGAAGTGGAGGCGGGCGCCAGCCTCGACACCGGCCTGTCGGTCACGGTGCGACTGGGCGAGACCGAGACGCTGGAATACAACCGTGACCGGGTGCTGGGTCTAACGGTCTACTTCGACCGGCGCAAGGGATCGGCCAGTACCGCGGACTTTTCCGCCGAGGGAATTGCCGAGACGGTCAGGGCGGCCTGCGACATTGCGCGCTATACCAGCCGTGACGAGTATGCCGGGCTGGCGGATGCGGAGCGCCTGGCCCGGGACATCCCGGACCTGGACCTTTACCATCCCTGGGATATCGATGCCGGGCGGGCGATCGAGCTGGCGCTTGAATGCGAAACGGCGGCGCGTGATGTGGACCCGCGCATCGAGAACTCGGAAGGCGGCACGCTGTCCAGCTACGTCGGCGTGCGCGTCAAGGGCAACAGCAATGGTTTCCTGGGTGGCTACCGCAGCAGTTACCACAGCATCAGTTGCGCGGTCGTCGGCAAACAGGGCGACGAGATGCAGCGCGATTACTGGTCGATGCCGGCGCGTGACCCGGCCGAGTTGCCGTCACCGGCAGCGGTCGGACGACGGGCCGGCGAGCGCACGCTCCGGCGGCTCGGTACGCAGCGGCTGTCGACCCGCCAGGCACCGGTCATTATCGCGGCCGAGACCGCCGGCAGCCTGTTTCGGAATTTTATCCAGGCCATTACCGGCAGCGCCCTGTACCGCCAGTCCAGTTTCCTGCTTGACCACCTCGGCAAACAGGTATTCCCGGACTTTATGCACATACATGAACAGCCGCACCTGCCGAAAGGGCTGGGCAGCGCGCCCTATGACGCGGAAGGCGTGGCAACCGCGCCGCGCGATATTGTCAGTGACGGTGTCCTGCAGGGTTACGTACTGAACACTTACGCGGCGCGCAAACTGGGTATGGAAACCACCGGCAACGCCGGCGGCATCCATAACCTGACCATCGAGCCCGGTGACAGGGACCTCGACGCGCTGCTGGGTGCGATGGGCAGCGGGCTGCTGGTCACCGAGTTCATCGGCTTCGGCGTGAACATCATCACCGGGGATTATTCCCGCGGTGCGGCCGGCTTCTGGGTGGAGAACGGCGAAATACAATACCCGGTGGACGAGATCACCGTGGCCGGCAACCTGCGCGACATATTCATGGGGATCGTCGAGGTGGGTAACGATGTCGATGTGCGCGGTAATATCCGCACCGGTTCGGTGCTGATCGACAACATGACGATTGCGGGGTCGTAGAAAACCGGTCTCGCGCAAAGCCGCCAAGACGCAAGGAAAAAAGACGCCACAGAGAACACAGAGAATAACTAAATCGTCATTCCAGCGAAGGCACAAGGAAAAAAGATGCCACAGAGAACACAGAGAATACCTGTATCGTCATTTCCGCGAAGGCGGGACAAATCCGTCTGGAACGGCAAGGACGAACTGATATAGGCCCGAAGGGCAGGATACAGGGATGTATCCTGCAATCCAGCCGTGAACAATTCCTGGTTGCCTGAATTGTTCTGGTTCAGATTTGATCTGGCAGACAGTATCAGTAAATGTAGGGTGCGTCGTGCGCACCATGATCTGCTGTTGGAATACCTGATCGACAACATGACGATTGCGGGGGCGTAGAAAACCGCTCTCGCGCAAAGCCGCGAAGGCGCAAAGAAAAAGACGCCACAGAGAACACAGAGAACACAGAGAACACAGAGAATAACTAAATCGTTACTGCCGCGCAGGCGGGATAAATCCGTCTGGAACGACAAGGACGAACTGATATAGGCCCGAAGGGCAGGATGCAGTGATGTATCCTGCAATCCAGTCCTGAACAATTGCAGGTTGCCTGAGATTTGCACGTGGTATCTGTTTTTACCGTCAGAGCGTTGATATATGCGATTCAGATAATTACGTATTCAGTTCCTGTATATCTGCATGAACGGACTTGCCCTGAATAAATTCAGCATGATGCAGGGTCGCGCCTGCAAGGCGCTCCTGCAGGTGCCTGCCTTGCGGCTTATTTCATATTGAACATCGCGCGGGTCCAGGCATCGCCCAGTGATTTGTACTCAACCAGTTTCATCATTTGCGGCACTGCCCTTTGCTGGAAGTCCTTTCTCTGCATGCTTTGCTTTTTGGCGATTTCCTGCATTTCCTCCATCGTGGGCTGCGGCAGTTCACTTACCTGCGCCGCGATCTCGCCGAGGCGGTTACCCAGTGCCTCGATCTCGGCTGAGGCATCTTCGGCCGATGCCTTGTCGGTGACGCCTTCCAGCACGCTGACCATCTCCTCCATGATCCCGGCCTGCGCTTCGATCGCGTCATCATAGGAACTTATACCGCCGCTGCATGCCGCGCACAGCAGGCCAATAATCGCTACCATGTTGATTCGCCACATGTTAATTCCCCCTGTCTGGCAGTCAACGAAAAGATGCCGGTTATTATTTTTCTTAATACTAGTAGCAAATGTGTCCTGGCGCCAATTCCCGATGTCAGCCACGATTCGGGAAATACAGGAAAACGTCGCCTGTCGTCCCTGTCGGTTGTATACAGTTTGTTGTCTGCGGGACGCGGGAGTTACGTTACCTGTGACTGGTACCGGTAATCCGGGAATTCATAGAACTATTACCGCCTGACTGACATTCGAGCAAACACCGGCCCCGCCTTGGCGGGGCCGGTGTCGTGAGCCGGCCTGCTGCCTGTTGTTATTCAGGAAAGCCTGAGCTTTATCTGGTCTACCAGTGCGGCGCACGCATCGGCACATGCCTTGCATTCGACGTGTTCCTTGTGTTTCAGACATTCTTTCTCGCAGTCCATGCAGACTTTCTCGCAGACCCCGGTGTAAGCCGCGATGTATTCGGAATTAGCCGCCAGGAGATAGGAGAATGCACCACAGATGGCCTGCATCTCGTGAACCTTGCTGGCACATTCCGCCAGCGACGTATCGCCTTCCCTGAAGGCCACCAGGCAATGGGCTATGCATCGCTGGCCTTTATCCATGCAGTCGTTCGCGGCATCGAGCACGTCAGGTAATTGCGCGGAATGTTTACTGTGATCGTGTCCCGGCATCGCGGAAACAGCTGCGCCTGCATATGCGGCAGTGGCGGCAGCGCCTATTCCAAGGACGACGTCACGTCGGGTAAATCCGGAAGATGGTCCCGGGTTTGTTTGTGAGAATGACCTGGATTTTTCCATTGTTAGCTCCTTGTTTACTGTTTTAGCAGAAATGCGTTTTGCTCCTGTCCAGCAGGCGACCTCAGATCAGGAATATAGTGCCCAGTCCCAGGAACACCATAAAGCCGATCACGTCGGTGACGGTGGTCAGGATGACGGTGCCCGCCAGCGCCGGGTCGATGTTCATACGCTTCAGGACAAACGGGATGGTCAGGCCGGCCAGTGCCGCGCACACCAGGTTGACGATGAGGGCAGCCGCTATGACGTAGCCAATGTCCTTGTTATGGAACCACAGGCCGGAAATCACGGCCACCACGATGGCCCATACGATGCCGTTCAGCGCCGATACCGACAGCTCCTTGTACATCAGCCAGCGTGCGTTGGTGCTGCCGATCTGGCCCAGCGCGAGACCGCGGATGACGATGATCAGCGTCTGGCTGCCGGCGATGCCGCCCATGCTGGCGACGATCGGCATCAGCACGGCCAGTGCGACCACCTGCTGCAGCGTCGCCTGGAAATTGCCGATGACCCAGGAGGCCAGGAAGGCGGTAAACAGGTTGATGCCGAGCCAGACCGCGCGCCGCCGCGCGCTCTTGATGACCGGGGCAAAGGTGTCGTCTTCCTCGTCGAGTCCGGCCATGCTCAGCAACGAGTGGTCGGCGTCCTCGCGGATTACGTCGACCACGTCATCGATGGTGATACGGCCGAGCACCTTGTTGTCCTCGCTGACCACGGCGGCGGAGATGAGGTCGTGGTTCTCGAACTGCTTGGCGACCTCGACATCCGGTAGCGTTGCCGGAATCCCCTTGATGTCACGGTCCATGACCGCCGCAACCAGCTGTTCAGGGTCGTTGGTCAATATACGGGTCAGGTCCAGTGCGCCGCGGTAATGGTCATTCCGGTCGACCACGAACAACTTGTCGGTGTTCCGCGGCAGGTCCGCCCGCATGCGCAGGTAGCGCATGACCACGTCCAGGGTGACATCGGCGCGGACGGTGACCACGTCCACGTTCATCATGCCGCCGGCGGAGTCCTCCGGGAAATGCAGCACGGCCTCCAGCCGCATGCGGTCCTGCTTGTCCATCGCCCGCAGGACTTCATGAATGACCGTGCGGGGCAGGTCGTCAAGCAGGTCCGCCAGGTCGTCCGCGTCCAGGCCCTCGGTGGCCGCGACCAGGTCATGGGTCTCCATCTCGTCGATGAGGCCGGCACGGACCTCGTCGTTGACGTGCAGCAGGGTCTCGCCATGGTCGTCGGGATCGACCAGTTCCCAGAGAATTTCGCGTGGCCCGTGCGGAAAGGATTCCAGCAGGTCGGCGATTTCCGAGCCATGCAGGTTGACCAGCAGGTGACGAATCTGTCCCGCGGCACCGGATTCCAGTGCACGGGAGAGGGTCTCGATGCGGCTTTCCGTGGTCTCTGTAGCGGCAGTATCGGTCATTGCAGCGAACTGTTATCGCTGCCCGGCAGCAGGCCGGTCAGCTGTGCAGTGCGCAGTTTAACAGCAAGACTCTCATTCAGTAAGGTCGCTGTTGAGCGAATCGATGCGTATCGGTATCTGTCCGGGCTTGGTGTTATTCAACAGCTCGTCGACAAGTGGCCGCAGCGAGGTAATGCTGCTGCTGTTGACGACATTCTTTACTTCCTGCAGGGAAGTGTGGTGCATGCTGAACTCGGTCAGTCCCATGCCAAGCAGCAGGCGTGTGTAACGCGGATCGCCTGCCATCTCGCCGCACATGGCGACGGGGATGTCTGCCCGCTTGCCTGCATCGATGGTCATTTTGATCAGCCGGAGGACGGCCGGATGCAGCGGATCGTACAGGTAGTTGACCTCGTCATTCACCCGGTCGATAGCGAGCGTGTACTGGATCAGGTCATTGGTGCCGATGGAGAGGAAGTCCAGGTGGGCGGCAAAGTCATCCGCGGACAGTGCTGCCGCCGGTACCTCGATCATGGCGCCGACTTCCATGTCGGGGGCAAAGGCATATGAGCCGCGTTGCAGGGCGTTGCGTATGTCATTCAGCAGTGTCAGTACCTGGTGGAGCTCCTGCGTGTTGGACAACATGGGCACCATCATGCGCACCGGTCCGTGGGCCGAGGTGCGCATGATGGCGCGCAGTTGTGGCCTGAACAGCGACATATTCTTGAGGCACAGGCGTATAGCGCGCAGGCCGAGGGCAGGGTTGTTGCAGCGGGTGGTATCGCCGTCCATCTGTTTGTCGGCGCCGATATCGAGCGTGCGTATCGTCAGCGGTTTGCCATGCAGGGCATCGAGTACCCGCATGTAACACTCGAACTGTTCCTCCTCGTCGGGGGGGGTTGTACGATTCATGAACAGGAACTCGGTCCGGTACAGGCCTACGCCATTTGCGTTCTCCAGGCTGGCGGCCTCCACGTCACCCGGCAGCTCGATGTTGGCCATCAGTGTCACCGGCATGTTGTCGGTGGTAATTGCGGGCTGCCCGGAGAGCAGCGCCAGTCTGGCCCTGCGCGCTGTTTCGTCGTCCTGACGTTGACGGTAATAATCGAGTGTGATCTCGTCCGGGTCGGCAATAATGACACCGTGCAAGCCGTCGAGAATGATGGTCTCGCCATCATGAATCCACGACTGAATGCCATGTGCACCGACCACGGCCGGGGTCTGCATGCCGCGCGACAGGATCGCGGTATGCGACAACGGGCCGCCGAACTCGGTCGCGAAGGCGGCGATGCCCTGGTGTTGCAACATGACCGTTTCAGCAGGGATCAGGTCATCGGCAAGTACGATTGTGTTGTTGAGATTTCCGCCCTGGCCCGCTATATCCTCGCTGCCCGTGTCGAGCAGAATGCGCTGAATACGGTTGATGACATGGTCGATGTCGTCTTTGCGCGTGCGCAGATAGGGGTCGTCCATTTGTTCGAACACGTCGACAACCGCGTCGCGCTGCAGTTTCAGCGCCCATTCCGCATTGCAGGATTTTTCATGCATGATCTCGATGGGAACGTCGACCAGCGTGGCGTCGTCCAGCATCAGGAGATGCGTATCGATGAAATTCTCGATATTGACACTTGTATTTACGGGGATATTTTCGCGGATGGACTTGAGTTGCCGGCGCGCCGTCTCAACGGCATCGAGGTAGCGTGCGACTTCACCTTCCATGTGCTGGTCCGGGATAGCGGACTCCAGGACCTCGATGCTGCCACGAACGATGATGTGTGCCTTGCCGATGGCAATCCCGCGGGAGACCCCGATGCCGGACAGCGACAGGCTCATGTTACCTGCCGATCAGCCGTTGTTGCCGCGTTACTGATAGGCGCCTCCTGCAGCACGCTACTCGTTTTCGCCGAATTTCTCGGAAATCAATGCTTCGAGTTTGTTGGCCGCAGCGATCTCGTCGCTGCCATTGGTAATGATGATGAGCTCTGTTCCGCGGGATGCCGCGAGCATCATGACGCCCATGATGCTCTTGCCGTTGACTCGCTGGCCGTCTTTCGCAATTTCGATAGCGCTGGAAAAAGACGAGGCGGCAGTCACCAGCTTGGCGGCCGCGCGTGCATGCAGGCCAAGCTTGTTAATAATGGTGACGGGTCTTTCATGCATGGTCATGGGCCTGTTTGCGTGTCGAGACGATGACGCCATTGTGAGCGCCTTCGACTGCTATTTCAGCGAGTTTTTCCAGGCTGGCATCGGGATAATTCAGGATACGAAGCAGCATCGGTACACTGACGCCGGATATGACGCGCACGTTGTATCGTTCCAGCAGGCGACCGGCAATATTGCTGGGAGTACTGCCGAACAGGTCGGTCATGACCAGCACGCCGTCACCCTGGTCGAGTTCGGTACAGGCATCGCGGGCAGCGTCGAATTCGGTATCGGGGTTGCAGTGATCGCTGACGCTGATGGTTCTTACCTGCAGCGGGCATTGACACAGGATCATGGTAACGGTTTCGAGCATATCCTGCCCGAGGTTACCGTGTGTAATCAACAAGAGGCCAGTACTCATTCCAGTTCCCTGTGCCGGGTAACGATATCACCGTACACGTTGTCAAATTGTTTTGCCAATCTTTCTACCAGGTATACGGAGCGATGCTGACCGCCGGTGCAGCCGACAGCGATGCTGAGATAGCTGCGGTTATCGGACTTGAATTGCGGGATCCAGCGGGTCAGGAATTCTTCCAGCTGCTGGTAGTACTCGTTCACCATGGCCTGTTGCCCAAGGTAACTGGATACATCTTCATCAAGCCCGGTCAGGCTCCGCAATTCCGGTTGCCAGTACGGGTTCGGCAGGCAGCGTCCATCGAACACGAAGTCCGCATCTGCCGGTATGCCGTGTTTGTAACCGAAAGAACGCAGCACCAGGGAAAACCCGGCGGCGTCGTTGCGTCCGACAATGTCCATAACCAGTTCGCGCAACTGGTGCACGTTGGTCCTGCTTGTGTCGATAAACAGGTCGGCATTGTCC
Organism: uncultured Halobacteria archaeon; assembly: GCA_963768575.1. Taxonomy (GTDB): domain Bacteria; phylum Pseudomonadota; class Gammaproteobacteria; order UBA9214; family UBA9214; genus UBA9214. Next base: position 12,733 of record CAVYIJ010000021.1, read on the forward strand.
GCAATCGGCTCCAGCAGCTTGCGTTCCCGGGATATCGCATCAACCAGCGGTGTGTCGTGGTCGGAAAGCGGATGCTTGCGGCGTGTTTCGCTGAAGCGTTTGAGCAGGGTTGCATCATCTGCCTGCAGGAACAGGATTTTACAGCTGATCCCGGCAGAGCGCAGCTCCGCCAGTATGCCCGGAAAGCGCGCCAGCTGGTCCTGGCGGTTGCGTGCATCGATGCCTGCCGCGACTTTGCCTATCCGGGTAAGGTGCTGTTCCTGGATTTCATTCGCCAGCGAACCGAGCATGCCGACCGGGAGGTTGTCGATGCAGTAGAAATCCAGGTCTTCCAGGGCATGCAGCGCGACACTCTTGCCGGAGCCGGAAAGGCCGCTGATGATGACCATGCTCATGAATAGGACTGCTCCAGCCTGCGTTTCTGTCGCTCGATAAATGCCTTGCTGGCATCATATCCCTTGGTGATCAGGATATGGTTGCGTACCGCCGCTTCCAGTAACACGGCGAGGTTGCGGCCCGGGCCAACGGGCAGGGTGACCTCCGGTATGTCTACGTTCTGGATCGAACGGATACGCCTGCTGCCATGCAGGCGGTCTATTTTTTCCGCTTCCTCGACGTCCTGCAACACGATAATCAGGCGCAGATTGCGGTTCTGCTTGATGGCGCTGGCGCCGAACATTGCCCTTACGTTGAGAATGCCAAGGCCGCGTACTTCCAGAAAATCGTGCAGCATCTCGGGGCAGGAACCGTTCAGTGTGTCCGGTGATGTGCGGGTGAATTCCGGTGCGTCATCGGCGATAAGACGGTGTCCGCGGGTAAGTAATTCGAGCGCCAGTTCGCTTTTACCGATACTCGCATCACCGGTAATCAGGACCCCGGTCCCCATCACCTCCATGAACACGCCGTGCAGGGTAATGTTCTTGGCAAAATAGTTGGTCAGGTAGTAATGCAGGATCTGGATGGCGTCCTCGCTCAGAACGCTGGCGGACAACAACGGGGTCTGGTGCGCTATGGCTGCAGCAAGCAGGTAATCCGGCGCGTCCAGGTTTCGGGTGACGATGAGCAGCCTTGACTGACCGGAGAACAGTTGACTGATGGCGTCATTCCGGGAGTTCTTCCTGAGCGTATTCAGGTAGTCCAGTTCATGCTTTCCCAGTATCTGTATGCGGTGCTGGTTTATCAGGTTGAGATGGCCGACGAGTGATACTTCCGATATGTTTTCTTGCCCGCTATGTATCGGATTGTCCTGTTGCTCCTCGCCGCTTATCCACTCGAGTCCCAGCTTTTCCTGCAGGGCAGTGAATAACGTCCTGGTGTCAAGCGTTGTGCTCATGCAGGAATTTGCTTGCTCTCCCACTGGTTCAGCAGATCGAGCAGGCATTTATCAGACTGGCACTGGCGCAAGGCCGTGCAGATGCCGGGATTGCTGAATATTTCAGCAATAGTCGACAGTACCTGCAGGTGTTCCTCGGTTGAGTCCTCCGGAACCAGCAGGGAGAAAACAAGGTCGACCGGCTGCCCGTCTGCGGCGTCGAAATCAACCGCGGGATCGACCTTGATAAAGGCGCAGACCGGTTCGGCGAGCGAGGCGAGGCGGCCATGCGGCAGCGCGACACCCTTGCCAAGACCGGTGCTGCCCAGCCGTTCCCGGTTGAGCAATGAATCGTAGATTTCCTGCTGCGGCAGTTGCTGGGAGCTGCTGCCAAGCAGTTCCGCCAGCTCTTCGAGCAGGCGTTTTTTACTGCCGATGTCGTCGCAGCAGACGACCCGGTCGGGTGATAACAGACTGGTGATATTCATGGCTGTTTAATTATAACCTGCCGTACAACAGGCCGGTGGCCTGCTGTACGGTTGCAGTTACAGATCCTTGGCAATTGAACCCTCGCTACGATGATGGTCTGTCATTTTTTCCTTTTGCTTCTTGACCTGACGTTCCAGCTTGTCCGTCATCGAATCGATGGCTGCATACATGTCTTCCTGCACGGAATCGGCAAACAGGTTGCTGCCGTTGACGTGCAGCGTTGCCTCTGCCTTGTGGCGCATTTTCTCGACACTCAGAATGACATGAATATTCTGGACGATGTCGAAGTGGCGTTCCAGGCGTCCTACCTTGTTATTGACGTAGTTGCGCAGGGGATCAGTCAGATCGACGTGGTTACCGGTCAGGTTTATTTGCATAGCTACGCTCCTGTTTACTGGCCTATGCCAGGCGTTTGCGTTCGTTGGAAGGTGAAATTGAAAGGGACTCGCGATACTTTGCGATGGTTCGGCGGGCAACCTTGATGCCCTGTTCTGCAAGCACATTGGCCATTTTGTTGTCACTCAGTGGTTTTGCCGGGTTTTCGGATGCAACCAGTTTCTTGATAATGGCCCTGATAGCAGTCGCTGAACACTCTCCACCCGCTTCGGTGCTCACATGGCTGGAGAAGAAGTACTTGAATTCAAAAATTCCGCGCGGTGTATGCATGTACTTGCGAGTGGTCACGCGCGATACGGTGGATTCGTGCATTTCGATCTTTTCCGCAATGCTTCGCAGTACCATCGGTTTCATCGCTTCCTCGCCGTAGTCGAGGAAGCCCTGCTGACGATCGACGATGCAATTGGCGACTTTCAACAATGTTTCGTGGCGGCTTTGCAGGCTCTTCAGGAACCAGCGCGCCTCCTGCAGGTTGTCCCGCAGATAATTGTTTTCCTTGCTGTTGCTGCCACGTTTAATCATGTTCGCATAGACAGAGTTGATGCGCAGTTTCGGCAGGGATTCGGCGTTCAGTTCAACCTGCCACTTGCCCTTCTTTTTAACGACGTAAACATCGGGCACGATGTATTCGGGTTCGGTGTCATTGAATTGCCCGCCGGGCCGCGGGTTGAGTGATTGCACCAGCTGGATAACCTGTTGCAGTTCAGCGGTGTCCAGCTTCATTTTCCGGCCAATCCGGGTGTAGTCGCGACTGCTCAGCAGGTTGAAATAGTCGCGGACCAGTATACGTGCCTCGCGGATCCAGGGAGTGTCCGGATTATAATGCTGCAGTTGCAGCAGCAGGTTTTCCTGCAGGTCGCGCGCGCAAACCCCGATTGGATCAAGTTGCTGAATACGGTGTATGACCGCCTCGATTTCATCCTGTTCGATATTCAGCCTGGGTTCTATCAGATTTTGTATTTCTTCGACTGTTGCTTTCAGGTAGCCGTCATCATCGATGGAATCGATAACAGCGAGAGCGATCAGCCGGTCATTTTCGGAGAAGTTGGTAAGACCAACCTGCCATGTGAGGTGATCGTGCAGACCGGTGCCGCTGACGGTTACGGTATTCATCAGGTCGCGATTGTCGGTCGTGTCGGGTGCGCTGTAGCTGGTAGCACCGGTATCGAAGACATCATCCCAGTTACTGTCGACCGGCAGTTCATCCGGAATGGACTCGTTCTCGGCGTCGGCTGCCTGCGGCGACTCCTGTACCTCGTTGCCGGATGCCGCCTCGGTGGTGGCATCGTTGGCGGACTCGCTGTCCGCCCCGTCATCCTGCTCGAGCAGCGGGTTGGACTCCATCGCGTCCTGAACCTCGGTTTGCAACTCGAGCGTCGAGAGTTGCAGCAGGCGAATCGCCTGTTGCAGCTGGGGTGTCATGGTCAGGTGCTGACCAATCTTAAGTTGCAGTGATAGCTTCATTTATTGTTCAGTCGACCGAGTCAGGTCCATCTGTACTATTATCAAGTATGCATGAGCCATGCCAGACTGGCAATATTGCTTAGGTATCATTGATTAAAGTCTGTTAAAGCCTGAATTCCGAGCCCAGGTAAACATCGCGCACCTGCTGGTTTGCGAGAATCGCCGCTGGCTGGCCGGCGGCGATAATGCGGCCTTCACTCAGGATATAGGCATGATCGCAGATACCGAGGGTCTCGCGGACATTATGATCCGTGATCAATACGCCGATGTCACGCTGGCACAGGTGTTCGATAATATGCTGGATATCGACGACCGAAATCGGGTCGACGCCGGCAAACGGCTCGTCCAGCAGGATAAAGCGCGGGTTGGCCGCCAGTGCGCGCGCGATCTCAACGCGCCGGCGTTCCCCGCCGGACAGGCTCACGCCCGGCTGGTCCGCGAGGTGGCCGATATGCAATTCGTGCAGCAGCGACTCCATTTGATGCTTGCGGTCATCCCTGCGCCGCAGGTCCTTGCGGATTTCGAGCACTGCCATGATGTTTTCCGCAACCGTCAGTTTTCTGAAAATCGATGCATCCTGCGGCAGGTAGCCAAGCCCGTGGCGGGCGCGCACGTGCATGGGTTGACCGGTAAGGTCAATGCCATCTATTTCTATCGTTCCGGAACCGCAGGGTATGATGCCGACAATCATGTAGAAGCAGGTGGTCTTGCCGGCGCCGTTTGGACCCAGCAGGCCGACAACCTGTCCACTGTTGACACTCAGTGATACATCGTCGACGACGCGTCGCGACCGGTAGTTTTTGCCAAGGTTATGTGTCTGCAGGCACGTCATTCTGCGGGCGCCTGTTGTTCCGGCTGTCTCTTCTGTGGCTGCAGGATAATACGCACGCGTCCGTCCGGACCATCGCCGCCTGCGTTGAGTGTATTGTTTTTCAGGTTGACCTCGATGCGGTCGCTGCTGAATTCCTCGGCCTCGTCCTGCCAGATGCGCGCTTTACCAAGCAGTATGATGCGTTGTGCGACGGCCTGGTACTCGATATTGCCGGCCACTGCATGCTGGTCGGTTTCTTCACCGTCGGAGCGCTGGGAGTAACTGGCAGGCTGCCCGGCCAGAACCACTTTTTCGACCTGGTTGTTTTTCAGATAGACCGTCATCCGGTTACCTTCGAGTTTCAGCGTTCCCTGGCGAAGCAATACATTCCCGGAGTAGGTGCTGATGCCCTCGCTTTCGTCCAGGCTCGCCTTGTCCGCTTCTATGTGTATCGGCTGGCTACGGTCACTCGAAAGTCCCCAGGCGAGGGTGGGCAGCAGCGCCAGCAGCAGCGCGGCAAGTCGTCGCCGTTTGCCGGCCTGCGGGCTAGCCGGCGCCATTGATTCTGCCCCGTACACGGGACCGCAGTTCCAGCCGGTTGGTCTTGAAATCCGCTTTTAAACCAACGCTTTCCAGGCGATAGCTGTCAGTGATTATCAATGCCGGGCTTTCCGTTTCGGCCTGCTCTTCCGCGGGCCGGACCAGTACATCGGTGGACGTGATAAGTATTGGACCGTGCGTAGCGTCGGCCACTCGCTGAATATTGACGGCACCCCGCAGCCAAACCTGCTCACCGTTTGCGGTGGATACGCCACGCTCCGCGGTGACATGCCAGACGCTTCCGTCCGGGCGCGTGATGTTGAGCAGCGGATTTTCCAGTTCGAGATGATCGGAACCGGAATAGTGCGTCATGTGTCCGGCTTTCATGTCATAAACCGGCAGGCCATCGGCATTCATGATGCGCAGTGATACGTCGTCCATAAAGGCATCCCGACCGTCGCCGCGCTTGCCGGCCTGCCCGGGAACGTAATCCTGCAGATCGACCAGCATAACCGCGCCGGCAACCAGGGCGAGTGCCAGGATCATGAGCGTGTGATTCGCGTTCACAGGTAGCTGTCCATTTCCCCTTGCAGCACACCTTTCGCTTCCATCAGCATTTCACAGGCATCCCGCGCCGCACCGCGTCCGCCGTTACTCGGCGTCTGCCAGTGACTATGCTTGAGTACCAGCGGATGAGCATCCTGCACGGCAATGGCAAGACCGACGCGTCGCATGACCGGCAGATCGACCACGTCATCACCGACATAGGCGGTTTCTTCGGCCGGGATATCGAGCTTGGCAATCAGTTCCTCGAATGCGGGAAGTTTTTGCAGCTTGCCCTGGTAGATGTGTGTTATGCCGAGATTCGCCATGCGATGTTCAACGACCCGCGATGTCCTGCCCGTGATGATGGCAATAATGACGCCGTATTTTTGCAGCATCTTGATGCCGTGTCCGTCACGCGAATTGAATGCCTTGTATTCCTGGCCATCGTCGCCGATGAACAGGCTGCCATCAGTGAGCACGCCGTCTACATCGAATATCAACAGTCGGATACGGGATGCCTTGTCCAGGATATCTTTCATCAGTTGCCTTTTATACCACGCCTGCGCGCAGCAGGTCGTGCATGTTGAGTGCCCCAACGAGTTCGCCCTTGTCGTTGATAACGGGCAAGGCATTGATCTTGGTGTCATCCATGATCTTCAGCGCTTCGGCCGCCAGCATGCCGGGGTGTACGGTTTTGCAGTTAACGGTCATGACGTCTCCGACGACCGCACTATGGACATCGAGCCGTCGATCGATGGTGCGTCGCAGGTCACCGTCCGTGAATATGCCAAGCAGCCGGTTGCCTGCGTCGACGACGGCAGTCATGCCCAGCCCCTTGCGCGTCATCTCCACCAGCGCGTCGCTGACCAGGGTGTCGCTATTTACCCGCGGTATTTGCTCGCCGGTGTGTATCAGGTCGTCGATCAGCAGCAGCAGGCGGCGGCCAAGCGCGCCACCCGGATGGGAGCGGGCGAAGTCCTCTTCCGTGAAACCGCGCGACTCCAGCAGTGCCACGGCCAGCGCATCGCCCATGGCCAGTGCCGCGGTCGTGCTGGCCGTTGGCGCGAGCCCGAGGGGGCAGGCCTCTTTCTTTACGCTGACATTGATGTTGGCCGTGGCTGCCCGCGACAGCGTGGAATCGGGGTTGCCGGTCATGGCGATCAACGGCACGTTCAGCCGCTTGATGATTGGCAGGATGGTGACGATCTCGCCCGTCTCGCCCGAGTTCGACAGCGCCAGTACGACGTCCGACGAGGTAATCATGCCGAGGTCGCCGTGACTGGCTTCTCCCGGGTGCACGAAAAACGCCGGCGTACCGGTGCTGGCCAGCGTAGCGGCGATCTTGCCGGCGATATGACCGGATTTGCCCATGCCGGTCACCACGACCCGGCCCGTGCAGTCCAGCATCAACTGGCAGGCATGGATGAAGGAGGGCTTGTTGATTTCCTGTTCCAGTCCGCGGATGGCGTCGGCCTCGGTCTTGATAACCGCCAGGGCCAGTTCCTGCAGCTTGATGTCATTCATGTGGGGATAGTGATCAGGGATGTGGTTGAAATTGGTTCATGTCGGGTAGTTGGTTATCTTTCGCTGAAGTATAACAGGGTCTGGTAGGCACCGAAGGCCAGCAGCAGCAGGCCGCCCTCCAGGCGGCTGAGGCGGCCGGGACCGCGGAAGCCATAAGCCATTATAATACAGTGCCAGGGTAAGAAAGATCAGCACCGGATAATCGCGTATCAGCACCATTCGATCGACCGGGCCCGGGCTGATCAGGCCGGGCAGGCCGAGTACCGCGAGCAGGTTATACATATTCGAGCCGATTATGTTGCCGAATGCGATATCGTGCTCGTTTTTCAGTGCGCTCATGACGGAAGCGGCCAGTTCCGGCAGGCTGGTACCCAGTGCCACAATCGTCAGGCCGATGACGAAATCACTCACACCGAATGAATGGGCCACCGAAACCGCGCCCCACACCAGCAGGCGTGAACTGACCAGCATCAGCACGCCGCCGATGAGCAACAGCATGATTGCCTTGCCCATTGAAATGGAGGTGGGTATTTCGTCGGCAAACTCTTTCTTCAGCGGGTCGGGTATCGTCCTGGCATTCAGGCCCAGCCGGGTAATCCAGAACAGCAGGGCGGCCATGCCCATCAGCAGCAGGGCGCCATCCTTGCGGCCCAGGTTGCCGTCAAGCAACAGGATCAGGACGAATCCCATCACCACCAGGAGTACCGGCAGTTCGCGTCGAATAATGCTTGAATGAACGGTCAGTGGCATAATCACCGCCGTAATGCCCAGCACCAGTGACGTGTTGATGATGTTGGAGCCCAGGGCATTGCCGACGGACAGCCCGGCGTTTCCCTGCCAGGCGGCCATGCCGGAAACGATGATCTCGGGTGCGGATGTCCCCAGGCTGACGATAGTCAGGCCGATGATTAGCGGAGAAATATTCAGGTTCCAGGCAATCGCACTCGCACCCTGTACGAAGCGGTCCGCACCATGGGCCAGCAGCACGAATCCACCTGCAATTGCGAGAAATTCAGTTATCATGCCGGGTCAGCCCGAAACCGCGCCAGGTTGATTTGTCGGGGAAACGCGCCCTCGGTGGCGGCGCGCACCGGTTTTGTGAACTTTGGTAAAACAGGATTCATTCATAAGTGCATTATCATACACGCCGGTACGGTCCGGCCAAGCACCCGGCCATGAACCTTGTTGTAATCATGACTGTCATACAGCGTCGGACCTTAACAGGAAACATATAATGCCTGAACCAGTTGTCCGGATTCGTGACCTGCGCTTTGCACGTCGTGGCCGATTGATTTTTGACGGCGTTGACCTCGATATACAATCGGGTTGCGTCACCGCCATCATGGGACCGAGCGGTACCGGCAAGACTACCCTGCTGAAACTGATTGGCGGACAGTTGCGTCCGCTGTCCGGTTCCATTCGGGTTTTCGGCGAGGAGGTGCCGTCACTCGGTCATAAAGACCTGTACCGCCTGCGCAAACGCATCGGCATGTTGTTCCAGAGCGGTGCACTGCTGACGGATATCAATGTGTTCGATAACGTGGCCTACCCGATACGCGAACACGGCCGGCTGCCCGAATCGCTGGTTCGCCACCTGGTGTTAATGAAGCTGGAGGCGGTCGGCTTGCGCGGCGCGTCGGACCTGATGCCGGCTGAATTATCCGGCGGCATGGCACGTCGCGTTGCCCTGGCGCGCGCCATTGCCCTTGACCCGATGATGGTCATGTATGATGAGCCGTTTTCCGGGCAGGACCCGATTTCCATGGGTGTGCTGGTGAAGCTGATCCGTGAATTCAACGACGTGCTGCAAATGAGCAGCGTGGTGGTGTCGCATGATGTCGCCGAGACCTGTGCAATTGCCGATTACGTATACCTGTTATCCGGGGGCAAGATTGTCGATCATGGCACGCCGGCTGCCTTGCGCGAATCGAACTCGGACTGGTCGCAGCAGTTTCTGACAGCACTGCCGGACGGCCCGGTGCCATTTCATTATCCGGCGACGCCTTTCAGGGATGACCTCATGCAGGGCGTGCAAGGGTAATGCTGGACACCCTGCAGACATTGGGCAGGACGGCGCTTCGCTACTTCGAACGCCTGGGCCGCGGACACCTGTTCCTGTTGCGAATGCTGGCCAGCCTGCCGGCAACCGTATTGCGACCCGGGCTGGTATTGAGGCAGTTGTACTCGGTTGGCGTGCTGACGCTTGTTATCATCATCGTGTCCGGACTCTTCGTCGGCATGGTGATGGGGTTGCAGGGTTACAATACGCTGGTCGATTTCGGCGCCGAGGAATCGCTGGGTGTGCTGGTTGCGCTGTCACTGGTACGCGAGCTGGGTCCGGTCGTGACGGCGCTGCTGTTCGCCGGCCGGGCCGGTTCCGCCCTGACCGCGGAAATCGGGCTGATGAAAGCGACCGAACAATTGTCGGGCATGGAGATGATGGCGGTAGACCCGATGCAGCGTGTCGTCGCGCCGCGTTTTCTGGCGGCATTTTTGTCGATGCCGCTGCTGGCGATGATATTCAGCGCCGTCGGCATTTACGGCGGCTATTTTGTCGGTGTCGGCCTGCTGGGCGTGGACGACGGCGCTTTCTGGGCACAGATGCAGGACAAGGTGGACCTGCACAGTGACATATATAATGGCATCATCAAGAGCGTGGTGTTCGGTTTCGTGGCCGGCTGGATTGCACTGTTTGAAGGCTATGATGCCGTACCCACGGCGGAAGGCGTCAGCCGGGCAACCACCCAGACAGTGGTGCACTCGGCACTGGCCGTGCTTGGACTGGATTTCGTGCTGACTGCACTGATGTTTGGAGACTAGATGATGTTTGGAGCTGAACATTGAATACCAGAACTGTCGAAATCGGCGTCGGGTTGTTCGTTGCATTCGGGCTGGCGGCCCTGTTCATGCTGGCGATGAAGGTCAGCAACCTGGGCACGCTGGGTGGCGGTGGTGACAGCTACACGATTACCGCGGCTTTTGAAAATATCGGGGGCCTGAAGGTGCGTTCGCCGGTCACTGTCTCCGGCGTAAGGATCGGGCGCGTGGATTCGATCAACTACGATTCCAGGTCTTTCGAGGCGGTGGTCACGCTCCGTATCGATGCGGAGTACAACAGCTTTCCGGAAGATACCTCTGCGAGCATCTTCACGGCAGGCCTGCTCGGCGAGCAGTATGTTTCCCTGGAGCCGGGCGGTTCGATGGAAAATCTCACCGAGGGCAGCCGGATCCTGTTGACCCAGTCGGCGCTGGTAATGGAGCAAATCATCGGTCAGTTCCTCTACAGTACGGCCGCCAGGAGCGATAAGGACAGCAATAGTGATACGGCCGGCAAGAGTAATACGGCCATCAAGACTGAAATGGCCGACACGAGTGATGAAAAACCAGTGACGCAACCGCAACAATGATTAAGGAATCGACAAGAACAGCGATTGTCTGGCTGCTGATACTGATGGCGCCTTGCCATGCAGCCGCCAGCCCGGCAGCGTCTGATATTTCACCGCAGGAGCTGGTGCGAGATACCTCGTCGCGCATGTTGAGTGCGCTGCGCAACGAGAAGCAGGCGATTGCCGGCAATCCGGGGCACCTTTACGAACTCGTATCCACAATCGTTCTCCCGTACTTCGATTTCGAGCGGATGAGCCAATGGGTGCTGGGCAAGAACTGGCGCATTGCAACTCCCGAGCAGCGTACGCAGTTCGTGGAGCAATTTCGCAGACTGCTGGTTCGAACCTATGGTAACGCGCTGCTGGACTATGCCGACGAAAAGATAATCTATTTGCCGTTTGTACAAGACAGCACTGCGCGTACGGTCACGGTCCGTACCGAGATAGAACAGGGTGGATCGACCATCCCGATCTCCTATTCAATGTACAATTCCAGTGATGGCTGGAAAGTTTATGACGTTGCCATAAGCGGCATCAGCCTGGTCACCAACTACCGTTCGACGTTCGGCAGTATCATTCGTGACGAGGGCATGAACAGCCTGATCAAACAGCTGGTTGAGCGAAACGGAGCGCCGGGTGATGGCTGAACCCGGTTTCACCGTAAACGACGATGGCAGCTGGCTGCTGCACGGCGAGCTCGACTTTGATACTGTCCCGTCTTTACTGGCTCATCCGGACGTCGCACTGCGTGCCGGCAAGGACATCCGCGTGGATTTTGCGGAAGTTACCCGGGTCGACAGTGCCGGCCTTGCGTTGATGATCGAGTGGTTGCGTAAAGCGGAGCAAGCCGGTCTGTCAATAACGTTTGAAAACGTGCCGGAACAGTTGCAGTCGATTGCGCGTATATGCGATCTGGACGAAATATTGTTCTTGCCGCGCCGGTAGCGGTGCGTGCGCGGCAGCCCCCCTTTTTTTGTTAACCGGAATAAAGACTGGATCCTATGCTAGGTAAAGAACTCGAAGACCTTATCAAGGCCGGCATCCCCGACGCGGAAGTGATTGTGAACGGCGACGGCGATCATTTCGAAGCCACGGTGGTCAGCAGGCAATTTGAGCAATGCAGCCAGGTAAAGCAGCACCAGCTGGTCTATGGCACGCTTGGCGACCGCATGGGCGGCGAGATACATGCGCTTGCACTGCATACATACACGCCGGAAGAGTGGGCGCGACAGCGTCGTATCCAGTAGAGCGGCTGAAACCAGGGGAAAGATTGTAATTGGATAAACTGATTATAAACGGCGGCGCCACGCTCGAGGGTGAAATCCGCATTTCCGGCGCCAAGAATGCCGTGTTGCCGATCATGGCCTCGACGCTGCTCGCGGATTCACCGGTCATGATCCGGAATATTCCCCACTTGCACGATGTCACCACGACCATGGAGTTGCTCGGTCACATGGGCGTGCATTTGACGGTGAATGAGAAGATGGATATCGAGGTCGATGCGCGCTCCATCAATTCACTGTATGCACCCTATGAACTGGTGCGGACCATGCGTTCCTCCATCCTGGTGCTGGGACCGATGCTGGCGCGCTTCGGGCGTGCGGATGTTTCCCTGCCGGGTGGTTGCGCGATCGGATCACGGCCCGTCAATCTGCATATCAAGGGATTGCAGGCCATGGGTGCGAATATCGAAGTCGAAAACGGCTACATCAAGGCGCGTGTTGACCGGCTTAAGGGCGCACGCCTGGTGATGGATGTGGTCACTGTGACGGGTACCGAAAACCTGATGATGGCTGCAACGCTCGCGGACGGCATTACCGTGATCGAGAATGCAGCGCGAGAACCGGAAGTGACCGACCTGGCCATTTGCCTGAACCAGATGGGGGCGAAGATTACCGGTGCGGGGACGGACAAGATTGAAATCGAAGGCGTCGAGCGGCTTTCCGGGACCGATTACAGGGTATTACCGGACCGGATCGAGGCTGGCAGCTACCTGGTCGCCGGCGCGATAACCGGTGGCCATGTGAAGGTCAAGGATACGCGCCCGGAAACCATGGATGCCGTGTTGCAGACCCTGCGTGAGGCCGGCGCGGAAATTACCGTCGGCGATGACTGGATTGAACTGGACATGCATAACAGGCGTCCGAAGGCGGTCAACGTACACACGGCGCCATACCCGGCGTTCCCCACGGATATGCAGGCGCAATTCACGGCGCTGAACGTAGTGGCGGAGGGGACCGGTACGATAACCGAGACCGTGTTCGAGAATCGCTTTATGCATGTGCAGGAAATGCAGCGCATGGGCGCCAGTATCCGGCTCGAGGGTAATACCGCGATCAGCACCGGCGTGGAAAAACTGGCCGGTGCGCCGGTAATGGCCACCGACCTGCGTGCCTCGGCCAGCCTGGTGCTGGCGGGCCTGGTTGCCGAGGGCGAGACCACCATCGATCGCATTTATCATATCGATCGCGGATACGAGCGCATCGAGGAAAAACTTGCGCAGCTCGGGGCCGATATTCGACGCGTGCCTGCCTGAAAGCGGGTGCCGGAGTTGTCTGTGACCCGGAAGCGGTATTCGGGCGCGCTTGTATTATTCCTGCATCTCCCTGAAACTTGCTACCCATGAACGACGCATTGACCATTGCGCTGTCGAAGGGCCGTATCTTCAAGGAAACATTGCCGCTGCTGGCTGCAGCCGGCATTACGCCGCAGGATGACCCGGATAGCAGCCGCAAGCTGATCCTTAATACCAATCACGATGATGTGAAGCTGGTTATTATCCGTGCCTCGGATGTGCCGACCTACGTCAGCTACGGGGCGGCGGATATGGGTGTGGCTGGCAAGGACGTATTGATGGAATTCGACGGTGACGGCCTGTATGAACCGCTGGACCTGAATATTGCACGCTGCCGCCTGATGGTTGCCGGACCGGAGAACAGCGATTCCGGACGCCGCCGGATGCGTATTGCGACCAAGTACGTCAGCAGTACTCGACGTTACTATGCAGACCGGCGCGAACAGGTAGAGATAATCAAGTTGTACGGATCAATGGAACTGGCGCCCATCGTCGGGCTGGCCGATCGAATTGTGGATGTCGTCGATACCGGTAATACGCTGAAGGCGAACGGGCTGAGGCCGCTGGAACATATCGCCGACATAAGCTCCCGGCTGGTCGTAAACAAGGCGGCCATGAAGATGAAACATGAACGCATAACAGATCTTGTCGACAAGCTTCGCATTGCATGCGAGAGTTGACTGGAAAACCACCGCGACAGAGATCACAGATAAAGAAGGAGATTTCACTTGTAGGAGCGGACGATGTCCGCGAATAATCAGGCTACGGTATATTCGCGCATTCCTGTGCTCCTACTGCAATTATCTATCTCTGTCCTCTATACTCTGTAGCAGGCTTCCTGTAACGAGTAAATCCAATGCCGGACATTAAACGACTCAATTCCAGTGATCCCGGTTTCCAGGCGGAGCTGGAGGAGTTGCTCGACTGGGAACAGGTCGCCGACAGCGCGGTCGAGTCGGTCGTGCGCGACATCATTGCGGATGTGCGCGCGCGAGGTGATGCTGCGTTGATCGAGTACACCGAGCGGTTTGATCGGCGCACGGTCGGCGACGGACTTGAGATCGCGTTGCAGGAGTGCCGGGCGGCGGTTGAAAGGCTGCCGGATATCCAGCGCACTGCGCTGGAACGGGCGGCGAGTCGCATACGCGCCTATGCCGAACACCAGAAGATGGAATCATGGTCCTATACCGAGGCCGACGGGACCCTGCTGGGTCAGCAGGTCACGCCCATGGACCGTGTCGGCCTGTATGTCCCCGGCGGCAAGGCAGCCTATCCGTCATCGGTACTGATGAATGCCATCCCCGCCAGGGTGGCGGGTGTTGGTGAACTGGTCATGGTTGTCCCCACGCCGGATGGTGAAATCAATGACATGGTCCTGGCGGCGGCGCACATTGCCGGGGTGGACCGGGTGTTTGCCATCGGCGGCGCCCAGGCGATTGCCGCGCTTGCCTAGGGCACGCAGACGGTGCCGTCCGTCGACAAGATCGTCGGACCGGGTAATGCTTACGTGGCAAGCGCCAAGCGCATGGTGTTCGGCAAGGTCGGCATCGACATGATTGCCGGTCCATCGGAAATCCTGGTGATCTGCGACGGTGGCACCGATCCTGACTGGATCGCCGTGGACATGTTTTCCCAGGCCGAGCATGACGAGGATGCCCAGTCCATCCTCGTCTGTCCTGACGGCGCCTATCTTGACCGGGTGGCCGACAGCATCGAACGACTGCTGCCGGACATGCCCAGGGCCGAAATCATCAGCGCCTCGCTGGCCGGGCAGGGTGCGCTGATCCGAGTGCGTGACATGGACGAGGCTGTCCAGGTCGCCAACCAGGTCGCGCCGGAGCACCTGGAGCTGTCGGTGGAAGACCCGCGAGGCGATAGTCGCCCGAATCCGTCATGCCGGCGCCATTTTCATGGGTCGATATACGGCCGAGGTGCTGGGCGATTATTGCGCCGGACCCAATCACGTGTTGCCGACATCGCGCACCGCGCGCTTCTCGTCGCCGCTCGGCGTATATGATTTTCAGAAGCGCTCCAGCCTGATCCATTGCACGGCGCAGGGTGCGAGCGACCTGGGCAAGACAGCCGCCGTGCTGGCGCACGGCGAAGGGCTGACCGCGCACGCGCGCTCGGCGGAAGTGCGGATCCTCGATGATGAATAAATCAACTGATAGCCACAGAGAGCACAGAGGGTCACAGAGAAAGAAGATTTCAAGTACTGTCGTTGCGACGAGAGCACAGTCCGGGAACACAGTGACCAGGCAAAGCTCGACTGATCGTGCTTTTTCCGGGTGATCGTCACGACTGGTACGTAACGTCAGGCGCTTTTTTCGTCGCTATTGGTGGCTTATAAAGTTTCTATCTCTGTGTGCTCTGTGATCTCTGTGGCGGATTTTTATACACGTAAATGGACATGTCACTGAAAGACAGAATAAACAAGCTGATACGGCCGGAAGTTCGCGCGCTGTCGGCCTACCATGTGCCGCCGGCTGAAAACATGATCAAGCTGGACGCCATGGAGAATCCCTGGCCGTGGCCGCCGGATTTACAGGCAGAATGGCTGCAGGTGCTGCAATCAGTTGCCCTGAACCGTTACCCCGACCCGACGGCTGGCGAATTGCAGGCCGCGCTGCGTGCCGCGATGGACGTGCCCGCTGCTGCGCGGGTGATGCTGGGTAACGGCTCGGACGAATTGATCCAGATGATCATCCAGGCGGTTGCCGTGCCCGGCAGCGTAATCATGGCGCCTGTGCCGACTTTCGTGATGTATCGCCAGATTGCCGCTGTATGCGGCCTGCAATTCACCGGGGTCCCGCTCAACGATGATTTCTCCATCAACCGGGAACGCATGCTTGAGTGCCTGTCGGAACGGCAGCCGGCCGCGACTTTCCTGGCTTATCCGAATAATCCGACCGGCAACCTGTTCGATGCAAACGTCATACGTGAGATGCTGGCCGTTGCGCAAGGCCTGGTGGTGGTCGACGAGGCCTATGCGCCGTTTACCGACGCCAGCTTCATGTCATCCCTGCATGATTACGACAACCTGCTGGTGTTGCGTACCGTGTCGAAAATGGGCCTGGCAGGCCTGCGGCTGGGCCTGCTTGCCGGTGCCCGGGGCTGGCTTGAGCAAATCGACAAGACACGCCTGCCGTACAACATCGGCACGCTTAACCAGTTGACGGGCGTATTTGCACTGCAGCATAAATCCGTGTTCGATGCGCAGGCGCAGCAAATACGCAACGCGCGCAGCGAACTCGACGCAGGCCTGCGCAGTAACGGCCGGATAACCGTCTATCCAAGCGAGGCAAACTTCATCCTGTTCAGGGTGCCTGCCGGGCGCGCCGACGAATTGTATGCGGGTCTGCGCGATAGCGGAATACTGGTCAAGAACCTGCATGGCAGTACAGACGAGTTGCGTGACTGCCTGCGCGTCACGGTGGGGCAGCCGGAAGAGAACCGGGCGTTCCTCGCTGCGTTGACACGATTGCTGTAGTTCCAGAGGGGCAAATTGAATGCTGCCCCTGTATGTCCGGCTAGTTGCTGGTCGGGGACAGCGGCGGACGCTGCGCCACGCGTACCCTGAGAGTAAAGGATTCAGCCTTGCGTATGCCGCTGATATCGATGCTGGCGTCCGGTTGCTGGCCCGATATAATCTTCATGGCCGCACGCGCATCTGTCATGGCTTCATCGTTAATCGCGGTGACGACGTCCCCGGGCAGCAGGCCGGCCTTGTCGGCCGGCCCGTCGCGCAGTACACCGGCAATAAGTACCCCTTCGACTCCGGGAATGTCCAGTGATTCCGCCAGCTGCGGGGTCAGGTCCTGTGCCTCGATGCCGAGCCAGCCGCGCACCACGTGCCCCTGTTCGATAATCTGTGTCATGACACCCTTGGCGAGATCGATCGGTATTGCAAAGCCGATTCCCTGCGACCCGCCGGAGCGACTGTAAATTGCCGAGTTGATGCCGATCAGTTCACCCCTGGCATTGACCAGCGCGCCGCCGGAGTTGCCCGGATTGATGGCGGCGTCGGTCTGGATGAATTCCTCGAAGGCGTTTATACCAAGTTTGTTACGACCGGTTGCACTGATAATTCCAAACGTTACCGTCTGCCCGACACCGAACGGATTGCCGATCGCCAGGGTGACGTCGCCGACGCGCAGGTTCTGCGAGTCGCCGATGATGATGGCAGGCAACTTGTCGATGTCGATATGCAGTACCGCAAGATCGGTTTCCACATCGGTTCCGACCACTGTTGCGCGGGCACTGCGGCCGTCAGCGAGCAGCACCTGGATCTCGTCAGCGCCATCGATGACATGGTTATTGGTCAACAGGTAGCCTTGCCGGCTGATGAGTACGCCGGAGCCAAGGCTGGTCTGTACTTCCTTGCGTGAGCGTGAAAACTGGTTGCCGAAAAATTGCTGGAAGACCGGATCGTCGAGCAGGGGATGGACGCGGCGGGTAATGGTCTTGGCCGTGTGGATGTTGACCACGGCGGGTACGGCACGATCTACCGCGTCCGCATAGGAAAACGGTCTGCCGGTCAGGCCGGCGTTGCTGCCGGTTTCCGCTTGCCGCACGGAGGGTGCGCCGGATTCCGTGACTTCAACCACCTTGTCATCGTTTTGCAGCAGCTGCGGCTGGATCAGCAACACGTACAGGAATGCCGCCGCAAGACCGGTAATGATGGTCTTTAGAATGAAATCCAGCGATTTGCGAATTGCCATGACTGCGTTACCCTGTGAACCAGCCGGGAATATTACGCCCCAGTATATTGAAACTGATACAGGATGACACGCAATGGTATCCCTTAAGGAGCTGGTTGATTATACGAACGGGCTGCTCGCTGCAGACAGTTTCAGTGATTACTGTCCGAACGGATTGCAGGTGGAAGGCCGGCCGCAACTGCGGACTATCGTCAGCGGTGTCACCGCCTGTCTTGAGCTGCTGGAAGCGGCACAGGATGCCGGTGCTGATGCCGTCCTGGTCCATCACGGTTATTTCTGGAAGGGCGAGGATGCATGTGTGACGGGTATGAAACGCGCGCGACTGCGGCAACTGCTGACCACGGAAACCAGTTTGCTGGCATGGCACCTGCCGCTCGATGCGCATGCCGAACTGGGTAACAACGCGCAGCTCGCCCGGGTGCTTGGCTTCAAGCGCGTCGGATCGTTTGGCGACGACGGCGGCATGGCGCTTGCCTGTGCGGGTGAAATCGAGCAGCCGCGCACGGCAGCGGCATTGTCCGAACATATTGCACAGTGCCTTGGCCGGACACCCTTGCATATCGCTGGCAGCGCGCCGCTGATCCGGCGGGTAGGGTGGTGTACCGGCGCTGCGCAGTCATACCTGGAAGCAGCGGCCGGGCAGGGCCTGGATGCCTTTATCAGCGGTGAGATTTCCGAACAGACGGTCCATATTGCACGTGAGTACGGTATTCACTATTTTGCGGCCGGTCATCACGTCACCGAGCGATACGGGGTGCAGGCGCTGGGTGAGCACCTGGCTGAACGGTTTGCGCTCACGCACCGTTTTATCGATATCGATAATCCCGTGTAATGCACCAGCCACGCTAATATCCGGGCGTCAATTTTTTTCGCACATACCCGGCTGTTTTTCCGGTGTCCCTCTTGACCTTAACTGGGAGTTAGACCATCCTATGCGGTTCTTGGAATCTTCATGTACAAAATTAGAATATTCCGATTTATTTGAATATTCTTTAGTGCTTTGTATACAGCCAGTAAGTACATGTAATCCACTGATTTTACAATAAATTCTGGAGATTGCCCGCATGAGTGGCGATGAGACCAATTCCGCGAGACGCCGATTCCTGACCCAAGCGACCGTCGCGATCGGCGCAGTTGGCACCGGGTTCCTGCTGGTGCCGTTCATCTCTTCCATGGCGCCGAGCGCCAAGGCGCGTGCCGCCGGTGCGCCGGTCCGCGCGGACATCAGCAAGCTGGAACCGGGACAGATGATCCGTGTCGAGTGGCGTGGCAAGCCGGTGTGGATCGTAAAACGAACGACCGAAAATCTGGACATGTTGCAGTCAATGGACCCGCTGCTCGCCGACAGCTCATCCGATAAATCGGACCAGCCCGAATATGCGAAAAATCCGGACCGTTCGATCAAACCTGAAATCCTGGTACTGGTCGGTATCTGCACGCACCTCGGTTGCTCGCCGACCTATCGTCCGGACGTGGCCCCGGTTGATCTGGGTGCGGACTGGCAGGGTGGATTTTTCTGTCCCTGTCATGGTTCCAAGTTCGACATGGCGGGCCGTGTCTTCAAGAGCATGCCGGCGCCGAAGAATTTGCCGGTGCCCCCGTATCGTTACCTGAGTGACGCGGAAATCATGATCGGCGAAGATGAGGGAGTCGCATAATGGCTGGCAACAGTGCTGAAAAATGGCAGGGCGGCCTGCTGGGCTGGATCGATGCGCGATTCCCGCTGAGTAGTATGTGGAATGATCACCTGGCCAAATACTACGCCCCGAAAAACTTCAATTTCTGGTACTTCTTCGGTTCGCTGGCCCTGCTGGTACTGGTAATACAGATCATTACCGGTATCTGGCTGACCATGAACTACAAGCCGGATGCAGAGCTGGCATTCAACTCGGTCGAATACATCATGCGTGATGTCAACTGGGGCTGGCTGATCCGCTACATGCATTCCACCGGCGCGTCCGCTTTCTTTATCGTGGTCTACCTGCATATGTTCCGTGGCCTGATATACGGGTCCTTCAAAAAACCGCGCGAGCTCATCTGGATCTTCGGCATGGTCATCTATGTTTGCCTGATGGCCGAGGCCTTCATGGGCTACCTGCTGCCGTGGGGCCAGATGTCCTACTGGGGTGCGCAGGTCATTATCAACCTGTTCGGCGCCATCCCGTTTGTCGGCGAGGGAATTGCCGAATGGATTCGCGGTGATTACGTGGTGGCCGATGCAACGCTGAACCGTTTCTTCGCCTTCCACGTGATTGCGGTGCCGATCGTTTTGCTGGCGCTGGTCGTACTGCACCTTCTTGCCTTGCATGAAGTGGGTTCCAACAACCCGGACGGTGTTGAAATCAAGAAGGTCAAGGACGCAAACGGTAACCCGGTCGACGGTATTCCGTTCCACCCCTACTACACGGTAAAGGATGTGGTGGGCGTGATCGTGTTCCTGATCTTCTTCTCCATCGTGGTGTTTTATATGCCGGAGATGGGCGGGTATTTCCTCGAATACAATAATTTCATCCCGGCCGATCCGCTGAAAACTCCCGATCACATTGCGCCGTTGTGGTTCTTCACGCCGTACTACGCCATTCTGCGTGCCGTACCGTCGGTCATGGGCTCGTCCTTCCCCGGGGTGCTGGCGATGTTCATGGCGATACTGGTGATGTTTTTCCTGCCATGGCTGGACCGCAGTCCGGTCAAGTCGGTTCGCTACCGCGGCAGAATTTACAAAATCTGGCTGGCGCTGTTCGTAATCAGCTTCCTCATCCTCGGCTGGCTGGGTATGGAGGCGCCTACCGAGTTGTATACTTTCATGGCGCGCGTGTGTACGGTCATCTACTTTGCATTCTTTTTCTTTATGCCTATTTACACGAAAATGGACAAGACCAAACCGGTGCCGGACAGGGTGACATCATGAAGAAGCTCATTGTCACAGGCTTGCTGTTGCTGATGCCCTGCTGGGTGCTTGCTGCCGCAGGCGGCATTCACCTGGACAAGGCGAACATCGATCCGAATAACATCCAGTCACTGCAGCGTGGGGCGCGCATGTTCGTCAACTATTGTCTCAGTTGCCACTCGGCGGAAATGATGCGCTACGAGCGCATGGGCAAGGACCTGGGTATCGAGGAAAAGCTGCTTGCCGAGAACCTGTTGTTCACCGGCGGCAAGACCGGTGACCTCATGACGGTCGCGACTGCCGATGCGGATTCCAAGGAATGGTTCGGAACCGTACCGCCGGACCTGACGGTTATCGCGCGCGCACGCGGCGCCGACTGGCTGTATTCCTACATGCGCAGTTTTTACCGGGATGATTCCAAGATCATCGGTGTCAATAACCTGGTTTTCCCAGACGTCGGCATGCCGCACGTACTGTGGGAATTGCAGGGATGGCAGGACCCCGTGATCACGACGGTCAAGGGTCATGACGGTCATGAAACCAAGACGGTATCCCTGAAGCTGACGGAACCGGGCCTGATGACGCCGAAGGAGTACGACCGTGCTATCCGCGACCTGGTCAACTTCCTCGACTACATGGGTGAGCCGGCAAAGCATGACCGCAGGGCGCTGGGCGTAAAGGTCATCATGTTTTTGCTGCTGTTCCTGGTTGTCGCCTACATGATGAAACGTGAATACTGGAAGGACGTTCACTGAGCGTATGGCCACCCTGGGGGGGATAATATGGCACTGGTAGCGAATCGTCGCTCAGTCATGAGCCTGTTTTCATCTGCGACATGTCCGCAAAGCCACCGCGTGCGCGTGGTGCTCGCGGAAAAGGGTATTACCGTCGAGATTGTCGAGGTCGACAACAGTCACAAGCCGGAAGACCTGATTGATCTCAATCCCTACAATACGGTGCCCACGCTGGTTGACCGTGAGCTGGTGCTGTACGACCCGCGCGCCATCATGGAATACCTGGACGAGCGTTTTCCACACCCGCCGCTGATGCCGGTCGATCCGGTTTCACGGGCGCGTACCCGACTGGCGCTTTACCGCATCGAGCAGGACTGGTATGAGCTGACACAGGCACTGGAATCGCGCGGTGAAAAGACCTCCAGCAAGGCCCGCAAGCAGCTGCGTGACAGCCTCACGGCCAGTGCGGAAGTGTTTGCCGCGAAACCGTTTTTCCTGAGCGATGAATTTTCGCTGGTGGATGCCAGTATTCTCCCGATCCTGTGGCGCATCAAGCACTACAATATAGATTTGCCGCGCCAGGCCAAGCCTGTGCTCGACTACGCCGAGCGTATGTTCGAGCGCGAGACCTTCCAGGCCAGCCTTTCCGAGGCCGAGCGCGAAATGCGCGAATGAGGTAAGCGGTCCCGGCTGCCGGCCCGCTCTGCCAAAATCGCGCTATTGGTTTTATACCTGGTTCCGCGTATCTTCAGTGAGTATGACGACCAGTCGCCCATACCTCGTGCGTGCCATCAACGAGTGGATACTCGATAACGAGATGACGCCGCACCTGCTGGTCGATATCGAAGGTGACGGTGTCGAGGTTCCTGCCCAGCAGGGCCAGAATGGCAAGATTGTCCTGAATATCAGTCCTGCTGCCGTGGATACCCTCAACCTGGGCAATGATGCCATCAGTTTCCGTGCGCGATTCGGCGGAATTGCTACCGAAGTATACGTTCCCGTAGATTCAGTGCTGGCGATTTATGCCAAGGAGAACGGGCGTGGCATGGTATTCAATGACGATGGCGATGAGCCGGAACCTGATGATGGCGGCAAGCCGTCAGGCAAACGCCCGGCGTTGAAGATTGTAAAGTAACTGCCGCTGACTGGCAGCCCGTTTTCTATCTGATCGGCTCCATTTTTATCTGTCTCTCAGGTATCGCGCGCGATACCAGGTAATTCTCCGTTTGCGCGAGAAATTGTTCGGGCATGCATGCGTAATAATCAAGGCTGTCCGTTTCTTCAAGGCTGTCGATTATGCCTGGTAACAGGTCTGCAACATTCTCGCTGCTGCCGGATTCGAGCGCCTTGTAGTGAAAGTTGTCCAGTGCATCGGCCCATGAGCGGCACAGGTTGCCGAGGTAATGACGATTGCCCGGCGTAGTGATCCAGTAAAGGTATATATCTTCGGCAATATCCAGTGCCATGGCGTGTTCTATCAGGCTCTTGACCGGCGCGAACCCGGCGTCACAGGCAATAAAGACCAGTGAGTGCGGTGAATCCTCGTTGAGTATAAAGTCGCCTGCCGGACCCCTGATGGTCAGCGTCGAGTTTGGTTTCAGGATGCCGGGGAGTTTCTCGCTGAACGAGTTGCCGGCGATGACCGGAATATGAAATTGCAGGTTCATATCATCGCAGGGACAGCTGGCAATAGAGCAATCCTGTGCCGGCAGACCGTCGATATTGAGGGAAAGATACTGACCGGCCAGGAAGCGTAACCGGTTGGTGCGGGGCGTCTTTGTTTGCAGCAGGACGACGCGGTCGCCGGCTTGCTCGACTTTCTTTATCCTGACATCGATCTCCTGGGCGGGAATATCGTAGGCGCCATGCGCCTCGGCGGCTTCGAGCACTACATCCGTAACCGCAGTATTGGAACAGGCCAGTATATAACCCAGGCCTTTTTCGGCCTCGGTGAGCGTGTAGTCATGATGTGCAATCTGCTTGACCTGACCCGATACCACCTTGCATTTACAATGCCCGCAAATGCCGTTACTGCAACCATAATCAAGGGCCAGGCCGCTGCGCAGGCCGGCCTCGAGGATGGAATCGGTTCCCTCGATAAAAAATTCATGCCCGCTGGGCAATATGCGTACCTGTGCTGCCATAACTCTCAGTACGGCCTCCTTGGCGATAAACCCGGAGCCGTTTTTCGCTGTCTCCGCAGATTCCAGTGCCTGGTTGAACCAGTCCCGTAGTGTACTAAATGCCTGCTGCTGCGTCTGTTCGTCCGCGGCCGATAGTTCCTCGAACTTTTCTTTCAGGTTGTCGATGATATCCGCATTGCGCCGCGCTTCGTTACGTACCCGCGCAAGTTCCTTGCCGAGTGACATGATGCGTGTTGCCAGCGTGTTGGTATCGGGCAGGTCGGAATCGGTACGGATGATCTTGTTGACAGCATGCTCCATGATCGACTCTACCCGTTCGAGCATGCTGGTATCCTCGATTTCTGTTTGCGGATAGGCATGCAGGAGGTCGGCGAGCAGCAACTCGCCTTCGAAGGTTCTCAGCTCTCCCTGGCGGATACGTTTTTGCAGGACGCCGCGCTTGACGCCGACCAGGCGTGCAGCACGCGAGAGGGTGATAAGAGATGGCATGTCGTGTCACTCCTGTTCAGGGGGTCAGATCCCGGTTTTTACTTATATTCCTGACGAGGTGTACGCCACTATATATAATTGCCCGGAAATATCAAGTAAATGCCGGTATCTGACCCCGGTTACGCGCCGGTTACGCTCATGATAGAGATTATCAACGCCAATATCACCACCCGGGAGGTTGATGCCATCGTCAACGCGGCAAACAACAGCCTGCTTGGCGGGGGCGGAGTGGATGGCGCCATTCATCGCGCGGCGGGGCCGCTGTTGCTGAAGTATTGCCGGACGCTGGACGGCTGCCGTACGGGCGAGGCGAAAATCAGCCCCGGCTTCGAATTGCCCGCCCGCCGGGTGATCCATACCGTCGGGCCGGTGTGGCAGGACGGGAATCATTACGAGGCGGCGCTGTTGAAAGCCTGCTACACCAACAGTTTCGAACTCGCACTGCAGAACGGCGTGCGCAGCATCGCCTTTCCCGCCATCAGCACCGGGGTCTACGGTTTCCCCAAACAGGCCGCGGCGCAAATCGCCATCACCGCCATGCTGATGTACGCGGACCGTTTCGATCGCATCATCGCCTGCTGTTTCAGCGAGGAAGACGCCGGTTTATACCGGCGGATCCTGGAAGAGAACCTGTAGGCGCGCCTTGCGATGTACAAGGACAAGGCTGCGAAGCGGCCTTGTCGATCCTGCCGCGGGAGGCAGGACGCCGGGAGCGGCCAGGCGTGATTCGGTTCAGGTTCAGTAGTTACGGTAATATTGCTCGTTGTATGTTCCTGGCATCCCCGCGCACGACTGCAGGGATGCAGGAGGTAGAGCGACGCAGGATGCCAAAGCCGAGGCGGGGATGACTGAAGGTTTTCCTGGCGTCGTGACGGCTTTGCGCGGGTATTTTTCGCTGCAAGACGTGACAACACCTGTCAATTGTTGAATTTCCACACCGGCGGCCTCATGTAATCTATATTGAAGATGAGGTTTTTGTATGAGCAGTTCCAGAGCGCCTGCCGTGGCAGGACAATTTTATCCGGCCGCGCCCGCCGAGTTATCCGCCGGGATCCGTTCACTACTGGCCGACGCCGCCCCGGCCGGTCCGGCGCGGTTGCCCAAGGCGCTGATTGTTCCCCACGCAGGTTATATCTATTCCGGGCCGGTCGCCGCGACGGCCTATGCACGGCTGGCCACCCTGGCGGGCCGAATCCGGCGGGTGGTGCTGCTCGGGCCGGTACACCGCGTACCGGTGCGCGGGCTGGCACTGCCTGCAGTGACGGTCTTCTCGACCCCGCTGGGAGATATCCCGCTGGATACAGAGGCCATGGGCGCCCTGTCGGACATGGAACAGGTGACAGTCAGTAATGCCGCGCATTTGCCGGAACATTCGCTGGAAGTGCAGTTGCCGTTCCTGCAAACCGTGCTGGGAGAATTCCGCCTGTTGCCGCTGGCCGTGGGCGACGCCACGGCAGCAGAGGTCGCGGAGGTGCTGGCACGCGTGTGGGGCGGGGAGGACACCCTGGTCATCATCAGTTCCGACCTGTCGCATTACCTGCCCTATGACATTGCAAGGCAGACGGATAACGAGACTGTGCATCACATCATTGAACTGCGTCCGGATATCGTCCATGAGCAGGCCTGCGGGGCTACGCCGGTGAACGGCCTGCTGAAGTTTGCTGCCCGCCATCCACTGCAGGCGGAGTTGCTCGATTTGCGCAACTCGGGCGATACGGCCGGCGACAGGTCGCGCGTGGTGGGTTACGCGGCGATTGCATTTTACGAACCGGAAAAGGGTATTCCCGATGCATGAAGAACATGGCGAGGTGCTGCTGGCAGTGGCGCGCAATGCCATTGCCGTCCGGCTGGGAGTGCCGGGTACAGACCATGACATGCATTCCTGGCTGCATGAACCGGGCGCAACTTTCGTCACGCTCACGCAGCAAGGCGAATTGCGTGGTTGTATCGGCAGTCTCGAGCCACGACGTTCGCTGGTAGAGGACGTGTCCGGCAATGCCGTTGCCGCGGCAACGCTCGATCGGCGCTTTGCGCCGTTGCGGGCACATGAATTACCCCGCACGCGCATCGAGGTGTCGCTGCTGTCCGCGGCCACCGACCTGCAATTCGACTCGGAAGCGGATGCGCTGGCGCAATTGCGTCCCGCCATCGATGGCGTGGTGCTGCGCTTTGGCCAGGCGCAAGGCACCTTCCTGCCGCAGGTATGGGAGTCCCTGCCGCAGCCGGGTGATTTTCTTGCCCACCTCAAGCACAAGGCGGGACTGCCGGCGGACTTCTGGCATGAAGACATTCGCCTGTCGCGCTATAGCGTGACAAAGTGGAAAGAGGTGGACCATGGGCGGGACTGAGGAAACGCAATACCCGGCACGCTGGTGGCACCGGCTGGCGGACGGCCGCCTGCAGTGCGACCTGTGTCCGCGTGATTGCAAGCTACGCGACGGGCAGCGCGGTGCGTGCTTCGTGCGCATGCGCGAGGGCGACCGAATGGTGCTCACCACCTACGGGCGTTCGTCCGGTTTCTGTATCGATCCGATCGAAAAGAAACCGCTGAACCATTTTTTCCCGGGCTCATCCGTATTGTCCTTCGGTACGGCCGGCTGCAACCTGGCATGCAAGTTCTGCCAGAACTGGGACATCAGTAAATCCAGGGACATGGACCGCCTGATGGACCAGGCCAGCCCGGATGCCATCGCCCTGGCGGCGGAAAGCGCGGGCTGTAAAAGCGCTGCATTTACCTACAATGACCCGGTGATCTTTGCGGAATACGCCATCGATACGGCCGCGGCCTGCCGGGCGCGCGGCATCCATACGGTGGCAGTGACGGCGGGCTTCATTCATGCCGAACCACGGCGCGAGTTCTTCGCCGGCATGGATGCCGCCAATGTGGACCTGAAGGCATTCACCGACGAGTTCTACTACAAGCTGACCGGCTCGCACCTGCAGCCCGTGCTCGACACGCTGGTCTACCTGCATCATGAAACGCAGGTGTGGACGGAAATCACCACCTTGCTGATTCCGGGTTATAACGACTCGGACCGGGAAATCGAGGCCATGAGCCAGTGGCTGGTGAAGGAACTCGGGCAGGATGTTCCGCTGCATTTTTCGGCTTTCCACCCGGATTTCAAGATGGTGGATGTTCCCGCGACACCGCCGGCGACACTGGCACGTGCGCGGCACATCGCACAGGCCGAAGGCCTGCACTATGTCTATACCGGCAATGTCCACGACGCGGACGGTGATACCACGTTCTGTCCGGGCTGCGGCACTGCGCTAATCGTGCGTGACTGGTACAAGATACTGGAATACCGGGTCACGGAGGACGGGCAATGTCCGGATTGCGGCACTGCGATCGCCGGGCGTTTCGGGAAATATGCAGGCTCGTTCGGGCAGCGCCGTATACCGGTCCGGCTCGGGACCTGAGGTTCAGGCCCTTTTCGACGCCTGCGAAATAACGGTCAGTTTCCCCAGGGCACCAGTTCAACAGACAGGCACAGCCGTACCGTCTGGCTGACCATGAACCGGTGGCTGCGTATATCGAACTTCATGCGGTTGACCTGGCTGGTCCCGCTGAGGCGGATACGTGCGGGGAGGTCGTCATCGAGATAACCGTAATCATCGGGATCATCGAGGACATCGACACTGATATCGAATACCACCGGCCGGGTCCTGCCGTGCAGGGTGAGATCGCCGTAGATGTAGCCATGCTGCGGGCCCAGCCATTCGAAGGCGCGGCCGACAAACAGGATCTCCGGGTACCGTTCCGTATCCATGAATTCGTGGCCCTGCACCAGCGGCAATAACTCCGGGTGGCTGGACTCCATGGTGGTCGTATGAATCAGCAGCAGCGCCTGGCCATGCTTTTCAACATCGCTCGGCAGTGCGAGGCCGCCGACGATATTGGTAAACTCGCCGCGTACTTCCTGCTTCGGGAAATGCCGTACACAAAATCCAACCTTTGACTGTTCGGGCGAAACGCGAAACAGGCGCCCCTCGCTGGCCGCATTGCGCATCGCCTGCAGCAGCTTCCTGTCGACCTTGTCGCTGAAGGGTGCGCAGGGTTGGGCCGCTGCCGTAATGCCCGTCGCTATCAGCAGGGCCGTGCAGATGAGCAGGCGCAGGAGGCGGGTAATCTTCATGTGCGGGCCGTTTCAGGTTACCGGGTAATCAACAGTGTGACAGCAAGCGGGCGTGACAACCGGCAGTTGGCTATTGCTTGAGCCAGTGCAGCGCTTCGTGGGCATCTTCGAAATGCCTGACTTCGCCCGAGACAAACCACGCGCCGACTTTCGTCGCGAGTTCCTGCCAGCCCTTGTTGCCGACAATGGCGATCTTGCCGAATTCGCGGCCGTGTTTCAGGCCCAGCTTGAAATCATCCCAGATCGCCCTGGGTTCCCAGCCATCCAGTTCGGTACCATCGATATACGCCCTGATCTCCGGGTCCCTGACGCCCTCCAGGGCGGCGTCGATCATGGGCGTGATCTTTTCGTAATCTTCGTGGGTCAGCTTGCCGATTGCCTTGAGCGTCAGGAAGAACCGGTTATCCATTCTTTCCATGCCGATAGACAACCCGTGTCGTGTGATGGTCATGCTGAGTCCTCCGCAGCCTGTTTACCGTGGCCTGTCACCAGACACGATTGATCAATAATACCTATCATTATTTAACAGGAATCGCCGCGGTGTTTTGATCTACATCATTCAGGAACAGTAAAGGATCGACCCGTGCATTATTCAGACTGACTCCCCAGTGCAGGTGCGGTCCGGTAACCCGCCCGGTCATGCCGATTTTCCCGATAATATCGCCGGTATCGACCCGGGCGCCGGGTTCGATATCGATTGCGCTCATATGGCAGTACATGGTGACAAGGCCCTGTCCGTGGTCAATAAAAACCGTCTTGCCGTTGAAAAAGTAGTCGCCGGTCTCGAGGACGGTGCCCGGGGCCGGGGCACGTATGGGTGTGCCCGAGGACGCGGCGATATCGAGTCCGCTGTGCGGGTTGCGCGGCTGTTCATTGAAGAACCGCCGGAGGCCGAACGGACTGCTGGTCGGACCGCTAACGGGATAGGCAAAGTTCAGGTCCACCTTGTCCGCATTCGACCAGTGCTGCAGTGCGCGGTTGATGGTTTTTTTCTCGCGGATAATCCGGTCCATATCACGCTTTTCCGGGTTGACCTTGCGTTTGTCGCTGATGGTGATGCGTTGCTCCTCGTATTTCTTGTCCCTGACCTCGAAGGCGATTTGCAATGCATCGCCATGTGCGTTTCTGGCCTTGAGAAAATGCCGGCCGGGTTTTGTGCCCAGAGACAGGCCGATGACGGCGGACTTGTTGCCGTTGATGTCCGTGACAAGTATTTTCCTGTCCCGGTAGCGCGCGCTGGCCGGGTCGACGTTTTCAGGCAGGGTGATGACGGCTATGCCGCCGGGCACGGGTGTGCTGTCAAGTGTGAGGGCATGCACGGGTGAAACAATCAGCAATGTAACTAACAGGGTAATTCGGTAAATCATCTTCGGTTCCCGCCTTTTGCTGGAAAATTTTCTGCACGAGCGGATCGCACGATGGGTGTGAATACAGACAGCAGCGCCGCGAAATAATTCGCGCAAGCGGTGCGCACATGCATCATTCTGTTACCTCCTCAACGGTACATAACAACCGTCCATCTGCCAATCGTGCCTCGACCCGCTCGCCGGGCCTGATGCCGGACGCCTTGCGCACGATTGTTTTTTTGCCGGGGCGCGTGACGATCGCGTAACCCCGTTCAAGGGTCGCCAGCGGGCTGACCGTGTCCAGTGATTTGCAGGCCACCGCCAGGCGATTATGCCGGCTTGCGAGCAGGCCACCGGCGGCCGCGACCATGCGTTGTTCCAGGGCCTGGTACTGTAGTGTCATGCGCCTGATCACGTGTGCCGGCGTGGCCTGTTTCAGTGCCGCATATGCCACGTGAAGTTTAGCATGTAAGTTATTGAAGTAAGACCTGATCGCCAGCCGAGAACGGCCTTCCAGCTCATCCAGGCGCTGTGCCTGCTGGCGCAGGTACTGGCCGGGATGGCGCTGTTGCAGGCGTTGTTGCAGCCAGTTGATGCGCTGGCGGTTGTCGAAGGTCTGTTGCCGCATGCAACGCCCCAGCCGCGACGCGAGGCCCTGCAACTGTTCCAGCCAATCGGCCTGGTCGGGACTGACCAGTTCGGCGGCGGCCGAGGGTGTGGGCGCGCGCGCGTCTGCAACAAAATCAGCAATGGTGAAATCGACTTCGTGCCCAACGGCACTGACGATGGGTATATGGCAGGCATGCATGGCGCGCGCAACAATTTCTTCATTGAATGCCCACAGATCTTCAAGTGAGCCGCCACCGCGCGTCAGAATCAGCACATCACACTCGTCGCGCCGTGTAACGGTTTCCAGCATGGCGGCGATTCGCCGGCCGGCATCCTTGCCCTGTACCGGCACCGGGTACACCACGACCGGGATCGCGGGAAATCGTCGTCCGAGTACGCTGAGTACATCGCGAATGGCCGCGCCGCTGGGCGAGGTGATAACGCCGATGCGCGCGGGCAGGACGGGCAGGGCGCGTTTAATTTCGGAATCGAACAGGCCTTCAAGGTCGAGTTTCCGCTTGAGCGCCTCGAACGCGCGTTGCAGAACGCCATCGCCGGCCTCTTCCATGTACTCCGCGATCAGCTGGTAGTCGCCACGCGGTTCATACAGGCTGATCTTTGCACGCACCGTGACCTGCATGCCTTCTTCGGGCTTGAAGCGCAGCAGCTGGTTGCGGCCGCGGAACATGGCGCCACGTATCTGGGCGTTACTGTCCTTGAGGGTGAAATACAGGTGTCCGGAGGAGGGTCGGGCGATATTCGACAGTTCGCCTTCGATCCAGATACGGGGCAGGCCCTGCTCCAGCAGACGACGGGCGGTCTGGTTGAGCCGCGATACCGTGAAAACGTCGCGCTCGGGGGGCAGTCTGCCGTTGTCGGGGGCTGCTTCGCTCATGAGCGGCAAGGATACACCGATTCCCCGATATCCGGTTGCAAAATCCGCTGCTATAGCAGCAATTCAGCCACAATCGTGCCGCCGTAGTTTACCGGGACACCTTCAGTCTCTATAATTGGCGCCCACTCTCAACCGGCGGAACAAGACCTTATGCGCATCGTGCAGGAAGCCCTTACCTTTGATGATGTCCTGCTGCTTCCGGCCCATTCCAGCGTCCTGCCGCGCGATGCCAGCCTGCAAAGCCACCTGACCCGTGAAATCATCCTGCCGGTCCCGGTACTTTCCGCCGCCATGGACACCGTTACCGAAGCGCGGCTGGCCATCACGCTGGCCCAGGAAGGCGGCATCGGCATCATCCACAAGAACCTCGATATCGAGCGGCAGGCCGCCGAGGTCCAGGCGGTAAAAAAATTCGAGAGCGGCGTAATCAAGGACCCGATTACCGTCTCGCCCAACGCCACGATCCGCGAGGTGGTCGAACTCACCCGCGCAAAGAATATTTCCGGCGTGCCGGTGGTGGACGGCGATGACCTGGTCGGTCTCGTCACCAGCCGCGATCGCCGCTTCGAGCCCAACCTGAACAACCCGGTTTCCAGCGTCATGACGCCGAAAGCGGAACTGGTAACGGTCGGTGAGGGCGCATCGAAGGACGAAGTGATTGCACTGCTGCACAAGCACCGCATCGAACGCGTGCTGGTAATCAATGATGATTTCAAGTTGCGTGGAATGATCACGGTAAAGGATATCCAGAAGTCCACTGACTTTCCGAACGCCTGCAAGGACGAGTTCGGGCGCCTGCGGGTGGGCGCTGCCGTCGGCACCGGCGGCGACAGCGAGGAGCGCGTCGAGGCACTGGCTGCCGCCGGTGTCGATGTCGTCATCGTGGACACTGCGCATGGACACTCGCAGGGCGTGCTCGACCGGGTGCGCTGGGTAAAGCAGCAGTTTCCCGACCTGCAGGTTATCGGCGGCAATATCGCAACGGCAGCCGCGGCGCGCGCACTGGTCGACGCCGGGGCCGATGCCGTCAAGGTGGGTATCGGGCCGGGTTCGATCTGTACCACGCGCATCATTGCGGGTATCGGCGTACCGCAGATATCGGCCGTCGCCAATGTCGCGGACGAACTTAAAAAGGACGGTATTCCGCTGATCGCCGATGGCGGCATTCGCTACTCGGGTGATGTAGCCAAGGCCATCGCCGCCGGCGCCTGGTCGGTGATGATAGGCAGCATGTTCGCCGGTACCGAGGAAGCGCCGGGTGAGGTTGAACTCTACAAGGGCCGTTCCTATAAATCCTACCGCGGCATGGGATCGCTGGGCGCCATGAAACAGGGCTCCAGTGACCGCTATTTTCAGGAAGGCGGCGAGCAGGACAAGCTGGTGCCGGAAGGGATCGAGGGCCGCGTGCCCTACAAGGGGTCGATGATCACGATCCTGCACCAGTTGATGGGCGGGTTGCGCGCCAGCATGGGCTATACCGGCTGCGCCACTACCGAGGAAATGCGTACACGGCCGGAATTTATCCGCGTGACCAATGCCGGCGTAAGTGAAAGTCACGTGCACGATGTTTCGATCACCAAGGAAGCGCCGAATTATCGCGTGAATAACTGAGCTTTAGCCGGGTTGGCAAACGCGGTATAAACACCAGTGTCTGAAGTGATCTCCAGCAGACAAAGCATGTATCCCTTCCCCCTCCGTGACAGGTCGGGGGAGAGGAGACAGTTTCAGATTATTTTTAATAATTGGTCCCCTCTTCCGGAACCGCTCCCGGAGGGAGAGGGTGTAAAAGGATTACACGTCACCCAGGTTCTGTT
Source organism: uncultured Halobacteria archaeon (assembly GCA_963768575.1). GTDB lineage: Bacteria > Pseudomonadota > Gammaproteobacteria > UBA9214 > UBA9214 > UBA9214. Next base: position 45,551 of record CAVYIJ010000021.1, read on the forward strand.
GATACATGACCAATGAAATTCATGCCCACCGGATCCTTATCCTGGATTTCGGCTCGCAATATACCCAGCTGATCGCGCGCCGCGTGCGGGAACAGGGCGTTTACTGCGAAATTTATCCGTATGACACCGATCCTGCCGATATCGAGCGTTTCGGCGCGCGCGGCATCATCCTTTCCGGTGGCCCTGACACCGTTACCGGTGACGATGCACCGCAGGCACCGGCGGTCGTATTCGAATCGGGCGTGCCGGTGCTTGGCATTTGCTACGGCATGCAGGCGATGGCGGCACAGCTCGGAGGCCGGGTGGAAAACGCCGACCGCCACGAATACGGCTATGCGCAGGTGCGCGCACGTGGTCACTCGCGCCTGCTGACGGACATCGAGGACCATACCAGCGAGGAAGGTTACGGGCTGCTGGATGTGTGGATGAGCCATGGCGACCGCGTGACCGAACTGCCTGACGGTTTCAGGGTGATCGCCAGTACCGACAGCGCCCCGGTGGCCGGCATGGCCGATGATGCGCGCGGTTACTATGGCATCCAGTTCCATCCCGAAGTCACGCATACCCGGCAGGGCGAGCGTATTCTGCACCGGTTTGTTATCGATCTGTGTGGCTGTGACAACCTGTGGACAGCAGAGCATATTGCCGAAAGCAGTATTCGCAATATTCGCGAGCAGGTAGGTGACGGCATGGTCCTGCTCGGCCTGTCCGGCGGCGTGGACTCGTCAGTGGTTGCGGCGCTGCTGCACAAGGCGATTGGCGATCAACTGGTTTGCGTGTTCGTGGATAACGGCCTGTTGCGTTACCGTGAAGGTGACCAGGTGATGGCAACTTTCGCCGAGCACATGGGCGTGCATGTCATTCGCGTCGATGCCGAGCAGCGTTTCCTGTCGGCGCTGGCGGGCGTCGCCGATCCCGAACAAAAACGCAAGATCATCGGCAACCTGTTTATCGAGGTATTCGAGGAACAGGCGGACAAGCTGAGCAGCGACACCGGGTGGCTGGCACAGGGTACGATCTATCCCGACGTCATCGAGTCCGCCGGTGCGAAAACCGGCAAGGCACACCTGATCAAGTCGCACCACAATGTGGGCGGACTGCCCGCGCATATGAAGCTGAAGTTACTGGAGCCGTTACGCGAGCTGTTCAAGGACGAAGTGCGCAAGCTCGGTGTCGAACTCGGCTTGCCCTACGAAATGGTCTACCGGCACCCGTTCCCGGGTCCCGGCCTGGGTGTTCGAATCCTCGGCGAGGTCAGGAAAGAATACGCTGATTGTCTGCGTCTCGCCGACCACATTTATATCGAGGAACTGCGCAAAAACGAACTTTATGATTCGGTCAGCCAGGCGTTCACCGTGTTTCTGCCGGTGCGGTCAGTGGGGGTGACCGGCGATGGCCGGCGCTATTCCTGGGTGGTGGCGTTGCGCGCAGTCGAAACCATCGATTTCATGACCGCACGCTGGGCACACCTGCCCTATGATTTCCTCGACCATGTGTCGCGCCGTATTATCAACGAAGTGCCGGATATCTCGCGTGTCACCTACGACATCTCCGGCAAGCCACCGGCA